>NZ_VCHQ01000017.1 GCF_005860775.1 Klebsiella indica
GTTCTGTCAATCGGTGGTTCTGGCGAGCATGACGCATTTTTCATTTTCGCCCATTCAGATTCCGTGGCCTGTTCCGTTCACTATAAATACGCGGATATTCGTTATATCCACAGCGTGTGAACGGGCAGGGGGACGTTTCGCCCGTCCCCCTGCACCCCCGGCATGGCGCTGAAAACCTGCCGCTCCGCGGTCCGCTCCACTCCGGCTTCATCTGGCGGACCGGGCGGGACTCGACGTCCCTGTCTCGACCCGCCCTCTGGCCGCCGTCCTGGCGGCCAGTCCTGGATGCGCGCCTGCGTTCTCGCCAGGTTTCCTTGATGCGCCCAACCCCCATGCGGTGAGTCCGTTATTCGTCAGGGGCTTTTCAGAGGCTGAAAGTCATAAAAAAAGTTATATCCTTTATATTTCAGCCCGTATCAGCTCAGTAAGCGAATCAACAGAATCAGATTTTCGTTAAACCACCGATAATGCAATTGCCACAGGCAAATAAAACAAAAGATAACACCGATGATTTGCTTAAGTGAACGGCATTGCACCCGGAGGTGGAGTTTGAATACTGACTTTACACAGTCCCATTATGGGACTATGATGGGTCTATGAAGATAATCTCGGTTAAAAACCTGAAGGATTTTTGGGCGGAGTATCCCGATGCAGAACAACCGCTACGGGCCTGGGTGGATGAGGCAACAAAGGCCAACTGGAAAACCCCGGCAGAAATTAAAGAGCAATACCGTAGCGCCAGCATTCTGAAAAACAGGCGAGTGGTATTTAATATAAAGGGGAATAACTACCGGTTAATCGTAGCCATTGCCTATCAGCGCGGATGGATGTTCGTTAAGTTCATCGGAACGCACAGGCAATACGACGCCATAGACGCAGAAACGATTGAGATGGAGTAAACCATGAACGTTAAACCAATCAGAACTGAGCATGACTACCTCGCCGCCCTTCGGGCAGTGGAACCCATGTTCGATAACGAACCAGAACTCGACACCCCTGAAGGAGACTACTTCGAGGTAATGTGCTTACTCATTGAAGAGTATGAGAAAAAACACTACCCGATCGTTCCTCCATCACCTGTTGAGGCAATCAAATTCCGTATGGAGCAACAGGGTCTGACCGTTAAAGACCTTGAACCAGCAATCGGCAAGTCAAACCGCGTGTATGAGATCCTGAACGGAACACGCAACCTGACGCTGCCGATGATTCGCCGCCTTCATTCACAATTCGGCATTCCGCTGGAGAGCCTCGTCGGCGCGTGACGTGCTCTACCGTTGATCCTCCACATAAATTCCGGCAGAGATAATTGCGCCGCCAATTCGCCGTTTACCGTACAGCAGGCCGACCGGGTAACCCTGCGATGTGGTATTGGTTACTCCGCCAAAGGCGTAGCTGGCTTTGTTATCAGGCGATTCTTTACGGGCCAGTCCTGCTGGCTGGGGGGAAAGCATCTGGACGACGCCGCCGAGCATCATTGCCGCACCAAACTTTGCCACACCATAGACAATAGAGGATAGTGTGCCGCTACTGGCATAACCAATAATAACGCTGTAATAGCCCCCGTTTAAACCGGACACTTCGCCAGTAAGACATAGTCATAGAGCTATGTTTAAGGAGTCTCCTGTGCAAAGAATCGAAGTGATCACTGGCGAGCAAAAGCGCCGCCGTTATACTCCCGAAGAGAAAGCCCGTTTTGTTGCGCTCTCCATGCAGCCCGGCTACACCGTCTCACTCGTTGCCCGGCAATATGGCATCACACCCAGTCTTCTTTTTAAGTGGAAACGACTCATGAACGATGGTGGGAAGTCTGCGATCGCCGCAGGAGAGGAGGTGGTCAGCGTCTCCGAAGTCAAAGCGCTGGAGAAAAAAGTCAAACAGCTTGAACAGATGCTGGGACGCAAAACGATGGAAGACGAAATCCTTCGGGACGCGCTTGAGATAGCACAGGCAAAAAAGTTGATATCACGCATGCCATTGCTGCCACCGGACGATACCCCCTCATCCGAATAGCTGAAGTGCTACGTGTATCACGTTCGAATCTGTATGACCGGTTGCTGGAGAAACGCCAGCACCGGTCAGCACGCTACAGCAAAGACGATGATGCCCGACTGTTGCCGCTTATCCGCCAGATATGCAGCGAGCGGGCGACAAACGGCTATCGCCGCGTGACTGCGCACCTCAATCGTGCTCTGAGGGAACAAAACTGGCGGATTAACCCCAAACGCATTTATCGGATCATGCAGGCAAATAACCTGTTGCTGGCAAAATCAGGCCATAAAAAGCCAGCAAGCAGTCGTACAGGCAACGTCGTGACACTTAAGCCGGATACGCGCTGGTGCTTAGATGGCTTCGAAATACGCTGCTGGAATCAGGAAGTCGTGCGGGTGGTGTTCAGCCTTGACTGCTGTGATCGTGAAGCTATCAGTTGGTCGGCAACAACAGGTGGTATAAACAGCGTTATGGTGCAGGATCTGCTGACAGAGAGTGTAGAAAAGCGCTCTGGAAATACGCTTTATCTGCCACACGCCGTTGAGTGGCTGACCGATAACGGCAGTTGCTACATAGCGGACGCAACAAGAACGTTCGCCGCCTCACTCGGGTTCATCGTGTGTACGACGCCGGTGCGCAGTCCGGAGAGCAATGGGATGGCTGAATCGTTCGTGAAAACGTTCAAGCGGGACTACGTGTATGTGAATGAGCTGCCGGGTGCGGTGACCGTAATGGAAAAACTGACGGAATGGATGGAAGACTATAATAACTGGCATCCCCATAAAGGGCTGAAAATGCAGTCACCGAGGGAATAGAGCCTGTCCGTAATTCTGTGTAACTGCCACCGTATTAAAGGTGATCGCTCAGGCGGTCACCGAACTCGATAATAAAACGACTCATTGCCAGCCGCCAGTTCTGGATCGGCATACTCCATTTTTTTGACGCATCTTTGATCGCCAGATAGACAACTTTCCGTACCGAGTCGTCCGTCGGGAACACTTTGCGTTTCTTTATGGCTGCACGGATCACGCTGTTCAGCGATTCTATAGCATTCGTGGTGTAGATAGCCTTGCGGATATCCGGCGGGTAGCCGAAGAACGTATTCAGCTTTTCCCAGTGCGCACGCCAGCTTTTGCTGATTTGGGGATACTTATTGTCCCACTCACCCGCGAACGCATCCAGCGCCATCAGCGCCACCTCTTCGGTCGGGGCCTGATAAATCGCTTTCAGTCCGCTGGTGACGGCTTTGTAGTCCTTCCACGACACGTATTTCAGGCTGTTACGTACCATATGGATGATGCACAGCTGGATATGGGTCTGCGGGTAGACACTGTTTATCGCATCCGGGAAGCCCTTCAGACCGTCCACGCAGGCAACCAGCCTCCACCTCGTTAATCGCCCTATATGACCGATGTTTACGATGAACGCCGGTTACAGGTGAGATAGCGCTGAACCAGCCGTGCCGCCAGCATTGTACGCGGATATGCGTCGGTTTTCTGGCTGTGAAACGCGCGTTCGTGATTGTGAGCGTGAAACTGCATAACACTGCGCTGTGCCTGACGCAGATAGCGCAGCCCGGACCTGATAAACTGCGCATCATGGCTGTGGCTGGCAAATAACTGCATCAACGTCGACTGACCATATCGCAGCAGCCACGACACCTCCTGAGGGGATGTACTGCGGGATAAACGACGCGCAATCCCGATGAGACGCCGTGCGGCGCGCGCCTGGCTGCTGCGAGGAGATGCGGGTAATACCAGCCAGTACCAGAGGGCGGCAATCGTGGCGCCGGATAAAATCGCGCCACTTTGCATCAATACGTCGGAGACCGTGGCAGGTAGTTGGGACGAAAAAGGCTGCGTCACCAACAGAAAGGTCATATTGATGTCGATAGCCATTTTGCTGGTACGCGGGCATGCCATCAGGTAGGCCCCGGTCATCAGAAACAGAATAATCACCAGCACTCCGGCATCATGACTCAGTTGCGGCGAGATCCACAGCCGGAACAGACACCCCGCCAGCGCCCCGATGATCGTCCCCGACAGCACATCCGCAAGAGCAGTGTTGCCCTGCGGGTTACTGGAAAATAATGACGCGAACAGCACGGCAGTCATCACCATAATGGGGCCGGTTTCCCAGCCCGTGAGTAACCACAGGCTGCCAGATAACGCGAGCGCCCCGACCGGACGCAACACAGCATGCAGCACAACCAGCCAGTCATGGTGGCGCAACCGGCAAAAAAAACCGTAGCTTTCCGGCACGCCCGCCAGGCATTGTTGCAGTTCCGTCAGAGACTGTGCCAGCAGCGTGTTATCGGACACAGATGCCTGGCGGATAAGCGCCGAAAGGTCAGGCGCAGTGGGAACGCGGTATTCTGGATGTCGGGCTACCACAGCGTGGGGCGTTGCCAGCGTGGCGATAACATTCAGCAAGGCAAGCAGCGTTCGTTTCATTTGTCGGGCCTGGCGCATTGCTGAAAGCGAGCCTGCCGATTCTTTATCGAGCTCGGCGTTAAGACGGGTAATCGTCCCGATATAATCAACAAGTTGTTTTGCGGTCGGCGCATACGGTACCTGCGATAACACGGTATTAATCAGGAGAGTAAATCGCTGACTCAGCACGGAAAAACGGTTGCCGGACAAACTGTGAAAAGCCGCAAGCCCGGTGAAAACTATCCCCGTCAGGGTACAAAACGTGCGGTCAATGGCCAGGCGTGAGTCGGTGTGCGCTTCAAAATAGCTGAACATAACGATAACAGCGGCGGTGTAGCCTGCCAGCACAAAGCCATAATTACGGAACTGGCGGAAGAAACTGCCAATGCCCGCGCAGGCCGCTAACCACAGCGTCAGCACCAATAATTGCCCGAATGATTTCATCGGCAGACACAGCAGAATCGCCATACCGGCCAGTGCGCCAACTGCGCTGCCGGTAAAGCGCGCAATCATTCTCTCCAGCAGCAGCCCGCGGGTCGGTTGCGCCACCAGCCAGACGGTCATTGCGGCCCACCAGGGGTGATGAAAACCCAGCCAGGTAGCAAAAAGCATGCTACCCGCAGCGGCCAGCGTTGTCCGTATAGCAAAATCGGCCGCAGGCCCGAAGTATTGGTTTTTTTTCACCGCGAGTCCCGATGGTACGGTAAACGGCCGATGGCGTCTGGCCTGATAAGATGAAACATAAGCAGTTTCCGCAAGATTGATAAACGACACCCCCTACTTTATTCACAGCACGGATAAAAAATCAACATATCTGTACTACTCCGTTCACAAATGACAATACCGGTAAACCATGCGTAAAAAATAGAAGCGCTGCCTGATGCTCATCATCGGTTAAGCGAGGCATCAGCGTTATTCGCTGTTGTATTTGCCAACGGGAATCACTTTTCGGTGGGTTCGGCGAAAGCCTGATGCGGCGGCAAGACTGACAATCTCGTCTGTTTTTTATGCCCTTTTTATGACCGACAGTGCCTTGGGAGTTACTGCTGCATCTGCGGCTTTCTCCGGCTCACCGCATGGAGGATGGGCGCATCAAAAAACCTGACGAGAACACAGCGCGCATCCGGACTGGCCGCCAGAGCGTACATCGTCACAATCAACGCAGCCCCTGCTCCCATATCCGGTTTTTAATGGCCTTATTCCCCTCCCCCTTTGCTTACTGAAGCATGAAAATCAATCAGATTGTAAATCGTGGAAAAGCTTCTATTATTTTATTCTATACGTCATTTTTTGAAGGATTTACATGAGAGTTAATGGACTTACAAAAGGCTTTTTCATTCTGATAGTGCTGATCGTCACCCTCGCTTTTTTCGACGTTCTCTCGCCCTATTATTCAGCCATTTTATGGGCCGCGATTCTGTCGGTGATCTTCCATCCGGTGAAGAACACGCTGCGCGGTAAACTCGGAGAGCGCAACGGCCTGGCGGCGCTGCTGACAATTATCATTATCTGCCTGATCGTTTTTACTCCGCTGGCGATCATTCTCTCGTCTCTGGCCTTTGAATTGAATGTCGTTTACAGCAAACTTCAGCATAATGATACCCAGTTCCCGGCGGTGGTTGCCAGCCTGTTTGCTCACCTGCCGGAATGGGCCCGCAGCTTCCTCGCTGAGCATAATCTTGATAGCGCCGAACAAATCCAACGGCAGCTTTCTTCGGTTGCGCTAAAAGGTGGTCAGTACCTTGCCGGTAGCGCATTTTTGATCGGTAAAGGGACTTTCGGTTTTACCATCAGCTTCGGCATCATGCTTTATCTGCTGTTTTTCCTGCTAAAAGATGGCCCATACCTCGTCAGGCTGATTCTCGAATCGCTGCCGCTATCAACCCACGTTAAGCAGCATCTTTTCGCTAAATTTGCCGCTGTCGCCCGGGCGACGGTAAAAGGCACCGTCGCGGTAGCGCTTGCTCAGGGCGCGCTGGGTGGGCTGGCATTCTGGATCGTCGGTATTGATGGCAGCATCCTGTGGGGCGCGCTAATGGCATTCCTGTCGCTGATTCCGGCCGTCGGCGCGGCGATTATCTGGGTCCCTGCGGCCATCTATCTCTTCGCCACCGCCCAGCTCTGGCAGGGAGCCTTTATCGTCGGCTTCTTTGTGATTATCGTTGGTCTGGTGGATAACATCCTGCGCCCTTTGCTGGTCGGCAAAGATACCAAAATGCCCGACTACCTGATCCTGATCACCACAATTGGCGGAATGGAAATCTACGGCATCAACGGATTTGTTATTGGCCCGCTGATTGCCGCGTTGTTTATCGCCTGCTGGAACCTGCTGTCCGGCCGCGATCACGCCGGAAACATTGATGAGATAGATGAAGATTTTTTAGAAGAGGGAAAAAATCACGAGGAGTAGCGCGGCGCACGACGGGAGGTTGAAGATGCTCTGCCTTGCCGTACCCGTTAATGCTTCAGAGAGCGTCCGGCGGCTTAGCCGCCGGATAACGGATTACAACGCAATATCCGCGACAGACTGACCTGTAGTCAACGGCTTCAGTTCCGCCTGCGGAACATCATCGGGCGCCGTGTGCGGCGCATAGTGCAGCTCCAGAACCTCGCTGGTCCACGCCAGCGCCTTTTCAACTTCCGCGGCATTGCCATCCAGTCGCGTACCGTAGCTTGGTATAATCGCTTTCAGTTTCGCCTGCCATTCTGCCGAATTGACCTTATCCTTAAAGACTTTTTCCATCAGTTGCAGCATAATTGGCGCCGCGGTGGAAGCGCCCGGCGATGCGCCGAGTAGCGCGGCCACCGTACCGTCATCATCACTGACCACTTCGGTTCCCAGGCGCAGCACGCCGCCTTTTTTCTCATCGCGTTTGATAATCTGCACCCGTTGACCGGCCTGCCAGAGGCGCCAGTCTTCTTTACGCGCTTCAGGATAATACTCGCACAGCGCCGCATGACGATCTTTGTCTTTTTGCAGCACCTGGCTAATCAGGTATTTCACCAGATCAAAGTTATCCAGGCCCACGTTAAGCATCGGCATGATATTTGACGTATTGGTGGAAGCCAGCAGATCCCACAGCGAACCGTTTTTCAGGAAACGCGTAGAGAATGTGGCAAACGGTCCGAACAGCACCACGCGCTTGCCGTCGATAATCCGGGTGTCGATATGGGGAACGGACATCGGCGGCGCGCCAACCTCCGCCTGACCATAAACTTTAGCCAGATGGTGATTAACCACTTCCGGGTTCTCGCACACCAGGAACTGTCCACCGACCGGGAAACCCGCGTACTCTTTGGCTTGTGGAATACCGGTTTCCTGTAGCAAGGTTAGCGCAGCGCCACCGGCGCCGATAAAGATAAATTTCGCTTTAATGACCCGTTTCTGATGACGATTGTTGGCATCCGCCAGGGTGACGCTCCAGCTCTCATCCGCATTGCGCTTAAAGCGGCGCACAACGGTACTCAACTGGAGAGAAAAATTTTCATGGGTTTGCAGCCCGGCAATCAGCTGACGGGTAATTTCGCCGTAGTTCACATCAGTGCCTGCTTCCGAGCGAGTCGCGGCAACCTTCTGCTGCGGATCGCGCCCTTCCATTACCAGCGGTGCCCACGCTTTAATTTGCTGATGATCTTCAGAGTAGCGAATACCGCGGAACAGTTCGCTTTGTTGCAGTGCCGCATAGCGGGCGCGCAAAAAATTGACGTTGTCTTCGCCCCACACAAAACTCATGTGCGGCACGCTATTAATGAAAGATTTCGGCTTTTTCAGAATGCCACGCGTCACCTGATGCGCCCAAAACTGACGAGAGATCTGGAAAGATTCGTTGATATCAACCGCTTTATCAATATTGATTCCATTAGCGGTTTGCGGCGTATAGTTCAGCTCCATCAGCGCCGCATGGCCGGTCCCTGCGTTATTCCATCCGTTTGAGCTCTCTTCCGCAACGCTGGACATCTGCTCAACCATGGTAATAGACCACTCCGGCTCCAGTTCCTGCAGCCAGGTTCCCAACGTGGCGCTCATGATGCCGCCGCCAATCAGCAATACATCCGTCTCTTGCTCATGGCGGGTGTGGGTCCGAGTGTTATTGGAACCAACCGCCTGTGAGCTGGGTACGGCCATCTTTTTCTTCATCGGATTTGAGCCTTACTTTACTCGCTTTTTTATTTAGCGCAGGTGAAACGATTCTCGACTCCAAAGGTAGCACCGAAGAAAAATAATTTAAATATTGTTTAAAATTTAAGTTGAGTTTTGAGATCTGTTATAAAAATGTTTAATAAATGTGTATCATAAATCACATTTTGTACTGGTATCAGGAACGATTCCGCGCTATCATCCTCGGTTTTGTGACAGACCGCACGTTAGCATCGTCTGACAATACTCACTTTTATTTATATTCTGCGAACTTTTTTTATGCCACCCGTTTCTGACTCCGCGCTCTCCGCTAACGTCGGCACATTACGCCAGATAGTGCGTTCTCCCGCGCTGCTGACACGTGAAACCCTGGCAGGCGCACTGACCGCACTGGCCCTCATACCCGAAGTCATCTCTTTTTCCGTTATTGCCGGCGTTGATCCGAAGGTTAGCCTGATCGCTTCGGTGGTGTTATGCCTTGCCATGTCGGTACTGGGCGGCAGACCGGCCATGGTCACCGCGGCAGCCGGTTCGGTGGCGCTGGTCATCGGGCCGATGGTGCATCAATATGGCGTCGGCTATATCCTTCCGGCGGTTATTCTGGCAGGCATAATTCAAATTTTGTTTGCCGTTTGCGGCATGGCGCGGCTGATGCGCTTTATCCCGCAGGCGGTCATGACCGGTTTTGTTAACGCCCTCGGGATCCTGATCTTTTTCGCCCAGATCCCCCATTTCTGGAGTAAACAGCCGCTGATTATCGGCTTATTCCTGTTAACGCTGCTGATCGTATTATGGGCGCCACGTTACATTAAAGCGATCCCTTCCCCGTTGATTGCGATTGTGCTGCTCACGCTGTTTACCGTCACCAGCGGGCAATTACTGCCAACGGTCGGGGATGAAGGCTCAATGCGTGGCGGCTTGCCGGGTCTGAACACCCTGATGGTGCCGCTGGATATCACAACCTTGCAAATCATCTGGCCCTGCGCGCTGAGTATCGCCTTTGTGGGTTTGATGGAATCATTGCTGACGGCGAAATTAGTTGATGATCTAACGCAAACCCCTTCCGGCAAAGCGCGCGAGAGCGCAGGTCTGGGCATCGCGAATATTCTCGCCGGGTTTTACGGCGGTATTGCCGGGTGCGCGATGATCGGCCAGACCATTGTCAACGTTGAAATGGGCAAAGCGCGTAGCCGGATCTCCACCCTTGCCGCTGGCCTGGTGCTACTGTTGCTGGTCACCGGACTAAGCGAAGTGATGGCGAGAATCCCGATGGCCGTTCTCGCCGGTGTGATGGTGATTGTGGCGGTGAAAACTTTTAGTTGGCACAGCATTCGCCCGACGGAGATCGCGCGGACGCCGTGGCCGGAAACCCTGGTAATGCTGGTGACCGTCGGCGCCACCGTCGGCACCAGTAATCTGGCGATTGGCGTCCTGGCAGGTCTGCTCTCCATGGCGCTGATCCCCCGCCGCCTGCGCAACAAAGCGCCGGTTACATCAGGAAAAGCGTCGCCAGCCCGAGAAAAATAAAGAACCCCCCGGTATCGGTGATAGCGGTAATCATCACACTGGAGCCGACCGCCGGATCGCGCCCCAGTCTGACCATCACCATCGGGATAATCACGCCCATCATCGCCGCCATCAGCAGGTTTAACATCATCGCCAGCATCATTACGCCGCCAAGCTGGGGGTCGTCATATAGCCACCAGGTAATCGCGCCCATAATCCCGCCCCAGACAATGCCGTTGATCAGCGCGACCCCCATCTCTCTGAGGAGCAAAAACGAAAAGCTGCCCGGCTGAATAAGCTGCAACGCCATCGCCCGCACAATCATGGTGATCGTCTGATTACCGGTATTACCGCCGATCCCGGCGACAATCGGCATCAACGACGCCAGGGCGACCAGTTGGGAAATGGTATGTTCGAAACCATCAATAACGCGGGAAGCAATAAAGGCAGTGCAGAGATTCACCGCCAGCCAGGCCCAGCGGGTTTTCACCGCTTTGCTTACCGGGGCGAAAACATCATCCTCATTGCTCAGTCCCCCCATCCGGCGTAAATCGTTATCCGTCTCTTCATAAACAACATCAACGATCTCATCAATGGTCAAACGCCCCATCAGCACGCCTTCTGCGTCAATCACCGCGGCGCTAAGTAAGTTATCACGTTCGAAAGTACGGGCGACTTTCTCCGCATCCTCATGCGGCTGAAAAGTAATCGGATCGCCTTCCATCACCTCCCCGACTCGCTTACGCGTATCGTTGAGCAGAATCGTTTGCAGTTCCAGTTCGCCAAGCAGCAGCTTGTTGCGGGTGGTCACAAACAGCTTATCGGTGTTTTCCGGCATTTTGCCCAATCGCCGCAGATAGCGCTGAACCGCCGCAAGGGTGGCCTCCGGGCGGACGGTGATAACCTCGAACTCCATAATTGCGCCGACGGTATTGTCAGCGTAGCGCATCATCTGGCGAATACGCGCGCGCTTATCCGGCGACAGCGTGGCCAACAGTCGCCCGGTCAGATCACGCGGCAAGTGTTGCAGCAGATAGACCTGCTCATCAATATCCAGATTTTGTAAGGCAAACAGCAGGTCATGATCGCTCATCTTATCGATGAGATCGCCCCTGACGCTTTCCGACGCCTCCAGCAGCACCTCGCCACGTTTGTCGTCGGCCACCAGTCGCCAGAGCGCGTTACGGGCGTCATAAGGCAACGCTTCCAGCGCATCGGCAAGATCCGGCGGCGGCAGGTGCGAAACCAGCGCGCCCACTTCCGCCAGATCGTCGTGAAGAGTACCGTCATCATAGCGTTCAGCCAGGGTTAATTTACCCAACAGTGAAGATGTGACGGCTTTATCAGTGCTCAGTAGCCAGATGAGGCGGGCACGCTCTTCGTCGCGCAGCCTGGCGCTTTTTTTATGCAAAACGGACATCGATCAGGCAATCCTTGTGAAATATCTCTCAGACCAGCAGGCCGGAAGCATTAAGCATAGCGCGAGGAGACGGAAATAATAACCGCCAGGCATTCAGTCGATGGAAAAAACAGCGGATGGCGGGAAGCCCCGAAGAGAACCTCCCGGAGAGGTATCAACGTTTATCTGGCGGTACGGGCGACCGCATCGCGGCTTGCCTGCGCTCGCTCTTCGCCCGTCAGCACCGCCAGTTGACCACCGCGCATTTCCAGCAGCCTGTCGGCATGCTGAAAATAGTGGTCATCGTGGCTGATGGCAAAAATGGTTTTCCCCATTTGCCGCATGAGCGGCAGCAATACCTGATAAAATTCACGGCGGAAATGCGGGTCCTGATCTGCAGCCCATTCATCCAGCATGATGATATCGCGCTCTTCAGCCAGCGCCAGCAACAGCGCCACCCGCTTTTTTTGCCCTTTCGAAAGTTTCAGATCGAGAATTTTACCGTTATCCAGCGGCAGCTTATGCCCCATTTGTAGATAATCCAGCCACTTGTCCACCAGCGCGGGATCGGCCGCTTTCCCTTCCGGCCCCAGCAACCTGTCGAATAGCCAGACGTCGGTAAATACGGCGGAGAATAGCTTACGGTAATCTTCCGGTTTATCCGCCGCTATTGGTTGTCCATCCAGCAGAATCTGCCCGGCACACGGCTGATACAAACCGGTCAGTAGCATGGCCAGGGTTGATTTTCCGCTACCGTTGCCGCCAATCAGAAATATCAGCTCGCCGCGTTGCAGCGTCATATTGACAGGCCCTACCGAAAAGCGGTTATCGGGATAATGGAACACCACATCGCGCAGTTCCAGTGTCTGCCAGTGAGGATTGGCCTGCGCCCGCGGAAATTCGGCGCGATAGGGCGCGAGCGAAAACTGACGCAGCTTATTAAACGCCACCTGAGCGCTGAGCAGAGTGGGCAGCGCCCCCACCGCCGAAAGCAGCGGCGTGCGCAGAAATAACAAGGTTAATGAGTAGGTCGCCGCCACCGCGGTATCGGCCCAGCCCAGGCTATTGGCCATCCAGAAAACCAGGCCAATGGCACCAAGCATCATTATATTCGACCAGTTAACCGCGCTCAGGTGGAAGGTATCGGCACGCACAATATGATGCCGATATTCACGCGCATCCGGGAGGTAAAGCTGGTTAAATACATATTCAGCGCGTTCGCGGTTAAGGGTCAGCTCCTTGCGCCCTTCCAGCACCGTCTGATAATCGTGATACAGCTTATCTTCGCTTTCGCGCAACAAAGCCATATGTTTATAGACGCGTGAGACCAGTATAAAGCCGCCCCAGATGGTCAATGCCAGCCAAAGCGCGGTAATCAACATCATTTTCCCCGATAGCCAGGCCAGATAGGCGGCGGAACCGAAGGTCAGAATGATCCCCTGCACCAGCTCAGGCAGGCGCACGAAGGCAATAGTAATATTGCGAATATCGCTGGTTAACCCGGCCAGCAGCGACGCGCTGCCGATTTTCTCAATCGTCTCGATTTGGCTATCAAGGATACGTTTAATAAATTCTCCGCGCAGGCGATAAACGAAATGGTGGCCGAGCGTGGTCAGCGCCAGCTGCGAGCCGAGCGTGACGGCCATCAGCAGCAGCAACAATCCGAGGAATTCCGGTAAAACCGTCAGGGAGGTATCCACAATGGCAATCAGGCGCAGATTAATAAAGGCGATAAGCCCGATACCCAACGCCGCACTGAGCAGACTCAGGGCAATGACGGCAATAAACGGCCAGCGATACTGGCGCCAGACAAGAAGAAGAAGTTCCATAACACCGAATCCGGGCAAGCAAAAACAGCCAGCAGTTTAAACGGCTCGCCGGTAACGGCAAGAATAATTCTCATTTTTATTGCCCGCCAGACGAAAAGTGAGATTATAACGGCAGGCGCCGGTCGCCGGATGCATTCCCTCTTTCAACGCCTGGATACCATGATAAAACAGTCGTGATTTCCCGCCCCAGACCACCACGTCACCGTGTTCCAGCAGTACCCGCTGTAGTGGGTCGTTACGCTTCAAGCCACCGAACTGAAATATTGCCGGCAGCCCCAGCGAAACGGACACGATCGGCGCACGCAGGTCGTGTTCATCTTTATCCTGATGTAACGACAGCTTCGCCCCCGGCTGATAACGGTTTATCAGGCACGCATCTGGCGCAAATTGCGCATAGCCGCAAGCGGCGGCAGCATCTGAGGCCAGCTCACGGAAAAGCTGCGGCATCGGCGGCCAGCGCTGGCCCGTGAGCGGATCGGTATTAGCGTAGAGATATCCATGCTGATCCGTGGTCCAGCCCAGTTCGCCGCAGTTGGTCATCGCCACCGACATGGTATAACCACCGGGCGTTACCATCTGACGAAAAGGCGAGCGGCGGGCAATATCGGCGATGACCTGCAAAAGTCCCGCAGCGCGCTCGCGGGCGTAGCGACGTAAAACGATCGCCCCCGGTGCCAGCGGCTCCTGCCAGGGCGGCGTATCGGCAAAAAGATCGAGCATCAGTTCTCCTCGGTTTGTGCTTCGCGCGCCAGCAGCAGCGCTTTGCGCGCCCTCCCCCAGCGATAGCCGGATAACGCCCCTCCCTCACGGACAACCCGATGGCAGGGAATCACCAGCGCCAGCCTGTTGGCGGCGCAAGCGCTCGCCACAGCCCTGACCGCGCGGGGACGGCCAATGCTTTGCGCGACCTGACGATAGCTGCGGGTTTCGCCCGCCGGGATCTGCCGCAACGCCTGCCAGACCTGAAGCTGAAACGCCGTACCGCGCAAATCGAGCGGTAAAGAGAATGGCTGGCGGAAATCGTTAAGATGCGTAAATACTTGCGCCACCCGTTGGCGAAAAACGTCGTCACCCGGCACCAGGCGTGCATTGGGAAATATTCGGGCTAATTCCTCATAGAGCGAGGCGTCATTCTCTCCCGGCAATACGGCGCATACGCCTCGTTCGCTTTCTGCGACCAGGCAGCGCCCCAGAGGACCGTCGCCGCATATCCAGGTAATATCAGTCTTGTCGCCGCCACGACGAAACTGACTGGCGGTCATCCCCAGCGCGGCATCGGCCTGCTGATAGTAACTGCTGTTATCCGGAAAACCGGCGGACAACGCCGCATCGGTGACCTTTTCCCCCTGAGCCAGCGCTTCGCGTAAGCGACGGGCGCGCCAGGCCTGTTGCCAGGCCTTGGGGGTCATACCGGTGACAGATTTAAAGAGACGATGAAAATGAAACGGACTGACCGCAAGCTGACGCGCCAGTGTGTCCAGCGTTATCGGCGCCTCCTGCTCCAGCAATCGACAGGCAGCTGCGACTTTATCCACCTTCTGCTGCTGCGGATCGATTTTTTCCGGCTGGCAACGTTTACACGGGCGAAAACCTGCCGCCAGCGCGGCGTCAACGGAGGGATAAAAGCGGACATTTTCCCGCAATGCCCGTCGCGAACGGCAGGATGGGCGACAGCAAATTCCGGTAGTCAGCACGGCAAACACAAACTGACCATCGGCGCGAACATCGCGTTCGCATACGGCCTGCCAGCGACGCGCATCGGTATCAATCATTATCGGTTTCATAACGGACTCCTGCGGTAAGCAGCGCCTCCCTACGGGGGGTTATTGGCCTGTCAGTCGGAATCCGGAAGCGCTTCGCTCTCCCTCCCGGCCGCGTTGAAGTACGTTCAAAACACAACGCGTTTTTCGCCCATGGCCGACCGCAAACTGACAAGTCAAACACCCCGATGGGATAAGCACTAAGTGTATCTTCAGTCTGGGCCGAACTCCGTTATCAAAAACCCGAAATCTTGCTGTTTAATTTTTCTCACCGACAAGAAAAGTGCGAAACTGCGGCGACATCCAGGTTTTAAATCCTTCCCCTTCTTTAACAATCATATAGACCGCCAGCCCCTGTTCACGTACCACATCCTGCGCTTTATCCGGTCCCAGCACCATCAGTCCGGTATCCCAGCCGTCAGCTTCCAGCGCCGTCGGGGCGATCACGGTAACCGAAACCAGCTTGTGATCGATCGGGCACCCGGTTTGCGGATCGATAATGTGCGAAATACGCTTGCCATCCAGTTCATAGTAGTTGCGATAGCTACCTGAGGTACTGATACCGTGGCCGTTAATATCGACGATCGCCTGCACCGCATTTTCACGATCGGTCGGTTTCTGGATCGCCACCCGCCACGGGTGCCCTTCGCCGTTCATTCCCCGACTCACCAGCGCGCCGCCCACCGAAACCAGGTAACGCGAAATCCCTTCCTGTTCCATCAGGCGCGCTAAATGATCGGCGGCATAACCTTCACCTACGGTAGAAAGATCGACAAACAGATCCGGAATGTCTTTTTGCAAAAACTGCTTATCGGCCTGGTTAATCACCGTCAGATGCTGTAACCCAGTACGCGCTTTTGCCGCGGCGATCTGCTGCGGATCCGGCGTTTTTACCGGTTGTTTATCCGGGCCAAAGCCCCATAAATTCACCAGCGGTCCCACGGTTATATCCATCGCGCCATGGGTTTTGGCGCCAATGCGCAGCGACATGGTGACGATATCCGCCATCGCTTCGCTGACCGGCCACGGCGTGGTGCCGGAGAAATGGTTAAAACGCATCAGCGCTGAATCATTCTTCCAGGTAGAGAGCAGGCGGTCGTCAGCATCTAATTGTGCCTGAATTTTCTGGCGCAGCGCCTGATCCTTTGCCTGATCAACATTTATCACGCTGACCCGCCAGAATGTGCCCATGGTTTTCCCCTCCAGCACGGTGACGGCGGATTTGGGTTCCTGGGGAGATGTGGCTGAATCACAACCTGAAAACAGTACGCAAACCCCAACCAGGGTGGCGCGGAAAAAAGTCATATCCATAAAAATTGGCTTCCTCTTGCTAAGAGCCAAAGAGTACACCAGCAAGATTAAACCGGGCATAAAAAAAGGCGCCATCGGCGCCTTTTTAGCAACTTCAGCGTGCTTAGAACTGGTAAACCAGGCCCAGAGCAACGATGTCGTCGGTAGAGATACCGGCGTTACGAGTGAAGCTGTTGTCATCCAGCAGGTTGATTTTGTAGTCAACGTAGGTGGACATGTTTTTGTTGAAGTAGTAGGTCGCGCCGACATCAACATATTTCAGGATATCCTGATCGCCGTAACCGTTTTCCAGATCTTTACCTTTGGACTGCAGGTAAGCTACAGACGGACGCAGACCGAAGTCGAACTGATACTGGGCAACCACTTCGAAGTTCTGCGCTTTGTTCGCAAAGCCCAGGCTGCCCGCGCGAGTTGCGTTATAGGTCTGGGTGTACTGAGTCGCCAGGTAAATATTGTTGGCGTCATATTTCAGACCACCGGTATAGGTTTCAGCGTTGTCACCGCGGCCCAGTTCAGTTTCGGTGTTCTGATCGCTGGTACGTTTAGAGTGAGAGTATGCGAAACCAGCGCTAATGCCATCCCAGATGTCATAGGTTACAGCGGTACCGAAGCCGTCGCCGTTCTGTTTGTTCCAGTCACGACCGTTATTGGTCGCGCCTTCGCCGCTTACGCTGCCGTTTTTACCCTGGTATTGCAGGGCAAAGTTCAGGCCATCAACCAGACCGAAGAAATCAGAGTTACGGTAGGTTGCAAGGCCGTTAGCACGCTGCTGCATGAAGTTGTCGGAACCGTAGGTGTCACCACCGAATTCCGGCAGAACGTCGGTCCAGGAAGTCACGTCGTATACTACGCCGTAGTTACGACCGTAATCGATAGAACCCGCATCGCCGAATTTCAGACCGGCAAACGCCAGACGCGTCCATGACTGATCGCTTGAGCTTTCAGTGTTGTTCGCCTGAACGTTGTATTCCCACTGGCCGTAACCGGTCAGTTGGTCATTGATCTGAGTTTCGCCTTTGATGCCCAGACGCATGTAGGTCTGGTCGCCATCGTTGCTCTTATCATCAGAGAAATAGTGCAGACCGTCGATTTTACCGTACAGGTCTAATTTATTGCCGTCTTTGTTATAAACCTCAGCCGCATTTGCTGCGCCTGCTACCAGCAGAGCCGGTACCAGGAGGGACAGTACTTTAACTTTCATGTTATTAACCCTCTGTTTGTTATATGCCTTTATTATTCCACTGCTTACTGATTACCCTTCTAATCAGCCGGCCATTTCATTGTGCTGCAAAATGCAGAATAATCCAATAAGAATATGATACTAAAACTTCTAAGGTGTTTCAAAATACCCGCAAAATATTTCAATTTGTAAATGAAAGGGAACTTTTTTAGGCATAAAAAACGCAACAAAATAAGCACTAATAATCAAAAAATAAAAATAAACAAATAAAATCAACACATTAAAAAGAGACCAATCTATAGCACTGAATGGTAAAACAAAAACGTCATCCGGGACTAAAATTATCCACGCTATCATCATTAACTTTATTTATTACCGTCATTCAGTTCTGAATGCCTGTTTACCCCTATTTCAACCGGATGCCTCGCATTCGGTTTTTTTTTACCGTTCTTTACATCACTTTAATTACTCCATGCCTGCCAACAAAAAAAATAACGACTATTAATCAAACAGCTATGCTGTGAAGAATCATTATTCAGACAATTCTTTGTTATTTAGTGCTATTTTTACTGACAGAAAAAGTAAATATTTGTACAACCTCCAGGCGGCTGTACATTTTGCCACCCGGTAAGTTTAAGATAAATCTCAAGGCAAAAAAGTGTTTGTATGATATCCAGATGTATGGATTTTCGACGTTAACCTTTATACTGTTTGTGGCATCCGCTACGCTCCCGTTGCTCCTGGCGCAACCGCCCGTTCATAAACACTGATGAGTCGCACTCTCACAAGATGACCTCGAAAAAATTGTCCCTAATCCCTGGCAACATTACCCGCTTCTTCATTTTAATGGTCATCGTCCTGCTGGCGACGATGGGGATCATGATTCAGAGCGCCGTGAATACCTGGCTGAAAGATAAAAGCTACCAGATTGTCGATATCAGTGATGACCTGCACAAACGCATTGATACCTGGCGCTACGCCACCTGGCAAATTTACGACAATATTGCCGCCACCTCGACCTCTTCCGGCGCGACTCAGGATACAGACTTACAGGAAACGCGTTTAAAGCAGGATGTTTACTATCTGGAGAAACCACGGCGTAAAACCGAAGCGCTGATTTTTGGTTCTCATGACAGCTCTACGCTGGAAATGACGAAAAAAATCTCCAGTTACCTCGACATTTTGTGGGGTGCGGAAACAATTCCATGGTCGATGTACTATCTGAATGGGCTTGATAACAGCCTGATTCTGGTTTCGACGCTGCCGTTGAAGGATTTATCATCCAGCTATAAAGAGTCGACCATCAGCAGCGTGGTAGAGTCGCGTCGGGAAGAAATGCTGCTTCAGGCAAATACCCTGGATGAACGCGAAACATTCTCTTCGCTGCGCCACCTCGTCTGGCAAAATGGCTACTACTTTACTTTGCGCACCACCTTCAACCAACCGGGCCATCTGGCGACCGTTGTGGCTTTCGATCTGCCCATTAATGACCTGATCCCCCCCAGTATGTCGCTGGATAGTTTTCGTCTTGAACCGGATCCGTCAAAAAATATCGCCAGTACGCCGGATAAAGCAACAAGCGACATTGTCAGCATCAACTTTAATGGCCCACGGATTGAAATTATCACCACAATCAGTACCACCGGCATGCGTCTGATATGGAAAGTGCCCTTCGGCGAGCTGATTCTGGAATCCTTACAGAATATTTTACTGCCGCTCCTGCTGAACGTCGGTTTGCTGGCGCTGACGCTGTTCGGTTTTACCACCTTCCGCCACTACAGCAACCGGAACAGCATATCCGGTACGGCGGTCTCTTCGGCCGCCAACAGTGAACTACGCGTCCAACGCGCTATCCATGAAGAGATCGTCTCGCTATTGCCGCTGGGGCTGCTGGTTCACGATCAGGAGGCTAACCGTACCGTCATCAGCAATCCTATCGCCGATCATCTGCTGCCGCATCTGAACCTGCAAAACATCACCAATATGGCCGATCAGCACCAGGGGGTAATCCAGGCGACGGTGAATAATGAGCTATATGAGATCCGCCAGTTTCGTAGCCAAGTCGCGCCTCGTACGCAAATATTCATTATTCGCGATCAGGATCGTGAAGTGATGGTAAATAAGAAGCTCCGACAGGCTCAGCGTCTGTACGAGAAAAATCAGCATAGTCGAACCGCTTTTATGCAACATATTGGCGCCGCGCTGAAGCAACCGGCACAAACGCTGGCGGAAGAGGCGGCTGCGCTGGGCATTAGCGAGAGTCGTAAGCTGGCACAGCATGCGGATGAACTGGTACAGCTGGTAGATGAAATACAGTTGGCAAATCTGCTGGAAAGCGATAACTGGAAAAGCGTTCAGGGGCGATTCTCTGTTCAGCAACTCATTGATGAAGTCGTACCTGAAGTCCTGCCGCTCATCAAACGCAAAGGTCTGCAACTGCTGATTAATAACGCGCTTCCGGCGAATGAGCAACGCTACGGCGATCGTGACGCGCTGCGGCGCACGCTTTTACTGCTTATCCAGTATTCAGTTACCACCACGCCAATTGGCAAGATCACCCTTGAAGTGAGTCAGGATGAGTCAGCGGACGATCGCCTGACCTTCCGCATACTCGACACTGGCAACGGCGTTTCCGGTAACGAAATCGACAATATGCACTTCCCGTTCCTCAACGCTACGCAGTCCGATCTGTACGGCAAAGCCAACGCCCTCACCTTCTGGCTCTGCGATCAACTGATGCGCAAACTGGGCGGTCAGTTGCATATCAACGCGCGTGAATCGCTGGGTACCCGCTACTCCCTGCATCTGAAAATGGCGGTCAGTGAAGAAGAGAGCGATTCAGGCGAGCATCTGCTGGATGATGTTGTGGTATTGCTTGATATCACCGCCAATGAAGTGCGCCGGATCGTTACGCGGCAACTTGAAAGCTGGGGAGCGAGCTGCATTACGCCGGATGACAAACTAACGCGTCAACAATATGATCTCTTTTTAACGGATAATCCGTCTAATCTTACTGCTTCAGGCTTGCTTTTAAGCGATGATGAGGCCGGAATACGCAAAATTGGCCCAGGCCAGCTTCGCGTTAACTTTAATATCAGCACCGCGATGCAGGAAGCGATCCTGCAGCTGATTGAGCAGCAGTTGGCTGATGAAGACGCTCCCGCCAGCGAGAGTAACGTGCAACTCCATGCCAGCGGCTATTACGCCCTGTTTGCCGACACGGTACCAGATGATGTTAAGAGGCTGTATAATGAACTAACAACGAGCGATTTCGCCGCACTGGCACAAACCGCTCATCGCCTGAAAGGGGCGTTTGCTATGCTAAATCTGATACCCGGCAAACAGTTATGTGAAACGCTTGAACATCTGATTCGTGAAAAAGATGCGCAAGGAATAGAAAAATATGTCAGCGACATTGACGTCTACGTCAAGAGCTTGCTGTAGCAAGGTAGCCTAATACATGAACAATATGAACGTAATTATTGCCGATGACCATCCGATCGTACTGTTCGGTATTCGTAAGTCACTTGAGCAAATTGAGTGGGTAAACGTTGTCGGCGAGTTTGAAGACTCCACCGCATTAATCAATAATCTGCCAAAACTGGATGCACACGTTCTGATCACTGATTTATCCATGCCTGGCGATAAATACGGCGATGGCATTACGCTTATCAAGTATATCAAGCGCCATTTCCCGGATCTGTCGATCATTGTGCTGACGATGAATAACAATCCGGCGATCCTGAGCGCCGTGCTGGATCTGGATATTGAAGGGATCGTCCTGAAACAGGGGGCCCCGACCGATCTGCCGAAAGCGCTGGCGGCGCTGCAAAAAGGCAAAAAATTCACCCCGGAGAGTGTGTCGCGCCTGCTGGAGAAAATCAGCGCCGGCGGCTATGGTGACAAACGGCTGTCGCCAAAAGAGAGTGAAGTATTGCGCCTGTTCGCTGAAGGTTTCCTGGTCACCGAGATTGCCAAAAAGCTTAACCGCAGTATCAAAACCATCAGTAGCCAGAAGAAATCGGCGATGATGAAGCTCGGCGTGGAAAACGATATCGCCCTGCTGAACTATCTCTCTTCCGTTTCGCTGAGTTCAACGGACAAAGACTAACCCCTCTGCTCCCGGTCGGGCGGCGATAAACGCCGCGACCGGGAAAATCTTTTACTCTCTTCCCTGACGCACCCGCGCGGCATAAATCGCCAGGGTCTGCCTGATAATATCCAGAGTGACCGGCTTCGACAGACAACTGTCCATACCCGACTCCAGGCAGCGCTGTTTCTCTTCCGCCAGCGCATTGGCGGTCACCCCGATGACCGGCAGCGTCAGTCCCAACTGGCGAATGCGTTGGGTCAGGCGATAACCGTCCATATTCGGCATGTTGACGTCACTAAGCACAATATCAATATGCTGTTTACTTAATACATTCAGGGCATCAATGCCATCGTTTGCGGTGACGCAGCGATAACCCAACGATCCCAGTTGGTCGGCCAGCAGACGCCGGTTAATCGGGTGGTCATCCACCACCAGAATCATCATGTCATCATTATTGCTGTCCGTTTGCGTCTCCGGAATGGATAACGCAGGCTCGCTGCCTGCACTGGTGACCGCAATGTGGAAAATGCGCCCCAATAGCGACAACAACTCATGCGGTGTGGCGACACTGTGCAGCCACTCGCCGGGGGCTCGCTCCTGCGGAATACCAATATGGCGACGACAGAAGATAACGGCAGCCAGGCCAGCCCAGGGCAAAGAGATCTCACTGTCGGTCAACAGGATGTCTTCAGCTCCCGGTTCTTGCCCGGTAAAGCGACGGAACGGAATCGCGTGATATGTCAGCAGCGACTCGATAAACAGCGCCAAAGAAGTATTATCTATCGCCAGCCAGCAGCATTTTTCAGACAAGCCGTCGCTAAGCAGCGGCAGGCTATTTTGTACGCCATAGAGTGGAATACGGATGGTAAACCGGCTGCCCATTCCGGGTTCAGTTTCGACGGCAATATCGCCATCCATCATGTTAATAAGTTTTTCACAAATGGCCAGGCCAAGCCCGGTTCCCTGGAAGTTGTGCTGGACCCCGGAACCGACCTGGAAGAACGGGTCGAACAGACGCACCACCTCTTTCGCCGGGATCCCTTCTCCGGTATCGCGAACGCTAATTTGCAGATAGTCGCCCGCCCGCTTTACATGCAGAATGATGCAGCCGGTATCGGTAAACTTAATCGCATTACTCAGCAGGTTTGAAATCACCTGCTGCAGGCGCATCGGATCGCCGGACATCAGTTGCGGCACATCGGGCTCAATAAAGCAGTACAGTCCTAGCTGTTTACGCACCACCAGCGGCAGGTAGTTGGCGGAAATATGGTTCATCACTTCCCGCGGCGAAAACGCCCGCGGCTCAATTTTCAACTGCTCGGATTCAATTTTTGAGAAATCGAGAATATCGCTGATAATTTTCAGCAGCAGGCTGGAAGAGTTATTCATCGCCGTTACCAGTCGGCCAACCCCTTTCGGCAATTCCTTGGTCTGCAGTAAATCCAGGTTGCCGATAATCCCGTACAACGGGGTACGCAGTTCGTGACTGACCGTCGCAAGGAACATGGATTTCGACTGACTGGCCTGCTCCGCAGCCTGCGCCATCTCCTGCAGCGATTCCTCCATTTTGACGCGCGCCGACACATCCACCAGCACGCAAATCGCCACATTCTCGTTACGGTAGCGTGAGTGAACAAAGCTGATTTGCAGATTGGTATTATTGCTGGTCAGCACATCGACAAAATTCACCTGCTGGCCGCAGATAATTTGCGTTAATCGCTGCCTGTCCTCATGCGTCAGCATATTGAGATAGTTATGCGCCAGCTCGTTACTCAGGATATTGGTGCCATCGAGCGTACGCAAAATACAGATCCCTACCGGCGCCGAGGCGACGATTTTTCGGTTGAACTGCTCGTGCTCTTCCAGCCGCTGAGCGTCATTTTCCGCCGGAATAAAGATCCGCCGTTCATACATCCGGGCGAGAGCAAAAAGGATCACGCCGGTCAGCAGGTTAAGCACGACGGCGTTAAGTACCAGCATCCGGATACGTTCCAGAACCTGATCCACCGATACCGAATAAACAATGCTCAACGAAGAGGGCGGCAGGCTCTTTTTCATCGCCAGCTCGCGAAAACCGGAAGTATAGCCAAACCACAGTCGCTCCTGCATCCACTTGGCATCCGGTTTTATATTGCTATCCGACCCGGCAAGCGAAATGAGCGACTGACCGTTATCGTCGAGAATCGTCACATTCATTGGCAGACTGCCGGGGATAAAGAAACTTTCCATCCGGATCGTTTGCTCTACGCCAAGCATCGCCTGCAGGCGGTTAGCCACATAAATCGGCGTCAGGGCGTAAAAATACCCGACGCCAGGACGCACGCCCTGGCTTATCCAGAACAGATTGTTACCGCGCTCGTTTTGCGGCGCATCACGATACTGCTCAATGCGCTGGTGCAAAACTTTTAACGTCTGGTCTCGCTCCAGCGGAATTTCGCGCAGGCCGAAGTTGGCCATACAGAGATTGTCGCTCCCAATCAAAAAAATACGATTGAGGTCATAAGCTGTCGAAAAATTGTCACGCCAGTAACGCATAAACCATGCCAGCGACTGTAGCGAATTACGCCAGGTGGAGCTCATTAGCGTGCAATCGGAATCAGGATAGAGCGGTTCAAAATTAGGGATCGCAATATCACCGCGCTGAACCAGCGTGTCGCCGTCTTCACTCCCATCCGTCAGGCGGTTGCCAGCGACATATTTCAGCTCTTTAATCACGTCGGCGGTACGCTGAATATAGCGCTGCGCCTGATCGGCATTGAGGTTAAATTCCTGGCGAATTTTCGATTCCCGATCGTGCAGAGCATTGACGATGTAAAACACCGAGATAAAAGCGATTAACATCCACAGCAATACCGCCAGCGCTCTGAACAGGTAGCGTGAAACTTTCAGGGTTGTACGAAAGGAAGCAAGGTATTTCAATGTCGCAATGCTCGGCCGTCAGGGGCTCAACAGAATGGCGTTAAGGTAACGATAAAACAACGGCCCCGCAACGGGAAAACAAAAAGGGTCGGGATAACCCCGACCCTTTCAGAACAATTACCGTAGAGAATTACTCTTCATCTTCGGCAATATCATCATCACTTTCCGCTTCTGGCGCAATATCATCATCGCCTTCCGCCACGCTGCCATCGATAGCGTCCAGCTCCTCGTCATCAACCGGCTCAGCCACGCGCTGCAGGCCGACCACGTTTTCATCTTCCGCTGTACGGATGAGAATCACGCCCTGCGTGTTACGGCCCACAATGCTCACTTCAGAAACGCGGGTACGCACCAGCGTGCCTGCATCGGTGATCATCATGATCTGGTCGGCATCATCCACCTGTACCGCGCCAACCACAGAGCCGTTACGCTCGGTAACTTTAATGGAAATAACGCCCTGCGTACCACGAGACTTAGTTGGATATTCGCCTTCCGCCGTACGTTTACCGTAGCCATTCTGCGTCACGGTCAGGATAGCCCCTTCACCGCGCGGAATAATCAGAGAGACAACCTTGTCTTCGCCCGCCAGCTTAATACCGCGCACGCCGGTCGCGGTACGACCCATCGCACGGACGGCATCTTCTTTAAAGCGCACCACTTTACCGGCGGCAGAGAACAGCATGACTTCGTCAGAACCGGAGGTCAGATCCACGCCGATCAGCTCGTCGCCTTCGTTGAGGTTCACCGCGATGATACCGGCGGAACGCGGACGGCTGAACTCGGTCAGCGCCGTTTTCTTCACCGTACCGCTGGCGGTGGCCATAAAGACGTTAACGCCCTCTTCGTACTCGCGTACCGGCAGAATAGCGGTAATACGCTCGTCGGCTTCCAGCGGCAGCAGGTTGACGATCGGACGACCGCGCGCGCCACGGCTCGCTTCCGGCAGCTGATAAACCTTCATCCAGTACAGACGGCCACGGCTGGAGAAGCAAAGGATCGTGTCGTGGGTGTTAGCCACCAGCAGACGGTCGATAAAGTCTTCTTCTTTAATACGCGCCGCAGATTTGCCTTTCCCGCCACGACGCTGCGCTTCGTAATCGGTTAACGGCTGATACTTCACGTAGCCCTGATGGGACAAGGTCACAACAACATCTTCCTGGTTGATCAGATCTTCGATGTTGATATCAGCGCTATTGGCGGTGATTTCCGTACGGCGCTGGTCGCCGAACTGATCGCGCACCAGCTCCAGCTCTTCACGAATCACTTCCATCAGACGCTCGGCGCTGCCCAGAATGTGCAGCAGTTCCGCGATCTGTTCCAGCAACTCTTTGTACTCGTCGAGCAGTTTTTCATGCTCAAGACCCGTCAGTTTCTGCAGACGCAGATCCAGAATCGCCTGCGCCTGTTGTTCAGTCAGGTAATACTGACCATCGCGCACGCCAAATTCCGGTTCCAGCCATTCCGGACGCGCGGCATCATCACCGGCGCGTTCCAGCATCGCCGCAACGTTGCCCAGATCCCACGGACGGGCGATTAACCCCGCTTTTGCTTCTGCCGGCGTCGGCGCACGACGGATCAGCTCGATGATCGGATCGATGTTCGCCAGCGCAACCGCCAGCGCTTCAAGGATATGCGCACGATCGCGGGCTTTACGCAGCTCGAAAATGGTACGACGCGTCACCACTTCGCGGCGGTGGCGCACAAACGCGGCAATAATTTCTTTCAGGTTCATGATCTTCGGCTGTCCATGGTGCAAAGCAACCATGTTGATACCGAAGGAGACCTGCAGTTGAGTCTGTGAATAAAGGTTGTTAAGCACGACCTCACCCACCGCGTCACGCTTAACTTCAATCACGATGCGCATGCCGTCTTTATCGGACTCGTCGCGCAGCGCACTGATACCTTCAACGCGTTTATCTTTCACCAGCTCGGCGATTTTCTCGATCAGACGCGCTTTGTTCACCTGATACGGAATTTCATGCACGATGATGGTTTCGCGGCCGGTTTTGGCATCAGCTTCCACTTCCGCGCGTGCGCGAATGTACACTTTCCCGCGACCGGTGCGATAGGCTTCTTCAATACCGCGGCGACCGTTGATGATCGCGGCGGTCGGAAAGTCCGGGCCCGGAATGTGTTCCATCAGCCCTTCAATGCTGATGTCTTCGTTTTCGACGTACGCCAGACAGCCGTTGATCACTTCGGTCAGGTTGTGCGGCGGAATATTGGTTGCCATACCGACTGCGATACCGGACGAACCGTTGACTAACAGGTTCGGGATTTTGGTCGGCATGACGTCAGGGATCTTCTCCGTGCCGTCATAGTTATCGACGAAATCCACCGTCTCTTTTTCCAGGTCGGCCATCAGTTCATGGGCGATCTTCGCCAGACGGATTTCTGTGTAACGCATCGCCGCGGCGGAGTCGCCATCGACAGAACCAAAGTTACCCTGACCATCTACCAGCATATAACGCAAGGAGAATGGCTGTGCCATACGTACAATGGTGTCATAAACGGCGGTATCACCATGAGGGTGGTATTTACCTATGACGTCACCAACAACACGGGCAGATTTTTTATAGGCTTTGTTCCAGTCATTGCCCAATACGTTCATGGCGTATAGTACGCGACGGTGAACCGGCTTCAGGCCATCTCGGACGTCCGGCAGCGCACGGCCAACAATGACCGACATCGCATAATCCAGATACGAGCTTTTCAGCTCTTCCTCGATGTTGACCGGTGTAATTTCTCTCGCAAGGTCGCTCATCTAACCGCTATCCCTCTACTGTATCCCGGATTCAAAGGTCGCAAATTATAACACAGCCGCAGTAATACGGGTAAATCTATACCCAATGAATTTCTCGCCGCATCAGGACGGCGAATTCGTCGCGAATGAATGTCTCCAGCCTGGAGTAGCGAAGGCTGGCAAAGCTGGCGACGGCATATACGGTTTATTCACGGCGGTCTGCTGATATACTCCCAGACCTGAATCGAAGAAGGAGTAAAAGCGCTCATGAATGCCGAAAAATCGTCGGTAGCCCACAACGTTGATCATAATGAAATCGCTAAATTTGAAGCCGTCGCATCACGCTGGTGGGATTTAGAGGGCGAGTTCAAACCATTGCATCGCATCAACCCTCTGCGTCTCAGCTACATCGCGGAGCGCTCCGGCGGTCTGTTCGGCAAAAAAGTGCTCGATGTCGGCTGCGGCGGCGGTATTCTTGCGGAAAGCATGGCGCGCGAAGGCGCAACGGTGACCGGTCTCGATATGGGTTTTGAACCCTTACAGGTGGCGAAACTGCATGCGCTGGAGAGCGGTATACAGGTCGAATATATTCAGCAAACGGTCGAAGAGCACGCGGGAAAACACGCTCAGCAGTACGACGTGGTCACCTGCATGGAGATGCTGGAACACGTCCCGAACCCACAGTCGGTCGTGCACGCCTGCGCGCAGTTGGTCAAACCCGGCGGCCACGTTTTCTTCTCGACCATTAACCGTAACGGTAAAGCATGGCTGATGGCGGTGGTGGGCGCCGAGTACATTATGAAGATGGTGCCCAAGGGGACCCATGATGTGAAGAAATTCATTAAACCTGCGGAGCTGATTGGTTGGGTAGATCAGACTATTCTGAAAGAACAGCATATTACCGGCCTGCATTACAATTTATTGACCAATACCTTCAAGCTGGCGCCAGGTGTTGATGTTAATTATATGTTGCATACAACGACGAAAAACACATAACGTCAGCAGTTTTTCCTATGATGATTGCGCGGCATCAAGCCGCGTGATTTCTTCTTCCGATGAAGAAATCGGCACCCGATCAAATTTTCATTTTTTTTTCTGATTTATTGACATCTTCTCCAGGCCTTATGTGGCGTGGATTTCGCGATTATTCCCCTTACGCAACCTCAATTTAACGTCAAAATCAACTCTTGTACTCAAAAGAATCCTTACTAGAATACTCACCATATAGCGTTTCTTTTATCAATAACCCCCTACATATAGTATTTATCCACAGAGTTAGTCACAACGAGTCTCTGTGGATAAGTGGGGGATATCTTCTTTCACGGACAGGTATAATCCACATGAATCAGAGTCTGCTGGTGACAAAGCGCGACGGTCGCACCGAGCGCATCAATCTCGACAAAATCCATCGCGTACTGGATTGGGCGGCAGAAGGGCTGAATAACGTATCCATCTCCCAGGTAGAACTGCGCTCCCATATTCAGTTCTATGACGGCATCAAAACGGCCGATATTCACGAAACCATCATCAAAGCCGCCGCGGACCTTATTTCCCGCGATGCGCCGGATTACCAGTATCTCGCTGCGCGCCTGGCGATTTTCCATCTGCGTAAAAAAGCCTACGGTCAGTTTGAGCCGCCAGCGCTGTTCGATCACGTCACAAAGATGGTGAAAAACGGCAAATACGATACCCATCTGCTGGAAGACTACACGGAAGAAGAGTTCAGGCAGATGGATTCGTTCATCCAGCACGACCGCGATATGACCTTCTCCTACGCGGCCGTTAAGCAACTGGAAGGCAAATATCTGGTACAGAACCGGGTCACCGGTGAGATCTATGAAAGCGCGCAGTTCCTGTACATTCTGGTTGCCGCCTGCCTGTTCTCCAACTATCCGCGTGAAACGCGTCTGGATTACATCAAGCGCTTCTATGACGCGGTATCCACGTTTAAAATCTCGCTGCCGACGCCGATTATGTCCGGCGTGCGCACCCCGACCCGTCAGTTCAGCTCCTGCGTGCTGATCGAGTGCGGCGACAGTCTGGACTCCATTAACGCCACTTCCAGCGCCATTGTTAAATACGTCTCGCAACGCGCCGGTATCGGCATCAACGCAGGGCGTATCCGCGCGCTGGGCAGCCCGATTCGCGGCGGCGAAGCCTTCCACACCGGCTGTATCCCGTTCTATAAGCACTTCCAGACGGCGGTGAAATCCTGCTCCCAGGGCGGTGTGCGCGGCGGCGCGGCAACCCTCTTCTACCCACTGTGGCATCTGGAAGTGGAAAGTCTGCTGGTACTGAAAAATAACCGTGGTACCGACGCCAACCGCGTTCGTCACATGGACTACGGCGTACAAATCAACAAGCTGATGTATACCCGTCTGCTGAAAGGGGGAGACATTACCCTGTTCAGCCCGTCCGACGTTCCGGGTCTGTATGATGCGTTCTTCGCCGACCAGGATGAGTTTGAACGCCTGTACACCAAGTACGAGCAGGACGACAGCATTCGTAAGCAGCGTATTAAAGCAGTTGAACTGTTCTCGCTGATGATGCAGGAACGCGCCTCCACCGGCCGTATCTACATCCAGAACGTTGACCACTGCAACACCCACAGCCCGTTTGACCCGGCTGTCGCCCCGGTCCGTCAGTCCAACCTGTGTCTGGAAGTCGCCCTGCCGACCAGGCCGCTGGAAGATGTTAACGATGAAAACGGCGAAATCGCGCTGTGCACCCTGTCCGCCTTCAACCTCGGCGTGATTGATAGCCTGGATGAACTGGAAGATCTGGCGGTACTGGCGGTTCGCGCGCTGGACGCCCTGCTGGATTACCAGGACTACCCGATTCCGGCGGCTAAGCGCGGCGCAATGGGCCGTCGTACTCTGGGGATTGGCGTCATTAACTTTGCCTACTATCTGGCGAAGCACGGCAAACGCTACTCAGACGGCAGCGCCAACAACCTGACGCACAAAACGTTCGAAGCGATTCAATATTATCTGCTGAAAGCTTCTAACGAACTGGCTATCGAGCAAGGGGCCTGCCCGTGGTTTAACGAAACCACCTATGCACAGGGTATTCTGCCGATCGATACCTACAAAAAAGACCTCGATGCGATCGTCAGCGAATCCCTGCATTACGACTGGGAATCCCTGCGCGAATCGATCAAAACGCACGGTCTGCGTAACTCCACGCTCTCTGCGCTGATGCCGTCCGAGACCTCTTCGCAGATCTCCAACGCCACCAACGGGATCGAACCGCCACGCGGCCACGTCAGCATTAAAGCGTCGAAAGACGGTATTCTGCGCCAGGTGGTGCCGGACTACGAAAAACTGCAGAACGGTTATGAACTGCTGTGGGAGATGCCGAACAACGACGGTTACTTGCAACTGGTGGGCATTATGCAGAAGTTTATCGACCAGTCGATTTCAGCCAATACCAACTACGATCCGACGCGTTTCCCGTCAGGAAAAGTGCCGATGCAGCAGTTGCTGAAAGACTTGCTCAATGCCTATAAATTCGGCGTAAAAACACTGTACTATCACAACACCCGCGATGGCGCGGAAGATGCCCAGGATGACCTGGCGCCGTCCATCCAGGACGATGGCTGCGAAAGCGGCGCATGTAAGATCTAAGTTATTTTGCCGGGTGGCGCGACGCTTACCCGGCCTACGGTTTTGTAGGCCCGGCAAACGAACTACCGCCGGGCGATACAATTTCAACAGGACTCACATTTAATGGCATATACCACTTTTTCGCAGACCAAAAACGATCAGTTGCTTGAGCCGATGTTTTTTGGTCAGCCGGTGAACGTCGCCCGCTACGATCAGCAAAAATATGACATCTTTGAAAAGCTGATTGAAAAGCAACTTTCTTTCTTCTGGCGTCCGGAAGAAGTTGACGTTTCCCGCGACCGTATCGACTATCAGGCGTTGCCGGAGCACGAAAAGCACATTTTTATCAGCAACCTCAAGTATCAGACGCTGCTGGATTCCATTCAGGGGCGTAGTCCGAACGTCGCCCTGCTGCCGCTGATCTCGATCCCGGAGCTGGAAACCTGGGTTGAAACCTGGGCATTCTCCGAGACTATCCACTCGCGCTCCTACACCCATATCATCCGTAACATCGTTAACGATCCGGCGGTGGTGTTTGACGATATTGTCACCAATGAGCAGATTCAGAAACGCGCGGAAGGGATCTCCAGCTACTACGACGAATTGATCGAGCTGACCAGCTACTGGCATCTGCTGGGCGAGGGTACGCACAGCGTTAATGGCAAAACCATTACCGTTAACCTGCGCGAGCTGAAAAAGAAACTCTACCTGTGCCTGATGAGCGTTAACGCGCTGGAAGCTATCCGCTTTTACGTCAGCTTCGCCTGTTCATTCGCCTTCGCCGAGCGCAAGCTGATGGAAGGTAACGCCAAGATTATTCGTCTGATCGCCCGTGATGAAGCGCTGCACCTGACCGGCACGCAGCATATGCTGAACCTGCTGCGTTCCGGCGCCGATGACCCGGAAATGGCGGAAATCGCCGAAGAGTGCAAGCAGGAGTGCTATGACCTGTTCGTGCTGGCGGCTCAGCAGGAAAAAGAGTGGGCGGATTATCTGTTCCGTGACGGTTCAATGATTGGCCTGAACAAAGATATTCTGTGCCAGTACGTCGAATACATCACCAACATCCGCATGCAGGCGGTTGGTCTCGATCTGCCGTTCCAGACCCGCTCCAACCCGATCCCGTGGATCAACACCTGGCTGGTGTCCGATAACGTGCAGGTTGCGCCGCAGGAAGTGGAAGTCAGTTCTTATCTGGTCGGGCAGATCGATTCCGAAGTCGATGCTGACGACCTGAGCAACTTCCAGCTCTGATGAGTCGTATTTTTCTGAAGATTTCTGACACGCATCTTGAGTGTCAGGATGAACACCCTTCTCTGCTGGCCGCGCTGGAATCGCATAATATCAACGTGGAATACCAGTGCCGCGAAGGCTACTGCGGCTCCTGCCGCTGTCGTCTGCTCTCAGGCCAGGTAGACTGGCTGACGGAGCCGCTGGCATTTATCAGTGAAGGGGAAATTTTGCCCTGCTGTTGCAGGGCAAAAGGGGATATTGAGATCGAGATGTGATTTTGTCGGGTAGCGCGCAGCGCTCCCGACCAACAAAACCGCAGTTCACAGGCCAGGTAAGGCAAAGCCGCCATCCGGCTTTTTAGTGTTTCTCCTGCAAAAACGCCACCGCTTTATCCGGGAAATCGGTGAACAATCCTTCCACGCCCGCCTTGTTATACAGGATGTCATAAAGCTGATTAACATCCGTGGCGTAGTCAGGAAGGCGATCGGCGCGAACGGTGTAAGGATGCACCACCATCTTGTTCTGCTGCGCCTCTTTCACCATGCCGGTCAACGTGATATGCCCCACCGTCGATTTTTCATCAATCAGCATATGGTAGTCCGGGCCGATCCCGTCGGCATAGCTGGCGATCTGTTTCATCGCGCCGGGCCTGAACATCCAGTCGTAGTTATAGTTAACCCAACTGCCGTCCGGCTGTTTTTGCTGAGTTTCATTCCAGTCGGTGTACGCAATCAACTGCACCAGATTGAGATCCATCCCCCTCTTCGGTTCCAGCTCATTCTTAATGCGCTTCAGCTCCGCTGCATCGAAACACTGCAAATAGACGTTATCTTTTTTACCGGTATAACCATACTTTTTCAGCACATCCAGCGTCTTAGCCGCAATATCCTTCCCTTCCTGATGATGGAACCACGGCGCTTTGATTTCCGGATAGATACCGATATTTTTCCCGGTCGAATGATTCAGCCCCTGAACAAGTTCTATCTCTTCCTCAAAGGTATGCACGCGGAAATCTGATTTCCCCATCGGGAAACGGCCAGGGTAAGTCTGTACTTTCTTGCCGTTCTCAATATCAAAACCTTCGGTAAACTTCAGGGATTTAATTTCATCCAGTGTGAAATCAATGGCGTAGTAACGCCCGTCCTGGCGAGCGCGATTCGGGAAACGTTCGGCAACATCAGTGACCCGGTCAAGGTAGTGGTCATGCAGGACGACCAGATGGTCGTCCTTCGTCATCACCAAATCCTGCTCAAGATAATCGGCGCCCTGCGCATAGGCCATCGCTTTCGCCGGTAGAGTATGTTCCGGCAGGTAACCGCTGGCGCCGCGATGGGCGATAACGATTTTATCCCCCGCCGCCGCGCTGACGCTCAACGTCGCTCCCGCCAGTAGAATTGCGCCCATGAACGTCGATAAGGATGTTTTCATACGCATTCCTTAAGTTAAGCCTTTTTCAACTGCGCGTGGTGACGCTTTTCACCAACCATCGCCACTGCCAGCAGCAGGACAGCCAGCACGCTACCGCCAATCATCACCATAAAGCCGCCATCCCAGCCAAAGAAGTCAACGGTATAGCCAACAATGGCGCTCGCCGCCACGGAGCCGCCGAGATAGCCGAACAACCCGGTAAAGCCCGCAGCCGTACCCGCCGCCTTTTTCGGCGCCAGCTCCAGGGCATGCAGACCAATCAGCATCACCGGGCCGTAAATCAGGAAACCGATAACAATCATACAGGCCATATCCACGCCAGGATTACCCGGCGGGTTCAGCCAGTAAACCACGGTGGCAATGGTCACCAGCGTCATAAAGAAGACGCCGGTCGCGCCACGGTTGCCCTTAAACACCCTATCGGACATCCATCCGCAAATCAGGGTGCCAGGGATCCCGGCATATTCGTATAAGAAATAAGCCCAGGAGGATTTATCCAGCGCGAAGTGCTTCACCTCTTTCAGGTAAGTCGGCGACCAGTCGAGAACGCCGTAGCGCAGCAGATAAACGAACACATTCGCCACCGCGATATACCACAGCAGCTTATTCGGCAGGACGTACTGCATGAAAATCTGTTTTGCGGTCAGTTCTTCTTCATTCTTTTCGCTGTAATCATCCGGGTAGTCGTTTTTATACTCTTCAATCGGCGGCAAACCGCAAGACTGCGGCGTATCGCGCATCATGGCGAAGGCGAAAATCGCCAGCAAAATAGCGCCGAAAGCAGGCATATACAACGCCGCATGCCAGTCGTTAAACCAGGCCATCCCCAGCAGGAACAGCAACGGCGGGATCCCGCCGCCGACGTTATGCGCGCAGTTCCACACCGACACGATCCCGCCGCGTTCCTTCTGCGACCACCAGTGCACCATCGTGCGTCCGCAGGGCGGCCACCCCATTCCCTGGAACCACCCGCACAAAAACAGCAGGACAAACATCACCATAATGCTGGAGGTCGCCCAGGGCACAAAACCCATGACCAGCATCACCAGCGCGGCCAGGATCAAACCAGCGGGTAAGAAAATGCGCGGATTCGAACGATCGGAAACGGACCCCATGATGAATTTCGAAAATCCGTAGGCAATAGAGATGCCGGAGAGCGCAAAACCGAGATCGCCACGGGAAAACCCCTGCTCGATCAGATAAGGCATTGCCAGGGCAAAGTTCTTACGTACCAGATAGTAAGCGGCATAGCCGAAAAATATACCAATAAAGATCTGCCAACGTAATCGACGATATACCGGGTCGATTTCCGCCTCTGGCAAACGCGCTTTATGCGCAGCAGGTTTAAAAATACTTAACATTGCAGCCTCCGTGACCAGTACGGTTCTCTTTATGTTGATGCAAAAAAGCCAGTTTATTCACCAGGTTCCGTTGAGACTGCGATAGTAGGCAAAGCGCTGTGTCGATACTGTGAAACATTGCACATATTGTTACAGAAATATGACAAAATTTTCCATTGTGAGCACAAAATCACAAATTCAGTTCGAATTTTGCTCGAATATGCTCGAAATCAAACAATCCACACGTTCAGTATGGCTAAATGATGTAAAGCGAAAGTAGAGGGATGTGAAAATGGCCGACACCCAGGAATGCGATGTCATTATCATCGGCGGCGGCGCAACCGGCGCGGGGATCGCGCGGGACTGTTCGCTGCGAGGGCTACGTGTGGCGCTGATTGAGCGACATGACATCGCCACCGGCGCAACCGGACGTAACCATGGATTATTGCACAGCGGCGCGCGCTACGCGGTCACCGATAGCGAATCGGCGCGAGAGTGCATTAGCGAAAACCGGATCTTACGCCGCATCGCCCGTCACTGTATTGAGCCAACCAGCGGGTTGTTTATCACGCTACCCGAAGACGATCTGGCCTATCAGCAAACCTTTATCACCGCCTGCCGACAGGCGGATATTGATGCTAATCCCCTGACGCCCGCCGAAGCGCTGCGCATTGAACCTGCCGTCAATCCCACGTTAATCGGCGCCGTTCAGGTTCCCGACGGCACCGTAGATCCCTTCCGTCTTACCGCCGCCAATATGCTGGATGCCCGCGAGCATGGCACGCTGGTGCTCACCGGCTGTGAAGTCACCGGTTTACTTCGCGAGAGCGATCGCGTCTGCGGCGTCCACTTTTATGACCACCAACATCATGCAGCGCGTACGCTACGCGCCAGCGTGGTGGTCAACGCCGCCGGTATCTGGGGGCAGCACATCGCCGAGTATGCCGACCTGCGCGTCGCCATGTTCCCGGCCAAGGGGTCTCTGTTAATCCTCGATCACCGTATTAACCAACAGGTCATTAACCGCTGCCGCAAACCCGCCGACGCCGATATTCTGGTGCCCGGCGATACCATCTCGCTAATCGGCACCACCTCAATGCATATCGCCTATGATGAAATAGACGATAACCGGGTCACCGCCGCCGAAGTCGATATCCTGCTGCGCGAAGGTGAAAAGCTGGCCCCGGTACTGGGCCGCACCCGCGTGCTGCGCGCTTACTCCGGCGTGCGCCCGCTGGTCGCCAGCGATGACGATCCGAGCGGGCGCAACGTCAGTCGCGGCATCGTCCTGCTCGATCACGCCCAACGCGACGGCCTGAACGGCTTTATCACCATCACCGGCGGCAAGCTGATGACCTATCGCCTGATGGCGGAATGGGCCACGGATGCGGTGTGCCGCAAACTGGGCAACACCACGCCCTGCACCACTGCCGATACGCCGCTGCCCGGTTCGCAGGAATCGGCAGAAACCACCCTGCGCAAAATTATCTCTTTACCTGCGCCGCTGCGCGGGTCGGCCATCTATCGCCATGGCGATCGCACCCCTGCCTGGCTTGGCGATAGCCGCCAGCACCGAAGTCTGGTCTGCGAATGCGAAGCCGTCACCGCCGGCGAAGTTCAGTACGCAGTGGAAAATCTGGCGGTGAAAAATCTGCTCGATTTGCGCCGCCGCACCCGCGTCGGCATGGGGACCTGCCAGGGCGAACTGTGCGCCTGTCGCGCCGCCGGACTGCTACAGCGCTTCAACGTCGCCACCTCTGCGCAATCCCTCACGCAGTTGTCTGAATTTCTTAACGAACGCTGGAAAGGCGTGCAACCGGTCGCCTGGGGCGATGCGCTGCGCGAAAGCGAGTTTACCCGTTGGGTTTATCTCGGCCTGTGCGGGCTACAGAAGGAGCATCAGGATGAAGTTTGATTGCGTGATTATCGGCGGCGGACTGGCCGGGTTACTATGCGGGCTGGCGCTAAACCAGCGCGGCCTGCGCAGCGTGATTGTCAGTCGCGGTCAAAGCGCTCTGCACTTCTCTTCCGCCTCGCTGGATCTGCTCTCGGCGCTGCCGAACGGTGAAAGCGTCACCGATATCGCTCACGGCATAAACCAGCTAACCCACCAGCTTCCGCAACACCCTTATGCCAGACTTGGCGTCGAGCGGGTTATGATGTACGCCCGCCAGACCCAGCAACTGCTTGCCGCCAGCGGCATCGTCATGCAGGGAGACGCCAGCCAGTCGCATCTGCGCGTCACGCCGTTAGGAACGTTACGCGCGGCCTGGCTTTCACCGCAGGAAATCGCTACCGCGCCGCTGCCCGCCCGCCAGGTCTGTCTGGTCGGTATCAGCGGATTTGCCGATTTCCAGCCGCATCTGGCCGCGGCCTCACTGAATCAGCGCGGCGTCAGCGCGACGGCGAAAGAGATCGATTTACCTCTGCTTGATGTCCTGCGCGATAATCCCTCCGAATTCCGCGCCGCGAATATCGCCCGCCTGCTGGACGACGACGCCCATTGGCCGACGCTGCTGGCCGCGCTCCGTCCGCTCGCGCAGCAACACAATTTGTTAATCATGCCAGCCTGTTTCGGTCTCGCCGATGATCGCCTCTATCACTGGCTGCAACAACGCATGCCCTGCCCGCTTCGCCTGCTGCCGACTCTGCCGCCATCGGTGCCGGGGATGCGCCTGCACGCTCAGCTACAGCGCCAGTTTATTCGTCGCGGCGGAACCTGGCTTAATGGGGATGAAGCGATCAACATCAGTCATCATAATGGTGTCGTTGACGCAGTCTGGACGCGCAACCACGGCGATATCCCGCTGCGTCCGCGTTTTGCCGTGCTGGCCAGCGGCAGCTTTTTCAGTAATGGACTGGTCGCCGAACGTGACGCTGTGCGGGAGCCGATTCTTGGTCTCGACCTGCAACAGACGTTACCGCGCGAAGGCTGGTATCAGCAGGACTTTTTTGCTTCGCAGCCCTGGCAACGTTTCGGCCTGAAAACCGATGCGAATCTACGCCCGCAGCGTCAGGGGCAGCCACTGGAAAATTTGTTCGCCATTGGTTCCCTGCTCGGAGGTTTTGATGCCATTGCCCTGGGATGCGGCGGCGGCATCTGCGCGGTGACGGCGCTGCATGCCGCAAAGCAAATTAGCGAGCTTGCCGGAGAAGAATCATGAACGACACCCGTTTTGAGCAATGCATTAAATGTACCGTTTGCACTACCGCCTGCCCTGTCAGCCGCGTCAATCCGCGTTATCCGGGCCCCAAGCAGGCCGGACCGGACGGCGAGCGTTTACGTCTGAAGGACGGCGCCCTCTACGATGAAGCGTTAAAATATTGCATTAACTGTAAGCGTTGCGAGGTAGCCTGCCCTTCAGATGTCAGAATCGGCGATATTATCCAGCGGGCGCGCATTCAGTACAGTCAGCAAAAACCGACCTTGCGCGATGCCGTGCTCAGCCACACCGACCTGATGGGCACGCTATCCACACCGTTTGCACCGCTGGTTAATGCCGTAACCGGGCTAAAGCCGATACGCCAGGTTCTCGACGCGACGCTGAAAATCGATCATCGCCGCACGCTGCCTAAGTATGGTTTCGGCACCTTTCGCCGCGCCTGGCGCCAGTTGGCCGCCCAACAGGCGCAATATCGCGAGCAGGTCGCTTTCTTTCACGGTTGCTATGTCAACTATAATCATCCGCAACTGGGCAAAGATCTTGTCCGCGTGATGAACGCTATGGGGGTCGGCGTGCAGTTACTCAGCAAAGAGAAGTGCTGCGGCGTGCCGTTAATCGCCAACGGATTTTTTGCTAAAGCGCGTAAACAGGCGCTCAGTAACGTCGCGGCGATGCGGGAAAATAACCTGCCGATTATCGCCACCTCATCGACCTGCGCCTTTACCTTGCGCGACGAATATTCGCATGTGCTGGATATCGATAATCACGACATTCGCGAACGGATTGAACTGGCTACCCGCTGGATTTGGCGTCAGTTGGATGCCGGTCGCAGTTTGCCTTTAAAATCGCTGCCGCTGAAGGTGGTTTATCACACCCCTTGTCATATGGAGAAAATGGGCTGGTCGCTGTATACCCTTGAGCTACTGCGGCTGATCCCCGGCTTGCAACTGCAAGTGCTCGATTCCCAGTGCTGCGGTATCGCCGGAACCTACGGGTTTAAGTCGGAGAATTACGCTTCGTCGCAGGCGATTGGCGCACCGCTGTTCCGGCAGATTGACGAAAGCGGCGCAGATCTGGTGGTGACCGATTGCGAAACCTGCAAGTGGCAGATTGAGATGTCCACCAGCAAGCGCTGTGAACATCCCATCTCCCTGCTGGCGCAGGCGCTGGCCTGAAAACCCGCGCCATTAAGCGCCTAGTAGCTCCCCTTTCCTCCCGGTTGCCCGGCTACCGGCTTGAACATCGCCAGCCGGTTATCCAGCGCGCTGGTATAAAGCTGGGTATCGACGCCCACGGCGACGAAGTTCGCCCCCCACGCCAGTGCTTTTTGCGCCATTTCCGGGTCCACAGCCAGGAATCCGGCAGCTTTCCCCGCCGCGCGAATGCGGCGGATGCTCTGTTCTATAATCCGCTGCACCTCCGGGTGACCCGCGTTATCCGGATACCCCAGCGAAGCCGATAAATCAGCAGGACCAATAAATACGCCATCAATGCCCTCCACTTCGAGGATCGCATCCAGGTTATCAAGCGCCGTTTTGCTCTCCACCTGGATCAACAAGCAGAGTTCATCATTCGCCTGCGCCATATAGTTTTCGACCCTTCCCCAGCGTGCGGCGCGGGCCACTCCGGCGCCGACGCCGCGCGTCCCGATCGGCGGATAACGGGTTGCCGAAACAATCTCCCGCGCCTGTCCGGCGGTATCGACCATCGGTACCAGCAGCGTTCTGGCGCCGATATCCAGCACCTGCTTAATCAGGGTGCGACTGCCCTCTACCGGGCGAATCACCGGCTGACTGGCATACGGCGCAATAGCCTGAAGCTGATGATAAAGATCCTGGATAGTATTCGGCGCATGTTCGCCGTCGATCAGCAGCCAGTCGTAACCTGAAGTGGCGGCGATCTCGGCCATATAAGAGGAGGTCGAGCTCAGCCACAGGCCAATTTGCGCTTCCCCCTGTAATAATCCCGCTTTAAACGGATTCGATAAAATTGCGTTCATAGGTATCCCTTACGTTAATGCTGTACGCTGTCAGCCCGCGGAACGGCGCGATTAACACGCAGTGAAAAGATAATAGCGACCCCAATAATCGCCACACCGGCAAGCGTCAATAATCCGGCGGCATCACTGGCGAAAATCGTTTCCGCCTGGACACGAACAATCGGTGCCAGAAAACCGCCAATGGCGCCAAACAGATTGATGAAACCAATGCCGGCGGCCAGCGCCGTGCCGGACAACAACTGAGTCGGCATGGTCCAGAAAACCGGCTGCACGGCAATCACGCCAACGGCGGCTACGCACAGGGCGATAATCGCCAGCACCGGTGAAACCAGTCCGGAGACGGCAATGCCAATCGCCGCCGCCAGCAGGGTGAATGCCGCAATATTACGGCGCTCGCCGGTACGGTCGGAATAGCGAGGAATAAGCCAGGTGCCAAGTAGCGCCGCAATCCACGGGATGGCGGTCACCACCGAGGCCACAAACCCGACTTTGGTGCCCAGCAGCGCGGCAACCTGGGTCGGCAGGAAGAAAATCAAACCGTAAACCGCTACCTGAATAGTCAGATAGATAATCGCCAGTTGCCAGACCCGGCCATTGCGCAGCGCATCGGAGAGCCGCGATGTGATCTTTTTCTCCTCTTCTCTGGCCAGTTCGCCGATCAGCGCCTGTTTTTCAGTCGCGCTCAGGAAACGCGCATTTTGCGGCGTGTCGTCCAGCCAGAAGAAGGTAAATACCCCCGCGCCAACGGCCAATAATCCCTCAATAATGAACATCCAGAACCAACCCGGATGCCCCATAAAACCGTGCATTTCCAGCAGCGCACCGGATAAAGGCGAACCGAGAGTCAACGCCAGCGGTGCCCCCATATAGAACAGCCCCATGATGCTGGCGCGATTTTGCTGCGGAAACCACTGGGAGGTCAGGTAGATCATTCCGGGGAAAAAGCCTGCTTCGGCAGCCCCGAGTAAGGTGCGTATCAGCAAAAATTTCGCTTCCGTATCCGCCCCAGCCATCGCTGCGGAGAGCACGCCCCACAGCAGCGTGGTGCAGCCAATCCATTTTCGCGCGCCGAATTTGCGCATCAGCAGGTTAGCAGGCACGCCAAGAAAGGCGTATACCACAAAGAAAATCCCCGCCCCCAGCGCATAGGCTTCATTACTTAACCCGGTATCCAGTTGGTAGGTCTCTTTGGCAAAACCGATATTCGAGCGGTCAAGAAACGCCAGCACGTACAGCGCCAGCATAAACGGGATCAAACGGGCGCGGTTTTTCTTCACCACGCTCTCAAGCAAGGTGTTGCTCATCGTAATATCCTCAAGAAGAGGCCGCACGTCAGCACGGTGCGGCACGGCAGGATCAGTGGCTATAAGGTCGCTTCAGGTTGCAGTCGCGATTCAGCTCGACGCCAAATCCCGGCTTATCCAGCACGCTTTTGTGAATGCGCCCCTTCTCCGGCACCGGCTCGCCAACCAGAATCGGATCAAACTGCGGACGCAAGGTTGAACAATCCGGGCTGGTCATCAGGAACTCGCTAAACGGCGTGTTGGTAAACGTAATGACCGCATGGTGGGAATAGACGGATGAACCGTGCGGTACCACCAGTTGGCCGCGCGCTTTGGCGATCGCCGCGATCTCCACCAGCGTGGTCAGGCCGCCGCACCAGCCAACATCAGGCTGCATAATATCAATGCCAGTTTCCGACAGCGTACGGAAGGATTGCAGCGTACCGTGATGCTCGCCGCTGGTGACCATCATCCCGGCTGGCGCATTGCGTTTAAGTTCGCGATAGCCTTCGTACTGCTGCGGCGGCAGGCACTCTTCGATCCACTTGAGGTTATACGGCGCACAGGCGTGAGCCAGCTTAGTGGCGTAGTTAACATCCTGGCTCATCCAGCAGTCCAGCATCAGCCAGAAATCCGGGCCGCATTTTTCGCGATACTCTGCGACCATCGCGGCATCTTTACGCACCCCTGCATCGCCATCGTGCGGCCCCCAGTGGGTCGGCATTTTTCCGCCGATAAAGCCCATCTGTTGCGCCAGATCCGGGCGCGCGCCGGTCGCATAGAACTGAATTTCATCGCGCACCGCGCCGCCCAGCAGTTTATACACCGGCAGGCCGACGACTTTGCCGAACAGGTCCCACAGCGCCAGGTCAATACAGGAGATAGTGTTCATCACCAGACCACCGGAGCCGGAATAATACATGGTGGCGTTGAGCATCTGATCATGGATCAGTTTAATATCGCTGACGCATTTACCTTCAATAAAACGGTTGAGGTGTTTCTCAACAATAAAGCAGCCCATCTCCCCCGCCGTTGATACCGCAAAACCGGTCTGCCCGTTCTCAGCCTCCACCTCCACAATCAGCGTGCCCAAAACGTTGATGCCAAACGACTGTCGGGACTGTTCATATTGTTTGTATTTGCTCATTGGGGTGGCGATATGATCGTCAATCCAGTGGTTCGCCCCCTGGTCGTGATAATCACCGCCGCCTGCACCTTTCTCTGCCGTCGCACCGCCGATAAACCAGGCGCGAACGTGTTTAATTTTCGGTAGGGTCATACGCTTCTCCTTATTATGAGGCTTGTTGTTCAAAGGGGCTCTTCCACCCCAACAGTCGGGAAATATCTTTGGCGCAGGCAATCGCTTTACCGGCAAGGTAATCACGATTGTCTTCATTGATTTGCAGACGCGTCCCCACCACGGAGATGGCGGCGGTCAACTGGTTATTGGCGTTAAACACCGGCGCGGCCACGCAACGAACATCCGGATAATCTTCGCCGTTATCGAAGCTCCAGCCTCTGGCGCGAATGCGCCCCAGCTCATCGCGAAGCTGCGACGCACTGGTGATAGTGGTTGGCGTAGCCTGCTCCCAACGCAGTTCGCTGATAATGGATTCCTGTACCCGTTCAGGCTGCCAGGCCAGCAGGCATTTACCGATACCGGAGCGATAAAGCGACAGACTCTTCCCCTCATGCGAACGCACGCTGATGGTGGCCGGGGATTCAATTTTCAGAATGTAATAAGCGTTACCGTTATCAATAATGCCCAGGTGGCAAAGCAGCCCGCATTGATCCATCAATTGCGTCAGGCGCGGGCGCGCCAGTTCACGCAGATCCATTTTGCTTAACGCATGGCCGGCCAGTTCAACCAGTTTGGTCCACAGGCAGTAGTTGTCCTGATTATCGATGCTGAGAAAACGCTGCTTTTTCAGCTCACCCAGCAGCAAATAAACGGTACTTTTCGGAATACCCAGTTCGTCAATAATGGTCGCGGCGCTGCAGGGGCCGATGCGAGCGATCAAATTGAGAATATCAATGGCGCGGGTCAACGCCGGAACTTTGCTTGATTCCAACATGATGGACTCCAATCCTGAATACTGGAATCAGTGTTGCGGTTGTCGGGGCTGTAAATTGTGAGCGACTTCAAATGACGACACTATTCCAGCGAAGTGGACGCCTGAAGAGGGGAAAATGCGAGATAGTGCACAGAATATTTTAAAGCGAGTACAGCGGGCTGGACTTATGCCGCGCCGGAAGCGGTTCCCGACGCAGCGGTGTGTTTAAACGAACAGTGACTCGACAACGTTAATCCAGCCATGCTCGCTGGCTACCGGCTGACCATTGAGCCAACGGCGTAGCATGTTCAGGGCCATCATTGCACAGACCTCCTGACGCACCTGTAAGCTATGACGATTGGTGCTGAATTTGACCCGCAGGGCGTGAGTACCTTCCGGCGTGGAGAGCGCAAAGTTCAAATACCCACCTTCCTGAGCGCTGACCGCCAGCGCCAGACCAGCAAAGTGTTTTTCGCGCCGTTCAGCCGCCCAGCGAGCGGACTGCGCGAGGGTCTCTTCCTGAGCGGGGATCACTTCACTGGCCAGCAGCGGTGCATTGACGCGTGAAAGCTGTAGCGCCAGCAGACCGCCGGTAAACTGCTCGCTCAGCGTCAGGCTTAGCTGGCGCGCCTGCAGGCGACAGGCAATCTGTGCCGGCAGGCCTTCAGTGCCTTCGAAGATCATACTATCTCCGGCGACCGTCTTCACTTCCGACCACAGCGCCAGCATCGCCTCGCGCTGCTCAGCAGGCCCGGTCAGCTTCAGTTCGATAATTGGCATTGACGAGCGATAGCCCATCACCACGCCAGGCGGCAACGGCAGATGATCGAGGCTCTGCGCCAGTTCGCTTTCCGAGCGTCCAAAAGTGGTCAAACGCAGACACAGCGGGGGAGCCGGTAGCGGGAAACGTGCGCGCAGGCGCGGTAAAATCTCCTGCTCGACCATAACCTTAAACTCGGAAGGCACGCCGGGGGTGAAGAACATCAGGCAGCGATTAAGCTGCAAAACAAAGCCACAGGCGGTGCCGACCGGGTTATTGATCATCTCCGCGCTTTGCGGAATTTCCGCCTGCTTGCGGTTACTGGCGGACATCGGCCTTCCCCGTTCAGCAAAGAAACGGGCCATCGTGTCCAGCCACTCTTCATGCAAAATCAACCCTTCGCCTTTGGCCGTCGCCGCGGCCAGCGCACTCAGATCGTCGCTGGTTGGCCCCAGACCACCGTTAACGATCAGAACATCGGCATGCTCGCTGCGCTCGCGTAAAATCGCCACCAGAGCATTGAGATCGTCACCCACGGTATTGCGACGGTTGAGAGGTAATCCTTGATCAAAAAAGAAATCCGCCAGCCACGCGGCATTCGTATCGACGATTTGTCCATGCAATACTTCGTCGCCAGTGGACAGCATTTCCACGTTTAACATTGTCAACTCCAGCCTGATTAGTCGGAATACTATACCTTAAATCATTCCCGCTGCGGGACAGGGAACCACAGACGTTCCCCGAACAACGCCGATCGTTGTCTGCCGGGGGAACGCGAGAAAGGAACGACAAAGTAGCGCGAAGTCGCTGGCTGAAAAACGCGAAAAATCAGGCGCGGCGGCATACCGCGCCGGAGGATCAGAAGCTGGCGTTAACGCCGATGTACGGACCGTCCGCCACGGTATTATCGCGATGGCCGTCTTTGCCTGCCAGATTAAGATAACGATAACCGGCTTCGATACTTAGCGGGCGCATAATGGTGAAACGCGCGCCGGCATTGGCTTCCTGATAGCTGTCGATGCCGCTGGAGAGTGAATCCGGGGAGTAATAATATTCGCCAAAAAGGCGGAAACTGCTGCCAATTTTCCACTGCAAACCGCCGCCAACCGCTGCCGCGTAGCCATCACTGCCGTCCTTCGGGTTAGTGTAAACGCCTTTGCCGCCCACGGTCGCCAGAAATGGCCCCAACGGCACATTCAGCCCTAACCCCAGCCCTGCCGCATCGCCATCATCATCGTTGTGCAACCAGTTGCCGGTCACTGCCAGGCCCGTGGATTCCGTGCCAAAACCGACCCCAAGGTTGGTGTAGTGCTTACCAACCTGCCCGCCAACGCTGATGGCATTTGCCGCCGTCGAGACGAACATCATGCCGCAGAGGGCCATCATTATGCTTTTTTTCATTTTTATCTATCCAGAAGACATGAATAAAAAAATCCCGAAACACCGCAGAATTGTACTGCTGAACGCTAAGGAATCAATGAACTGAGGCCGCCTTTACCCTTGTGATTGTAACCAGTTGCTACTGATTCCAATTTATCGTGTCCCTGAATAATGTGCGCCAGGTCGCTCATCCGTGGGATCAGCCGCGCGTTTTCACTTGCAGTTTACGGAAGCGGCTCGCAAACTGATCCAGCCCAATAGTTATCCATGCCATTATTAAGGAAAAATCATGCGTCAAAGGACCATCGTCTGCCCGCTTATCCAAAATGAAGGTCACTATCTGCTGTGCAAAATGGCAAACGATCGCGGCGTGTTTCCCGGCCAGTGGGCGCTCTCCGGCGGCGGCGTGGAACCAGGAGAACGTATTGAAGAAGCGCTACGACGGGAGATTCGTGAAGAGCTGGGGGATAAATTGCAACTGGCAAGTATTACACCGTGGACCTTTAGTGACGACGTGCGGGTTAAAACCTACGCCGATGGCCGCCAGGAAGAAATTTATATGATTTACCTGATTTTCGACTGCGTCAGCGCCAACCGCGAGGTGACTATCAACGAAGAGTTCGAGGACTACGCGTGGGTAAAAGCGGAAGATTTTCCGCACTATGATTTAAACGTGGCGACCCGGAAAACGCTGGCCCTGAAAGGTTTGCTCTGAAAGAGCAGCGAGGGTCAAGAGGCTCATCAATACGCTGAACAGCGTCAGCGCTGCAACGTCACAGACAAGAAAACGATCGCCTCTGGCTGGTTGATATGGCGGTTAAAGCCCGCCATTTACCCAGTCTCGCAGCGCCCGGCGGGAAATTTTAATCCCGCCCGTGTTCAGGGTTTCCGGCAACCGTAGCCAGCGCACCGGCTGCTGGAAGCGCGCCAGCTTGTCGGAACACCAGGCAGCTAACATAGCAAGATCGCAATGTTCACTGCACTCCACTACCGCCACAGGGCGCTGGCCAAATTCAGCATCATCCAGCGGCACAATAAAAATCTGCTGAACCTGCGGATGAGCGCCGATCGTCCGCTCCACCTCTTCCGGCTGAATGCCTTCCCCGCCGCTAAAAAAGAGATTGTCCATGCGCCCGAGGATGGTCAGTTTGCCGTTATCCAGTCTGCCGCGATCGCGGGTGGCAAACCAGCCGCTCTCATTTATCAGCGGCGTAATTTGTCCCTCCCGCCAGTAGCCTATTGCCATGCTGGCGGCCCAAAGCCAGACTTCGCCATCAACAATCTTTAACTCACGCCCCGGCAGCGGCCGCCCGACATCTGCCAGACCATCGGCCTCTTTGGCGCACACCGTGGAGGCAAACTCAGTCAGCCCGTAACCGCACCAGCAGCGAATACCGCGTTGACGGGCCTGCTCGGTAAGCGCCACCGAAATCGCCGCGCCGCCAAGCAGGACCGCGTTTAACGACACACCGGCATCACCGTTCAGCAGACGCCAGAGCTGGGTTGGCACCAGGGAAGCATGGGTACAACCCCGTAGTGCCTGATCCAGCGGCTGTCTCTCGCGCACCGTCAGACCAGCGCCCGCCAGCAGCCAGCGCCAGAAAATACCCTGGCCGGAAACGTGAAACAGCGGCAGCGACAGCAGCCAGTCGTCTTCAGGCGCAAACGGTATCATCGCCAGCACGCCTTCAGCGCTGGCAAGATGAGCGCGAAAAGTATGGACCGCCGCTTTCGGTAACCCCGTTGACCCCGACGTTAGCGTCATTGAGGCGATGCGATCGTCCCGCCAGTCAACCGCGTGCTCGCCAGTTGCAGAGCGCATAACCAGCAGATTGAGGTTCTCCGCAAGGTCATCGCCATTGAGCAGCAGCGCGTGGCGCAGACTTAACGAGGGCAGCAGTTGCGCCAACAATGCGGTCGGCAGTTGCGGATTCAGCGGCAGGACGCGAGCGCCGCACTGCAACAGCGCCAGCCATGCCAATACAGCATCAGGCTGATTATAAGCGCGGATCAGCACACCATCGCCTTCGCTCACGCCCTGCGCGTGAAACCCGGCGGCCAGCGCATCAATTTGCGCGCACAGTTCTCGCCAGCTTATCCGCTGTTCATTCAGCCGTAGCGCCTGCGCCTCTCCCCGCCGCTTACGCCAGTAGCGCCAGGGCCAGTCACCCAATGTCACAGCAGCGGCTCCAGGCCATCAACGGTCAGACACGGCAGATCGCTGCCCGGCCAACAGCGAACCAGCTGGCTGCGCATCAGACTCAGGGTATCCAGACCGGGGATGGTGTGCGGCGTCAGCCAGGCGGCAACCCGCGCCAGTTGCGTCAGGCCAAAGCTCGACTCAATGGATGAACTGATGACCGCCGTCAGCCCCAGGGCATGAGCCTGCGCCACCTGCTGCCGCACTTTTTGCAGGCTGCCGGTCAGCATAGGTTTAATCACCACCGCCCGTAAACCCGGCTCCGGGACAAACGCAAAACCCGCCTCGCGCAGGCTCTCATCCCAGGCAATGGCAATACCGGTTTCCCGGGCAAACGCGCGCGAATCATCGCGGGTTTTGCACGGCTCTTCCAGGAAAGCAATACGGCTGCGGTATTGCGGATTAACGTATCTGGCGAACTGCTGCGCTTTAAGCGGCGTCCAGGCGCGGTTAGCGTCAAGGCGGAGCGTCAGATCGGGAATCGCTTCCAGCAACAGGTTCACCACCATGCCGTCGCGCACCGCTTCATACAAGCCGACTTTAACCTTCGCGACTTTTTCACCGGGCATCCGGGAAAGCTTCGAAAACAGCTCATCCGGATCGCCGGTACAGAGCGGCGCGGCACGATAATCCGCCGCGTGCGGCAGTTCGTCACGCAGCTCCGCCAGGGCGCAACTGACGCCAAAAGCAACTGAAGGCGGCGTTGGCGGAGCAGCGTCCTGGCCATCGCGCCAGGCCGTGGCCCAGGCAAGCAGAGCTGACTGCGCATCGTCCAGGGTTTCCTGGCTGAATCCCGGCAGAGGAGATATTTCCCCCCAGCCTTCACGCCCCCCTTCCTGCAGCCACAGGAGCACGCCATCGCGGGTTTTTAACCGCCGTTCACGCAGCACGACGCCCGCATCCATCGGTAGCTGCCAGCGGTAAACCTGCACCTGTCGCATTACGGGTTCCGTTTAAATTTGCTGAAGTCCGGCTGGCGCTTCTGATTGAAAGCGTTACGCCCCTCCTGACCCTCTTCGGTCATATAGAACAGCATGGTGGCGTTACCCGCCAGTTCCTGCAGACCGGCCTGACCATCGCAGTCGGCGTTCAGCGCCGCCTTCAGGCAGCGCAGCGCCATCGGGCTGTTTTGCAGCATTTCGCGGCACCAGCGCACGGTCTCTTTTTCCAGATCCGCCAGCAGTACCACGGTATTCACCAGCCCCATATCCAGCGCCTGTTGCGCGTCGTACTGGCGGCACAAGAACCAGATTTCACGGGCTTTTTTCTGCCCGACGATGCGCGCCATATAAGAAGCGCCCCACCCGCCGTCAAATGAGCCGACTTTCGGACCGGTCTGGCCGAAAATGGCGTTTTCCGCGGCGATAGTGAGATCGCACATCATATGCAGTACATGACCACCGCCGATGGCGTAACCCGCGACCATCGCCACCACCGGCTTCGGACAGGTACGGATCTGACGCTGGAAATCGAGAACGTTAAGGTGATGCACGCCGGCGTCGTCCTGATAGCCGCCGTAATCGCCGCGAACTTTCTGATCGCCGCCGGAACAGAACGCTTTGTCACCTTCGCCGGTCAGGACAATGACGCCGATATTGTCGTCATAGCGGGCATCCGCCAGCGCCTGAATCATCTCTTTAACGGTCAGTGGACGGAATGCGTTGCGCACCTGCGGGCGGTTGATGGTGATTCTGGCAATCCCGTCCGCTGATTTTTGATAACGAATGTCGGTGTAGCCTTCAGAGCAGTCCTGCCATTCAATCGGGGCGTAAAGCATGGCTTCATCAAGAGAGATCATAGGGTGTCCTTCAGTTAACTCGCTAAAAACTGCGCCAGACAGGCCGCTACGGCATCGGGATTTTCCCGATGTGCGTTATGTCCGGCATGATTAATAATGTGCGTGGTCGCAGCAAGTTGCCGCGCAATGGCGCGAAATTTGCCGTCGCGTTCGCCGCAAAGATAATGAAAAGGAAAATCACGCATCTGTAATAACCCGCGAAGATCGGGTTGTTTCGCCAGTGAGGTTGCCTGCAGCATCGCCGCTAACGCCGCGCCATTATTCTGGCTGCGGAGCGCAATCAGCGCCGCACGACGGGATTCATCAAGGGAAGCAAAAACGGGCTGTTGATACCAGTCGGCAAAGACCTGCGGCAAAGGCTCGCAGCGCAAGCGTTCCGCCCATGCGGCATCGCTTTGCTGGCGCAGCAGACGTTGGTTGTCATCCTGTAATCCCGGATGCCCGCCTTCGACGACCAGCCCGCAGAGACCTTTACGCGGCTGGCTGACATAGGCCATCGCCATCCGTCCGCCCAGGGAGTATCCCACCAGCCAGTACTTTAGTATGTTGTAACTATTCAGCGTATTCTTAAGGAGCTGGCAGACATCGGCAAAGTCACTCACTTCGATATTCGCCGAACCTCCGTGGCCCGGCAGATCGAGATACAAACGCGGATAGGCGCTGAACGCCTCTCCCACCGTCCGCCATTCGCGGCAATCGCCGGAAAAACCATGCAAAAAGACCAGCCAGGGGTAGCCCGACTGGCCGCATTCTGCCACCGAATGCAGCGTCATAGCTGGCTTACCTGCGCCAGCAACTGCTGCAGCGTTTGCGTACCGTCGGTTTCATTCACCACCAGTTCGATTAGCGTGGCGCCAGGCTCTCGCCAGGCGGCATCCAGGGCAGATTCCAGCGCCGCCCACCCCGCCGGACGATGGTAAGGCAAACCAAACATCGCCGCCGCATGATCAAAATTGATATTCTGCGGCATCAGATAAAACTGGTTTCGCTGCTCCAGCGGCGTCGGCAACAGAGAGAAAATCTGCCCGCCATTATTGTTGATAACAATCAGCACCATCGGCGCTGACGCCTGACGCAACAGCGCCAGCGAATTGAGATCATAGAGCGCCGAAAGATCGCCGACGATAGCCAGCGTCGGGCGCGCGCTGGCACGCTGTACCCCGGCGGCCGTCGCCAGCAGGCCATCAATTCCGCTGGCTCCGCGATTACTGTAAACCGGATAACCGGCCGGTAGCTGCGACAGCGCATCAATTAACCGCACCACCAGGCTGTTGCCGACAAATAGCTGACCCTGTTCCGGTAGATAGCGGTGAATCCGTTGCGCCAGCTGCGCCTCGCCGAAATCCGCGCTACTGGCGACCGCCGCCTGCCACGCCTGACGCGCAAGTTCTGGCACCATGGTCGCCCATTGCGGGCGTTTTTCCGCCGGATGCAGTTCCAGCCAGCGGTCAATGGCGCAGACCAGGCGACGACCGCGATGCTGTGCCGGGTCCAGACGTCCCGGTAGATTGTCCACCAGCCAGTACTCTTCAGGTTCGCAGGTCGCCTGCCACTGTAACACCCGTTTTCCGGTCAGGCTGCTGCCCAACTGGATAATGATTTGCGCCTGCGCCAGTTCAGTAACCGCTTTGCTATTGCCAAGCCACAAGTCGGCACAGGGCAGCGGCTGCCCGGTTTGTGAGAGCACATCGCCAATCAGCGGCCAGCCGAGGGTTTTCGCCCACTCAGCCACCTTTTTGCCCTCTTCGGCGCTCACTCGCCCGACTACCACCACACCGCGCTTTTGTCGCCAGAAAAACCAGTCGCGCTGCTTTTCACTTTCCAGATGCAACGACTGGCTCAACCAGGGGTTATCACTCTGCCACCATGTCCCCAGTTGCTGCTGCCATTCAACGCCGGTATCGTCCATATCGCCATACAGCGGTTCAGCAAACGGGCAATTAATATGAACGCCGCCAGTGCGCAGCGCGCCAAGCGCCTGATCGATAGTCGAAACCAGCCAGCGGGCGGGAATATCCGGCGACGGACGAGGCAACGATATCGTCTGCGAGGGATGCGAGGCAAACATCCCCGGCTGACGAATAGCCTGATTAGCCCCGCAGTCAATTAATTCCGGAGGACGGTCGGCGGTCAATAAAATGAGTTTTTCGCCGGTCAATCCGGCCTCGATCAGCGCCGGATAGAGATTAGCCGCCGCAGTGCCGGAAGTGACAATCACCGCCACCGGCTGGCCGCTGGCCTTCGCCAGCCCCAGCGCCAGATGGCCGAGGCCGCGTTCGTCAAAATGGGTATGGTGAATAAACGCGTGGTTTTCCGCTGCCGCCAGGGTTAACGGTGTCGAGCGCGAACCGGGCGCAATACAGATATGCTGCACGCCGTGGCGAATTAACGTTTCCAGGATCACCGCCGCCCAGCGTCGGTTAAATGCGCTTACTGACATGAATTTGTCCAGTATCAAATATTGAGGCTAAGTATAAATAATGCAAATTATTGCCGTTTTGATATGCATCGTTTTATCTGTGTTTCTGCAAGCAAAACGCACGCACGTTGGCAGCGTTATGTTCAATTTTCAGCCGCTCTTGCTTCGGTTCAGCCCCGACGAACAATCTCAACGTATATTTATCGCCCCAGCGAACACCAAGAGGCGCAAAAACAACAAATGATGGCCTTTAACCCGTATACCCGCCGCAGGTTAAAGGCCACCAAAAGGTAAACGCCGTTGAGAGTGTGGCGGCTGGCGGAAAATCGTCGGCCAGACAGCTATATAAACTTTCCGGTAGAGGGAAACAAACAACGCGCAAACCGCCACAGAATAAAGGCCCTATATTATACGGGGTAACACAATGAATAGCAGTACCTACAATGAGGAAGCCACGTTTGACTGCGGCTCGTTAGACGGCGACGATTTCACGCGCCATGCCGATATGTTCGATGCCGTCCTCATCGTAAACCTCAGTAACCGGTACAAAACCAAAGCTGGCGTAGAATTTTTGCAGGTGGGCCTGAGCCCCCAGATAAATCGCCTTTTGCGGCCAGTGCTGGCGGCAACAGGCCAGCGCCAGTTCCATCAACTGATAGCCGAGATTCTGGCCGCGCGCCGCCGGGCTGACGATCACCCGGCCAATCACCACTGGTTCAAACTCATCATCGCTCTTGAGAATGCGCGCGTAGGCCACCAGTTCGCCGTCGCGCCAGCCGAGAAGATGACGGTTTTCTCCCACCAGATCGTCGCCATCGACATCCAGATAAGCGCAGTTTTGTTCGACAACGAACACCGTACAGCGTAGCTTCAACACAGCATAGAGCTGTGGAACGGTCAGTTCAGCGTGGTGTAGATCCTGCCATATCATCATTTATCGTTCCTTACTTGATATCGTTTCACCCGGACACTCCGCAACCAACGCACATGCAACCTGAATAATGGCAGGTATACTCTGTTTTTTGACTCTCGCCCTAAGGACACCGGACGATGGAATTACTATTTTTGGGAACATCCGCTGGCGTGCCCACCCGTACACGTAATATGACGTCTATGGTGCTGAATTTGCAACAGCCGACAACGGCTGAGATGTGGCTGTTCGACTGCGGAGAAGGAACTCAGCATCAGTTTCTGCATACCCCTTATCATCCTGGCAAACTGAATAAGATTTTTATCACCCATTTACATGGCGACCATCTGTTCGGCCTCCCCGGTCTGCTTTGTAGCCGCTCGATGCAGGGAAATTCGCTGCCGCTGACGTTGTACGGGCCTGAGGGGCTGAAAGAGTTTGTGGAAACCACGCTACGTCTTAGCGGTTCATGGACCGATTATCCGCTTACCGTTGTCGAAGTTGAGAAAGGCGTGGTTTTTGATGAAGCAGGCTACCGGGTTACTGCCTGGCCGCTAAACCATCCGGTTGAGTGCTACGGCTATCGTATCGAGCAGCACGATAAGCCAGGCACGCTTGATGCCGCCAGGCTTATCGCCGATGGCATGCCCCCCGGCCCGATGTTTCAGCGTTTAAAACAGGGATTAACGGTTGAACTGGCAGATGGCAGGGTCATTGACGGCAGCCGCTATCTCGGTCCGGCCACGCCGGGTAAAAAGCTGGCGATTTTCGGCGATACCGCTCCCTGCACAGAAGCGCTGGCGCTGGCGCGCGGCGTGGACGTCATGGTTCATGAGGTCACCCTCGAACAGGCGATGGCGGAAAAGGCTAACAGCCGCGGGCATTCATCCAGCCAGCAAACGGCTGCGCTGGCACGAGATGCGGGCGTCGGTACGCTTATCGCCACGCATTTCAGCTCGCGCTATGACGCCGAGGGCTGTCAGCGCCTGCTGGCTGAGTGTCGGGAAGTCTTCCCGTCCACCCTACTGGCGGAAGATTTTCTGACCTATACCGTGGAATAGTGGAAATAGAGGAAATAGTGGAATAAAAACGGGAATAACGCGGCGACGCCGGGAACCCCACAGCCAGCGGCTGAGGTGCGCAGCGCCCACAAGAACGAGGCCCGGGGATGTGGGCCTAATGCTTGTCAGTTAAGAGTTGTCAGTTGCGTTTATGGCTGGCTGAGTGGTTCTGTTAATCGGTGGTTTAAACGAAAATCTGATTCGGTTGATTCACTAACTGAGCTGATACGGGCTGAAATATAAAGGATATAATTTTTTTATGACTTTCAGCCTCTGAAAAGCCACTGACGAATAACGGACTCACCGCATGGGGGTTGGGCGCATCAAGGAAACCTGGCGAGAACGCAGGCGCGCATCCAGGACTGGCCGCCAGGACGGCGGCCAGAGGGCGGGTCGAGACAGGGACGTCGAGTCCCGCCCGGTCCGCCAGATGAAGCCGGAGTGGAGCGGACCGCGCAGCGGCAGGTTTTCAGCGCCATGCCGGGGGTGCAGGGGGACGGGCGAAACGTCCCCCTGCCCGTTCACACGCTGTGGATATAACGACTATCCGCGTATTTATCGTGAACGGAACAGACCACGGAATCTGAATGGGCGAAAATGAAAAATGCGCCATATTCGCCATAACCACCAATAATGCGATTGCCGCTGACAAATAAAACAAAAGACAACACCGATGATTGGCTTAAGTGAACGGCATTAGGGGATGTGGGTCGGGCTATTACCAACGCACCTGCAACCTCAAGTATGGCGGCTATAGATATTAAGAGCCTATCCCACCAGGCGTTATTGGCACAGACAGTTTGAACACGGCCAGCGCGGAAGAACCGGAGCGTACACCTAGTACGTGAGGATTCTGAGCACTGCCCAGGTTCAAAATGACAAGCAAAATAGTCCTAATGAGATAGGCTCTAAAGTTACTGCCAGGTGAATGTCAGCTGTACTACAGACTCAAATCTACCGGCCGTCACCGCCCCCTGGGTTGAATATAAGCGTGCCGCCAGCGGAAAGACGCCCGTCGCGTTGCCACTGTTAATATCAATCGTCATCTGGTCCTGATTTTTGTAGGTTATCGTATGCCCGGCGTTGGTTACTTGCAGCGCAATATTCTGCGCCGGATTACTGGCCGCCTGATTGGCGAAATGCGTGGCATCATCGCTATCCGTTATGCCGTCAAACTTCACCGTCGCTTTTGTTGTTCCTGGCGGGCAGTTTTCCACCTTCAGATTAAATGTTTTCCATTCTGAAGCGGTACCGGGCGTCTGAAAATCACTTTTCAGAAACGTACCAAAATCCACCTCCTGATATTTTGTGTCGGTGCTCACATTACAGGGAAGAAAATAAATATTACCTTTCACATACAGGGGGACGCCTCCCCATGATGCACAAACAGGTAGTAACAATGCCAGCCATAGCGCCTTTTTCATTATTTGCTCCTGTTATTGAATTTCAGCCTGAATGGTTGCCGTGGCCGTAAATCCGCCGCCTGCGGGCAAATTGCCGGTAGTATTAATCGGATAGATTTTCATGGTTGTTTCGCCGATCTGGGCAGAGTAGTTCATATTGACCGGTAACAATCCTGAAAGAACAGGGATTTTGGTTCCGGTAATATTTTCGATCCGTACGCCAATGTCATTATTGCTGGTGGCCAGCGCAGAGTTGTCATGGTTATCCGCTGCCCCCTGAAATGAAAGGGCGATTTTTACCTTGTTGGAAATATTGGTACAGGCCAGCGTCATATTTACCGTATGCGGAGTGAAACCCGTCGGCATCTGGCCCGCTGTTTTAAAGTTGTTGGCCGCAATATCGCCAAAATCGACGTGAATCGGCTGACCGGTATTAATTTCACAGGATTGCGGTACCGTCACCGTACCGCTCATTGATATCTGCGTCATTGGAATCGAGCTATAGCTTCCCGATTTCGTCGAACCGTAAACATTAAGAACAACCGTCTGAGGGATCGTCACCTGGCCGACAAAAGGTCGGGTAAAATAGAGTGATATATATCCTCGCGAGCCGGCATCAAAATATGTACCATTTGCACCACATACAATAACATCAAAACCCTGATTATTAACCGGGGTAGGAAAAAATTGATTTTGATACCCCGCTAAATATATCTCGCTGGCAATTTCGAGGTATTCATTAAGTCGATAGAAATTGAGTCCGTTGCGGGTCTGGGTCTGAGTCAGGCCCGGTATCGTCGCTTTAACCCGCAGAGTAGCGGAATATTTGCAATCACATGTTGTCAGGTATGTTCCCCCGGTATTCCACCCGTACAAACGGTTAAACAACCTGCCGGCCTGATTTTGCAAAGGGTCGGTGAACGTTTGAACAAACGAAAAGCTGTCCTGAAATGGAGCACCGCTATTATTCTGGCACCAGCCATTTCCCGCCATCGCCTGCGGCGATATCATCAGCGCCGCCAGACCCGCCAATATTCCTGAAAATCGTTTCATTGTCTCTGCATCCTTTCGATTAGCGGCATAGCCCCTGGGCGACAATAATACCGGTTAGGGTTTTGCCTGACGGCAACGCATACGGGACCCGACAGCGCTCTTGTGCGCCAGCCCCCCATTTCACATTAAGTTCGCCATCAGGTGCCAGCCCGGTCAGATAGACCTGCCCGCCATCACCAACGATAAAAGCTTGCGCTGGTGCTGCGGCACCTGTCACGCTTACCATTGCGCCAAAAGGCAAGGGCTGACCATTCTCCCGGCGTATCGTCATCAGCACCCGATTGCCTACGCTGGTAACATAATTTGCGCGAACCACCGCGCCGCGAGTCGGCACCACCGTCTGGGTGGTTAACGCAAGCTCGACATCATCCGGCATGGTGCTGGTATCAAGGGTCAGCGTATTTTTGCGATAAGGCGAGGCGTAAGGCACCACGGTATAGCCGCGCCAGTCGGTCCTGACGCCGGTCTGGTTGTTTACGCCGACGCCCGCGGCGCCAGGGGCCTTAATTAAAGCCACCGTTTCGCCAAAAGGCTGGCCCAGCGTCAGGCCGTTTTCATGTACCAGTACCCCGCCGCGCAGGGAGTAGTTCAGGCGATGGTTGTATTTGTCATGGCTGTAGCCGCCGGTCAGTTCAGCATAGGTTGCGCGCCAGTCCGCGTTGATGCTGCCGCTCTCGCCTCTTCCCTGGCTGGTATAGCCTTCCTGCACGCTCCAGCTCAGGTTATTACGCTCCAGCAGCGTGCCGGACAGCCCCAGCGTATTGCTGGTAGAACCATTTTTGCTGCTGTTCAACGCGTAATTTGCATAAACTGGCTTAGGTAGCCATTCACCGAGCGGTACGCTAATACTGAGCGCGAACAGATGATCTTCGTCATTACGTTTTCCGCTACTCCGATCGGTGGTATTGCGGTTATAGCTGTAGTTCAGGCTATAGCTAATACCACGCCAGCTATTGTTGTAACTGACGCCAACGGATTCCATCGTACGCCCGGTGGACCAGTAATCCTCATGGACATAGCTCAGCGACAGCGACCCTATTTCGTCGCCGAGGCTCTGGCTGAGCGTCGCTTCTCCGCGGTTACGCCGCCGTTCGCTCGAAGCGCTATCGCGATTATCCTGATAGGTATTCAGTACCTCCTGCATATCCCAGTAGCCACTGGTCGCATAGCGATATCCCGCCAGCGTCACGTTGGTTCCCATGCCCGGCAGATCCTTGCTATAGCGGACCCGTAGCGACTGCCCGCTCTCCCGGTCTTGATTCCGCTGCTTCGACCACGCCTGGGTGACATCCGCTGAGACGGCGCCGATCGCGCCGAGGTTTTTCCCCATCCCCAGCGCCAGCGCCTGATATTTGCGGCTAAATTGCCCCCCACCGTAAAGGGTCGCTCCCCAGGGCAGACCGTAAATCGCCGTGGCCTGGCTTAGAGGCGTCTGATCAATGCTATTGTCATAGGCGCGGTATACGCCGGAGGTAAGGCTGTATTTCAGACGGCCTTCACGCTGAAGTACGGGAAGCGATGCATAGGGCACCACCAGGTGCTGCTCGCTGCCATCAGACTCTTTGATGGTGACCGATAAATCGCCCGAGCCGCCGGTTGGATACATATCGGTGATTTCAAACGTGCCGGGAGAGACGTAGGACTGGTAAATCTCATAGCCGTTCTGACGAATCGTGACCTGGGCATTCGTCCGGGCGATGCCACGAACGACAGGCGCATATCCGCGCAGGCTTTCCGGTAGCATATCGTCATCGGACGCGAGCATCGCCCCACGGAAAGGAATGCCTTCGAAAACATCGGCATCGGTGTTGCTGTCACCCAGCGTCAACACGCCTTTCAGAGCGGTAATATTGCGCTGCGCATAGGTATAAACCGTATCCCAACTGCTATGTGACACCTCGCCGCTGCTGCTGCGGTTCCACGTCGTGTAATTGCGTAAACGCCACGGCCCGATATTGATGCCGGGACGCAGATTAACGTACTGGCTGTCGCTGTCGGGCGTATGATCTTTACGCGACCAGTTATTCGCCCCGCTCAAAGAGTAATTCAGCAGGAGCGCCATCACCCCGTCATCCCACCGTTTCGGATCGACCCATCCCCGCGCGGCGCTGGCAACCGCCGCCTGAGGGAAGCTTAATAACAGGCGCTGCTGGCTAAAACGGAAATCGGCTTTTGCCTGCGGTATTACGCCCAAATCCGCACAGTCCGCCGATTTGCGGCCCAGTTCAGGAAACTGCGCAACGCGCACACCCCACACGGCAAGCTCCTCAACGTTCAAACAGGGCTGCAATTCGATTGCTCCCTGAGCGTCGCGCTGTTGAAAAGCCACGTCCCGGGTATCCATAAAGACATTGTTGAGGTAAATATCTACCCGGTAGGTTCCCGGCTGCTGCCCTCCAACACGCTCATAGGCCGATAGATCCGTGATGCCCGTCTGCGGGCCGTCTATTTCCAGCAAGGCCGGGTTAAATACATCCCGCGCCAGCGCATCATCACACCACGGTAGTAAAGCAACGACCAGAGCTACAGCTATCTGATTTAGCTGCCATTTATTATGGTTATTTGTCATTCTCTCTGGAACTCCCTGGCCTGACGGCCTTTATAAATCAGCGCTGTGCGGTGCGCCAATTCCTCCGTAATCATTAATCAATTTCCAGCGCAAAGTGCCTGCGCTACCGCGCGGTAGTTCAAAGCGCGCCGTTTCTCCCGGCGCCACCCAATTAGCGTCTTTGACTTCTGCGCCACCAATCTTTACCTCAGCGAAATTCATATAAAATCCGGTGGGGTTAGTAACCTGCAGCGTATTGCCGCTGCGCGTCCAGCGCAGCTGCTCCGTCACCATTTCTGGCGTTCCCGCAACGGATTTCGGCCGATAAATTAATTTGATGCGCGTTTTAATGGCGATCTGTAAGGTATTGGCGCCCTCTTTAGCCTGAGAGGATGGAATCGCTTTGATATTCATCCAGAACATACTTTCTTTATTTTCTGGTAACCCGCCGCTATAAATCACCCGCAGACGGGTCTGCTGTTCACCCTCCAGGCGAAATAATGGCGGGGTTAACAGAAAGGGCGAAGAGCCGTTATTCGCCTCTACCCAGCTTTGAATAAGATATGGTGTAGCATCATTATTCGTTACGCTGAGAGAGGCCTCTTTTTTGCCACCGTGATAAATCAGACGAGTACCGCCGGTGACGACGCCCGCATATGCCGCAGAACCGACTAACAGCCATCCAGCCATCAGCACGTTGAGGTATCGTTTCATCTCCTGCTCCCTGGAAAAGCGAGCCGTATTCGGCTCGCTGCACGGTCAAATAGACGGGAATCAGTTGTAACTGATAGTGAAGTTCGCAGCGCCGTCAGCGGTACCAGCAGTAACGGTGCTCTCAGTCTGGATATAACGCACACGGAACGGCAGATCGATATCACCGGAACCCGGAATATCCAGACTGGTCGAACGGGAATACAGCGGCAGGGTCGCGTTGGTGCTGCCATCAACCAGCTGCAGGGCTACACCGGACGCGACGCCAGAAGAACCTGCTCCAGTCAGTTTCAGTTTGCTGTCGTCGCCGCCAACGTTATCGCCAGAGAATATTACCGATGCTTTAGTCACCGTATTCGGGCAGTTTTCTAACTTAATAGCGAAGCGTTGTTCTGCGGCAGTCGAGCCAACGCCGGTAAACTGCGTCTTGGGAACCTGCCCCATCAGCACTTCCAGCGGGTTAGCCATATTGTTGACCACGTCACAGCCCGCATCGATGACAGCACCGGTAAACTTCACCTGACCGTCTACTGCAAACGCAGCACCAGAGAACACCGCGCAACCAGCAACCATAGTAGCAAGTAATGTTTTATTCATGATTTATCCTTTTCAATACAGTTAATGCAGTCAATGTATTAACGTAAAAGCGCAATACCGTGCGCATCCTTTCATTTGTGCTTGATATTAATAATACAAAGAATATCACTCCATTAAATGGATATAATATTCAAGTCGTTATCCGTATCAAACTGGCGCCATGCTATCGACAGATTTTAATATTGTCAATTCGTGCTTAGGAATATTCGCTGCTTTACTTCGGGTAAATCACATTAAATATCATGAATATTTATATCTTTAGTTTTTTAGATTTATTTTATGTATAAATTACGTTTAAATTTATTTATCAACATTATAGTTATCCCCCCGATAAATATAACATATCTATCTCATTTATCAGACTAGTATAAACCCCGCATTCTTATTTTTCATATAAATATTCTCACTCTGGATATTTCCACAAGCCAAAATCCGAATTAATCGCACATCACACTATTATTACCCCTCACAAAACCCTATTTATAGCGAAATAATAGTTTTCATTACCCGATTCACTTTGTAAAAAAACAGCGGACACTTATTAAATAAATTTGTCCGTTATTGATAAATAGAAATCAGGGAGTAAAAAACGCAAAGTGAGATGAATAAGGCGAGCACAAAACCTACTACAGGTTATCATCCGATTTAAAGGATCGCCGAAGCGATCCTTTACCATTGAGCAGGCAAATTACATCAGCGGCATCGCCAGTTGCACAATGCTAATCAGCGGCTGCGGCCATACGCCTAGCACCAGTACCAGCAGCGCGGAGATCAGCACCACGATGCCTCCGGCGCTGTACTGCCAGTCGGATGGCGCATCGCGATTCAGTGTCTCCGGTGCACTCAGATAGAGGCTCACCGCCACGCGTAGATAGTAGTAGAGGCCGATTGCAGACCCAACAACCACCGCGCCCACCAGCCACCACAGGTGCGCATGCACACCGACCGCCAGCACGTAGAATTTACCGATAAAGCCCAGCGTCATCGGAATACCGGCGAGAGACAGCATCATCACCGTCATCACCGCCGACAGAATCGGACGATGCCAGAACAGGCCACGATAGGAATAGAGCGAATCCGCATCCGGCCCACGGTACGGGCTGGACATCAGACTCACCACGCCGAACGCGCCGAGGCTGCTGAACAGATAACCGGCCAGATACACGCCTACCGCTTCCATCGACATCTCGCCGCTCTGCAGGGCAATCATCACCACCAGCAGGTAGCCAAGATGGGAAATGGAAGAGTAGCCAAGCAGACGTTTAATATTGGTCTGACTGAGCGCCATCAGGTTACCGAAGATAATGGACGCGAACGCGATAAGACCCAGTACCATGCGCACCGCTTCGCTATTGCCCACCGGCATATAGAGGAACAGACGCATCACCACGCCGAAAATGGCAATCTTGCTGGCGGTCGCCAGAAAGGTTGATACCGGCGCAGGCGCCCCCTGGTATACGTCCGGCGTCCACAAATGGAACGGCACCAGCGACAGTTTGAAGCCGAGACCAACGATCATCAGACCCAGCCCTGCCAGCAACAGCGGCTCATGCAGAGCGTTGTCCGCCAGGCTCTTACCAAGGGCAAGAAACGACAGGTTGCCAGAGTTCGCATACACCAGCGCCATACCGAACAGCAGGAACGAAGAGGCAACGGCAGACAAAATGGTATATTTGATACTGGCTTCCAGCGAGCGTTTCTGGCGGAAGGCATAGCCGACAAGACCGAACAGCGGCAGCGAAATCAGTTCGATACCGAGGAACAGGGACGCCAGATGATTGGCGCCCGCCAGCAGAATACCGCCCATTGCGGCAATCAGCACCAGCAGATAGAACTCTTCTTTATTGTCCTTGTACCCCTCAAGCCACGGATAAGCAAAGGTACAGGTCGCCAGACTGGCCAGCAGCACCAGCCCGGAATAGAGCATGGCGTAACCGTCAACACGAATCAGCGGCGTGACGTCCATCGCGCCGTTCTGACCCACGAACCAAAGTGAAATCAGCGCGGCGTTCAGGCCGAGAACCGACAGCGTGGCATTGAGGAAATGATTGCGTCGCCACGCAATGGAGAGCATCACAACCACCACCGTCAAGCCGACGATCAGCAGCGGTAGCAGTGCGATCAGTTGTTGTGGAGTTATTGTCATGGCGAATTACGGCCTTGTAGTAGAAACAGAATTAACAAACCACTGCTGAATGTTGCTCATCGCAGAGTGCGAGGTATCCAGAATCGGCTGCGGGAAGAAGCCCAGCAACACCAGCAGAACCACCAGCAGCAGGATGATAGACAATTCACGCAGGGACATCCCCGGCAACGTTTTGGCGGCGATTTCGCTTTTTGCTTTGCCAAAGTAGGCGCGATGCAGCATCGCCAGCGAGTAAACCGACGCGAACACCAGACCAAAGGTAGAAATAACGGTAATCATCGGCACGGCTTTATAGCTGCCGAACAGAATCATAAATTCGCCGACGAAGTTACCGGTACCCGGCATCCCGAGCGTCGCGACGGCAAAGAACATCGACAGCGCCGGTAACCACTTAATTTTGCTCCACAGGCCGCCCATCAGACGCATATCGCGAGTATGCAGACGTTCGTACAACTGACCACAGAGAATAAACAGACCGGCAGCGGAAAGACCGTGGGCAATCATCTGAATCACCGCGCCCTGATAAGCCAGCTGGCTACCGGTATAGATCGCGATCAGCACAAAGCCCATATGGGAAACAGAGGTGTAGGCAATCAGACGCTTGATATCGGTTTGCGCGAATGCCATCCATGCGCCGTAGAAAATACCGATGACGCCCAGCCACATTGCGATGGGGGCAAACTCGGCGGACGCGTTGGGGAACAGCGGCAAAGAGAAGCGCAGCAGACCGTAAGCCGCGGTTTTCAACAAAATACCGGCCAGATCAACAGAACCCGCTGTCGGCGCCTGGGAGTGCGCGTCCGGCAACCAGCCATGTAGCGGAACCACCGGCATTTTTACCGCGAAGGCGATAAAGAAGCCCAGCATCAGCAGGTATTCCACCCCGTGCGACATTGGCGTCTTCAGCAGATCTTCGTAGTTGAACGTCCAGACGCCGGTCGCATTGAAGTGGACAAACGCCAGCGCCAGGATGGCGATCAGCATGATCAGACCGCTCGCCTGGGTATAGATGAAGAACTTGGTGGCCGCCGTGATACGCGTTTTGCCGTCAGAGGCTTTATGGCCCCACAGCGCGATCAGGAAGTACATCGGCACCAGCATCATTTCCCAGAAGAAGAAGAACAGGAACAGGTCGATGGCGAGGAACACGCCGATCACGCCGCCCAGAATCCACATCAGGTTCAGGTGAAAAAAGCCCTGATATTTTTCAATCTCTTTCCAGGAGCAAAGTACCGCCAGCACGCCCAGCAAACCGGTGAGCACCACCATCAGTAGCGACAGACCATCGATAGCCAGATGGATGCTAATACCGAAGCGCGGGATCCACGGCAGCACGAACTCAGACTGCCATTGCGGAATACCGGTGGATTGTGTCAGAGAATAGCCGCCCTGCATCCACAGCAGCAGACCGAGCACCAGCGTCAATCCCATGGTGATCAGCGCGATCCAGCGCGGCATCTTCACGCCAAAGCGTTCGGACTGCCAGCACAGAAAGCCGCCGATAAAGGGGATGAGTATTAACCAAGGTAATAACATAGCTAAGTATGTCCCTTATATTTACTCCTGCTCAGGCTATCTCGCTCACCAGCCCGAATCCCGGCAGTGCTCGCAATCCTCACGTACTTTTGTACGCTCCGGTCGCTCTGCGCTGGCGGTCTTCGGTCTGACTTCGCCGATGACACCTGTACTTCAGGAACAGATTTTCAACGAATTCTAAAAATTATTTTTGGGCTTGCAGGCCGGATAAGCACAACGCCATCCGGCAATCGTTCATCCAGCCAACAAACTCAACGCAATACCATCAACAGCGCCAGCACCACAACCGCACCGATGCTCATGGAAGCCACATACCAGCGCAGATAGCCGTTCTCGCTCACCACCAGGCCTTTGCCTGCGAAACGGGACAGAATCGCCGGAATGTTCATCAACGCATTCAGCGGATCGCTCTTCAGCAGCCACGCCACGCCAAGGAACGGCTTCACGAACACGTTGTCATACAGCCAGTCGAAGCCCCAGGCGTTGTACCACCAGGTTCCGAGCAGACGGCCCGGGGCGCTATTGGCAAGCGAGGTCACCAGCGTGCGTTTACCCAGCCACAGCCAGGCGGCAATCAGGATGCCGGCAATCGCGACAACGCCAGAGGTTATTTCCAGCGTCATTACACGGCTATGCTCAAGTTCGCTGGTCTGCGGCAGAACCCCCTGCAACGGCGGTACAATCAGCGCGCCAACGAAGGTTGAAAGCACCAGCAGCACAATCAGCGGCAGATGATGGGTAATTCCCTTCCCTGCATGCGCGTGAATTTGTTCTTTACCGTGGAACACGATGAAAATCATACGGAAGGTATACAGCGAGGTAAAAAATGCCCCGACCAGACCGGCAAGCATCAGGTTGATATGACCGTTAGCCATCGCGCCTGCCAGAATTTCATCCTTACTGAAGAAGCCCGCGGTCACCAGCGGCAACGCAGACAACGCCGCGCCCCCCACCAGGAAGCAGACGTACACCAGCGGAATAGACTTCCGCAAACCGCCCATCTTAAAGATGTTCTGCTCATGGTGGCAGGCGAGAATCACCGAGCCGGAAGAGAGGAACAGCAGCGCTTTAAAGAACGCATGGGTCATCAGATGGAAAATCGCCGCATCCCACGCCTGCACGCCAAGCGCGAGGAACATGTAGCCAATCTGGCTCATGGTGGAGTAAGCGAGTACACGTTTGATGTCGGTCTGCACCAGCGCGGCGAAACCGGCCAGCACCAGCGTAACCGCCCCAACAATCCCCACCAGATGCAACACTTCCGGGGTCATCAGGAACAGGCCGTGAGTACGGGCAATCAGGTAGACACCGGCAGTCACCATGGTTGCGGCGTGGATCAGCGCGGAGACCGGCGTCGGGCCCGCCATCGCGTCGGCAAGCCAGGTCTGCAACGGCAGCTGCGCGGATTTACCTACCGCGCCGCCCAGCAGCATCAGCGTTGCCCACCACAGCATATTGTTGCCCGCGGCGAAGTGCTGAGGCGCCAGCTCGACCATTTCACGGAAGTTCAGGGTACCCAGTTCGTTGTAAAGAATGAACAGCGCAAAAGCGAGGAATACGTCGCCGATACGCGTGACCACAAACGCTTTCATCGCCGCCGCGCCATTCTTCGGATCGGTGTAGTAGAAACCGATCAGCAGATAGGAGCACAGGCCCACGCCTTCCCAGCCGAGATACATCAGCAGCAGGTTATCGGCAAGCACCAGCACCACCATGCTGGCGATAAACAGGTTAGTGTAAGCGAAGAAACGGGAGTAGCCCTCTTCACCACGCATATACCATGAGGCGAACATGTGGATCAGGAAGCCGACGCCGGTCACCACGGAAAGCATGGTCAGAGAGAGACCATCCAGCACCAGGTTAAAACCAATGTTGAAATCGCCCACCGACATCCAGGTCCACAGCGGCACGCTGATCGCCTGTTTACCGTTAGCAAAGAAGTCGACGCCGACGAACACCGTGACCAGCGCCGCCAGACCTACCGAGCCCACGCCCACCGTAGCGGATAGATTTTCCGACCAACGACCGCGGGAGAACGCCAGCAGGACAAAGCCAATCAATGGCAAAATAATGGTTAAGGCAAGCATATTCATCCACGCAACTCACTTACTGAATCGATGTTCAGATTCTGGCGACGACGATGGAGCTGCAGCAGCAGCGCCAGGCCGATACTCGCTTCTGCGGCGGCGAGGGTGATGGCGAGAATATACATTATCTGACCATCAGTCTGGCCCCAGTAGCTTCCGGCAACCACGAAGGCCAGCGCGGCGGCATTGATCATGATCTCCAGGCTAATCAGCATAAACAGCAAATTGCGGCGGATAACCAGCCCCGTCAGCCCGAGGACAAACAGGATAGCGGCGAGGATCAATCCATGTGTTAAAGGGATCATGCGTGTTCCTCCGTTTTTCTTTTATCGCTGTCGTTCGGACGGTTGCTCAGCACTTCCCCGGCGCGCTCTTCGCGGCCAATATGGAAGGCGACGACCAGGCCCGCCAGCAGCAGCATGGAGGCCAGTTCCACCGCCAGAACATACGGTCCAAACAGCGCAACACCCACCTCTTTGGCGTTAATCGCCACGCCGTCGATACCCTGATCGTTCAGGCCGAGGATGGCGTAGACAATCACCGCCAGCAACACCGCAGAAAGAATGGCCGGGCCAATCCAGATCCCCGGCTTCAGCCACTGACGCTCCTGCTCGATTTCGCTACCGCCCAGGTTGAGCATCATCACCACAAACACGAACAGCACCATAATGGCTCCGGCGTAGACGATAATTTCCAGCGCGCCAGCGAAATACGCCCCCAGCGAGAAGAACACCCCGGCTATCGCCAGCAGAGAAATGATCAGGTACAGCAGCGCATGCACCGGATTGGTGTGGGTGATCACCCGCAAGGTCGCGAGGATGGCTATCAGGCCACAGATATAAAAAGCGAATTCCATTACCCTCTCCTTACGGTAACAGGCTTTTGACGTCGATAGGCTTAGCTTCGTTCTCTGCTTCGCCTTTATCTTTGCCGTCGATTGCCATACCCGCCATCCGGTAGAAGTTATATTCCGGGTATTTGCCCGGGCCGGAAATCAGCAGATCCTCTTTCTCGTACACCAGATCCTGACGCTTGTATTCGCCCAGTTCAAAATCCGGGGTCAACTGAATCGCCGTGGTCGGGCACGCTTCTTCGCACAGGCCGCAGAAAATGCAGCGTGAGAAGTTGATACGGAAAAATTCCGGATACCAGCGGCCATCTTTCATCTCTGCTTTTTGCAGCGAGATACAGCCTACCGGACAGGCTACCGCACACAGGTTACAGGCAACGCAGCGCTCTTCGCCGTCCGGATCGCGCGTTAACACAATGCGGCCACGGTAGCGCGGCGGCAGATATACCGGCTCCTCCGGGTACATCTGAGTTTCACGTTTGGCAAAGGCGTGCATCCCGATCATGCAGATACTGCGGACCTGGGTGCCAAACCCTACCAATAATTCTTTTAAGGTCATGGTCAATTCACCCCTTATTGCGCCTGCCAGAGAATGACAGCCGCCGTTACCAACAAGTTGATCAGCGTTAACGGCAGGCATACCTTCCAGCCAAAGGACATTACCTGGTCATAACGGGGACGCGGTAATGATGCGCGGATCAAAATGAACATCATCATAAAGAACGCGGTTTTCAGCGCGAACCAGATGAAAGGAGGTAACCATGGGCCATTCCAGCCGCCGAAGAACAGCGTCACGATCAGCGCCGATACGGTAACAATTCCGATATATTCACCGACGAAGAACAGACCGAACTTCATGCCGGAATATTCGATGTGGTAACCATCGGCCAGTTCCTGTTCCGCTTCCGGCTGGTCAAACGGGTGACGGTGACACACCGCCACGCCCGCAATCGCAAAGGTTACGAAGCCAAAGAACTGCGGGATGATGTTCCACAAATGCGCCTGGTTATTGACGATATCGGTCATATTGAACGACCCCGCCTGCGCCACCACGCCCATCAGGGAAAGCCCGAGGAACACTTCATAGCTCAGGGTCTGGGCAGAAGCACGCATCGCGCCGAGCAGGGAGTATTTGTTGTTGCTCGACCAACCGGCGAACAGCACCGCATAGACCGCCAGCCCGGCCATCATCAGGAAGAACAGAATGCCGATGTTCAGGTCAGCGACAACCCAGCTCGGGCTGACCGGCACAATCGCAAAGGCCAGCAGCAGCGAGGTAAAGGCGATAACCGGCGCCAGAGTAAAGATCACGCGATCCGAGAAGCGCGGAACCCAGTCCTCTTTAAAGAACATCTTGATCATATCGGCGACGAGCTGCAGCGAACCGCCCCAGCCCACGCGGTTTGGCCCATAACGGTTCTGGAACAGGCCCAGCAGACGACGCTCGCCAAAACTCATAAACGCGCCGCAGGTAACCACTACCAGCAGAATCACCACCGCTTTGAGGATGCTTAACAGAATGTCGATGAGATCGGGAGTTAACCAACTCATGCTTTCGCCTCCTGCAGAGTATCAATACACGCGCCGGTCAGTACCGGCGCAATCCCTGGCATGCCCATCGGTAAGCCAACCTGACCCGCCGTCAGCCCCGCCGAAATAACCAGCGGCAGGCGGAGCGTCTGACCATCAACGCTGAAGGAGACCGTTGCACCGTCATTAACGCCAAGCTTCGCGGCGTCCGCCGGATTAAGCTTGATGTACGGCTGTGGCATCCGGCTCTGGAATACCGGAGAGCGCTGCGACATTTCGTCACTGCCGAACAGGTGGTAATAAGGCGCGATACGCCACTTCCCTTCTTCAGCCTGGAAGCCTGCCGGTATGTTAGTAAAGTACGCCAGACCGCTGGCGGAAGCTTCAATCAGACGCACCCCCGGATCGCCATGACGCAGTTTACCGCCCACTTCATCCTGGAATTTGTTCCACGCCTGTGGGGAGTTCCAGCCTGGCGCCCAGGCAAACGGAATCTGCGAACGCGGCGCGCCCGGCTGGTTGTTCCCTTCCATTGAGAAGGCGAACATGGTGTCTTTATCCTGCGGCTGACGCGGCTCATGAACGCTGATGTTAGCGCGCATCGCGGTACGACCGCTGTAGCGGTGCGGTTCACGCGCCAGCTTCTGCCCACGAATGCGGAAGGTCGCATCCGGCGCGGCGTCTTTAATACCCGCCAGCTGCGGTAAGGCGGCAATCGCGGCGTCAATGACATGGTCCAGCTGCGTCCAGTCAACCTGACGGTTGTTAACGGTGCTGTACAATGAATGCAGCCAGCGCCAGCTTTCCAGCATCACGGTTTTCGCATCATAGTAAGCCGGGTCGTAAACCTGGAAGAAGCGCTGAGCACGGCCTTCATTGTTAACCACCGTGCCATCGCTTTCGGCGAAGCTTGCCGCGGAGAGCACGAGGTGCGCGTTTTCCATAATCGCTGTGCGCTGGTGGTCAACCACCATCACCAGCGGCGCTTTCGCCAGCGCCGCATCAACACGGGCGGCGGAAGCGTGGCGGTGCAGGTCGTTTTCCAGCACGATAACCGCATCAGCAGCGCCGGTCTCCAGTTCGCTCAGCGCCTCATCAAGCGAGCCGCCGCCGATCATCCCGAGGCCAACGCTGTTCACCGCGCGAGCCACCATGGTAACGCCGACATCCGCGCCGCGCCCCTTCAGGGCTTTCGCGACGTTTGCCGCCGCCTGGATAATCTCAATGCTGCCAGCGTTAGTTCCGGAGATAATCAGCGGCTTTTTCGCCCCGGCTAATGCCTGAACGATAACGTCGATTTTGCCTTTCAGCTCACTGCTCATCCCCTCTACCGCCGGTGCGCTGTCGTCCAGCTCGTGGGCGATGGCAAAACCGAGACGCGCCTGATCTTCCACCGGCGCGCGGTAGGTCCAGGCGGCGATATCATCAAGACGGGTATCATCAATATTGGTGACGAACAGCGGATGCTTCGCCCGTTGACCGATGTTAAGGATCGCGGCGATCTGCCAGTCGGCGACTTTTTGCGCCGCCGCCATTTCACGCGCTTTGCCTTTAACCGCCTGACGCACCGCCAGGGCGATACGCGCGCCGGTCTGGGTAATATCTTCCCCAAGAATCAGCACCGCGTCGTAGGATTCAATTTCGCGCAGCGCCGGAGTATGGATACCGCCTTCGCGCAGCACTTTCAGCATCATCTGCAGGCGTTCTTGTTCGCCCTTTGCGATACCGGTATAGAAGTTATCGGCGCCCACCAGCTCGCGCAGCGCGAAGTTGCTCTCGATACTGGCACGCGGGGAACCAATACCGATAACCTTTTTCGACTGACGCAGAATATCCGCCGCCCCCTGCATCGCCTGCTCGGCGTTGAGGGCAATCAGATCGTCGCCGCGACGCTGAACCGGCTGACGCGGGCGATCTTTCAGGTTCACATAACCATAGCCGAAACGACCGCGGTCACAGAGGAAATAGCGATTAACGGTGCCGTTATAACGGTTTTCGATACGGCGCAGTTCACCGTAGCGCTCGCCGGGGCTGATGTTGCAGCCGATGGAACACTGCTGACAGATGCTTGGCGCAAACTGCATGTCCCATTTACGGTTATAGCGCTCGGAGTGCGTTTTATCAGTGAAGACGCCGGTCGGGCACACTTCCACCAGGTTGCCGGAGAATTCGCTTTCCAGCACACCGTCTTCCGGACGGCCAAAGTAGACGTTGTCATGCGCGCCATACACGCCGAGGTCGGTGCCATCGGCATAATCTTTGTAGTAACGCACGCAGCGATAGCAGGCAATGCAGCGGTTCATTTCATGCGAAATAAACGGCCCCAGATCCTGATTGCGATGAGTACGCTTGGTGAAGCGGTAGCGACGGAAGCTATGACCGGTCATCACGGTCATATCCTGTAAGTGGCAGTTGCCGCCCTCTTCGCAGACCGGGCAGTCATGCGGATGGTTGGTCATTAGCCACTCAACTACGCTTTCGCGGAACTGTTTCGCTTCTGCGTCGTCGATGGAAATAAAAGTGCCATCGGATGCCGGTGTCATACAGGACATCACCAGGCGGCCACGCGTGTCTTCCGCGTTTTGATATTGCTTCACCGCACACTGGCGGCAAGCACCAACGCTTCCCAGCGCCGGATGCCAGCAAAAGTAGGGAATATCAAGGCCCAGAGAGAGACAAGCTTCCAGCAGGTTGTCCGCCCCGTTAACCTCGTATTCTTTGCCGTCTACATGAATCGTAGCCATTAGCATGCTTCCAGTTGGCTCAGCCGAGACCGAGCGTTAATCAAAATTCTTCCCCTCACCCCGACCCTCTCCCCAAAGGGGCGAGAGAGAAAGCGGTTCCGGTTCATTCACCCTCCCCTCTGCAAAAGAGGGAGAAAAACGACTGCGGCTCTGGCCCTAACCCTCTACTTCTGAGGGGAGAGGGTTAGGGTGAGGGGTTAAAATCACCAGCGCGTCTTAAGCAGATTCGGCTGAATCCCGTTGATTGCATGGGTATTGCTGAACTGCTGTTTAATGCCAGCTTCGAATTCTTCGCGGAAATATTTAATCGCGCTCTGCAGCGGCTCAACCGCGCCCGGCGCGTGCGCGCAGAAGGTTTTTCCCGGCCCGAGGAACCGACACAATTGCTCAAGTGTCTCAATATCTCCCGGCTGGCCTTCGCCGCGCTCCAGCGCACGGAGGATTTTCACGCTCCAGGGCAGCCCGTCGCGGCACGGCGTACACCAGCCGCAGGACTCACGGGCGAAAAACTCTTCCAGGTTACGCACCAACGACACCATGTTGATCTCGTGGTCAACGGCCATCGCCAGCGACGTCCCCAGACGGCTACCCGCTTTACCGATACTTTCAAATTCCATCGGCAGGTCGAGATGCGCTTCAGTCAGGAAATCGGTCCCCGCGCCGCCAGGCTGCCAGGCTTTAAATTTCAGGCCATCACGCATGCCGCCAGCGTAATCTTCAAGAATTTCACGCGCGGTGGTGCCGAACGGCAGTTCCCAGACGCCCGGATTTTTCACGCGACCGGAGAAGCCCATCAGCTTGGTGCCCGCATCCTTGCTCTTCGAGATGTTCTGATACCACTCCACGCCGTTCGCGAGGATCGCCGGAACGTTACACAGCGTTTCCACGTTGTTGACGCAGGTCGGTTTGCCCCATACCCCGGAGCTTGCCGGGAACGGCGGTTTAGAGCGCGGATTGGCGCGGCGGCCTTCGAGGGAGTTAATTAGCGCGGTTTCTTCGCCGCAGATATAGCGCCCTGCCCCGGTATGGACAAACAGTTCGAAGTTAAAGCCGGTGCCGAGAATGTTTTTGCCCAACAGACCGGCTTCGGTCGCTTCGGCAATCGCCCGGCGCAGATGCACCGCCGCTTCAATATATTCGCCACGCAGGAAGATGTAGCCACGGTACGCTTTCAGCGCGAACGCGGAGATCAGCATCCCTTCCACCAGCAGGTGCGGCAGTTGTTCCATCAGCAAACGGTCTTTATAGGTGCCCGGCTCCATTTCATCGGCGTTACACAGCAGGTAGCGGATGTTCATGGACTCGTCTTTCGGCATCAGGCTCCACTTCAGACCGGTGGAGAAGCCCGCACCGCCGCGCCCTTTCAGACCGGCGTCTTTTACCGCGGTGACGATTTCATCAGGCGCCATCCCGGAGAGCGCTTTACGCGCCCCGGCGTAGCCGTTTTTACTCTGATATTCATCCAGCCAGACCGGCTGTTTGTCGTCGCGCAGACGCCAGGTTAACGGATGGGTTTCGGCAGTACGAATAACGTTTTTCATTTATACCGCTCCAGGAGGTCAGGAATCGCTTCCGGCGTCAAATAACTGTGAGTGTCCTCATCAATCATCATGGTCGGCCCCTTGTCGCAGTTGCCCAGGCAGCAGGTCGGCAGCAGAGTGAAACGGCCATCAAAGGTGGTTTGACCCGGTTTGATGTCCAGCGTCTTCTCAATTGCCGACTGAATCCCCTGGAAGCCGGTAATGTGGCACACCACGCTGTCGCAGTAGCGGATCACATGACGCCCCACCGGCTGGCGGAAAATCTGGCTATAGAACGTCGCCACACCTTCGACATCGCTTGCCGGGATCCCCAGCACATCGGCGATCGCGTAGATTGCGCCATCCGGCACCCAGCCGCGCTGCTTTTGCACAATTTTCAGCGCTTCAATGGACGCCGCGCGCGGGTCTTCATAGTGGTGCTTTTCGTGCTCAATCGCCTCACGCTCTGCCGCACTCAGCTCAAAAGCCTCAGTTTGTGGTTGTTGATTCTCGTGCATAATTAGCGGTCCACGTCTGACATTACAAAATCGATACTACCCAGATAGACGATCAGGTCGGATACCAGGCTGCCGCGAATGGCCGCCGGGATCTGCTGCAGGTGCGCATAGCTCGGCGTGCGGATACGGGTACGATAGCTCATGGTGCTGCCATCGCTGGTCAGGTAGTAACTGTTAATCCCTTTTGTCGCCTCTATCATCTGGAAGGATTCGTTGGCCGGCATCACCGGGCCCCAGGAAACCTGCAGGAAGTGCGTAATCAGGGTTTCGATATGCTGCAGCGTGCGCTCTTTCGGCGGCGGCGTGGTCAGCGGATGATCCGCTTTGAACGGGCCTTCCGGCATGTTGTCGAGGCACTGCTGGAGAATGCGCAGGCTCTGGCGCAGCTCTTCCACTTTCAGCATCACGCGGGTGTAGCAGTCGGAAACGCCGCCGCCGGTCGGGATTTCAAAGTCGAAGTTTTCATAGCCAGAATACGGACGCCATTTACGTACGTCGAAACCAATACCGGTAGCGCGCAGGCCAGCGCCGGTGGTGCCCCACTCCAGCGCTTCTTTTGCGGTGTAGGCGGCAACCCCTTTCGAACGGCCAATCAGGATCGTGTTACGCAGCGCGGCTTTCTCGTAAGCGTCCAGACGCTTCGGCATCCACTCCAGGAATTCACGCAGCAGACGATCCCAGCCGCGCGGCAGGTCGTGCGCGACGCCGCCGATACGGAACCAGGCCGGGTGCATACGGAAGCCGGTAATCGCTTCCACCAGGTCGTAAATTTTCTGGCGGTCAGTAAAGGCAAAGAACACCGGGGTCATCGCCCCGACGTCCTGAATAAAGGTAGAGATATACAGCAAGTGGCTGTTGATACGGAACAGTTCGGAAAGCATGACGCGAATCACGTTAACACGGTCCGGCACGGTGATCCCCGCCAGTTTTTCTACCGCCAGCACGTACGGCATTTCGTTAACGCAGCCGCCGAGGTATTCAATACGGTCGGTATACGGAATGTAGCTGTGCCATGACTGGCGCTCGCCCATTTTCTCCGCGCCACGATGATGGTAGCCAATGTCCGGTACGCAGTCGACGATCTCTTCGCCATCAAGTTGCAGGATAATGCGGAACGCGCCATGCGCGGAGGGGTGGTTCGGGCCGAGGTTAAGGAACATAAAGTCCTCGTTTTCGGTCCCGCGCTTCATGCCCCACTCTTCCGGCTTAAACGTCAGCGCTTCCATTTCCAGATCCTGTTTGGCTTTGGTCAGCTCAAACGGATCGAATTCGGTCGCGCGCGCCGGGTAGTCTTTGCGCAGCGGGTGGCCTTCCCAGGTCGGCGGCATCATGATGCGACGCAGGTTCGGGTGACCATCGAAGGTCACGCCAAACATCTCCCAGGTTTCCCGTTCATACCAGTTGGCGTTAGGGAACAGCCTGGTAAACGTCGGCAGATGCAAATCGTTTTCAGACAAGGCCACCTTGAGCATGATGTCGCGATTGCGCTCTATTGAGATCAGGTGGTAGAAAACAGAAAAATCCGCGGCGGGCAGGCCGTCACGGTGCGTGCGCAGTCGCTCGTCCATGCCGTGCAGGTCAAACAGCATTACGTAAGGTTTCGGTAATTTCTTCAGGAAATCACCCACCTCAAGCAGTTGTTCGCGCTTCACCCAAACGACCGGGACGCCGGTGCGGGTTGGCTGAACGGTAAAGGCATCCGGCCCAAAACGATTGCGCAGTTCGCCAATCACCGGGTCATCAAGGTGATCGCGGGTTTGCCAGGCTGGTGCGGCGTCATGCGCGGTTAAATCGGTCATATTGTTCACCATTGCAAAAGGTCCGTGGTGACTGCTGGCGAGGCTTCGCGCTGTTGTAGATTGATTTGCGAAGTTGCTATCCCGCCCGCAGGCGCAAGTTAAATCTCGTCCGGCGTCCGCAGATTGGTCACTGCAATACGTTCGCCGCGTTTACGCTCACGTTCCGATTGCATATTGGCGCGGTAGACGCCCTGATCGCCAACCACCCACGAAAGCGGGCGACGTTCTTTACCAATGGATTCCTGTAGCAGCATCAGCGCCTGCATATAAGCCTCCGGACGCGGTGGACAGCCCGGGATATAAACATCAACCGGAATAAATTTATCCACGCCCTGCACAACGGAATAGATATCGTACATACCGCCGGAGTTGGCGCATGCGCCCATTGAGATAACCCACTTCGGCTCCAGCATCTGGTCATAAAGGCGCTGAATGACCGGGGCCATTTTGGTAAAGCAGGTCCCGGCCACCACCATCAGGTCCGCCTGACGCGGGGAGGCGCGCAATACTTCTGCGCCAAAACGCGCAACGTCATGCACCGCAGTGAATGACGTCACCATTTCCACGTAGCAGCAAGAAAGGCCAAAGTTGTAAGGCCAGATTGAGTTCTTACGGCCCCAGTTCACCATGTCATGCAACGCGTGTTCGAGTTTGCCCATATACACGCTTTTATTGACTTCTTGCTCCAGGGGGTCGGTTACGATCTCCTGTTTTTGCAGGGGGTAACGGTCGTTCTCACCGTTAGGATCGATGCGGGTGAGCGTATAATCCATCTTATTGCCTCGCTTTTACTGCGTATGACGGTTAGTGGGACTGCCTGTTTCCGGGTTAACCAGCGTGCGACGGGAACGCGCAGGCGTCCAGTCCAGTGCGCCGATACGAACGAGGTAAACCAGACCAGCCAGTAGCACTAAAATGAAAATGGCGGCTTCCACAAAGCCAACCCAGCCGCTTTCACGGATAGAAGTCGACCATGCGTAGAGATACAGGGCTTCCACGTCGAAGATGACAAAGAACATGGCTACCAGATAAAACTTCGCAGAAAGGCGTAAGCGAGCAGAACCAACGGAGTCGATCCCCGATTCAAACGGCGTGTTTTTGCTACGCGCCCGCGCGCGTCCGCCGAGGTACCAGCCGCCAACCAGCATCAGGCAGCACAGACCAATAGCAATAATGAGAAATATAGCGAATGCCCAATGATGAGCGATAACTTCAGTGGATGTTGACATACGCATTGCTTAACCAAAAAAGTGTAGCGCTAAAACCCTCTGCTCTTACCGGCAGATGAACGCCACAGCGTTTCACAGGGAGGAATAAAAAAATAGCCGTGCAAAAAGCGTCCTTGATTGTTGATGTGGAAGGCCAATTGCGGTGGCTTTTTACCCCTTTCGTTAACCTTTTGTCAACTTTAACAAAAGTTTTCACAACATTAATTTACATTGGATTCTTTTCATTAACATTAAATGCCCTTTTCTGCTAAGTAGCCTTGCATATCGAAGGGATTTAGTGCTGGTGAATCGTGTCCGTTTCCGCCGTAAATCAAAATTACCCGCCTATTTTGACAGGATTTAGCCACGATTCATCCCCCTAAGTAGGGGTATTTTCTTGATCTATGACACGGTTTTGTTAATTCAATCAAAAAAACGGCAACAAACTATCCGGTTTTTTAACATTAGCAGGAAGTATTAAACGTGCAGAAAAAATTGAGGCGAAACGATGAACAGGAAGATTAACCGTATGATTTCAATCAAAAACAACCAATAAAACATGTAATTCATCAAAAAAAATTGAAAAAAAGAACCACTGCGTTCATTTCGCACATTTGTGGTTCTTTTTCGCACTTACATTTTGTTACCAGATTTCGTGCCTTTTGTCGGACTTTCCCCTTCATGAAACAGGGGATGATCTTCTCCCCCTTCCGGGGTATAAACGCGCTGCACAGACCACGGTTGATGTTCTGCGCTCAGTGACTGAAAAATGACGCGCGCCAACTCACTGACCTTCTGAGGATAACAGCTCAGCATATAGTGCGTGTCCGGCAGCCCGGGTAACCCTTCGCTCTTACCGGGCACCCGAAACTCTCTCCCCATCATCTCTACCGGTTGCGCGGTCACGCCAAGACCCGCTTTCACCGCCGCTTTCACGCCGGCGATTGAGGACGCCGCGTGGGCAAGATGCCAGGGGATCCGGGCGGCATTGAGGGCGGTAATCATTGCTTCACGGAGCGTGTCAGGCGTATCGGTCAGGACCAGCGGTACAGACTCGCCCTGTGGCAGGATATAATCGGCTGCGCAGTACCATAACGTTGGTGATGTACGTAACCTTATCTGTTCATAACCGCTTGTCTGCCGGGTGGTCAACGCAAGATCGATTGCCCCGTTCGCCAGCCTCTTTTCAACATCAACATGATTGAGCGCTTTGATTTCGAGAGTCAGCCTGGGATAAAAACTGCCGATTCGGTTCAACAAGAAAGGCAAAATAGTCTCCGCCGTCTCATCAGATGCGCCGATCGTGAGCGTTCCCTGCAAACTACCGAACATCAGCGACATGCAGGCTTCATCATTAAAACGCAGAATTTTCCGCGCGTATCCCAGTAGCTGAATGCCCTGTTCCGTCAGAAGTTTATTGCGCCCATGACGAGCAAAGAGCTCTTTTCCAACCAGCTGCTCCAGCCTCTGCATTTGCTGGCTTACTGCCGACTGGGTACGGCGTACTGCAGTAGCCGCAGCGGCAAATGTGTTGAGATCGGCGACAGCAACAAAGGTTCTTAACAGATCGAGGTCTAAATTTAGTATCGGGCGATTTTCATTTATCATATTGGCTTCACTTACAGGCGACTGAGCGCCTGGCCCACAGGGCTGTTTCACTTGCCATTTTGACTCGGACAGCGCTCAAACAAAATGCGTTCGATGTTGAACGCACACCAGTGCGGCCCTGAAGGTGAGCGAAGCGAATAATCCCACGTACGAGTATTACGTGTACGCTCCGGGCTCGAAACGCCGTCCGTGCCTGTATTGCTTTTGAAAGCACTCATCAGCCGCAAATGCACGGAATCGCTGAGTAATATTTTGTGATACACCCTGGCGCGTTTAATTACGCTGACGCCGTTTACTGTGACGCGGCGCAAAAATAACCCTCAACGCTCATCCTTTTACGCACCACAAACATCCAAACTGATGTCGGCACTCAACAACACAAACAAAAACCTGCAATAACAATATATTAATAATATCACAACCGCTGTCTGGCTTGCCTGGCATCAATATTAACGATGATATTCTAACCGAAAAAAACAATATTTATAAGCGTTATTAACTTGTCTTATCGCCCATTTTAAACACGATTCTACGCATTAATTAAATTAACAGCCGATAAAATTTTATTTGCATAAAATAAAAATTACTCATCGATTAAATGCTTTTATTAAAAATATCAGGCAAGCTTGTTACAAAGTCTTGTAGCCTGTGAATTAAACGTTTAGCAAAAAGAAGTGACTCTTTTACGTAAAAACAAACGGACACCCCTCAAGACAACAAACCATATAACTGTTCGAAAAAATTAAAAAAATCACAACATATGACCACAAACTAGCCATATAAAGGCATAATCCACAAACAAAACCAACAATCATCAGGAATATTGATTACTCCAAAAAAACAAAAACGACAAAATCTTCTCCTGTTAACCCTTCAAAATGACCGGGATGGGGAGTACATTATTTCGTGCTGACTTCCACGGCAGGGAGTGGCACTAACAGCTAAAAGGTCAAAGGTTCATGTCCCCCATCGAAAAATCCAGCAAATTAGATAACGTCTGTTACGATATCCGCGGCCCGGTTCTGAAAGAAGCGAAACGCCTTGAAGAAGAAGGCAACAAAGTCCTGAAGCTGAACATCGGCAACCCGGCGCCATTCGGCTTTGATGCCCCCGACGAAATCCTCGTTGACGTCATCCGTAATCTCCCCACCGCCCAGGGTTATAGCGACTCAAAGGGTCTATATTCCGCACGCAAGGCCATCATGCAACACTACCAGGCGCGTGGAATGCGAGATGTTACGGTTGAAGATATTTATATCGGCAACGGCGTTTCCGAACTGATCGTCCAGGCTATGCAGGCGCTGCTGAACAGCGGCGATGAAATGCTGGTGCCTGCGCCAGATTATCCCCTGTGGACTGCCGCCGTGGCGCTTTCCAGTGGCAAAGCGGTGCACTATCTTTGTGATGAATCTTCTGACTGGTTCCCGGACCTCGACGATATCCGCGCCAAAATCACCCCGCGCACCCGCGGTATCGTGATCATCAACCCGAATAACCCGACCGGCGCGGTGTACTCAAAAGAGTTGCTGATGGAGATCGTTGAGATCGCCCGTGAAAATAACCTGATTATTTTCGCCGATGAGATCTACGACAAGATCCTTTACGATGACGCGCAGCACCACTCAATTGCGCCGCTGGCGCCGGATCTGCTCACCGTGACCTTTAACGGCCTGTCAAAAACCTACCGCGTTGCCGGTTTCCGCCAGGGCTGGATGGTGCTTAACGGCCCGAAGAAACACGCAAAAGGTTATATCGAAGGCCTGGAGATGCTGGCCTCTATGCGCCTGTGCGCTAATGTCCCGGCCCAGCACGCGATTCAAACGGCCCTCGGCGGCTATCAGAGCATCAGTGAATTTATTGTACCTGGCGGTCGCCTGTACGAGCAGCGTAACCGCGCCTGGGAGTTGATCAACGAAATCCCCGGCGTCTCCTGCACCAGGCCGCAGGGCGCGCTGTATATGTTCCCGAAAATTGACGCGAAACGCTTTAATATCCATGACGACCAGAAGATGGTGCTCGATTTCCTGCTGCAGGAGAAAGTCCTGCTGGTTCAGGGCACCGCCTTTAACTGGCCATGGCCGGATCACGTGCGTATCGTCACCCTTCCTCGCGAAGACGAACTGGCAATGGCAATCACCCGCTTCGGGCGTTTCCTTTCCGGTTATCATCAGCTCTGATTTCGTCAGATCCGCCGCCGGGACTTGTTGCATCCGGCGGCATTCCCGGCGCACAATGGCTCCCGACGTTGTTACTGATTAAGGGTTCCTATGAGTCAGAGTCATTTTTTTGCCCACCTTTCCCGCCTGAAACTCATCAATCGCTGGCCGCTGATGCGCAATGTGCGCACAGAAAACGTATCCGAACACAGTTTGCAGGTCGCGATGGTGGCTCACGCACTGGCGGCGATTAAGAACCGAAAATTTGGCGGTCAGGTTAACGCCGAACGGATTACGCTGTTGGCGATGTACCACGATGCTTCGGAAGTCCTGACCGGCGATCTCCCTACCCCGGTGAAATATTTCAACTCGCAGATTGCTCAGGAGTACAAAGCCATTGAGAAAATCGCCCAGCAAAAGCTGGTCGATATGGTGCCTGACGAACTGCGGGATATTTTTGCTCCGCTAATTGACGAGCGTCACTATAGCGAAGAAGAGAAAGCGCTCGTTAAGCAAGCCGATGCGTTATGCGCCTATCTGAAATGCCTTGAAGAGCTGTCGGCGGGTAACAATGAGTTTTTGCTGGCCAAAAGCCGCCTTGAGAAAACGCTGGAATCACGCCGCAGCCCGGAGATGGACTATTTTATGCGAGTATTTGTACCAAGTTTCCATCTTTCGCTTGATGAAATCAGCCAGGATTCACCGCTGTGAATCCCAATTTCCCGGGCAGTATCAGCTGACCGGGAAACTCATCAGAACGGAAACAGTACCGGAATCAGCAGTACGCACACCACCATGACCAGTATAGTGAACGGTACGCCGATCTTCACAAAATCGCTGAATGTGTACTTACCGGGCCCCAACACCAGAGTATTCACCGGAGAAGATACCGGGGTCATAAACGCCGCCGATGCGGCCATCGCCACCACCATCGCAAAAGGATAAGGCGATACGTCCATCGACCTGGCCGCCGCCAGCGCAATGGGCGCCATCAACACCGCAGTCGCGGTATTTGAAATAAACAAACCTATCGCCGCACACATCACGAACAGGCATGCCAGCATCAGATAGGGACCTTTGCTGCCCGCCACGTCCATCAAACCTCTGACAACCAGGTCAACACCACCTGTTTTCTGCAACGCCAGCGCAAACGGCATCATCCCGACAATCAAAATAATACTCGGCCAGTGAATCGCTTTATACGCGCTCTCAGCATTAATACAGCGAAATTTTCCCATCAATAAACAGGCGATGATTGCCGCGATTGGATTGGGGATCTCGTCGGTAAGCATGAGTGCGACCATCAATACCATGCAGAATATTGCATGTGGCGCCTGGCTGTGCGCAGGAGAGGCATCGTTGACTTCAATTGGCATATTCAGCACCACGAAGTCGCGCCCTCGTTTAGCCAGTGCGGCAATCTGTCGCCAGTTGCCCACAACCAGCAGAATATCGCCGAGCTGTAGCGCTTCATCAATGACCGCGCCATCAATGGCCTTACCGTCGCGCTTTAAGCCCACGATATTGAGATCAAAACGGGTACGAAAGGCGATCTCACGTACCGTCTTGCCCACCAGTTCGGAATCCGGAATAAGGGAAACTTCCGCCATCCCCACATCCAGCGCCTGATCGGAAAAATATTCGCCTCGAAGCACCATGGGCTCCAGCATTTGCTCGCCGCAGAACTGGCGTAAATCCACGTCCGAAGCGGACATATCAATCAGCAGAACATCGCGGGCACGGAATTCTGATACCCCATTAACGTTAACAATTACTCGCCGAAAGCGCCTCCAGCGCTCAACGCCGATAACGTTAGCCCCGTAACGTTCGCGAAGCTTCAGGTCATCCAGGCGCTGGCCAATCATCGGCGAACCGGGACGAATCGCCAGGCGGCGCGCCCTGCCGGTCAGATGGTAATCCTTGATTAAATCACGAAAAGTGCTCCGTTTACGGCCGTCGCGCACCTGCTCGCCCTCTTCTCCTTTCAGCATAAAGCGCATTACCAGCATATAGAGAATGCCCAGCACCAGTACCACCAGGCCGATTGGCGTCACGCTGAAAAAGCCGAATCCCTGCAACCCTTCACGCAACATCTCACTATTGACCACCAGGTTAGGCGGCGTGGCGACCAGCGTCATCATCCCGCTAATCAGCCCGGCGAAGCTGAGCGGCATCATCAACCGCGAAGGCGAGGTATTCATGCGCATTGAAACGCTAAGCACCACCGGGATAAAAATGGCTACCACGCCCGTCGAACTCATAAAGGCGCCCAGCCCGGCGACGGTCAGCATTAAAAAAACCAGCATTTTTGTTTCGCTGTTACCGGCCACCTTCACCAGCCAGGCCCCCATTTTGCTGGCGACTCCGGTGCGTACCAGACCATCGCCGATGATAAACAGCGCGGCGATAAGGATAACGTTGGGATCGCTAAACCCCGAGAAAGCCTCGCTAAGGGTTAGCGTATTGCTGAGGATAAAAGCGACAATCACCAACAATGCGATAGCGTCCATGCGTACTTTCCCGGTGGCAAAGAGCACGACGGCTACGGCAAGCAGAGATAACACCCAGATCAATTCACCGTTCACAACTTATCCTTGTCCGAAAATAGAGTCGAAAGTTTGGCATAAAAATGCCCCGTCAACGCGGGGCCAAATCATGAGATTAGTCTTTTAGAATAACATTCACATTGCCGTCAGGAAGACGCTCGATCGCCAGGCTCTCAAGCGTCGTTAGCACCAGATCCGCTTCATCAAGACGCGGCGCGTCGGCGGGGACATTCACCGCAATCGTACGGCAACCCGCAGCCAGACCGGAGAGCAGCCCGGCGGGGGCATCTTCCACAACGGCGCACTGTTCCGCCGCCAGACCCAACAATTCAGCGCCCAGCAGATAAGCGTCCGGCGCGGGTTTTCCATGCTTAACACGCTCGGCGGTGACAAAAACGTTGGCGTCTGGCAGACCTGCCGCACGATGGCGGGCATGGGCGACAGGTATCGAACCTGAAGTCACAATTGCCCAGGGAATGCCTGCTTTGTCCAGAGTATTGAGCAATGCGATCGCTCCGGGCAGCGCCGTAACGCCATCAGTATCCGTCGCTTCGACCTTTTCCAGCCAGGCAAACTCAGCCTGAATCTCCTCTTCGCTACGCCCCGGGAGAAAATGACGCAGCGACGTTATCGCCTGTTTGCCATGAATGAAGCTCAGCACGTCATGGTGGGCAATGCCGAATCGATCCGCCCACCGACACCAGGAACGCTCTACCACCGGCAACGAATTAACCAATGTCCCGTCAAGATCAAACAGGAACCCCTTACACTGCACGGCAACCTCCATCAGGCATTGATGATTTGATTAATTTCATTACTGCTTAAGTGATACTGACGTGGGCAAGCGTGCCAGGTACTCAGCATACGCTGGTATTTTTCCCACATTGGCGTCTGGGAGTTGAAGCCATGCGTCCCGGCATCAAAATGGCTGTAGCGCCCTTCAACATTAACCATAAAACGCACATATCCGAGATAGCGCGCTTCAGTGGCCACATCAAAGCCAAGGAAAGTTACCCGACGCTCATCAATGCCACTGGCGTCCTTCAGGTTAGTCCAGGAGACATTCAGCGCATGATACATCTCCATAATATCAATGATGGTACGGCAAGTTTCCTCGGTAAGCTGGCCAAACTCGCGATCAAGCTCGCGCATCTGCAACCCATATCCACGCTCAATGATGGTCTGTAGACGGCGGTAACGCTCGGCGTTGTCCGGGTCGAGCATCGTCATCATCTTGTACTGATTCGACAAAATCAGACGTTGCGCATTGGTCATTTCCATTTTTGACTCCTGTAGCACTTTACGGCGTGAAAAAAGAAGGCGCATAAATTATGCGCCTTCTTTTATATGCGTTTTCCTGATCCAATTACAAATCATCAAGGAAAGTTTTATCCAGTTGTTTGAAGGCACGCTTAAGCGTGTCAGCTAAAGCCTGATAATCAGGCTTACCATCGACAGGCGTCAGCGCCTGACCCGCCTCTTGCAATTTAACCCGCACTTCGTAAAACCAGTTCAGCACCGACGGCGGCAAAGGGGTGACCGAACGCTTACCAAGCCACCATAACCCCTGCATCGGCAGGCTCAATGCGAACAGCGCGGTAGCCACCGCCGGCCCCAACTGGCCGCCGAGCGCAATTTGCCAGCACAGCGTGAAAACCGCTACCGGCGGCATAATGCGGATCGCATAGCGAGTCGCGCGAATAATGCGATTTTCGATAAATACCGGGGCAAGGCGTTTATCCAGAGGCCAGGTCTTTGCATAGTGCTGCCCGTGGCGAAACAGACCAAAAAAACTCACAGGGCGTTTCTCAGAACCAGACATGACTCACCTCAACTTTACATGTAAAACTTAAAAAATTTGTGCAAAACACCAACTATGCATGACAACGTTCAAAAGATTTTGGCAATGGATGCGTCAATCAGGTATTCTGTGCGCACCTGAAGGGGCGGTTAGACCCTTTTACCAGGTTAGTAAAATTATCGCATATTCTGCCATTGGCTGAAAATCAGGCAAATGGCATAAAATCAAATGTACTTCTCTCATCGTGCCCTAAAACAGTACAAGGCATGATGTTAATCATAAATGTCGATGTCATCCTGCGCTACGCTTTGTGACATTCTGACGTTTTTTTTAGCCACGTATCATCATAAAGGTACTTCCATGTCGAGTAAGTTAGTACTGGTTCTGAACTGCGGTAGCTCCTCACTAAAATTTGCTATCCTTGACGCCCTCAACGGCGACGAATACCTGTCCGGTTTAGCCGAATGCTTCCATCTCCCGGAAGCGCGTATCAAATGGAAAATGGACGGCAGCAAACAAGAGGCTGATTTAGGCGCTGGCGCCGCTCACAGTGAAGCGCTTAACTTTATCGTTAACACTATTCTGGCACAAAAACCAGAGCTGTCTGCGCAGTTGACCGCAATTGGCCATCGCATCGTTCATGGCGGCGAGAAATACACCCGTTCCGTCGTGATCGATGACTCCGTCATTCAGGGGATCAAAGACGCCGCGTCTTTCGCTCCGCTGCATAACCCGGCGCACCTGATCGGTATTGCGGAAGCGCTGAAGTCATTCCCGCACCTGAAAGAGAAAAACGTTGCCGTATTCGACACCGCTTTCCATCAGACGATGCCGGAAGAGTCTTACCTCTACGCCCTGCCGTACAGCCTGTACAAAGAACACGGCATACGCCGCTACGGCGCACACGGCACCAGCCACTTTTATGTGACTCAGGAAGCCGCGAAAGTTCTGAACAAACCGGTTGAAACGCTGAATATCATCACCTGCCACCTGGGTAACGGAGGCTCTGTTTCCGCTATTCGTAACGGGAAATGCGTTGATACCTCCATGGGGCTGACCCCGCTGGAAGGTCTGGTTATGGGAACCCGTTCAGGCGATATCGACCCGGCAATCATTTTCCATCTGCACGATACGCTGGGCATGAGCGTTGACGCGATCAACAAAATGCTGACTAAAGAGTCCGGCCTGCTCGGTCTGACCGAAGTCACCAGCGACTGCCGCTATGTTGAAGACAACTATCAGGAAAAAGCGGATGCTCGCCGTGCAATGGACGTTTACTGTCATCGTCTGGCAAAATACATCGGTTCCTACACCGCGCTAATGGAAGGTCGTCTCGACGCGGTTGTGTTTACCGGTGGTATCGGCGAAAACGCGGCGATGGTTCGCGAGCTGTCCCTCGGCAAACTTGGCGTACTGGGCTTCGAAGTTGATCACGAACGTAACCTGGCCGCCCGTTTCGGCAAATCTGGCTTCATCAACAAAGAAGGCACTCGCCCGGCCGTTGTCATTCCGACTAACGAAGAACTGGTTATCGCGCAAGACGCCCACCGTCTGACCGCCTGATTCCACACCGCCAGCTATAACCCTAAATAATTCGAGTTGCAGGAAGGCGGCGACGCAGAGAATCCCCAGGAGCGTACGAGTAGTACGTGACTGGGGTGAGCGACAAATCTGTCCGGAACAGATTTGAACGCCGTGTAGCGGCGACCCGTAAGGGAGAGGCTCATGGATGAGCCGAGTAACAAAGCCAACGCACATGTAACTTGAGTATGACGGGAAGCTGGTGGTGTAGTTTTGTATCCCGCCTGATACTGGCGGTAACGAAAGAGGATATATCGTGTCCCGTACAATCATGCTAATCCCTACCGGAACCAGCGTAGGCCTGACCAGCGTCAGCCTCGGTGTTATCCGTGCCATGGAACGTAAGGGCGTTCGTCTGAGCGTCTTTAAACCAATCGCGCAACCACGTGCCGGTGGCGATGCGCCTGACCAGACGACAACCATCATTCGCGCGAACTCCGACCTTCCGGCCGCAGAACCGTTGAAAATGAGCCACGTCGAGTCCTTGCTCTCCAGCAATCAGAAAGACGTGCTGATGGAAGAGATCATCGCCAACTACCACGCCAACGCTCAGGACGCGGAAGTGGTGCTGGTTGAAGGTCTGGTGCCAACCCGCAAACACCAGTTTGCCCAGTCGCTGAACTACGAAATCGCCAAAACGCTGAATGCGGAAATCGTCTTCGTGATGTCCCAGGGCACCGATACGCAGGAACAACTGAAAGAGCGCGTTGAGCTGACTCGTAGCGGTTTCGGCGGCGCAAAAAACACCAGTATTACCGGGGTTATCGTCAACAAACTGAACGCGCCGGTTGACGAACAGGGCCGCACTCGTCCTGACCTGTCGGAAATCTTCGATGACTCTTCCAAAGCAAAAGTCGTGAAGATCGATCCCGCTCAGTTGCAAAGCGGGAGTTCATTGCCGGTTCTGGGCGCAGTGCCGTGGAGCTTTGATCTGATCGCCACCCGTGCGATCGATATGGCTCATCACCTGAATGCCACCATCATCAACGAAGGCGATATCAATACCCGTCGCGTGAAGTCAGTCACTTTCTGTGCGCGTAGTATCCCGCACATGCTGGAGCACTTCCGCGCCGGCTCTCTGCTGGTGACCTCCGCTGACCGTCCTGACGTGCTGGTCGCCGCCTGCCTGGCGGCGATGAATGGTGTGGAAATCGGCGCAATCTTGCTGACCGGCGGCTACGAAATGGACGCGCGCATCAGCAAATTGTGCGAGCGCGCATTTGCTACCGGCCTGCCGGTATTCATGGTCAATACCAATACCTGGCAGACCTCTCTGAGCCTGCAGAGTTTCAATCTGGAAGTACCAGTTGACGATCACGAGCGTATCGAGAAAGTTCAGGAGTACGTAGCTAACTATATCAATGCCGACTGGATTGAATCCCTGACCGCCACCTCCGAGCGCAGCCGTCGTCTCTCCCCGCCCGCCTTCCGTTATCAGCTCACTGAGCTGGCGCGTAAAGCAGGCAAGCGCGTTGTTCTGCCGGAAGGTAACGAACCGCGCACCGTTAAAGCCGCGGCAATCTGCGCCGAGCGCGGTATCGCAACCTGCGTGCTGCTGGGTAACCCGGATGAGATCACCCGTGTTGCCGCCTCTCAGGGCGTTGAACTGGGTACCGGTATCGAAATCGTCGACCCGGAAGTGGTGCGCGAAAGCTATGTTGCCCGCCTGGTCGAACTGCGTAAGAACAAGGGCATGACTGAAGCCGTCGCCCGTGAGCAACTGGAAGATAACGTGGTTCTCGGCACGCTGATGCTGGAACAGGACGAAGTTGATGGTCTGGTATCCGGCGCGGTGCATACCACCGCCAACACCATTCGTCCGCCGCTGCAGTTGATCAAAACCGCACCGGGTAGTTCTCTGGTCTCCTCCGTGTTCTTCATGCTGTTGCCAGAACAGGTTTACGTTTACGGCGACTGTGCGATCAACCCGGATCCGACCGCTGAGCAACTGGCTGAAATCGCAATCCAGTCCGCAGACTCTGCCGCTGCCTTCGGCATTGAGCCGCGCGTGGCGATGCTTTCCTACTCTACGGGTACCTCTGGTGCAGGTAGCGATGTAGAGAAAGTACGTGAAGCGACACGCCTGGCGCAGGAAAAACGTCCTGATCTGATGATCGACGGTCCGCTGCAGTATGATGCTGCAGTTATGGCTGACGTCGCGAAATCCAAAGCGCCGAACTCTCCGGTTGCCGGTCGCGCTACCGTGTTCATCTTCCCGGATCTGAACACCGGTAACACCACTTATAAAGCCGTACAGCGTTCTGCCGACCTGATCTCCATCGGGCCAATGCTGCAGGGGATGCGTAAGCCGGTGAACGACCTGTCCCGCGGCGCGCTGGTTGACGATATCGTCTACACCATCGCCCTGACCGCGATTCAGTCTGCTCAGCAGCAGTAAGCTAAAAGACCCGGCGGCAACGCTGACCGGGTCTATCGTTTTACAGGCCGAATTCGCGAAACGCGACCCGGCAAAAATGGCGACCATATAGCAGGGTCGCCATTTTATTTACAGTAGCTCTCGTGCCGCCGAGACTATATCATGCGCCGTGAGGCCATACTCCTTCTGCAAAAAGTCCTGCGTCCCCACCTGACCATAACGTTCTTTTACCCCCACGCGACGCATCGGTACCGGACAGGTTTCCACCAGTACTTCCGCCACCGCCGAACCCAGTCCGTTATGGATACTGTGGTTTTCGCAAGTCACGATACGCCCGGTTTTCTCGGCGTAGTTTTTCACCAGCATGCGATCGATGGGTTTCAGGGTAAACATATCAATCACTGCCGCGCTCACGCCTTCCTGCGCAAGCTGACGACTCGCTTCCAGCGCCTCCGACACCATAATACCGTTGGCAATCAGAGTGATATCATCCCCTTCACGCAGAACATTACCCTTACCGATGGTAAAGGTTGACCCCGGCGCATACACGCTCGACGCCTGCTTGCGAATCGTGCGTACCCAGTAGAAGCCGTCAAGATCGATAAGCTGACGCAGTATATCCTCAAACATCACTGCATCAGTCACTTCCAGCACTACTGAATGTGCCAGACCGCGCACAATTCCCATATCTTCAAAAGACATGTGGGTGCCGCCATTATGGCACGCGGTAATACCGGCATCCGAGGCGATCACCTTGACATTATTGCGCTGATAATCCAGTGACATAAATAGCTGGTCAAAACAGCGCCGACTGGCGAAAGCGGTAAAGGTGTGCACAAACGGTTTACGCCCGGTCAACGCTAACCCGGCAGCAGTGCCAATCACGTTAGCTTCCATAATACCGCAGTTGATGACGTGCTGTGGGTAATCCCGCGCCACGCCGTCCATCGCCATGGAGCTCATCAGGTCCGCTTCGAGGGCGATAATCGGGCGACCAGCTTCGATTTGCCGGGTGACGAATGCGGCATAAATTTTGCGCATCTCCGTTGCGTCTTTTTGTCCCACTGGTGCAACCTTAATCATGCTCAGCCTCCCGTTGGCGAATGAACTCGTTTAGCGTCTCTTTCATCTCTTTCGTCAGACGCAAATGATGACTATTACTGAGCTTCTCAAGATACGGCACGCCCTGCCCTTTAATGCTGTCCAGGATCACCACGCGCGGACGCGCGTCCACCGGCGGAACGGGTTGCGCTGCAGCCAGCAGCCCGGGTATGTCATCGCCTTTGACGGTAACAACATCGAAACCAAAGGCGCGGAATTTATCTTCCAGGTTGAAAGCGCGAATAATTTCATCCAGCTTGCCGTCAAGCTGTAGCTTGTTCCAGTCAACAAACACCGTCAGATTATTCAGACGGTGGTGGGCAATGAACTGGAACGCTTCCCAGCACTGGCCTTCATTCAGTTCGCCATCGCCGACGATGCAAAATACTCGATTCGCGCGTCCCGCCAGCTTATGGGACAACGCCATCCCGCCAGCAATAGAAATCCCTTGCCCCAATGACCCCGTCGTCGCATCCACACCGCGCGTTTTCAGCCGGTCCGGATGGCTTGGCAAGCGCGTACCATTCTGATTAAGCGTACTCAGTTCCTCTATCGGGAAATATCCCTTAATCGCCAACGTACTGTAGAGCGCCGGGCCAGCATGGCCTTTTGATAACACAAAATAATCACGCTCTGGCCAGTCCGGATCCGCCGGGTCGATTTTCATCACCGCGCCGTACAGCACGGCCAGCGTTTCCACTACTGACATGCTGCCGCCATAGTGCCCGAAACCAAGATTGGTCAGCGATTTCAGGGTGGCGAGACGAATATTACGCGCCAGTTCAGTCACTTCTTTCACATTCATGATTTAGCTCCGGTGTTCTCCTGCGCGCTACCGCCCACAGATTTCTTTTTCGCCAACACGTTGTAGACAACCAGCAGCGCGAACAACACGACAACAAGGCCGGTAATGGCAAGCGGCGACAGGTAGCGGGCCAGATTCCCCAGCACAATACCCACGGCGCCAAAATCAGCATCTGAGAAGGTGGTATTGGCAAAACCAATCGCCCCCAGTACAGGCAACAACAGCACCGGCAGGAAAGTGATCAGCAGCCCGTTAGCGAACGCGCCGATCATCGCGCCGCGCCGTCCACCGGTGGCATTGCCAAACACGCCGGCTGTCGCGCCAGTAAAGAAATGCGGCACGACGCCCGGTAGAATCAGGACCCACTTAAATTGCCCGCAGAGGAACAGCCCCACTAATCCACCGAGGAAGCTAAACAGAAAACCAATCAGCACCGCATTAGGCGCGTAGGGATAGACCACCGGACAGTCCAGCGCCGGACGCGCGTTAGGCACCAGCTTTTCCGAGAAGCCGGTAAAAGCCGGTACAATTTCCGCCAGAATCAGGCGAACCCCCTGCAGAATGATAAATACCCCGGCAGCGAAGGTAATCGCCATAATGATGGCGTATACCAGATAGTTCTGACCGCCGCTGAAGGTGCTTTCAACATATTCACGCCCTGCGCTGACCGCCATAATCAGGTAGATAATCATCATGGTCAGGGAAATAGAGATAGAACTGTCACGCAGGAAACTCAGGTTCTTCGGCAGATTCATCTCTTCGGTTGAACGCGAGCCTTTACCGCAGACGCTGCCGATCCAGCCCGACAGGACGTAACCCAGCGTGCCAAAGTGGCCGAAAGCAATATCATCCGTACCGGTAATACGCTTCATATAGCGCTGCGCCAGGGCCGGGAAGAACGCCATTACCAGTCCGAGGATCAGTGAGCCGGTAAATACCAGTCCCACGCCGTCGAATCCCGCCACGGTAAGAATGACGCCAATCATACAGGCCATATAGAAAGTATGATGTCCGGTCAGGAAGATGTATTTCAGGCGCGTAAAACGTGCAACCAGAATATTCGCCACCATCCCGAATGCCATAATCAGCGCGGTTGAAGCGCCATACTTCTCAAGGGCAATAGAAACTATCGCTTCATTATTCGGAATAATGCCCTGAATATTAAAGGCATGTTCAAACATTCCTCCTAACGGGTTCAACGAGCCAACGAGTACCGTCGCCCCGCCCCCCAGAACAATAAACCCTAATATCGTTTTAATTGTTCCCTTCACAACATCGGAAAAAGATTTTTTTTGCGCCACAAGGCCAATTAACGCAATTAATCCGACGAGTATTGAGGGAACTTTGAGAATATCAACAACAAAATTCAGCGTTTCAAGGATAAACATATCCGCCTCGCTATAAATAGTTATTGTTTAGCAAACCAGGCACGCAACTGCGCTTCGAGTTCGTTAATATCGATGATGTTGTTAATCACCACCAACTGGCTTTCCGGCACGCTGGCGCTGGCGGCGATATCTTTCGCCATCACAAACAAATCCGCCGCCCCTGGTGTTGCCGACGAAAGATCGGAGTGTTCCACTTCAGCCTCTATTTCGAGCTTTTTAAGGACTTTTTTAATATTCATCTCAACCATAAAACTACTGCCCAGGCCAGAACCGCAAATTGCCATAATTTTCATTGTTATCACCTTTTTTGGGTAGAGTACGTTCGCATCACGCAGGCGCGTAATGGGTAGAAATCAGATATTAAAATCAGGTCAGAAGCGCGCGATTATTCTTTTTATCTCCTCCAGGCTCGTTGCCTGATGTAATTTATGCATATCTGCCTCACTGGAAAATAGTTCGGCGAGGTCAGCAATCATTTCGATATGACTATGTTTATCCGGTGCCGCAAGCATAATGATAATATCAACCGGATCGAACTCTTCGGCGCCAAACGACACTCCCTGTTCCAGTTTCAGTAACGATAACCCTAAACCTTTCGCCCCCTCCTCTGGTCGCGCATGCGGCATCGCCAGACCTGGCGCCAGTACATAATACGGCCCCAGTTGATGGTGTTGCGCAATAATGGCCGCCACATATTCAGGCACAATAACGCCAGCTGCAAGCAGCGGGCGGGCGCACATCTCCAGCGCCTGCGGCCAGCTTTCTACACTCTGCCGCAGCGTAATCGTGGCATCTGAGAGCCATGTCTTCAGCATTTTTCCCCTCATCTTTTAACAAAAAAGATGAGCAAACTGTAGGCAAGCGGACAATAGTTATCTGCGATAAAGTTCACAAAGATAGCGCTACCAAAAGAGAATATGCAAAATTGTGATAGCGCTATCAATTCCGGTTGGTTGCATGAAAAGACGCTAAAAAAGCCCGTTTAAGGGGTATACTCCGTGACAGGTGAAGCAATGGATGATAATAAAAAGCGTCTGTTTAGCAGGAATATGTATGTCTCTAACCCGAAAACGGCGTAGCACCGGTAAGGTGACGATCGCCGATGTTGCTCAACTGGCTGGTGTAGGTACGATGACCGTCTCTCGCGCTCTTCGTACGCCCGAACAGGTTTCCGATAAGCTACGAGAAAAAATCGAAGCGGCGGTGCAGGAGCTCGGGTACATGCCTAATCTTGCCGCCAGCGCGCTGGCATCGGCCTCCTCAAGAACCATTGCCATGGTAGTACCCAATCTTGCAGAGGCGGGCTGCTCAGCAATGTTCGCCGGGCTGCAACAGGTATTACAACCCGCAGGTTATCAAATTATGCTGGCGGAATCGCAGCACCGTCTTGAGCAGGAAGAAAAATTGCTCGAAACGCTACTGGCCTCTAACATCGCCGCCGCCATTCTGCTTAGCGTTGAACACAGCGATACGGTGCGCCACTGGCTGAAAAACGCCTCAATTCCGGTGATGGAAATAGGCGCGATGCGCGCCGATCCTATCGACATGAATATCGGCATTGATTACGTGGCGGCGATGTTCGAGCTTACGGAAATGCTCATCCACCGCGGTTATCAGAATATCGCCCTGCTGTGCGCCAATCAGGAACAGTGGATTTTTCAGCAGCATTTACATGGGTGGTATAAAGCCATGCTGCGCCACCATATGTCCCCCAACCGGGTAATTAACGCCGCGCTGCCCGCCAATTTTTCCACTGGCGCATCACAGCTCGCGGAATTTGTGCTGGCCTGGCCGGAGCTCGACGCGCTGGTTTGTGTTTCCGATGAGCTGGCATGCGGGGCGCTGTATGAGTGCCAGCGTCGACACATCAAAGTGCCTGATGATTTAGCCATCGTCGGCTTTGGGGATAGCGATGTCAGCCGGGTCTGTCAGCCGCCATTGACCACTATGGCGGTACCGCATCAAAAAATTGGCATCGAAGCCGGGAAAACGCTTCTGGAACGCCTTAATGAGGGAAACTGGCGCGACAGAAAACCTATCGCCTCCAGATTATGCATGCGGGACAGCTGTTAACGGCTACTCCGCCTGCGGCCGATGACAAAGCGGTATCGGATAATGTGCTCGCATTTCCGCCTGATGCGGCCTGCACGACCTTCAGCATTCGCGATGCAGGCTCGCGCAGGCGCCGCCGGGCGATTCGAAAAGCGCACACGTTGTCAGTAATGCGTAGCGGCGGCTACTCCGCCTCTTCCTGTTTTTCGGCTTTCGCTGACTCATTATTGGCATTACGGGTCATCCACAGCGCCAGCGCCTTTAATGAATCGGGGGTGAACTCATCGCAGCGGGCGGTGATCTCTTCCGGAGTCAGCCAGCACACTTCACTCACTTCCTCTTCCTGCAGCGCGAAAGGCCCATGTGATACACAGCTAAACAGCGCGCCCCAGACGCGGCAGTGTTTATCTTCGTAGTAGAACTGACCGTGGTCGGCAAACGGTACGCCAGCAATACCCAGTTCCTCTTCCGCTTCACGGCGCGCGGACTCCAGCATTTGCTCATCAGCCTGCACCACGCCGCCGGCGGTCGCGTCCAGCATCCCCGGATGGAAATCCTTCGTTTCGGTACGACGCTGCACAAGTATTTTGCCCATCCCATCATGAACAACAATATAAGTCGCCCGGTGACGCAGGCACTCCGCACGCATTTGTTCACGGCTGGATTGCGCTATCACTTCATTGTTTTCATTAACAATATCGACCCACTCTGTGCTTGCCAAATGATTCTGTTCCGCCATCAGAAAACCTTACTTTTTAAAGCGCTCTCGCGGCGCGTCTATATGGTTGAGGGGTAAATTACGGGTAAATCGCGACCTCTGCAATAACCTGATTATCATCGAGTGCTAAAACCTGCAATTGCCCCCCATTCAGGAAGCCGTAGCTGGGGGCAAATCCCCCTTTAGGGATGCTGACCGAGCCGGGATTGAAGAGAAAAATGTCGTCGCGCTTCTCGGCAACCGGAATATGAGTATGACCATAAGCCAGCACATCGCCAGCGGCAAGCGGTGGCAAATTATCCGGGCTATACAGATGGCCGTGCGTCAAAAACAGGCGCGTTCGCGCGCTCAATACCTGCTGCCAGGGGGCGGTAATGGGGAAATGCAACAGCATCTGATCAACTTCGCTATCGCAGTTGCCGCGCACGGCAATCACCCGTTCCGCTACGCCATTTAGCTTCTCCGCAACCCGGGCAGGGGCATACCCTTCAGGCAGAGCGTTACGCGGCCCGTGATTCAGCACGTCGCCAAGGATCACCAGCCACTGCGCACCGCGTTGTGCGAACAGTTCAAGAACGCGCTCAGTTGCGGGCAGAGAGCCGTGGATATCCGATGCAAACATCAGCTTCATACATTCCATCTCCACGCATTACGATGCGCCTATAATAACGGAACTGCCAGGGCTTATCAGCCAGCATGTTTGCCCGACAGTGTGAGGAAGCGCTGAACCGACGCCCGTTGCCACTGGAAAGCGGCGTAGTCAGCCAGCGCGCCAGGGACATCATCGCCGTTCAGGACCAACCGGTTGATCATCAACGCCAGGTCGCTATCGGCAACAGACCATTCGCCAAACAGATTCTGCTGGCCGTGGGCCAGCAAGCCGCTGGCGATTTCAAACAATTTTTCAGCGCTTCTCCGTCCGGCTTCACTCAGCGGCGGTTTCTTCGCGCCGGCAAACACCACGGTCGTCGGACGCTCTTCACGAATCGGCATCAGGTCGCTACGGAGCCAGGCCTGCACCTGACGCGCCCGCGCGCGCTTTTGCAGGTCATGCGGATAAAGTCGCTCCCACTCCGGCGGCGCGAAACGCTCATCCAGATATTCAGTAATTGCGGAAGATTCACTCAGGGAGAACGCGTCGACGTCCAACAACGGGACGCGACGGGTCGCAGAGTACCCCTTCCAGCCGCTCTGTAAGTGTTCTCCGCGATTAAGATTGACGGTTTTCAGCGTAAAAGGCAGGCTTTTTTCCCGTAGCGCAACATATACTGACATCACGTACGGCGAAAAAAAATCGGCATCGGACCACAGGGTAATGACGGGCTGGTTCATGGTGTCCTCAATAGCGAATAGGTCAGGGTACAAGAATCAACATATCCTGTCTTTCAGAGGATGTCACCGACGCCGCCATAAGGATTCTGCCTGAACCACTTGAGCGAGGTGAAATCGATAACAGACCCGGCACGTCAGCCAAATCGGGCGCCTTCGCCTATACTCGAAAAGTTTGCGCGCAATAACGGCGGGAGATGCCATGATCGATCTTTACTATGCCCCCACCCCCAATGGCAATAAAATCACGCTTTTCCTCGAAGAAGCGCAGTTAGCCTATCGCCTGATTCGGGTAGATATCAGCAAGGGAGAACAGTTTCGTCCGCAATTTCTCGCTATCTCACCGAATAACAAGATCCCGGCGATCGTTGATCACGCCCCCGCCGACGGCGGTATGCCGTTAAACCTGTTTGAATCCGGAGAGATCCTACTGTATCTGGCAGAAAAAACAGGCAAGCTACTGAGCGGTGAACTTCGCGAGCGTCACGTTACGCTGCAATGGCTATTCTGGCAGGTTGGCGGTTTGGGGCCGATGCTCGGGCAGAATCACCACTTTAATCATTTTGCCCCGCAGGCGGTTCCCTACGCCATTGAGCGCTATCAGGTGGAAACGCAACGTCTGTATGGCGTCCTCAACCGACGTCTTGGAGAGAGTCCCTGGCTTGGCGGAAACCACTACAGCATCGCCGATATTGCCTGCTGGCCGTGGATTAATGCCCATCAGCGTCAACGCATCGATCTGGCAAATTTCCCGGCAGTACACAACTGGTTCGAGCGTATTCGCCAGCGCCCTGCCACCGTTGAAGCGCTCATGAAAATACAAGCCAATTAACCCTCTGCTCGCCAGCGCTGCTTTGATGTATGATTGCGGAAATTACTACACGGAGGAAGCCTGCAATGTCTCAACCAGACGCCATTATTCGAATTAAGAACCTGCGCCTGCGTACTTTTATTGGAATTAAAGAAGAAGAGATCGCCAACCGCCAGGATGTGGTGGTCAACGTCGCTATCCACTACCCGGCGGATAAATCCCGCAACAGCGAAGATATTAACGACGCGTTGAACTACCGCACGATCACCAAGCGCATCATTAGCCATATTGAGAATAACCGCTTCTCCCTGCTGGAAAAATTAACGCAGGATGTGCTCAATATCGCATGCGAACATCACTGGGTTACCTATGCTGAAGTAGAGATCGATAAACTGTACGCATTGCGCTATGCCGATTCAGTATCCATGACCATGAGCTGGCGACGGTAGGCGCATCTTAGGAGGCAGTATGAAAATTCTGCTTACTGGTGGCACCGGCCTGATTGGCCGACATCTTATCCCCCGGTTATTAGCGCTGGGGCATGACGTAACGGTTTCAACGCGCAGCCCTGAAAAGGCGAAAACCCGGCTCGATTCGCGCGTCACTCTGTGGCGCGATTTCGAAGGGCAGACAAATCTCAACGGCGTTGATGCCGTCATTAACCTGGCTGGCGAACCTATCGCCAATAAACGCTGGACGGCAGAGCAAAAGCAGCGACTGTGCCACAGCCGCTGGGATATCACGCAAAGACTGGTCGCGCTGATTCATGCCAGCGACACGCCGCCAGCGGTGCTGATTAGCGGTTCCGCTGCCGGATATTACGGCGACCTCGGCGAAGTGGTGGTGACCGAAGAAGAGCCGCCGCATAACGAATTTACGCATAAACTGTGCGCCCGCTGGGAGCAGATCGCCTGTGAAGCGCAAAACGAGCAGACCCGGGTCTGCCTGCTGCGCACCGGCATCGTGCTGGCGCCGCGAGGCGGTATTCTGGCCAAACTGACGCCAGCGTTTAAGCTCGGCCTCGGCGGCCCGATTGGCAGCGGCAGACAATACATGGCGTGGATCCACATTGACGATATGGTCAACGGCATTTTGTGGCTACTGGATAATGACCTGCGCGGCCCGTTTAATATGGTCGCTCCCTACCCGGTGCGCAACGAACAGTTTGCCCACGCGCTGGGTCATGCGTTGAACCGCCCGGCGATCTTCCGCGTCCCGGCTGCGGCTATCCGGCTGCTGATGGGAGAATCTTCCGTGCTGGTGCTCACCGGTCAGCGCATGCTGCCAAAACGGCTTGAAGCCTCAGGATTTGGCTTTCGTTGGTATGAGCTGGATGAAGCCCTGGCCGATGTGCTGAGCTAGTTCAACGCCCCTCATTTGGCCGGAACGTTATCCAGCGGCAATCGCTTTTGCAGTGGGTTAGGCGAAAATGGCATATGTTTAGTTTTCGCCCATTTTTAGCTTAGTGGCCTGTTCCGTTCACTAGAAATACGAGGGTCTTCGTTATATCCACCGCCTGTGACCGGCTTCACCTGGCGGCCAGTTATGGGTGAGGGCCTGCGTTCTCGCCAGGTTTTAGATGCACGGCCCCTTGCGGTGAGCCTGGGCTAACGCTGATGACAAACCGGCATCACATATTGTGCCGTTTTCGTGTCGGGTGGCGGATCACGCCTTACCCGACCTACAAAACCAGCAATATCATAAAGTTATGTATTCCACGCAGGCCTGCGCAAGCGAAGCGCCGCCGGGCAATGCGAAAAGAACGCGCGTTATCAGCAATCTGAGCTGAAGCTGTAACTCTCCCGCCGCTGTAGCGCATAAAAAACCGACGCTATTGTCAGCCTCAAAATCGCCTCAGGCGTTCGCCTGACCGCCACTTAACCGAACCGCGCACTCCGGCTGACGGCCCCTTAACTGACCCGCATGACTACTTCAACGAACCTTTCAGGAACTGCTGCAGGCGCTGACTTTTTGGGTTACCGAAGACCTCGTCGGGATGCCCTTCTTCTTCAATCTTCCCCTGATGAAGGAAAATCACGTGTGAAGAGACATGTCGGGCAAACCCCATTTCATGAGTCACCACGACCATGGTTTTCCCCTCTTCCGCTAACTGTTGCATAATACGCAATACCTCGCCCACCAGTTCCGGGTCGAGGGCCGATGTCGGTTCATCAAACAGCAACACCTCCGGCTCCATCGCCAGCGCACGAGCAATGGAAACGCGCTGCTGCTGGCCACCTGAAAGGTGTACCGGGTATTTACTCTGCTGGCGCTCATCAATACCCACTTTTGCCAGATATTTCACCGCCCTGTCGCGCGCGTCCTGTTTGCTCAATCCCAGCACCTGAATCGGAGCCTCCATGACGTTTTCCAGCACCGTCATGTGGCTCCAGAGATTGAAATGCTGAAACACCATTGTCAGTCGGGTACGCAGCAGACGCAGTTGGTTCTTGTCTGAAACCTTCAACTGGCCATCTTTATCACGAACCAGGCCAATATTTTGCCCGTTAACGACAATCGTGCCTTCACTGGGTTTTTCGAGAAAGTTAATACAGCGCAAAAAGGTGCTTTTACCGGAACCTGATGAACCAATAATACTGATTACGTCCCCGGCTTCCGCCCGCAGCGAGACGCCTTTCAGCACCTCCTGTTCGCCGTAACGTTTATGCAGATCGATTACATTTAATTTATTGTCGGACATGGCGTTCTCAGTGCGTCGAAGAGGGTTTGATATGCTGCAGCCAGCGCTTTTCCGCCTTGCGGAACAAGCTAATCAGCACATACGAGATAATTAAATACAGCACAGCGGCAATACCGAAGGCGGTAAACGGCTGGTAAGTTGCCGAGTTGATATCACGGGCGATTTTCAGCAGATCCGGCACCGTAGCGGTAAAAGCCAGCGCGGTGGAGTGCAGCATCAAAATCACTTCGTTGCTGTATGCAGGCAGAGCGATGCGTAGCGCGGAAGGCAAAATAATGCAGCGATACATTTTGACCGCTGAAAAACCATACGCCCGCGCCGCCTCAATCTCTCCGGCTGGCACCGAGCGAATCGCTCCGGCGAAAATCTCCGTGGTATACGCGCAGGTATTTAGCGTCAGCGCCAGCACCGTACAGTTGAGGCCGCTGCGAAAGAACGCGTTCAGCAGTTCTGTTCCTTTGACGATTTCCAGCGTGTACATCCCTGAATAGAACACCAGCAACTGCACATACAGTGGCGTACCACGAAAAATGTAGGTAAACAGCCAGACAGGAAACTGAATGTATTTATTGCTTGAGACACGGCCAATAGCGAGAAAAACCGCCAGAATGCCTCCCATCACCACCGAAGAAATCAGCAACCAGAGCGTAATCGCCACGCCGGTAAACCGGTAGCCATCGGTCCACAACAGGGATTTCCAGTACTCCTGAATAATTTCAATCACAGGTCAGCCCTCTTCACGCCTACAGAATAACGGCGTTCGAGCATCAGCAGCACACCATTGGAAACCGTGGTAAATACAAGATAAATCAGGCCGCAGACGATAGCGAAATAGAAAGGCTGCCAGGTACTTTTACCAGCCAACTGCGTCGCCTTCACCACATCTTCGAGTCCCAGCAATGAAACCAGCGCGGTGGCCTTGAGGATCACCTGCCAGTTGTTGCCTATTCCAGGCAGCGCAAAGCGCATCATCGCCGGGAATAAGATGCGACGAAAGGTTTGCCCGCCGCTGAAGCCAAAAGCTGTCGCTGCTTCGATATGGCCTTTCGGCACCGCCAGAAAGGCGCCACGAAAAGTTTCGGTGAAATAGGCGCCATAAATAAAGCCCAGTGTGATAATCCCCGCCACCATCGGGTCGATATCAAATTGCGCCAGGCCAAGTGCGTCTGTCACGCTATTAAGCGCAATCTGCAATCCGTAAAAAATCAGCAGCATCAGCACCAGATCGGGTACGCCGCGGATTAAGGTGGTGTAACCTTCAGAAATTAGCGCCAGCGCACGATTGTTGGAAAGTCTGGCCCCGGCGCCTGCCAGACCAATGAGCACCGCCAGAACAACCGAACTTAACGCCAGCTCAAGGGTGACCAGCGCGCCCTGAAATATAACCTGAGAAAACCCGTACAGCATGCTGTCTTACCCTGTCTGTCATCGACCATCGCGCGCCAAATGACGCACGATGGGGTACGCAAGATGGTTAGTCTCCGTACACGTTAAAATCAAAATATTTCTTCGCCAGCTTGTCGTAGGTGCCGTCTTTACGCATCTCGGCAAAGGCTTTATTCAGTGCTTCTCGCAGTTCGTTGTCCTCTTTGCGCAGTCCCATACCGGTACCGACGCCAAACAGCTTCTCATCTTTAATCGACGGACCGCCAAACTGATAATCTTTGCCGATGGGTTGTTTGAGAAACCCTTCGCTGGCGGCCACTTCATCCTGGAACGCGGCATCAATGCGTCCGGCTGTCAGGTCTGAATAAATATTGTCCTGCCCCTGATAAGAGACGATCTCAATGCCTTTCGGCGCCCAATATTCATTACCGTAGGTTTCCTGCGTTGTTCCTTGCAGCACGCCCACACGTTTACCTTTCAGCTTATCCAGATCGGGGGTGATATCACTCCCCTTTTTCACCACCAGACGAGAATCTGCCGCGTAAAGTTTATCGGTAAAGGCAATTTGCTTCTGACGTTTTTCCGTGATCGAAAGCGAGGACATGATGGCATCGATTTTCTTCGCTTTTAAGGACGGGATCAGCGCATCCAGCGGGTTTTCAATGAAGGTACATTTTGTATTAATGCGCTTACACAGCTCTTTTGCCAGATCAATGTCAAAACCCACTAATTCGCCCTGCGCATTTTTTGATTCAAACGGGGCATAAGTCGGATCGGTACCGATGCGAATTTTTTGCGGAATTGCTGCATATACGGCGGAAACGCTGGAAAGCGCCAGCGCTAAAGAGAGAGACAACGCCAGTTTTTTCATAACTATCCTCAACAGACTGTCATTCTAACGGGTTTATTAGAAGCACTTACACCAGTTATCGTGCCATTATTCGCCCCGATAAGGCAAAACATTCTGCGCCAGAAAGGAAATCTTTTCGCACCAGAAACGCGTAACTATGCAATTTTATCGTGCAACGAGGCCATCTTGCGCACCATGATGGTTCAAAAAAATCACTCACGCACCAATAAAGAGCAAGACGGTTCCACATGGCCCGGCATTCCGGGCCTGCGGGCGTCTTAGTCACCATATACATTAAAATCGAAGTATTTCTTCGCCATCTTGTCGTAGGTACCGTCTTTACGCATATCGGCCAGTGCTTTATCAAACGCCGTCTTCAGCTCGGTATCGTCTTTACGCAACCCGATACCGGTACCATCACCAAAATATTTTTTGTCTTTAACGGAGGGGCCGGCAAAAGCAAAATCTTTACCGGCGGGCTGCTTGAGGAAGCCTTCGCTGGCGGCGACTTCATCCTGAAATGCGGCATCCAGACGGCCAGCGGCAAGGTCTGAATAAATTAAATCCTGATTCTGATAGGCGATCACATCGACACCATGATTGCGCCAGTATGCATTTCCATAAGCTTCCTGCGTGGAGCCCTGGAGTACGCCGACATGTTTACCTTTCAGGGATGCCAGCGTCGGTCGAATCGGCGAACCTTTGGCGGCAATCAGTCGGGAATCCGCCGCGTAAAGCTTGTCAGAAAACGCGATCTCCTGCTGACGCTTTTCAGTAATCGACAGCGAAGAGATGATAGCATCGATTTTCTTGGCCTTCAGCGACGGGATCAGCGCGTCAAAGTCGCTGCCCACCCAGGTACATTTAACTTTGATACGCGAACAGAGTTCATTGCCCAAATCGATATCAAAACCCACGAAATCCCCTTTCGCATCCTTTGATGAAAAAGGCGCATAGGTGGGGTCTGTGCCAATGCGAATACTCTTCGGCAGCGCAGCGAATGCGCTGGAAACGCTGCAAATTCCCATCATTAAAGAGAGAGCCAGGACCGTCTTCTTCATAGGTTACCCTTAAGTGTCGTGATATTGTTATGCGATGCGTCGTCTTGTTATTTGTACTGCCGACAAATTCCTGCACATTTTATGCCATTTTCACAATGACTACAGAAAACAACGTTAAATTTGTTAATTAAAGGTTGCGTATTTGTCTTAAAGGGAAAGATACCAGCAATAACGGATAAACCGCAGCGCCAGAACGCAAAAAAGCAAATTAAATATCGGGGATTTGATCGGGACGACAAAATTGCACCACAAGAGCACACTCACGGATGCATTGCACTTATTTAGTGCAATCCTGTGCGCCCTGCCAGCGGGTGAAAAGATCCTGTGGAAGGGTAATATCAAACTGATCGATAACGCGATTAACCGTCTGGTTAATCACATCGTCAAGGGTTTGCGGGCGATGATAGAACGCAGGCACCGGCGGCATGATCACCGCGCCCATTTCCGCCGCCTGGAGCAGTAAACGCAGGTGACCGGTATGGAACGGCGTTTCCCGCACGCACAGCACCAGAGGGCGGCGCTCCTTGAGCACCACATCCGCAGCCCGGGTCAACAAACCATCGGTATAACTATGCACAATGCCGGACAGGGTTTTCATCGAACACGGCAGGATCGCCATCCCGGCGGTTTTAAACGAACCGGAAGAGATACTGGCGGCAATATCGCGAACATCGTGAACCACATCGGCTAACGCCTGCACTTCACGCAGTGAAAAATCCGTTTCCAGCGCCAGCGTCTGCCGTGCAGCCTGACTTACAATAAGGTGAGTTTCGACATCAGACACATCGCGTAAAACCTGGAGCAATCGCACGCCATAAATTGCGCCGCTGGCGCCGGAAATACCAACAATGAGTCGCTTCACGGTAATTGCTCCTTCTTACACAGTGGCGCAAACTTTGCCGGATTATCCTCTCTAACGCAACAGCATAACGTTGCGATGGATGATGAATCACCAAAAAAATGGCCCGCGCTCTTACGAGCGCAGGCCATATGATAACCCGTAAGACTCACCCTTCGTTGTGCATCTCCAGGTTTTCGACTTCATTCTGCAACTGAACCGCTTTCGCATCATCATTACGCAGAGTATCCAGATAATCCAGATACCGCTGATCGACATCTTTGGTGACATAGATACCGTTGAACACCGAACATTCAAACTGCTGAATATCCGGATTCTCCGCACGAACCGCATCGATCAGATCGTTCAGGCCCTGGAAAATCAAGCCATCTGCGCCGATAAGCTGGCGGATCTCATCCACTTCACGGCCATGAGCAATCAGCTCATTAGCACTTGGCATATCAATGCCATACACGTTCGGAAAGCGAATTTCCGGCGCAGCAGAGGCCAGATACACTTTCTTCGCCCCGGCTTCACGCGCCATCTCAATAATCTGTTCTGACGTGGTGCCGCGCACGATGGAGTCATCAACCAGCAGCACGTTCTTATCGCGGAACTCAGCACGGTTGGCGTTCAGTTTACGCCGTACGGATTTACGACGCAGCTGCTGGCCAGGCATGATAAAGGTACGGCCCACATAGCGGTTTTTCACGAAGCCCTGGCGGTATGGCTTATCGAGGATGCGGGCAATTTCCAGCGCGATATCGCAGGAGGTTTCCGGAATAGGGATCACCACATCAATATCGAGATCTTCCCATTCACGGGCGATTTTCTCACCCAGTTTTCTCCCCATATTGACGCGGGCGCTATAGACGGAAATTTTGTCAATGAATGAGTCCGGCCGCGCAAAATACACGTACTCGAACAGGCATGGATTACTGACCGGGTTTTCCGCGCACTGGCGGGTAAACAACTGGCCTTTTTCTGTGATGTATATGGCTTCACCTGGCGCGACGTCACGCAGAAACTCAAAGCCCAGCGTATCCAGCGCCACGCTTTCCGACGCAACCATATACTCGGTGCGGCCATCGCCCACATCGCGCTTACCCAATACCAGCGGACGAATACCGTTCGGATCGCGGAAGGCAACCATACCGTGACCGATAATCATCGCCACGCAGGCGTAGGCGCCGCGAATCTGCCGGTTGGTCGCGGCAATCGCCGCAAAAATATTGTCGGCTTCCAGCGGGTAGTGGCGGAAATTGTCCAGCTCGCTGGCGAAGATATTGAGCAGGATTTCGGAATCGGAGGTGGTGTTGATATGGCGGCGTTTTTCTTCAAACAGTTTTTTACGCAGCTCGTGAGCGTTGGTCAGGTTACCGTTGTGCGCCAACGTCATGCCGTACGGCGAGTTAACATAGAAAGGCTGAGCCTCAGAGGCGCTGGAGCTGCCAGCCGTCGGGTAACGAACGTGACCAATCCCCATATTACCCTGCAAACGCTGCATATGGCGGGCTTCAAAAACATCGCTCACCAGACCGTTCGCCTTTCGCAAACGGAAACGGTTGTTCGCATCAATAGTGATGATGCCTGCGGCATCCTGCCCACGATGCTGAAGCACCGTTAACGCGTCATAAATCGACTGGTTTACCGGCATAACACCGGCGATACCGACAATACCGCACATACGTCTTTTCCTCGTTAAGCTACATCCCAACGCTTATGCTTTGGGCAAGAAACTTGACGAGCTCTGCAGATAGTCAAAGAACCATCTGATAACGAAACTGAACTGCGGGATCAGCTCAGACTTTTGCCAGTCTTCACTTTTCGCCATACTGGTAAAGCTATCGAGAAAGAACAACATCGCCGAGACGATTAGCACACCACGCAGGGCGCCAAAGCAGATCCCTAACACTCTATCGGTACCCGACAAGCCGGTTTTTTCCACCAGTTGACCGATCACAAAATTAACGATAGCGCCAACGATAAGCGTTGCGATAAACAGTATCGCGATAGCAATCCCATTTCGAACCAGTTCGTCTTCAAAGCCCGTGAACCAGACAGCCAGGTCAGTGTAGTAATGGCTGGCAACAAAGAAAGCGCATCCCCAGGTTACCAGAGATAAAGCTTCACGAACAAAGCCGCGGATCAGGCTAACCAAGCAGGAAAAACCGATCACCGCAATAATGGCGTAATCAATCCAGACCATATACGTCCCACGATTTTCACGCCCTGTCTTCCGGTTCGGGCGCATTCTAACAGAAAAAGAAAACGTTTGCGTAGGGATTTCCATACCCTACAGAAATAAAAATGGCGCTGAAAAAACATTCAACGCCATACCGCCTTACACCCCTTCAGCGGAGGCTGTTCACAGATTACACTCTTCTCAGCTAAAAAGAGAATAGGGTTAGTTCGGACTGTAGGTCATCACCACGCCGCTGAGTCCTGAAAGCTGCTTCAGCTTGCCAAGCTGCCCCTTCAGCTTTTCTTTCGAGGTATCCGGCCCCACCAGAATGCGCGTGATTTTCCCCTGCACCGGCGTCGAAGGCACCGTGTAGACAGTAAACCCGGAGGCGCGCAGCTTGCCGACAATCTCATTGACCTTATCGGCGTTCTTCAGCGCGCCCAACTGCACAACATAAGCTTTACCGGTCGGCGCCGGAATTTCAGCCGGCTTCTGCGGCTGTGGTTTCTCGACCGGCTTAGGCTGAGGTTTCGGTTCAGGTTTAGGTGCAGGCTGAGGTTTCGGTGGAGATTGAGGTTGCGATTTTGCCGTCACAACCGGCTCCTGCGCCACATCAAAACTGTTACTGTTCACCGGGATCCGCGACGGATCGAGCGATGGCGCCGCGGCATCCCCGGCTCTCACCTCTTCCGCCGCCCCTTCCGGAGGCTGTGAAGGCAACGCCTGCGTCGCCGCTGGCAGCATATCCGGCTCATCGCGATCCCCCGGTTTTGGTACCAGCGGAATGGCCGCAAACTCATCCTGATAGTGTTTTTTCTGACCATCCAGCAGCCCTGGCAGGATAATCACCCCCAGCGCCACCAGCACGATCGTCCCGACTAAACGGTTCTGAAACTTACTGGCCACCGATTCTCCCCGCGTCTATCTCTTCCATTACATGCGCCACCGTATGGAATGAACCACACACCAGCACCGTATCTTCTGGTCTGGCATCAGCCATCGCCGCATGCCACGCCTGCGCGACGCTGGTATAGACCTGGCCTGCGCGCAAATGTTCCATCAGTTGTGCCGCCGTGGCGCCACGCGGCCCTTCCAGCGGCGCACAGTACCAGTCGTCAACTTCCGCTTTCAGGTTTTCCAGCGTACCCGCGATATCCTTGTCATGCAGCATACCAATCACCGCCAGTACGCGCCCCGTTTTCCCTGAGGTTTTGAGACGCCCGGCGAGGTAAGCCGCCGCGTGTGGATTATGCGCAACATCCAGGATCACCCGTGGAGTATCGCTGATTATCTGAAAGCGCCCCGGAAGCATCGCATTTTGAATCCCCTCGCGAATCGCCTGCTCGTCAACCTTAAGCCCGCTGGCGCGCAGGGCGGCAAGCGCGGTCGCGGCATTCGGCAGAGGTACCTGCGGCAGCGGCAGATTGGCCAGTGTGCCGCGCCGATCGCTGAACGACCAGCTCTGCGCGGCTGTTTTATAATGCCAGTCAACATCGCGGCGCTGCAGATACGCGCCTTTTTCACTGGCAACCCCGGCGATAGTCAGCGGCATATCCGGTTCACCAACAATAGCTGGCTTCCGGGCGCGAAAAATACCCGCCTTTTCACGGCCAATGCTTTCGCGATCCGGCCCCAGCCAGTCCGTATGATCGAGCGCAATACTGGTCACCACCGCCACATCGGCATCGACGATATTGGTCGCGTCAAGGCGGCCGCCAAGTCCAACCTCCAGAATCACCACGTCGAGTTGCGCCTGCTGAAACAGCCACAGTGCCGAAAGGGTACCAAATTCAAAATAGCTAAGGGAAATCTCGCCGCGCGCGGCTTCAATTTCCGCAAAAGAGGCCGTATGCGCGAGTTCCGGCAGTTCCTCGCCCTGCACCCGCACCCGCTCGGTATAGCGCACCAGATGCGGCGAACTGTAGACGCCAACCTTATAACCCGCCGCCATCAGTACCGATTCCAGGGTACGGCAGGTGGTTCCTTTGCCGTTGGTTCCCGCTACCGTAAAGATAAACGGCGCGGGTTTTAATACTGACATCCGCTTCGCCACTTCGCTGACACGCGCCAGCCCGAGGTCAATCGCTTTACTGTGCAGATGTTCCAGATAAGAAAGCCACGTTGCCAGGGGCGACGCGGCCTGAGGAATAGGTTGTTTTTCCATGATATCCGGCAAGAGTTAAGATAACTACGCGTAAAAAAAAGGGCAGCGCCGTCAGGCCCGCCCTCTGTATCATCAGGCCTCGGGTTCCTGATCCGGCACCGCTGGCACCACTTCGCCTTCCGGCGCAAGCTGCGGATTTGGCGTCGGGAGGTTCATCAGCTTCGCCAGAATACTGGCCAGCTTCAGGCGCATTTCCGGGCGACGAACGATCATATCGATCGCCCCTTTCTCAATCAGAAACTCACTGCGCTGGAATCCCGGCGGCAGTTTCTCACGCACGGTCTGTTCGATAACGCGGGGACCCGCAAAACCGATCAGTGCTTTTGGCTCAGCGATGTTGAGATCGCCCAGCATGGCAAAGCTCGCCGATACCCCGCCCATCGTCGGATCGGTCAGCACGGAGATATACGGCAGCCCGCGCTCCTGCATTTTCGCCAGCGCCGCGGAGGTTTTCGCCATCTGCATCAGCGACATCAGCGCTTCCTGCATACGCGCGCCGCCAGAGGCCGAGAAGCAAATCAGCGGACAGTGGTCTTCCAGAGCCTGTTCGACCGCACGCACAAAACGCGCGCCGACCACAGACCCCATTGATCCTCCCATAAAGGAGAACTCAAAAGCAGCGGCAACAACCGGCATTTCATGCAGGGTGCCTTTCATGACCACCAGCGCGTCTTTTTCGCCAGTCTCTTTCTGGGCTGATGCCAGACGGTCTTTATACTTTTTCGAATCGCGGAACTTCAGCACATCTTTTGGCTCGAGCTCGCTTCCCAGCTCCACAAGAGAACCTTCGTCCAGCAGGCTATGCAGGCGATTGCGCGCCGACATGCGCATATGGTGATCGCACTTAGGGCAAACCTCCAGGTTGCGCTCCAGCTCTGCCCGGTACAATACCTGACCGCAACTGTCGCACTTGGTCCATACACCTTCAGGGATACTCGCCTTACGGGTGGGGGTTATATTGCTTTTAATTCGTTCAATCCAGCTCATTGATAACCTTTCTACCAGAACCTGGTCGATGCCAGTTTTGTCGCAAGGGGCGCATAATGCCATTTTTGCCCCTTACAGACCATGAATGTTGCACATTAAATCATAACATCCCGTAACATGGGATAAAAAAGTGGTCGAACCGCTCACACTTTACTCTTCGGACGACAGTGTACCGACCGAAGAAATTCACCGCGTTATTTCGCCTGTTTCGCCGCTGCCCGCTTGTGACGGATGACTTCAATCACGCCTGGCAGTACCGAAAGGATGATAATCGCCACAATCAGCAGCTTCAGATTTTCCTGTACGATCGGCAAATCGCCAAACAGATAGCCTGCGTAAGTAAACAACAGTACCCACAGCAACGCGCCAGCCACGTTATACATCGCGAAATGCCGATAGGACATATGCCCCATCCCCGCGACAAATGGCGCAAAAGTTCTGACGATCGGCACGAAACGCGCCAGAATAATCGTTTTCCCGCCATGGCGCTCGTAGAAACGATGCGTTTTGTCCAGATAGCTGCGGCGGAAGATTTTAGAATGAGGATTGCTGAATAGCTTTTCGCCAAAAAGCCGACCAATAGTGTAGTTCAGCGCATCGCCGGCAACTGCGGCAATCACCATCAATAACACCATTAAATGCACATTGAGATCGTTGGTCGGTAGCGCTGACAGCGCCCCTGCCACAAACAGCAGAGAATCTCCGGGCAGGAAAGGCGTTACCACCAGACCGGTTTCACAGAACAAAATCAAAAACAGAATCGCGTATACCCAGATACCGTATTGCGCAACCAGTTCAGCCAGATGCACATCAATATGCAGGATAAAATCAATTAAAAAATGAATCAGATCCATAATTTGCGTTAGCCCTTAATAACTCCATTCATCATATCTCAAACTGCATGCGCGTTGGCTGCGGCGTATCCGGTCCATCTATGCGCCGCCTTCCTGCTGGCGCCGTCGCGTGTTTATCATGCTGCTCGAATGACGTCGAGTATGTATTAGTCCGCCAAAAACAGCGGGCCCATCGGCATGACCGGCAGGTCGTAGCGGGCCGGATAATCCACCGATACCAGATACAATCCCTCGGCCTTTGCCGTTGCGGCGGCAAGCGTCCGGTCTTTTGCCGCCAGAAGTTCTGCAATCCAGCTCTCTGGCTGGTTACCGGCACCTACTTCCATCAGGCTGCCGACAATATTCCTTACCATATGATGTACAAAGGCATTCGCTTTGATATCCACCACCACATAAGCGCCATAACGCGCGACGTTAATGTGCATCACGTTACGCCACGGCGTACGCGACTGGCACTGCACCGCCCGAAACGAAGTGAAATCATTCTCTCCCAGCAGACACTGGGCGGCGCGATGCATCCGCCCGGCATCCAGAGGAAGATAATAATGGGTGACGCCGCGGCTCAATATCGCCGGGCGCAAACGATGATTATAGATAACATAACGATAACGGCGCGCCGTGGCGCTGAAACGGGCGTGAAAGTCTTCCGGCACTGCCTTAACCCAGCGTACCGCGATATCGCCAGGTAAATTTGCATTAACCCCCAGCGTCCATGCCGCGTCTTTACGCAGCGCGCGGGTTTCAAAATGCACCACCTGCCCGGTGCCATGAACACCGGCGTCAGTACGCCCCGCGCAAAAGACGTTAACCGGCTCATTGGCCACCTGCGACAACGCCTTTTCCAGTTTTTCCTGTACGCTACGGACTTCGTTCTGCCGCTGCCAGCCATAATACTTGCTGCCGTCATACTCAATGCCCAGCGCAATTTTATAGACCGGCTGTTCCATCCCGGACATCAGTAGAGATACTCCTGAACCAGCTTCTCAGCAATTTTCACCGCAACCAGCGCGCCGCCAAAGCGAACATTATCGGCAACGGACCAGAACTGTACCTGCTCAGGCATACCGTAATCATTATGAACACACCCCACTGAAAGACGGGCGTTGCCGGATGCATCGCCCACCTGGGTCGGGAATTCGCTCTCCTCGGACAGCTCGATATCTTCGCCGCGGCCAAAAGCATCGCGCGCTTCTTCCGCCGCCAGCGGGCGTTGCGCTTCAAAGCTGACCATCTGCGCGTGGCCGTAGAACACCGGAGACTGGACAACGCTGGCGGAAATCATCAGACCGTCATCCTGCAGAATTTTACGTGCTTCATCGACAATACGGCGCTCTTCGCGCACGCTACCTTCACGATCGGGCAGCAATGGCAACATGTTGAATGCCAGTTGACGACCAAAGAAATCGTCTTCATCGATCGGCATACCATTCAGTAATTTGGCGCTTTGGCCAGCCAGCGCATCGACCGCCTTTTTCCCCTGTGCGGAAGCGGAAAGCAGGCTGGTTACGCTGATACGCGACAGACCGCCTTGATCGATCAACGGTTTCAACGCCGACAATAGCTGGCTGGTCAGGCTGTTTGGTACCGCGATAACATTGCGATTGCGGTAATCCGCAAGGACAAACGGATTCACATCCGGCACCACCAGCGGCACATCCGGCTCCAGCGCGAACAGGCCGCTTAAATCAATTACCAGGCAGCCCGCCTGAGTGGCCTCTTCGATATACGTCGCGGTTGCTTCAACACCGGCGGCAAAAAAGGCCAGTTGGGCCAGAGTCCAGTCAAATTCGGCAGCATCCTGAACGACAACCGACTTACCGGAAAAACGCAGATGTTCACCAGCGCTGTCACCCCGCGCCAGCGCATAAATATCCCCCACCGGGAACTGACGTTCGGCAAGAGTTTCGAGCAAGGCTTCGCCTACGGCGCCCGTTGCGCCCAGTACGGCAATATTCCAGCCTTCAGACATGGTGGTGTACTCCAGAAAAAAGCGCCCCTGCCGGCGTATCCGGCAGGCGCATTAAGATGATATTAACGAATCGGATGATGTACGGCATTAAAGCCCAGCTGACGCAACAGCGTCGCCGCCTGAGCATCGCTGCACTGTACGTACAACGACGACCATTCACGGCGTTCCTGATAATTTTTACGCAGCTTGTCGAACTCGCCCGCGACATCAGCGACTTTTCGCAACAGCGCATCATCGCGGCGCACATCATACACCAAATGAACCAGTCGTTTTAACGTTGCCTGATCGAGCGGTCCGTGCAACGTAATACGGCCAAACTCCGGTGCCGGTAGCAGCGTATCCAGCGCCACCTGCTGCGGATGACCGATAAACGCGCTATAGGCTTCAAAAACCTGGGTCGTGCCGCGCGCTTTCCCTTCCAGGGTATAGCCGGCAATGTGCGGTGTGCCAAGATCAACCCGCTTGAGCAATTCAGTATTCAGGTCCGGCTCCGGCTCCCAGACGTCCAGCACCACGCTTAACGGCGGGTTTTCCTCCAGGCATTTGAGCAGTGCGTCGTTATCCACCACCGCGCCGCGGCAGGCATTGATTAAAATCGCCCCCGGTTTCAGACGGCGAATCAGCGCCTCATCCGCCATGTGCAGCGTTTTATACTGCCCCTCTTTATATAGCGGCGTATGAAAGGTCAGAATATCCGCTTCCTGCACCAGCTCATCAAGGGGGCGGAAATCGCCCTCATCTCCGCGATCGGCACGCGGCGGATCGCAAAGCAGGGTTTTAATCCCCAGCGCCTCAAAGCGCTTCTGCAAACGCCCGCCGACGTTGCCGACGCCGACGATGCCAACCGTGCGATCGCGGAGCATAAAACCATCGCGTTCGGCCAGCATTAACAGCGCTGAAAACACATACTCCACCACCGCTATCGCGTTGCAGCCCGGCGCGGCGGAAAAACCGATCCCCGCCTGCGCCAGCCATTCCTGATCAACATGATCGGTGCCCGCGGTGGCGGTGCCGACGAATTTTATAGCCTTGCCGTCGAGCAGCGCCTGATTAACTTTAGTGACGGAACGAACCATCAGCGCATCGGCATCGTTTAACGCGTCGACCGGGACAGGACGACCCGCAACGGCCTTCACTTCCCCCAGACGGCTAAAAAGCTCACGCGCGTAGGGCATATTTTCATCAACAAGGATTTTCACGATTCAGTACCTGTCTGAGAGCGAGTGTAAACCGGGGAAGTGTGCCATAATCTTGCCGCCAGGAACATCATCCCCCGGCCCTTAGTACAGTAATTTAGTACAGTAATACGGAAAGGATTAGTCATGACGCAACCCGTTTCAGGTATGTCCGATCGCCCTCCGGAGACAGGCGAACCTCCGCTCACCATGCAGCAACGCACCGTACTCGAGCGCCAGATTACGCGCCTGGTGGCGTTAACATCGCAGCAAAATGCGGAAGTGTGGGCCGGTGTCAAACACGATCTGGGCCTGAAGAGTGATGCGCCGCTGTTGGCAAACCATTTTACGGCCGCGGAAAATAGCCTGAATCAACGCTTAATCCTTGCACAACAAAATCATCACCGGCGGCAGGTCCTGGCGCAACTGAGCGAACGGCTTAACCAGGGCAACACTCGCCAGGCGGTCAGCGATTATATTCGTCAACATGACGGGCAGACTTCACTGCACGCACTCACTCAGCCGCAGCTGGAAAATGTGCTGCAATTACTGCAAAGCGGCCAGCTCTCGATTCCTCAGCCTCAGCAGCGCCCGCCAACGCACCGCCCGCTGCTGCCTGCGGAACACAACACGCTCAATCAGCAGGTGACCAAACTTGCCGCCGCCACCGGTGAATCCAGTAAGCTCATCTGGCAGTCCATGCTGGAGCTCAGCGGCGTAAAAAGCGGGGAGCTGATCCCGGCTACCCACTTCACCCCGCTCTCATACTGGCTACACGCCCGGCAAACGCTCAGCGCGCAGGCGGCGCCAACGCTGACCTCGTTACAGGCCGCATTAAAACAGCCGCTTGAAGCGGCAGAGTGGCAAAAAGTGATGAGTTTTGCCCAAACCAGCTGGCACGTGACAGCGCAAACACCGCTAAGCGCGGCACAGTTGCTGACCCTGCTTAACAAAATCTTTGTTCTCAGAGTCGCCAGAGCACAGGAGACACTGACCATTCCCCCGGTTCAGTCTCCCCCCGCCTCGCCCAGACGGGTATTCAAAAAACCGTGGGTCATCGCGCTGACGCTGATCGTACTACTCATCCTGCTGTGGTTGATGATGTAAAACCATCATCCCCCCGTATGCCGGACCTAGGTACTCGCCTGGTGGCGCAATGACAGTAGCGTCACCACAATCCCCAGAACAGCGCATATCGCTGCGGCCAGGAAGACGGAAGAGTAGCCTAAAGAAGTCGCCAGCAGCCCGGTAAGCGGCCCCGTCACGCCATAAGAGATGTCCTGAAACGCGGCATAGCCGCCAAGCGCAGTGCCGCGCACCTGGGGCGGCACCCGCTTCACGACCTCTACCCCCAGCGCCGGGAAGATAAGCGAACAGCCGCAGCCGGTTAGCGCGGCCCCCGCCAGAGCCACCCAGGCATTTGGCGCCAGCCAAAGCAGCGTCAACCCTATCGCTTCGATCAGCAGCGAAACGGTGGCGACCTTCACGCCGCCAAAACGATCCGGCATCCAGCCAAACAGCACGCGCATCAGCACAAACGCCCCGCCAAACGCGGTTAACGTAAAACCGGCCATCGCCCAGCCATTGCTGGCAAAATAGAGCGAAATGAATGTGCCTATCGCGGCGAAACCCACGCCCTGCAGCCCAAGTCCAATACCTGCCCGCCAGATCATCCCCACAACGCTCCACAGCGACGGGCGCTCGCCACCGTGAGCCGGTATTTTTGGCACCGTACCGTTGATCGCCCATGCGACTAACGGCAACAGCATGGTGACGCAGGCCAGCACAGGGATACCATAATGGCTGTAGATTAACAGTCCCAACGGGGCCCCTGTCGCTAGCGAGCCATATATTGCCATACCATTCCACGACATCACCTTACCGGAACGCGATGGCCCCACCAGCCCCATGCCCCAGCTCAGGTTACCCGTCAGCAGTTGGCTTTCGCCAAACCCAAGAATCAGACGCCCGACAATCAGTATGCCAAACTTCGCCAAAACCGATACTGGCAACAGCGCAGCGCACAGCCAGGCGCCGCCCGCCAGCGCACAGGCCAGCATCCCCTGGAGTACGGAGCGCTTCGCGCCATACTGATCCGCCAGGCGACCGGCATAGCCGCGAGTTAACACGGTTGCCAGAAACTGGATACCTACGGCGATACCCACCATAGTGTTGCCAAAGCCCAGTTCCTGATGGACAAACAAAGGGATCACGGTCAGCGGCAGACCGACGGTCATATAGGTCAGGAAAATGGCAAGCGTGATACGAAATAACGAACCGTTCGCTGAAGAGGAGATTTTGGTTTTCATTACTGCAGACATGCTTTACTCCAGTTCGCAGAGTAAGGCGGGGTAATAGCCACGCCTTCTCCACCTGATTGTCAGGATTAAGGCGCGTTGGATGACGTTAAACGCTTACGCATTATCGGAGAGAATAATGTTGTGGCAGGAGTTTGCCTGCAGACGCAAGGGTCTGTCAACAGGATAAAAAAGGAGCCGACTGGCTCCTTTTTCAACGATGGCAGGTTATGCCTTGTATTTGCGCATCACCAGCGTGGCGTTGGTGCCGCCAAAACCGAAGCTGTTAGACATAACCGTCGTCAGCGCACGTTCTGTCGGCTCGGTCACGATGTTCAGCCCTGCAGCCTGCTCGTCCAACTCTTCAATGTTGATGCTCGGGGCGATAAAACCGTGTTCCAGCATCAGCAGCGAGTAGATAGCTTCCTGCACGCCTGCAGCGCCCAGGGAGTGGCCGGTCATCGCTTTTGTGGCGGAGATTGCCGGGCTGTTATCACCGAAGACTTCGCGAATCGCGCCCAGCTCTTTCACATCGCCAACCGGCGTGGAAGTCCCGTGAGAGTTCAGATAATCGATAGGAGTATCAACGCCGTGCATCGCCATCTTCATGCAGCGCACCGCGCCTTCGCCGGATGGCGCAACCATATCCGCACCGTCGGACGTTGCGCCGTAACCAACAATTTCAGCATAGATATGCGCACCGCGCGCCAGAGCGTGTTCCAGCTCTTCAACGACAACCATACCGCCGCCGCCGGCGATAACAAAACCGTCACGATGGGTATCATAGGTACGGGAGGCTTTTGCTGGTGTTTGGTTGTACTTGGTGGATAATGCGCCCATCGCGTCGAATTCACAGGCCATTTCCCAGCACAGCTCTTCGCCGCCGCCAGCAAACACGATGTCCTGTTTGCCCAGCTGGATTTGTTCAACCGCATTGCCGATACAGTGAGCGGAAGTCGCACATGCGGAGCTGATGGAGTAGTTCACGCCGTGGATTTTGAAAGGTGTCGCGAGGCAAGCGGACACCGCAGATGCCATCGCTTTGGTCACCACATAAGGCCCCACGGCTTTCAGACCACGCGGACTACGCATTGCGTCAGCGCCGAAAACCTGAGATTTAGAAGAACCGCCAGAACCGGCAATCAGGCCCACACGCGGGTTGTTCTGATAAACCTCGTCTTTCAGGCCAGCATCTTCGATCGCCTGCTGCATGGAGAGATAGGAATAGATAGAGGCATCGTTCATGAAACGAACCACTTTGCGGTCAATCATACCGGCTGTGTCCAGCTTGACGTTACCCCATACGTGGCTACGCATTCCTGAATCTTTAAATTCTTCAGAGAAAGTGATCCCGGAGCGTCCTTCACGCAGAGATGCCAGGACTTCCTGCTGGTTATTACCAATGCTGGAAACGATGCCCAGGCCAGTAATCACTGCACGTTTCATTCAATACCTCTGTAAGTCACACTATATTAAGTTTCGTGTCGCACAATAGCGTACACTTGTACGCCGAACAAGTCCGATCAGACAATTTATGTATAAATTTGCGCCTCCCGGCACACATCGTTAAGATCGTGCTACACCTTGTGATTCGAGTAACTTACGTGAAACAAAACGCTATACAACCTGCCAGGCTGGAATTCAATGCTGAGGGTACACCTGTTTCCCGAGATTTCGACGACGTCTACTTTTCCAATGACAACGGTCTGGAAGAGACACGCTACGTTTTTCTCGGCGCTAACCAGATCAACGAACGTTTTCCCGTTCATCCGCGCCCGTTATTTATTGTCGCCGAAAGCGGATTCGGCACTGGCCTTAACTTCCTCACGCTCTGGCAGGCGTTTGACGTTTTTCACCGCGATAACCCTGACGCTACCCTGCAAAGATTACATTTCATCAGTTTTGAAAAATTTCCTCTGCAAGCGGAAGACCTGCGTCTGGCGCATCAGCGCTGGCCAGAGCTGGTGCCATGGGCGGAACAGCTTCAGGCGCAGTGGCCGTTGCCGATCGCAGGCTGTCATCGCCTGCTGCTGGATAACGGGCGCGTAACCCTCGATTTGTGGTTTGGCGATATCAACGAACTGACCGACGAGCTGGATGATTCACTGAATCAGCAGGTAGATGCATGGTTCCTTGACGGCTTTGCCCCGGCGAAAAACCCGGATATGTGGACGCCGACGCTCTTTTCCGCCATGGCCCGCCTGGCGAGACCTGGCGGCACCCTGGCCACCTTTACCTCCGCCGGTTTTGTTCGTCGTGGGCTACAGGAAGTCGGGTTCAGCATGCGGAAGCGCAAAGGGTTTGGCCGCAAGCGTGAAATGCTTACCGGCGAAATGGCGCAAACGCTGACCTTCCCTTTGCGTACGCCATGGTTCTCCCGTCGCGGAACGGAACTGCGCGAGGCGGCGATTATCGGTGGGGGGATCGCCAGCGCCCTGCTCTCTCTGGCGCTGCTGCGCCGTGGATGGCAGGTTACGTTATATTGCGCCGACAGCGCTCCGGCGGAAGGCGCTTCCGGCAACCGTCAGGGCGCGCTTTATCCGCTGCTAAGCCAACACGATCCGGCGCTGGCCCGTTTTTTTCCGGCGGCGTTTACTTTTGCCCGCCGCCTGTACGACATGCTTCCGGTGCCGTTTGAGCATGACTGGTGCGGTGTTACCCAGTTGGGTTGGGATGAAAAAAGCGCGCAGAAAATTGCCCAGATGCTCACCCTTAACCTGCCCCAGGAAATCGCCGTTGCTGTAAACGCGCAGACTACAGCAGACATCACCGGCGTGGAAACCGGCTGCGGAGGGATAAGCTATCCCGCTGGCGGCTGGCTCTGCCCACAACAGCTAACCGCCGAGATTCTCTCCCTCGCCGCCACCCAGGGATTACGTGTTCACTACAATTTCCCCGTTGAGACTATCAGCGCTGATGGTAACGGCTGGCAATTGAACCAGCGGCAGTACCATGAGATCGTGGTGCTGGCGAATGGCCATCAGGTAACCCGTTTCGTCCAGACGGCGCATCTCCCGATGTATCCGGTTGCCGGGCAGGTCAGCCATATTCCCACCACGGCAGGGTTATCACAATTGCGTCAGGTCCTGTGCTACGACGGCTATCTGACGCCGCAAAATCCGCATAATCAACAGCACTGCATTGGTGCGAGCTATCATCGCGGGGAGACGAATACGGATTTCAGCCCGGAAGATCAGCGACAGAATCGTCAACGCCTGATTGACTGTTTCCCACTGGCAGAATGGGCACAGGAGGTGGATATCAGCGCAAACGAGGCCCGTTGCGCCGTGCGCTGTGCCACGCGCGATCATTTACCAATGGTCGGAAATGTGCCCGATTATGACGCCACCTTACGTGAGTATGCCTCGCTGGTTGAACATCCTGAGCAGGCCGGAGAAGCACCGGTTCACCGCAATCTGTATATGCTAGGGGCTCTGGGTTCACGCGGTTTATGTTCCGCGCCTCTGGCGGCGGAGATTCTGGCGGCGCAAATGAGTGAGGAGCCGTTACCGATGGACAGGGAAACGTTAGCGGCGCTGAATCCAAATCGTTTGTGGGTAAGAAAGCTGCTGAGAGGCAAAGCGGTAAAATAATTGAGGAAAGCTGAATCCGAGCTAAGGCTGAGGCGAACAACACACCGGTATCAGATATTGTGGCCCACATTTACTACGCCGGATGGCGGCTGCGCCTTATTCGGTCGACATGACCTTCTGCATCCGGCGACGTAAGCCCGTGCAGCGCACGCTGCCGGGCAATTCCAAAAGACTGCACTTTGTCAGCAATCTGGCTGAAGCTGTAACTCGCTTAATCGACCAGCATCAAAGCCCGGTCAGGTGAAAACCGGGCTTCGTCAAAAAAGGAACCTACGACCGCACCGCCTGCTGATACAAATTATCCCACATACTCTGCACCAGAATCTGATCCGGTGGAGAAAGCTCCCCCGCGCTGATGGCTTTTTCCAGACTCTGGCTCACCTTACTATGTACTGCTTCCACGCTATGTTCACCCTCACCCTCCAGTTCGGCCACCGCCAGCGTCAGATGGCCGCGCAGATAACCGCCAGCAAACAGTTCATCATCGCTGGCGTGGTCTACCATATTGTCAATTAACGCCAGAATGCGTGATTCAAACTCCGCGATCATCTTCTTTCCTCATTTATCGATAAGTGTGGCCTTAGCGCAGGTCTTCCGGCCACGGGAATTGTTCCGCCGTCAAAGGTGGCGTTTGATAATATTGCTGTAACGCTTTAATGAAACGCGCCGGACGTTCGGGTATCCCCTGCGCCAGATAAATCATGACCTGAGCATGTACCCGCCGCTGAAAAGCAATGCGATCGGGTTCGAAATCCCCCTCCAGGTTGTCACAACTGACGTTGAACGGATAGCCCGCCGCCACGCAAAACAGCCACTCTAGCGCCTGAGGCTTCACCTCAACGTCTTCAAATTTAGACTGGGTCATCGCATCGCGGCCATCCGGGCAGTACCAGTAGCCAAAATCCACCAGCTCACGGCGCGCCTTTCCGGCGATGCACCAGTGCGAAATCTCATGCAGTCCGCTGGCATAAAACCCGTGAGCAAAAACGATGCGGTGGTACGGCGCATCATCATCTGCCGGAAGGTAGATTGGCTCATCGTCGCCTTTAATCAGACGGGTATTAAAATCATCAGCAAAACAGCCGTCGAAAATAGCGATCAGCTGTTCATATTTATGCGTGCTGTTCATTAATGCATTCCCAGCCAATTAAGGATCTCCTGTCCGTGGCTGCTATAAAGAAGTTTTGCACTCATCACCGCCGAGACCACAACGATCATCGGCCTAATCAGCGATTGTCCTTTACTCAGAACCAGCCGTGAGCCCGCTCGGGCTCCAATAAATTGCCCGGCCATCATCACAAAACCCGTCGCCCAGATCACCTTGCCGCCAATAATAAACAGCAGCAGCCCTCCCATGTTAGAGGTCGCATTAAGCAATTTAGCGTGGGCGGTCGATTTCGCCAGATTGAAACCCGCCAGCGAGACAAACGCCAGCGCGTAGAAAGAGCCTGCGCCAGGGCCAAAAAAGCCATCATAAAAACCCACGCAGCCGCCAGCAACCAGCGCAAACGGCAGGCCATACAGACGCCGCTGCCGATCGTTTTCGCCTAATTTTGGCATCAGCAGAAAATAGAGGCCTATACCGATAATCAGAATCGGCAAAATCTGCTTAAGGATATCGGACTGAACGTGCTGAACCAGCAGCGCACCGCTGGTAGAACCGAGAAAAGTCATCAGAATATTGAGCTTCTGATCGGCCAGATTCACCACTTTGCGACGGATAAAATACAGCGAAGCGGACAGCGAGCCGCCGCACGCCTGTAGCTTGTTGGTCGCCAGCGCCTGCGCGGGAGGAAGACCCGCCGCCATCAACGCCGGTACGGTTAACAACCCGCCGCCGCCCGCCAGTGAATCAATAAACCCTGCCATTACCGCCACAAAGAACAGCATGCCCAATACTGTCGGTGACACCATAAAGAGATTGATAAAACTATCCATTAAAGAACATGCTCATCCAGTAGTACCTGGCATGAAGGCGGCAACGGTGGCGGCGTCTTCTTCACAGGAGGGGTTGAGGGGGGTTTTGGGGGTTCAAACCAGCTTTGTAATTCGGCACCGCAACCATCGCCAGCCGGAGGAGGCGCCTGGTCTTCACACTCGTAGCTATCCGCCGGACAACGCAGGCGCACATGCATATGCGCGCGATGCTGGAACCACGGGCGCACTTTGCGTAACCAGCCGCGATCGCTCCCGGCATCGAGACATAGCTGCTGCTTGATCGCCGGGTTAACGAAAATGCGCGTCACTTCGCTATCTTCCGCCGCCATTTTAATCAGTTCACTGATTTGCGGACGCCACAAAGACGGCACCACGTGTTTGCCATCGCGAGCGACCAGATCCAACGCCTGCGGTTTCAGAAGTTGCGCGGAACTCCAGCGCCTCTGCGGAAGCTGGAGAAATATATCGACATCCAGTCCGGACTGGTGGCTGGCATGGCCGCCGTTGAAACGGCCACCGGCTGGCATTCCCATGTCGCCAATCAGCACCGTTCCCATGCCTTTATTGTGTACCTGATTGCTCAGACGCTGAATAAACTGCACGAGATTCGGATGGCCGAAGTAGCGCCGCTGATCGGTACGCATCACCTGATAGCTGCTGGAGTTTAACGGCAGCGCTTGCGCGCCGACGATGCAACCATTAGCGAACGCGCCAATTGACTGCGGCTTGCCGCTGATGGGGTGCGTGATTTTCTGCCACGGCGTCGCGGCCAGGCAGGTAGCGCTGGCCAATAAGGCCAGCAGTGCGATAACGGTTTTTTTCATCGGTTACCAGCGTGGGATTGATGTCGCCACGTCGCCATTTTGCGCGCGCTGACGCATGAAGTGATCCATTAACACAATCGCCAGCATCGCTTCGGCAATGGGTACCGCGCGAATACCAACGCAAGGATCGTGACGCCCTTTGGTGATCATCTCGCTCTCTTCGCCAAAGCGGTTAATCGTACGCCCAGGAACGGTAATGCTGGAAGTCGGCTTCAGCGCGATATTGGCAACAATCTGCTGGCCGCTGCTGATACCGCCGAGAACGCCGCCCGCATGGTTGCTCTGGAAACCTGATTTAGTAATTTCATCGCGATTCTCGCTTCCGCGAAGTTTTACCACATCAAAACCATCGCCAATTTCCACGCCCTTGACCGCATTGATGCTCATCAGCGCATGCGCAATATCTGCATCCAGGCGGTCAAACACCGGCTCGCCCAGGCCCGGAGGAACACCATCAGCCACCACGGTCACTTTCGCCCCGATAGAGTCGCCCTCTTTTTTCAGCCCGCGCATCAGTTCATCAAGCGCGGTGATTTTGTCCGGGTCCGCGCAGAAGAACGGGTTCAGTTCAACCTGATCCCACTCTTTTATCGCCAGCGGAATATCCCCCATCTGGGTCAGGCAGCCGCGAATGACGATACCCAATTTCTCGGAGAGGAATTTTTTGGCAATCGCCCCGGCAGCCACACGCATAGCGGTTTCTCGCGCAGAAGAACGACCGCCGCCGCGATAATCGCGCAGGCCATATTTCTGCTCATAGGTGTAATCGGCGTGCCCGGGACGGAAAAGATCCTTAATGGCGCCATAGTCCTGAGAACGCTGGTCGGTATTCTCAATCAGCAGACCAATGCTGGTGCCGGTTGTCACGCCTTCAAACACGCCGGAGAGGATCTTCACCTGATCCGGTTCGCGGCGCTGGGTGGTATAGCGCGACGTTCCCGGACGGCGACGGTCGAGATCGTGCTGGAGATCGGCTTCGGTCAGCGAGATGCCTGGCGGCACGCCGTCAACGATGCAGCCCAGCGCCAGACCGTGCGACTCACCGAAAGTCGTCACGCGAAAGAGTTGTCCAATTGTGTTTCCTGCCATCACGGCTCCATTATTGTCGTTATGTTTGCGTGTTGTTTTAGTCTTTATAGATGCCGAAATGCGCGCGGGCGGCAATCAGCTGCGGTTTGCTCAGCATAAAGACGCCATCGCCGCCATTTTCAAATTCCAGCCAGGTAAATGGAACGTCAGGATACTGCTCCATCAGATGTACCATGCTGTTACCCACTTCACAAATCAGGATACCGTCATCGCTGAGATAATCCGGCGCGCAGGCGAGGATGCGACGGGTCAACTTCAGGCCGTCGCTACCGGAAGCCAGTCCGAGAACCGGTTCATGGCGATATTCCCCCGGCAGGTCAGACATATCTTCTTCATCAACATAAGGCGGATTGGTGACGATCAGATCGTACTGCACCTTCGGCAGATCGCGGAAGAGATCGGAGCGGATCGGCGTAACGTGATGAATTAAGCCGTGATCTTCCACGTTCTGTTCTGTAACGGCCAGCGCGTCAGGAGAGATATCAACCGCATCGACTTCCGCTTCCGGGAAAGCGTATGCGCAGGCGATAGCGATACAGCCGCTGCCGGTGCACATGTCGAGGATGTGTTGAGGCGAGTGGTCAATCAACCCCGCAAACCGGTTATTAATCAGCTCGCCAATCGGTGAACGGGGCACCAGCACGCGCTCATCCACATAAAATTCATGGCCGCAGAACCAGGCTTTGTTGGTCAGATAGGCAACCGGAATGCGCTCGTTAATACGGCGAATGACGCGCTCAACAATACGGTGTTTTTCGCTGGAGGTCAGACGCGCGGTGCGCATATCTTCCGGAATATCAAGGGGCAGATATAGCGACGGCATAACCAGTTGCACCGCTTCATCCCACGGATTATCGGTGCCGTGTCCGTACCAGATATTTGCAGCGCTGAAGCGGCTTACCGCCCAACGCAGCATGTCCTGAATGGTATGAAGCTCATTAACGGCCTCATCAATAAAAATTTTATCCACGCTCTCCCCCAGGGCACGCTCTGCTATAAATTCGGCGGCTAGTTTGCCATGAAGACGGGGATAAATCAGCATTCTTACGTCAGGCTGAAGGGGAAAAATAGGTTTTCCTTGCCTGAATGTACGGCGAGTCGGGTAAACTAACAGCAAAGAAACAATGAGATCAGGTAATGAAAAAGAAAACATCGCTAAGTAAGGAGGATCAGGCATTGTTCCGGCAACTGATGGCCGGTACGCGTCAGATTAAGCAGGACACCATTGTTCACCGCCCGCTGCGCAAGAAGGTGAGTGAAGTAGCGCCAAAGCGTCTGCTCCAGGAGCAGGCAGACAATAGTCACTACTTTTCCGATGAGTTTCAGCCGCTGCTGAATACTGAAGGAGCGGTTAAGTACGTGCGCTCAGACGTCAGCCACTTTGAACTGAAAAAACTACGCCGCGGCGATTATTCGCCGGAGCTGTTTCTCGACCTGCACGGTCTGACCCAGCAACAAGCCAAACAGGAACTGGGAGCGTTGATCGCCGCCTGCCGCCGGGAACATGTGTTCTGCGCCAGCGTGATGCACGGGCATGGAAAGCATATTCTCAAACAGCAAACACCGCTATGGCTGGCGCAGCATCCGCATATTATGGCCTTTCATCAGGCGCCAAAAGAGTACGGCGGGAACGCCGCACTGCTGATACTGATCGAAGTTGAAGAGTGGCAACCACCGGAACTTCCGTAATACATCAGCCCCGGCGGGAATCAGATAGCTTTCGCCATCTTCAAATTGAAGGGACTCACTTGCCAGTTAAATATACCTTTACCGTCATCATCAAGTGTGACGCAGGCAATCGCCGAGGTGGCGAACATCGGCGGCGTTTCTCCCGGGCACAGCTCTGAAACGAGGTAGCCGACGAGCGGCAGGTGAGACACGACCAACGCCGTTGCCACCCCCTCATTTGCCAGCGCCTGAAGATAAGCACTGACGATACCAACATCGCCGCACGGCGTCAGTTCCGGCATGACGTCGACATCTTTTGGCAGACTCATGCACTCCCTGACGATCTCCAGCGTCTGTTCCGCACGCAGGTAGGGACTGACCAGAACCCGCTCAATATCCACTTTTTGGCTTTTCAGCCAGGTTGCCATCTGATGCGACTCATCGCAACCACAGACGGTTAATGGACGAACCGAGTCACTGGCTGCATCGAGGGCAGCGTCGCCGTGACGCATGATAAAAACTTGCATATTGCACCGCTTTTGTTAACCAGAAGCACCGCTGTCTTACCCGCGCAGACAATACACGGGCGACCCGGTGGCCGGGCATTGTGCCTGATCCATTCCACGAATGAAATGCTGTTTTTTACCTCAATGGCGTAAGTATAGTCAACCATTGCTTACAAAATAGACAGAAGACAACATCATCCATTACCGGAATACATAACCGGATTCACCTTCTTTGACCTCAACTTAGCTCGTCCGTTCATTCGTGGGCCAGAAGGTTGCCCCCTGTTTAGCCATATGTAATAAAGTGTCACATGGTGTAAAACGCGGGCCGTACTGTGCGGCGAGGCGCTGCAAAATCGCCACAACCTCTCCTGCGCCCAGCATATCCATATAGCGAAACGGGCCACCAAGAAACGGCGGGAAACCAATGCCAAACACCGCGCCGAGATCGCCGTCACGGGCGCTACGAATAATCTGCTCATCGAAACAACGCGCCGCTTCGTTGAGCATCATCATCACACAACGTTCCGCCACCTGCTGCGCGGACAAGCGCGCCTGTGGAGAAGAGACCCCCAGCAAAGGATAAACAGCCGGGTCGGGCCGTTTTTTGCTTTTACGCCCTTTTGTCTTATAAAGATACAAACCCCGGTTATTTTTTCTACCTTTGCGATCGTCATTCAGAATCGAGCTAATGATGTTTGCTGGCGGGCTAAAACGTTCCCCCCAGGCCGCTTCCAGCACGGGGATAATTTTGGTGCCAGTATCGATTCCCACTTCATCGAGCAACTGAACAGGGCCAACCGGAAAACCGAACTTCACCAGAGCGTTATCGATATGCTCAATCGGTTCACCTTCCGTTAATAAATGCATCGCTTCATTAATATAAGGAGCCAGAATGCGGTTAACATAAAAACCTGCTTTGTCGGCAACAACGATAGGCGTTTTCCCTTGCAGCTTCGCCAGTTTCACCACCGTTGCAATCGTTTGTTGATCGGTACCGGCATGGGGAATCACCTCCACCAGCGGCATTTTTTCTACCGGGCTGAAGAAGTGTAGCCCGATAACCCGCTGCGGCCTGCTCGCCAGAGCCGCAATCTCGCCGATCGGTAATGATGACGTATTCGATGCAAAGATGGTCTCCGCATGACAGTGCTGCTCAACTTCACGCACCATTTTTTGCTTAAGGGAAAGGTCTTCAAATACCGCTTCGATCACCACATCGCGGTGAGCAAATCCCTGGTAATCCAGAGAGCCGGAAATGAGCGCCAACTGACGATCGCGCTCGCTGGCCCGCAGATAGCGGCGGCGAACCTGCTTGTCGAGCAGGTCCCAGCTGTACCTCAGTGCGTGATTAATCCCGCCATGATTAATGTCCTTAATACGTACTGGCAGCCCTCCCCTGCACGCGGTAACCCAGGCGATGCCACCGCCCATTAATCCGCCGCCAAGAACGCCAACGCTACGCAGTTCACCAGGTTCAGCATCCGCGCCGCGATCTTTTTTCAAATCGGTACTGGCGAAAAAAACCGACCGCAGCGCCTGCGATTGTGGCGTCATCGCCAGCTCGCCAAAGGCGCGCGCCTCTTCGCTATATCCGCGATTACTGCCCTGTGCCAGCCCGATCGCCATCACCTGCAAAATGCGTTCGGTCGCCGGATAGTTACCCTGCGTCTTCTGATAGGTTTTTTTTTCTACTAACCGAAACAACAGGCTACGCGCCAGGGGGCCAGCAAGTATGCGCTCGCGCAGCGGAAGATGACGACTTTTCGACCCCCCTTTCAGCGCCAGATCCACGGCGGTTTGCAACAAAATAGTCTGCGGCACGACATCATCAACCAGCCCGGCCTTAAGTGCCTGCCGCGGACGAAGCTGCTTTCCGGTCAGAATCATATCGAGCGCACCGCTGAGGCCGATTAATCGCGGTAAACGCTGAGTGCCGCCAGATCCCGGCAGCAGCCCTAGCTGAACTTCAGGCAATCCAAGCCGGGTTTTATCATCGTCGCTACACACTCGCCCGTGGCAGGCCAGCGCCAGCTCAAGACCGCCTCCCAGACAGGCCCCATGAATGGCGGCGATAACCGGAATCGACAGCCTGTGGATCTCCGCCATAATTTGCTGCCCCTCACGGGCCAGCGATTCCGCTTCCTGCGCGCTCGCGCAGCGGGCAATCATGTTAATATCCGCCCCGGCGATAAAATTATCCGGTTTTGCCGAAATAAACACGGCGCCGCGCAGGTCTTTATTATCATGAATCTGACGGATAATTCGCCGAACCTCACTGATAAACTCGGCTTTCAGGGTATTCATTTTTTCGCCGGGAGCATCAATCGTAATAACGGCGATATTGTCCGGGCGAATCTCAAGCGCAAATGCCGATACGGTATCCATTATTCGGCCTCCAGAATCATGGCTGAACCGAGTCCGCCCGCCGCGCAGGCAGTGACCAGACCAAACCCGCCTCCGCGACGCCGCAGTTCATGCAGGGTTTGGGTTATCATCCGCGCGCCGGTGGCGGCAAACGGATGACCGTAAGCAATCGACCCGCCAAGGACGTTAAATTTGCGCTCATCCACGTCTCCCGTCGCCTGTGAACGGCCAAGCACTTCGCGGGCAAAGCGTTCGCTGGCCATACAGTGTAAATTGGCCAGCGTTTGCGCGGCGAAGGCTTCGTGCATATCAATCAGCGTTAAATCAGCCAGCGTGAGTCCCGCTCTTTCCAGCGCCAGCGGCGTCGCCCACGCAGGCCCCAGCAGCATATCCTGGCGGACATCGATGGCGGTGAAAGCGTAACTGCGCAAATAGCCCAACGGAATAAGGCCCAGCTCTTTAGCCCGGGACTCGGTCATCAGAAGCACCGCCGCCGCCCCGTCGGTTAATGGCGTACTGTTAGCGGCGGTCACCGTTCCGTGTTTGCGGTCAAAGGCCGGTCGTAACTTTTGGTAATCTGACAGTGTTGAATTTTTACGAATATTATTGTCCTGTTCCAGCGGTTCCCGGAACGGGGGGGTATACGCAGTCATAACTTCTGCTGATAGTTTGCCCTCTTCCCACGCTCTGGCTGCCAACTGGTGCGAACGAAGCGCCAGCTGATCCTGCTGTTCACGCGTAATCCCCCAGGTTTTCGCCATCTGCTCGGCGGTATCCCCCATGCGCAGCCCGGTTGAATACTCAGCAACCGCTGGCGGCACGGGCAGAAGATCGCGAAAGCGCAGACGGGAAAAGAGCTTCAGACGCTGGCTCAGGGTACGGGCTTTGTTCGCATCAACCAGAGTTCGGGCAAGTTTTTTACTGACGCCAATCGGCAACACGGAAGAGGAGTCGGCCCCGCCAGCGATACCGGCGCGGATAGTTCCCGCCATCAGGCTTTCCGCAACGTTGGCCACGGCCTGGAAACTGGTCGCACAGGCACGACTGACGCTGTAGGCATCAGTATGTACGCTCATGCCGGTTCCCAGCACAATTTCCCGGGCGATATTCGGCGCTTCCGGCATCTGTACCACCTGGCCAAAGACCAGTTGTTCTATTATTTCCGCGGGAATATTGCTGCGAGCGAGCATTTCGCCAACCACCAGCTTGCCTAAATCAACGGCAGGAATACCGTGGAATGCCGTTGCCTGTCGGGCAAACGGGGTACGTAAGCCGCTGATAATAGCAATACGATCGCCCTGACGGGTGACCAGCGGTAATACCTGACTCATAACATGCCCCTGTTAACCAATAAGACAAAGTGGTCTGACCTGATAACAGTTTTAACCAATATTTTACATTAAGCCAATCGGGGAGGGGAAAAAGTGGGAGCTAAAACACATTGAGCAGGAAAAATAACGCCCCGGTGACGAGGGGCGTGCGGGGGCAGATTAACGCAGGCCGAGCTGGAAAATCAGGGTTTCGGCTTCGCAGCAGAATACAAAGTCGATATCCAGTTTCACACCACCATCCACCTCAGTGAAGGTCGGGGTGATTTTGCACGGCTCGGATTCCACGCTACGCGCTCTGGCACTCAATGTCGCGAGAGTTTCTTCTGCTTCGGCACGGTTAGCGAACACGCGGCTCCAGGACGCGGTGCAATCGGTGTTGTCCATAATGGTGCCAACATCCATACAGCAGCAAACCGGGGTTTCATCAGCACTGCATTTACTCATCGTAGATTTCCTCTGTATATGCACTCAAGGTGCCAGACAATGACTGTGTTTATTTTACGCCCGGTGTATGCCCTCCTCCAGTCGTTAATAGCGACAAATGGGATAAGTGACAGAAATCACACTTAAAAATGATCCAAAACAAAAATACCCTACTTTTGGTATGCGCTTTACCGGCAAATTTGCCAGACAGATCTCGTTTCCAATATAACAATTGAAAAAACTTATAAACAAACTTGCAACATCTCATCTGGTCGGACCTATACTCAGCCAACTGGTCTGATTTCTCTGTCGTAAAGCAGACTCTACACTTCGCGCCTCTGTTACCACATGTAACATTGATTTAATAAAAATGACTCTATGAGGTTATGGGCATGAGCCAGAAAACCCGCGTTACCCAATCTGCCCTTGCAGTGGCTGTAGCAATTGTTTCCACCCAGGCCTGGTCAGCGGGCTTTCAGTTAAATGAATTCTCTTCGTCAGGCCTTGGTCGCGCCTATTCAGGCGAAGGCGCAATAGCCGATGATGCGGGAAACGTCAGTCGTAACCCGGCGTTAATCATGATGTTCGACCGGCCGACCTTTTCCGCTGGCGCGATTTTTGTCGATCCCGATGTCAACGTTAGCGGCAGTTCAGTGATCGGTAATGACGCCAGCCAGAAGAATATCGCGCCGACCGCATGGGTGCCCAATCTGCACTTTGTCGCGCCAATAAATGAACAGTTTGGCTGGGGGGCATCACTCACATCTAACTACGGTTTATCCACCGAGTTCAACAATGATTTCGCCGCAGGATCAATGGGCGGGACTACCGACCTTGAAACACTTAACCTCAATCTGAGCGGCGCTTATCGCCTTAACAATCACTGGAGTTTTGGTCTGGGCCTCAACGCGGTGTACGCCCGGGCAAAATTAGAGCGCTATGCCGGGGATTTACCGGATATTATCGGCGCCCAGTTGCCAGAGATGGTGCAATCAGGCGTACTGTCTCCGACCCAGGCGCAAGCAATTGGCCAGCAGGCGGGCGGTATCAGCCGCGACACTCAAATCGCTTATCTGAAGGGCGATGAATGGGGCTTTGGCTGGAATGCAGGCATTTTATATGAGGTCGATAAAAATAACCGCTACGGCTTAACTTATCGTTCTGAAGTCAAAATTGATTTTGACGGGGATTATAAGAGCAGCCTGCCGTCATCCCTTAACGCCATCAATTCCGCCCTGGGGCTGGGTTTGCCCTACGGCACCGGCGGTTCCACTATTGGCGGGTCTCTGACGTTGAACCTGCCTGAAATGTGGGAACTCTCCGGCTATAACCGCGTCGCGCCAAAGTGGGCCATTCACTACAGTCTGGCGTATACCAGCTGGAGCCAGTTTCAGGAGCTAAAAGCAACCAAAACCAGCGGTGGAGAAACGTTGTTCTATAAAGACGAAGGCTTTAAAGACTCCTATCGTATCGCTCTGGGGACGACCTATTACTATAACGACAACTGGACTTTCCGTACCGGTATCGCATTTGATGATAGCCCGGTCCCGGCATCTAACCGATCCATCTCCATTCCGGACCAGGATCGTCTGTGGCTAAGCGCCGGTACGACCTATGCCTTTAATAAAGATGCGTCGGTCGATGTCGGCGTTTCTTATATGCACGGCCAGCATGTCGAATTTGATGAAGGCCCGTATCACTTCAAATCTGAAGGTAAAGCCTGGCTGTACGGTATGAACTTCAACTACCGCTTCTGATCATCTGACGGGACAAAAAGGGTGCGCATGATGCGCACCCTTTTACTTTCGGCAACGGGATTGCTTACTGAGAATCAATGTCTTTAAGATCGCCCTGAATCGCCTGCGCGTTCGGGTTTTCATTCGGCGTCAGTTTGCCGCCGTTGGCAATAAAGTCGTGACGCTGGAAGTAAGCTTCACGCATCATGATATACGGATCGGAAGACTGACGAAGCAATCCGTCGGAATCCAGCAACTGCGCGCGCGTTTCAATCCCCTCAACCATCCATTTACCAATAGACATCGGCCACGTCAGCCAGGAAAGGACCGGGTAGAAATCATCGGCCATATCGCCCCCTTCATCACGAAGAGTAAAACTGCCATAGAATGGCAATTGCATATATGGACCGTAACCAACGCCATAGTGACCCAGTGTACTGCCGAAACGGCTCGGTTCAGTGCGCCGCAGTTTCGGGTTTGCCATCCCAGCCACATCAGCCAGGCCGCCCATTCCAAGAAGCGTGTTCAGGAAGAAACGCGTGAAGTGCACCATCCCGTTATAGGGATCTCCCTTCAGGAAGAAGTTCACCATTATCGCCGGTTCTTCAAGGTTGCTGGTAAAGTTACTCAGGCCGTTACGCGCCGGCTGCGGAACATAGTCACGCCACGCCACGGCGACGGGCCGAAGCACATAGGGATCAACAACATTGTAGTTGAAGTTGAACATGGTGCGGTTAAAACCTTCAAGGGGATCTGAACGCCCCTGCGGTAGATCGCCAGAACCAGAACTGGCGCATCCCACCAGCAATGTAGCGCCAAGCGCAAGCGCCGACAGGCGAAAATTCATAGGTGTCTCCCTGTTAATTTAAGCTATCGCTGGGGGTATCCGGGGACAGCAGCCGCCATCAAGATATCGCCCATAAGCATGTGCCTGCTTTCAGCATAGCCTTCTTTGGCATCATTGTTGCCCCCAGATTCTATACACATTTTGCAATCTCCGTATTGCTAATCTTGTCATTGCGAAGAATTTAGGCGGTTATTCAGCGCCGAATTGCGGAAATCGCTCTACGATTATAATAAAGACAAGTCACAGAGGAATAATGATGACATCGCGGACTCGCCATGACAGTAAAGAACGGGAAGTTGAAAGCGTTGAAAAACAAAAAGGAGAGGAGATCGAGGTTGATGAAGAGCATCTGCCTTCGCGAGCGATGGCCACGCATGAAGTCATTCGCCAGGAAGGCGAAAAAGAGCTTGAGCGTGATGCGATGGCGCTATTATGGTCAGCCATTGCCGCCGGACTTTCAATGGGCGCCTCACTTCTCGCCAAAGGCATCTTTCATGTGCACTCTGGCGAACTTCCCGGCGGTTTTTTGCTGGAAAATTTCGGTTATTGCTTTGGTTTTGTCATCGTTATCCTTGCTCGCCAGCAGTTATTTACCGAGAACACCGTCACCGCCGTCCTGCCTGTTATGCAGAATCCAACGTTCGGCAATATCGGCCTCTTGTTACGTTTGTGGGGCATTGTGCTCATCGGTAACTTAATCGGCACCGCGATTGCGGCGTGGGCATTCAATGCCATGCCTGTTTTCGATCAACCTACACGTGAAGCCTTCAGCGATATCAGCCTGAAGGTGATGCACAATTCCCCCTTCGAGATGTTCGCCAGCGCGATTATTGCCGGCTGGCTGGTTGCCACTATGGTGTGGATGTTCCCTGCTGCGGGGTCAGCAAAAATTGTCGTCATTATTTTGATGACCTGGCTTATCGCACTTGCAGACACTGCGCATATTGTGGTCGGCAGCGTCGAAATATTTTACCTGGTATTCACTGGGGCGATACCCTGGCAGGAATTTATCTGGCCTTTCGCTCTGCCAACGCTTGCGGGAAATATCTGCGGCGGGACCTTTATTTTCGCCTTACTGAGTCATGCGCAGATCCGTAACGATATGAGCCATGAGAAAAAAGCTCAGGCAAAAACAAAAAAGTGGTGACAGTTTAAGCAGTCAGTGCAGACCTGCTTAACCTGCAAGGGAAAAGACGCTATAATCCCGGCCGCTTCGTCCCCTTAGTTAAATGGATATAACGAGCCCCTCCTAAGGGCTAGTTGCAGGTTCGATTCCTGCAGGGGACACTTTTCCACCGTTCACTATTCTCTGTAGTCGTTCGCAGAATTCCCGGCGCTGCAAGGTTTCCATAATATACCCGCATGCCGAAACTCATTAACCGTCACCCAGTGCGGCAGGAAAAAACGGGCCAATAATTAGAAGGCTTATCCAGTGTAATATACCCTAAATTATTCGAGTTGCAGGAAGGCGGCGACGCAGTGAATCCCCGGGAGCGTACTCCAGTACGTGACTGGGGTGAACGAGGAAAGCCAACGCACATGCAACTTGAAGTATGACGGGTATAAACAGTATCGTCCCACATATTTTCCGTTTGCTCATGCTATTTATTACACCATTACTTATGCTGACTGGATTAAGACACGATTGAATGACGCATAACTGAATACACCGACCAGACTTCAAGTTGTATGCGCGTTGACAGTCACTCTCCCCCTCCCCGGACCTCGCCCTTGCGAGGACAATAAACAGCGTTCACATGCGCTCCTCGCTAATTTCCCCGTGTTCTTTCATGAAGTCGCGATAGCAAGCGAGTTTCATATCGTTTACCCATCTCATGTCTCCCTCATAGGATAAGCGCCAGCCAATCCCCGTGATTTTTGATCTCACGCAATAGTGCTATCGTTATATATGAAAAGATATAGCGATTTTTTAATCTCTTTGTTTCCGGACAGAAACATATGCCATTTTCCCGCCGTACCTTCTTGCAGGCGCTGGGCCTGGCGCTCTATTTGCCAAACATGAAAGGCTGGGCCGCCCCGAACCAGGATTTTCGACTGGGAAACCTCCCCGCGCCTGCAGCTATCCAGCGTATCGTCAGCGCCGGTGCGCCGGCGGATATGCTGCTGCTTGCCGTCGCGCCGGAAAAGCTGCTGGGATTCTCCTCATTTGATTTTTCGCGCTTTCCTCAGTCTCCGTTACCGCCAGAGATTGCCCGCCTGCGCAAACTGGGCCGTCTCGCCGGGCGCGCCAGCACCCTGTCGCTGGAGGCGCTGGTCGCGCTTGCGCCCGATCTGATTGTCGACTGCGGCAACGCCGATGAGACCTGGATATCGCAAGCCCGACGGATCGGCGCCCGCAGCGGCATTCCCTGGGTCATCATCAGCGGCACGCTGGCGACATCGGCACAGCAACTGTTAACCCTCGGCGAGATCGTCGGCCAGGAGGCGCGAACTCAGCGGCAGGCGACGCTGGCGCAACGCTTTATTAATGAGGCCCTCGCCTTTTCACATTCATCCCGCGCCGCAACCCGTTTCTACGCCGCCCGCGGCGCAAAGGGGCTGGAAACCGGCCTCGCAGGGTCGCTGCATACCGAGGCGGCGGAACTGCTTGGATTGGTTAACGTCGCCCGCGCCGCCGGACGCACCGGACTAAGTCAGGTATCGCTGGAAAATCTGCTGCAGTGGCAGCCGGACATTATCCTGACCCAGGAGGCGGCGACCTGGCGGCATATTACCCAGGATCCGATCTGGCGGGGCATTGATGCCGTGGCAAAAGGCAATGTCTTGCTACTGGACGGGCTACCCTTCGGCTGGCTGGATGCGCCGCCTGGCGTGAATCGTCTGGCTGGTCTGCGTCGCCTGCACGCCTGGCTGGATCCGAAAATACAAGCCACCCTGCAAACCGATCTTACCCGCTATAGCGAGTTGTTCTGGCATGCGGCGCTCTCTCCTCAACGCTACACGGAGCTGATGAATCCAAGATGAAACCCATTAGCCTGAGCTTCACGTTAGTGGCCGCCGCGCTGGTCACTCTGGGCATCGCATTCTTAACCGGCCCCTGGGATCTCACGCCTGCGCGCCTTTGCGAACTGCTTTTCTCTTCTTCTCACGCCAACGCACGCGACAGCATCGTATTCTGGCAAATTCGCGTACCAAGAATTGCCGCCGCGTTGATAATCGGTGCCTCGCTTTCCGCCGCCGGAACCGCCTATCAGGGAATATTTCGTAACCCGCTGGTCTCACCGGATATTCTCGGCGTCGCCGCGGGCGCAGGGCTCGGCGCCTGCTTCGCTATCTGGTGGGGCGGCCCGGCGTGGTTTATCCAGCTCTGCGCATTCTTTGGCGGCCTGGCGGTTGTCGGCGGCGTGATCCTTATTGCCCGCACCGCCACCCGCCACGAACCGGTGCTGACGCTGGTCCTGGTGGGGATCGCTTTAGGCACTCTCTGTGGCGCCGGAATATCGCTTATTAAAATTATCGCCGATCCCTATACCCAGCTCCCGTCGATCACCTTCTGGCTGCTTGGTGGGCTGTCGGATATCACCCTCGGCGATCTGACTTTCGCCGCCCCGCTGATGGTTATTGGCTGTCTGCCTTTATGGCTGCTACGCTGGCGGCTCAATATGCTGACCCTTTCCGATGATGAAGCCCGCGCGCTGGGGATGAATATCGCACGCCTGCGGCTGATTATTGTGTTATGCGCCACGCTCGTCACCGCCAGCGCGGTCGCGATTGCGGGCATCATCGGCTGGGTCGGCCTTATCGTTCCACATATTGGCAGGCTGCTCACCGGAAGTAATCATCAGCGCCTGCTGCCGGTGGCGATGGCGCTGGGAACGATTTTACTCCTGTTAACCGACACCCTTGCCCGCAGCGTGAGTACCACTGAGATCCCGCTCGGTATCCTCACTTCATTTATCGGCGCGCCGTTCTTCCTGGCGCTGCTGCTACACCGGAGCCCGCTATGACGCTACTCGTAGTTGATCACGCCAGCCTTGGCTATGCCCGGCGCACGGTATTGAGCGATGTCTCATTCACCCTGTCCGCCGGGACAATTTGCTGTCTCCTGGGGGCGAACGGCGGCGGTAAAACGACGCTGATGCGCAGTATTCTCGGCCTGCTTGCGCTTTGCGGCGGTGAAATAACACTTGACGGTATCGCCATCAGGCAGATGTCGCCGCGCGAACGCGCATGCACGATGGCCTGGGTTCCGCAGGCCCACGAGGGCGCATTTGCTTTCAACGTCATTGATATGGTGCTGATGGGCCGCAGCCCGCACCTGAATACCTTCACCCAACCCACTCCCCGCGATCGCGAGATCGCCCTGACCCAGCTTTCATCACTTGGGATTGCCCATCTCGCCGGACGCAGTTGGTCAACGCTTAGCGGCGGCGAGCGTCAGTTGACGTTAATCGCCCGCGCCCTGGTCCAGCAACCGCGGCTGCTTTTGCTGGACGAGCCCGCGTCAAGCCTCGACTTTGGTCACCAAATCCGGCTCCTTGACGTCCTGCGTCAGCTAAGGCAACACGGGGTTACGCTGCTGATGGCAACGCACCACCCCCTGCACGCGCGGGTTGTCGCCGATCAGGTCATTCGGGTTGAAGCAGACGGTCGCGTCAGCAGCGGCGCACCACAAGAACAACTGCGCGCCAGCGCGCTCGCTGAGCTATACGGCGTGACACCCGCGCAGATCCACCACCACCTGGGTCACTCTTATTTTCAAGGATAATTATGCTCATTGACGATATTGATTTTGCCGAACTCTACCGCCAGCAGCTTAAGCTTGCCGGGCGAACCGAAAAATCCCCCGCGCACTGGGACGCCCGCGCGGAAAAAATGGCCACGGACTGCGCCCGCCCCACCGATAGTTACCTGCTGCAGTTGCTGGAGAAAATCGATTTAACCGGCGCCGATAGCCTGTTTGATATGGGTTGCGGCCCAGGCACCGTCGCACTGGCGCTGGCCGATCAACTGACCCAAGTGCACGGTGTGGATTACAGTCAGGGTATGCTGGAGGTGGCTCAGCGCCGCGCCGCACTTCAGAACATCAACAACGCCCAGTGGCACCGCCGGGCGTGGGAAGCGTCATGGGACGACCTTCCACGTTGTGATATCGCCGTGGCTTCGCGCTCCACGCTGGTCAGCGATATGCACGCCGCCATGGATAAACTTAATCGCCAGGCCAAGCTTCGCGTTTATACGACGCATCTGGTCAGTCCCTGGTTTATGTCGCCCGCTATCCAGCGCGCGCTGGGACGCGATGTGGTTGAGCTGCCGAACTATATCTACGCGCTGAATGTGCTGTATCAGATGGGTATCCATGCGCGCGTCGATTTTATTCGCGGCCCTAACTGTCAACAGGACAATAGCACTTTCGAACGTTTCGAAGAGAACGTGAAGTGGACCCTTGGCACGCTTGACGATGACGAACGCGATCGCCTTCAGCACTGGTATCGCCAGCAGGATCCACAGCAGATCGCGCCGCCGACCCGCGACTGGGCGCTGATCTCCTGGCAATGCAGGAGCGCATCATGATCTATTTTCCCCAGGCTCTTACCGATAGCTGGCTGATGGAAGATATCGGCGGCGGCGATTTGACGACCCGCGCGCTGGCCATTAGCGAACGGCCAGGCGTCATGGTATTTCGCCATCGACAGGGCGGCTGCATAAGCGGCATCGCCCCGGCAACCCAGATGCTACGCAGTCTGGGTTTAACGGTTTCGCAAACGCAGCGTGATGGCACCCGGGTGGCCGCAGGCGATATTTTACTGTGCGCCAATGGCAGCGCCGACGCGCTGCATCAGGGATGGAAAGCGGTACAAAATGTGCTCGAATGGAGCTGCGGCGTTTCGGCTTATATGGCGCAAATGCTGGACATGCTTCATCAGCGTCTACCCAATGGTCATATTGCCTGCACCCGTAAAGCCATTCCCGGCACGCGACTATTAGGAACGCAGGCGATCGTCGCCGCTGGCGGGCTGATTCATCGCGCGGGCTGCGCGGAAACGCTACTGCTTTTCGCCAACCATCGCCGCTTCCTCAGCAACGGAAACGACTGGCATTCAGCTATCCAGCAGTTGCGGCAAAGTTCGCCGGAAAAAAAGATCGCCGTCGAAGCTGATAACGTCGATGAGGCGATCGCCGCGCTGAACGCCGCGCCGGATGTGTTGCAACTGGATAAGTTTACGCCGCAACAGGCCAGCGACATCGCGCAACAGGCGGCACGCCTCGCGCCGCACTGCACGCTGGCGCTCACCGGCGGCATCACCTTAAGCACGCTTCCCCATTATCTCGATTGTGGAATCGAACTGTTCATCACTTCGGCGCCGTGGTTCGCACAGCCAGCCGACATTCAGGTCAGTATGCAGGTGGAAAGTTCGCAATAAAAATAAATAAGCCAAAATGGAATGATAAAAATGAACGTCAGGAACAATATTATTTATACCGCTCTGGGTTTAGGCATCAGTCAGGCTGCATGTTCAGCAGCCGCGGAGGAGTCAATGACCGTGTGGTCGAGCCCGGCCCCGGCGGCTACGACCACGATTCTCGGGCAAGAGACCATACAGTCGCTGGATAAGAACGATGTCGCGCATGCGCTCTCAGTCGTACCCGGCGTGGTATTACAAAAAGCGGGTAGCCGTAACGAACTGCAGGTGAAAGTTCGCGGTTTTGACGGTCGTCAGGTACCGGTATTTTTTGACGGTGTACCAATTTATGTCCCTTACGACGGCAATCTCGATCTCGGGCGTTTCCTCACTTCCGACATCGCATCGGTCGAGGTCTCTAAGGGTTACTCTTCTTTGTTGCAAGGGCCGAATCAAATGGGCGGCGCAATAAATATTACCACCCCACGCCCCGCTAAACCTTTCGAGGCCAGCGTCGGCTATCGCCAGGGCTGGAGCCGCAGCAAAGACAATGCCTTCGATACTCACGCTTCGCTCGCAGCCAGCAACGACCTTGGCTATATCCAGCTTAGCGGCAGTCGTCTCAAGCAGGATTTCCTCGGCCTGCCGCATGGCGTCCGCAATGCCATCGCCGGTGAAAATGGCAAAATGGTCAATTCCGCCAGCGATGACAAGCGCGGCATCATCAAGCTTGGCTTCACGCCGCGTGCGAGTGATGAATACGCGTTCACTTATATTAAACAGGACGGTGAAAAGCAGAACCCACCGTATGCCGGAACCAGCAGCCAGAAATCGCGCTACTGGCAGTGGCCGGAATATGATAAGGAAAGCTACTACTATCAGGGCACGACTCATCTTACCGACGCCTTTACCCTGAAAAGTCGCCTGTACCACGATACCTTCAAAAATACGCTACTGATGTACAACAGCCTTGCGGATCTTAAAAATAAAAAGGGCAACTACAGCCGCTACGACGACTACAGTACCGGCGCGGGCTTACAGCTGTCTGCCGACCTTCTCGATAGTGACCAGCTCTCGCTGGCGGTAAACTGGAAAGATGACGTGCATCGCGAAAAGAGCGCACTAAATGGCCCTTACGATCGCTATCAGGATCGTACCTGGTCGGTTGCTGGCGAATATCAATGGGCCGCCGCCGATGACCTCGATATCGTTGTCGGCGTCAGCTACGACTGGCGTAATAGTCTTGAGGGTAAGAAGCACGAAAATAACGGCAGCGTCACCCATTATGACAGCAACAGGCAAAACGCATTTAACTGGGAAACCATGGCCCGCTACCATTTCGCCAGGCAGGATACCCTCGCGTTGTCCTGGTACGATCGTACCCGTTTCCCGACGCTCAAGGAGCGCTACACCACCTCGAAACCGGCAAAAGACCAGATCGCGTTGGTCAACCCGCACTTGAAACCGGAACGCGCTCGCGGCGTAGACCTCACCTGGAACGGCCATTTTAACGATCGCTGGTCCTACGAAATCAGCACCTGGTACAACCGGGTCAGCGATGCGATTCTGGCGATCAATATTGACGATGACACGGTGCAGAACCAGAACAGCGGCCGCGTTGACTACCGCGGAATCGATGCGGGTATTAAAGGCTCGCCGCTGGCGATGCTGGATGTCGGACTGAGTTACAGCCTGATTCATGCCGACGCCAAACGTCAGGCGGCGGGAAAAGTCACCGATCTGCCAAATCAAACCTTAACCGCCTGGCTGACGCTGAAGCCAACGGAATCGCTACGCGTAACGCTGTCGGAAGAGGCGCGATCGTCCAGCTACAGCAACAGCGATGGTTCCCAGCGGGCAGCAGGTTTCGCCATCACTCACCTGCGCGCGGATTACGCTATTGGCCGCGGCTTTAGCGTTAATGCTTCAGTCAACAACCTCTTCGATACCCGCTATTACTACAGCGAAGGATTTATTGAAGAGGGGCGCAACGTCTGGGCCGGTGTGGAATATAAATTTTAAACGCGGTTCCGCGCGGCGGAACCCCCGGGAGTCAATCATGAATACAGATTTTTCGGTCAGGCTACAGGCTATTCTGGGCAATCAGCGCCAGGCTGATGGTTCGCAGCGCAAAATAGTGCTGCGCGGTCGGGTACACCTCAGCAAGCACGGACTGGAAGCAGAGAACGGTATCCAGGAACATTTTTCAGATCCGGACTGCGCGCTGATGCATTACGCGCTGGAACATTACGATTTCTGGCGCGAACGTTACCCGGCGCTGGGTGGCCAGGCGCTCTACACCGGGATCTTCGGCGAGAACTTTTCCACTCGCGGAATGACGGAAAATGATGTCTGCCCGGGAGATGTTTTTCGCCTCGGTAGCGCAGAAATCCAGGTCTCCTGGGGCAGAGTCGCCTGCCAGACTATGGCCGGGCGGCTGCAGGATCCGAATGCACCGACGATCATGCATCGACAGTCGCGCAACGGTTGGTTCTATCGGGTTGTGACGCCGGGGGAAGCCCGTTGCGATGATACCTTTATTCTTATCGATCGCCTCGCCGACGGCTGGCCGCTCAGTCGGGTACAGCGTATGGTGTTTGATAACCAGGGCAGCGATGAAGAGTTACTGGCGCTGTCGGCAATGCCGTTTCTTGCCGCCCCCTGGCGGGCGTTAGCGATGCAGCGCCTGAATAATGAAGCTTGATATTTGCCCTTTGTGTGCCAATTCCACTCGTACAGGCGCGTCACGCGCCTGGTAACCGTTCAATGCTTATGCCAACATGAAAGGTGAAACAGAAGACTTTTATTCAGCCACAGCGCCTGCCTTCATTAAGGTGACGGTCACCGCAACCGGTACGCCGACAGGGAAAAACGAGACGACTCACACTTGCGCGACATAACCGGTCTGATGAGCAATCATAGACAGCACCCCGGATAAATATGGCCACTGATACTGAATGTCGAGGAGAAATCACAACACAATCAGAGAATTAATGACATGCATCATTCACTCAACTCATCGGGCTGGCAATGACGCATTGTTGATTCACCCGGCGCGAATGGTAAAGTCGTCAGCCACCCGGACACCTCTTCAAGACTTAATACATCAGCATAGCGGGCATTAAGATCCAGCAAGGTGAAATCAAGCAATGACTGGCTGCGATCGCCAATCACTTCGCGGGGCACCATCACATGGAACCCCATCTGAAACGCCTCAATGGCGGTAGCGCGAATACTGCCGCTGGCGGTAACGCCCCCCAGAATTATGGTATCGATGCCCTGCTGTTTTAGCCACGCCTCCAGATTATTACCATAAAAGTCAGAGACATAACACGTTGTATGGTTGCGCGAAAAGGGCGCATCCGCCAGCGCCTCATCGATCTGGTTGAGGTAGGCATCTTCTGTCAGCCTGGTAATAAACGGGTATTTTTTCCCCCACAGCCAGGAAAATGCATGTTCAGGACGATAAATTGTGCGAGTAAATATCGTTGGTAGCCCACGCTGCGCCGCAAGCGTCAACAACCGATGCAAGCCTTGTTTATCAAACGGGGTATCAATCGCCAGCGTCGAACCGGAATCCATGTAGGCGTAGGTAACATCCCGCACCAAAATCGCCGCCTTGCTACCAAAGCCTATCTTGTGGGCAAAACCCGTCTGCGTGAAAACCCGCTGAATCTCGTCCGCAAGGTAACGACGCTGACCGCCTGGGGTATAAACGACCTTCAGCCCATAGGTTTTGACCTCCCCGTTTTCTTCCAGTCGACGCAACGTGCTGGCAGAGATCCCCAGCATTTTCGCCGCATCAGAAACCGTCAATAATTTATCGTACATGACATATCTATCCCATTGACCGGAAAAGTAGCTGTATACCAGACCGGTGCGTCCTGTGGTCTCATCGCGTGACGCTTTTCTGACGGAGGCGCCACGCAGTTATCAACCATTATACCTGACAGAGTGGCGGCAGACAGGCATGCCAGTCTGTGATCTGTTGATACAGCATGCCTAAATCCACCAGCGCCTGCTCATTACCGTGACGAGAAACCCACTGTATGCCCATTGGCATTCCCGTTGAGGAAATGCCCACCGGCAGCGCCAACGTCGGTACGCCCGCGTTGGTAAACGGCATATTGTAAGCAGGAGACCCGGTGGCCGCCAGGCCATAGGGGGCCAATGTCGGCGTTGCTGGCGTCATCAAGATATCCACGTCATCGAACAACGCCGCCAGCTCATGGCGATAACGCCTTCTCACCTGCTGCGCCTGCAAGTATTCCTGCGCGGAGATCGCGAGCCCCTGTTGCAGGAATTCCTGCAAATACGCACCAAACAACATCGGCTTCTGTAAGAAGGTGTCCTGATGATACGCTGCGCACTCCGCCTGCATCACAATATGGTGGGCGCGGCAAGCTGCATCGAAGCTTTGCGGAAGCGCAATACGTTTGAGCTTAACACCTCGCCCGGCGAGATCATCCATTGCCTGCAGACAAGCGGCGCCAATTTCATCATCCACATCAGCATAATAGGGATGCTCCACGATCCCCACGCTGTAATCGTGATTTTCACGCAGCTGCAGCGGCGTATAGGGCAAGGAATGCGTAGTGTCATCACGACCATCCGGGCCGGAAAGCGCATTAAACACCAGTACCGTATCCTCAACCGTATGAGTAAAAGCGCCAACGTGATCCAGCGACCAACTGGCGGGGATCACTCCCGCCTTGCTGATACGCCCATAGGTCGCTTTCAGTACCGTCACACCATTGAATGCCGCCGGACGAGACAGCGATCCGGCAGTTTGTGTACCCAATGCCATCAGCGCCATTCGCGCGCCGACGGCGGCAGCCGATCCGCTACTTGATCCACCGGGCGTATGCGCCGGGTTCCAGGCATTGCCCGTCTTCGGCGGTGTGCCCAGATTAGCAAATTCGGTGGTCGTCAGTTTCCCCAGCAACAAAGCGCCCTGACTCTCAAGCCTGTCGATCACGCTTGCGTTTTCCCTGGAGATATGACCTTTCAGTACCTTTGATCCCCCTTCGGTCGGCAAACCGCGGGTATGAAAAATGTCCTTCGCGCCATAAGGAATACCAAACAGCGCAGGCTTGCAGGCAATGGCGTCCATCTGCTGGTCCAGGTCAAGGGCGCGCTGACGCGCCCCCGCTGTATCAAGGTAACGCCACGCGTTGATCTCGCCGTCACGCTGCTCGATACGCGCCAGAAAATGGCTTAACAGCTCGCTCGGAGAAATCTTGCGCGCCGCCAGCTGCCGCCGGGTAGCGGCAATCGTGGCAAAGGGCGAGGTATCCAACACTTTCTTCATCCACTCATGTCCCTGTTATGGTCTGGCAGCAAACTGACCGTCAACGATTTGCGTATAAGGCATATCCTGTGTGATATTGCCGACAAACTTCTGAATATTAATCGCGGTTGTAAATGCTTCAGGAGAAATGACCGCGTTGGCGGGATAGACGTTGCTGTCGATCATCCGCTGTACCGCCGCATCCACCACGCTGCCGTTCAGTCCGGCAAATTCCTCGCGTGCCACCTGTTTGGCAACATCGGGATGCTGATGGATAAACGCCAACGATTCATTGATAGCTTTAACAAAGCGCGCAACCAGTTGCGGATTATCGGCAATCATTTTCTCCGAGGTATTAATGGTGGAGAACGCATACTCCGGGTAGTCACGCGTAAAATCGTAAATCACTTTCAACCCTTGCCCTACCCCCTGATCCGCCTGAGGTTCATACACCACGGCAGCATCCGCGCGGCCCGCTAACAACGGTCCCAGTTCCGAACCATTTTGTACTTCGTTAATTTCCACATCCGTCTTCGGATTCAATCCGTTCTGACCTAGCAAGCGTAACAGCAGCGTATTCGACGTCCCTGGCGCCAGGCCAACGACCACCCGTTTGCCTTTTAAATCCGCCGGTGAAGAGAATTTAAAATCTGGTTTAGCCACAATCCATACTGGCGCACTGTTAGCCACCGCGCTGACGGCTTTGGCCTTGCCCCCTTTTTGTTGAGCGAATCCGACATGCTCCGGGCCATGTACGGAAAATTGCGCTTCACCAGACAGTACCGCCGCCAGCGCCGTTGGTCCTGACCCCGCGGAGCGAATCGACGTGACGTCTATCTGGTTTTTTTCGAAAAATCCCTGGTGTCTGGCAACATAAACCGGCAGATACAGTAAAGAGTGGAATGCTTCGGTCACCAGTACGCGATCGGGCTTCGCATCAGCCGCTGATGCATTGACAGAACAAGCGGTAAATAGCGCCGCGCACACCCATGCAACGATTTTATTCATTTTACTTTCCTTCTTAAGGCGTTAAGGAACTACGGAACGGTACCCCTAGCGATGCGTTTGCTGACGTTCCCAGGGCAGTAACCAGCGTTGTAGTTGAACCACGACCAGATAGAGCACAATGGCAACAATCAGCAACGCAAAGACGCCAACCCACACAACGTTGAGATTGAAAAGGTTGCCGGCAACGAAAATCATTTTCCCCAGGCCATAATCGGAGGAGATGAACTCACCGCCGATATCGGCAATCAGGGCAAAACCGATGTTTAGTCGAAAAGCCGCGATAATCCACGGCAGGGTCGAAGGCACCACCACCTTACGAAAAATCTGGTTACGGTTAGCCCCCAGGGAACGCATCAGGTTTACCTGGCTATCATCAATTTGGTGTGTGCCTTGCCATGCGGAGAGTAATGCCACGACATAGGTCGCGATAAAGGCCAGCGCAATTTTGGAAAACAGCCCGGAACCAAACCAAATGATGATGATCGGCGCCAAAGCGATCTTCGGCAGGCTGTTGAGTGCAATGAAAAAAGGATCGAGAATACGTGCCAGCACTGGTGTATGCCACAACAAAAGCCCCGAAAATGAACCGAGCAAGCTGCCCAGCACAAATCCCGTTACGGTGGCATATACCGTGACATAGGTATTTTGTAACAGTTCACCATTCGCCACCAGACGTACAAATTCCTGCCAAATCCCCGCTGGCGATCCCATCAGAAAGGCATTTACCACACCGGTATTCACCCCTAGCTGCCACAGAGCGACAATGACGACGAGGAGCAATACCCGGCAACCATTATCCCGCAATAGTGACAGCCAGCGCTTTGTGCGCTGACGTCCCTGGCGTGCGCGATCCGAGGCAGTTTTACCAACAACAACGGCGGATTTACTCATGCATGTTCCCCCAGTTGGATATCCATATCAGCCCAGATGGCATCGAAGAAGGTCTGGAATTGAGGATCTTTACGGGCGCCCATGGCAGAGCCGTGCCGCCTGGCAAGGCCAATATCGTAGGTTTTTTTGTTCCAGGTTGGTCGCTGAGACATCACCGCAATACGATCGGACATGGCAATCGCTTCACCAATATCATGGGTGATCAACACCACGGTTTTTCTGTATTCGTTGAGGATCGTCAGGATTTCCTCTTCCAGTACCAGCCGGGTTTGGTAGTCCAGCGCAGAGAACGGCTCATCAAGCAGAATGATGTCAGGATCAATGACCAGGGTACGGATCAGTGCTGCGCGTTGCCGCATTCCCCCTGAAAGCGTGGCGGGATAAGCGTGGGCAAAATCACCCAGCCCGTATTTATCCAGGTATGTCATTGCCCGTTCATGCCGCTCCTTCTTCGGCATCTCGTTAATTTCCAGACCGAGACAAACGTTATCCAGAATAGTACGCCACGGAAACAGCAGATCCTTTTGCAGCATGTAGCCCACACGCCCTTTACCGGGCATGGCATAGTACGGATCGAACACTTGAATGTCGCCCGCCGTCGGAGGCAACAGCCCCGCGATAATGTTAAACATCGTGGTTTTGCCGCAGCCACTGGGCCCGACAATGCTGATAAATTCCTGGTGATAAATATTGAGGGAAATATCTTTGATAACGTCTACTGCGTTATCGTCATGATCTAAAAACTGCTTTTTTACGCCTTTCATGGCAATCGCTACCGCAGGGGCGGCAGGATCGCCAGAAGGCATTTTTTCTCTTGCTGGTGAAAGGTTCATCTTACACTCCGGACTAACAGTATTTCCGACCCTCAAAAACGCCAGGCCGGATAACAGGGATGTCGATTGCGCGCACTTCACCGTGCAATAACTTGTCAAACTTGTCTAATACGACAAACTTATCAAACTTGTCATTCTTCCCATAATTATCCTTCCGTTCGACCGACATGCTGAGCGTAACCCGGCCAGCCCGGTGCACTGCATCAACTTTTCTTCACCGCCATGCCCGATGCCCCCGGGAGGGCGCAAAAGCGATACGCGACGCAATAACCTCCTTAAGAAGAGGGATATACCGGAGAATAAGCGCTACGCGCATACCATCAGGCCTGCGGGGAGTGGAGATGAACGGGCTATTGGCAGATTCGGCTGCGACAGATGACCTGTACCGCTCAATGCCCAGGCGCTGAAGGTCGTTAGGTAATCATCAGGGAGGAAGAGAAAAAATGGGGGCCAGGCGCCAGAAACGCGCTCTGATTGCCTGCGGAGGAGAATGCTTGCGACAATTCCCCCCACTGTATCGGCGAGACGCTCTCGCGCAGAGACAGTGAGGGGAATAAATTACCGGTTAGACAAACGCTTCAGACCTTCTTTTAAGTCATATTTCAGGTCGTCCATATCTTCCAGACCAATCTGCAGTCGTAGCGTCATCCCCTCCGGTTTCCATGCCGTTGCCGTTCGGTATTCCGCACAATTAAAAGGAATGATGAGACTTTCAAATCCGCCCCAGGAAAACCCCATACAAAAAATGCGCATGTTATCAAGCATGTCATCAACATTATCCTGGTTGAAGCGGGCATTAAGTACAATGGAGAAAAGGCCTGTTGAACCGGTAAAATACTTTTTCCAGTTTTCATGGCCTGGGCAGTCTTCAAACGCCGGATGCAGCACCCTGCTGACTTCTGGTTGACGCTTTAACCAGTCAGCCATTTCCAGACCACGAGCTTCCGCCTCTTTTACCCTCAGATGCATAGTTCGCAACCCACGTAACGCCAGAAAACAGTCTTCAGCACCTGGCAGCATCGCCATCGCATCATACGTTTTACGTAATGCCGGCCAGTGAGAATCATTCGCAGACACTAACCCCATCAGCAAATCGGAATGACCGCTGAGATATTTCGTGCCGGCCTCGACGGACAAATCAATGCCATGCGCATGCGCGTTGAAAAACAGAGGCGTGGCCCAGGTATTATCAATTATCGTGCTGATATTGTGTCGTTTAGCCACCGCGACAATCGCCCCGATGTCCTGCACCTCAAAACTTTGCGACCCCGGACATTCAAGCAGGATTACGCGGGTATTTTCCTGGATGAGCGCTTCGATATCCGTTCCGATCAGGGGATCGTAGTACGTTACGGAAACGCCATATTTCGACAGCAGCGTGTTACAGAAATTGCGGGTTGGTCGGTACACGGAATCCGTCACCAGAATATGATCGCCCGCACTGGTGACAGAGAATAGCGCCAGCGCCAGTGCGCCAAGACCGGATGGAGAAAGAACCGTCCCGGCTGAATCACAAAGCGAGGACCAGGCCATTTCTAAATTTTCAATCGTGGGCGTACCGGATGTGCCGTAAGAAAAGCGGGCTCTTTTATGTCGGATATCATCACAGCTTTTGTAGACCACTGTCGACCCGCGATATACAGGCGCATTGACAAATCCGTTCTGTTCATCAGGGTTTCGTCCCAACATTGCTAGTTGTGTACTCATCTTGAATTTTTTCAGTTCTGCATTGTGTTTCATCAGATAGCCTTCTACTCAAATAATTTGAAAAAAGGTGACAGGCAGAGCAACAGTCCCGTTCCTGAGATAAACAGGACCCGCCAGGAATAATATTTTTTAAGCTGTGGGACTTTAAACACCAGATAGCATGGAATAATACACGAAACAATTCCATAAACCGGCGCCCCTATCTGTTGTAACAGCAGAACAGGAAAGTGTGTGAGTACCCATGCCCATAGCAGAAGAACAATAAAGACTGAAACGCCGATACTCACAGCAGTTTCATTAATTGCCTTTTCATCGATAAACCGGGACAGTACATTGACCACTATTCCTTTCATCGCCTCCTGAAAACCGAGGAAAATGCCAAAAAAGGCCGTCACGATAGCGAAAATATTCAGCAGGATAGACATCACTCTCACCATTTCCCCAGGAATAACTTTTGCAACAATGGCCATTGCGGAAATATTATTTTGAGCTGCCTCAACCGCCTGCTCATGGCTCAGGGAAAAGGTAAACGAAAACGCGAAGAAAAGCACAGAGCAAACGAGTATTCCATAAGCTATCCGACTCGCTCTTAACGCTCGCAGAGTGGCAATTTTAGGATCTGCTTCTACTTTCCTGAACGCGACATTCATCGGACTAAGAATCTGAACAAAAAGGATAGAGAACAATGTAAAAGGCAGCGTCAGAACAGTACCTGTCAGGAGTTCTCCAACAGGCGGCAAATTGCTAATGTTGCGCATATCCCAGTGCGGAATCATTACCATACCTAACAGCACAACCACCGCCAGTTTTACCACCACCATCGGGCCTGAAACTTTGAAAAGTAATTTCTCACCTTGCGCCGCAATGCTTACCAGTAAGGCCAGGACCACCAGCCCATACCACCACTTATCCGACAGCATCTCCGAGGTCACGCCAAATGTCTGGAGATACGATGCACTGTCAAATGTTGCTGCAAGTGAATAGGTTAACATCCCTTTAAGCAACATAATAAAATACGTCACACCGAGGAAAAACCCCCAATTCTTACCTAAATAATAGGTAATAACACCAGAGTAATCCTTACATTCCGGGCTTTGTGATAAAGTTTTAAGGTAAAGCGACTGCATCATATAGAGTGCAGGATAGGCAATCAGAACCGATAAGGAAAAGACCCAAATTCCTTTTAAACCAATCTGTACAGGCAGAAAAATAATCCCACCACCAATGGCCATACCAATACAAAGAATAATCCATCCGACATCATACGTTGTAAAAGGTATTTTCTGTGAAATCATTCCTTCTGAAATATCAGCGTTATTATTCATGATGTTACCATTATGTTAGTTAAACAAGAAACATCTACATTTCTACATAACCACAGCGAATTATTTAGTGCTAATAACAAAACAGGATTTTGTGATCGGAATGGAATAATTATATTATTGTTGAATAACATACAACTCATTAGTGAATTAAAGAGAATAATATCGCCAGGATAAAATAACTTTCTGTTTTGTGATTTCTCAATCATTTAACAACATTGCGTAATTAATGATTTTTGATACACTCAATCACAGGAAAGAGGAGGATCACAATGTGTTAAACTCAGGTACATTAAGTCAGTTAAGCGTCTTTGTGAGGATCGCCGAAACAAGGAGTTTCACCAAAGCCGCCAGAGAACTGGGGCTATCTCGTTCAGCGGTCAGCAAAAGTCTGTCAAAACTCGAAGAACAACTGGGTACCCAGTTAATACAAAGAACAACCAGAAATATCTTTATTACCGAGCACGGTGAGGCCGTTTTTAATCGCGCGATTACTCTGCTGGAAGAATGCGAAGATATGTTTTCAAAAGTTCGTAGTTATTCTGAGCCGGAGGGACATCTGAAGCTATCCTGCTCGGTAGCCTATGGTTCAAAAGTTCTTCCGGATCTGATTACAGCTTATCAGATGAAATATCCCCGTGTGAAATTCCATATTGATTTGAATGACAACATAATCAATTTATCAGAAACCAATTTTGATATGGTATTGAGGATAACCCGGAAACTCACTGAAACGGAATGCCACACTTATATCGGAGAAATTAACTGGATATATTGTTGCTCCCCTCAATATCTCTCCGGAAAACCCGCAATAAAAACGCCTAATGATTTGACCCAACATCGCTGCATCACCAATCTGGTTATGTCCTACCATGATAACTGGGTATTTTCAGGTGGCAACGGAGAGATCATGGTTCCCGTTGATTCAGTTATAACCTCTAATTCCAGCCTGACGTTATTAAGTATATTGCTAAATCATAATGGTGTTTCATGCATTCCAGATTACCTGGCTTCTTTATATATTAAAAAAGGCGCACTGGTTCATATACTGCCAGAGTATCACGCAGGACTTTCTCATTATTTATATGCAATCAGAAAGAGAACAAGATATATTAATCCATTAACAATGACATTCATTGAGCATCTCAAAAAAGAATTAACCACACCAGATAAACGCCCCAATAATGACGTTAATGATTTACCGACAGAAACACGTTTTCTCAGACGTAAAATGGATTAAAAACCTGATTCCCGAAGTAGCGTCTTCCCTGGCGCTGACTGCCATAGTTCATCAGTATGAAATATACTATAAGCTGTAGTTTCAATGTTTTTCTTTAATTGATGATGCACGAAACGTTACATTTTATTCTCCGGGCCATGTGCCTTCACTCATTTTTCCGTTATCCTGAAGCTGAACGCCCCAGATAACTGACAAAACTCAGTTACAAGGAAATCCAGCTGATTGATTTCGGCTGATACTCATCAGGATGGGGAAAACGTGTTTCCTCCTCTTTAGAGCCTATCCCACCAGGCGTTATTGGCGCAGGCAGCTTGAGCACTGCCCAGGTTCAAAATGACAAGCAAAATAGCCCTAATGGGATAGGCTCTTAGCAATAAGCACAGAAGTCCGCAGGCCCAGTTCGCTTATTTTAATTCCGGCCAATACTCTCTGTTAGCCTCAATTAATGCATCGAGTACTTTACGCGCTTTTTTAGCATCAATAATCGTCCGGTTTAACGTCAGCGCCTGGAGAGCTTTGGCATAGGATCCTTCAAACCAGGCTTCCACCGTCAGGCGTTCATAAGCAAATTGCTGTTCGATCATCCCTTTGTAGAACGTCGGGATTTTCCCCACGCCATACGGACGAGGACCGTTGCAGCCGACTTCAGCCGTTAGCTCAACCATGACATCGTCATCCAGGTTCTCGACCAGGCCGTTGTTCGGCACCATAACGATGAATTTCTTTTTCAGGTTAAACGCGATAGCTTCCGCCAGCTCAACGATCATGTCGCCATGCGCGTCATTATGCACAACATGCACATTTCGTGTTGTCCCTTCCGCGACCGCCGTGCGACACTCTTCAAAGACTCTTTTTTCCCGACCATTGATCACTTCATTGGCACGGGTGAAGTTCGGATCGAGTCTGGAGAATTTATACTCCGGATAGAGATAGTATTGCAGATAGGTGTTGGGCAGATAATCCGGGAAATCGCGCAGCATATCCGCCACCAGCGCGTAAGTATCCAGCCACGACTGGTCACGTTGCTCAGCATCAGCCGGTATAAAACCATTCTTCGCGATATAGGCCTTCAACTCAGGAACCAGATCGTAGCCATTTTCGTCGTACAGGTGGGTAAACCAGCCGAAATGATTAAGACCGAAATAGACCGGGTCAAAAGTCCCCGGATCACGCCCTAACAGGCGACCGTATGAACGAAGCAGGTTAACGGGCTGGTCGCAAATATTCAGAATACGGTCATCATCCGGGAAACGTTTGTTGAGCGCATCAGCTACAATTGCCGCCGGGTTGGTGTAGTTCAGGATCCAGGCATTCGGTGAACGGGAGCGAACCTTTTCCACCAGCGCAATCATGTCGCGAATAGAGCGCATACCATAAGCAAACCCACCCGCACCACAGGTCTCCTGGCCAATCACACCCAGGCTCAGCGGAATTTTTTCGTCTTTCTCACGCATGGCATACCCGCCAGTGCGCATCTGGCAAAAGATAAAATCCATATCGCTGAACGCCACATTTTCATCCCCGGTATACATAAACTCCAGCTCCGGGTACTCTTCACGAAACAACACCCTGGCATATTCGCCAATCACCTTCTGGCGTTCTTCATTCACATCGAACATCACCAGTTTCTTTAACGGCAGACGCATTTTCAGTTTACATAACGCCTTTAATAAACCCGGCGTCCATGTAGACCCTCCGCCAACCAATACAATATTAAATGCAGTTTTCATATCATTCGTTCTCTTATTGCGTCTGTTGAACAAGTAAATTTTGCTTCACCGCACTGGCGATCCCTTCCACCTGCGGACCGTAAATAACCTGAATATCAGTGTCGGTTGCACGAATAAAACCATTGGCGCCGCTTTGTTTTAAAATGTCTTCGTCAATTTTCTGCATATCTTTAATTTTTACGCGCAAACGCGTGAAGCAGCAGTCGACATTCTGGATATTTTCTCGCCCTCCCAGACCGGCGATAATTTTTGCCGTAACCAGATTATCCTGCGTAGACTCCACGCGATAATGGTTGACCGCCTCATCCTCTTCGCGCCCCGGCGTTCTGGTATTGGTGCGCACAATGATCCATTTGAAGACGAAGTAATAGACCGGAGCCCAAATACATCCCAGTAACAAATCAAACCACCAGAGTGTTTTCGCGCCGCCCAACACGCCAAAAACCATAAAATCAATAAAACCGCCCTGTATATTGCCAATCATCACCTGAAAAAGCTGAGCGCAGGCAAAAGAGAGCCCCGTCATCACGGCATGAAATAAGAACAGCAGCGGCGAGACAAAAATAAAGCTGAATTCCAGGGGTTCGGTGATCCCGGTAGTGAAAGAGGCCAGCGCCCCCGCCATCATTAACGCTTTAACCCGTTGTTTGTGCTCTGGTCGCGCACAGCGATAAATCGCCAGTGCCGCCCCAGGGAGACCAAACATCATCACCGGAATTTTCCCTTGCGCCAGAAAGCGAGTCGCCTCACGCACAATATCATCGGATAGCGCACCAGGATGGGCCAGTGCATAATTGAAGATAGAGAGTGCGCCAATCACGCTTTCATTATTGACATGCACCACGCCACCTATCGGAGTGAAACGAACCGTCTCGTTGAGGATATGGTGCAAACCTGTTGGGATCAGAATACGCTCGGTAAAGGCATAAACAAATGTGCCAAAAGGGCCAGATTCACCAATAAACTGTCCCAGATGGATAATTGCGTTAGCAATGATCGGCCAGACCAACGACATTAACACACCAATAACTGGCAGCACGATAATAGTAATAATAGGAACAAAACGGCGGCCACCAAAATAGGCGATGGCCGCCGGGAGTTTAATCGTATAAAAGCGATTGTGCAGAATAACGGTGACCAGGCCGGCAATAACGCCCCCCAGCACACTCATCTGATAAGAAAAAATACCTAACGTATTGGCGAATTCAGCAGAATACATTACCGCCTGCGTCTGGCTATATCCCTTTTCCATGAAGGCAGCGACAGACGTTGTTTGTGGGGTAAGACCTTGCGCCAACAGGCTGTAATTCACACCGATGTGAAAAGTAATAAATCCAATGACGGCAGCAAATGCGGCCGTCGGTTTTTCATCCCGCGCCAGGCCAATAGCGGCAGCAATCGCAAAAAGTAACGGCAGATTACCAAATAATGCCCCGGCAACTTTACGGATGAAACCGATAATCTGCTGCATCACGTCAGCATGAATAATACCTTCCCCCACGATGCTCGGATTTTGTAATGCCGCTGCCAGGCCGAGAAATATCCCAGCGGCAGCAATCACGGAAATCGGCATCATTAATGCCTTTCCCAGATCCTGTAGAAACTCACCCGGTCGACTCATTGTTATTTTCCTTTAGGGCACTGGCTGAACATGAGACTGAGTATAGCGAGATACAATGTATAGTTGTCTAGCCCACCAAAGTCAAAACGCGGCAAGGATCACAAAGTTAAACCTTTTTATCCGATTACGGACGTACGGCGGTCAGGGTAAAACGGTAGTGTTGCTGGTTATAGTAAATTTCAGAGATCTCGAACGGAATGTCGTCATGAAGGAACGCCAGCGAGGTGGAATGGAGAACCGGTTCATCGCGTTTAATCCCCAGCATGTCGCGCACCTGCTGAGAAGGGAGTTCCGCATGGATCTCTTTTTCCGAGCGCGCAACGGTAAACCCCTTCCGGCTGATATAGGCATATTTAGAGCTATTCAGATCTTCCGCGCTTAAATCGTCGAAGGGTTCGGTAATCATCCACGATTGCTCGAAGACAAATGGAATCTCTCCCAGCAGGCGCAGACGTTGCATAAACCACACGTCGCTGTCAGGAGCAAGACGCAGTTTATCCGCAATATCCCGCGAGGCGGGCTGGCGATCGAGGTAAATCAGGCGGTTTACTACCGGTTCATCCAGACCCAACGTTGCTTCGCTGGAAGAGAGATGCCTGTCGAGTGGCAGAGAAATGCGCACATTTTTACCCGTCTGCACGACAAAGGTTCCCTGACCCCGACGACGCTCCACTTTGCCCTGACGTACCAGGTAATCCACTGCTTTTCGCGCGGTCATTCGGGATATCGCAAACTGCTGGCAAAGTTCACTTTCTGAGGGAATTGCGTCGCCGGGTTTCAGCGAACCGGAAGTAATCTGGCCGATAAGATATTGTTCAAGCTGCAAATAGACGGGTACGGTTGAATATTTATCGATCATTGGCGCAATTCCTTGTTTCACCCAGGTATGGTAGCGACAGCGGAGCAAAGTGACAATGTTTGTGCTTAGTTACGGCGAAATTCCCCGGCAAACGACATTGCCGCTCATCACTCACGCGGAGTGATGCCGGTAAACATCAGGTACATCCGCCGAATACAGGCGTGCTGTCCGCAAGAGCGGCCATATCCAAATTTACCAACTCGCTTCAGGCACCTTCCCTGTCGCAGGGTCCGTTTTTCACTACTCTCTTTTTGGCAGAAAAAAGTCCAAAATCAAATGACTATATATGACATGGAATTCGTGTCGAACAGCGTCGCCAAAAGTGAATTTAATACCAAATGAAATTAATGTGTCGCCGAATCACGACACTTATAAGTAACTAAAAATTAATAAAAAAATGGCCCTTGTCTCCCTCATTTTTTAGGCGTACATTAGCGCCATCTGGACCAGTCAGAACACAAAATTTGCAACGACCGCCGACAGTAAAATGTTGCATTGCTGTTAGCGTTGGTTGGGTAAGTAATGAAAATTAAATTCATTTAAGGCGTCTCGTTGAGCGCGCGGAGTGATGAGTCGTGAAATACTTTTTAATGGGCATTTCTTTTATGGTCATCGTTTGGGCCGGTACGTTCGCCCTGATGATCTAAGCATAACGGTGTAAAAAAACGGGAGCCAGCAGGCTCCCGTTTTTCTATTCATGGCTTTCAGTCGTCAATTTCGACGCGGGAAGAAGCCCATCGGCGCGGAACATTGATTTAATGCCGCGTACGGCCTGGCGGATACGATCGCGGTTTTCAATTAAAGCAAAGCGCACATGGGTATCGCCATAATCGCCAAAGCCAATACCCGGTGAAACGCAGACTTTGGCGTCCTGCAGCAGCTTTTTCGCAAACTCCAGTGACCCCATCGCCGCATATGGCTCCGGGATCTTAGCCCAGACGTACATCGAAGCCTTCGGACACTCCACCATCCAGCCCGCTTCATGTAGTCCTTTAACCAGTACATCGCGGCGGCGTTTATACTGCTCCGCAATATCGCGAACGCACTGCTGATCGCCTTCCAGCGCAGCAATTGCCGCCACCTGCAGAGGCGTGAAAGTGCCGTAATCGTGATAGCTTTTTATACGCGCCAGCGCGTTAACCAGGGTTTTGTTGCCGACCATAAAGCCAATGCGCCAGCCTGCCATATTGTAGCTTTTCGAAAGCGTAAAGAATTCGACGGCAACATCGCGCGCGCCAGGGACCTGCATAATCGACGGCGCTTTCCAGCCATCGTAAACAATGTCGGCATAGGCCAGATCGTGCACCACCAGCACGTCATAACGCTTCGCCAGGGCGACAACCTTCTCGAAAAACGCCAGCTCAACGCACTGGGACGTGGGGTTGGACGGAAAACCGAGGATCATCATTTTCGGTTTCGGGTAACTTTCACGAATGGCCCGCTCAAGCTCGTTGAAGAAATCCACGCCCTCAACCAGCGGTACCGAACGCACCTGGGCTCCGGCAATGACCGCACCGTAAATATGAATCGGATAGCTCGGATTGGGCACCAGGACGGTATCGCCATGATCCAGGGTAGCCAGCATCAGATGCGCCAGCCCCTCTTTCGAACCAATAGTCACAATCGCTTCCGATTCCGGATCGATATCAACGTTATAACGCTCCTGATACCAGCGTGAAATCGCACGGCGCAGGCGCGGGATACCACGGGAAGTGGAGTAACCGTGGGTGTCGGGCCGCTGGGCAACAGTACAAAGTTTCTCAACGATATGCGGCGGCGTCGCGCCATCAGGGTTACCCATGCTGAAATCGATAATGTCTTCGCCACGGCGACGCGCAGCCATTTTCAGTTCAGCAGTGATATTAAAAACATACGGGGGGAGACGATCGATACGCGTGAAACGGCGTTCAGGACTGAATTCAGCCATAGATTCCTCGGATTAACGTTAGCGCCCGGACCGTCCGAGCGACGCTGCCGCGCTTGCGGCATGTTTAGAAAATAACCCGAAAAAATTCATGCTGTCGAGAGGAGAGATAAAAAATAATTGCCGGTGGCAAAACAGGAATTAAATCGGCTAAATACGGCAGAACGTATCTCAGGATACCTGTGTGCAATGAAAAAAATTAACACATTGATATCTTTTGCTTTACTTAAACGCCCTGTCATCAGCAAACGCTGTTGAATCTCAGTTTGTTGCCGTCAATCCCCTTTTATTTATAGGGTATTTCCCTATTCATACCTGCGGCTGGCCTTCTGCCGCGAGGTTTTCTATCATAGCCCTTTCTTGCGATTAACGCGGCGTATCCATGCACGAAATATTTAACATGCTGCTGGCGGTTTATGACCGCGCAGCACTCATGCTGATTTGCCTCTTTTTTCTTATTCGACTGCGCCTTTTTCGTGAATTGCTGCATAAATCCGCGCATACGCCGAAAGAGCTGTTGGCAGTAACCGCTATCTTCTCCCTGTTCGCCCTGTTCAGTACATGGTCTGGCGTACCGGTGGAAGGATCGCTGGTCAATGTGCGAGTGATTGCCGTGATGTCCAGCGGGATCCTTTTCGGCCCCTGGGTCGGGGCAATTGTGGGTATGATTGCCGGCGTGCATCGCTATCTCATTGATATCGATGGCGTCACCGCCGTACCCTGCTTTATTACCAGTATTGTCGCGGGCCTGCTCTCCGGGTTTATCAGTCGTAAAGTCCCTAAAGCGCAACACTGGAAAGCCGGGATCCTCGCCGGGATGCTGTGCGAGACGTTGACCATGATCCTGGTGGTGCTGTGGGCGCCTTCGCTCTCGCTGGGGATCGACATTGTGTCGAAAATTGGTATCCCGATGATCCTCGGCAGCGTTTGTATCGGCTTTATCATTCTGCTGGTACAGAGCGTTGAGGGTGAAAAAGAGGCCAGCGCGGCGCGTCAGGCAAAACTGGCGCTTGATATCGCCAACAAAACGCTGCCGCTGTTTCGCCACGTGAATAGCGAATCCTTGCGTCAGGTATGCGACATCATCCGCCGTGATATCAATGCCGATGCCGTGGCAATGACCAATACCCAGCATGTTATGGCCTATGTTGGCGTAGGGGAAATTAACTACCGCGATAACGATGACTTTATTAGCCCGACGACGCAACAGGCGATTCGCTATGGAAAAATCATTATTAAAAACAATGATGAAGCCCACAGAACGCCGGAAATACACTCCATGCTGGTCATCCCTCTATGGGAGAAAGGCGTCGTCACCGGTACGCTAAAAATCTATTACTGCCACGCGCACCGCATTACCTCTTCGCTGCAGGAAATGGCGGTTGGCCTGTCGCAAATTATCTCTACTCAACTGGAAGTTTCCCGTGCCGAACAACTTCGTGAAATGGCTAACAAAGCTGAATTGCGCGCGCTGCAAAGCAAAATCAATCCCCACTTTTTATTTAACGCCCTGAACGCGATTTCGTCGTCGATTCGTCTGAATCCCGACACCGCGCGTCAGTTGATTTTTAATTTGTCGCGCTATTTACGCTATAACATTGAGTTAAAAGATGATGAGCAGATAGATATCAAGAGAGAGCTGTATCAGATCAAGGACTACATCGCCATCGAGCAGGCTCGTTTCGGCGATAAGCTGACGGTGATTTATGATATTGATGATGACGTCAACTGTATGATCCCCAGCCTGCTTATCCAGCCACTGGTGGAGAATGCGATTGTCCATGGGATCCAACCCTGCAAAGGTAAAGGCGTGGTCACCATCGGTATTAATGAGTGCGGAAATCGGGTGCGAATTAGCGTTCGTGATACAGGAAATGGTATTGATCCGGCAGTAGTGGCAAGAGTGGGGGCCGATGAAATGCCAGGTAACAAAATTGGTTTACTGAATGTTCATCACCGGGTCAAACTACTGTACGGCGAAGGCCTGCATATCCGACGTCTGACGCCAGGTACCGAGATTGCTTTCTATGTGCCAAACCAACATGCGCCTTTGGCGGCGACGGAATCCCGGTAGTCATGAGCGGAGATAAAATGAAAGTCATTATTGTTGAAGATGAGATTCTCGCGCAACAAGAGTTGACCTGGTTGATTAACACCCATAGTCAAATGGAAATTGTCGGCACCTTTGATGATGGGCTGGATGTGCTAAAGTTTTTACAGCACAACAAGGTCGATGCTATTTTTCTCGACATCAATATCCCCTCCCTGGATGGCGTTCTGCTGGCGCAAAATATCAGCCAGTTCGCGCATAAACCCTTTATCGTCTTTATCACCGCATGGAAAGAGCATGCGGTGGAGGCCTTTGAACTGGAGGCATTCGATTACATCCTTAAGCCTTACGAAGAGTCGCGCATCATCAATATGCTGAAAAAGCTGACTAACGCCTGGCAGCAGCAACAGCAGACCAGCGTCGGTAGCGGGATGGTCGCCAACCCGACGCGGGAAAACGACACCATCAATTTAATTAAAGATGAACGAATTATCGTCACCAGCATCCACGATATTTACTACGCGGAAGCGCATGAAAAGATGACCTTCGTCTATACCCGGCGGGAATCGTTCGTCATGCCGATGAATATTACAGAGTTTTGCAGCAAACTCCCGCCTGCGCACTTCTTCCGCTGCCATCGCTCGTATTGCGTCAACCTGGATAAAATTCGTGAAATTGAACCCTGGTTTAATAACACCTATATTCTGCGGCTTCGGGATCTCGAGTTTCAGGTTCCGGTCAGCCGCAGCAAAGTGAAAGAGTTTCGCCAGCTCATGCATTTGTAGCGAAATAACCCCGCATCAAAGCCGGCGTCAGAGCACCAGGCCCAACGTCTGACGCAAGTGGGCGCCGGAGCCCAGCAGCCCGGGGTTATCGTGCACAATCAAATACACCGGGATATCCTGCACGAAATCTTTAAAACGGCCCTTATCCTCAAACCCGCCACGGAAACCGGATGCTTTAAAGAAGTCGAGGAAGCGTGGCACGATACCGCCAGCGATATACACGCCGCCAAACGTGCCAAGATTCAGCGCCAGATTACCGCCGAAGCGGCCCATAATGACGCAAAACAATGACAGTGCGCGACGACAATCAATACAGCTATCAGCCAGTGCGCGCTCGGTCACATCCTTAGGCTGCAGATTTTCCGGCAGACGCCCATCGGATTTAACAATCGCATGATAGAGATTCACCAGCCCCGGGCCGGATAGCACACGTTCAGCAGAAACGTGCCCCAGCTCTTTACGCAACTGCTGCAGAATAATGTCCTCTTCTTCGCTATTCGGCGCGAAATCAACATGGCCGCCCTCACCCGGCAGGCTCACCCAGCGCTTATCCACATGCACCAGATGGGCTACGCCCAGCCCGGTGCCCGCACCATAGACAGCAATAGGTTTACCTTCTACCGGCGCCGTACCGCCAAACTGAATCAGATGTTCCGCTTTCAGCATCGGAATCGCCATCGACACCGCGGTGAAATCGTTAATGATTTCCAGATGCGAGAACCCCAGGCGCTTTTTCATCTCCGCGATGGAAAAGGCCCAGCTGTGGTTAGTCATCGCCACCCAATCCCCGGTGATCGGGCAGGCGATAGCGATGCAGCCGTCCTCCACCTTGACATCATGCTCTGCCAGATAGACCCGAATAACGGCTTCAAGATCTGGATAATCGAGCCCGGAATAAGTCCTGGCGCCGGAGATCTCCCCGCTCGCGATATCACACAATGCCAGACGGGCATTGGTTCCGCCAACATCGCCTACTAAAGCAAATTTTGTCATTCCGTTACGGCTCCGCTAAAGTCAAAATAATTATTTTGGCACACTGTAAATTTATGACGTCTTAACAACAATGACCAACGCATAAGTGCCCCTGGTTTAGCGACATGAGTCACAGTTGAACTGTAATTTGTGAAATATTGTGCAGGGTGCTCTCTGCACAATCACCAGGCTCTGTCTTTACTTTATCGTTTCAGCCTTATTGGTGTCGATGCCCTCGCAGCGTCAAAGCCAACTCAAAAGGATACGTTTCATGTTGCATCCACGTGCCCGAACGATGCTATTGCTATCGATACCTGCAATCATTATTGGTATCGCTTGCGGTCTGGTATTGATTGCGGTGATGAAAATGGCGTCGGTATTACAGAATATTCTGTGGTTCAGCCTGCCCGGAAGCTTAGGTATCCCTGCCAGTAGCCCATTCTGGACGATAGCCCTCCTCACCGCTACCGGCATCGCCGTCGGCCTGTTGGTCCGTTTTAGCCCCGGTCACGCGGGGCCAGACCCGGCAACAGAGTCATTAATTGGCGCCCCCGTCAGCACCAGCGCGCTGCCGGGCGTACTCGCTGCGCTGGTATTAGGCCTTGCCGGTGGCGTTAGCCTCGGACCCGAACATCCGATTATGGTGCTCAATATCGCGCTGGTGGTCGCGACGGGTAGCCGCTTATTCCCGCGCGTCAGCACGCTGGACTGGACGATCCTCGCGGCATCCGGCACGATCGGCGCGCTGTTTGGCGTCCCGGTGGCCGCAGCGCTCATCTTTGCGCAAACGCTGAATAGCGACAACGATGTGCCATTATGGGACAGGTTATTTGCCCCGCTGCTCGCCGCATCAGCGGGTTCTTTAACCACAATGTTATTTTTTCACCCCCGCTTTTCACTGCCCATTCCCGCTTACTCTCGGCTGCACCTCGTAGACATTTTTAGCGGCGCCGTCGTTACGCTTATTGCGATTGCCGTCGGTATGGTCGGCGTCTGGTGCTTGCCGCGTTTACACGCGCTAATGCAAACCCTGAAAAATCCGATACTGGCCCTGGGTATCGGCGGCTTTTTATTGGGGGTACTTGGCGTCATTGGCGGACCTGTCACACTGTTTACAGGGCTGGATGAAATGCACCAGTTGGTTTTTAACCAGACATTAACCGCCAACGATTTACTGCTTATTGCTCTGGTCAAGCTGGCGGCGCTGGTGGTGGCTGCCGCCAGCGGCTTTCGGGGCGGTCGAATATTCCCGGCGGTGTTCGTCGGCGTCGCACTCGGCCTGATGCTGCATACGCATGTGAATGCGGTCCCGGCCGCAATCACCGTCTCCTGCGCGATTCTCGGACTGATGCTGGTGGTGACGCGTGATGGCTGGTTGAGCTTGTTTATGGCCGCCGTCGTGGTGCCGGATGCCACCCTACTCCCGTTGCTGTGTATCGTTATGCTTCCGGCCTGGCTGCTACTGGCCGGAAAACCGCTGATGCTCGCCAGACGGCGCAATAACTAAACACGATGATTTCGCTGTTTACGATAGCAGATTTCAGCGCGATACCAGGGCTGCGGATCTCCAGAACGAAACGGGCAAAAAGCGGGCGAACGTTGTCGCCATCTATACGTTAACTTAACAAAACGTGCTCCCACTAACGATTTAAGAGTCCCCCGATGCGACGGAGCTTTACCGCTCCGTAATATCCGGGCAAAGGCCAATAATGGCCCCGATCGTGAAGGAGAAGAGTATGTTCAGGTCACTGATTCTGGCTACGGTGCTACTGGCTTCGGCCCCATGGGCTGTAAATGCCGGGGAAATCACCCTGTTGCCATCAATAAAATTGCAAATCGGCGATCGCGACAATTATGGCCATTACTGGGACGGCCACGGCTGGCGTGACCGAGATTACTGGCGCAGACACTATGAATGGCGCAATAACCGCTGGTATCGCCACGACAATGGCTGGCATCGTGGCTGGGATAAACGCGCGGCTTACGAGCGTGGATATCGTGAAGGCTGGAACGATCGCCATAACCGACGCGGCGGCTGGGAAGATGGGCCAGGGGATCGCTGGCATCCTTAATCGCAAAGGCATCCTCTGCCATTTTTCTTACGTCTGAGGTGTGTCAGCACTCAGAGGGGAACCAGATGGTTCCCCACTCTATATTTTATCTGTAGCGCCGTAAAACCCCATCCTTCAGGGCGTAATGCCTGTCAGTTAAGCAACTGACTGGCCCTTTTTAGAGGCTGTGGGGTATCTCCATGGCCTTTCCTTTACCACTCTCGGGAAGGCCCTTTCCCTTCTTGTCGGTAATTTTACCAACTGCCCCATACTCTCCAGATCACGCATCAGCTCCGGGATACGGCCCGGTGAAGCGCCCTGCAACGTCATCAGCATTCTCATCACCATTCCACATGATTCTGAGAAGCTCAGCTGATTCGGCCAGTATCCTTTCAGATGTCCCGCCATCTTAATCATCTGATATCTCACCAGATTATAAGCCAGTAAGACACCCCACAGTTCCTGCTCCACAAGCGCCGGCTTTTTACTTCTCAGCGTCAGCCTGCTCAGCTGCATCGTCTGTTTTATCTCCCTGTATCCCAGCTCTATTTCCCAGCGATGGCTGTACAGGTCTGCCATTTCTCCTCCGGGATAACGCATGGCGTCCGTCATCGACGTCAGAAGATGGTAGACTTTTCCTTTGCGCGTCACGGTCAGCAGTCGCGCGGTCATCTCATTCCCCAGACCCGGCCACTTTTTTCGGGCCTGTGGACTGGTTTTCAGCGTGACCAGGTGGTCACCCTTGCCCAGTTTTCTGATCTCTTCATACTGCGCACCTTTTCTGAGCGGGATCATCCAGTGGCGGTGTTCTCCCGCCTGGCTCCAGGCATTTAACAGTCCCAGTGAGTAATAACCTTTATCCATTAACGTCAGGGTGTTATCGCCGGTCTGCTCTATAAGCTGCTCAGCAAGCTCATTTTCGCTGTTTTTCATCGTACCGAAGGCTGCTGCCGTCAGCAGATGGCTGGTCAGCTCCATCTGACAGACCATTTTGACCTGCGGGTAGAGTGCCGGGTTCCCGCCATGAGTCTGGCGGGGGAAGGCGGCATCGTTTTCAGGCGTATCCGGTGTTCGCCAGAACACACCATCGATGGCCAGCAGGGTCAGGCCACACCAGTGCGGATGCGGTGTGGTGTTATGCCAGAGCTGCGCTGTTTGCGTGAACACACGGCGGACGGCCTCGCTGCCCAGCCGCTGACGGGCCTGGATCACTGCGCTGGGTGCGACAAAGGGGCGACTGCCCGGCAGCATGATATCCAGCCGGTTCACGATCTGGTGAAGGGGTTCCTTACGTTCAAGCGCCATGCCGACGATGCACCAGACCATCATTTCCAGCGGCAGACGGCGTTTGCGCAGGGTGACCGTGCCGGACTCTTCAAGACAGCGAGAGATGAGTTCCGGGTCGAGATAATCTCCCAGAGAAGTCAGTGGGTTACGCAGGGAATCGTAACGGGATACCAGATCAAGGGCCTGTCCAATGTGCATAAAAAAATCCGGAAACGGGTGAGCATTTCCGGATTTTTACACAGCCACTGGATCGGTCAACCGATCCTTAACTGATCGGCATTACATCCTTCAGGGCGGGGATATAAGGCGTGGTTTTTAAACTAGCCAGGTGTTTCCTGTTGCTCAATGTACTGGCGAATAATGGATATTGGTGCACCACCACAACTCCCTGCGAAATAACTTGGTGTCCAAAGAACCCCTTTGTAGTAATAACGCTGCGCAATGTCAGGACGATCCCGTCGAAGCAATCGACTCGAAACTCCTTTGAGGCTGTTAACCAGATTTGATACTGCGATCTTTGGCGGGTAGTTGATCAGTAAATGCACGTGATCGCATTCTCCGTCCATCTCAACCAACTCAACATCAAAATCAGCACAGACGCTGGCAAAGTAGCTACGCAGTTTTTCAATCGCATCCTGATCAAATATTTTTCGCCTGTATTTTGTGACAAAGACCAAATGAACATGCATCAGGAATACACAATGTCTGCCACGGCGAATATCGGTTTCATTTTTCATAGACCAAAGTATAATAGGTGAAATGAAACGCCTACAAGCTTTTAAATTCCAGTTAAGACCAAATGGTCAGCAGGAGCGTGATATGTTGCGCTTCGCTGGGGCTTGTCGTTTTGTTTTCAATCGGGCGTTAGCACTTCAGAATGAGAATCGCGAAGCAGGGAACAAATACATTCTCTATACAAAGATGGCTTCATGGCTCATTGAGTGGAAATCTGACACAGAGACACAATGGCTGAAAAAAGCCCCATCACAGCCGTTACAGCAATCACTGAAAGACCTTGAGCGAGCCTACAAAAATTTCTTTCAGAAACGGGCTGCTTTCCCCCGCTTCAAAAAACGGGGTCAAAATGACGCATTCCGCTACCCGCAGGGCGTGAAGCTCGATCAGCCCAACAATCGAATATCGTTGCCAAAGTTAGGGTGGATACGCTATCGCAACAGCCGTGAAGTCATTGGTGAAGTGAAAAACGTCACGGTCAGCCAGTCATGCGGCAAATGGTACGTCAGTATCCAGACAGAATACGAAGTGGCTGATCCGGTTCACAACGCAGAGTCAATGGTCGGACTGGATGCCGGAGTCACAAAACTCGCCACACTTTCAGATGGCACGGTATATCAGCCCGTCAACAGCTTTAAAGCAAGCCAGCGTAAGCTGGCAATGCTCCAGCGACAATTAAGCCGCAAAGAAAAGTTCAGCGCAAACTGGCAGAAACAGAAGCGAAAAATCCAGCGTCTTCATTCGCACATTGCCAATATCCGGCGGAACTACCTTCACAAAGTCACCACTGAAATCAGCAAAAATCACGCAATGATCGTCATTGAGGACTTGAAGGTCAGTAACATGTCGAAATCGGCAAAAGGTACGTCAGAACAGCACGGGCGAAACGTCAAAGCCAAATCAGGTTTGAACCGTTCGATACTGGATCAGGGCTGGTACGAAATGCGCCGTCAACTTGAATACAAGCAGCTTTGGCGCGGCGGTCAGGTGTTGGCAGTCCCTCCGGCATATACCAGTCAGCGGTGTGCCTGCTGTGGTCATACAGCGAAAGAAAATCGCCAGTTACAAAGTAAATTTGAGTGCCTTGAATGCGGATATATCGAAAATGCCGATATCAATGGGGCACGTAACATCTTAGCGGCTGGACATGCCGTGCTTGCCTGTGGAGGGAGGGTGCAGTCAGACCGCCCGTTGAAGCAGGAACCCACCGAGGCGAGTCAGGCTACGGTCTGAACGCTGTAGGAATCCTCGCCCTTTAGGGCGGGGAGGATGTCAAGACTAACCAGATATCGTGCCGACAATCAGCCAACCGTTGAGCACCACCACGATCGCGACGATCGTCCATCCCAGCAGTTTCAGCCAACGGGCATTAACTAAGTCGCCCATCAGCTGCGAATTGCTGGTGAAGATAAGCAGCGGCACCAGCGCCAGAGCGATACCGAAACTCAGTAATACCTGGCTCATAACCAGAATGCGTGTCGGATCCAGTCCCATCAGGATGACAATAAATGACGGCAGCATCGTCACCGTCCGGCGAAACCAGAGTGGTATATGGAAGCGGATAAAACCTTGCATGACCACCTGCCCCGCCAGCGTCCCCACCACAGTGGACGACAAACCGGCGGCCATCAGACTAAGGCCAAAGATGGTCGCCGCCGCCTGACTCAACAAAGGTTCCAGAGTCAGGTAAGCCTGATCGAGGTCGGCAATACCGCTGTGGCCGCTGAAATGAAAGGCCGCGGCAGCGGTCGCCATCATCGCCAGGTTAACAAAACCAGCGATAGTCATGGCAACCGCCACATCCCAGCGCGTGGCGTTGTAGCGTTCTTTACGCGTCCCGCCGCGCAAATCCTGAGTTAGCGAAGAATGCAGGTAGATAACATGCGGCATGATCGTCGCCCCCAACACCCCGGCGGCAAGAAAAACCGCTTCCTGGGTCGGCAGCGACGGAATAAGCATCCCCTTCGCCAGCGGCGCCATCGCCGGTTGAGAGAAGATGAGTTCGACCACATATGCCGCGGCGACAAACAGCAGCAGTCCACCGATCGCTTTTTCCAGCGGTTTTTGACCACGACGCTGTAACATCAGAATCAGGAAGGTCGCAATCCCTGTCAATACGGCACCCTGAAGTAATGACACGCCGAACACCATCTTAAATCCAATGGCCGCACCGACAAACTCAGCAAGGTCGGTGGCCATGGCGATGATTTCCGCCTGCACCCAGTAAAACCACACCACCGGACGCGGATAGTGATCACGAATTTGCTCCGCCAGATTTTTACCGGTGGCAATACCCAGCTTTGCCGACATGACCTGAATCAGCATCGCCATCAGATTTGCCCAGACCACAACCCACAGAAGTTGATAACCAAAGCTGGCCCCGGCCTGGATATTGGTGGCGAAATTACCCGGATCGATATAGCCAATGGCAGCAATGAACGCAGGCCCCATCAGGGCGAGCTTAATCTTGCGCGCTGCGCGACCACTGCTATTCTCAACGCGACTGCTTGTCATTTTCTGCCTCTGAAAATATAGCCTTTGCTATGTTTCATGCTATCAAAGTGCGAATGATTATCAAGTTCATTTGTAAAGGTGATAATGATTACTGTGATAGGGGGGAGCAATAGCGGGCCAATAACGGAAAACTGAGGTTGATAAACGTTGCTTTATCTCACCGTCATCAGAATAGTACATCGGTGCAACTTTTAAAACCTTTACGCAACATAACAAAAATCAATGATCGATCACTATTCTTTCCCTTCTTCACATATCCTTGCAATAATGTGCTCTGCATCTCGTTTTCTTTTAAACTGTTACATAAAATGTGCACAGAAATTTAACCTGCCTCATGTTTGGAGCAAATATGGACCGCGTCCTGCATTTTATTCTCGCGATCGTAGTGGTTGCCATTCTGGCCCTGTTGGTCAGCCACAACCGTAATCAGATTCGTGTACGTTACGTCATTCAACTGCTTGTCATTGAAGTGTTACTGGCCTGGTTCTTCCTGAACTCTGATATTGGTCTGGGTTTTGTACAAGGCTTCGCCGGGATGTTTGAAAAACTCCTCGGTTTTGCCAACGAAGGGACAAACTTCGTCTTCGGCAGCATGAACGATAAAGGCCTGGCTTTCTTCTTCCTGAAAGTGTTGTGCCCCATCGTTTTCATCTCCGCGCTGATCGGTATTTTGCAACATATTCGTGTCCTGCCGATTATCATTCGCGCAATTGGCACCGTACTGTCCAAAATCAACGGCATGGGTAAACTGGAATCCTTCAATGCGGTCAGCTCGCTGATTCTGGGCCAGTCGGAAAACTTCATCGCCTATAAAGATATTCTTGGGAAAATGTCCCGCAACCGCATGTACACAATGGCAGCGACAGCGATGTCGACCGTCTCTATGTCTATCGTGGGCGCGTACATGACCATGCTGCAGCCGAAATACGTTGTGGCGGCGCTGGTGCTCAACATGTTCAGTACTTTCATCGTTCTGTCGCTCATTAACCCGTATCGCGTGGACGAAAGTGAAGAAAACCTGCAGATGTCCAATCTCCATGAAGGACAAAGTTTCTTCGAAATGCTGGGCGAGTACATCCTGGCGGGTTTTAAAGTGGCGATTATCGTCGCTGCAATGTTGATCGGTTTCATCGCGCTGATTGCTGCGCTGAACGCCCTGTTCGCCACCGTGACCGGCTGGTTCGGCTACAGTATCTCCTTCCAGGGGATCCTTGGCTACATCTTCTATCCGATCGCATGGGTAATGGGCGTACCTGCGGGCGAAGCGCTGCAGGTAGGGAGTATTATGGCAACCAAACTGGTTTCTAACGAATTCGTCGCGATGATGGATCTGCAGAAAATTGCCGCTACGCTCTCTCCACGTGCGGAAGGCATCCTTTCTATCTTCCTGGTCTCCTTCGCCAACTTCTCCTCTATCGGCATTATCGCGGGGGCGATTAAAGGATTGAACGAGGAACAAGGTAACGTGGTTTCCCGTTTCGGCCTGAAACTGGTCTATGGTTCGACGCTGGTGAGCGTGCTCTCTGCGTCTATCGCCGCCCTGGTGCTGTAATTAGCAACCTGTATTGCGAAGCCGGGCAAGCCCCGGCTTTTTCATACCCGCAATTCACTCAAGGGTTGCGGTTTACCAATCAGATATCCCTGTAAATAATCGACGCCTAATTGCAAAAGCCGGGTTCTCTGCTCCTGGGTTTCGACATACTCCGCAACCACCTTCATATTTTTAGCCTTCGCCATTTCAATAATGGATTTAACCATAATGACATCTAGCGGATCGGTTGCGATATCACGCACAAAGCAACCGTCTATTTTTACAATATCAGCCTGTAAATTTTTCAGGCGCTCATAGTTGGCGTAGCCGGTGCCAAAGTCATCAATAGCGATACTGCAGCCGAAATTTCGTAACTGTTGGATGTTATACATACTGATTTCAATATCAGAAAATACCTGCTCTTCGGTCACCTCAATGGTTATCGTCCCCGGCGCCAGGTTGTAACGTTTAAACAGCATGATAATTTGCGCCGCGCTATCTTGTTGCATCAATGTGTGAGGCAGCAGGTTGACCGAAAAATGCTTACCCGGATAGTGATGCAGGACGCGGCATAACGCTTCCAGCACCTGCATATCAAAACGCTGGCTCAGGTTGAACCGGCTAACCAGTGGAATAAACTGCTGCGGCATGATGATGGCGTTACCGCAGCGCATCCGACAGAGTATCTCGTAATAACCTTCTCCACTTGCATTCTGAATAGGCTGAGCATATAGCAGCAACGAGCCTTTATTAATGGCGTGTTCAACCTGTCTGAGCAGATGAAGCTGTTCGCTTGAGCGCTCGGGAATTTGTCCCTGCCCCATATTCAATGCCCCTACGCGAGAGGTTTCCCCAGCCTGCTCACGCCATCTAATCCTCATCCTCTCGCTACGTGCATAGATATCTGCCATATAAAACAAACAGACAGTAAACGAAATTAACACGGAAAGAACAAATGCTAGTGAATACTCAATGCTTACCCCATGTAAAAAATTCGGATGATAAACAACGAGTAAAAATGCTGATATGGACCATAAAATGCGAATCAGCGTCTGTCCCAGACGCCCAATACCTACGAAGTACAAAATAAAAATAAGAGGAACTAAATAACCTGCAATCAAATCAGAAATATAAGGCGTACAAAGCACAAATAATATGGTGGCCAGGGCAATAAACCAGTACAACGTAAATATTCTATGCCCATACGCCAGACACGGCTGGCAATGATTGCGCCAAAATACACGTGCATATCGCGGACTGATAATCATCCGTAATGGATAATAGAACAGCGCCGTAAAAATTAATCCCGCACTAATCAGACTTTGTATATCGATAATTGTGTAGATTATCGATATATGGCCGAAATAACCAGACATTGCCACTGGAAACGAGAAAAATTGCCCCACCACATACATGCTACCTTTCAACAACAGCGGGGCGAAGAAACCGGCCCAAAAAATCCGCATGCCCCAATGCTTCCCCCTCAGGCCGCTGCGCCAGCGTCTTCCAGACTGAAAGCGAATAATCGCGCAGGAAACAAGAACCGGGATGAGCTGGCAAAACAACAAAATCATCGCCTGCGGTAACGCCAGACCGACAATCAGGGTATTATCGATTGCAAACGTGATAATCAATGGTACAACAGCATACCGACCAAATATAAAAAGGAGTGAATACATGGCGCTCAACGGTAACCACACCAGATAGAGTTGATTCTCACCAAGGAAAATTTGTGGGGAAATAAATCTGGAAAGAGGGATAGTAATAAAACAGATCAATAACGCCAGCAAAGTTCTTTTAATTTTAACAGCAGAATAGTTAATCATTATTGTTGTTATTAACTCGCTCAGCATAACATCTATATGAACAAATATTATGCTGCTTAATAATGGCAGGCAAGATATTAAATCGAGAAAAAATCTGAAATTACCTTTCGCTAAGGGATATGCCTGTTATGGACAAAAAATCATTCGAGATGCATTGGGGGTCCACTGAATGCCTTCCCTGGAGCGGGTATGAGTCAGTAACCGTGGTGAGCGACAAAACTGTCGGAGCAGATCTGAATGCACGGACGACGCCTCTTAAGAGCGCATTTCATGGAGGTGATGCATCACGCAGCGACTAGCAAAGGAGTCATCGTAGGGGGACGCATCCAGGTCAAGTTGCAAGCGCGTTAACGATGAAGCGCTCAGCTTAGCGTATTCATTTATTATGGAATATTTTGCGGAAACAACGGGAGAATTGAAATTTGGTGGAGCTAAGCGGGATCGAACCGCTGACCTCTTGCATGCCATGCAAGCGCTCTCCCAGCTGAGCTATAGCCCCGAAGAAACTCTTTACGAACCAAACCTGATGGGTGCAGGTTTTGGTGGAGCTAAGCGGGATCGAACCGCTGACCTCTTGCATGCCATGCAAGCGCTCTCCCAGCTGAGCTATAGCCCCGTAACGTAAAGCGTGTCGTGTTGACGGGCGGCATAATATGAATTCCTTCGCCAGGTGTCAACGGCAAAATCAACCTCGACCCTTTGATCGCTGAAAAAGCAGACAAACGGCTGACATTGCGAGCATTATCGCAGCCAAAAGCCAAACATGTCACCCTTTCCTCTAAAAGGATGCTATAACATGTACAACTAATTCCCATATATTTACTCAGGAAATAGTATGCTCAAGGAACGAATGACACCTGAAGAAATAGCGCATCTGACTGGTTTCAGTCGGCAAACAATTAACAAATGGGTCCGCAAAGAGGGGTGGCAAACATCTCCGCGCCCTGGCGTGCAGGGCGGAAAGGCGCGTCTCGTACATGTCAATGAACAAGTTCGCGAGTTTATTCGCAGCGCACAACGCGTGGCTGAGAATCCAGTCCCCTATTCTCCCGCCGATAACAATCTGGAATCGCTGCTGCTTACCCTGAGTAAAGAGATGACGCCGGGAGAGCAAAAACAGTTGATGTCGCTGCTGCTTCGTGAAGGGATCAGCGGGTTGCTCAATCGGCTGGGTATTCGCGACCAGTAAGTCACATCATGATGAAACTCAAAGACAAAATGACGGCAGCGGAGCTCGCTAAAGGCCTTAAACTTACCCGACAAACAATCAACCGCTGGGCCAGAGAGCAAAAATGGCGAACAGAAACCATACCAGGCATTAAAGGCGGGCGCGCTCGTCTGATTGTTATCGATCAGGCGGTAATTGATTATCTGGCAAATAGTAAGGAATTCCGGGGATTGACCATTGACAACCAGCTTGCAGAAGCGCCCGTTAACTACTTCGTTAATGATGCAGACGCGGTCAGACGTCAAATCGTCGAAACGCTGCACCTTATGTCCCGGTCAGAACAGTTACAGTTGCGCGATCTTCTGGTGCGCGAGGGGATCAGCGGATTTTTATCCCGGCTTGGTATTACTGGGGCGGAATAATAGCTAAAAAAGCGGCGGGAATAACTCCGCCGCTTTACTGTATCTCTTATCTGAATCAGGACTGCTGGCTTTCACGCCCGGCAATAAAGGCCAGCGCTTTATTAATACGCTCTATGCTACGCGATTTACCGATCGCGTGGACGGTTACATCAAGTGCCGGAGACTGGCCCGCTCCCGTGACGGCTACGCGCAACGGCATACCGACTTTCCCCATACCGACGTCCAGTTCATCCGCCGTCGCCTGGATCGCATGGTGAACATTCTCTGCCGTCCAGTCACTGATGGCGACGAGCTTATCGCGCACCACTTCCAGCGGCTGACGAGCAACCGGTCGCAGATGTTTTTTCGCCGCATCGGCATCAAATTCAGCAAAGTCTTCGTAGAAATAACGGCAGCTTGCCGCCATCTCTTTCAGCGTCTTGCAGCGCTCGCCCAGCAATGTCACCAGCTCAGCCAACTGCGGACCGTTACGGGTATCGATATTTTCCTGCTCAATGTGCCATTGCAGATGCGTCGCTACATATTCCGGCGCCAGCGAATTAATATAGTGATGGTTCAGCCACTGCAGTTTTTCAGTATTGAACGCGCTCGCCGATTTACTCACTGCGCTCAGACTAAACAGTTTGATCATCTCTTCACGCGAAAAAATCTCCTGGTCGCCGCTGGACCATCCCAGACGCACCAGATAATTCAACAGCGCTTCCGGCAAATAGCCATCATCACGATACTGCATTACGCTCACCGCGCCGTGGCGCTTGGAGAGTTTTTTACCGTCATCGCCGTTGATCATAGAGACGTGAGCATAAACCGGCACCGGCGCGTTCAATGCTTTCAGGATATTGATCTGACGCGGAGTATTATTGATATGATCTTCGCCGCGAATCACGTGGGTAATCGCCATATCCCAGTCATCAACCACCACACAGAAGTTGTAGGTCGGGGAACCATCGGTACGACGGATGATCAAATCGTCCAGTTCCTGATTACTGAATTCGATAGGGCCACGGATCTGATCGTCAAAAATAACGGAGCCTTCTTCTGGATTGGCAAAACGCACAACATAAGGCTCGTCATCAGCATGATGTTCGTGACCATGGCGACAACGACCGTCATAACGCGGTTTTTCGCCTTTTGCCATTTGCTCTTCACGCAGCGCGTCCAGACGCGCTTTGGAGCAATAGCATTTATAGGCAGTGCCCGCCTCCAGCATTTCATCAATCACGGCATTGTAGCGATCAAAACGTTTGGTCTGAAAATACGGACCTTCATCCCATTCCAGGTTCAGCCAGTTCATACCATCCATAATGGCTTCAATGGCTTCTGGCGTTGAGCGCTCAAGATCGGTGTCTTCAATACGCAGCACAAACTCACCGCCGTGGTGACGTGCAAAAAGCCAGGAATAGAGAGCAGTACGCGCACCGCCAACATGTAGATAGCCTGTCGGACTAGGCGCGAAACGAGTTTTGATTTTCATGAATTGGCCTTACGTTTGATAAAGATGCCGACACGCGGCAGTGTTCGTTAGATTTTATGGACGAATATTCTAACACCGTGGGCTGATTCCTCAATGTTGTTACCATTTCAACGTCACGCTTTATCTTTTTGTTTATAAATCATGCGCCATAGATGGCATGGCAATCGTTTTGTTTAATTTTACGACGAACAAAAAAATTATTTAGAAAAGGCGTTGACTCATTTTCAACTCTCCCTATAATGCGACTCCACACAGCGGGGGTGATTAGCTCAGCTGGGAGAGCACCTCCCTTACAAGGAGGGGGTCGGCGGTTCGAACCCGTCATCACCCACCAACTACTTCACGTAGTCTCCGCCGTGTAATCCACTATATTTTGCGTTGTGGTCAAGCGGCAACTGAATAACTCTGTTGAACTTACATAAAGTAAGCGATTGGAGTAAATAAAGAAAGTCGATGTAATAACGTGAAAAATGAGGATTAAAGCAAGAAATTGAGAAGTGGGTGATTAGCTCAGCTGGGAGAGCACCTCCCTTACAAGGAGGGGGTCGGCGGTTCGATCCCGTCATCACCCACCACTTTCTCGCCAGCGAAATTTCTTGCAAAATGAAGTACTGAAGTGGGTGATTAGCTCAGCCGGGAGAGCACCTCCCTTACAAGGAGGGGGTCGGCGGTTCGATCCCGTCATCACCCACCACTTCGGGTCGTTAGCTCAGTTGGTAGAGCAGTTGACTTTTAATCAATTGGTCGCAGGTTCGAATCCTGCACGACCCACCAGTGTAAAAAAGCGCCCTAAAGGCGCTTTTTTGCTATCTGTGATAGATAAGATTCGAACCTGCAGCAGGTTCGGGTCGAACGAAGTGAAGACAACGGAGCCGCCCGCGGCGACGGCCCGAAGGGCGAGCAAAGCGAGTCATCCTGCACGACCCACCAGTGTAAAAAAGCGCCCTAAAGGCGCTTTCAGATTGCTGACGAACCCCATATTTTTGCATGGGGTTCTTCTTTTGTAGCGACCACAGGTCGCGATCGCGATTTTTTTCGCTTATCACCCCATCATGGCGTTTTGCCATCCTGATGACGTTACGGGTCTTCCTGACTGCCCTTTCTGCACCATTAACAGCCAGTAAAAAAGCGCCAGAAGCGCCAACTTCTTCATATTCTGCGCTGTCGCCGCCAGCAGACACTGCATCTGCACTTTCATCAGGCCACGGAACCGTGCATACCGGTGACCGTGATGCTGTTTCGCGTCCGCGAAGCTTCTCTCCACCGTTTCCTTGCGCCTCGCGTACACTTTTTTACCCCATTTCGTCAGCCGCAGCG
>NZ_VCHQ01000018.1 GCF_005860775.1 Klebsiella indica
CCCCTGCACCCCCGGCATTGCGCTGAAAACCTGCCGCTCCGCGGTCCGCTCCACTCCGGCTTCATCTGGCGGACCGGACGGGACTCGACGTCCCTGTCTCGACCCGCCCTCTGGCCGCCGTCCTGGCGGCCAGTCCTGGATGCGCGCCTGCGTTCTCGCCAGGTTTCCTTGATGCGCCCAACCCCCATGCGGTGAGTCCGTTATTCGTCAGTGGCTTTTCAGAGGCTGAAAGTCATAAAAAAGTTATATCCTTTATATTTCAGCCCGTATCAGCTCAGTTAGTGAATCAACCGAATCAGATTTTCGTTTAAACCACCGATAATGCGTTTGCCACAGGCAAATAAAACAAAAGATAACACCGATGATTTGCTTAAGTGAACGGCATTAGGCCCGAAAGTTGCGGATTTTAGTGCCTGTTCCCGACGCGAAGCGTTATTTCAGATATTCTCCGCTACGCAGCGCTTCGATACGTTTATCCAGCGGCGGGTGCGTCATAAACAGCTCGCTCATAGATTTCGCTTTACCATTGATGCAAAACGCCATCATACTGCTGGCTTCCTGCGGCTCGTAGCTGGTTTTCAGTCGCTGCAACGCGGCGATCATCTTCTCACGCCCCACCAGTTTTGCTGAACCGGCATCCGCGTGGAACTCACGGTAGCGGGAGAACCACATAGTGATAATGCTGGCCAGAATACCAAATACCAGCTCCAGTACCGTGGCAACCGCGAAGTAGATCAGCGGGTTACCGTTGCTGCTTTCCCCTTCATCACGGTTGCCGCCGAGGAAACCGGCCGCAATCTGCGCGATAACACGCGAGATAAAGATAACGAAGGTGTTTACGATCCCCTGAATCAACGTCATGGTGACCATATCACCATTTGCTACGTGGCTGATTTCGTGGGCAATAACCGCTTCTGCTTCATCACGACTCATATTCTGCAACAGCCCGGTGCTCACGGCGACCAGAGACGCATCGCGACGTGCGCCAGTTGCAAAAGCGTTAATATCTGGCGCATGGTAGATAGCCACCTGCGGCATAGCGATTCCCACCTGCTGTGCCTGCTGTGCGACAGTATTCATTAACCAGCGTTCGGTTTCGTTACGCGGTTGCTCAATAACTTCTCCACCCACCGATTTTAGCGCCATCCATTTCGACATCAGCAGCGAAACGACAGAACCGCCAAAACCAAACAACAGCGCCATGATCAGCAGCCCGGTCATGCTGCTTGACTGAATTCCCGTCAGACTTAGCACCAGCCCGAATACCACCATCACTGCCAGGTTGGTCAGCAGGAAAAGCGCGATTCGCATCATAATTTTCTTTTAACCTCAATTTAACAAAACGCACTATGCGATTACCCACATGGTATGGGTAGAACACCAATTTTCAACTATCAGGGGCGGCTAAGTCACCAGAAAGACACAACTTTACATTTTGTAGCATCTTGCTGACGCCCGGAAGAGAGGTTGACATTTTGTTGAGATTAAGCAAAAAACATCCGGATCATGGTGCGAGCGAAACGCGCGATGCCGTTCACAGGCCACAGATCTACATGGGGAAAAATGCGCTTTTCGCCAAAGCACGGCAAGAAAAAGGATAATTACCCAGGCGAATAAACCGGCGTAAAATCCCGGAGAGCGACTGAACTGACCGACATTGTGCCCACAGGACGCGCAGCAGTGAGTGAAATGAAAACGGGCACAATCACTTGTGCCCGTTGTATGCTTATTTACCGGCTGGCGGTTCCTTTTCCAGATGAGCCAGGTCAAGCGCAATATCAACCGTTTCATCGAGATACGGATCCGGCTCCTGGTAATCCTTCGGTAAATCTTCCAGTTTCTTCAGTAACGGTTTGCCTTCCCGTTTCAAGCGATCGTTAATGCGCGCCAGACGAATCGCATCATCTTCCTCATTCTCCTTTTCACGCTTCGCGTAGTTCAGAGAAACGATGTTGCGGTTGTCTTTCATCGCGTTATAGCGCGCAATATCCTTGATGATGTACTGGAACTCTGGATCTTTCGCGATACGCTGATCGTGGAGCCTCCGCAGTTCCGGCTCAAACGGCGTCAGATCGCCATATTTCACATAGCTTGCGGCGTTGACGCTATCCCACGGCAGCGCGTTATCTTCATACTTCTCGCCGGTTTCGCGTTCTTCGGTACCGGTCGGCATCATAATATCCGGCGTGACGCCCTTACGCTGCGTACTGCCGCCATTGATACGATAGAATTTCTGAATGGTGTACTGTACAGAGCCCAGAGCCGGCCAGTCCGGACGCAGCATCTGATCGTAAATTCGGTTCAGAGAACGATACTGCTGGACGGTCCCCTTGCCGAAGGTCGGCTCACCGACGATCAGCGCGCGACCGTAGTCCTGCATCGCTGCGGCGAAAATTTCAGACGCCGAGGCGCTGAAGCGGTCAACCAGCACAACCAGCGGACCTTTGTAATACACCACACCGTCTGTATCGCTGTCTTCGCGTACCTTACCGTTGTTATCGCGTACCTGAACAATCGGACCGGATGGAATAAACAGGCCGGAAAGCGAAACCGCTTCGGTCAGCGCGCCACCGCCGTTACTGCGCAGGTCGATAACAATGCTGCTGACGTTCTGTTTCTCCAGCTTCTGCAGTTGCACCTTCACGTCATCCGTCAGGCCGACATAGAACCCCGGGATATCCAGCACGCCAACTTTTTCCTTGCCGACGGTTTTGACTGACATTTTCACCGCACGGTCTTCAAGGCGAATACGTTCGCGCGTCAAAGTGATAATACGCGTTTTCGCGCCTTTACCGGCAGGCAGAATTTCCAGACGGACCTTGCTTCCCTTCGGCCCCTTAATCAACGCGACGACATCATCAAGACGCCAGCCAATCACGTCAACGATGCTTTTACCCGGCTGTCCAACGCCAACAATGCGGTCCCCCACACTGAGCGCTTTGCTTTTCGCCGCAGGACCTCCAGCAACCAGAGAGTTGATCACCGTGTAGTCATCATCCATCTGCAACACTGCGCCGATACCTTCCAGAGACAGGCTCATTTCCGTGTTGAACTGCTCGGTATTACGCGGTGAAAGGTAGTTAGTGTGCGGATCGATCTCGCGGGCAAAAGCGGTCATTGCCAGCGAAAAAACGTCTTCGCTGTTGGTTTGCGCCAGACGACGAATGGCAAATTTGTAGCGACGGGTTAAGGTTTCACGAATCTCTTTATCGTTTTTGCCCGCCAGCTTCAGGCTAAGCTGGTCAAACTTCACTTTCGCATCCCACAGCGCGTTCAACTCAGCCTCGTTTTTCGGCCAGGGCGCCTTGCTGCGATCAAGATTGAAGGTGTCATTGCCGGTGAAGTCCATCGGACGCTCCAGCACCTTCAGCGCATACTGATAGCGCTCGAAACGCCGCTTCTGCGCCAGGTTATACAGATCGTAAAAGACATCCAGCTTGCCGCTGCGCAGTTCATCACCGATTTGGTCCTTCCTGGTGGCGAACTGCGCGACATCGCTGGCTAACAGCACATTGTGACTGTAATCAAGCAGATTCAGATAACGATCGAAAATTTTCGCCGAAAAGGCATTATCGAGATCAAACTGGCGGTAGTGAGAACGGGTAAAGCGCGATGTCACGCGCTCGCTCACCGTCGCATGCTGCGGCTCTTCTTTCAGCAAGGGGATTTGATCAATCCGGGTGATATCATCTATGGCGAACGCATGGCCTGCTATAACCAGCAGGCCCGCCAACGCGGTGAGCTTAAAGAATTTGTTCATGCCTGCCCCGGCCTCCGTTTCAGAACACCAGGTGTTCTGCGCGTACAATCATTGACATACCAGAAGTCAGCTGTACACGAACGCCATCTTTGGTGATTTCCAGGACGGTGGCGTCCATTGCATTATTACCGGCTTTCACCTTCAGCGCCTGACCTACGGTCAATACTGACACATCTGATACAGGGGTATGACGCTCTTCACGGGGTGCCCTGGCCACCGCCGGGCGCGGTTTACGCGATTGTTCAGCGCCTTCTTTGCGACGCATCTGAGGACGCGGTTTACGTTGACGGCGAGCGCCCTCTTCTGACTGACCTGCGGCGGCGGCTTCACGTTTTTTCGCCTGCTGGGCCTCACGCTGCGCCTGAACGCGGGCTTTTGCTTCTTCCAGTTGCTGGCGGGCATGAGCGACATGCTGCTCTTCCAGTTCGCCGCAAGGATTGCCGTCGAGATCGACGCGGACAGCGCCGGGTTTAACGCCGTACAGATAACGCCAGCTCGAAGTATAGAGACGCAAAGCAGCGCGAAGTTGGGTTTTACTGAGATTCATCTCTCCGCCAACACGTTCGACGAGATCCTGAAAAATACCGACTTTCAGGGGGCGCGCTTCCCCTTCAGCGCTAAAACACTGAGGAAAACGTTCGGCCAGAAACGCAATGACTTCTTTACTGCTATTCAACTTAGGTTGATTTTCCATGAAATTTCCTGATTACAACGGACGTCGCCAACAAGCCGCAGGCATGAACAGGCGTCATTATAATGACGCCATCGCTAAATGCTACGTTATCCGTTGATTATCCTGCGGCGTGGGTAAATATTTTTTGATAATCAGTCGCAGAAATGCATTTTTCAAGCTGCGCAACCAGTTCGGTAAGCCCCTGTTCATCTTCAGCGGTGAAACGAGAGTAGTCCGTACTATCAATGTCCAGGACGCCGATCACCTGATTACGCACCCGCAGCGGAAAGACGATCTCAGAATTACTGGCGGCATCACAGGCAATGTGTCCGTCAAACGCGTGCACGTCCGCTACGCGCTGCACGCGATTCTGTGCAACCGCAGTACCGCAGACACCGCGGCCAACCGGAATACGCACGCAGGCCAGCTTGCCCTGGAACGGGCCAAGAACCAGCGTATTGCCTTCAAGCAGATAGAAACCCGCCCAGTTCACATTAGCCAGCCGCTCAAACAGCAGCGCGCTGGTATTGGCCATCATCGCCAAAAAACTGCTTTCACCTGCCATTAACGCCTGAAAATCGCGGTTCAGATCCGCGTAAAATTCTGATTTGTTCATTATTTATTCGCTTAGTTGCCTGACTACCTGACACGTACACTCTAATAAAATAAGCTTTAAATGCGTTCATGCTCAAGATGAATTCATTCCTGGGTTAAGATAGAGAGATACACTCATTCACGCACGTTATAAATGCCACTAAAAATATCCCGGATTACGCCAGCGAAAAAGATCGTCGTCCACGCGGTAAGCGAGCCCATTCTGCACGCCCATTACCAGCGCTGCGCGCAGTGCGATCTGCTCTTCCACTTACCGGTCCTTAAAAGGAATCAAAGCGCATGGTGCCCTCGCTGCAACGCTAAAATCCGTGATGGTCGTGACTGGTCGCTCTCCCGGCTGGGTAGCATGGCTATCACCATGCTACTGCTAATGCCTTTTGCCTGGACCGAGCCGCTTCTCCATTTGCACCTGCTTGGTGTCCGTATTGACGCTAACGTACTTCAGGGGATCTGGCAAATGACCAGCCAGGGAGATCCGCTGACGGCAGCGATGGTGCTGTTTTGCGCTATCGTCGCGCCGGTTCTGCTGGTCGTCTCCATCGCTTATCTGTGGCTAGGTAACGTGCTGGGAATGAATCTGCGCCCGGTTTTGCTGATGCTGGAGCGGCTCAAAGAGTGGGTCATGTTAGACATTTATCTGGTCGGCATCGGCGTCGCCGCCATCAAGGTGCAGGATTATGCGTTCCTGCAACCGGGAATCGGGCTTATCGCGTTTATCTCCCTGACGTTGCTCAGTATCCTGACGCTCATTCATCTGAATGTCGAGGAGCTATGGACGCGTTTTTACCCCACTCGCCCGGCGCAGCAGCCGGATAGTCGCTTACAAGTTTGCCCTGGCTGCCATTATACCGGCCATCGCGATAACCGTGGCCGCTGCCGCCGCTGCCATACGCCTCTGCACCACAGGAAACCGCAGAGCCTGCAAAAGAGTTGGGCGGCGCTGCTTGCCTCGATGGTTTTTTTGATTCCGGCGAACCTGCTGCCGATATCGATTATCTACATCAACGGTACCCGCCAGGATGACACTATCATTTCCGGCATTATGTCGCTGGCGAACAACAACATCGCCATCGCTGGCGTGGTTTTTATTGCCAGTATTCTGGTGCCGTTCACTAAAGTTATTGTGTTATTTACGCTACTGCTCAGCATACAATTTAAATGCGAACAGGGGCTACGTACCCGCATCCGGCTATTGCGGCTGATTACCTGGATTGGTCGCTGGTCAATGCTGGATCTTTTTGTCATTGCATTAACCATGTCGCTAATCAATCGCGATCAGCTCCTCGCGTTTACGATGGGGCCCGCCGCGGTCTATTTTGGCGCCGCAGTGATATTAACTATCCTCGCTGTAGAATGGCTGGACAGCCGCTTACTTTGGGACGCACATGAGTCAGGAAACGCCCGCTTCGACGACTGAAGCCAAAATCAAAACTAAACGCCGCATCTCGCCATTCTGGTTACTGCCGGTCATTGCGCTCCTGATTGCCGGTTGGCTCATCTGGACCAGCTACCAAAATCACGGCACGACGATCACCATCGACTTCCAGTCAGCTAATGGTATCGTGCCGGGGCGCACGCCCATCCGCTACCAGGGGGTGGAAGTCGGCACGGTAGAGAATATCTCTCTGAGCAAAGATCTGAGCAAGATCGAAGTTTCAGCCAGCATCAAAGGGGATATGAAAGATGCATTGCGCAAGGATACACAATTCTGGCTGGTGACGCCGAAAGCCTCTCTTGCCGGCGTCTCAGGCCTTGATGCGCTGGTCGGCGGGAACTATATCGGCATGATGCCCGGCCAGGGCGATCCGGAAGATCACTTTGTCGCCCTCGATACCCAGCCGCAATACCACATTAATAACGGCGAGCTGATGATTCACCTCAAGTCGGCGGATTTAGGCGCGTTAACCAGCGGCTCACTGGTCTATTTCCGCAAGATTCCCGTCGGCCGGGTTTATGACTTCGCCATTAATCCCAACAATCAGGGCGTGACGATTGATGTTCTGATTGAACGTCGGTTCACCAATCTGGTGAAAAAAGACAGCCGTTTCTGGAACGTTTCCGGGGTTAAGGCAGACATCAGCTTAAGCGGCGCGAAAGTCCAGTTGGAAAGTCTTTCCGCGCTGGTTAACGGCGCTATTGCCTTTGATTCACCGAATAATTCGCCACAGGCCCAACAAAATAGCGACTACCGGCTATATGACGATCTGGCCCACAGCCAGCGCGGCGTCGTAATTAAACTGGAACTTACCGATGGCGCGGGACTCAAAGCGGGCTCCACGCCGCTGATGTATCAGGGCCTGGAGGTTGGTCTGCTTAGCAAGCTGAATCTGAATGCCGACGGGAAAGTGACCGGTGAAATGACTGTCGACCCGAGCGTCGTCGGACTGCTGCGTGAGAAGACATTGATTCAGATGAAAAAACCGAAAATTTCTCTGGAGAATCCTGATATCAGCGCGCTGTTGACCGGACCGACCTTCGAACTGATTCCCGGTGAAGGCGAGCCGCGCGACCACTTTGTGGTTCTGCCGGCCGATAAATCGCTGCTCGAAGAGCCGAATGTCGCTACGGTGACGCTGAACGCGTCGGAAAGCTATGGTATCAATGTCGGACAGCCGTTGATCCTGCACGGCGTGCAAATCGGTCAGGTGCTGGAACGCGAACTGCACGCCGATGGCGTAACCTTCCAGGTGGCCGTGATGCCGGAATATCGTTCTCTGATTCATGGCGACAGCAAATTCGTGGTCAACAGCCGTATTGATGTCAAAGTTGGCCTCGACGGCGTACAGCTCCTTGGCGCCAGCGCCAGCGAGTGGCTCAACGGCGGCATTCGGATTATTCCGGGCAGTAAAGGGGAGATGCAACGCCACTATCCGCTGTACGCTAATCAGGAAAAAGCGCAGGAAAACAGCCTGAGCGACGTGCCCACCACTACCCTCAGCCTCTCCGCAGAGACGCTGCCGGACATACAGGCAGGCTCCGTGGTGCTGTATCGTAAATTTGCGGTAGGCGAAATCATCAGCGTCCGGCCACGGAAAAACGCCTTTGAGATCGATATCCATATCCAGCCGGAATACCATCATTTGCTGACCAGCAACAGCGTATTCTGGGCCGAAGGCGGCGCCAAAGTTCAGCTTAACGGCAGCGGTCTGACGGTCCAGGCCTCCCCGCTTTCCCGCGCGCTGAAAGGAGCAATCAGTTTTGATAACCTCAGCGGCGCCAGTTCCGGCGCGCGTATCGATAATAAACGCATTCTGTATGCATCGGAAGCCGCCGCCCGTGCGGTCGGCGGACAAATCACCCTGCATGCGTTCGACGCCGGAAAAATGAAGGAAGGTATGCCGATTCGCTATCTGGGGATTGATATCGGCCAGATCCAATCATTGAATTTAATTACCGCCAAAAACGAAGTACAGGCGAAGGCCGTTCTGTACCCGGAATACGTTAATACGTTTGCCCGCGCAGGGACCCGTTTCTCCGTGATTACGCCGCAAATTTCCGCAGCCGGTGTCGAGAATCTCGATACCCTGTTCCAGGCCTATATCAACGTCGAACCCGGCCGTGGCGCACCGAGTCGTGATTTCGAAATTCAGGAAACCACGATTAGCGATTCACGTTATATCGACGGTCTGAGCATTATCGTGGAAGCCCCGGAAGCGGGTTCACTGGGTATCGGTACGCCGGTGCTATTCCGTGGGCTTGAAGTCGGGACGGTGACCGGTCTGACGCTTGGCTCAATGTCGGATCGGGTGATGGTGAAACTGCGCATCAGTAAACGTTATCAGTATCTGGTACGCAACAACTCCGTATTCTGGCTGGCTTCCGGCTATAGCCTCGATTTTGGCCTGATTGGCGGAGTGGTAAAAACCGGAACCTTTAATCAGTTTATTCGCGGCGGTATCGCTTTTGCGACGCCGCCGGGTACGCCGCTGGCGCCGAAAGCACAGGATGGCAAACATTTCCTGCTGCTGGAGAGTGAACCAAAAGAGTGGCGCGAATGGGGTACCGCTCTGCCACGTTAACACCAAAGGCTCCGGTGTCCGATGCCGGAGCCTTTATGGTAAACTGCGTCCCCTTATTTTGTTGTGGTGCGCACCTCGTGGCTCAAAACCCTGTCTATCTCCCTGAAGAATTCCTCGCTCAAATGCGTGCGGCGATGCCAGCGCATCTCTCTTTCGCTGACTTTATCGACGCCTGCCAGCGTCCGCTGCGCCGAAGCATTCGTGTCAATACGCTGAAAATCACCGTCGCTGACTTTTTGCAACGGGTTGCCCCCTACGGCTGGCAACTGACGCCAGTGCCCTGGTGCGAAGAAGGTTTTTGGATCGAACGCGAAGACACTGACGCCGTGCCGCTTGGCAGTACGGCGGAACATCTCAGCGGGCTGTTTTATATTCAGGAAGCCAGCTCCATGCTGCCGGTCGCCGCGCTGTTTGCGGACAATGAAATGCCGCAGCGAGTAATGGACGTCGCCGCCGCGCCGGGGTCCAAAACGACGCAAATTGCCGCACGGATGAACAATGAAGGCGGGATTCTGGCGAATGAATATTCCGCCAGTCGGGTCAAAGTGCTGCATGCCAATATCAGCCGCTGCGGTATCGGCAACGTGGCGCTAACGCATTTTGATGGCCGGGTATTCGGCGCCGCGCTGCCGGAGTGTTTTGACGCTATTCTGCTCGATGCGCCCTGCTCCGGCGAAGGCGTGGTGCGTAAAGATCCCGATGCGCTGAAAAACTGGTCGCCGGAAAGCAACGAGGAAATCGCACGAACCCAGCGTGAACTGATCGATAGCGCATTCCACGCGCTTCGCCCGGGCGGCACGCTGGTCTACTCCACCTGTACCCTGAACCGGCAGGAAAACGAAGATGTGGTCAACGGACTATTAGCCCGCTTCCCGCAGGCCGCGGAAGTGTTGCCGCTCGGTTCGCTGTTCCCGCAGGCTAACGAGGCGCTGACCGAAGAGGGATTCCTGCACGTCTTCCCGCAGATTTTTGACTGCGAAGGCTTCTTTGTCGCCCGACTGCGTAAAACCGCCGCCATCGAACCACTCCCCACTCCCGGCTATAAGGTTGGCAAATTTCCGTTCACCCCGCTGAAAAATCGTGAATCTGCCGCCGTTACCGCCGCTGCCGCCGCTATTGGCCTGCGGTGGGACGCCAGCCATACACTCTGGCAGCGTGATAAAGAAATCTGGCTGTTTCCCCGGGCGCTCGACGCATTATTTGGTAAAGTTCGTTTCTCCCGTATCGGGATTCGTCTTGCCGAAACGCACAATAAAGGCTACCGCTGGCAACATGAAGCGATTATTGCCTTTGCCGCGCCAGCTGCGCCTTTTGAACTGACCCAGGCCGAGGCGGAAGAGTGGTATCGCGGTCGCGACATCTACCCTGAAACGCTCCCGCTGCAGGACGATGTCATTGTCACTTTTCAGGGCGCGCCGCTGGGACTGGCGAAAAAAGTGGGATCGCGTTTAAAAAATAGCTATCCCCGCGAACTGGTCCGCGACGGGAAGCTGTTTAGCGGCAAGTCGTGATGCGGCGCATAAAAACCGCATTTTTTCACTGGCGGTTTTCGCACGTTTGTCTACGCTGAAAAATGTCGGCCCTTGACTGGTCGTACCACAATTCAGCAGATAAACGGGGTTAATTTATGACTAAAACCAGCGTACGTATCGGCGCGTTTGAAATCGATGACGCCGAACTGCATGGCGAACAGCAGGGAGAGCGAACGTTAAGCATTCCCTGTAAATCCGATCCGGATTTATGCATGCAACTTGATGCATGGGACGCAGACACCAGCATACCCGCCATACTTGATGGCGAACATTCCGTCCTCTACCGTAAGCACTATGACCGCCAGTCCGACGCCTGGGTCATGCGCCTTGCCTGATCCAATGAACCCGTCGCCTCAGACGGGTTATTTGTTCCCCCTTAACCTGACATCTCCTACACTTATTCATATGTTTTCTCAGAGATGAGGGCAGAATGTTTGCCTTAGTGCTGTTTATTTGCTACCTGGATGGCGGCTGCGAAAACATCGTCGTGGATGTTTACGATAACGAACGGCAGTGTATCAACGCGATGAACGATCAGCGGATACGCCACGGCGGCTGCTTTCCTGTAGAAGATTTTATTGATCGTTTCTGGCTTCCCGCCCGCGAATACAGCGACTTTTAACCTGCCTGCTGTAGCGCCACCAGGGTTAGCGCCCCACCAAACACCGCCCCGGTGTCAATATAGTGCTGGTTATCATAGTCATAGCGCCGTTTAAGCGGCGTATGACCGAACCAGAAATGGTCCGCGCCGGTCATCGCGTGGTGACGCCCGGCCAGATGGTTGTTAAGGCGTTGCCGATTCCACAATACCTGCAGCTCATCCACCGGCTGCTGCCAGCAATACACCGCTGCCGGATAATCAGCATGGGCAATCACATGCACCTGCTCGCCGCTGTGAAGTTCAATAATCAGCGGCAGACGGCGGCAACGGCCAATCATCTCCGCGAGCCGCCGCCGCTGGTTCGGCGAACTTTGCCTGTACCAGTTTCCGCCGTTCATCTCCCAGAGCATCATGTCGCTGCTCGCCAGCGCCTCCAGCGCCATCTGCTCATGGTTTCCGCGCACCGCGTAAAACCAGCGGCAGCCCAGTAAATTCAGACACTGCGCACTTTGCGGCCCGCGATCGATCAGATCGCCTACCGAGAGAAGCAGATCCTGGTAAGGGTTAAACTTTCGCTCACGCAGCGCAGCAACAAGCGGCGTAAAGCAGCCATGCAGATCGCCGACCAGCCAGATATTACGCCACGCGGAACCGTCAATGCGCTGATACATATTTCATCCTCCTGGCATAATGACGGGGAAATTACTCCACTTCCCGCCGATAATCTTTACACCTCAATCAATTTTAAACGAAAACAAAATATAGTTCGCCAGGACATTAAGCTCATCACGCTATATCCATAGAATACAGGCCAGATAACAACGAGGTATTCACCGTGACGGATAACAGCCTGCATTCAGCTAATGTCGTTGAACGACATCAAAATCTTATTGCCGACCTGGTAATGGGCCGACTGACTCCCGCGCCGATCTGGCTCAAACGTCATTACCGGCTTAAGTTTTTGCTGCGCACGGCTTTATTTTATGCGCCAACGCGCGATATGCTGGATAATTTGTCAGCGCGCGCGGACTTCAACCAGCTCCTCTCCGCCCAGGGAACCTTGCCGGGAAAAGTCCATCGCCAGTATTTGATTCGCGGATTCAGCGCTCGCCAGCGTGCGCAGGCAATCATTAGCCACTATCAGTTTATCGATTCACTCCCCGGTTCACGTCTTGCCTGCGCGATGACCTCGGCAAAAGAGATGCCGCTGCTTATACTCACAGGCAAAGATGATCACCGGTTTACCCTCTCCGCCTCCTCGGCGGGAAAAGCGGAGCGCGAGGGAGAGACGACCCTGTGGCTGCACGATAGCGATCAAACCCTGCTCGCCAGCGCCACCTTCAGCGTTATCCGCCAGCAGGCGCAATGGCAATTGATCATCGGCGGTCTACAGGGCCCGCGCAGTCATATCCCCCATGAGGTCATTAAACGGGCGACTCGCGCCTGCTATGGTCTGTTTCCGAAACGTTTACTGCTGGAGTTCATCTGGCTGCTGGCCGCGCATTGCAACATTCAGCGCATTTACGGGGTGAGCGATAACGGTCACGTTTTCCGTGCGCTACGCTACAGGCTGAGCAAAGGACGCCACTTTCACGCCAGCTACGATGAGTTCTGGCAATCTATTGAGGGTATTGCGGATGGGGATCTGTGCTGGCGTTTACCGCTCCGGCTGGAAAGAAAGAAACTGGAAAATATTGCCAGTAAGAAACGCGCCGAATATCGCCGTCGCTTCCAGTTGCTGGACGATATGGCTTCCCGGATGACGAGGCTCATGGATTAACATGACACGCCAGCGCGCCCCCGCCATCCTTAACAGTGCCTGTTCCACAGGATAAATGCCGTTTGGTGTCGCGGCGTTTGCATCCGTTACGAGGTTTTCGTTACTATCATGACTTCATTGCACGCTTCCCGAGCACCTATTGCCGTTATGAGCAAAACAGAAATCCTCCTTCTGGCTATCCTGTTGACTATTTTAGCCTCTGCGCTCTGGTTTATTCTTAGCAATGAAATCTGGATCCTGGTGAGTTATCTCGAAAGCTGGCTATATCCGACTTTTGTGGCGCCAGAATAAAGGCCCTGTGGCAATTTGTATGCCCGCCGTATCCTGCCGTACCGTTCGGGTAGTAAACACCCTGATGAAATAACCGCATGAAGTGTTAACGCATTTTCCTGTCCGCTGTTTTATTTGTCATACAAATGTGTATACTGAGCGACTTCCGATGTTGGCCCATAAACTTCACCTGCACTATGGGCCTGATTACGTGCAGGTGTTTTCTTTTCTTCTTAACTCTTTTTAGTCAGTTTTTTGTTGCAATGCTGTCCAGGGTTCACTTACAAATTCTCACCTTGCCTCTCCCCGCCGGTAAAACAAAAAGCAACATGAGAAATCACGCCTTTTCGCAGCAAAACTGCGCGTTAATCCGCCAAATCGAAGACCATTAACAAACCACCGAAGGATGGTCTGCTCTCAAGAATTCCCCATGCTCACAGAATATCCGCACTCTCACGGCGCGGAGCAGAGTATGGTCAGACCGAATACGGATATTCGGGTAATATTGTTCAGTTCCAGAAAAGCATTCAAAACATACAGATAAAAAGAGACCGAACACGATTCCTGTATTCGGTCCAGGGAAATGGCTCTTGGGAGAGAGCCGTGCGCTAAAAGTTGGCATTAATGCAGGCTAAGTCGCCTTGCCTTATAAGCGTAGTTTACCGCGTCAGGTTTTCCAGTCCGCGACAAAAGTGGACGAATAATTCCTGACATATGCGCCAGGAGCAACAAAAAAACCGCCCCTCCCGAACAGGGATAATGGCGGTTTTTTGACTGCGAAGACTGCGAATATAGCCAGATGCAAATATCGATCAACAGAGTTTCTGCGCACGCGCAATAAATGGCGTGAGAGGCATTTTGTGTCCTGGTCGCTGCGGATCGTCAATCTGGATCACCGAAATCGGCTGCGCGTTGATCGTGCCCGCTTTCATCTGCTGCTCGGCCACTTCATTCAGCGGATACTGCACCAAAGTGCTGGGGTTAATCGCGAATAGCGCATTGCCCGGACGGCAGGTCAGCATCACCTCTTCCCGATTAAACGCCCAGTTCTCCTTACCCACTTCAAAGCGGCTCACGGTAATCACCTGCGGCGCGGCCAGCGCGGCGCCAGAACTTGCCAGTAACAACATTGTCAGAACGATTTTTTTCATGATTTAACCCGTTAATTCAGTAAGGCTCCCAGGTGGCAAACAGGCTGACGGCAAACAGCGCCAGCGCGCCCAGCGCGATTTCTATCTGCGTTGTACGCACAATGAGCCGCTGCGCCCGCGTTCCGTTTACCGACATCCGGGGCACCAGAACATACCGGTTCCCCAGCGCAATTGCCACCATTGCCGCCACCAGAACACATTTGAACAACAGCATTCGTCCCCAGGGCGACGCGCTGATAAGCCCGCCCTGAATAAACAACGCATTCACCATCCCGCTGACGATGGTACCGGCGACCGCCAGATGCCCATAGCGAGAAAAGCGCATCATGGTCGAAATGGCTAACTGCCGCCAGCGGCCATGTGCCAGGCGCAGACAGTAGAGAAACGGCAGTAAACCGCCAAACCAACTGGCGACAAAAAACAGATGCGCCGCGTGATTTGTCCGCTGGGCGACTCCCCGGAGCCCCTCATTCATCGCCGCATGGCCGACAGCCGCCAACAACAGCAATTGCGCAGCAAGAAGTATCAGCAGCAAACGGGCCGGACGCCGGGGCTTCAGCCACACCACAACCAGCGCCACGAAAGCCAGCAAAATTTGCCACACCCACACGCCGCCGAACTGCGTCCCGGCAACCGCCTGCCAGATAGCAGGCTGCCAGACATCCTGCCAGCCATTGCCCATCAAACCGCCCTGCGCCATCAACATCAGCAACGCCGACAGAGCGTTGATCAGTAACAGATGGCGCATCAGCGGATAGAAACGCCGCATCAGCAAACGACGAAGTGCCGAAGGCGCCCACCACGCACCATAAAGCACACAGCCAAAAGTGACCATCAGCGAGAGGAAATGGATAAAGCGCAGGCAGACATAAATGCCGCTAAGCATGAGGCTATTTCACGCGAAAGGTATAGTGTCCTTTCGTTTTGTGGCCATCCACGGAGACCACGTGCCACTCAACGGTATACTCGCCCGAGGTTAATGTCTGTTCGACAGGCACCGTCAGTTGGGCTTTATTACTGTCGCTGCGGCGCAGTTTGCCAAGGGCGATGGACTTATGCTGCGGCCCGCTAAGGGTAACTCCGCTAAACTGTGTTTCGATCCCTTCTGAAAAGTTCAGCGTCAGCGCCTGCGGTGACGCCTCCACAACGGCCCCGGCCGCCGGAAGCGGTTGTTGCAGATGGGCATGAGCCAGTGCGCCAGCAGCGGTCAGGCCGCCGGCGAGAAATACGGACAGACGCAGCATGCGTCCAGCGATGGTTGGCATAGTCAACATTCCTTTTTGTTATGTATGTAGCACAGAGAATAACCCTGTATAATGATGCAGTCGAGCTAAGCGTATGAGACTTGCCTTTTTGCCGCGTGCTGAGTACTTTTTGCGGCATTATCAGAGGAGAAACCAATGGAAAAGAATCTGGCGAAGATTTCCCAGCATGAGATGGACAAAGTCAATGTCGATCTCGCCGCGGCAGGCGTCGCGTTTAAAGAACGCTACAATATGCCGGTGGTCGCCGATCTCGTCGAAAGAGAGCAGCCCGAAAATCTGCGCGACTGGTTTCGCGAACGTCTGACCGCTCATCGTCTGGCTTCGGTTTCGCTCTCTCGCCTGCCCTATGAACCGAAACAGAAATAATTCCCGTCACTTGCTGGTATCCCGGTTGGCAAGCCCCGCACATTCCATTACGCTGGTTCCTTTGGCCTGGAGCGAGCCATGCTACGCGTAATTGATACAGAAACCTGCGGATTGCAGGGAGGCATCGTTGAAATCGCCTCGGTAGATATTGTCGACGGGCAAATCACCAACCCCATGAGCCACCTGGTTCGCCCCGACCGCCCCATCACCCCGCAGGCAATGGCAATCCATCGTATAACTGAAGAGATGGTCGCGGATAAGCCGTGGATCGAAGAGATTGTGCCGTTATACAGGGGGAGTCAGTGGTATGTCGCGCATAACGCCAGCTTTGACCGCCGGGTATTACCGGAAATGCAGGGCGAGTGGATTTGCACGATGAAGCTGGCCCGCCGCCTGTGGCCAGGAATTAAGTACAGCAACATGGGGTTGTATAAATCGCGCAAGCTCAGCGTCGCCACCCCGCCAGGTCTGCACCACCACCGGGCGCTGTATGACTGCTATATTACCGCCGCTCTGCTGCTTGATATTATCAAAACGTCCGGCTGGTCACCGGACGAGATGGCGGCCATAACCGGCCGCCCGACGCTGCTCTCTACCTTTACCTTCGGTAAGTATCGCGGTAAGCCTGTCTCAGAAGTGGCGGAAAACGATCCCGGCTATTTACGCTGGTTATTCAATAACCTGGATCGAATGAGCCCCGAACTGCGCCTGACGCTTAAGCACTACCTCGGTGAGTAACCCGCCTTATACTTCCGCCATGCCTGGCAGTGTTCCCTGCGCCAGGCCAATGAGAAACGCAAACTCCAGCGCCACGCCTTCGTAACTTTTGAAACGCCCGGATTTACCGCCGTGTCCGGAATCCATATCCGTACACAGCAGCAGCAGATTGTCATCGGTTTTCAGCTCGCGCAATTTTGCCACCCATTTTGCCGGCTCCCAGTATTGAACCTGCGAGTCATGCAAGCCCGTGGTAACCAGCAGATGCGGATACGCCTGCGCCAGGATGCCGTCATAAGGGCTGTAGCTTTTTATATAGCGGTAATACACTTGATCCTGCGGATTACCCCACTCTTCAAACTCACCGGTCGTCAGTGGGATCGACTCATCAAGCATCGTTGTCAACACATCCACAAAGGGAACCTGAGCTACCACGCCATGAAACAGTTCCGGTCGCTGGTTAATCGCCACGCCCATCAACATGCCCCCCGCGCTGCCTCCCATCCCATAGCACAGACGCGGGTCGCCGTAGCCCTGCGCCAGCAGCGCATCGCAGACATCAAGGTAATCGTTGAAGGTATTTTTCTTACACAGAAATTTGCCGTCTTCATACCACTGCTGGCCCAGTTCGCCGCCGCCGCGAATATGGGCGATAGCAAACACAAAACCGCGATCGAGCAAACTTAGCCGACTGGTGCTGAAATCCGCATCCATACTGGCGCCGTAGGAACCATAGCCGTACACCAGCAGCGGACTGCCGCCTTTTCGGAAATGATCATGGCGATAAACCAACGATACCGGAACTTCAACGCCATCGCGGGCAGTGATCCACAGATGCTCGCTGCGATAATGGCTGGCCTCAAACCCTTTCACTTCCTGTTGTTTCAGCACTCGCCGCTCGCCGGTGTTCATATCCAGTTCAAACAGCGTATCCGGCGTCGTCATCGAAGAATATCCGTAGCGCAAACGGGAGGTTTCCGGCTCAGGGTTATAGGCAAGCCAGGTCACATAGGCCGGATCATCAAAAGCAATGCCCTGAGACGCGCTCGTTTTGCGGTTAATCTGTCGCAAGCTGGTAAGTCCACGCTGGCGCTCCTCAACGACCAGCCAGTCGGTAAACAGGGTAAAACCTTCAAGCATCACCTCAGGACGGGGAGGAATTAACGTCTCCCACTGTTGTTCATCGCGCAGCGTACTACGATAAAGGCCGAAGTTTTTACCTTCGCGATTCGATCGCAGATAAAAGGTATGCTGATAGTGATCGAGACTATATTCATGATCTTTACGTCGCGGCAGAAAGCAGATCGGCTCGGCGTCGGCCATTTCAGCATTCAGCAGCAGCACTTCGCTGGTCGTCGCGCTGGCCAGATAAATCACCACAAACTGCTGAGAGGTGGTTTTGTGAACGCTGACATAAAACGTATCGTCCTGTTCTTCATATACCAGAACATCTGAACTGGCAGCCGTTCCGAGGCGATGACGCCAGACCTGATACGGCAGCAGCGTGGTCGGGTGTTTGCGCACATACCACAACGTTTGCGAATCATTACTCCACGCAAAATCAGGGGAGACGTTTTCCAGCACCTCCTGATATTCATCACCGTTGTATAAAGGGTAAAAACGCAGACTATATTGCCGCCGGGAGAGATAATCTTCCGCCACGGCCATGATATTATTGTCGGGTGAAACCCCCAGACCACCCAGTGTGTAAAATTCGCTGCCCGCCGCACGCTGATTGCCGTCCAGCAACACATCCCATTGATCCCACTCTTCTTTCAGCACCGACTGGCGTTGATAAATCGCATACTCGCATCCTGGTTCATACACCTGACGGTAACGATAGCCATTTTTGCTGTAGGGCGCCGACACTTCGCGCTGCGGTATTCGGTCAATAATCTCCTTAAGTACCCTGTTCTGCAGGCTACTTTGCGAGGACATCACTTTTTTACCGTATTCATTTTCCTGCTTCAGATAATCAAGCACATCCGGCTGCGAGCGTTGATCATCACGCAGCCAGTAATAATTATCGATTCGGGTATCGCCATGTAAGGTCATGGCATGGGGGATCCGTTTGGCTTTTGGCGGCATCTACTTAGTCTTCTGCGGCTTATATTAGTTGCCCTTCAGCACGCAGCAAAACACGCTGAAGGATGACAGGTATAAGAGTGGCAAATGTCACCCGCGATGCAAGCAAAACCTGAGGATTTAGTCCTCTATAGCCTGTTTTTGCGCCTGAATGTCCTGCTCAATATCCTTACGGACATCCAGTGGCAGTTTAAGGGCTTCGCCGAGAGCATTCAGATAGCTGCGCTCCATAAAATGGTCAATATCAATGACCGCACAGCTGATGTAGTAAACCTCCAGCGCCTCTTGCTCGCTGTTAATGCTCTCTGCCAGCCGCCGGGGATCAAGTGGCTGAGCCAGCGCCTGGTCGATTAACACCCGTCCCTGAACATCAATATTTGCCGCGCGCAGTTGCTCTTCGATACTTGCCCGCTCACGCTCGTCAATGTGTCCATCGCTTTTGGCCGCAAAGATCAGCGCCATAATCAGCCGTTCACTGCGGGCATCGAGTTCAACGGAGTCTGCTGAGTGCGTCAGCCCGGCGGGCAAAGCGGAATCATCAGGTTCCTGCGGCGAACTGGCGCGCATTTTCTGTTGGTACTTGTTCCACAGCACGGTTCCCGCTACTGCGCCACCGCCAACCAGCAGTGCGCCGGTGCCATATTTCGCCAACAGCTTGCGCGATGATTTACTGGCGACCAGCAAGCCTGCCAGCCCGCCAAGCGCCCCCGGCAGCAGCACATTTTTTCCGCTTGATTGCTCGTCAGATAAAGAAGATCGTCCCTGCTGCCCCAGCAGAGACTGCAGTTGATTTAGCCAGTTCGACATATTTTTCCTCGTTGCGCGATAAGCGATACCATCAGCCTAAACGAGGAGGTGTCAGGAAATGTATGACCAGCTAAAGATGCGCAAATATGATACTGAAAAGCGCATAATCCTCATTTTACCGCCAGAACTCCCTGTGCAAAGGGAACTCAGGCGGCTTTCACTTTACGCGGCTTCACCGGAGCTTCAGATTCAGCGACGGCTTCGCTGTTGTCGCCCTCTTCCGGTCCGGCGTGTTGCCGATCGCTGTGGTCATGGACCTCAGGCAATTTCCCCGAACGCAGAATATGATTCAGAGTCTCTTTACGCTCGGCCAGCCACATCGCCATGCTATCGCGCTGCTCTTCATCAAGGGTAAGCGGACACGCGACCAGCCAGTCGTTAAGGACTTCCGCCAGATCGAGCATTTTGTCATAAGCATCGGCCTCTTTTTTGCTGGCAAAAGACATTTTTTCCTCACCTTCGCGAATTACCACATATTTAATTTCAACCGCCATGATGCAGCCCCTTGTGTACTGTATTTTTATACAGTATAACAAATTTTGCCCCTAATCTCAATCGACGCGCATAAAGACACGCGCAAACGTTTTCGTTTATAATGCGGCGCATGTTTTTTCACTGTGGAAGAGAGTTATGACTGTATTAGGCACGGCGCTGCGCCCTGCGGCAACAAAAGTAATGTTGTTAGGTTCCGGCGAACTGGGTAAAGAAGTGGCCATCGAGTGTCAGCGTCTGGGAATTGAGACCATCGCCGTCGATCGTTACCCTGATGCCCCGGCAATGCAGGTCGCACACCGTTCACATGTCATCAATATGCTGCATGGCGAAACGTTACAGGCGCTGATCGAACAGGAAAAACCCGATTTCATCGTGCCGGAAATCGAGGCCATCGCCACCGATACGCTGGTCATCCTGGAGCAAGCAGGGCAAAAAGTCGTTCCTACCGCGCGCGCGGCGAAACTCACCATGAACCGTGAAGGGATCCGTCGCCTGGCTGCCGAAGAACTCAAGCTGCCCACTTCCGCCTACCGTTTTGCCGACAGTGAGACCGCATTTCGGGAAGCCGTTGCCGGGATCGGTTTGCCGTGCATCGTTAAGCCTGTGATGAGTTCATCAGGCAAAGGCCAAAGCTTTATTCGTTCCGAAGAGCAGTTAACCGAAGCATGGCACTACGCGCAGCAAGGTGGTCGCGCCGGCGCCGGGCGCGTGATTGTCGAAGGCGTAGTCAACTTTGATTTTGAAATCACCCTGCTGACCGTCAGCGCCGTCGATGGCGTGCATTTCTGTGCGCCAGTTGGCCACCGTCAGGAAGATGGCGATTACCGCGAATCCTGGCAGCCGCAGCAGATGAGTGCGCTGGCCTTAGAGCGCGCCCAGGAGATAGCCCGCAAAGTCGTGTTGGCGCTGGGCGGTTATGGTCTGTTTGGCGTTGAGCTGTTTGTTTGCGGCGATGAGGTCATTTTTAGCGAAGTGTCGCCGCGCCCGCACGATACCGGCATGGTCACGTTGATTTCCCAGGATCTGTCTGAGTTCGCCCTCCACGTCCGCGCCTTCCTTGGCCTGCCCGTTGGCGCCATTCGCCAGTACGGCCCGGCGGCCTCGGCGGTGATCCTGCCGCAACTGACCAGCCAGAACGTCACCTTTAGCCATATCCAGGCAGCAGTCGGTGCGGGCCTGCAACTGCGCCTGTTCGGCAAGCCGGAAATTGATGGCTCGCGTCGTTTAGGCGTGACCCTGGCGGTAGCGGACAACGTCGATGAAGCGGTTGCTCGCGCCAAAGCGGCTGCGTCTGCGGTAGTGGTCACGGGATAAATCTCCGCCGCGACAGGCCGGTAATACAGGTCAGTTGCGCAAAGGTTTTGCGGCGCAAACTGATAAAAAAAACCCGGTCACGTTAGCGCAGACCGGGCTTTGCGAGTTAACGCGCGAAGATTACTTCGCGCCTTCTACCGCTTCACGCGCCAGTTTGGTGATACGGTCGAAATCCCCCGCTTCCAGCGCGTCCGCAGGCACCAGCCAGGAGCCGCCGATGCACAGCACGCTGTTCAGCGCCAGATAATCACGGTAGTTTGCCGGAGAGATGCCGCCCGTCGGGCAGAAACGGATGTTGGCGAACGGACCGCCAATCGCCTGCAGCGCTTTCACGCCGCCGTTCGCTTCCGCCGGGAAGAATTTGAACTCTTTCAGACCATACTGCATACCCAGCATCAGTTCGGATACGGTGCTAATCCCTGGGATCAGCGGGATGGTGCCTTCGCCGGTCGCCGCTTTCAGCAGGGATTCGGTGAGCCCCGGGCTGATAGCGAACTGCGCCCCCGCCTCAGTCACCTCTTTCAGTTGTTCAACGTTGGTGACGGTACCGGCGCCAACAATCGCTTCCGGAACGTCTTTGGCAATCGCGCGGATTGCATCTATCGCACAGTCGGTACGCAGGGTCACTTCAAGAACGCGTACGCCGCCCGCAACCAGCGCTTTCGCCATCGGCACAGCGTGTTCCAGTTTTTTCACCACGATGACCGGGACAACCGGGCCGGAGGTGAGGATTGCTTCTGCAGTTGTTTTCCAGTTTTTCATCAGATTTTCTCTCGCCAGATCTACAAATCGAATCATCTTAAAAATTGATGCAGGTTGCGCCCTGTTCTGCTCCGGAGAGTTTCTCACGCAGCGCACCGAACATTTCCCGGCCGGTTCCTACACGCGAACCGCTCAGGTCAGGAATATGCGGCTGGCGCACAGCCAGCTCCGCGTCATCCACCAGCAACGTCAGTTCGCCCGTCTGGCCGTTAACGCGAATGATATCGCCATCGCGCACCTTCGCCAGCAGACCACCATCATACGCTTCAGGCGTCACATGGATTGCTGATGGAACTTTGCCTGATGCGCCGGAGAGTCGACCATCGGTCACCAGCGCAATTTTGAAACGGCGGTCCAATAATACACCAAGTGGCGGCATAAGTTTATGTAATTCTGGCATGCCATTCGCTTTTGGTCCCTGATGACGGACCACCACCACGCAATCTTTGTCCAGTAGCCCGGCTTCAAAGGCCGGCAATACATCATGCTGGCTCTCGAAAACTACCGCAGGCGCTTCAATCACCTGGTTTTCAACCGGCACGGCTGAGGTTTTCATCACCGCTCGACCAAGATTACCGCTCAGCACCTTCGTGCCGCCATGGCGAGAAAATGGTTTTTCAAAGGTGGCGATAACCTGATCGTCCAGCGGCGCTGTCGCTCCTTCGCGCCAGTCAAGCTCGCCATTATTCAGCCACGGCTCCATGGTGTAGCGCGAAAGGCCAAAACCGGCAACGGTATTGACGTCTTCATGCAACAGGCCGCCTTTCAGCAGCTCGCGTACCAATACTGGCACGCCGCCCGCCGCCTGGAAGTGATTGATATCCGCCGGGCCATTCGGGTAGAGACGCGCCAGTAGCGGCACCACGTCAGAGAGGTCAGAGAAATCATCCCAGTTGATAATGATCCCCGCGGCCCGCGCCATGGCGACAAGGTGCATAGTATGATTGGTGGATCCGCCAGTCGCCAGCAACGCGACAATCCCGTTAACGACCACTTTTTCGTCAAACATTTTACCCAGCGGCATCCATTCGTTACCGTTGCCGGTCATGCGGGTCACCTGTCGGGCGGCGGCGGCGGTCAGCGCGTGGCGCAGCGGGGCATCGGGATGCACAAATGATGATCCTGGTAACTGCATCCCCATAAATTCAACCACCATCTGATTGGTATTGGCCGTACCATAAAAGGTACAGGTACCCGGCGCATGGTATGAGGCGGCTTCGGACTCCAGCAGCGCCATGCGATCCACCTTCCCTTCGGCGTAAAGCTGACGAATTCGCACTTTTTCTTTGTTCGCCAGACCGCTGGCCATTGGACCGGATGGAATGAAAATGGATGGCAGATGGCCAAACGACAGCGCCGCCATCGCCAGACCAGGGACAATTTTATCGCAGACCCCAAGATAGAGCGCCCCGTCAAACATATTATGCGACAGGCCAATCGCGGCGGACATGGCAATGACTTCCCGGCTCAGCAGCGACAGTTCCATGCCATCCTGCCCCTGGGTCACGCCATCGCACATCGCCGGGACGCCACCGGCTACCTGGCCGACCGCGTTCGCGGAATGCAGAGCCTGGCGAATAATTTCCGGGTAGTGCTCGTAGGGTTGATGCGCGGACAGCATATCGTTGTAAGAGGTGATAATGGCGATGTTATTGCGCAGCATGCTTTTCAACGAGGCTTTATCATCCGCCTGACAGGCGGCGAAACCGTGGGCCAGGTTGCCGCACGCCAGTTGGGCGCGATGGACGGTATCGGTTTTGGCCTGATTAATCCTGTCGAGGTAGGCCCCGCGGGTCGCGCGCGAGCGTTCAACAACACGATTTGTTACCCGTAACATTTCAGAATTCATAACGGCTCCTCAAATTTTATCTGTCCGATCACAGCGCGTTGGGAAGCTTTTTCGCTAATTAAGGCAACAGTGCTGCGGCTCAGAGGCAAAATATCTGTGAGCAGTGTAATAAAAAAAGCCCCGAGGGTGAATCCTGCGGGGCTTAAAAGATTAAAAATCATGCGACTTAGTGCGGTAGATCATGTTACCGGTAAAATAACCCCACCAGCGTCGCTTTCCGGTTATTCAAACTCATTCCACGAGCGACCGTCGCGGGTGATCATCGCCACGGAGGCGACAGGTCCCCAGGTGCCAGCCTGGTAAGGCTTCGGCGCATCGCGATCGGCCGCCCAGGCTTCAGTAATGGAGTCAACCCACTTCCACGCCTCTTCCACTTCATCACGACGGACAAACAGCGCCTGAATACCGCGCATGGTCTCCAGCAACAAACGCTCATAGGCATCCGCCAGATGCGTTTGGTTAAAGGTTTCCGAGTAGCTCAGATCCAGCTTGGTGATTTGCAGATTATGCTTGTGATCGAGGCCTGGCACCTTGTTAAGCACCTGAATATCAACCCCTTCATCCGGTTGCAGGCGAATGGTCAGCTTGTTCTGCGGCAGCTCTTGCCAGGTCTCTTTGAACAGGTTCAGTTCCGGCGTTTTGAAGTAAACCACGACTTCAGAACATTTGGTCGGCAGGCGTTTGCCGGTACGCAGGTAGAACGGCACGCCCGCCCAGCGCCAGTTATCAATATCGACGCGAATGGCCACAAACGTCTCGGTATGACTGGATTTGTTCGCCCCCTCCTCTTCGAGGTAACCCGGCACTTTTTTCCCTTGCGCAAACCCGGCGGTATACTGACCGCGCACCGTTTTCTCACGCACGTTAGCGCGATCAATACGGCGAAGGGATTTCAGCACCTTCACTTTTTCATCGCGAATGCTGTCGGCGGATAAGTCTGACGGCGGGGACATCGCAATCATGCACAGAATTTGCAGCAGGTGGTTCTGAATCATGTCACGCATCTGCCCGGCCTGATCGAAGTAGCCCCAGCGTCCTTCAATGCCAACTTCTTCCGCCACCGTAATCTCAACGTGATCGATGGTGCGACAATCCCAGTTATTGATGAACAATGAGTTGGCAAAGCGCAGCGCCAGCAGGTTCAGTACCGTCTCTTTCCCCAGGTAGTGGTCAATACGATAGACCTGGCACTCTTCAAAAAACTCTCCCACCTGATCGTTGATCTCACGAGAGCTTTCCAGCGAGGTCCCCAGCGGTTTTTCCATGACCACACGCGCCGGTTTCGCGTTCAACTTTGCTTCCCCCAGCCCTTTGCAAATCGCGCCAAAAGTACCTGGAGGCATGGCGAAATAGTTAACCGTAACGCGATTTTGCTGATCGAGCATTTTTCCCAGACGACTAAACCCTTTGGTGTCATTCACATCAAGGTTACAAAAATCCAGACGTCCACTCAGGGTCGCCCACAAACCTTCATCAATTTTTTCCTTCATGAAGGTTTCCATCGCTTCACGCACCACGCTGGTATAAGCGTCTTTGTCCCAGTCAGCACGCCCAACCCCGATAATGCGGGTGTCAGGGTGAAGCTGGCCTGCTTTTTCAAGCTGATACAGGGAAGGCAGCAATTTACGACGCGCCAGGTCACCCTTCGCGCCAAAAATGACCAGATCGCATGCCTGGGCCGTTTGCGTTACCGCCATGTCATTCTCCTTAGTTGATAGCCTGATGCTTATGCCGGGCTATATTTGTAATTTTCTTTCACTGCATCGTACTGTGTTTACGAAATTCCCGAAACCCTCAGCGCCGCTTCCCGCGGCAAAATCGCACAAGGGGGAAACTACGGCGCAGGACTTCAGGCATATGGCTAATTTTGTTTGTTGTTTCGGCTGATTCTCAGTGAGTAAAATACGACTCTGATCATGTAATGAAAAAAAACAACATATTTTAAGGTCATTCCTCACTGTTTCCGCCGACGGTGGCGTATATTCTTGCTAAAACGCCTGATGATTTCACCCATTAATGAAATCGTTTCCATTAATGAGCACCCAATTAACAATGAATATGCTGGAAAAAATCCAGTCCCGACTGGAAAACCTTAGCAAATCTGAGCGCAAAGTGGCGGAAGTCATTCTTGCGAACCCCACGCAGGCCATTCATTCAAGTATCGCGGCCCTGGCACTGGAGGCCAGCGTCAGCGAACCGACCGTCAACCGGTTTTGTCGCAGTCTGGATACCCGCGGCTTCCCCGATTTCAAACTGCACCTGGCGCAGAGCCTGGCGCACGGCACGCTCTATGTGAATCGCAATGTCGATGAAGACGACAGCGTCGAATCCTATACCGGGAAGATATTTGAGTCCGCTATGGCCAGTTTAGATCAGGTTCACCATTCTCTCGACATGACGGCGATTAATCGCGCCGTTGACCTGCTCACCCAGGCCAAGAAGATCGCTTTTTTTGGTCTGGGGTCTTCCGCCGCCGTCGCACATGATGCGATGAACAAATTTTTCCGCTTTAATGTGCCGGTCATTTACTCCGACGATATTGTCCTGCAGCGCATGAGCTGTATGAATTGTAGTGATAACGATGTGGTGGTGATTATCTCGCACACGGGCAGAACCAAAAGTCTGGTGGAGCTGGCGCAATTGGCCCGCGAAAACGATGCCATGGTCATCGCCCTTACCTCCCCCAATACGCCGCTTTGCCGTGAATCAACCCTGGCGATTACGCTGGATGTTCCGGAGGATACCGACATCTACATGCCAATGGTTTCCCGGCTGGCGCAGTTGACGGTGATCGACGTGCTGGCGACGGGCTTTACCCTGCGCCGGGGCGCAAAATTCAGAGATAACTTGAAGAGGGTCAAGGAAGCGCTTAAGGAATCGCGCTTTGATAAAGAACTCAGTGTACACAGCAATGACCAATAAAAGCAGAAACAACGCAGTATCCTATTACACCGTCGGTAATGTTCAGGTATAGCGGCTTTGCTCGCTGGCGTTACCGAATCCATGTTCACGCAACACCAAAGTTGTTTTAGTCAACGGAGTATTACATGTCCAGAAGGCTTCGCAGAACCAAAATCGTCACCACTTTAGGCCCGGCTACCGATCGTGATAACAACCTGGAAAAGGTTATCGCCGCTGGCGCTAACGTGGTACGTATGAACTTCTCTCACGGAACCGCGGAAGATCACCAGATCCGTGCGGATAAGGTCCGTGAGATTGCGGCAAAACTGGGTCGTCATGTTGCGATTCTCGGTGACCTGCAGGGACCGAAAATTCGCGTATCCACCTTCAAAGAAGGCAAAATTTTCCTCAACGTCGGCGACAAATTCCTGCTCGATGCTAACCTGGGCAAGGGTGAAGGCGATAAAGAGAGAGTGGGCATCGATTATAAAGGACTGCCGGGTGACGTGGTGCCGGGCGATATTCTGCTGCTTGACGACGGCCGCGTACAGTTGAAAGTGCTGGAAGTCCAGGGCATGAAAGTGTTCACCGAAGTTACCGTTGGCGGGCCCTTGTCCAACAATAAGGGGATCAACAAACTGGGCGGCGGTCTCTCCGCCGAAGCGCTGACGGAAAAAGATAAAGCCGACATCATCACGGCCGCAAAAATCGGCGTCGATTACCTGGCTGTTTCCTTCCCACGCTGCGGTGAAGACCTGAATTATGCCCGTCGTCTGGCCCGCGATGCAGGCTGTGATGCAAAAATTGTCGCGAAAGTCGAACGCGCGGAGGCCGTGTGCGATCAGGATGCGATGGATGATGTGATTCTGGCATCCGACGTCGTCATGGTAGCCCGGGGCGACCTCGGCGTAGAAATTGGCGACCCGGAACTGGTCGGTATTCAGAAAACGTTAATCCGCCGCGCTCGTCAACTGAACCGTTCAGTCATTACCGCGACGCAAATGATGGAATCCATGATCACCAACCCGATGCCAACCCGCGCGGAAGTTATGGACGTGGCAAACGCCGTGCTGGATGGCACAGACGCGGTGATGCTTTCCGCGGAAACCGCCGCGGGGCAATATCCATCAGAAACCGTTGCGGCAATGGCCCGTGTCTGCCTTGGGGCAGAAAAAATCCCCAGCCTTAACGTTTCCAAACACCGCCTGGACATTCAGTTCGACAATGTCGAAGAAGCGATTGCCATGTCAGCGATGTACGCGGCTAACCATCTGAAAGGCGTCACCGCTATCATCACTATGACCGAATCAGGCCGTACCGCGCTGATGACATCACGCATCAGTTCCGGTCTGCCAATTTTCGCGCTGTCTCGCCATGAGCGCACGCTGAACCTGACGGCGCTCTACCGCGGCGTGACGCCGGTTTATTTCGATAGCGCAAATGACGGCGTAGCCGCAGCCCATGATGCGGTAAACCTGCTGCGTGATAAAGGCTATCTGGTTACTGGCGATCTGGTCATCGTGACCCAGGGCGATGTCATGAGCACTATCGGCAGCACCAACACCACGCGTATTCTGACCGTCGAGTAAACGTTGCGGTTATCACGTTCCTCACCTGCCCGCGTCACCGCTGGCAGGTGTTTTTTTGCCTGTCCGCATTAATCTATACAAGCCAGCTCAACAAAATCGTCGCGGTAATGACCGTTGACGCACCGCCGATACGGGTTGCAATCTGAGCAAAAGGCATCAACCCCATCCTGTTTGATGCCGACAGGATAGCCACATCACCGGTTCCGCCCAGCCCGCTATGGCAACAGGTCACAATGGCGGCTTCAACCGGATACATATTCAGCCAGGAAGCGATAAAAAAGCCGCTTAACGCCATCGCCATCACGACAGAACCGCAAACCACGACATAACCAACGGAGAAAACGGCCACCACGCTTTCCAGCGGAACATACAGCATCCCGAGACCTATCATTAGCGGCCAGACCAGCGCGGCAGAGACAAATTTGTAGCAGCTGTGTGCCCCCGACTCCATCGACGCCGGGATAACTTTGGTGTATTTACAGAATACCGCAGCCAGAATCATCAGCACCGGTCCGGGTATATGCACCACTTTCTCCAACAGGCCGCCAACGATGAAAAACGCGCAAATCATTAACAGCCCGGCGCCCATCCGCTGGAAGTCGGTAGGCTGCGTACTCTGGTTCTGCGCAAAGACGCTGTTGTCTTCGGGGCTACGAATCAGCATGCCGTTTCCGGAAAGCGAAGGACGACGAATGCCCATACGCGCCAGAAACCCTGCGCAGATAATAGCAAAGATATTGCCCACCACGGCCGCCGGAGCCAGTTGCGCGACATAAACATCTGGCGTTTGTCCAAGAATCGCTGAATAGGCCAGCGACAGCGGCAAGATCCCCTCACCGATACCGCCGCCGATGATCGGCACGATGATAAAGAAGAAAGAGTGGTAGATGCTGTAGCCGAACAAGCGCCCCACCAGCAGTCCGGTTAGAATAGCCGCTCCGGTCCCCACCATCAGCGGCACGAACATGCGTACCATCCCCTGAATCAAAATGGTTCTGTTCATACCCAGAATACTGCCGACCACCAGACAGGCGATGACGAAATAGAGCAGGTTGGCTTCTTTCATCAGCAAATGCACGGTCTCAAGGGTATGCGCCTCAAACATACCGAAATAGACTAATACGGAGGGTGTCATCAGGCACAAAATAGCCGGGCCGCCAACATCTTTGAGCACCGGTACCATCCGGCCCAGGGTAGCCAGTGCGAACCCTAACGTCATAATCACCGCCAGGCCACCGATCATGTTCTTCGGCAGCAAGCCTGCGGTTGCGGAGAGCGTGACAATGGCCGCGATACCGATAAATAGTGTTAACGGAACGGTGCCGACTTCAATATTTGATAAAAAGCGTACTGCTTTCTGCTTCGGCTGTGTTTTATCCATTGGTTGGTTGAATGTATTATTTTCCATATTGTCACCTGAATTATAATGAAGTCACATAAGCGTAAGATACCGACGCAATATTAAAATTGCGCAATAATTAAAGAAAAGAATAAGAAACACAATGTAAATCAAACACGCAAAAACGTTAGCACAATCATTTCAAATTAAACACAGCTCATTGTATTTTTAATACCCACTTTGTGACCTGGTTATAAAACTCACATTAAGTAATTTAATTTATTTTTACGTAGCTAAAGTCACTGTTCAGGAAATATATTAATATCATAAATATAACCTGGCGATTTGATCAAGCCTACTCTATTTGTAATTAAAGTATTTAATGTGAAATTATTTAAACCATGATAATTGTGATGATAATCACCTTTTACATATTATCGCCCCGTTAGATTAAAAAACACAACGAACCCGATAATATACGTCAGGACATTCTATGCCTTCATTGCTATTGCAATCCCTTTTTCCATTGGTATTTATCATGCTACTCGGATGGCTGAGTGGCAAACTTGGCTATACCCGTCGCGAGGATGCATCGGTTCTGGCCACCGTGGTAATTCGCTTTGCTCTCCCCTTTCATCTTTTTATTGGCGCATTAAATACTCATCCCGATAAAATTAAAAACTTCACTTTTATGGCGGTATTAGTCATTGGCCTTATGGGGTCATATTTCCTCACGCTACTGATCTCCCGCTATGTTTTCCGTCATGATATTAAAACCAGCGCAATTCAATCCCTAGTATGCGCTTTCCCCGATATGGCCTATTTTGGCGCCCCTGTTCTCGCTGTACTGGTTGGCCCTGAGGGGTTTCTCGGGGTGCTTATCGGTAACCTGGTCACCAGCATATTTATGATCCCCCTGACCATCATTCTGATTCGGATGGGAGACAAACACAGCCTCGCTGATGAGGAACAGCTCAATGCCGGGCAGCTTATTCTACAAAATCTGTTCAACGCTATCCGTAACCCTATTGTCTGGATCCCAATTACCGGGGTACTGCTCAGTCTTGCGGGCGTACAGTTGCCGCATATGCTTAGTATGCCCATTGAGATGGTGGGAAAAATCGCCGGCGGGCTCTCACTGTTCGCTCTTGGACTGTTATTTTACGGTGAGCGTCCTGCAGTCAATATTCAAACCTGTACCAATATCAGTATTAAAAATCTGATTCAACCGGCGATGATGGCTATAGCCGGCCTGGCTTTCGGTCTAAGCCATAGTCTGATGCAGCAGGTCATTATCATCGGCGCGACGCCTTCCGCCATTGCCGCAGGCATGTTCGCACTCCGCAGCGACACGTATATTGAACCCGCCTCATCCTCCATTTTGCTGGGCACTGCGATCGGCGTCGTCACCGAAGGAATCATGATTTATTTAATTTCCTAATCACTGAAACAAAAATATTCCCCAGAAGCTAAATAATCATTTGAAATGATATTCAGGAGTCGTGAAATGCTAGTCAAAGAAACCTTATATACGCCCTATAACGGTGCTGTTCTGCTGGAAAATCCGTTATTGAATAAAGGTCTCGCTTTTACCGAAGGTGAACGAACAGCGTTCAACCTTCAGGGATTACTCCCCCATAACGTTGAAACCATTGAAGAACAAACAGAACGCGCATGGAAACAATTTTGCCAGTTTAAGCACGATATTGCTCGCCATATCTATCTCAGAAACATCCAGGATACTAACGAAACACTATTCTATAATTTGTTACGTACCCATATGAAAGAAACGCTACCGATCATTTATACCCCGACGGTCGGTGAAGCATGCGAACATTTTTCGGAAATTTACCGCCGGGGTCGCGGTTTGTTTATTTCATGGCCGAACCGTCACAATATTGACGAAATGCTTCAGGGGTTCTCCCGCAATGATATTAACGTCATCGTTGTGACCGACGGCGAACGAATCCTTGGTCTTGGCGACCAGGGTATCGGCGGAATGGGGATCCCGATTGGCAAACTCTCTTTGTATACGGCTTGCGGTGGTATTCATCCGGCCTCAACGCTCCCTATCATGCTTGATGTAGGAACCAACAATACCCAGCATCTCGAAGATCCGCTGTATATGGGCTGGCGTCATCCGCGCATTAGTGACGAACAGTATCTTGAATTTATGGATATGTTTATTTACGCCATTAAGCAACGCTGGCCAAATGTCTTGTTACAGTTCGAAGATTTCGCGCAAAAAAATGCGACCCGCTTACTTAATCGCTATCGTAACCAGCTTTGCTGTTTCAACGATGACATTCAGGGTACCGCTGCCGTCACGTCAGGTACGCTGATCGCTGCGGCCACGGCGGCCGGTACACGCATTCGCGACCAGAGAGTGGTTTTTCTCGGCAGTGGCTCCGCCGGATGCGGCATCGCCGAAAAAATCATTGCGCTGATGGTTGATGACGGGCTGTCAGAACCTGAAGCGCGCAACCGCATTTTCATGGTCGATCGTTTTGGTCTGCTCACTGATGAGATGCCCAATTTACTGGACTTTCAGCAAGATCATGTCACGTCACGGGAAAATATCAGCCACTGGGATAGCGATGCCGCTCATCTCTCGTTGATGGACGTGGTACGTAACGCCCACCCAACGGTACTGATTGGCGTATCAGGCCAGCCGGGACTGTTTAGTGAAGAGATTATTAAAGAGATGTATCGGCACTGCCCGCGCCCCATTATTATGCCGCTCTCTAACCCGACCTCCCGCGCCGAAGCCCAGCCTAAGGATTTACTGGAATGGACCGAGGGGAGCGCGCTAATCGCCACCGGTAGCCCATTTGAGCCGGTTTTTTATGACGGCAAGAGTTATGAAATTGCCCAGTGTAACAATGCTTATATTTTCCCCGGTCTGGGATTAGGTATTCTGGCCAGTAAAGCGGAACGTGTTAGCAATGCCATGCTGAGCGCCTGCAGTAAAACTCTGGCCGCCTGTTCACCTTTAGCCACCGGAGAAACAGGCAGCTTACTGCCTCCGGTAGAGGAGATTGAGATGATTTCCCGGGCCATTGCCACCGCGGTTGCGCACATCGCGATGCAGGAAGGCCTCGCCCCCATGCTAAGCGAGGAGCAACTTGCTGAAAATATCGATAAAACCTTCTGGCACGCCCGTTATACCTCATATAAACGATCGCCATTCTGACAGGCGTTCCAGCGTCAATAGTGCGGGAAGTCCGGCTTCCCGCCAGGTCGAGAAACGTTGCATGATCAATGTATTGATTGTCGATGATGATTCAATGGTGGCTGAACTGAACCGCCTGTTTATCAGTCGCGTCACCGATTTTCACTGCTGCGGCATTGCCCGGTCGGTTCACGAAGCGCAAGCGCTACTCCGCCATTTATCGCAGATCGATCTGGTATTGCTGGATGTCTATATGCAGCACGAGAACGGGCTGGACTTATTGCCCGTTCTGCGCCAGAACTCGCTAAACATTGATGTCATCATGATAACCTCCGCTGCCGATGCATTAACGGTGAATACCGCCCTGCGTTACGGAGTAGTCGATTACTTGATTAAACCATTCCAGTTTCCACGTCTGGAAGAAGCGCTGTTATCATGGCGCAAAAAACGCGACTTAAAGCGTGGGAAACCCTGCTACGTTCAAGCGGATATTGATCGCCTGCTGCGCGGTGGGGTCCGGTATCAGGACAGCGCCCGCCGTTTACCGAAAGGGCTCACGCCGCAAACGCTTCGTCTGGTGTGTCAATGGATTGATGCCCATCAGGAGAGTAATTTTTCAACCAACGAACTGGCTGCGGCGTTACAAATATCGCGGGTTTCGTGCCGAAAATATCTCATTTGGCTGGAGCAGATAAACATTCTCTACGTCAGCAATCACTACGGCCTGACCGGCCGCCCGGAGTATCGCTACCAACTGGTCGCCGAACATCTGACGTTGCTCAAACACTATAGCCAATGAACCGGATGACCCATTGGCCAGCGTATGCAATCCTGACCGTCTGCCCGAACTACTTCTTTTTCGGATACAGTTCCTTACGCTTGTACGGCTCCATTTCTCCGGGCTTACGGGTTTTCAACAACTTGAGGATCCAGGTGTACTGCTCGGTATGCGGCTTAACAAAAATCTCCACCTCTTCATTCATTCGCCGGGCGATGGTGTTATCGTCAGCGTCCAGCAAATCATCCATCGGCGGACGCACCAGCACCGTCAGACGATGCGTTTTGCCATCATAGACCGGAAACAATGGCACAACACGGGCGCGACACACTTTCATTAAACGACCAATCGCTGGTAACGTCGCTTTATAGGTAGCAAAAAAATCAACAAATTCGCTGTGCTCTGCGCCATGATCCTGATCCGGCAGATAGTAGCCCCAGTACCCCTGACGCACCGACTGAATAAACGGTTTAATGCCATCGTTACGCGCATGCATTCGCCCGCCAAAACGACGCCGCACGGTATTCCAGACATAATCAAATACCGGATTGCCCTGATTATGGAACATCGCCGCCATTTTTTGCCCGCCGGCAGCCATTAGCATCGCCGGAATATCCACGCCCCAGGCATGGGGAACCAGAAAGATCACCTTCTCGTTATTCCGCTGCATTTCATCAATGATCTCTTTACCCTGCCAGTCGACGCGGGAAAGAATGCGCTGCGGATCGCGCAGGCCAAGTTCCGCCATCATTACCATTGCCTGCGGCGCGGAAGCATACATTTCATCAATAATTTGTTCACGCTCCTGCTCGCTCTTTTCCGGGAAACAGTACAGCAGGTTAATCTGCGCACGACGGCGCGAACTCTTTGCTAACCTGCCAACAAAACGCCCCAGTTTGCCGAGGATCGGATCGCGGAAAGAGGCGGGCGTCAGGGCAATACCGGCAAACGCCAAAACGCCTGACCATGCTCCCCAGTAACGCGGCAGTAAAAAGGATTTTTCAAATTTTGGAATAAACTCACTATTATTTTTTTTCGTTTCCATGCCCAATCCGCGAAAGTTTCGCTCAGTATAAATAATGGGGTTAGTTTAACGATACGTTGGATAACGCACAAAAGAAAAAGCCGGTGCGCTCATGGCACCGGCCTTAACTGGCGGGAGATTAGTCAAAACGCAGTTGCGGCATCACTTGTTTTACCTGCGCCAGGTAATCGGTCCGCTCAGCGCCGCTAAGCCCTTCGGTACGCGGCAGCTTCACCGTCAGCGGATTCACCGCCTGCTGGTTAACCCAGACCTCATAATGCAGATGCGGGCCCGTGGAACGCCCCGTGTTGCCCGACAGCGCGATGCGATCGCCGCGTTTCACCTTCTGCCCCGGCTTCACCAGCAGTTTACGCAGGTGCATATAGCGGGTGGTATAGGTGCGCCCATGACGGATGGCAATGTAATAACCTGCCGCACCGCTACGTTTGGCCACCACCACTTCGCCATCCCCCACCGACAGCACCGGCGTCCCCTGCGGCATCGCAAAATCGACGCCACGATGCGGGGCAATGCGCCCGGTGACCGGATTCAGCCGACGCGGGTTAAAGTTGGACGACACGCGGAACTGGCGCGCGGTGGGGAAGCGCAGAAAACCCTTCGCCAGGCCGTTACCGTTGCGGTCATAGAATTTGCCATCCTCAGCGCGGATCGCATAGTAGTCTTTCCCGCCTGAGCGCAGGCGCACGCCAAGCAGCTGGCTTTGCTCGCGTTTACCGTCCAGCATCTCACGCGATAACAGTGCGGAAAACTCATCGCCTTTTTTCAGCTTACGGAAGTCCATCTGCCACTGCATGGCTTTGATCACCGCGCTGATTTCAGTGCTGGTCAGGCCCGCATCGCGCGCGCTGGCGATAAAGCTGCCGCCAACGGTCCCTTTCAGCACGCTGTTGACCCAATCGCCTTTTTGCAGCTCGCTGCTCATTTTGAAACCATTGGCAACCCGGTTATAAGTCCGGGTTTCACGGCGCGACATCTCCCAGGTCAGACTTTGCAAATCGCCATCCGCCGTCAGAGTCCATGAAAGCTGTTGACCTATTTTCAGGTTACGCAGATCTTTATCCACCGAGGAGAGTTGCGCAATATCCCCCATATCAATACCGTATTGATTAAGGATGCTGCTGAGCGTATCCCCGGCCGACACGACATACTCATGACCGCCGGAATCGGTATCCGCTTTATCATCCAGCTCATCCTGCGGGATGCTTTCCTCTTCCTGAGGCGCCTGATCGATAGGCTCAGAGGCTTCCGGCAGCAAAGAACGAATGTCGCTTTGCTCCAGTTCAATTGTTTTGCTGATGGGGGCCGAATCGGGATGGTGGTAGATGTAGGGTCGCCAGACAGCGACCGCTAAAGTTAGAACGCTAAGCGACCCCAGCATAACGCGGTGAGGTCGTGGCAGATTATTAAATGCCTGAGTGACAGCGCGGGCTATCTGTTGCACGTATTCACTTCCTCGTTAATCTCCTTTCAGGCAACTTGAATACTGATTCGCCATCTGGCTCAGAAACTGCGGATAACTCTCTTTACCCAGCTTAATTCCGATACCCAGTGGATCCAGGGTTCCCATGCGCACGGATGTCCCCCTGGCAACAGCTTCTATAACCGCTGGCCTGAACTGTGGCTCAGCAAAAACGCAAGTTGCTTTTTGCTCAACCAGCTGTGTTCTGATTTCGTGTAAACGCTGTGCACCAGGCTGGATTTCAGGGTTGACAGTAAAGTGACCCAATGAGGTCAAACCGTAATGCTTTTCAAAGTAGCCGTAGGCGTCATGAAAAACGAAATATCCCTTCCCTTTCAGTGGTGCCAGCCCGGTAGCAACCTGTTTGTCGGTAGCGGCTAATTTTGCCTCAAAATCCTTCAGGTTGGCGTTAAGTTTGTCTCGACTCTGCGGCATAAGTTCCAATAATTTATCGTGGATTGCAACCGCGGTAAGCCGCGCTATCTCTGGGGAAAGCCATAAATGCATGTTATAGATACCATGATGGTGATCATCGTCACTGTTTTCCCCCGCGCCATGATCGTGACCATGATGATCGTCGTCGTCATCGTCCCCTTTCATGAGTAACGGTTTCACGCTCCCCAGCTCGGCAATCGTCACTTTTTTATTGGGTGCAATGCCTTGCGTTGACTTGTCCATAAAGGCTTCCATCTCTGGGCCGATCCAGACCACTAAGTCTGCGTTCTGTAAGCGTTTTGCATCTGATGGACGCAGTGAATAATCATGTGCTGATGCCCCATCAGGCAGCAAAACCTGGGTATCCGTTACCCCATCTGTAATAGCTGAAGCGATAAACCCCAGAGGTTTGAGCGAGGCGACCACCGCGGCGTTTGCCGACGGCATTGTTGCGAATACAAAAGCGGCGCTAAATCCAGCGCAAAGAAGCGTATTTTTATGTAACATAATGCGTCTAATCATCGTAATGAATATGAAAGATGTGATATTATAACATTCACTAGCTTGTGCAACCCCTAATTTGATATGACAAATCTTGTAACACTGGAAAACGTCGCGGTGGTCTATGGCCAAAGGCGCGTGCTGTCTGACATTTCGCTCACACTAAAGCCAGGCAAAATTTTAACCCTGCTGGGCCCGAATGGCGCCGGTAAATCGACCCTTGTACGGGTCGTTCTTGGGCTGGTAGCACCAACCGAAGGTATTATCAAACGCGAGGGGCGCCTGCGTATCGGCTATGTCCCGCAAAAACTGCATCTTGACGCCACGATGCCGCTGACCGTCAGCCGCTTTATGCGCCTGCGTCCCGGTACTCACAAACGGGATATTCTGCCCGCGCTGAAACGCGTACAGGCAGGACACCTGATTGACGCCCCCATGCAAAAGCTTTCCGGTGGAGAAACCCAGCGCGTATTGCTGGCGCGCGCTTTGCTCAATCAACCACAGTTACTGGTGCTCGATGAGCCGACCCAGGGTGTTGATGTTAACGGCCAGGTGGCGCTGTACGGCCTCATTAATCAGCTACGCCAGGAACTGGATTGCGCGGTGCTGATGGTTTCCCATGACCTGCACCTGGTCATGGCGAAAACGGATGAAGTGCTGTGTCTGAACCAACATATCTGCTGTTCCGGCACGCCGGAAGTGGTCTCCATGCATCCGGAATTTATCTCTATGTTCGGCCAGCGCGGCGCGGAACAACTGGGGATTTATCGCCATCATCATAATCACCGCCACGACCTGCAGGGGCGGATTGTATTGCGTCGGGGAAATGACCGTTAATGATTGAATTACTCCTTCCAGGCTGGTTAGCCGGGATGATGCTCGCCTGCGCGGCTGGCCCGCTGGGTTCGTTTGTCGTCTGGCGTCGCATGTCCTATTTCGGCGATACCCTGGCTCACGCCTCGCTGCTCGGCGTCGCTTTTGGTTTGCTGCTGAACGTCAATCCTTTTTATGCTGTTATCGTCGTAACTCTGCTGCTGGCCGGCGGGCTGGTATGGCTGGAAAAGCGTCCCCATCTGGCGGTCGATACATTGCTCGGCATCATGGCACATAGCGCCCTGTCCCTGGGTCTGGTGGTGGTCAGCCTGATGTCAAACGTGCGCGTCGATCTGATGGCCTATCTGTTTGGCGACCTGCTGGCCGTCACGCCGGCAGATTTGGTTTCAATCACTATTGGCGTGGTGACGGTGCTGGCAATTCTGTTCTGGCAATGGCGCAATTTGCTGTCAATGACTATCAGCCCGGATCTGGCCTTTGTTGATGGCGTGAAGCTACAACGGGTGAAACTGCTATTGATGCTGGTCACTGCGCTGACAATCGGCGTCGCGATGAAATTTGTCGGGGCGCTGATTATCACGTCGCTGCTAATTATTCCCGCCGCGACGGCTCGCCGTTTCGCCCGCACGCCGGAGCAAATGGCGGGTGTGGCGGTTGGCGTGGGGATGATTGCGGTAACCGGCGGCCTGACCTTCTCGGCGTTCTACGACACGCCAGCGGGCCCTTCAGTGGTACTGTGCGCCGCGCTGCTGTTTATACTCAGTATGAGCAAGAAAGCGGCAGCCTGACTGGCTGCCATGACGACGCCCTGTCCGGGCCATCGCCCGGCAGGCAATTACGGCATTTCCGGTGGCGAGATGCCGAAATGAGTCCAGGCTCTCGCCGTCGCCATCCGCCCGCGCGGCGTACGCTGCAAAAAACCCTGCTGGATGAGATACGGCTCCAGCACATCTTCAATGGTTTCCCGCTCTTCGCCGATTGCTGCCGCGAGGTTATCCAGCCCTACCGGCCCGCCGAAGAATTTATCGATGACGGCCAACAGCAGTTTACGATCCATATAATCGAAACCTTCCGCATCCACGTTGAGCATATCCAGCGCCTGAGCGGCAATATCTTCCGAGATACGCCCATCATAGCGAACTTCGGCAAAATCCCGCACCCTACGTAGCAGACGGTTTGCGATTCGCGGCGTCCCTCGCGAGCGGCGCGCAACTTCCAGCGCCCCCGCTTCGCTCATCTCCAGCCCCATATAACGGGCGCTGCGGCTGACAATATGCTGCAGATCAGGGATCTGGTAAAATTCAAGGCGCTGCACAATGCCGAAGCGATCGCGCAGCGGCGACGTCAGCGAGCCTGCGCGAGTGGTGGCGCCAATCAGGGTAAACGGCGGCAGGTCGATTTTTATCGAACGCGCCGCCGGCCCTTCGCCGATCATAATATCCAGTTGGTAATCTTCCATTGCCGGATACAGCACTTCTTCGACTACCGGTGAAAGGCGGTGGATCTCATCGATAAACAGCACATCGTGCGGTTCAAGGTTGGTTAACATCGCGGCCAGATCGCCCGCCTTTTCCAGCACCGGGCCAGAGGTGGTACGCAGGTTGACGCCCATTTCATTGGCGACAATGTTCGCCAGCGTCGTTTTCCCCAGCCCCGGAGGACCAAAAATCAGCAAATGATCAAGCGCATCGCCACGCAGCTTCGCCGCCTGGATAAAGATCTCCATTTGCGAACGAACGTGTGGCTGGCCCACGTACTCTTCCAGCAATTTGGGACGGATGGCGCGGTCAGCCGCCTCTTCATACCCGGTGCTGTCCGCCGATACCAGCCTGTCTGCTTCAATCATCCCTTACCTCACAACGCGGCGCGGAGCGCTTCGCGAATTAGCGTTTCACTGTTGGCATCCGGGCGCGCAATTTTACTGACCATCCGGCTGGCCTCCTGTGGTTTATAGCCCAGCGCCACCAGCGCCGCAACCGCTTCCTGTTCCGCATCATCATCTGTCGGCCCGGCAGGCGATGTCAGTACCAGATCAACGGCCGGGGTGAACAGATCGCCGTGTAACCCTTTAAAACGATCCTTCATTTCGACAATCAAGCGTTCTGCGGTTTTCTTACCGATCCCCGGTAATTTTACCAGCGCCGCCAGTTCTTCCCGTTCAACGGCGTTGACGAACTGTTGCGCTGACATCCCCGAGAGGATCGCCAGCGCCAGTTTCGGACCAACGCCGTTGGTCTTAATCAGCTCTTTAAACAGCGTCCTCTCCTGTTTGTTATTGAAACCGAACAGCTGTTGAGCATCTTCACGAACGATAAAGTGGGTAAAAATTATCGCTTCTTTGCCCACATCCGGCAGCTCATAGATGCAAGTCATCGGCATATGAACTTCATAGCCTACACCGCCGGTTTCAAGTAAAACCAGCGGGGGTTGTTTTTCGAGAATAATGCCTCTGAGTCTGCCTATCACATGGAGCTCCTGAATGAAGAACTGAAAGTCTAATGCGGTATCATAAAAAAAGGCTGGATAGATATCCAGCCTGATTTGACGTTATCGTAGCCGCCCGCGAGCAAGGATCAAGCTGCTTTCGCTGACCTGCGTCGCATTCTGGCTAACGTGGCAGTGGGTGATGGCAATCGCCAACGCGTCTGCCGCATCCGCCTGCGGGTTTGCCGGCAGCTTAAGCAATCTCCGCACCATATGCTGCACCTGGCTTTTTTCCGCGCTGCCAATGCCGACAACGGTCTGCTTCACCTGCCTGGCCGCGTATTCAAACACCGGCAGCCCCTGATTGGTCGCGGCGACAATCGCCACGCCGCGAGCCTGCCCGAGCTTCAGTGCAGAATCGGCGTTCTTCGCCATAAATACTTGTTCGATGGCGAAATAGTCAGGCCGGAACTGAGTGATAATTTCCGTCACACCCGCGTAGATAAGCTTCAGGCGCGACGGTAAATCATCGACTTTCGTGCGAATACAGCCGCTGCCCAGATAGCTTAACTGCCGTCCCACCTGGCGGATAACGCCGTAGCCCGTGACGCGCGACCCCGGGTCAATACCGAGAATAATGGTCATCACGCGCCTCCGGTCATAACTAACCCGTGAGACCCTAAAGATTTCAGTTCACAGCCAGGCGGCCACGCAGCGCATCCCCGGGAGCGTAGATTCACTACGTGACCGGGGTAAGCGAGGAGAGCCAACACCGCTGTGGGCTGAAAGATTACGGGTATCACAGGGTTGCGGCGACCTCATCAGAGATCTCACCGTTGTGATAAACTTCCTGCACGTCGTCACAATCTTCCAGCATATCGATCAGGCGCAGCAGTTTCGGCGCTGTCTCCGCATCCATATCCGCTTTTGTTGACGGGATCATCGACACTTCCGCCGCGTCCGCTTTCAGGCCAGCGGCCTCCAGTGCGTCGCGGACGGCGCCCATCTCTTCCCATGCGGTGTATACATCAATTGCACCGTCGTCATAGGTCACGATATCTTCTGCACCCGCTTCCAGCGCCGCTTCCATAATGACATCTTCGTCGCCAGCTTCGAAGGAGATAACCCCTTTTTTGCTGAACAGATAGGCAACGGAACCATCAGTCCCCAGATTGCCGCCTGTTTTGCTGAACGCGTGACGCACTTCGGCAACGGTACGGTTACGGTTGTCAGACAGGCATTCAACCATCACCGCCGTACCGCCTGGACCGTAACCTTCATAAATGATGGTTTCCATGTTGGCGTCATCATCACCGCCAACGCCACGGGCGATAGCGCGGTTCAGCGTATCGCGCGTCATGTTGTTGGACAGCGCTTTATCAATCGCCGCGCGCAGACGCGGGTTGGAACCCGCGTCGCCGCCGCCCAGACGCGCAGCAGTGACCAGCTCACGAATAATTTTAGTGAAAATCTTACCGCGCTTGGCATCCTGTGCCGCTTTGCGATGTTTGGTATTGGCCCATTTACTATGACCTGCCATAAAAAACTCTCCAAAAAAGCGCGCCTTTTCAGGCGGCGTTAATTACAAATTCTTCAATCGCCTGCCGGTTGCTCCAGGACTTGGTCAACATGGCGGCTTCCGGGGCATCAACCCAGCGATAGTCCAGATGTTCCGTAAAGACAATCTGGCGTTCATGGGGAAGCGCAAGGCGGAACCAGAATTCCGTATTGCGCTCAACGCCCGGCGCATAGCGATGACGTAAATGAGAAAATATCTCGAATTCTACCGTACGCTGACAGTCGATCAGAGACAGTCGCTCGCAGGCAACGTCAATGGCAACCTCTTCCTTTACTTCACGTGCGGCAGCCTGCGATGCGGTTTCACCCGCTTCCAGACTGCCGGTTACCGACTGCCAGAAAGCGGGATCATCGCGACGCTGCAACATCAGCACCCGCTTCGTATCCTCGGCATAAATCACCACCAGCACGGAAACGGGAAGCTTGAATGACATCTTACTTATTCTCCGGAGACGCTTTTGCCTCTTTCGCCACAACCTGAATACCCAGCTCGCCCAGCGACGCCGGGTTAGCGAAGCTTGGCGCTTCAGTCATCAGACAGGCCGCGGCGGTGGTTTTCGGGAACGCGATGACATCACGAATATTATCGGTGCCGGTCAGCAGCATGGTCAAACGGTCAAGACCAAATGCCAGACCCGCATGCGGCGGTGTACCGTATTTCAGCGCATCCAACAGGAAACCAAATTTCTCACGCTGCTCTTGCTCATTAATACCCAGAATGCCAAATACGGCCTGCTGCATCTCGCTATTGTGAATACGCACGGAACCACCGCCGACTTCATAACCGTTGATAACCATATCGTAAGCATTAGCCACCGCCTCTTCTGGTGAGGCTTTCAGCTCTGCGGCGGTTAGATCTTTCGGCGAAGTGAAGGGATGGTGCATCGCCGTCAGGCCACCTTCGCCATCATCTTCAAACATCGGGAAGTCGATAACCCACAGCGGCGCCCATTTTGCTTCATCGGTCAGTTTCAGATCATTGCCCAGCTTCAGACGCAGCGCGCCCAGCGCATCAGCAACGATTTTTTTATTATCCGCGCCGAAGAAAATCATATCGCCATCTTGTGCGCCGGTGCGCTCAAGGATCGCGGCAACGATTTCAGCGTTAAGGAATTTCGCCACCGGACTATTGATACCTTCGAGGCCTTTCGCACGCTCAACCACTTTAATATAGGCTAGCCCTTTCGCACCGTAGATCTGCACGAACTTGCCATACTCATCAATTTGTTTACGGGTCAGAGCGGCGCCACCGGGAACGCGCAGCGCAGCAACGCGGCCTTTGACGTCGTTAGCAGGACCAGCGAAGACGGCGAATTCCACCGCTTTCACCAGATCGGCTACGTCCACCAGCTCCATCGGGTTACGCAGGTCTGGTTTGTCGGAACCATAGCGACGCTCGGCCTCGGCAAAAGTCATGATCGGGAAATTTCCCAGATCCACGCCTTTCACTTCCAGCCACAAATTACGCACCAGATCTTCCATCACTTCACGCACCTGAGGGGCGGTCATAAAGGAGGTTTCAACATCAATCTGGGTGAATTCCGGCTGACGGTCCGCACGCAAGTCTTCATCGCGGAAGCATTTTACAATCTGATAGTAACGGTCAAAACCAGACATCATCAGCAGTTGTTTAAACAACTGAGGAGACTGCGGCAGCGCGTAGAATTTACCCTTATGAACGCGTGATGGCACCAGATAGTCGCGCGCGCCTTCCGGCGTGGCTTTCGTCAGCATCGGCGTTTCGATGTCGAGGAAGCCGTGGTCGTCCATAAAGCGGCGCACAAAGCTGGTGATTCTGGCGCGCGTCTTCAGGCGCTGAGCCATCTCCGGACGACGCAGATCCAGGTAGCGATATTTCAGACGCGCTTCTTCAGTATTGACGTGATTAGGATCCAGCGGCAGCGCTTCGGCACGGTTAATAATCGTCAGGTCTGAAGCCAATACTTCAATAGCGCCGGTGGCCATATCGCTATTGACGTTTTTTTCGTCACGCGCACGCACGGTGCCGGTGACCTGGATGCAGAACTCATTACGCAGTTCGGAGGCCAGCTTTAATGCATCCGCACGATCCGGATCGAAAAACACCTGCACGATGCCTTCGCGGTCACGCATATCGATAAAGATAAGGCTACCAAGATCACGACGACGGTTGACCCAACCACACAGAGTCACTTGCTGCCCTACGTGGGACAGACTGAGCTGTCCGCAATATTCTGTACGCATGAGATATCCCTTAACTTAGCCGCAGGCGGATTGTTGCCTGCCTTGCAGGCGACGAGGTCGCAGCTTTAGCTGATGTCACAACTGAATGAAAAAAGGCGGCTATTATACTGGAAATAATGCCGCACGATAAGCCCGGCACAGCCTGTACGTTGCTTTGCTGTACGCTTATTGCCCACACACATAAACGTTAACAAAATTTGTTACCCGCCGACAGGAGGAACAACGGTATGGTAACGGCCTGACAGCAAGCGAACATAGGGGGATTTCATGTTAGAACTTAATGCAAAAAACACCGCGCTGGTCGTTATCGATCTGCAGGAAGGTATTTTACCTTTCGCCGGCGGCCCACATCATGCCGATGAGGTGGTTGCCCGGGCAGCAGCACTGGCGAAAAAATGCCGCCAGCGAGATACCCCTGTGATAATGGTTCGCGTCGGCTGGTCGGCTGATTTCGCCGAAGCGCTAAAACAACCGGTTGATGCGCAGAGCGGCGCCCACGCCCTGCCGGATAACTGGTGGACCTACCCGCGCGCGCTGGAAAAAGAGGCAAGCGATATTGAAGTGACAAAACGCCAGTGGGGGGCCTTCTATGGCACCGATCTTGAGCTACAGCTTCGTCGCCGCGGTATCGACACCATTATTCTGTGCGGTATCTCCACCAATATCGGCGTCGAGTCTACGGCGCGCAATGCCTGGGAGCTGGGCTTCAATCTGATCATTGTTGAAGACGCCTGCAGCGCGGCCACTGCCGAGCAGCACCAGAGCAGCATGACATATATTTTCCCGCGTATCGCCCGCGTGCGCAGCACCGAGGACGTTCTCGCCGCGTTATAATATCTTCACCAATAATTCGAGACATATCCCAAAACGGTTAATCATACTGAACAGCGCACGCGCTGTTCAGGGAACAGCAGCGATCTTTTCCTGTCCCGCAACATGCAATTATTCATGTCATATATTCAACTCTAATAAATTAGTCGTTATATACCCGTCATACTTCAAGTTGCATGTGCGTTGGCTTTCCTCGTTCACCCCAGTCACGTACTGGGGTACGCTCCCGGGGATTCACTGCGTCGCCGCCTTCCTGCAACTCGAATAATTTAGGGTATAAATATTTTAATCGTTAATATTTGAAAAATATTTTTAAATAAATATTTTTTAAATACCCTTCATTGTGATTAATATCACATAAACCAATTTTCATAATAACGTTAAAAGAAACCAGAATAACGACCAATTCTGCGACATAGTATCCTGGCCAGATTACATATCAGATAATCTGGAGTTATATAATGCATGAATATAATTTTAGCGAAATCATTCATCGTTATGATACTTATAGTGCAAAATGGCATAACTATGATAGAGATGTCATCTCTTTATCGATTGCTGATATGGATTTTGCCACTCCAGCATTTATCACTGCAGCACTTATACAATTTGCGCAAAAGAAAATTTATGGTTATACGTTATTGAGTGATGACTGGAATAAAATCACCTCAGACTGGTTTAAACGGCATTATAACTGGCATGTTAACCCCGATCATATTTTATTTTGCCCCCGAATCATTCAGGCCATATCGCTTTACATACAAAACTATACGCATGCCGGAGACAAAATAACCCTATTATCGCCAGCCTATGACCCCATTCGCCATTCAGTTTCGGCAAATCAAAGAACATTGTTAGAAAGCCCTCTAATTTACTCAAACAATCGCTATCTAATTGACTTTGACGATCTTGAAAATAAATTCAGCGTATCAGTGTGTTTTATTCTGCTATCACCACACAATCCAACAGGCACCGTCTGGTCAACACAAGATCTGAGAAAAATAGCGAAACTTGCCGAACAATACCAGGTTTTCGTTATTTCGGATGATGTACATGCCGATTTTAACTTTACTGAACAAAAACATCAAAGCATATCATCAGTGAGTGAGTTCGTTGAACACAACTCATTTATTTGCACGTCGCCATCAAAAACATTCAATATGGCAGGATTAGAAGTCGCCAATATTGTTATTGCTAATGAAAAGCATCGCAATAAATTTAAAAACTGCTTAATTGCTTCTGGCATTCACAATCCAAATTATTTTTCCGTGCCTGCTTTTATCGCTGCCTATACTCAAGGCGACTTCTGGTTAACAGAAGTAAAGAAACAGCTGCAGCATAATAAAATCTGGGTGATAAGCGCGTGTAAAAAATATTTTCCAGAATGGCATATCACCGACAGTCAAGGAACCTATATGTTATGGGTAAACTATCAAAAAATGAATATTACTGAATCACAGTTAAAATACTGGTTTATCAATTTAGCCAAAGTTGAGATGAGTTTTGGCCGTGACTTTGGCTACACCGGGAATGGGTTCTTTAGAATCAATATCGCGACCCCGCTCTCCCTGCTCAAAGAAGCATTTGAGCGACTTATTCAAACTAATCCTTATCACCATTAAAGGAGTGCGCCATGCCTGCTTTTATATCGATAATCAATGATTCTGTTACTGAAATCTATCCTGAAGTGGTTCAGTGGCGAAGACATTTCCACCAGTATCCGGAGCTCTCATTTAAAGAATATAAGACGGCTGAATTTATTTACCAAAAACTATTGGCATTAAACTGTTTTGAGATTGAGAGGCCGCTTGAAACGGCTGTTGTTGCTACACTAAAAGGTTCCGCTCCGGGTAAAGCGATTGCTTTACGTGCTGATATTGATGCTCTTCCCGTTAACGAAGAAAATGATGTTGATTACTGTTCGGTCAACAAAGGGATAATGCACGCCTGTGCTCATGATGGCCATGCCGCAGCATTACTCGGTGTGGCATATATTTTAGCCAGGTATAAACACCTGATTCAGGGTTCGATAAAACTGATATTTCAACCTGCTGAAGAAATTGGTTCCGGTGCAATCAGATTAATTGATAAAGGTATTTTAAATGGGCTGGACTATCTATTTGGCATACATATATGGTCACCGCTTGAGTTGGGGAAAATAGGTATTTGCTATGGGCCAATGATGGCCGCTGGCGACTTTTTTAAAATTGAAATAAAAGGTAAAGGGGGTCATGGCGCGATACCACAAGAAGCCATTGACCCGGTGGTCATTGGTTCTGAAATAGTTTTAGCATTACAATCCATTGTTTCCCGTAAAATTAATCCGATTAGAACCGGTCTAATCTCAGTGACTAAATTTGACGCCAGTTCATCATATAACACTATCCCCGAAACAGTTAATTTAGGCGGTACATTGCGTTCATTAGATATGGAGACAATGGAGCAACTCTATCGAGGAATTGAAAAACTTAGTCAACAAATTGCCCAGGCACATGGCGCTACCGTTTCTGTCAGCTTTGATAGTCGTCCAAATGCAGCTCCGCTGGTTAATAATATTGCAGTAACCCAAATGGTTGAAGAAGCGTTAATCGAAGGTATTGGACAAAACCATTGCCAACGTACCGATCCAACCTTAGCCGGCGAAGATTTTTCCCAATATACCAAACATGGTATTCCCGCTTGTTTTTTATTTATTGGCACTCGGGCTGAAAACTCTGACTACCCTCATCACCACCCCCGATTTAATATTCAAGAAGAATCAATGCTATTTTCAATGAAAGCTTTCCTTAACATTATTCGCAAAATAGCGATGACACAATAAGAGGCTTAGCAACATGCATAATAATCAAAAAATACCTTTATATGAAAAAATCAGTTATGGGTTAGGCGATACTGCATGTAACCTAATTTATATGGTGGTAACCACTTATCTTACTTTCTATTTCACTGATGTTTATGGAATTAGCGTAACAGTTGTTGGGGTATTAATGCTGGCGGTACGCTTTCTCGATATGATAGATAGTCCAGTATTAGGCATTTTAATTGATAAAACCAATACCCGCTGGGGAAAATCCAGGCCCTGGATTTTATGGTTTTGCATACCCTTTGCCGCATCCTGTATCATGCTCTTTTGGGGGCCAGACTTAAGCGCAACCGGAAAAATGATTTACGCATTCGCTGCTTATGTCATGGTTAGCGTATTTTATTCATGCGTAAATAATCCACTATCGACCATGTTACCAAGCTTAACGAGCGATCAGCAAGAAAGAACAGTGGCTAATACTTTCCGTATGCTGGGCGGACAATTTGGTGGCCTTATCGTTAATATGACACTCCTGCCTTTAGTTGCATTTTTGGGTGCCGGGGATATGCAAAAAGGATTTTTTGCCACTCTCTGCCTTTATGCAGTAGTGGGTGTGGCCTTGTTACTAATTACATTCTTTAACACTCGCGAAAGAGTAGAAACATCATCGAGTAAACAGTCCTTACCTTTTAAGGAGGGTATTAAATCTATCAAAGGGAATACGCCCTGGCTGATGGCTCTATTATTAACAATTTTCTGTTATATCTGTTATACACAGCGTTCGACTGCTGCCATCTATTATTTGACTTATTATATTGGGCAACCAGATGTTGTGCCAATTGTAAACTCATTAGCGATGTGTAGTATTTTAGGTTTATTCATGGTGCCATTTTTAACCCGCCATTTCGATAAGCGCTGGGTAATCCTGGTAGGTTATGCTGTATTTGCATTGGGGCAGTTTATTATATTCTTAGGTGATAAAAACCTTTGGATTATCTATTTTGGAACTGTTTTTGGTGCTATAGGCAAAGGATTTACTTCAGGTTTATTATTTGTCATGATTGCCGATACTGTTGATTTTGGCGAGTGGAAATCAGGGATTCGGGCGCAAGGATTATTAGTCTCAACCGCTGCCGGCATTGGTATCAAACTAGGCGCCGGGCTTGGCGGAGCCATTCCGATGTGGATTTTAGCTTCCGGTGGTTATGTTGCCAATCAACCACAAAGCCAGGAGTCAATGAATGCAATTGTCGCAAGTTATATTTGGGTACCTATTGCTTTTGCACTTATATGCGTGCTGATCTTATTATTCTTTAAATATGAAAAACCCTTTAATGAAATCATCGCGGATCTCAATGAACGAAATAAAAACAAACAACCCGCACAGTGATAGCTGTGTGCATTAACACATATTCGATCTGACAGTTACCGGTTAGTATACTGGTGTCTGTCAGATTATCTCTGGCTTATGTTTTGCACAGAGCAATAGCGGTAAACGCATCACGTGAGACGCAAATCATTCTTCCGCCTTTCGCTACCATGCTTTTACTGGCCTGACGCAATAAATATTGCGTTCAGGAGCAACCTCAGATATGCTCGATCCATAAGGTGATGGTGTTCCACCTTTCCCAACCGCCGGTTCATTCGAACCGGATGATGACGCCTGATATACAACTGTTGCTGTTTTTCTATACGCAGGTATGTCAGGTGTTCATATGCAAAACTTAACCACTATTTCCGTACTTCCGGCTACACCCACCGTTGAAAGCGATTCTTTCATTCGCGTTTTTGGTCATCGCAATCCTGACAGCGACACGATCTGCAGCGCACTGGTTGTTGCCGACTGGCTCAACTACCGCGGTCAACTCTCGCGGCCTTATCGCCTCGGTGAAATCACACCGGAAACCCAATACATACTGCAAGCGGCAGGCGTCACGCAGCCCGAATTGCTCACTGAAGATTTGACGGATAAAACGGTCTGGCTGGTCGATTTCACCGATGTTGAACAGGGACCGCCCACACTGACGGACAGCAACGTTATCGGCATCATTGACCACCATCGGCTCGGAACTATTATTACCAGAAATCCGCCAGATGTCTGGATCCGCGCGGTCGGCTGCTGTGGGACGGTAATTCTACATATCCTGAGCATAGAGAGCCCTATGCCGCTTACTGCGGCGCAGGCTATACTGCTTATGGGCGCAATTCTCAGCGACACTGTCGCACTTAGCGGTCCAACCACCACCGCCGAAGATCGAAAAGCCGTTGCCATGTTACGGGAAATCGCAGGTGTGGATTATGACAAATTCGTTGCCGGGCTACTTACCGCCAAAACAGATTTAACCGGTCAATCGGCTTTCGTACTGCTTCATCGCGATGCCAAGAATTATCAAATCCACGGTATCTCTTTGCTGTTATCGCAGATCGAGGTTCACGACATGGCCGATATTACTCCCCACCTTGCTGCCCTGCAGCAGGAGATTGACCACAGTTGTCAACATAGCGATCTGGATATGGTTGTGCTGATGGTAACGGACATTACGCACCATAATTCCATGCTGTATTTTTCAGATAACAGTCTGACAGGCGCACGTCAGGTCTTTTTGCCCGGCATGACAAGCAGAAAAAAAGAGATTCTGCCCTGGCTTACGCAACGTTTTGTATCAACTAAGAGGTGAGGTATGCAAATCTACCGGCACGCATTGGTACTTGTTCAGAATGAAACCGATGGTCAGCTACTGCTCCAGCATGCCGAATGTCTGGCAAAAGAAACGGGAACCCTTATTACGGTCGGTCATATCAGTACTGATTATCGGGAAATGGATTTCACGAGTGATTCACTCACCAGGGACCTTCAGGCGCGCGAGATTATCGACGCAAAAGCCATGCTGAGTCGCCTGGTGGAATCCTGCAGTATTGATATTGAAGTCAGATCCATTGTCACTATCCATCGTTTCAAAGATGTTGAGGCTATTATCCAGCGAGAGAACATCGATCTGGTTATGCTGGGGCATAAAAATCGTCTATTTGGTGAATACTCATCGTTCTCTTTTGAATTTATCAATCATCTTTCTATTGATGTACTGATTAAACATATATCCACTCCTTAAAATAAGGTCATTTATATGAGCTATGAAATCGAACGTGTGCTCGCAAGAGAAATTCTGGACTCCCGGGGAAATCCGACCGTAGAAGTGGAAGTGATCTCGGTTGATGGTCATGTTGCTCGGGCGTCAGTTCCTTCCGGTGCCAGTACCGGTTCACGCGAAGCTATTGAACTTCGTGACGGCGATAAACAACGTTTTGGCGGCAAAGGAGTACTTGATGCCGTCCGCAGCATCAATACTGAGATTCATGATGCTCTGCAGGGCTATGACGTACGCCGCCAGAAGGATATTGATAACGCGCTGATTGCCCTCGATGGAACGGAAAATAAAGGCCGGATTGGCGCCAATGCCATTCTTGGCGTATCGCTGGCGGTAGCACGTCTGGCTGCTCAACTGTCCGGCATTCCGCTTTACCGCTATCTGGGTGGCATTGGCGCTAACCTTCTGCCTGTCCCCTGCATGAATATCATTAATGGCGGTGTCCATGCTCGCTGGCAAGGCGCCGATTTCCAGGAGTTTATGATCGCACCATGGGGAGCCAGCTCCGTACGCGAAGCTATCCGTTGGGGAAGCGAGGTATACCAGAATCTGCGTCAGGTTTTACTCGAAAAAGGCCTGTCTACGGGTGTCGGTGATGAAGGCGGGTTCGCGCCAACGGTCAGTTCCAACCGACAGCCGCTGGAATTGATTGTCGAAGCCATTAAGAAGGCAGGTTACAGGCCCGGTGAAGATATTGTGATTTGTGTCGATCCGGCATCCAGTGAGTTTTACAAAGATGGTAAATACATACTTCGTACCGAAAAAACACAGCTGAGTGCGGAAGAAATGACCCGTTACTATGAGCAATTAGTGAGTGAATTCCCGATTGCCCTGATTGAAGACGGTCTGGCGGAGGATGACTGGGCTGGCTGGAAAGTCCTGCACAGTGTACTCGGTGATAAAGTCGAATTGGTTGGTGATGATATCTTTGTCACCAATGTGAAATATATTCAGCGTGGTATTGATGAAAACCTGGCGAATGCCGCGTTGATTAAACTCAATCAAATCGGCACGCTGAGTGAAACCATTGAAGCAGTCCAGTTGTGCAAAGATAACAACTGGGGAACCTTTATCTCGCACCGCAGCGGGGAAACCATTGACAGCTTTATTGCCGATATGACAGTTGGTCTACGCGCCGGACATCTGAAAACCGGTGCCCCCAGTCGTGGAGAGCGCATAGAGAAATATAACCAGCTAATGCGTATTGAAGATGAACTGGGCAATGCTGCCATCTTTGCCGGTAAATCCGCCTTTAAAAAACGCTAATCCTGTACATGCCTTCCGTACCGATGGTACGGAAGGTGATGGAGGACATCTTCTGTGAATCTCAGAATACTTTTTATATCGACAGTCGTCGGTATCCTGGTTACGTACCTGGTTTTTCTGATATCAGATCTCGTTTTTGGTGTGGTTACGGATGATACCGAAACCATCGTTATTGCTTTATTTATCGGTAGCTGCGCGCATTTTCTGGTCCGTTATTTCCTGAATAAGACGGAAAATAAGCCGAAATACTGAATATAGCGATAACAAATTTCAGTTAAATAACTGACGGTTGCCAATTACCACAGGTTTCTGATATGGGAAAAATTGTCTTACTCCGGCATGGAGAAAGTATCTGGAACCAGCAAAACCTTTTTACAGGCTGGACAGATGTTCCATTATCCCTGAAGGGAATGGAGGAAGCACGGCATGCTGCCAGGCTGATAAAACAGACGGGCATTGAAATAGATGCCGCCTTTACATCTGTTCTTAGCCGCGCTGTCTATTCCCTGTGGCTGGTGATGGAAACACTGGATCGGCTTTGGCTACCGGTGAACAAATCATGGCGCCTGAATGAACGCCATTATGGCGCTCTCCAGGGAATGAACAAAGATGAAGCCGCACATCGATTTGGCGAAAAGCTGGTTTATCATTGGCGCCGAAGTTACCACGGGATCCCGCCGCCATTGACTGGCGATCCGCGTCGCCTTCATCAGGAACCACGTTATCGCCATATCGCGTTGTCAGACCTTCCCGGTGGAGAAAGTCTGGAAATGACCCAGCGCAGAGTGCTGCCCTACTGGCAACACGCCATCGCGCCGCGGGTGATCAGCGGTGAGAGCATATTACTGGTCGGCCACGCTAATATGCTCAGAGCATTGACCATGTTTCTCGAAAAAACGGATGAGAATGAGATTGTCGACCTGACTATCCCGACGGGGATCCCGGTCTTATATGAAATGAACGGAAGTAACATTATTGGTGGACGTAGCGCCCTGATCTGAGGCTCTTTTTGCTCGTGAGGTTGTATGTACAAATCGTTATTTGCAGTTATTATTGGTGGTTCCATCGGTTGTGTAATCCGCTGGATTTTGTCAATGCGTTTTAATAGCGCATTTCCGAATCTCCCGCCGGGAACGTTGCTGGTTAATCTGATCGGTGGCTTTATTATTGGACTGGCACTGGCCTTTTTTATCAGACAACCGCAGCTTGACCCTTCATGGAAGTTTTTTATCACCACCGGATTGTGTGGCGGAATGACAACGTTTTCCACGTTTTCTGCTGAAGTCGTGGTGCTATTGCAGAATGGTAATTATTCGTGGGCTGTCATTTCGGTATTGACGCATGTTATCGGCTCATTACTGATGACCGCTGCCGGCTTTTTTGTTATGACCCTGATCTAACTACGGCACCTCCGTACGACAATTTCGCTGCGGAGGCTCCAGACGGGATTAACTCACTGACGGCATATCCCGGGTAAATACTTCCTCGAACAGATCTTCACCATAGCTGGTATCCAGTGGTACCCCCTCTGTGAGCCTGAAGGTTCGTTCACCACCATCTCGTCTTTCGGCACACAAATAAATGGCATCCTGATGATGCTCCTTGTAGTAGGTACAAGCAAATTCTGAACTGTGGGTGACCAAAAATAGTTTCACTTTACATTCTGCCAGCGCGGCCACAATCCCTCTGATAATATCAGCCCCTTCCCGGCTATTGGTTGCTGAAAAAGACTCATTGAACAGGACCAAATCATCCTTTTCGAGCAGATCGATAATATCGCGCATACGTCTGAGCTCTTCATCAAGTTTTCCGCTGATCATATGACTGTCTTCTTCACATTTATAATGAGTAAAAATATGACGGCAAATATCGGTACAAAAAGATTCAGACGTAACAAACATGCCACTTTGCATCATCACCTGAGCCAGGCCAAGACTCCGTAAGAAAGTCGATTTTCCGCCTTGATTAGCGCCGGTAATAATAAACGTATTTTTATTATCAGCCTTTAAAGTATTCGCAATAACTGTTTTATCAGCGGTCAACACCAGACAGATGTCATACAAGGAATCAAAAGACAGATAACGTTCACATTTATAAGCAGGAACCGGGAAACACTGCGGAATATGACGCATATTTAATGTTTCCGACAAATTAATACAGGCTATATAGAATCCAAGTTCCGTGCGCAATGATTTAAAAAAGTTGAGCAAATGAGCTGTGGATTGCGCCATTGCTCTGGCAACCAGAACCAGTCCCTCATCCTGTAAATTACTCAGCGCCCTGAAACCATTTTCATCCCGTGGTGCTATCTGCACCGTATAATGCTCAGGTTTTCTGACAAAAAGCCGCCTGAACCATCCTTTTTCTTGGCGATTAGGTTGCCTGAGCACATAGTCCTCTCCCCGATTGCCCTCACCTGGACGTGCACTGATCAATATTCCTTTTTTGAAACTCATTTTTTTGAGATGTTCTTCTATCATTGCCAGATATTCTTCATTTAACTCCTGAATAATCATCGCAAATAATCTGGCCATGCCAGTAGATGCGAAATGGGAAAGATTTGCTTCTGCTATGCACCTGACTTTTCGCAAACTGACCAGTAAATATCTGGTAAAGGAAATAGACTGATGAAGTACCGCCGAAGGATAATGCCCAAAAACGCCATAATGAAGATTATCTTTTTCCTTTGACAGACATTCAACCACCACGCTGTAAAAATCACGGATAATATCAGGATGACTCAGACAATCCTTCAGAATAGCCTGTCGGTATTCAATGTCTGGAACTTCGCATAACAATTGTGAGATAGCTTTTTTAACTACTGAATATAAAAAATCATCTCCCGCAGACAGTGACTGTAATAGAACATTAAGTTCAAGATCTTTCATCATGATATTGAAATGTTCAGGAAAACTATCATCGACAATAAAATCCTTATTTTTATACATCAGATACGTTTTCATGCATTTAACCTCGCTTTTATTTTTTCATATGTCAGCCCGTATTTCTGTACAAGCGTTACTGAACAGGCCTTACCATTGGCGGGTTGCTTAATAATTTTATAGGTACGCGTAGCTTTATCTTCATCCTCAACCGTACTCATCATGCTGACAATGGCGCGATCGATAAGGGTGAGTTCATCGATAAATGTCACACAGACACAAAGCGCGTCCAGTCGCAAGATTTTTTCGATAATCTGGGTGCCTAGATATATTGCATCGTGCGAGGTAGTCGATGTAAAAATCTCATTCATAATAATGAGACTTTTTGCTGTAGCCTGGTCAAGGATGGCCTTTATACGAACCAAATCATCATATAATTTACCTCTAAGATTATGGATATCTTCACTTTTCTCAAAATGCGTAAAGATATGATCGATAAGATTTAAATGTGCTTCTTCTGCCGGAACATATAAACCCAGTAACGCCAGATAATGAAGTTGACCGATCATTCTGGCGAATGTTGTTTTACCGCCCTGGTTGGGGCCAGAAACGACAATAATGCGTTCACGTCCCTGTAACCTAAAGCTATTACAGACCATACTGACCTTTTTCTCTATAAGAGTATTAGCAAGGGCCAGATCAAATGCCGTATTAGCAAAAACATCCTGATTATGTTGATTAATCTGTGGAATGCAAAATGACAATCCTGCGACCTGAAACTTACGAATATATTCCACACTCGAAAGGTAAAACTGTATTTCACGTTCGAAAACCTTTAGCACCACAGATTGGTAATTTTCATTAGATTTAATAAAGGCATCAAGTTCTTCAAATATAGTCGGAAAGAGTCTGGTGACACAATCCAGAATCCTCGCTTCAACATCATTCATGATGCCATCGTGACTTTTAAAGTCCACGTCTACGTTGACATTGCGCTGTTTGAATTTTGAGAAAACATTGAGAACTTGATCACTGTAATTTGTTTCATTCGTATAATGCTCAACCGATWTCGTGTCACCTTTAATATTCAGATTGTACTGAATACCACTAAGCGAATGACTAATTTTTCGCGCCGTCGCGTATAACTCGATGAAACTATTGCTAGTAGTGTATTGTTTAAGATAGTTTTTAAAATTTGTCATTCCACAAGAGTTCAACGAGGCTGTAGTCAGTTGTTCATCCAGTACCGCCACCGCCTTACAATAAAGCAAAACACACTCAAGTTCCCAGCGCCTCTGTTGAAAATGATAGTATTTATATTCCTTTTTACCTGCTATTTCTCTGATTTTCCTCATCATTCCAGAAAAATCCATAAGGGTGTTATAAAGAGAGTTTTCGATCACATCCTGGATAATATCCTGACGGTAATAGATATCCTCCAGGTACCGTAGTGGGGTATAAAAATAGGGTGCTAAATCGTACTCATCTCGCCCATGAATAATAGCACTGACTATTTGATCAAGATTGAGATCAATAAAATACTCAGGTGTATCGTGAGCGAGTTGATGTTTTTGATTTCCACTAAGTGATGCATACAAAATGCTATAAAACTCCATAATTCTCTCTCCTGACAGATATCTGACGCATCTTAAGTAATTTACTACATACTATTGAAAAAATAATACTTGCCGTGTGCTATACTTCTTTTTTCATTATTAATGATGGAGACAAACATGGGTTATGTCATTATAACGTTAATTCTTTGTATCCTCGGTATTATTTGTGTGTTTGCGTTTTCATTATGGTCGCAACACCGGATATCACGCAGGAAACATGTAAAGAAATAACCATCGATAAAACCTGTTTTTTTTCTGGTTGTCATTTTCTGATTACCGTCACAGGGCAGCATGCGTGATCGACAACCTGTCGGGCCACCGATCCCAATACCCAGTGAGCAAAATGTGTGTTCCCCCTGTGCCCAACAACAATATGGTCAACGCCATGTCCGTCAGCGTAACGAAGTATCTGTTCAGCCGGATGTCCTACTGCCACATGGTATTTGACCTCTTTTTTTAGCTCTGGATATTGTTTTTTCTGACGTCTCATCAACTGATTAAAATAAGACTGAGTCCGATTGATAAAATCCTGCATTTCCAGCGCACCAGCAAATTCAGACATTTGACAAACCGCAATAATATGCAGTTCACAGTTAAAATGGTGTACCAGCTCAAAAGCAAAATTCATTGCCTCTTTCGCAGATTCTGAACCATCGTAGGCGATTAAAATTTTATTAATCATAATGCAGCCCTCATCAAGCACAATGTCAATGTCAGGCTTCTACTGAAATGTCTTCATTTTCATGCCTATTCCATTTATTGCGGTATTGCCCACATTTTTTCTGTAAACAGACAACATGGCCCCAAAAATTGACAAGCACTCAACATTGGCATGACCGAGCGACCACTGCGCATGGCGACTTGTGTAAAATATTGCATTTTATCTATCCGTGGATACGCGCGCCACACAGGTACAGCAGCAGCCAGACTCTGTTTCATCAGTGTGCGAATCGCTAGTACATCGCAGAAAAAGCTTGCCAATAAAACGAGACCAGCGCCGAACAAACATTTGTCCTGAGAGACATTCTTCTTCAGCATAGCCTCTCCTGTTCGAGGACCGACAGATTGCCGGTCAACACAGAAAACCATTGTTTCGAAGGGTCTGGTGGTTATAGATATACGCATAAACAACAGGGAAACGATAAACGCCGACTCCAGCCACCACGCTGGTTGAAACCAGATGTCGATCATATGCCTCCTGCTTACAGCGCCACAGGAAATGCGGATAACTTGATCAAAAACAGATACGGAAGAATATTGCAGCATAGTGACCTCCTACACAGATTCACGTTTTTCCCAATGAGGAAAAACCTGGATGTGTAGGCATCATCAGCCTGGAAGGCGGTTAACGGAGGAATGCCATCTCCTGATGAAAAATTTAGCAGTGAAAACGATAATTCACCAGTCAATATTAAACTTTCTATCTACTAATTATTTCAAAAACGACCTCCCAGGCTTACGAAAGCAATAAATTTGCACATCAGATACGGAGAGGCTGTGTAACAGTAAAGCCCGCCACACGAATCACCTCTCCGGCAGGGGAATCTGTTTGACTGGCGGCCATGGCCCTGTGACGACGACACAAAACGGCTCGGCTATACCAGACTAAAGCTAAAATCCGCTACCAGCAGGCAGGGGCAACGATGCGATCTCCACCGGCATACCAGAGCGGCGCTCAAGCGCCTGGCTGACGCGATCGATATCGACCCCTTCCCCTTTTATAAATGCCTGAATGGCTGGTGTTATGGGGAGCGGAACCTTCCTGCCGGACTCATACTCCGCACGATTACGCGACAATGGCTCGTGGACCTCAACCCAGCGGCTACCGTCCGGTTCAACCGTGTATTTCACCGGTTGATCGATGATTTGTACGCGCGTGCCCACCGGAACAGTATCAAATAGATATTTGATATCATCATTACGTAAGCGAATACAGCCCTGACTGACACGCAGGCCAATGCCGAAACTGGCGTTAGTACCATGGATAGCGTAGAGCCTGCCGATATAAATTGCATATAGCCCCATCGGATTATCTGGCCCGGCCGGAACAAAAGCGGGCAGACTTTCACCTCGTCTGGCATATTCACGGCGAGTATTGGCCGTCGGAGTCCAGGTCGGCGCTTCCTGCTTGCGCTCCACCGCGGTAACCCAGTTACGCGGCGTTTCACGCCCCGCCTGACCAATACCAATCGGCAGAACCTCTACCGTTGCGCCATCAGGTGGATAATAGTAGAGGCGCATTTCCGCAACGTTAATCACAATGCCGCTGCGTACCGTGGCGGGCAGAATAAGCTGTCGGGGCACCACCAGCGTGGAGCCCGGTTTCGGCAAAAAGACATCGACCCCAGGGTTGGCCTCCAGCATATTACTCAGTCCCTGGCCATACTGAGCAGAAAATGTTTCCAGGGGCTGAGTGTTGCTTTGCGGAATAGTGATGATCAAGGGAGTGCCAACCAGGCGACTTCCTTCCGGAGGTAACGGGTAGCTCACCGCCAGAACGCTCGGGCAGGTAAAGATCATAATAAGCACGTAAAACCGTTTCACTCGTCGCACTCTTTCCCTTCCTCTGTGGCGACAACCGTGAATAAATTATAGCTGCGTTTATTATTTCATTTCTGATTTAGCCCCTGATAACGCATTCCCGTCGCCAGATAAAACGGTTAATGATGTTGAATAGCACGGACACTGGACGCGAAAGGATGAGGACAAAGACCGGTTCATGCGACAGGCGGGCACCCAATTGGTCAACAACGAATTTGCTCAACCAGAGGCTGAGCCATGGTGAGAAACAGAAATTCGCTTATATACCTTCAATGAGCAGAGAAAAAAGATAACGGAAATCAACGACAAATCCGCCAAAAGCGGATTTGTACGCCTCTCGCAGCCGCGAAAACCGGAATAAGACCCGATATTATTACCAACGCATTGGCAACCAGCGGGCTGACGACTTCCGTCAGGCAATAATCCTGACGGGCCGCGGTACGAATAATATTGAATTTACCAGAAATAACCCTTTCACCTGCGCCACCAGGCCGCCTGTATCTTCTATTGTTGACAGTCTGTTATTCCTGCTGATCAACAATAAAAATTCCATCCCGAAATATGGCTTAGCTCACTAACAATAATTCACGATTTTCCAGCGATGGTCGGCTCACCAGCGACATCAAAATCTCTTTCACCGCCTGCGCCTGCGGCGACAAACTACCGCGAGCCGACATATTGAGGGACAGCGACAGACTCATGGAAGGCGTGCTGATTCGCGCCATCCAGCCATTAGCTGCACCGCACAGCGAACGGGCGGCAGACTCCGGCAGAACAGTGACCCCCATACCGCTGGCAATTGCCGCGGTTAAAGTGGTGATCGATTCAATTTCACCAATAATTTTTGCCGACAGCCGCCGTAGGGTGAAAGCTTCGGTAACCCGTGCGCGAACGGCACTATAATCGCGCGGCAGGAACAGATTCATCTCCGCCACCGCTGTCAGATCCACACTTTGCCCCGGGCAATTCCGCGTACCAACCAGGTAGAGGTCCTCTTTCAGCAATGGCTGACTGATGATCCCAGCGACAGGCGAACGTTCATAGAGCACCGCCATATCCAGCTGGCCGTCAATCAGCTTATCGTTGAGGATCGTGCCGCTGCTTTCCTGCAAATACACCATGACTTCAGGAAGTTCATTACGCACGGTTTGCAATAATGGCATAGTAATTGCTGACGCAGCCGTCCCCGGGGCCAGGCCAATAGACACCTGGCCGCTTAGTGTCTGACCAACGTTATTAACCGCCAGTTGCGCCTGCTCACACTGCCGCAGAATAGTGCGTGCGTGAGTATAGAGGATTTTACCTGCCTCGGTTGGCGTGACACCGCGTTTAGTTCGGATCAACAGTTGCTGGTCCAACTCACCTTCCAGGGTCGCAACCTGCTGGCTTAATGCCGGTTGTGCGATGTGCAAGACTTCAGCGGCCTGGGTCAGACTGCCGATATCGACGATTTTTACAAAATACTTCAGTCGTCTTAAGTTCATTTTGCCTCCTGTAAGGAACACCAGTACCATCACCAGTCGTTTAGATGCAGAAGGTTTTGCAATTTACTTGCCAGCTTTTAACTTATGATGCAAATACCTCTGCAAGCCGCATAATAAGGGATACTGATAGCAAACCGTGATTTTGTTGCCCGGTAAGCGGATTGTGGTATGCCCCATTAGAGGTATAAATGCACCATAGCGGTGCACAAAACCGCGCAATGATGAAAAAATAAACGTCCTGCTGAAATAGTCAGCAAACGAACCAGGTTCGCTTATTCAGCCTTTGACAAGGTTAGGCGCCATCGTTAATATGCGCCTCGTTCACACGATTCCTCTGTAGTTCAGTCGGTAGAACGGCGGACTGTTAATCCGTATGTCACTGGTTCGAGTCCAGTCAGAGGAGCCAAATTCCTGTTTTCATGCATCCTTACGAATCCCTATCTAATTAAGATTCAATGGGTTAGCGTGGAAAGTCTTCCCGATGCATTTTCAGTTTTCCCTCCGCATCGGGAGAATTTGGTGGTCAGATTTGGGGTCAGGTTAGTTCGATAATGGAGTGACCCCCAAATGTCCCTTACCGACTCAAAAATCCGCAACTTAAAACCATCCGCAAAACCCTTCAAAGTTTCTGATTCTCACGGTCTGTACCTGCTGGTTAATCCAGGCGGTTCACGTCTCTGGTATCTCAAATATCGTATTAATAGAAAAGAATCTCGTCTCGGCTTGGGTTCCTATCCCGCAGTATCTTTGGCCGATGCTCGACAGCAGCGTGAAGGTATCCGCAAGATGCTGGCGCTGAACATCAATCCCACAAAGCAACGTGCCGCTGAACGCGGAGCCTGCACACCGGAGAAGTTGTTTAAAGCCGTGGCGCTGGCGTGGCATAAAAGCAATAAGAAATGGTCGCAGAACACTGCCGACCGTCTGCTTGCCAGCCTGAACAGGCATATCTGCCCGTTACGGAGCTTAAACCCCGGCATTTCATTGACCTGCTGAAAGGGATTGAGGAAAAAGGCCTGCTTGAAGTTGCGTCCCGCACGCGGCAGCACCTCAGCAATATCATGCGTCATGCAGTTCATCAGGGGTTAATCGACAGCAACCCGGCGGCAAACCTTAACGGTGTGACGGCTCCTCCCGTCAGACGGCATTATCCTGCCCTGCCCCTGGAGCGGCTGCCTGAACTGATTGAACGCATTGAGGCATATCACCAGGGACGGGAACTCACCCGGCTGGCTGTCCTGCTGACGCTGCATCTGTTCATCCGTTCCAGTGAACTGCGCTTTGCCCGCTGCTCAGAGATTGATTTCAGACACCGGCTCTGGACCATACCCGCCACACGTGAAGCTATTACCGGTGTGCGTTATTCCGGGCGTGGTGCCAAAATGCGCACGCCGCATATTGTTCCCCTCTCAGAACAGGCCATCGCCATTCTGAAACGGATTAAGGAAATATCCGATGCTTATGAACTGGTCTTCCCCGGCGACCATAACCCGTACAGGCCGATGAGCGAAAACGCGGTCAATAAAGCACTGCGCCTGATGGGATACAACACGAAACAGGATATCTGCGGTCATGGCTTTCGGGCAATGGCATGCAGTGCCCTGATGGAATCCGGTTTATGGTCGCAGGATGCGGTGGAACGCCAGATGAGTCATCAGGAGCGCAACACCGTGCGTCTGGCTTACATTCATAAGGCTGAGCATCTGGAAGCCCGTAAGGCGATGATGCAGTGGTGGTCAGATTATCTGAATACGTGCTGTGAATATTACGTCCCGCCCTATATTCAGTGCCGGGAAAAGCGCGATACCGCCGCCTGAATTTGTTCTTCGGGATAGCGGTTCTTGTTCATCGGCACCATCTTCGTTCAGAAGAGTCATTATCATGCCGGAATTCTGTTTCTAAATGGAGCAGGATTTCGGGTAAGGGTCAAGCTTATTAGCCAGTTACAGGGAAAGGCTATGCCAGTCAGATGAGCCAAATTTAGAAGAACCTGCTTTTGTAGCAGGTTGCCGCGATGACCGTCTGAATGCGCTCCGCTGACCAGACAGGTGACTCATCTCTGCCCCGGACCAGTGCCGAAGCTTTGTTTCTGTGTATGAAAACCTCTCGTTGCGCCTGGCCGTTTCTGGTGCTATGTATTGAGGGGCAGTTGTTCAATGGGCACAGGACACAAACTAACCGGTATTTCGGTGGCACGGGTCTACTCAGGGCTGAATTCGTCTGATTACAGTCTGCTCCATCAGGCCCTGATATCACATGCAGCCACCCTGACTCCCGTTACAGGCAAATGCAGAATTACGAGGACAGGTATAATGATTAATCAGCTTCGTCTTTATACAATAAACCCGGATTTACGTGATAAATTTCTGGCAAGATTTGAAAAACACGCTGCCAGAATCATGAGAGATAAGTATGGTTTTAATATACTGGCTATGTGGTTATCCGGTGAAAGTGCCAGACTCCGGTTTATATACCTGCTTTCATGGACAGACAAAACAGCCATGAACAACTCATGGGCAGAATTTATGGCAGATGAAGAATGGCGCACGATTAAAAAACAATTCTGGGAAACCACGCCTGAACCCGTGTTATCTATAGAGGATATTGTGCTGGAAGCGGCTGGGTTTTCATCTCCATTATAAACATTAATGAAACAATCTGTACAGTATGAAAATTACTTTCAGACTGATTCAGAGAATGGAAACCCCCATACGTCCGATGAGAAACAGTAATAGTATCAGGAAAAAAACTCTGATAAACCCACTGCCATACCGCAAGGCTAAAAATACGCCCGTAATCGCCCCTGCAACATTACAAATACCGACTATACCTCCGGTTATCCACAACACATTTCCTGACGGCACAAAAAAAAGCAGTGCAGCAGTAAAAGTCCCAAGATTTATTAATTTGGCTGATGCAGAAGCATTCAGAAAATCAAAACCAAAATATTTAACAAAGGCAAACAATAAAAGACTTCCGCTGCCTGCTCCGAATATACCATCATAGAATCCGATAAAAGCGCCTAACACTATCCCCAACAGTATCTCTTTCAGACCAATCCTGATATCAGTATGTAGTCGTCCCAGATCTTTTTTTATGAACGTATAGACTGCCATAATAATAAGGACTACAAAAACCAGATATTCCATAAACTCTCGTGGTATAAGAGAGACAGTGTATGCGCCAGCGAATGAAAAAACAAATGCAGCGCCCATTGTCGGAATAATAAGCTTCCATATAATCTTTACCCTGCGGAGATAACCTGAGACAGAAAATGCGTTCCCGAGCAGAACTGCCAGTTTGTTGGTGCCAAAAATAGTTGCCAGACTGGAGCCAGGTAGCGCATGAATAAGCGCAGGAATTTGAACAAGCCCTCCACCACCAACAGCAGCATCGATCAGACCACCACAGAAAGCGAAGCCTCCCAGAGCAAAAAGAGAAATATCAACATTCATAACTTATTACAGTCCCCCGCAAAAGCAATAAAGACATATTTTAAACTTATTTCTCTTGTAACACCTGAGGCATCATTACCTGCCCCATAACAGGCAACGAACAATAGGATAGCCAGTTCCGTATTTCAGTGAGTCAGAACGTTTTGTAATGCAGAAAAAGCCACGCCAACTCTCCTGTTATAATCAAGCATGACATGTTTAAGTCGTTCTGTATCGAATGACAGCCCCGCGATACGGCCAAAGGCTTGTAACGCGGCCAGCGCATGCAAGCCATGCCTGTTTTCCACCTCCCCGGCATGGCCCATGACATAACCTTTGGCGTTACGCAGAGTTTTAGTGTCCTCATTTAACGACGCATTGAAGGACAATAATTTCCCCTCTATAAACTGAGCAAGAAAATTGTATTCGCGTCCGTTCCAGAGTTCAGAAGCGACAGAGACCATCATGGCATCCATGACAGACTGCAGATATTCAGGAGAACGCATTGCAGACTTATGTTTTGCAATGCCAGTATTGTAGAGGAAATCAGAGAATTCATTACACTCATTGATTTTATATTGATCATCAACCCAGGCTGCGGCCCTGAAAGCATTTGTCATATATTTATACATTCCGTCATGCCCCTTCTGGCCAAGTCCAAAGTCATCTTTTGTTACTTCATGCATATGAGCCAGAACGTTATGATAGATAGCCTGATCTTCATGTGAAATATAAAGTGCATCAGCGGACAGGCGCATGATTATTTTTCCGGATACCAGGCTTGTCGTTTTGTGCGTTTCATTCCAGCCGTTAAAGAAGCTGAGGACACCGGGATCAACTTTATCCTTTTGCAGAAAGGCAAAAGAAGTCCCTTCCGCATAAGCCTGTGCCTCCTGGGTTATCTCATGACAAAGAACTTCATACATCATATTCTGAATGTCTTTGACATGATCAATATACACGGGCACGGGTGACCTGCGAACATCTCCGGCTATCCAGCGACCAGGAATTTTTAACATTGCGATATGTTCAGGCAAACCATCGATGAATATCTCACCCAGTTCCTGCATAGAATAAGATTTTTTCGATATGTCATCACAGCCTTGCAAAGATAAGGAAGTCATATATTCACCTCTGTTATTCACGGACTGAAAGTATTTAAAGACTCCTGAACCATTCATTGGTAAATGAATGAAAAATTGACTATTTCCGGTTTTCATTACGGCGTTTAAAAAATAATGTCTGATTCCACCTGCTCCTGGCATTGTAGGATGATTGATTAACACACTACAACTGACTTATAGTGAGTTAATTATTCACTTTTAGTGAGGTGTGAAGGGATGGATTTATCTCAGCTGAAAATGTTTAAAACCGTCGCCGAGCAGGGTAGCATTGCCAGAGCATCCGAAATACTGCACTGCGTTCCTTCAAATATCACAAACAGAATCAAGCTCCTGGAAACGGAACTGGGTGTTTCTCTTTTCATCCGCAAGGGGCGCGGCCTGGTCATCACACCTTCGGGAGAAATACTGCTTGAGTACGCCAGCAAAATACTGACTTACTGCCAGGAAGCCCGCCGGGCACTTGAGCCCTCATCAGAACCTGCCGGGATCCTACGGATCGGAGCGATTGAATCTGCCGCAACAGGACGGCTACCAATGGTTCTCTCAAAATTCCACCAGAACTATCCTGCAGTCCAGGTGCAGTTCTGTACAGGGACATGGCAACAGTTAGTCAGTGATGTCGCCGGGCATAAACTCGATTGTGCTGTTATCGCGACAAAAGATGACCATCCGGATATCACTTATGTGAATGCTCACCAGGAATCACTGGTATTCATTGCCTCTCCTTTTACGGGAGAGATCTCTGCCCCTCAGGACCTGAAAGGTAAACGGATTTATATGTGGCCGCACGGGTGTCCTTACCGACAGGCCCTGGAGCGTTGGGTCAATCAGCATCAGGTCACGGTCGATATCACCAGCATTGCAAGCTACGGAACTATTCTTGGATGTGTCAGCTCCGGAGCCGGTGTCTCGCTGGTACCTGCTGGCTTTTTTGAGCAGTTCAAAAGAACAGGTAATATCAGGGGGTATACTTTTAACGAGTTATTTCCCGTACAAAATTACTTTATAAAAAATAGCAGAATAGACCTTCATCACTCACGTAATGCGTTTGAAACGTTATTGCGTGCTGAATTAAACGATGTATGACTTTTTTATGGCCATAATCAGCACATCACACCGCGAGAACGTGGCCGTAGCGTGTTTCGCAGCTCTAAAACACCTGATGGTGTAATACAATAAATTTTAACGAGGATCAATAATCACTGAATATGAACCAGTTAACGTGCCGTACCAGAATCATTTTTTTCCTCAATCAGTCGTCTGTAGTGCCTTATTGTCGCTCGGGAGAGGCTTGTCGCGGTATCCATGATGGCAAAGTTAAAAGAATTCCTCGATATCAGTGGGCTAAGATCTGTACATGCAATAAGAACAGCATCGGCCTGAGTGCTCCCCACCATCGACATTAAATTATGCCATCTGGCCTGAACCTCCGGGTCCCTGAAGCCTTTTGCTTTTACTAACCCAATTAACGATGTGGTTGTGGAACGAAGCTCCTGCGAATCAATCACCTCTCTGCCTGAATCTCTTATCCGTTGCTGATAAAAACCGGCTTCATGCGTTGGCCCGGTGGCAAGTATTGCGACTTTACCTGCTTCTGCTGGCAAGGATTCAAGCGCACTGTCAGTGAAGTGGTCAACAAAGCACATGTTACAGTATCATCGATTGTAAAAAATTCCTGTTTTAGATTTGGTTGCTCAGTTCTCAATTTGCTTCAGGAAAATCCAATTTCTCCGTCAGACAAATCGATAACAGGCTAGCGCTTTCGCTGCTTTCCCGTACAAAGGTGTGCGGCATGGTACTGTCAATGTAGGCGCTATCGCCTTTTTCCAGCGTCAGCGGTGTGTACAGTTGGGTATGCAGGCTGACTTTGCCAGATAACACATAGATAAACTCTTCACCCTCATGCTGCGACCATGCGCTCTGCGGTGGGATCTCTCGGGTGCCGATCTCCATCACCACCGGTGTCATGCCCTTCATCAGCAGCTCAGCTGAATGCACCTCATAATCAAACCAAGGGTTGCTGAACTTCAACCCTTTTCCAGACAGGGTCGAGGTTCGTCGGCCATGGATGGTCGGAATCATCACCGCCTGCCGCTGCGGCGGTAACTCTTCAGCAAACAGCTCCGCCAGAGAATAGTCAAAGGCTCCGGCGATTTTTGCGATGGTATCGAATGAGGCCGATACCTGTCCCTTTTCGATTTTGGAGAGCGTGGAAATCGACACGCTACTCAGCTCTGCTACCTGCTCCAGGGTTAACTCGCGCGTCAGACGTAACGTTTTTATGCGCTGACCAAAATCCATCTCACTAGTCTGGGCCGCCCCTAGCCCGGTTTTTTCATGTTGTCTTGGCGTTTTCATCAGCGTCTTTTCCCTATTCGCGTGACCTTGAGATGTAGTTTCTCACATACGATAAAAATTTTCACATAAGAAAAAAATATTAGCGAAAAGCTCTCCTTCATCGCAGTTTAAGAAAAAAGTCGGAGGAATTATGAGCCAGATCACAATCGCCAGCATAACCTTACCCGCTTATTATGATAAAGCCCGCAACCTCAGCAATCTGCTGAAGTGGATGAAACGCGCTGCTGATAGCAGTGCGGATCTGGTGGTATTTCCTGAACAGGTGTTGCAAGGCTATCTGCCCGACACGCTGAGCTGGAATGGTGATGTGGTCAGTTGGCAGATGGCGCAGGCAGAAGTCATCCCTCACGGCGAAAGCGTCCGGGCGCTACTGACAAAGGCACACAGCCTGAATATTCATGTTGTGTTCGGCATGACGGAACATCACCCACAGCATGACGAGGTGCTGTTCAACAGCGCGGTGCTGGCGGGGCCGGATGGTCTGATCGGTGTCTATCGCAAGGTGCATCAGCCAGGGGACGAAAAGCATGTTTATTATCCCGGCAGTGATTTCCCGGTATTTGACACCGCGCTCGGTCGTATCGGCATGCTAATTTGCTACGATAAAGTTTTCCCTGAGAGCACCCGTGAGCTGGCGCTGAAAGGGGCAGACATCATGATTATGCCTACGGCCTGGGGTTATAGCGGCGATGGTAGCCTCGGCGATGCCGATCCCATGGTCGACAGTTACACCCTGTTTGGCCGCATACGTGCACTGGAAAATCAATGCTGGATGATCGAATCCAATCTGTGCGGTCAGCACGGCAATCTGCATTACCATGGTCACAGCCGTATCATCAATCCTCGCGGCAACATCATTGCCGACAGCGGTAGCGAAGAAGGAATGGCCCTCGCCACTGTTGATGTGCGTGCCGACATTCGTGCCGCGCGCAGCACTGATTATCTCGGTTACTTCTTCCTGAAAGATTACGTTCCGGTCAGCGCACCCGCATCGCCGCTGACCGTTTTTAACCGTCACGCTCAGCCTTTGGGAGAGAGCTATGAGTAAAGTGCTGGAAGCGGTGGGAATACATAAAAACTATCCCGCGCCGAACGGGGATGTCACTGTGCTTCGTAACCTCAATTTCCACGCTAATCGTGAAGAGTTTGTGTCCTTTGTCGGGCCGAGCGGCTGCGGCAAGTCGACACTGTTCAATATCATCACCGGACTATTGATGCCAGACAGTGGCAGCATCCTACTGAAAAACCGCGAAACTACCGGTACACCATCGCCGGAATTGGGTTACGTGCTGCAAAAGGATCTGCTATTTCCCTGGCGTACCGTGGTGGACAACGTGATCCTCGGTCTGGAAGTACGTGGCACGCCAAAGGCCCAGGCCCGTGAACGCGCCCGGGTGCTGTTTGACCTTTATCATATGCAAGGTTACGAACAAAAGTACCCGTCTCAGCTCTCCGGCGGCATGCGCCAGCGCGTCGCACTGATGCGCACTATGGTTACCAACCCGGAAATCATCCTGATGGATGAAGCCTACAAAGCGCTCGATTATCCGTTGAAGATCTCGCTGGAGAGTGAACTGCTCGCGGTGGTGAAGCAGCAACATAAGACGGTAATTTTCATTACCCACGATATTGAAGAGGCGGTCACGCTCTCTGACCGGGTATATGTGATGAAAGCCCGTCCAGGCGAGATTGTGCAGGAGATTGAGGTCGATCTTGGTACTGACAGCCTCTCCATTCCTGAGCGCCGACTGTCGCCACGCTTTAACGATTATTACGAGCAGATCTGGCGCAGTATCGGCGCACAACCAACCACTGCAGGAGCAGCATCATGAGCGCCCTCTCCTCTCGTCCTGCGGTCGCCAGCCACGGTGGTCGCACGCCACACGAAGCCTTTTTCCGCACCCTCAATGCGCGGCGCTATACCTTGCTGGCTTTGCAAGTGCTGATTGTTGTTTGTCTGCTGGGTGGCTGGGAACTCGGCGTGCACAGCGGCGGTATCAACCCTTTCCTGTTCTCCAGCCCGTCACGGGTGTGGGAGGTGCTGGTCACACGTTTCCAGTCGGGTGAAATGCTGACCGACATCCGTGTTACCGCCAGTGAAACGCTGATTGGTTTCGTGGTCGGGGCGGTAGGGGGTTCCGTACTTGGCCTGCTGCTGTGGTATTCGCGTTTTATCTCCGATCTCGCCGCGCCCTTTATCGCCGCCATTGGGGCCATCCCGGTTCTGGCGATTGCACCGATCACCATCATCTGGTTCGGTACCGACATGCTGTCCAAAGTGGTTATCGTCGCGTTCTCCTGCGTGGTGGTTTCGCTGACCACCTCCTATAAAGGCGCGTTGCGTACCGATCCGGATCTGATCAACCTGCTGCGTTCGTTCAACGCTGGTCGCGGCACCATTTTTATCAAGCTGGTGGTGCCCTCTGCAATGCTGTGGGTTCTGTCGGGTTTACGCCTCAACGTTGGCTTTGCGCTGGTAGGCGCGATTGTCGGCGAGTACATCTCTTCGGATAACGGTGTGGGTCATATGATCCTGCTGGGCAGTTCCAACTTCGGTATGAACACTGTACTGGCTGGCATCGTGCTGGTCATGCTGATGATGCTCTGTTTTAACGCTCTGGTTGCTTTTATTGAACGCCTCATTCTCTCCTGGGACAGGAAATAATCATGAAAACTTTTCGTCTTCGCCGTGTATGTGTCGCTCTCTCGTTGTTCACTCTGGCATCATCAGCTTTCGCTGCTGAAACGCCGGTCCGTATCAACCAGGCCTTTCAGTCATTACTTTACCTGCCGCTGTATGTCGCGCAGGAGCAGGGATTCTTTAAAAAGCAGGGTGTAAATGTGAAGATCAGCACCGGCGGTGGTGGTGCGCAGTCATGGGCTGCGGTAATTGGCGGCACGGCAGATTTTTCCATTCAGGATCCGGTGTTTGTGCCGAAATCACGGGAGAATGGTGGTAACGGCGTGGTCGTGGCCGGGGTGCAGAATGCCCCCACAATCTTTGTCTTCGGCAAAGACAGCACCCCGCTCCAGAACAATCTCGCGCATCTGTCAGGAAAACGCGTGGTGACCAGCCCGCAACCTGATACCACCTGGGCGTTTATGAGTTATCTGATCAAACAGCAGAACCTGAAAGACGTGAAGCTGGTACATGTGGCGATTGGTAACGAGATCCCGGCGGTGGCTGCAGGTCGTGCCGATTATGCGCTGGCGGCAGAACCGCAGGTCACTATGGCCGAGCAACAGAACGGCTTGCACGTTGTGTACTCCTTCTCGGCCGCGCAATCCTGGTATCCGTTCGCCTTCTCCAGCCTGACCACCACCCAAGCCTATATCGACAAAAACCCGCAATCAGCGCAAGCGGTAGTGACCGCATTTGAGCAAGCATCTCGCTTTATTTACAAGCATCCAGAAGAAGCGGTGACTATCGCCCATAAATACTTCCCGTCATTGCCAGTTGAAGTGGTGCAGAAAGCGGTACAACGCGAGATTGATGCCAAAGGGTATCCGGAAAACGTTCTGGTTTCTCAGCAGGCATGGGACAACAACATGAACATCGCGCTGTACGCGAAAAACATTAAAGCCTATCCCTCCGATGCCACCTCGTACCAGAACAACGTCAATACGGTGCTGGCAACCAAAGCCAAAGCGGTGGTTGACGCCATGGGCGATCAATAAGGAGCTGGTATGAATGATCCTGTCGCCCTGCGCCTCGCGTTAATTCAACATGCCTGCCCGGTGGAAGCCGGGTCCCTAACCTCATTACTGGAGGATAGTGAAAGGCGAGCGGCGAGTGTTTCGGCATTTGCTACCCGGCATTTTACGCCGACCCTGCTGCCCGCAACGGCCTGGGTGTCTCCTCTGCATGCACCTGTCGCCACACTGATAAAAACGGAGGCGCAATGAATCTGCTTGATAACTCGATGCTGATGATCGGTCAACAATTACGTACCCGTCAGCTCAGTGTTCCCGAACTGGTCACCGCCTGCCTGACACGCGAGCGTGCCACCCGGGATCTGAATGCCTTTACCGAGGTGTATGAAGACAAAGCGCTTGCCCTGGCGGAAGCCAGCCAGAAGTTGCTGGATCAAGGATACGATATGGGGCCGTTGCATGGTATTCCGTTGGCAATCAAAGCGAATATTGACCTTGCGGGTGAAGAAATGCACGCCGGCAGCAAAATTCTGAGCGGGTCGATTGCCCAACAGGACGCTGAAGTCGTGGGCCGCCTGAAACAGGCTGGTGCCATCATCATTGGCAGCACCAATATGCATGAATTTGCCTGGGGTGGCACCACTGCAAATCCGCATTACGGTGCGTGCAGTAATCCATGGGATGAATCACGTATTCCGGCAGGCTCCAGCGGCGGATCGGGGGTTGCCGCCGCGGTGCGCAGTGCCATTGGCACGCTCGGAACGGATACTGGCGGCTCGATTCGCCTGCCCTCATCAATGAACGGCATTACCGGACTTCGGCCAGGTGTGGGGCGCCTCTCCACCCAAGGAATATTTCCGTTGGCTACCAGCCTCGACACCGTCGGACCACTGGCACGTTACGCCGAAGAGTGTGAGCTGATGTTTAATGTGATGCTTGGCGTATCGGCCTCCACGTTGGCACCGCTGCCGCAGTTACGTGGTTTGCGTATTGGACTGTTACCGGAGGGCGAGATTGAAGTTCAACCCGGAGTCGACAGAGCCTACCAGTCGATGATCCGCTGGCTGACGGAAGCGGGTGCCGAGTGCAAAACCATCAATCTGATGGGCCTGGAACAAGCGGTAAATGCGCTGATGCTGATCAACCTTGCGGAACCCGCCGCGTTGCACACCGCCTGGTTGCAGGAGCGTCCGCAGGACTACGGCGATGATGTGCGCAAGCTGTTGCAGGCCGGGCTGGGCATCACGGCAGTAGAGTATCTTCAGGCGCAGCGTTTCCGTACCGGTATCCGACTGCAACTGATGCAACAACTTCAGTATGTTGACATGATTATGGTGCCGACGCTGCCCTTTACGGCACCGCCCAAAGATGTACATGAGGTACAGATTGGCGATCGTCACGACAACGTGCTTACCGGGAATATGCGCTACAACGCGCTCGCCAGTCTCTCCGCGCTGCCTGCCGTCAGTTTACCTGCCGGTTTTGACGAAAGCGGATTGCCGACAGGGATGCAGTTTATCGGCGCTGATGGCAGCGAAACACGTCTGCTGGCGCTGGCACGGCTGTTCCAGCAGCAGCATGACTATCATCTGCAGAAGCCAGCCCGGCTGGCGGAGTGATGGCACCCGGAACACGCGATGTGCTGATCCTGCTGTTGATCGTCTGTGGCTGGGCGTTTAATGTGATAGCCATGAAGTTTGGCCTGATGGAGCTGCCGCCATTGTTTATGCTGGCGCTGCGTTTTCTGTTAGTGGCGCTGTTGCTGGTGCCGTTTCATCCCGTGACGCGGCAGCAACTGCCCTGGCTGGTATTGTTGGCATTCACTTTTGGTTTTATTCACTTCGGATTAATGGTGCTCGGCATGCGCAGCACTGATGCAGGCAGCACCGCCGTGTTGATCCAGATGGGCACACCGTTTGCCATGATTCTTGCTGCGGTGTGGCTAAAAGAAACCCTGACACTGCGGCGCATCTTTGGAGTGTTGCTGGCACTGAGCGGGGTTATTGTCCTTGCAGGTAGTCCTTCTCTGGCATCCTGGCGGAGTGTGTTTCTGCTGCTTATCAGCGCCTCCGGCTGGTCCGTCACCACCATGCTAGTAAAGCTTGCGCCACCAATTAAGCCGATGGCGATGACCGGCTGGTTGTCGCTGTTTGCTTTACCGATGGTGGCACTGGCATCCGCGTTGCTTGAGACCAATCAGTTACCCTTGCTGTTGGCTGCGGGTTGGCGTGGCTGGCTCGGCGTGATTTATAGTGTGCTGGGATCTTCGCTGCTGGCCTATTCCTTATGGTATGGCTTACTGAAACGCTACCCCGCCAGCCAATTGTTGCCGTGGTCACTGCTTAGTCCTGCACTGGCGATGATGATGGGGGTATGGGTATTTAGTGAGCGACTTGATCACGCCAAGCTCGGTGGGGCTGCGCTGATTGTGGGTGGGATATTGTTTGCTATTCTGCCTCAAAGGGCTTTGCGGATTAGGTTGTCTGATAAGCAGCGAGTTTAAATCTGCGCAAACCAACAGTTACTTCCGCTCCCTTGTTCAGATAAATAAAAGCCAATGCGCCAGTGGGTGCGATGTTTGTCGAGGAAAATGTAAAATGACTCAGGTCGTTACCTTATTTTTCCGCCAACGGTGACACGAAGACACAATGCCCCCCTATTTCACCTCAGCCGAGCTTAAAAAGACCTACCGCTTGATAAATCATGGGCCAGCCACACTGGTATCTGCCATCCATGATGGCATTGAAAACGTTATGGCTACATCCTGGTTTTGTGGTCTGGATTTCACACCTGCCAAACTGACAGTAGTGCTGGATAAATCCTCCCATAGCAGTGTGGACAACTTTGCCCGCCATATTCGCCAACATCTTGACCAGCAAGGTTTTCACGATGTAGCAGTGGTGGCGCCGATAAACTGTTTTAAAGCCACGCGTATTGATCCTGACGATCCCCGGGTCGGCTGGAGTCTCGTCTCCATTCGGCGTTCAACTGGAAAGGAAGCCGCAGTGCTGCCAAATTTCGGTGGCAGCTTACCCAATGCCTGCTTTCTTGATACGTTTGATGTGCCCATATTGTGACTACCCCACTCGTATCCGACACGTTCCCAGCATTCACCCGATGAGCATCTGCTCGCCGATATCGCCTGCGAAGCGCTGCAAATCATGACTGGTCTGTATTGGGATCTGGCTGAGCAGGGCCGGAAGGTCATGATCGATCGGCAAGGCTGACATCATGGAGGCCCTGTGCACAACACTGAGATTCACTACTTTATGGCTGTGACCACCAGCTCGTTCAGCGCCGCCAACCAGCAACTGTTTGTCGCCAGTGCCATCTATTACGAAACGGTAAATTTCAGTGCAAACACTTACGCCGGACCTTTTATACGAGGCAATACAGTTTATTACATTTGATGGCGTGTTGTTACACATGCTGTTGCAAAGAAACAGTAATTGGTTTGATAATGATTTCTCTTTTCATTTAAATGCTATTTATCCATTTGCAGCACGGTATATCCGGCAATGAAAATACAGTTAACCAGAGTAGTCCTGTCCGCCTGCTTATTATTTGCAGGAACAACGGAGGCTGCAGATCGTGTGATTCTGACGTTAATGTTAACCAATAATGGCTTTTCCCCCGCGACATTAACGGCAAAACCAGGGCAACGACTCATGATACGGATGACGAATCAAACACAACGTGTAGCTGAACTGGAAAGCTATGACATGAAGTTTGAAAAAATAGCGACCCCAGGCAATACCATCACTGTTTTCGCCGGGCCACTTCAGAGCGGTAAATATAAATTTTTCGATGACTACAGCACCACAGGTGTGAGCGGTTGGTTAACTGTTAGCGGGAATTAATCTTATGCTGGCGACACTTTTAATCGTTTTTCGGGAAGTGCTGGAAGCAGGTTTAGTTATTTCTATTATTCTCGCCGCCTGTAAAGGGGTGACAATTAAAATGCAGGTGATAACCGGTATTCTGGCCGGGATCTGCGGAGCTGTGTTGCTGGCATTATTTACTAACCAACTGGAAAACATGCTCTATGGTATTGGGCAGGAAGTTTTTAATGCGGTTATCCTTCTCCTTGCCGTTGTGATGCTTTCCTGGCAAGTATTGTGGATGTCAATTAAAGGGAAGCAACTGGCAAACGAGAGTCGCAGCGAAGCGGAGAAAATTCTGGCGCGCGGAGGCCGTTATTTTGCTATCACGGTTATTGTCGCAATAGCAGTATTACGGGAAGGTTCAGAGATTGTGTTATTTCTTTATAGCCTGTCACTGTCCTCTGGTATTTCTCACACCAGTATGCTGGCGGGTGGCATTGCAGGTATTGTCTGCGGCGCGCTGGTATCATGGGCGCTGTATTCTGGCCTGATACTGATCCCGTTACGTTATATTTTTATGGTGAGTAATTTTGTTCTGGTGATTATTGCCGCAGGCCTCGCCAGCCAGGCCGTGGGAATACTGGCCAGTGTTGACATATTGCCTGATCTGGGCGCTCAGGTCTGGAATAGCGCATTTCTGTTGTCTGATAACAGTTGGGCGGGGAACCTTGCGCGCACTATTTTTGGCTACACAGCCACTCCGATGGGGATCCAGATTTGTTCGTGGGTATTGGTTTTTGTCGTGGTTTACACACTACGTTTTTATTTAAAACGCAAATATTCAGTCACTCAATAAACAGGAGTTAGCGCTATGCAGAAGAAAATTATCGGCTGTGTGATGATAGCCGGGGGCATGATGGCAGGCAGTGCTTATGCAAAAGAGTACCCTGTCGGAGGACCTGTGTATAAAGATGGAATGGAAATAGCTTCCTCTTATCTGCTGAATATTGAAACATCGCCCATGCCGACTTCAATGGTGATGGGGAAAGATGTCGTGCATCTGGAAACAGATGTTCATGCGACTCAGGATAATAAATGGGGATATCCGCCTGATGCATGGATACCTTATTTGACCATCGATTATGTTGTTCAGAAAGTCGGAGACAGTAATTATATGGAATTTGGCCAGATGCTGCCGATGTCTGCTAAAGATGGCTCTCATTATGCGCATTCAGTACAAATGGCTGGTCCAGGGACATATAAAGTCTTTATTAAATACACGCCGCCAGATGAAAAAGGATATGCCCGGCATATTGATAAAGAGACGGGCCTGGGCCCCTGGTTTAAACCCTTTGTTGAGACATTTACTTTTAAATATCCCCAGGCGTAATAACACGGTGTGATTCAGGAGAAAGGTATTCCTGTCAGGCGTCTGCTGCATTAGTCCTGTTTCATATCCTGTATCGGAAGTATTCGGTATCTGATTATCTACCGTTCATACTTCAGCTTGCAGATGTGTTGGTTTTCCTCGCCCCCCCGGCCGCTGACGACAATCGGCTCCCGGGGATTTCTGCATTGCATACGTCCTGCAAGGCGCATTATTTGGGGTATATAGCGATATTTTCTCTCGAATGAACATACAAATTATGCCTGATGTGGCAAGGTCTGAAATAAAATGCGCAATAAGAACCTCATTATTTTCATTGTGTCAATTACACCCGCATTGTTAAGTGGGTTTATTAATCTTTTTTTAATACAGGCGCAACATGGGGAGCCTCCTGTTCATTACCTGGTCACGTCTGTATTACCTTTTCTTGGCGCAATCGTCTCCGGCGCATTGCTATTTATCCTGGCCACGCACTGTTTTAACAGCTCTCACCCGCCGCAGACGCTGATCTATTGTGTTTTTATTATCGCGGCAATAACGCCGTTGACAACGCCACCCTGGCTGGTGTTGCTGGCAACCTTCGCCGGGTTTATTTTATCGTGTAAATCAGTCAACATCGGTGGGCTGACGCATTCGATTAATGCGGCAATTGCTGCCCGTTTTATTGTCTTTCTCTGCCATCTGCCACAGACCGATAATACGCTTTGGCAGCAGCATATTGAGGGTTATTCAGGTGCGACGCCGCTCCAGATGCAGCGTATATGTGCATTCTCACACCATCTCTGTCCTGCTGTGTCGCTCAAAACAGTACTACTGGGGACATGGAATGGCGCGCCCGGCGAAACGTCGAAAATTGCGATTCTGGCTGGCGCGCTGTTGTTGTTGTGGTGCGGGTCGCTACGGTTGCGCCCGATTATCTTCGGCCTGCTGGGGTTTACGATGACCTGGTCATTCTTCCGCGCCGATACAAATTTCTGGCAGGTTATCGGCCAACAGATGCTGATGGGAAGTTTTCTGTTTGCATTAATCTTTATGCTGCGCAACCGTTTTCTGAATCAACTGAGTCCTGGGTATCAATATGCGCATGCGTTCATTTTTGGTGTATTGTGCGTGTTGTTCAGACGGTATGGCCCGTTTGCCGAGGGAACCTTGCTGTCATTGATTGCTGCTCAGATAATTATCGCGGTGTGTTATGGTTTGCACCGTCAGTTGCCGGGTCGCAGGGTATCAATTTAGTTCTCAGCATGAGGGAGAATGGCCTCTTGCTTGTTGATCTGCCAGGCAGGGCTCTACCTGTCGGGATATCAACTTTCTGGACTGATTAAAATCAATTCGTTATTTAGCCATATACTCTGTTTTCCGGTTTATACCCGTCATACTTTACGTTGCTTATGTGCTGGCAATAACGGGCGCCATTCCCGGACCGCCCCCTTCGTGAACAGCGCAATCGCTGTACAAAACGGTTAACAGTTTTGTTCTGCAACGCGAATTATTTAGGGTATATACTCTTGACGAACCGCAGCAACCGGAGTGAAAGCACGATGCGTAAGCTCATTTTTGCCCTGACCTTTGCGATGGTCATGCCCGTTATGGCGGGGCAGCCGCCAGAAATTGTGGTAGGCTTTTCACCCTCCACTTCTCATGATGCGCAGAACAACGTTTTAAGCATCATTAACAGCGCCCGACACAGCCTTGACGTGGCAGCCTACCTGTTCACCAGCAAACCAATCGCGATAGCACTGCTAAATGCCAGGCAGCGCGGTGTGTCGGTACGAGTTGTGGCGGATAAAAAAGCCAACAGCGATCGGTATACGGCAGCAACATTTCTGGCCAATCACCATATCCCGGTACGTCTTGACGGACATTACGCCACCATGCATAACAAATTTATTGTCGCCGACCGCCGGTCGGTAGAAACCGGCTCCTTTAACTACACCATCAGTGCAGACAAACACAACGCTGAAAATGCTTTGTTGATCCGCAATGCCCCCGAACTGGCGGCAAAATATCAGCAGGAATTTAACCGCCTCTGGAACGAATCCAGACCACTTAACCATCATGACTGATCTTCCCTCAGGGCCGCATTGGCTTGCGGCCATTTATCATCTGCTCATGCCTTTTCCCCGCATCGGGTGGGTTATTGAATCATCTCCCACGGATGTCTGGTCTGCTTAATGAGGTCCTCAGCAGAAGCTCGCCGTATCAAAATGGAGACGTGGAAGAGCGATATTCACGAAGGAACGGAAGCTACCCCTGATTCATCGTCCGAAATAGACCTTCGCCAATGGAAGCAGAAACAGGCGATCGTGTAATTGATTGTTTATCGTACAGGTGGGCCTGCCATGACTAAATGTTTATCACTGCGCAAAACGGTACTTACACCGGCCGTGAATCTCTCCTCCTCACCACTGTAAAAAGCTATTTATCTCACGATAAGCATCTGTGGTTTTCATGGCTGACGGTCCAGGTATCAAGCGATAAGAAACCCAACGAGCGGCGACACAATTACAAGCGCGTAGGCGACCATCCCTTTTTCACAAAAACGCCAGCCACTGACAATTTTTGTCATAAATCTTCAAATCACAATGACGTCATTCACAGAGCACGCAGCAGGCGGATTACAGCCGACTCCCTCTCCCTATACTCGCTACTGTTATTACTTACCTGAGCCCTGAAACTTAATGCGGAGTAGTTATGAATAGCAGCACAGCATCATTACAAAAAATAAGGCAATTCGATCTTCCGGTCGCCATACTGCTGGTATTATTGGGTTGCGTACTTTTCTTTTTTTCTTTTGACAGACAAATCGTTTCGATACTGAAAACCACCCTGATGCATCAAATGAATGTCAGCAATACCGATTATTCATTACTGATCACCGCATTTATGATACCTTATACCATCATGTATTTCTTCTCCGGTGTGCTGGTCGACAGATATGGCAGTCGATTTGTTATTACGGGGTTGATGGTATTAATGGCGACCGCCACATTAATTACCGGACTTGCAACTTCACTGACTGGTTTGTTAGCCGGACGGGTATTATTAGGTATTGCTGAATCCGGTGTCGTACCGGCATTAACCCTGGCGGTATTTACCTGGTTTAAAGCAGAACAGCGGGCCTTTGCCTTTCAGTTAACAAATATTATCCAGTCCCTTGGGCTTATTATTGCACCGCCCTTTGTCGCCTGGGTCACCCTTTCTACCGGTTGGCGTTGGGCGTTCTTTATTCCGGCCATCGCCGGGGTGGTTATTGGATTCTTGTGGTTTATGGCCAGTCGTCGCTCACCGGTTGCCGTAGACAATGCACCGGTTAGGCCTGACGAGACCCACATCACAATGGCTCAACGCTACAGGCTGGTACTCACTTCTAAACCTATCTGGGTACTGATTTTCGCCCGTCTGTTGACCGATCCATTCTGGTTTTTCTATCAGTACTGGCAGGTTGGATTTATGCAAGAAAAGCTAGGGCTCTCATTATCCCGTGTGGGGGAATTAATGTGGTTCCCACCGCTTGCCGCCGTATTTGGCGTACTTCTGGTGTGCAAAATTTCAGACCGTCTGGTGGCGCGTGGCATTGAGCCAACACGTGCGCGACTGATTATTATCTGGTCGGTCACCTGTCTTTCTCCACTGGTCTTCCTTTTACCTTCTGTCACCAATGACATTGCCGCAACGGGTATTATGACGGTTATCAATTTTATGTGTACGGCCTGGCTAAGCATGGCAACCATTATGATGGGCGGCCTTGCCCCAAGAATAGCCATTGCCACCGCTATTGGCATTATGAGTGCATTAGGTGGAATCAGTTCCATTATTTTCAATGGGTTTGTAGGGACAATTATTGACCACTTTGGTTATTCCGTACCGATTTATGCCGGCGCACTACTTCATCCCCTGGGAGCCATTATTCTTGCAATCTATTTTTTATCCAAAAAAAACACCTTAGTCCATCAGGAGCGTAGTTTATGAAACAAGATGTTATTCCCTCGCTAATTGGTGAGGCATGTGCAGATTTTACCGTTCTGTACTGTCTGGTTACGCATGAGGAATATTTGTTTGCCGCATGGTATGACCCGTCCCACCGTATAACCATTGGCTGTCGGGCACCGTTCGCTGAAGAATGGGAGACGTTCCAGCCGGAGGGCTTCTGGATTGAGGAGCGACATCGCTTCTCAAATATAACGGATTATGATTCACACAATTATCTGACACTGGCTATTGATGCTGAAGGTTATATTCATTTGGCCGGTAACATGCATGTCGATCCGTTAATTTATTATCGCTCACAAAAGCCGCTGGATATCTGCTCAATACAACCTGTGTTATCAATGGTGGGCGAGCGCGAAAATCGAGCCACCTATCCACTCTTTTTTAAAGACAGCAACGGACGATTGCTGTTTCGCTACCGGGATGGATGCAGCGGCAACGGCGATGATATATACAACCGCTGGGATGACCAGAGTAAAACCTGGGGCCGGTTGCTGGACACGCCGCTACTCAATGGTGACGGGGAACGTAATGGTTATGCCAGACCACCGGTAGTCGGGCCAGATGGTTACTGGCACATGATCTGGATGTGGAGAGAAACGCCCCATTGTGAAACCAACAACAATTTGTCCTATGCCCGCAGTCGGGATCTGCTGCACTGGGAAACCTCTGCTGGCAAGCCACTGACATTACCCATTTCCCGTTCAACAGGAGAAATTGTCGACCCTGCCGCACCGGAAGAGGGTCTGATCAATATGGTTCAGGAAGTGGGATTTGATAATCAGGGGCGTCCTGTGCTGATTTTCCATCGCTACGACGAACAGGGTTATTCCCAGGCCTGGCTCGCAAGGCCTGACGGTAAAGGTACGTGGCTGAAAAAACAAATCAGCCGATGGGATTTCCGCTGGGATTTCAAAGGCCCAGGCTCCATCCCCCCTGATGTGATCCTCTGTCCTCCGCGTCCGGTGGGGCATTCCCGACTGGAAGTTGAATGGCAGACAGCAAACGCTGGCCGGGGGATATGGATAATCGATGAAGAAACACTGCAGGTCATTGCTGATAAAGCAGTTTACCGGGCCATGTGCACTACGCAACGCCAGCCCCGACAGCATATTCACCCTGACGCGGTGGTTCAACTGGTTGCCGCTCTGGACAGCGACGGGCACGAACAACACCGCTACTGGCTACGCTGGGAAACGCTACCCATCTTCCGCGACGTTCCCCACCCTGTTGAAGTGGGTGCTACGCAACTGGAGTTGATTGATACCGGTATTGAGTAAGATGGAAACCCGTCCTTACGACGGGTTACTGACATTGATTCGGCGAAATACCGAACTGCTTACGAAACAGACGGGAAAAATAGCTAATATCCGTAAAACCACAATGTATCGCAACTTCTGAGACGGTCATCTGAGAAAACTGCAGGCAATATTTTGCCTGCAGCAGTTTGAGAAGAGAAAGATATTGCTGTGGGGAAATTCCGGTATATTCGGCAAAACCACGTTGCAGAGTACGACGGGATATCGCAAACATCTGACATAATCCATCAATATTCAGTGGTCGATCCCAGTGGTTATTTAACCAGATGATTATCTGGCTAATACGATCATCACTGGAGCTAAAATCGTGTGTTTTGTATCGCCATTCGCTGAGAATATGCAGCGCCTCAAGAAAAACCATCTCTTTATGACTCTCGGCAAAAAATTTATCCATAAACGCCCCCTCTTGATGAGCTGAAAGACGGCTAATGACATGTTTCATTATCCGCATATCTATTTGCCAGATATTTGTCTCATCCTCTGCGGGAAGTAAATGGTCTATCCCTTTGATAATATTAAACTGATCGCGCCCCAGATACAGGAGATTTACCTGGTTTAAATTATTCATATTCTCAAAGAGATGGTAGTCCTGTCGATTTAGATAGCAAAGTGTCCCGGCGGTCAACAAATACGGCTTTTCATTGATAACATGTACGCCGCTCCCACTCTCCACCAAAAAAAGCTCACAATATTCATGGGTATGTTCACGACTGATACTTTTCTCTGGCTGCCAGAAATGGAATACCACCTTTTCCATAGGATGGTGGAAATGAGTATCCCTTGGAAGAACAAGTGTCATAACAAACCCTCTTTAGTCCCCGCGTCCCGGGCCTAACAGATAAGAAGTACATTTTATAATCTATGACCTTATGAGGCAGGATAAATTGATTTGCATCACGAATATGAAACATCATTTTATTTCATGGGATAATGCGTTTCTATAACATTATTGATAGTACAATTGACAGTGTACATAAATGCCATCCCCATGCATTTCCTGTCATAATAGTACAAATGGTATTGATATGTTTCACAGTCACATCGCCAGGGCCTTTCCACTATTTTACCCTTCGATAAAATCACACTTCGACAGCAACAGGTAGTATTAACACATTTTGTAAAATTAGTTCTGACAGTCCATCCAATGTTGGCTTAAACGCAACAACGTTGTGTCATGGTGAATTTAAAACACCCCATAACATTAATTCTGGAATAATAGAGATGATAATCAGAAAATTAACCCTGGCGGGCATGATATTCAGCATTTCCTTTCCGTTGTTTGCAGCTGAAATATACAATAAAGACGGTAATCAGCTACAACTTACGGGCGCTGTGCATGCGCGACATTATTTTAGTGATGATACGTCGTTGAACGGAGACAACACGTTTATTCGTTTCGGATTTAAAGGGCAAACACGAATTAATGAATGGTTATCAGGTTATGCCCAGTGGGAAGTTAACGTTCAGGCTAACCATACTGAATCTGGCAGCGATGCTCAAACCGGGAATGCCACGCGTCTGGCATACGCGGGGCTGAATGCGGGCACATTCGGTTCCCTCGATTATGGTCGTAACTGGGGCGTTGATTATGATCTGGCATCCTATACAGACTATGCGCCGATTTTTAACAATCTGACCTTTAGTGCGGGCGATAATTTTATGACCGGCAGGGGGACAGGATTATTGACATGGCGTAATCACGATACATTTGGTCTGATTGACGGTCTTGATTTTGCTGTCCAGTACCAGGGCGCTAACGACAGTTTAGAAACAACAGGCAGTAGTCGTTCAGCCATAAAACAGAACGGAGAAGGGTACGGGATGTCGCTGACATGGCATGCCACAGATGAAATCAGTATCGTTGGTGCTGGCTCATCATCTCGGCGTACGGCGGCTCAACAGGCGCTATCACTGGGTAAAGGCGAGTATGCTGATATGTGGGGGGGCGGTATTAAATACGCCGGTAAACAACTCTATCTGGCGACCATTTATGCGGAAACCCATAATCTGACGCCAATAAAATCACTGGGTTTTGCCAATAAAACCCGCGACTGGGAAGCGGTAGCCGGATATCAATTTAATAACGGAATCAGGCCTCAGGTAGGTTATTTTTGGTCACGTGCGTTTGACATTGAAAACACAGGAAATGTAGATTTAATTCGCTATCTTGATTTAGCCATGATGTATTACTTTAATGACAACATGGTCACTTATGTCGACTACAAAATAAACATGCTCGACAATAACCAACAATTTGGTATCACCAATGATGATGTGATTGGTTTTGGTTTAACGTATCACTTCTGATTGCCCCATTAAAAGCTGAGAAGGATCTTCGGCTTTTTTCACCGTATTGTACGAAAAAGAGGGAATATTCGCTGCGGCGTGATGAACCTTATCAGATTCTCTCCCGCACCAAATGCCCGCTTTGATGGGAGGCCGTTCGGCGTGCCGGGTGACATTCTTCATGCGTCCCGGGCAGGTAGTATTTGCCATCAGAGAATGGCCTCGTCCCTCCCGGGCAACCGTTCATGCCCGGCTGGCCATTTTTCCGGAGAGTCCGGCCCCACCGTTAGCATCATCTGAGCGCCACAGTCTGTTTGCGCTACTCATGCCCCTCTCACCAGAGTAGCTCAATACTGAGCATACCAGGACAGACAACAGAATAAAATTTACTGCGTTGCCCATACCTTAACCTCTGCCGCGCCGTTTACCTGACGGTCATGGAATCAGCCTGCTGTTCAGTCACTTTCAACGCCGTTCCGGCGATTGCCTCATGGAGCGCCTCACGGATTGTCATCCGACCTTTAACCGGGTTTACCCTCACCGACGCCGTCCGGCTGAGATCCGTCCGGATAAAACACCCGGTTCCGTGCGCCAGCGCCTGGGCGGTTTCATCAAAGCGATAAAAATGGATATCGTAATCCGCCATAGCGTCGCATTTTCCCTGTGGAAAATGAACGTTCGGTGAAGTGCTGCATGCAATAATGAAAAAAGCCATGCTGGTACTTAAAATCTTCCAATAAACGGACCGCAAGGTTGATTCTATTACATTCACTCTGTTGACTCCTTCAGCAACGTCACGTAAAGATAGCGATGACAAAATCGTTAATCTACTATTTCAGCGAACCATTTTTATTTGAAATTTACCTGAAACAGAAAAGTTGTCAGGCCATAAATCATCCATCGTACTGACGACAAGCGGGTCCTGGCCCATGCAAGCCGATAAGACTGGGGAAACAACAGGTAACATTTTATCTTATTTAACAATTAATTATGTTAAGCATTGGCCTATGACAAAAATGCATCAGGAAATCTGGCACCTTTTCCCCATTCTTGCCCCATAATCAAAGGAAGAGGGTTCCCCCTCAAGATGTCGATACGCAATCAGGTTGTTCTCAGTGGATAACGTTCTATCACCATAAGCTGGAAAGTCGCCTTCCGGACCTGAGTAAATACCCCCGCATTTTTCTACCCCCCAATTTTTTGGCAATGGTGCAACGGTAAAAATTAACATTCACGCTCTCTGCCCCCATCCAGCGTGTTCTGACAAGAGCGCTTCGCGCTTGATCATATTCCAGCGTCCATCACAAATGGTTCCGGGAGAACGCCTTACCAAGATCCGCATACAATCTATCCACTACCACCCGGATCCGGGGGGAGAGATTTCTGGAAACGGGCCATAGCGCCGTAACTGGGGCATCATGTTCGGGAGTCTTAACCGGTATTATCCTCAGTTCTCCTTTAGCGATTTCGTCTCCGGCCAACCAAGTTGACAGAAAGGCAATCCCCATCCCCCTGACCGCCGCATCCCTCAATGCCTCCCCGTGGCTGACAATGTAACGGATAGTGGGTTCAAGCAGGACCATGTGACCATTTTCATCCAGCACTTTCCAGGGCAAGACTCTGCCGTCCCTTGAAAAGCCAAGACAAGCATGTGAAAGCAACTCTTCTGCGCAGCCAGGCAATCCATAGCGATTAATGTATGCTGGCGAAGCACAAATGACAGAGCGCTGAGTGGCGATTTTTCGCCCGGCAAGACTGGCAGAGTTACCTGTATCACCGAGCCGTACAGCAAGATCGATATTTTCCTCGATAAGGTCGACCCGGCGATCGGTAAAAGTGATATCCAGTCTGAGCGCCGGATACTCAGCACACAGTGTAGCAAGGACAGGCATGACACAAATCCGGCCATATGAGACGGGGAGACTGATGCGCAGCGTACCTGAAACCACCTTTTTGCGCGACGCCAGAAGAGATTCTGTTTCATCAAGCTCATCCATAACTCTGAGGCAGCTCCGGTAATACAATTCTCCCTCTTCGGTCAGGCTGATGCTGCGGGTGGTCCGGTTCAGCAGTTTAACACCGAGCCGTTGTTCAAGTCGGGCAACATGTTTACCGGTTGCCGATTTTGATACCCCCATCCGGACTGCGGCAGCGGTAAAGCTACCTGTCTCCACCGTATGCACAAAAGCAGCCATGCTGAGTAACTGAGAATGCAGGATGAATGCCATCCGATTGTCTCCATTTGAGAGGAAATATGATTCATTTATATCGCAATACACGCCGTATTGTTGTCAATAAGATGATTTTCACCACTTACTGGAGAAATCACTATGGCTCAAATGATGAAACGCTGGCAGTTGTCGTCGTTCGGCACTGAAAACCTTCACCTGACTGAAGTCCCTTTACCGAAACCGGGATATAACGAGTTGTTGGTTAAAATCTCTGCGGTCTCCCTTAACTACCGGGATAAACTGGTGCTGGAGGGGAAACTGTTGCCAGACCTGCCGGAAATGCCTTTCACGCCCGTTTCAGATATGGCGGGTAGGATTGTCGCAACAGGCCCCGGCGTGACCCGTTTCCGTACCGGGGACCGGGTCACCGGAAATTTCTGGACGCAGTGGCTGGATGGTGATGCACCGGATGATATGGTCAGGCACGGCCGATCGCTGGGTGGTCCGCTCCCCGGAATGCTGGCTGAATATGTCATACTCGACGAAGATATTGCTGTCGCTTCTCCTGACTCACTGAGTGACGAGGAGGTCTCCACTCTCCCGGTTGCAGCCCTGACGGCCTGGTTCGCGCTTGTAGAAACAGGAAAACTCAAACAGGGGCAGCGAGTGCTGGTCCAGGGAACCGGCGGCGTGGCACTGGCAGGGCTCCAGTTGGCTCAGGCTCTGGGTGCGGAAGTCACCGTCATTTCGCGTAGTGAAGAAAAACTACAGCGCGCAAAGGCGCTCGGGGCATCAGGTCTGGTTAATACCCGCCTGACGCCAGAATGGGCATTGCGGGCTACTGAGTTGTCCGGGGGACGCGGATTTGACCATATCCTGGAGCTTATCGGCGGTGACAACCTGCGCCAGTCTGCAGAAGCCCTTGCACCGGGAGGGCGGATTGCTCAGATTGGTTTTCTTAAAGGCGGTGAGATGATTCTTCCTGCCGTGCCATTGATGCTTAAAAGAGCAAATATTCAGGGGATTACCGTGGGCCACCGACGCGCCCTTGAAGAGCTATGTCAGGCTGTTGACCACCATCAAATCAAACCGGTGATTGATAAAATCTACGATTTCTTCGATGCGAGAGCCGCCTTCACGCATCTGGAGAGAGGACCGTTCGGGAAAATCGTCATCCGCATCAGTTGATGATTTAGCATATAAATAGAAAAGGCGACTCTCATCTGGCCTGGGGGGGACATTGCCCCCTCATTTCCTGATGCTCTTTTAACCCGTTCGCATTCAATAAGAGACATACTGATGACCACTTACCTTACCCTGTCTTCAATTATTACCGCGGCTGAAAGGATTAAAAATGCCGTCATTCGTACCCCTACGGTTTTGTCACCGGGATTATCCGATATGCTGGGAAGAAAGGTGTTTCTCAAACTGGAAAATTTGCAGACTGGCGGCTCTTTTAAACCCCGGGGCGTGCTGAACCTGCTTTCCGCTTTCACTGGCAACCTGAAAGAGGGCTGTTTCGCTACCGTCAGTGGCGGCAACTTTGGTATCGCAGTAGCAGAAGCCGCAAAAGCGCTTGATGTAAATGTGACCGTCATTATGCCCAAAACGGCCCCGGCCTCATCAGTTGAAAAAATACGCCATTCGGGTAGCACAGTGCTTATTGAGGCAGATGTCAGTTCCGCGTTTGAACGGGCCAGGAAACTTGCAGAACAGGGATATCATGTTATCGATGACTGTAGCGACACTCTGGTCGCAGAAGGATATGGAACCCTTGCACTCGAACTTATTGCTGACTGCCCTTCATTAACCGATGTATTTGTTGCGGTGGGCGGTGGAGCCATGCTGGCTGGCATCGCAACGGTACTGAAATCCCGTAATCCTGACATCCGCATATGGGGAGTGGAAACCGAGGGGGCCAGTTCGATGTACCACGCGTTGACGGCGGGAAGGCCAGTTAACGTGGACATCACCTCCACCCTTTCAACTCTGGGCGTTCCTCGGATCGATCCTCTGATGCTGGAACACGCTCAACGCTACCTTGAAAAGGTCATCCTTGTGTCGGATAGCGATGCTATACAAGGCATGATTTCTTTTGGCGAGAAAGCCAGACAATGGGTTGAACCTGCAACCGGGACACTTATTCCGGCCGCGCGCGCCGTTATCCCCACACTTCCCCGGAACGCGGTTATTGGACTTATCGTATGCGGGGGGAACGTGACATACCCGGAGATGCAGGTATGGACAAAACACGCAGGTATCAAGTAACAATAAAGATATAAAAATGTCATCGGTGATTTTCCCGGGGCACGAATTGTCAGCAATCAGAGCCGACGTCCCGAACGTCGGCTCTGGATTTTGTCCGTGTCATGCCACCAGGCATATCTCAGACCGTGCGCCATCTCCGGGTCAACGGCTTTTCAACTTCCACAATCAGGAACATCATAAAACCGATAATGCGGATCCATCATCCCGGCAATCCCCAGCAAAATAACGCCCTGCTGCAAATCCTGATGGGTGAGTTCCGTTTGCCCGTCAGCGGCCGGTTTCCACGCCGCCACCATTCGTAAATAAACAGCGTTACCCACACTATCCGCAGACACCCTCGCATCGTTTTATCCTCAAAGAAAATCACCCTCTGTCATTCTGTCTGGAAGCAAAAACAGGCTTTGCAAATATCCGCAGGTAAAATTTCCCCATCAGATTCAGCTTATTGCCAGTACAGTTAGTGCCCCCTTCCAGGACAGAGAGATCCCCTGTAACGATTTCATTTCCTCTCCTCCGTGATTATGATGGCGGTAATTATCCTTTCTGTTCGCAGTGATTGAGAAATAGATGGACTTCATCAGCATTATTATGTCGGCGGGAAAAAGCTCCGTCGATGTGGCGCTTTACACGCTGCTGCCAATCATGGTTGTCATGCTCATCGTAATGAAATATCTGGAAGTACGCGGGGTGCTGGACGTCATCGTACGCTGGCTCGCGCCGCTGCTGAAGCCGTTCGGCTTAACCGGGATGAGCGCGTTTGCTCTGATCCAGATGAATTTCGTCAGCTTTGCCGCCCCGCTGGCGACGCTGGCCATTATGGATAAACGCGGTGCGTCGGATCGACAGATGGCGGCTACGCTGGCGATGCTTTTCGCCATGGGGCAAGGTAACGTTTTCTATCCGTTAACGCCATTTGGCCTGCACTGGCTGGCCTCTATTGTCATTTCGATCGCTGGCGGGCTGTGTGCCGCCGCGGTAACCTGGCATATTACCGGTCGCAAGCTGTCTACGATTGAGAATCCCCGGTCAGAAGCGCTCCCCAACGCCGAGCAAAATAATCGGGGGATTATCGCCGTGATCAACAGTGCCGGTTCCGACGCCATTCGACTGGCGCTTGGTGCGGTGCCAATGCTGATTTTGTCGCTGGCTATCGTGGGCGTTATGCAAGCCGCAGGCGTGATTGAGATGCTCCAGCACCTCCTGCTGCCGCTGCTGTTGTGGCTGAATATTCCCGTTAACTTCGTGCTACCGGCGCTGGTCAAGTGTGTTGCCGGGGGAACGGCTTATTTTGGCGTGATTTCTGAACTCATTCAGCAGGGTAAGGTGACCGTGAGCCAGATTAACGCCTCCGCCGGGCTGTTAGTTCAGACGTTCGATCTCCCTGGCATCGGCATCTTCCTGGGCGTCAGCTCGCGTTTCGTACGCCTGTTCCGTTTCGCCGCAACCGGCGCCATCGCCGGAATTATCATCCGCACGATTATGCACCTCACGCTATTCTGATCCTGCCGCCTGCGCACGGAGGCAGGCCGCGACGTCAGCCTGAAAGCTACAGGCAATATGATGGTCAACCCGGGCCATCATCCACGGGAAAAACGGATTGGAGGTGACGCGCATCAGCGTATCCAGCCCGATACTCAGGGTCGACGTTTCCCCGCGCAAAGAAATCGTGCCAATGCTGATCCCGTAGCGATTTTTCTCCACCGGTTCCCGGCCATAGAGCGAATCGCTCAGCGGGAACGGCACCGCGACGTGCGACAATGAATACATATCCTGCGGCCAGGTAATATGCAGCGGCGTCACGGTTTCCGTCCGCGTGCCGGCAAGCGTTGTGCGGGCCACCGTATCATCGGTGTCAGCCGCGGCATTGGTGATAATCGTCGTTGCATAGGGCCGTGGCGCCGACGGTAGTAAGCTGCTCACCGCCGAATAAAGCGAGGGACGGAATAGCGCACGAAGGTTCGCCGCCTGATTAATATCAAAAATCACCAGTTCGCTGCCGTTATCCGGCAAATAGCGATAAAGCGAATCCACCACCGCGCGGGTGCTTACCGTTGAATCCATCACCGACTGAAAAGTTAACACCGGCGCTAATTCAGCCAGCCGTTTGTTCTGCGACGCTTTCACGATCTGCTGCTGCAACGCCTGAGACAACAGCCACGACTGCCTCGCCGCTTTGACCGGAAACGAATTGTATTTATAGGGATTGAATTCCGGGACAATATTAAGCCATGCGGCGCGGGCAAAGGCCGGAAAAATCGAGGGCAGGCCCGCAATCCCGGCAAAACGGGCAAACGCGGTGACGCCAATCATCGGCGACAGCAAAATTATCTGCTGAGGTCGGCGCAACGATTTATCATCCAGACTATCAAGCGCGTATTTCAGCGCCAGCGCCCCGCCGTTAGAGTAACCAATTATGTGCAATGGCACATCGGGCCCCGTCAGTCGCGTCGCTTCCCGTACCGCCAGACGGGTAGTCGCTATCCACTCATTCCGGTCAACGGCGGTCAGCGCGCCAGGTGCGGTACCGTGCCCCGGCAACCTCGGCGCCACGGCAACAAATCCCTGCTGCTGATAACGCTGCGCCAGGTACCGTACGCTGTAAGGCGAATCCGTCAGGCCATGGAGCAGCACCGCCGCGCCGCGCGGCTTGCCCTGCGGCAACAGAATAAAAGAACGATTCCAGTTGGGATGAAACTTATCCGGATAGACCAGGCTTTGCGCATAAAAACGGTTAATCGTCGTTTTTTCATCATCATTCAGCGCATCGGTGATCGTGCTTTTCAGATCGCGGAAAATCGCCCCCTCCCGCGCCAGATATTGCGCAAAGGTGGCATGATCTATCTCGCTGGCCGTCATTTCATCTGCGGTCCAGGTATGCCAACGGTGTAGCGCGGGGCCACGCTGTGACTCGTAAATACGCCCAATAAAAAAGACCACCACCACGACCAGCAGGCCCATGAAACATTTTTTCGCCAAAGAGACCATTCTCACGCCCGACTTATTGAGAATCCGGGTAAAGCGCATCATTGCCATATTTTTGTCCGAACTCTCTCTTTTGCACACCCGATTGGCAAATTACGCCGCCCGACACCGATCCTGCAATTCACTTTTTAAACATAGAATAAACCAACCGCCCGTTGTGACGGTCAGAAAAGGGAACCAACATTCATTCTCTCGGGTGTAACGGATCTGCGCTAAACAAACCGCGCGGCGGGGTTAAAAAGAGACCATCCGCGACAAACACGGCCGCCATGGGCGTCGCTGAGGCGCAGTCATCGCCCTCCCCTGCGCCAACTGATTCTAATTTCAGTACTTTTCCTGTTGAAACGGTGAAATTCTCCACCGTCTTTTCCAGTCTGTGACATACTAAGCACAACGTCGGCAGAGCAAAACAAGGAGTAAGTCATGAACCAAAATGCCGCCAGGCTGACCCCAGAACAAGCCCTTACGCAACTTGAAACGCTGTATGAAAAATCGGTCAATGCGCTGCGTAAAGCCATCGGCGAATATATTACTCATAATACGCTCCCTGATGATAGCGCACGCGCGGAAGGGTTGTTCGTGTATCCGCAACTGTCAGTCACATGGGATGGCGCTGAACATAAAGCGTCAAAAACCCGCGCCTGGGGTCGCTTTACCCACACCGGTTGCTACACCACCACTATCACTAATCCCACACTTTTTCGCGCCTATTTGCTGGAGCAGCTCACCCTGTTGTATCAGGATTATGACGCCTGCATCACCGTCGGATTATCGCAGCATGAAATTCCCTATCCGTATGTCATTGATGGTTCTGAATTAACACTTGATCGTTCCATGAGTGCCGGGTTGACCCGGTTTTTCCCGACCACAGAGCTTTCGCAAATTGGCGATGAAACCGCCGACGGCCTGTTCCATTCGACCGCGTTCTATCCGCTTTCGCACTTCGACGCCCGCCGTGTGGATTTCTCTCTGGCCCGGTTGCGCCACTATACCGGCACCCCGGTTGACCATTTCCAGCCGTACGTGCTGTTTACCAATTACACCCGTTACGTCGATGAGTTCGTACGCTGGGGCTGTAGCCAAATTCTCGATCCCGATAGCCCTTATATTGCCTTATCCTGCGCGGGCGGGATCTGGATCACTGCGGATACAGAAGCCCCGGAAGAAGCCATTTCCGATCTCGCATGGAAGAAGCACCAGATGCCGGCCTGGCACCTGATCACCAAAGATGGTCAGGGGATCACATTGATTAATATCGGCGTAGGGCCTGCGAACGCCAAAAATATCTGCGATCATCTGGCGGTGTTGCGCCCGGACGTCTGGCTGATGATTGGCCACTGCGGCGGTCTGCGAGAAAGCCAGACCATCGGCGACTATGTGCTGGCTCACGCCTATCTGCGCGACGACCATGTGCTGGACGCGGTGCTGCCGCCGGATATCCCGATTCCGAGCATCGCCGAAGTCCAGCGTGCGCTTTATGACGCCACGAAACAGGTCAGCGGCATGCCGGGTGAAGAAGTTAAACAACGGCTACGCACCGGGACAGTGGTCACTACCGACGATCGTAACTGGGAACTGCGCTATTCCGCCTCAGCGCTGCGTTTTAATCTCAGCCGCGCGGTGGCCATCGATATGGAGAGCGCCACCATTGCCGCTCAGGGTTATCGCTTCCGCGTCCCCTACGGCACTCTGCTGTGCGTATCCGATAAACCGCTGCACGGTGAAATTAAACTGCCGGGCCAGGCCAACCGGTTCTATGAAGGGGCCATTTCCGAGCATTTACAGATTGGTATCCGGGCGATTGACCTGCTGCGCGCCGAAGGCGACCATATGCACTCGCGCAAACTGAGAACCTTCAACGAGCCGCCATTTCGCTAATCTCCGGCCCATTTCGCGGCAGATAAAACATCGGGTGCCATCCGGTACCCGAACTCAGCATCGCATGTTTCGTCACTCTGGCCTTGCATGCGGCTTTGGCCGCTGCCGATGGGCTATTGCGTTCTTTCGTGTTTGCATCAGAAAAATACCCAATGGCTAATAACCAACATATTCCACAAAAATACATACAAGACTCTTGTATAATATGTTCCTATTGTATTATCTAAATTTTATTACAATATTTTAACACTAAGGAATATCTGCGTCTGGCATCAGTGATTCAACAGGAGTTCATTATGTTTGTTATTCAGGATGTACTCATGATTGGTAGTTTAAACGGAATACAAATCAGAGCCGGGGCTAGCGGCTTTCAGCGTGCAGTAACCACGGTGACAATAATGGATATACCGGAGATTGCAGATTGGCTTAAAGGTGGCGAAGTAGTTATTTCTGGCGTGCTATTTGAACAGTGTTTTTCCAAAGAAATGGTTGATACACTACTGGCAAAAAATGTTGCTGGTATTATTACCAAAGAGAAATTCACACTAAGAATTTCACCAGACATTTTCTCGTGGTGTGATGAGGTTGGATTCCCGATCATGTTAATTCCGGCAAATTATAGTTGGGAAGAAGTAATGAATCCTATACTCAATGCCATTATTCGTAAGCCTTATCATATCATTGAGGAAAGTCAAAAAGTTCACTCTCTGCTGATGAATGCCATGATCGATGGTGTTTCGCTACCGGAAATGTGCTGCCGCTTCCGCTCTGCTACTGGCCTGAGCCACGCAATTACCGATAGTGACCTTTATTTGATCGGTGCATCCGACGATATTAACTGGAAAAACCATACCAGAGAGCTAAGTATTAATCAGCTCAAACCGTCAGCGTTGCATATGCAGACTATGGATAATACCAGAATACAAACTTTTTGTTATTGGGGTAAAATATTGTCCATCCCAGGGAAACAACTATTATTCTACCCTGTCATCCTGAATCATATAAAATATGGCTATATTATTATCTTGCTCGATGATAACGTTGTCGAAATACCGGCCGACGAAACTGTCCGCATCCAACAATATGGTTTATTTGTCGCGTTACATGTAACAAAAATGAGTGAAATAAGTAACGCTACCCGACGCTTTAATCAGCTTATTATGGACCGATTACTTTCGGAAGATAAATTATCTCAACACAGCATTGAAACCATGTTGGCTCCAACAGGTAAGAAAATTCACCGTCAGTATATTGTTGCCAATCTGTTGTATAGTAATTCTGATGGTATTAGATCTATTGAATTACAGAACAATCGATTAAATCAGTTTCATGACATTCTGAAAAAACAAATTAGTAACAGCGATCACATTATTACATTCGAAAAGTTCAACTCACAAATAGTCTTAATCCCCTGGCCGAATGATGCTCTTGAATCTCTGATAGCCGATATTCGCAAACTGTTCATTCTTACCACCGGCTATGCAAAAATTTATATTGGCATCAGTGAACCTGTAGCCCTGAAAAATATTCGCATGGGGTTTACTCAAGCACAACGAACCGCACAATTTTTGTCATCAACAGCCAGCATCGTACCTTATTACAAGTATCAGGACCTCGGAGTGCTTCGTTTCTTTATCGACAGACAAGAGTATATTTCTGGTTATTTTCTCAAGGAAATGTATGAGACCTACATCAAACCGCTACTTGACTATGATAAAGAACATCACAGCCATCTATTTGATACATTAACAACATGGATTAATAACGATTGTTCAAAAACCAAAACCGAAAAACAACTCTTCATTCATAAAAACACCCTGATTGCTCGGTTTAATACCATCAATAAAATTCTTAACTGCAATATCAACAAGGCAGAAGATCTCTTCAATGTTCAACTGGCGATGAAGATTCATTTGGCTCTACAGCTTGGTCACTTTGATAAAAGCGTGATTTAATTTTATGTTTACTCGCTATATTAATGGCAACATAGATAATTAATCCCGACAGCATTCCATACAGAATAGGGAAAACTGAAGAGGTTCCTAAATGGATAAAGAGAAAAGTCACAACTACGAAGCTACCTCCCAGTGACCAAAGACCGGCCTTGGGACTAAAACGCGTAAGAATAAAACTGGCCAACAACGGAATAAATACACAGCCAGATAGATAGCCATAGCAAATTTTAATTCCCACCAGTACATCGCGGATCCATAGTGCGCAAATCATAACGACAATTCCGATAATAGCAGCAAACAACCTTGTTGCCCAAATGGCCTTTTTTTCAGTTGGTTCTTTATCCAAATAGCTATGGTAGATATCATTATAGAGAATAGTTGATGATGCCAGAATAGTGCCGCTGGCAACAGACATTGTTGCAGCCATTGCCGCTGCGAGTACAATTCCCTTTATACCCGAAGGAAGAAAGTCTATAACTCCCTGCACAAACGCGTTTTGTGGATCGCTAAGTGAGGGTTGAATAATGCAAACACACATGCCGATAATCACTGTTGCAAAAGCATAAACAATACTATAAATCCCTGCACAGAGGGTCCCAGCCCTGGCAACGTAATTGTTTTTAGCCGTAAAAATTCGCTGCCAGATATCCTGACCAATAATAATTCCGGGAACATATAGAACTAGATAGAGCACAATATCTTCTATGCCAATACTGGTAATTGAAAAGTGGGACGGCGGCAAGTTATTGACAAACACATTCCACCCTCCCACCGCCGAAATACTGAAAACCGGTGCAAGAATAATAAAACCAACGGTTTTTATTGCAAATTGAATAACATCTGTTAGGGTCACAGACCACATTCCACCGATAAACGTATAGATAATAACAATCCCTCCGCCTGCAACCATTGATAATGTAAAATTTGTTTGCAGTGTACCACTAATAATTTCACCAATAGCGATTACCTGCACTACACTTAGCGTAATAGTATAAATTAACGTTAGCAGAGTACTGAATAATTTAGCCACATAACCATAGTTTTCCTCAACGATTTCGTTAATACTCAGCGCTTTTAGTTTTGCCAGCTTCGACGAAACCAGTAATCCTGTAACAATAAGCCCGATGCCAATACTCAGATTCAACCAGATGCCTCCGACACCAAACTCATAACCGAGGCGCACGCTGCCCACCGTTGAACCACCGCCTAATGCCAGAGCAGCCATACAACTAAAAAATATCGGCAAAGAAAGTCGTCTGCCGGCAACAAGAAAATCTTCTTTAGAACGAGCAAATTTTAGCGACAATAATCCCACGATGGCAATTCCGAGCAGATAGACAATAATAAACAGATAATCAACCATTGTTAGCATAACTGTTTCCCTTTATCTCTGGCCTCAGTAAATCCCTTAATCTATTTTCCTATAACTCATAATTAAAAAAAGTGAAGCACAAAACACTTTTATTATTCAGCAGTGAGATCACTCGATGTTTTATCAGGAAAACTCGACTGTGGTACCTGTTTTTCCCTCTAATGCCTGTAATGCCTTGTCGAGTGAGGTAATAATTGCCCGTCGTTTCGGATATCTATGTACAAACTTTAGTGCTGCCTGTATCTTTGGCAACATGCTCCCCGGAGAAAAATGACCTTCCTTGATATATCGATTTGCTCGTACTAATGTTAATCGGGAAAGATCCCGCTGCTGTGGCGTATTGAAATTTATTGCAACTCTCTCAACTTCGGTGAGTATGAGTAATATGTCTGCATTAAGCTCTTCAGCCAATAGTTCTGCAGCAAAATCTTTATCTATAACAGCAGCCACCCCTTCCAGAGAGCCATCAGTATTTTCAATAACCGGGATACCACCGCCACCGCATGTTATTACTATGGCGGTTTCTGCCATTTTTTTTATCGCATTAATTTCGACGATTCGTTGCGGTAGCGGAGAACCCACGACTCTGCGACAACCCCGTCCGGCATCCTCGCGCATAATATAACCTTTCTCACGAGTGAGAACTTCAGCCTCATGCTGGCTATAAAATGGTCCAATAGGTTTGGATGGCACAAGAAATGCCGGGTCGTTCCGAGCAACTAAAACTTGTGTCGCCAGAGTGACAACTTCCGTTTTACAACCCCGTTGGTTGAGTGCATACCTAAGCGATTGCTGTAAATGGTAGCCAATATACCCCTGCGACATAGCACCGCATACATCGAATGGCATTGGCGGTACAACGTCTTTCGCAGCTTCACAGGCAAGAATAATTCGCCCTATTTGCGGGCCATTACCATGCACGAGGATTATATCATAACCCTGCAGCCTGATATCAGCGATACGCTCACAGGTCTGTTTAATCACGGATAATTGGGCCTCGGCAGTAGGCGCGCTATCCTTAGACTGCAAAGCATTCCCCCCCAGCGCAATAACTATTTTTAGTTTCTCCAGCATGCTTCCCCCTAAACCTCATTAACCAGCCGAAACACATCCATGCAGTGCCCTGTCAAAAAATTAACGATGTTGTCACAGGAAATTCGCTGAAGCTCGGTCATTGATTGGGTTGAATAAAATGCTGAATGCGGAGTGATAATCACGTTAGCCCGTCGGGCTAACGGATGCCCGGCAAGCTGCGGCGTTTCATCATTTAACACATCCAGCCCTACTCCACGAACTAACCCCCTATCCAGGGCCTCTGCCAGCGCGGCTTCATCGACGCTTAACCCCCGCCCCAGATTCAGGAAAATAGGGTTACGCCGCATTTGCGCAAACTCTTTGATTGTGAAGTAGGCAACATTGGTATTTCCCAGATTCATATGGTTAGTAATCACATCAGCTTTCTGCCAGATATCCTCTGGAGTAACCATTTCTACCCCAATAGAACACGCTCGTTCTGGGGTGACCGCAGGATCGACAGCAATTATCCGCATACCCAATGCTTTAGCGAGACGGGCTACCTGACTACCGATTTTGCCCAAACCGAAAATACCAAGGGTTTGCATCTCAATACGCTCCGGTCTGCGTGGAAAGTCATACCGCCAGCAGTAGTTTTGCTCAATATCATAAGTGTAGGATTTGAGATTCTTGTTCAATGCAAGCATCAACGCAATGGTGTGCTCGGCGACGTCCCTGGTACAGTACTCTGCCACCGGACATATCCCCACACCATGAGCGGTCGCGGCGCTAAGATCGACATTGTCATAACCTGTAGCGTTAATAGACACCACACGCAAATTTTTCGCTCTTGAAAAAAACTGAGCATCAAGGCGAATAAAAGCTGTCAGAAGAGCATCAGCATCAGAAAGCAGGCTAATAAATTCATCACGTTTTTCATCTGTATATTCGTAGATGATAATTTCCGCATCAGGTAATCCCGCCGTCAATATAGTGATTTCGTTGTCATGCAGAGGCATCATGGAATCTTTATAGTCACTTATTACTATCTTCATGCTTAGGCCTCTCTTATTACCGGAAAAGTCATGCAATGCGGCCCGCCACCTGCCTTCAGAATCTGGCAGAGGTCAACTTCAATCACATCAATCCCCAACGCCTTCATTCTGGAGTTAACAGTGACGTTATTTCTAATTGCCATTACTTTTCCCTGTCCCAATGCCTGAACGTTACAACCGTGCCTGAAAACCTGTTCGCTCTCTACCGGAATCACCGTGAAATTACGGCGCCTTAACATTTGCAAGAAGTTATAGGGAAGTTCATGCACCGCAGCCAGACACACTTTTTCAGCAACGATATTAAATACCATGTCCAGATGCAGGTTAGCAGGCGGGCAAGGTACACCAACGACCGTATAACCAAACTTTTCGAGTTGCTCGCGTAAATTAGCGACGCCTGCTTCATCAGTACGATCCACCAGACCAAACGCTAATGTGTGCTCGTCAATCATCCAGAAATCACCGCCTTCAAAACAACCGGCATTGCAACGCGCAATGACCGGAACGCCCTGCTCTTTTAATTTGGCTTCATACACAACAGTTTCCGGCTGACGGGCTGGGTGACGAAAACGACCAATAATCGCGCCTTCTTTGACGCAAGCGCCAAAATCACGGGCAAAGGTTTGCACTTCCATGCTTTTGTCGGGGGTCATTTCCACCACTTCAACACCATTGTCTCTATAGGCGCTAACCAGTTCTCGCCACTCCCGGACCATCAGATCGTTTTGCTCCGTTTCCCCTTTTTCCATCCAGGTCTTGGTAATTTCATTGATCGCATTAAATACATAATATTGAGGGGAACACACTAGCACTTTTTTTAATGTATCAGTTGCATTAGATACAAATACCTGAGACATAATATTAACTCCTTTTTAAATAATCAGAATGAAACTCCACCAATCAAAAATGTACAGGAAATCATGAGCAACAATATCATAAATTTCCAGTTGCTTTTTACCCATTGTCCGTAGCCAATATGTGCAGCCTGAGTGCAGGTCATCACCACAATCGACGTTGGCATAATCATTTTCACTAATCCGAGAGCGATAAGATAAATATCAACCATAATTTCTTCTTTCACGCCTGCAAATACGGCCAGAGGCACCATAATTGGCATCGTAGCAGCAGCTAATCCCGTGGAGCTAGGAATGAATGAAGCGATGACCAGGTAAAAAAGCAGACATACCACAACAAAGACAATTGGGTGCAGGCTACTGAGCGTAACTTCACCAAAGTGCAAAATCGTCGGTGTAATAGATCCATCATTCATAATAACCTGAATACCCCGCGCCAGAGGTACGATAAAGGCCGTGGATACCAGAGTCGCTGCACCTTTAATGATCACATCAATAATCTTATCGATATTCATCCTCATTATATACCCGGAGATAATCGTAGATATGATTAACATCGCATTAATTTCATTAAAAAACCATTGACCAAGAGGCACCATATCTTTGCCAAGAAGAGTTCCCAACCAGGGAATATTCACTAACCACGCGGTAAAGGTTTCAAAAAACGTCCAGTTCGGGTTTAAAGAGGACCATGGAATCAAAGAAACAATCATAATACTGAAGGTCGCGCAAAAGATTGTCAGAACTTTTTTTTGTGCATTCGTCAAAGATGTCTCAGTATTCTCTGCCAAAGGAAACTCTTTCAGATCCTGTTCCCGACGAAAATGCTGTGGAGATTTATGCGGCTCCTTTTTGACCTTGTCCGCATAGCGGCAAATATATATAGAAACCACGCCAATAAAAACAATAAACATTAACATTCGCATGATAATGCCATTACCTGGACTAATTCCAGCGATACTGGAAGCAATTCCCACAGCAAATGGATTGACAATCGATGCCAGACAGCCAGCCTGGGTTCCCAGGACAACAATCATTACAGCAACCATCGTATCCAATCCTAATGCCAGCACAATGGGAAGGAACATCATTAAGTATACAAAACCTTCTTCATACGCCCCCTGAACGGTACCAAAGATCCCCATTACCAGCACGAGTAGTGAAATCAAAACGTGGTAATTCTGCTGGTTCTTAATTGCGATTCGTTTAAGGGCTATTTTTATTGCCCCTGATTCATCCATCATTTCCAGAAAACTGCCGAACAGCATGATATTTAATGAAATAGCTATAGCACCTGTCACTGATTGGTTGCCGATCATACCAATAATCGGTGCCATAAAAATATTCCATAACCCCTGAGGATTTGCGACCGATTGTGTATAAGTTCCGGATATTGCACGACCAGCCTCATCTAACTGATATTTTCCGCCTGGGATAAACCAGGTTAATATGGCAACAATAGCAATAATAAAGAAAATGATGACATAAGCATTGGGCGATTTTAATTTTTTTTCGGTTTCATCTATTGCAGACATACAATGATTCCTTATTATTATAGCCAGCAATTTTGCTTTCATAGCATGAATAATCGCTGGCTGTAAGGTTACCGTGAACATTATTTATAAAAAAGTCATACACGGAAAATCATTCAGATTGCGAAGAAAATTCCCGAACAATAATCGTGTAACTACAACGCAACAGCTGCGAGGATACCTTTGATGGAATGCATACGATTCTCACCCTGATCCCACACGACGGATTGTTCGCACTCCATAACTTCGTCGGTAACATCGATACCTCGATATGCCGGCAGGCAGTGCATAAAAATAGCATCCGATTTTGCTTTTCTCATCGCCTCCATGGTGACCTGATACGGCTGGAATGCTTTCTTCAACGCTTCAATCTCATCAGGTGCTTGTCCCATACTGTAATGTGACATGCCGTAGACAATATCTGCATCCTTCAACGCAGCGTCAAAATCATCTGTAAAGACAATATTGGCCCCGCTTACCGCTGCACGTTTGCGGGTCTCTTCGAGGATATTTGCGTCTGGGTGTAAACTCGCCGGACAGGCGATAGACATGTCAATTCCCAGCGTGGCACAGGCTATCATCGTAGTGTAACAAACGTTATAGAGATTACCGGCATAACAAAGTTTCAATCCAGGGTAATCGCGCTTTTTCTCTTTAATCGTCATCAGATCGGCAATACCCTGTGTCGGATGGGCCATCGTTGTCAGACCATTGATAACAGGGGTATCCATCCATTGAGCATATTGTTCTACAATTTCATGACCGAAAGTACGAATGAACAAGCCATCATAGTAACGGTCAAACATGCGTGCTGTATCTTTCAGCGGTTCACCACGTCCGCTTTGAAGTTCATCTGGACGTAAATAAACTGCCGTTATTCCCAAGTCTGCTGCCGCCCGCTGAAAGGCATTCCGCGTTCGCGTTGAGTTCTTCTCAAATAATGCAGCCCACACCTGCCCTTTTAGATACTCATGCGGCTCACGAGCTACCCATTTGCGCTTAAACTCAAGCGACAGATCTACTACAAATTCAATTTCCTCACGCTGCATATCCTTAAATGCCAAATAATCTTTACCTCTTAATTTATTTCTCATCATCTATCCTGCCTATATGTCAGTTTTGGGTTATTGCATTACCGTATAAGCGCCTTCAGGGCTACCATAGATGATCCCCTGCTGGATTGGCAATTGGCAATAAGTACGTTTTTGGCGGGGATAAATCAGACTTATATACAATTTATCAACCAGACATACCACGGTAATATTATGCCCTTCAGCCTGGATATAATTTATAATAGATTATTAGGTTTCCGGTAAATTCAGATTGTCAACGAGTAGCTCTCCATTTTCACATGGGAAAATAAGTAAAATCAGATAAACCAAGAATATACTGTATCGGTCTGAATTTATTCAGCTCCATATTCTTCCATTCATGATTAGGGAGCCATTTTCACTGAGCGTCGCATTCCTGTAGCTTATTCAGTGAATAAAACAGATGGTGCCTCAACCAGTTATAACAGGCTGTGCGGTTATAGCGTTCAATATAAGCATTCTACTATGGTTTTCCCGACTGAATAAACTGAATAAAATTGAGGATAACATTTTGTCGTTCAGTCCACATTATCAGTGTGTTATCTGAGCATTCCGATCCGTTGTCGCAACGAATTGATGTAAGTTTTATTTTTTATTCAATCAGTTGCATCATAATTCTGGCTACCCGGCTGAATAAAAGAGAAAATCAACATCTGTTGCCAGTGCTTCCCGATTGAAATCGTCTATAATACTCAACAGCCGAACTGAGTGGCCATCTGATAACTGGTGGTGCATAAAGTCCATTGACCAGCTCTTGTTACTACCATCAAGGACACTCCGTTGGTTCAGGCTTTTCATATTTCAGCCGTTTTTTGAGTTTTATCTGCATATTCAGCGATAGTTTGCTGTAAATATGGTAAATTCTTTTATAGTTCCAGATAAAACCTTTCACATTACGAGATACAGATAACACAGACCAAGCTCCAGTTACGCTGACTGTCTGTGATGCGTATCAGCCAGTTAGCAATCAGCTAATTTTCCTGGCTCAGTAAACATCTATACCGGTCGCTGACGATAAAAATCTGACTGCCCAAACTGATACTGCTCCCCGGTACACTATCGTATGCTGTGCATCCGCTTCCTGACTGATCGCTATTTGCAAAATAGGCGCTACTTATACCATGTTGATGGCACATCTCCGGAACAGCTATTCCAGCTTCAGTCTGTTTAAGGACAGCAATGCTCTGACTGTCAGTGAAGCGTGAACGCTTCATCGAAATTCCCCTGTATTCAGGTTAGGAGAGAATTCAACTTATACCTGCATTGGGTTTTCTGGAGGGATGACCAAAGCTGGTTATCCTTATCGACATGACAAGAAAGTGAGGGAACGCATAGAAAGATCGCAATACGAATAAGAATTTACCGAAACACGAACCGTATTATCATTTCGCCTCGCACCCCAATAACGCCAGTATCGACTGGTCATCATCATTAACCAATAGTGCAATACGAATTTTGATGCCGAAGAAGAAAAAGTGATTTGGGTCACATTAATCACTCTTCCCTGAAATATGACTTTGTATCACCTTCCCGTCTGAGGCGAAGAAATGATACGGATGTCGATACCACGCAATAGGCCCCGTTGCTTTCCCCTCCAGAAAATGAATAAGAAAAATTCCGCCAGCGGAAAGTTGATGTATTTTATGCCAATTAATCAAATACTCTGCTAATTGAGATACGAGCAGTATTGACCATTACCGCATGAGCTTTCGCTTCAGACATCAGAAACGTGACCGGTGAACACCAACGACCAGAATGATCATTTTGCCCTCTCCCTCCGCTAAATTGCTTTTTTTGATAAAAATAAACCCAGAAAGTTGCTATGTTTTTTTTGCAGTACATATAACCCTAATATTATGCAAGCATTCCTTGTTTGCCCGGTAGCCACTGCCGGGCTTTTTTTATCGTATATTGTCCAGATGATTGATAAATTGACAAATTGATGAACGACTTTTTCTGGTAAAAATAATTGTCACAATTGCAATATCTTGACACACAGGATTCTGTAAGCATGCCGTGAATCCATAAGCAGAAAGTAGTGGTTATCTAAATCAATAAAAGGTACAAACAATGGATATTAAAAAAATAGCCGTAGTTATTACTGGGCTTATTATGTCTGGTTCCGCCGTCTCTGCTGAAGTATATAACCAAAACGGAAATAAACTGGACTTTTACGGAAAGGTAAAAGCGCAGCACTATTTCTCGGATGATAAAAACCAGGATGGTGATCAGACCTATGTTCGTATCGGCATTAAAGGTGAAACCCAGATCAACGATCTCATGACCGGGTATGCCCAATGGGAATACCAGTTCCAGGGTAACAATGATGAAGGGACCGGGGCAACCGGCGGGGATAAAACCCGTATGGCTTTTGCCGGGTTGAATTTCTCTGAGTTTGGTTCTGTGGACTATGGTCGTAATTATGGTGTCGCGTATGATATTAGCAGCTGGACGGATATGCTGCCGGAGTTCGGCGCTGATACCTCGACGCAAACAGACGTCTTTATGACTGGCCGTGCTACCGGGGTTGCCACCTATCGAAACAGGGACTTTTTTGGCCTGGTGGATGGGCTTAACTTCGCTTTGCAATATCAGGGCAAAGCGGACGACAGCGATCGTTCTGTCCAGAAACAACATGGCGATGGTTTTGGTATTTCTGCTTCGTATGAGTATGCCGGGATTAGTGCCGGTGCATCTTATACCGCTTCAGACAGAAGTAATGAACAGGTCGAAAAAGGGAAAACGTCCGCCTTATACGCTTCCGGGGATAAAGCGGAGTTGTGGAACGTCGGTTTGAAATATGATGCTAATAATATTTACCTGGCTGCCACCTATGCTGAAACCAGGAACATGACCAGTTTTGGTGATGATTATATTGCTGAGAAGACACAAAACTATGAAGTCGTCGCACAATATCAGTTCGATTTTGGCCTCCGTCCGTCAATTGCGTATTTGAAATCTAAAGGCAAAGATTTCAGGAGTTATGGCGACCAGGACTTAGTTGAATATGTGGATGTTGGCACCTATTATTACTTCAACAAAAATATGTCGGCATATGTTGATTATAAAATCAACCTGCTTGACGATAACAACTTCACCAGAACAGCCAACATCAGCACCGATAATATTGTTGGCGTAGGCTTAACATATCTGTTTTAAACTAAGCTAATCGGATTGCCAGTTCCCGTGAACTGGCAATTTTGGAGGCATAATGGAAAATTACAGAGGAGAATGTTTTTGCGGGAGCGTTCATATCTCAATCAAACTCGGTTATCTGAACATATACTCCTGCTACTGCCATGAGTGCCAGAAACATACTGGCGGGGTATTTATGTTTGTTAAGGCAAAAAAACGCCCTGATGTGTATCCCGGTACGGAAAGTCTGAAATCATTTTACACAGCGTCTCATGGATATAGATTTTTCTGCGCCGAATGTGGCGGATTACTATTCATTCAAGGGAATAACGAAGCTGATTTTTTAATTCCTGTCTCTGTTCTGGATTTCACCGCCGAACAAAAATGCCGCATGATGTTGATCGATGAGCTGCAGCATCATTTAAGACCAACATTCTTCCGTTTGTATGGCAGATTTTTGTGATATCCCCGTCATACTTCAAGTTGTATCTGCGCGGACTTTGTTACCAGGCTCATCCATAAGCCTTGCCCTGACGGGTCGCCGCGTGATTCGGCCAACGGACTCATCCCTTGCGGGTTCCGCTCATCGGCTGCATCACCAGGCTCATCGCCGCAGGCAGAACCGTCAGCGTGACCAGCGTCGCCACCAGCAACCCGCCGATAATGGCATACGCCATCGGCCCCCAGAAAACTTCCGTTGAAATCGGGATCATACCCAGTATCGCGGCACAGGCCGTGAGCAAGATTGGCCTGGCCCGGTGTTCTGCCGCAACGATAATCGCCGCCTCGTAGTCCATACCTTTGAGAATATTGCTGTCCACTTCGCTGATCAGAATGACTGCGTTACGAATGATTATGCCTGCCAGCGCAATAATACCCAGTAATGCCACAAATCCCATCGGCGTACCGGTCGGCAGCATCGCCAGCACAATGCCGATGAGCCCAAAGGGTGCCATCAGCAGGGCCAGCAGCATGCGTGAGAAACGCTGCAGCTGTATCATCAACAATACCAGCATGACAAGCAGCGTCACCGGCAGCACGGCGTACACCGAATTGTTGCCTTTATTTGATTCCGCGACCGTACCCCCCTCCTCTATCTGATAACCTGGCGGCAGCGAGGCGCGTATCCGGTCGACGACCGGCTTCAGCTGTTGTGACACCGACTCCGCCCGCATCCCCGGCGCCAGATCGGTCTGTACGGTAATATAGGGCAGCCGTTGACGCCGCCAGATAACCGGGTCATCCACTCCCCATACCAGCGTCGCCACCTGGCTGAGCGGAATTTTCTCTCCCCGGTCATTGGTCAGCAACATATCAGACAGCGTCGAGATATCCTGACGCGCCTTATTATTCCCCCGCAGCACGACATCGATCAGACGGTTACGGTCACGTACCGTGGTTACGGTGGTGCCCGACCAGACAGTATTGAGCATCTGCGAAATACTCTGCGACGAAACACCGGCTGCCCGGGCAGCCGTCTGGTTAACCTTGAGGGTGATAACCCGCTCCGGCTCACCCGCTGTGAGGTTTACCTCGCGCGTGAGCGGACTGTCGCCCAGGGCCGATGCCAGGGAATGGGCTATCGCCTGAACGCGCCCGTAATCCGGTCCGGTGATGCGGTATTTCACCGGCCAGCCAACCGGCGGGCCCAGTTCCAGCGGCGAAACGCGGCTAGTGATGTCGCTAAACTGCCGGGCCAGCAGATCTTCGAGCTGCTTACGGAGACGATCGCGGGCCCGGAGATTTTTCGCCACCACCACCAGTTGGGCCGTATTTTCATTATCCAGCAGAACATCCATCGGCAGATAGAAACGTATTGCTCCGGAGCCGATGTAGCTGGAAAAATGGTCCACATTCGGGTTATGGATTAATGCCTGTTCCAGACGTGCGGTCTGTCGCCCGGTTTCCGTTTGCGAAGCGTTTGCCGGCAATGTCAGGCTGACCAGCAGTTCCGGCCTGTCAGACGTGGGGAAGAATTCCCCCTGCATAAAAGTGGTGCCATAGGCGGCCAGCGCCAGCAGGCCAATCGCCGTTCCGAGCGTCAATAGTCGGTGACGCAGCACGGCAAGCAGCAGGCGATGATATCCGCGCCGCAGCCTGCCCGGGCTGCCGTTTACATGGCGGTTGTTCAGTTTTTCCGGCAAGATCCAGACCCCGGTCAGCGGGGAGAACAGGATGGCGACTCCCCATGAACAGAGCAGTGCGATCAGCATCACCGCGAAGAGGGTAAAACAGTATTCACCGGCGCTCGAAGCCGCAAAGCCGACCGGAATAAATCCGGCGATCATCACCAGCGTGCCGGTGAGCATCGGAAAAGCGGTGGTTTCAAAAGCGTACGTCGCCGCCTTCCACCGGGAGTCTCCGGCTTCCAGGCGAGAAACCATCGTTTCCACGGTAATCATCGCATCATCGACCAGTAATCCCAGCGCGATAATCAGTGCCCCCAGTGAAATACGCTGCAGGCCAATACCCGCGAACATCATGCAGGTAAAGGTCATGGCCAGCACCAGTGGTATGGCGGCGGCCACCACCAGACCCGCCCGCATACCCAGTGAGACAAACGACACGGCCAGCACAATAATGATCGCCTCAATCAGCACCCTGACGAATCCGCTGACCGCCTGCGCGACCACGGCGGACTGGTCCGCCACTTTCACCATCTCAATACCGTGCGGCAACTGCTGGCCGATCGCGCCCATACGCTCATTGAGGGCGCGGCCAAAGTCGGTCATATTACCGGTCGCGGCCATGGAGATCGCCAGCCCGATAGCTGGCTCGCCGTTTACCCGGAAGAGCGGCGTCGGCGGCTCCGCCGGTTCGCGCCGGATAGTGGCAATGTCGGTTAGCGGAATATAGCGCCCATTGATATGCAGCGTCACCGCGCGCAGGCTCTCCTCCGAAGTCAGCGCGCCGCTGACCCGCAGAGCCACATTCTCTCTGTCGGTACGCAGAATACCGGACGGCACAACATCGTTTTGTTCCTTCAGCGCGTCACTGACCTGCTGAAGATCAAGTCCCATACCGGCAAGTTTGCGCGGAGAAAAGGCAATGACCATCTGCTCTTCCTGCACGCCGATAAGCGTGATTTTGCCGATGTCCGGCAACGACATCAGACTGCGGCGGATATCCTCAACATGGTCGCGTAGTTCACGGGAAGTAAACCCCTCAGCGGTGAAACCGTAAATGGTACCGTAGGTATCATCAAATTCATCATTCACGGCAGGCCCCTGCACGCCAGAGGGCAGCGAGGATGCAATATCCTGCATTTTTTTACGCACCTGATACCAGATCCCGGCCACCTGACCGGGCGGGGTATCGTCACGCAGATTGACAAAAATTACCGACTGACCGGCGTGCGTGTCACTCTCCACATAATCCAGATAGGGGATTTCCTGCAGTTTTTTCTCCAGCGTATCGGTTACCAGATTAACCGTATCCTGGATGTTAGCGCCGGGCCATTGCGCCGATACCACCGCGGTTTTAATGGTAAAGGCAGGGTCTTCATTACGCGGTAATTGTTCATAACTCATGATGCCGGTGGCCATCACCAGCAGCATAAAGAAAGTCATAAGCTGCTGATGGTTCAGCGCCCAGGCCGACAGATTGAAGGCGTGCTTCAGGGATCCCTGGCTCATTCACGCCCCTCCCCGAAGATCACTTTTTCACCCTGACGAAGTTTGCTGACGCCAGCCGTGACCACCGCCTCTCCCGGATGGACACCTGACGTCACCAGAATGCCGGTTGCGGTATAGCCGCCGAGCGTCACCGGTCGCAGCTGCAATTGCTGACTGGTCCTGTCGACCACGAACACCGCGGGCTTGCCATTCTCCCTGGTCAGGGCCGAGGCCGGAAGCAACATCATGGCCGGTCCGCTGCCGGGTAATTCGACGTTGACGCTGGCGCCCAGCGCCATCGCCGGAGGAGGATTATCAAGGGTGATGCGAACGCGCCACGTCCGCGTCTGCGGATCCGCCTGCGGGCTGATATCGCGGAGGCGGCCGCTGGCGCGGATCGCCGGATCGGCGATTAACGCTACGCTGAATGTACCGCTATTGTGGGAAAACACCTGCGGATCCGCCACGTCTATAATGGCATCTCGTCCGTTGCTGGCCGCCAGCGTCACTACCGTCTGCCCGGCGCTGACCACCTGTCCCGGTTCCGCGCTCACCCCGGTCACGATGCCGGCTGACGGCGCAATCAGATGCGTCCAGTTCAGATTTTCCCTGGCCGTATTCAATGCGGCTTCGGCGCTCTGACGCCTTGAGACTGCCGTCTGCCAGTCCGAGCGGGCCGAATCCAGCTGCACGCGGGCAATGGCCCCGGAAGGCATCAGCGCACTCATTCGCCGTAGATTAAGCGCAGCCAGGCGCTCTGCGGCCCGGGCGCTGTCCAGATCGGCGCGAGCGCTGTCGAGCTGATTCTGAAAAGTGCCACTCTCCAGCGTGCCGAGCGTCTCGCCAGCCGTCACCGGGTCACCCACATCAACCGGGCGCGTCAGCAAACGTCCGTCAAGGCGAAACCCGAGCGTTACCTCATCGTGCGGACGGATTTCACCGGTCTGAGTGAAAATGCTGCTCCGTGAGGGTGGCGGCGCCAGAATAGTTCTGACCGGCCGCGGCGCAGGTGGCGTCTTTTGTGGCTTATCGCCGCAGGCGGTTAAAACCAGGATAACCGGCAGCGCCAACATACCGTAACAGAGCGATGCCGGAAGGTGCGGTGTAGAGAGGAGGCGAAATATCTGTCGCAGGCAGTCGGACAGACCGGGAAAATTTTTCGTCATGACGGCGCTCCTTAACAAAGTCACGGTCATTAAACCGAAACAGTGTCAGGATTGATCCCTGCATTCTGTCAGGAAACTGTCAGGACGCCAGGTTTATTCCCGCGCCTTTCCACCGGGCAGCGTAATAATAATAACCAGCCCGCCGCTTTCTCCCTGTCTGGCTTGAATACCGCCGCCGTGTGCCGCGCAGATCCCTCTGGCTATGGACAACCCCAGGCCGCTGCCGCCAGAGTGCCGCGCCCGCGAAGACTCTCCCCGGGTGAAGCGCTCAAACATCGCCGGCAGAAACTCTGCCGGTACGCCCGGCCCGTGGTCACGGAAAATCATCTCGCATCCTGCCGACGTCTTGCGGGCCACGGCCGTCAGCACGCCCCCCTCTGCCGCATAGCGCAGGGCGTTTTCCATCACAATCGTGACCACCTGTCCCAGCCGAACCGGATCAACCTCGCACAGGCACGGAGCCTGCGAGGCAACGGTGATAACCATACCCACGCTCTGCGCCTGTGGACTCAGCCAGATAGCCCGTTCACGCAGCAGCGCGGTAAGGTCGGTTACCGATTTATGCAGGCTAAGTTGACCGGCGTCGGCCAGCGACAACAAGTGCAGTTCATCCGTTAACTGGCGAAGGAGCTGCAGTTGCTTCATCACCATCGCCAGTTGCTTCGGTTCCGGAAGGAACACGCCGTCCATCATCCCCTGCAGACGACCAATGGCCGCCGTCAACGGCGAGCGAAGCTCATGGGCCATCGCCACGTGGGAAGCCCGCAGTTCCCGCTCGTAGCGGGCCAGTTGCATCATCATGGCATTGAAATCCTGGGTAAACCGCGCCATTTCCAGCGGCGTGTTATCCACCGGCGCCGCCCGGGCGGTAAAATCGCCTTTGGAGACCGACCCGGCAGCCGTAGCCAGGTGGCTGAACTGGACGGACAGCGGCCTGGCGGCGCGCAGCCCCAGCACCACAATGAAAGGAATGATGACCACCACCAGGATGCCCACCGTCAGCCAGTCCGCGGAAGCGATTGAGGGATCGGAATAACTGATCCCCCACCACGCATCGACAATTTCATGAAAGCGGGCCGGATTGGTTTCCGGATGCAGACGTAGAAGCGCAAACTCGGCGCGCAAGGCCGGTGGCATATGGTGCTGTATCCACAGGCTCTCCACGGCGAAACGCAGCCACATGCACAGCGCAATCACCACCACGGAACCGACAGCCAGCGCCAGAATTCGCACGCAAATCCAGCGCCACAGGGTCTGCTGCTGTAATGTCTTCATGGCTGACGGAACCGGTAGCCTACGCCCCGGACGTTCACCAGCACATGATGAATACCGGCCGTTTCCAGTTTTTTACGCAGGTTATAGACGTGAGTGTCGACCGCTCTTTCCAGCGCATCGCTTTCGGGCAGGCAGCGCTCCAGTAGCTCCTGACGTGAAAATGGGCGCACTGGCGCCGCCATCAGCGTCGAAAGCAGGCTGAACTCTGTCGGGGTGAGTTCCAGCGCCTGCCCTTCTCCGTCTGCTGAACGGATCATCGCCGTCATCATCGCCGTGTTGACCTCCAGGCCCTGCCAGCGTAAAGCACGAACCTCAGGCTCCTGGGTCGCCCTTCTCAGCACGGCCTGCACCCTTGCCACGACTTCGCCCGGGTTATAGGGTTTGACCACATAATCATCGGCGCCGTAGCGCAGGGCGCCGATTTTATCCGGCGCATCTCCCATCGCTGTCACCATAATAACGGGGATATTGCCTTTGCGCCGTATGGCTGCCAGAACTTCGGTGCCATTCATCCCCGGCAGCATGACGTCAAGAAGAATAAGATCCGGAGTGAGTCGCTGGCTCATTTCCAGGCCTGAAGGACCGTCGCCCGCCACCCACACTTCATAGTTTTCACGTCGCAGATAGGCGTCGAGTACATCCGCCGCATCCGCATCATCTTCAATAATCAGTATTCGTTTTCCTGACATTGCTGGCACCCTGACCGTTTCTTCATAAAGCCCTGACAGTTTACTGACACTGCCTCTCTATACTCACCTGGCATTTACGGCCACCGCGGCTCACGGTCCGTTAACGATTCAGGTGTGGAGGAATGATGATGATAACCAGAAAAATAGTGTTGTACATGGTGTGTTTTACCCTGACCGGCACAGCCACTGTCGTCCAGGCTGATGAGAGCGATCCCGCGCAGCCCACTTTTTCACTGGGGCTGGCCGGACAAAGCCTGCCCCGTTATAGCGGTTCCGATCAGCGCCACTGGCAGGTGGTTCCCCTGATCCAGGGGCGTGACGGCGCATTTTTTGTCGATAGCCAAAAGGGGCTGGGTTACGACCTGCAGAGTGAAAATGGCTTTTACCTGGAACATACGCTGGGTTATAGCCTTGGGCGTGCGGATCGGAATTCGGACTGGCGCGACGGGAGCAACAAACTTAAAGGCATGGGAAACATAAAAGCGACGATCAATACCGCCTTCGCTCTGGGCTGGACGATCGCCCCCTGGTTGACGGTGGAAGGCAAAGCGACGCTCCCCCTGAGCGACAGTCAGGGCGTGAACTATCAGGCTTCCGCCACGCTGATTCCCCTACAGAGTGATACCGATACTGTCGCCCTGAGCGCTGCGGCGCTGTTTGGCGACAATCGCTATATGAACACCTTCTACGGCGTCAGCGCCCGGCAAAGTCGCGGCACAGGCTATGCGCAATATCATGCCGCCGGAGGGTTTTACGGGACAGACACCAGTCTGACCTGGAACCACCAGTTCACTCCTCACTGGAGCGCCCTGGTCAGCGCTGATTACGTCTGGCTGGATAAACATGCAGAAAACAGCCCGATTGTGTTTCGTCGTAACAACACGTCAGCGACCCTCGGCGTGCTCTATACTTTTTGATCCCGTTTGTTAGTCAGCGGCTGGCCTCTTCCACGCCGCAAATATGCTGATTTCCCCCCGGCGCAGCCCGGATACCTGATCTGCGCCGCATTTTCCTTTCGCAAAATAATGAGTTACGATCTCATCGCCGGATAGCGTTGGCGTAACGCGGCGAAGATTCTCGACATTTGCTCGCCGGGCACCTGATTTTGGTTTACTTCCGCCGCCACAGCTTTAAACACCTGATGTTTAAGAAAATGACGCCATCCTGTGGGTGCCTCAGCCAGAAATCGTGTCAGCAATTGGTAGCGTTCCGGGGTCCATACCGCTTCAAATGCCGTTCGCGCCACGCCAAAGTCAAAGTGACTGTCCGCTCGCTGTCTCAGCGCTTTGCGTAAGCATGCTGTCCCGACATCATCGATATCCTCGCCATTGATAACCACACCGTACTGTGTGCGGGCAGCATCAACGCTGACAAATCCACAGCGCACATCCTGCAGCACCGCCTGAGCACCACGCTCAACGGGCAGGCCATATCCCCCCGCGCCGGGCCCCCGAACCTCAACAATATCGCCTGGCTGGCAGCGAATGACATCGGTGTTACCGTGTTCGATCACCTCACCATCACGCCAGGTACGGAAGTGTGACAAGCCCCCCGCCGCGCCCCCCAGCACGCCCGGTGAAGCAAATACCGAGCGATTGCGGTTGCGGGCGGTAACCAGCGTATCCGGCGCAAAAATCTCGAAAACCATTTCCGTGGCCAGGCCGCCGCGATAGCGCCCGGCGCCGGCGCTGTCAGGCACCAGACCATAGCGATGAAACTGAATAGGGACTTCGGCTTCGTTGATTTCAATCGGCGTGTTTTTCAGGAATGCGGATAAGCCGCCGGAACCGTCCGGGCCATCATGGCGCGGCGTACCGCCCGCACCACCGCCTACTGGCCCCAGAGACGCCACCACGCTGCGGTTTGCCGCATCGCTGGTACGAATGTTCATAATGGAGTTTCCCCCTGGCGAATTCGCGGGCAGACGTTCAGGTATCGCCTGCGAAAACACGCCGATAGTGGCTATCTGCGACAGCGCGCAGGTCAGGGAACGCATCCCTACTGCGGCTGGCGCTTCGCAGTTCATGACCGTTCCAGGAGGCAGGATAGCGCGCGTAGGCCGTAGCGTACCGGCATTCAGCAGCAGGTTTCGATCCAACGTCGACAGGACATAAGTGACCCCTACCAGCGCCAGCGGGTGCCGTTCACGTCCGCCTGTCGGCATGTTCAGCGAAGAGGCCAGTTGCGGATCGCTTCCGGTGTAATCCAGCTCCAGCGTTTCGCCCTGCACCCGCAGCGTGATGGCTACCCGGCAGGGGAAGCCTCCTTCGCCATCTTCATCCGCAAAGTCGGCATAAAAATATTCGCCGTCGGGAATGGTGGCAATAATGCTACGCGCCTGACGTTCGGCATAATCAAGGATACCGTCGATCCCCTGGCGAAAATCCTCCACGCCAAAACGGGCAAGAATGTCATGAATTTTACGTTCCCCGACATTCACTGAGGCCAGTTGCGCTTTGAAATCGCCCCAGTTCTGATCCGGAACGCGTACGTTAAGCCGCATAATGCGCGCCACTTCGTCGTTCAGCTCGCCATTGCGCACAATTTTCAGCGGCGGAATGCGTATGCCTTCCTGCACGATATCGGTAAGGGAACGCGAGAGCGATGCCGGTACCGCCCCGCCAACGTCAGTGTTATGAATATGACCAACAACGAAGCAGACGATCTCTCCCTGATGAAACACCGGTTTCCAGATATGAATATCAGGCGTATGGGTCGCCACATTACCGGCATACGAGTCGTTGGTGATGCAGATATCCCCTTCATCATACTGGTCGATCAGCGCCAGCACCGGGCCGTAATCAATACCGCTGTACCAGGGCGCCCCAAAGCGACGCGGTGAAGCGAAGGCCAGCCCGTCCGGGCTGACAATCTGGCATGAGAAGTCTTCGGTTTCTTTAACAAACGTCGAGTGTGCGGTTCGCATCAGGGTAAACGCCATCGCATCGGCGGCAGCCGCGCAATAGTTAGCGAGAATTTGCAGGTTACGTCCGTCAATCGCCATCTTGGCTCACCTCCAGCGAAGTAATCAGTAAATTGCCAAATTCATCGACCCTTACCTGCATCTGCGGCGGCACACAGGTGGTGCAGTCGTCCTGGGCAATAATCACCGGGCCGGTCAGTTGATGCCCGGCCCCAAGAGTCGCGCGGGCGACCACATCGACCTGATGCTGCGCACCGTCGATCCAGACGTGGGTCTGTTTCGCCGCCACTACCGGTCCGCTGGCCGCGGGCACACGATTCAATGCGGGCTTCGGTGTGGGCGAGACGATAACCAGACGCAGGTTGATAATCTGCACCGGTGCGCTGACGTCACTGTGACCGAACATTTGTTGATGCTGACGATCAAAAGCGGCGTGCAGGGCATTGACGTTGGCTTGTGTCAACCATGCTTCTTCAAGCGCAACCTCAATTTCAAAGGACTGCCCGCGATAACGCATATCCGCGCTATAGTGCAAAGTGAACGGCATCTCCACCCCGTGCTGCTCATGCAGCCAGCGCCGGGCTTGCTGATTCAGGGCTTCAGCTTCGGTCGCCAGCGAGTCCGCCAGGTTAGCATCCAGTTCGCCGTAGAGAGTGCGGATAAAGTCATTGCGGATATCCGCCACTAATCCGCCCAGTGCTGACAGCACGCCTGGCGTCGGCGGGACAATCACCCCTTTCATATTCAGTTCGCGCGCCAGGAAACACCCCATCATCGGCCCCGCGCCACCAAATGCAAGGAACCAGAATTCACGCGGATCGAGACCAAAGCGCGACAGCAATCCGTTGGTATCGCCGTACATACTGGAGATCGCCAGCTCAATGGCGGTTTCCGCCGTCTCTTCTACTGTGATATTGAGGGCATCCGCCAGCGGCTGCCAGGCGGCGCGAGCCGCGCCAACGTCTACCTGCACGGCATTGTAACCGAGATCGCCGTGACCAATCATTCCGCAGACGGCAAAAGCATCGGTGGCAGTTGGCTGCGTGCCGCCGCGCTGGAAGCAAACCGGTCCCGGCAAAGACCCCGCGCTGTCCGGCCCCATCTGCAATACGCCCTGGTTATCGATCCAGGCCAGCGTTCCGCCGCCTTGCCCGACGGAGGTCACCGCCACCGAAGGAATATAGATAGGGAAATCACCGATGATTTCACCGTTCCCCTGCGCCACCTTACCGTCAATGATCACCGCCACATCGGCGCTGGTGCCACCGATATCGAGGCTGAGAATTTTGTCAAAACCGCAGGTACTGGCGAAAAAACTGGCGCCGATCACTCCGGATGCCGTCCCCGACAGCACCATCTGCACGCATTCGCTTTTCGCCTGCTCAACCCCCATGACTCCCCCATTGGATTTGGTTATCCTCGGCGGTGGCGCAACACCCATGGTTTTTAAGGCGCGTTCAAACGATTCGAGATAATGGATAACCATCGGCTGCACATAGGCGTTGATGGTGGCGGTGATAGTGCGTTCATACTCGCGGATGATTGGCCAGATATCCGCCGAGCACGAGGTCAGTAGCTCAGGCGCCTGTGCATTAATGATCGCCTTGACCCGGGCTTCATTGTGGCGATTGCGATAGCTGTGCAGCAACGCCACCACAATTCCCTGACACCCCGCCGCTCTTGCGCCGGCAATGGCATCCAGCACACTCTGATGATCGACCGCTTGCAGCACGTTGCCGTGGCGATCGGTCCGTTCTTTGATGGCAAAAACCCGGTCACGAGATATCAGCGGGGTGGGTCGGCGTGAAAACAGATCGTGAATATGCGGTATTTTCAGACGCGCCAGTTCCAGCACATCGCAGAATCCTTTCGTCGCAAATAGCGCCAGTTTGACACCTCGTCGCTGGATCACGGCGTTGATACCTACCGTGGTGCCATGCGTGAAGTAGCTGACCTGCTGTGGGGCGATGCCGGCACGCTGCTCCAGTTGTGCCAACCCGGTAAGGATTTCACGCCCTGGCTGGTCCGGCCGCGATAACACTTTCAAAGTGTGGATCTGGTTCGTTTGCTCATCAAGGACGGCAAAATCGGTAAAAGAGCCACCAATATCTACGCCAACACGATACATAGTTTTTTCCGTTGTCAGGAGGAAGGAAATTCCATCAACTTGTGGGGATCCTGCACCACGCGCCAGCCGAGTCGCTGATACAGCTGGTGGGCATCATTGGTAGAAAGCATCCAGCGGTGCACCGTTTGTAATTCCTGATGCGCACGCACACAAGTCGCCAGCCAACGACCAAGACCGTGGCCGCGCCAGTCCTCATCAATGATGACGTCACATAACCAGCCAAAACGCGTGTAATCGGTCACCAGCCGGGCAAAACCGATCTGCCGCTGCTGCTGGTACAGACCAAAGGGCAGTGACCCGGCGATTGCGCGTTCTGTTTTTTCCCGGGTCTGGCCTTTCGCCCAGTAGGAACACTCCGCCAGTTGATAATGAATCCAGTCGATATCAAGGCGCTGACGTTGGGTGGAGACAATGAAGCCATTGCGCTGCCACATCTGGTCGGGAATGGTAAAGGCTGTCATAGCAACTCCTTGTAAAGTAATAGAATGAGTGTAACGGCTTCAGCACAAACGTCGCCGTTGAATCCACGACCTGAACAGCGAAGATAAAGGGAATTTTGGACGACGGAGAAATTTTATGCTGTCCAGATGGAGGGACAGATCGGGGTGGCACGGTTTATCCGCGTAGGCAGAAGGCGGCGACCTCGCTCTTTTTGCGCGAATGCCGCACCGGAATATATCCATCTGCCTTTATGAACGAAATGAGATCCGGGCTGGCAACCCGATTAACGCAGAATCACCCGCCAAAATCAGCCGAATTCTGCTTCATGATCAGCGATCTCAACGGCACGCTACTTTTCATGATCGGCGACTTGATCACGATATAACTGAAATACTTATCAATACCGATTTGCGCATCCAGCAACGTCTCGATCACATCCTGGTAATGCTCAATGCTACGGGTAATAAAGCGCAGCAAATAGTCGTAGCCCCCGGTAATCAAATGACACTCCATCAACTCATCCACATCGCGCATCGCGTTTTCGAATTTCATAAAATCTTCTCGCCGGTGGCCGGAAAGCGTGACTTCGGTGAAAACCGTCACAGAGTTGGTGATTTTGGTCAAATTGATATGGGCTTCATACCCGGAGATAAAACCCGCCTGCTCCAGGCGTTTTACCCGTTGCAGGCAAGGGCTGGGAGAAAGTCCGACGGCATCGGCCAGGTTAACGTTGCTGATACGGCCATCTTTTTGTAGTTGCACCAGAATATTGATATCGATGCGATCTAGTTTCATTAAGCCGTTCATGGCCCCCCTCATTATTGACCAGGTGTGCAGGTTATCCCGATGGTATAGCACGCTTTAATGTGACAGCGCCAGTCCTGACGCAGGCCACATTTTTCGGAATACCTGAAAATAATTTGCTGCAATATCAATGAGGAAGCTGTGATTATTCGAGACGACCGCTTGCACGAGCCAGCGCAATATCAAAGATATGCAATGCTTCTTCCAGCTGCGCGTCAGTGGTGATCAGCGGCGCCAGGAAGCGGATTGTACTGCGGTGCAAACCACATTTAATCAGCAATAACCCTTCCTGGCAGGCGCAGTCGAGAATTTTCTGCGTCATCGCCGCATCAGAACGCCTGGTCTCAAAATCAATGATCTCCACCGCCTGCATAAAGCCGATGCCGCGCACATCGCCGATACACGCGTACTTGTCCGCCAGTTGATGCAGATGGGCATTAAGTTTCTCCCCTAACTGGTTACTGCGTATCAGCAGATTTTCGTTTTCAAACAGGTCGAGCACGGCCAGTGCCGCCGCACACCCCAGCGCATTACCGCCATAGGTCCCGCCAAGCCCACCCGGTAATGGCGTATCCATAATGTCCGCTTTCCCCACGACACCGGAAATCGGCAATCCGCCGCCGAGACTTTTTGCCACGGTGATCAGATCCGGAGTAATGTCCGCATGTTGGAAACCAAACATTTTCCCGGTACGACCAAACCCGGTTTGTACTTCATCACAAATCAGCAGAATCCCGTGTTCCTCCGTGATACGGCGCAACGCCTGCAAAAAGTCAGCGCTCGCAGGCAGGAAACCACCATCGCCCTGAACCGGTTCGATGATAATCGCCGCGACGCGTTCCGGCACAATTTGTACCGCAAACAGTTGTTCCAGGGCTTGCAGACAGTCATTATCGCTGATGCCATAAAAGGTATTCGGAAACGGCAGGCGATAGATTTCCCCGGGGAAGGGGCCGAAATTCTGTTTATAAGGCTGGCTCATCCCGGTCAGAGCGCAGCCGAGTAAGGTGCGGCCATGAAATGCCCCGTCAAACGCAATGATGCCGGATCGCTGGGTATGCGCACGGGCAATTTTCACCGCATTTTCTACCGCTTCCGCACCGCTGGTGAAAAATACACTCTTAAACGGCTGGCCGTTACCCACCAGTTTATTCAGGCGCTGCGCCAGTTCAATGTAGCCCGGATAGGCCACGACCTGGAAGCAGGCATGCGACACCAGACCAAGCTGCTGCGTGACGGCATTAACCACCGCCGGGTGATTATGGCCGACATTAAGTACACCAATTCCGCCGACAAAATCGAGGTAGCGATTGCCCTCAACATCCCACACCTCGCTGCCTTTAGCCCGTTCGATCACCAGCGGATGCGCAGTGACCACGCCACGAGGCACCTGCTGCTCGCGCGCATCCAGTAACATACTGTTATCGGAAAATGTGTACTGTCCTACCATGGCATTCTGCATTTTTGCCCTCATCCACATAACGTTAGGTTGACTAAAGTATCGCAACCTGTTGGTTTCTCACGCTGCCGTAATTGCCGGGACAGCAGCATTTCCTGTTAAAATCGGCTGTCTTTCAGCGGGGAAATTCTGTACGCAGAGTATGACGAGCGATGGCCGTCAACGCCTGGATACCATATGGGATCACGGCATCATTAAAGTCATACGCTGAATGGTGCAGCGGCTGGCCAGGCGCCGACCCAATCCACAAATACGCCCCCGGTTTTGCCTGTAACATAAAGGCGAAGTCTTCCGAGGTCAGCGCCGGTTGTCCGGCCTGATTCGCTGTCATCCCCGCCTGTTGTAACGCCTCCAGCGCCAGCAAGGCTTCCGGGCCGCTGTTGATCGTCGCCGGGTAATAACGCAGGTAGTTGACCTCGGCATGCAGACCGTGCGCAGCGCTGATGTGTTGCGCCATTTCACGCATCCGTGATTCGATAATATCCTGCGCCGCCGGGCTGAAGGTGCGTACCGTGCCGGTAATGCTGGCTTCCGCCGGGATCATATTGTGCGAGAAGCCTCCCTGCATACGGGTGACGCTGAGTAACGCGGGTTCGCAAGGATCAAGCGCTCGTGCCACCAGAGCGTTGAGCGCCACCACCAGCTCGCTGGTTGCCAGTAAGGTGTCGCGCGTCAAATGCGGCTGCGCGGCATGACCACCGCCGCCGCGAATAGTGATATCGAAACGATCTGCCGCTGCCATAATGGCCCCAGGGCGCGTCTGTACTTCGCCCAATGGCAGATCCGGCCAGTTATGCAACGCGTAAACGGCATCACAGGGAAAGCGAACAAACAGGCCGTCATCGATCATCGCTTTTGCTCCCGCCAGACCTTCTTCCGCAGGCTGAAAGATAAACACCAGCGTGCCATCAAAATCACCCTGCTGTGCCAGCGTCATCGCCGCCCCAAGCAGCATTACCGTGTGCCCGTCATGCCCACAGCCGTGGCAAATGCCCTTTATGGTGCTTTTCCATGCCTGTGTACCGTTATCTGCCATTGGCAGCGCATCCATATCAGCGCGCAGCCCTATCATCCGGGTGCTGCTTCCGCGTTTCAGTACACCGACCACCCCCGTTCCTCCCAGACCGCGGTGCACCTCAATGCCCTGTTCCTCCAACACGCGCGCCACGATGTCGCTGGTGCGTGTTTCCTTATACCCCAGCTCAGGATGGGCATGCAGATCCCGTCGCAGAGCGACTAATTGTTCCAGTTGCATTTCAGTATCCCCGGTTACGATCGATCATACCGATCATCGGTTCACCACGCTGATAGCGGCGCAGGTTATCAAGCAGCGCAACCACAGCGCTGCCGGTGTGTGTTTCACTGGCGATATGGGGTGTCAGCCAGATGGCCGGATGGCGCCAGAACGGATGCCCGACTGGCAGCGGTTCGGGAGCGGTGACATCGATTACTGCGGCACTGAGCTGCCCGCTATCCAGCGCCGCCAGGAGATGATCGTCATTAAGCTGTGGCCCGCGTCCAACCTGTACCAGCGCAGCGCCAGAAGGCAGTTGAGCAAAAAGTTCGGCATTCAACAATCCACGCGTATCGTCGGTCAGCGGCAGCAGACACACCAGGATATCGCTGCGTGCGAGAAATACCGCCAGTTGTTCGTCACCATGCCAGCAACGTACGCCGTCGATCTTATGTTGCGTTCGGCTCCAGCCCGCACAATCAAAACCAAGCGCCACCAGTTGTTTCAGACAGGCTTGCCCCAGTTCACCGAGGCCCATTACCCCAATACGACGCTCCCCGGCGGTATGAATTTTGTGGGGGTGCCACTGCTGCTCACGCTGTTGACGCAAGTAACGCGGTATATCACGATGCAAGCCAAGCACCGCGAAGGTGACGTATTCCACCATACCCTGCGTCAGACCCGGCTCAATCATGCGCACCACCGGCAAGTCCGGCGGTATCTCGCTGAGATCGAACTGATCGGCACCCGCGCCAACCGACATCAATGCTTTCAGGTTGGGAAAGGTTGCCAGCAGATTTTCCGGCAGTTGCCAGGCAATCAGCATCTCCACCTGTTCTGTCGGGCCGGTTTCCGGCCAGATATGCAACTGGATATCCGGCGCATGCTCGGCCAGCCAGCGTTGCCAGTGTGCGCCGCGTAGCGGATCAGATTTATAAACAATATGCATCACGCCATCGCCTGGGTCATTAACCCAAACGCCTGCATACCACCGTCCAGCGGCGACCAGACCGTTCCCCGAATCATCGTTACCGGTGCGTCAACCTGCGCCATTCCCAACGTTTCCAGCCATTCCGCCAGCGGCAATGCGCCATCGGTATCAATACGCACAAACTCGCCGCCCAACCCTTGCATCAGCACCGCAACCAGAGGTTGCGCCACCGACAAGCTTTCGGCAATCACCGGTCCAATCGCCCAACCGTGACCGAAACGACGCAAACTCGCAAAACCGTGGATGCGCTGCTGCGCATCTCGCGCTATCACGGTCAGGTGATCGCTAATCAGTTGATTTATCAAGTGTGGACGCCACATCCCATGTGCCTGATGATCGAGCTCGGTCAGCAGGCTGGCATCGCTGGCGTCAGCTTTACCCAGCGTCAATTCGGGTGGCAGAGTCACAGCGGGCACGGTCGCCAGCGCGCGGGTCTGGTGCTGCTGGATATGCCCGGTCACGTTAAACCCCAATTTGGCATACAGACCTTTCCCCATTTCCGTAGCATGCAGCCGCACGTTGTAGCCGGGAAATTTTTCCAGTTGCGCCAACATCAGTTGTCTACCGATGCCACGCCCCTGATACTGGTCGTTAACCATCACCAGCCCAATAGTGGCAGCCTGCTCACCCCAACGCCAGCCAATAGCGCACCCGAGGAAAGCGCCCTCTTCTTCCGCCACCACGCCTTCTCCTAAAGATAGCGCCTGGGCCCAGTCTTCACGGCGATGTGGCCATTTCAGATGCTGTGTCATGGCAAACGCCGGTTCGATGTCATCCGCGGTCATCGCGCGTAATGTAATGCTCATGCGTGCTCCTCACATCATGCCTGGCGCGTCAAGGCCGCTGCCATCAACCAGACGGGAATAGCGATAAGGTGTGGGATCCACAACTGGCGTACTGTCGGTGGCAAGATCCGCCGCCAGGCGACCGGCGCCCGGTCCGATACCAAAGCCGTGCGCGCTAAAGCCTGCGGACAACACCAGTCCCGGCATTTTTTCCACCGTTGATATCACCGGGATCGCATCCGGCGTGCTGTCAATCATCCCTCCCCACGCCTGCGCCAGCTTCAGATTCGCCAACGCCGGATACTCTTTACGCATCGCTGCCAGGCCATCTTCTATGGTGCTGCGATCCGCTACGGGATCGAGAATGCGCACCCGCTCAAACGGCGACTGGCGATCAAACTCCCAGCTTCCCAGCGCCTCCGGGCCAGACAGGAAAGGCCTGATGCCAATATTGAGTTTCAGGTTCTTACGTCGACTTTTGAAAGTCGGATAGAACTGGCGCGCATAACGAAGGCCCTGTGCCCCAGGCTCCAGACGGCCACGGCCTGAAACTGAGACGGTATAGCTACCGTCAAGCTGCGGCCGACAGGCAAAGCCAGGGGTGTATAAGGGTATTGCAATCGCCTGCTCAATTGGCTGAGTACGGAAGGCTGTACCAATTACATTGCCGAGCGGCAGATCGATGCCGTGGCGGCGGCAGAACATCGACGTCCAGGCGCCGGCGGCGCAAATTACCCGGCTGGTTTTGATTAAGCCGCGTTCCGTCCAGACGCCGCTGACCCGCCCGGCGGCGATATCCAGACCACGTACAGCGCACTGCTGGAACACCAGCGCGCCCAGACGTTGTGCTCCGATCACCAGACCGGCAGACGCCAGCCGCGGCTCGGCATGACCGTCGGTGGGCGATGAGACGCCCCCCAGCCACTGAGTCGTGCTGCCCGGCGTCATCGCTTTTGCCTGTTCGGCACTGAGCATATCGCTGCGCACGCCATAGTTTTTCGCCATCTTCCCCCACGCCTCCCAGGCGGCGAGATCGTCCAGATTGCGTGTGGCGTACACCAGCCCGCTACGACGAAATCCCAGCTCTTCACCGGTTTCAGCGTTAAGTTCGCCCCAGCGTTGCAGGGCATGAATGATCAGCGGCAACTCGCGCTCGTCACGGTTTTGTTGGCGGCACCACCCCCAGTTGCGGCTGGACTGTTCGGCACCTACTAACCCTTTCTCTACCAGCACCACCTTTAACCCCTGTTTCGCCAGTTCCCAGATGGCGGCGGAACCGGCAATACCGGCGCCAATCACCACCACATCAGCAGACGCCGGGAAATCAGCACTGTCCTGTACATAACGAATCGGTGCAGGCATAACGTTACTACCTCGATGTTGTAAACATTAAATACCGCGCGGCAAATCGCACCGCAGCGGCGTGTACAATTTTTATTCTGCTTTCAGGATTTCTTCATGCTCATCAAGCCAGCCCTGGCGTAGCTCTGGCACCGCACGCTTCAGCCGCTCAAAATAGAGATCGCTGCCGGGTTTGTCATAGTCCGCACGCGCGATTTGCGTCATGATGCGACCGCTCTTCATCACCACGATATCATCACATACCGAACGCACCGCATGCATGTCATGGCTGATAAACAACACCGACAGGCCAAGTTCACGACGTAGTTCGCTTATCAGATCCAAAACTGTCGCCGCCACCACGGTATCGAGCGCGGAAGTGACTTCATCACACAATATCAGATCCGGTTCTGCGGCCAGCGCGCGAGCCAGATTGACGCGTTGTTTCTGACCACCAGACAGCGCCCCAGGACGCCGCCACAATACGCTGTGCGGCAGTTTGACCAGATCGAGCAACCGGTGCAGGCGCTGCGTGAGCGCCGCCCCCTGCACCCCGTGGAACAGTGCCAGTGGACGAGACAGAATGCGCTCAATGCTGTGTGCCGGGTTAAGCGCGGTGTCTGCCATCTGGAAAACATACTGAATACGACGCAGCTCATCGTCAGGCCGCTTATGCATATCACCGTCAATGTAGTGACCGTTAAACAATATATGGCCCTGACTCGGCGCGTTCAGCCCGGCAATGGCATGTGCAAGCGTCGTTTTTCCGGAACCGGATTCTCCGATAATGCCAATCGCCTGCCCTTTCCACAGCTTCAGGTTGATGTCTTCAAGGATGCGGATTTTCGGTTGTCCTTCTCTGTCACGTGGACCATAACCGGCACACATATCGCGCACTTCCAGCAGCGGCTGCCGCTCAGCTGTGGCGGGGCACCAGTTACTCAGGCGTTCACTCTGGCGCGCGGCATCCATCAACAACCGGGTGTATTCCGCCTGCGGCGAACCAATCAACCGTTCAGTCGTGCCGTATTCAGCTATTTGGCCACGTAGCAGTACCAGAATGCGATCGGCCATTTGCGCCACCACAGCCAAATCGTGGCTGACGTAAATGGCGGTTACCCCACGCTGCGCCACCACCCGCCGGAAAGCTTTCAACACTTCCACCTGCGTGGTCACATCCAGTGCGGTAGTTGGTTCGTCGAGGATCACAACGTCAGGATCGCCAATCAATGCCATCGCCGTCATCAAACGTTGCAGTTGTCCTCCGGACACCTGATGCGGGAAACGGTCGCCGATGCTTTCCGGATCAGGCAACGCCAGTTCACGAAACAGGGCTATCGCTTTCTTTTTCGCTTCCTTACGCCTCATGGTGCCGTGGATCACCGCAGGCTCAATAACCTGATCGAGAATACGCATGCCAGGGTTAAACGAAGCCGCTGCGCTCTGCGCGATATAAGCCACCTTATTACCGCGAAATTCGCGCAATTGGCCCGGAGAGAGACGGTGCACATCGGTGCCGGCAACATGGATAATGCCATCAGCGATACGACAGCCATGGCGAGCATAGCCCATCAGTGCCATCGCGATGGTGGTTTTGCCAGAGCCGGATTCGCCAATCAGCGCCAACACTTCCCCTTTTTGCACGGTAAAACGTATATCGGAAACCAGATCGATCTCTTCGCCTTTGTCCGTATGCGCCGTAACGCGCAGATTCTCGACGGCGATCACTGGCAACGCGGTGTGTAGAGTCACGTTCATGCCCCCTCCTTCGCAAGGGTCAGCGGTCGCATCATCTGCAGGCTATCAATAAACAGATTGGCACCAACGGTCAGGCTGGCAATTGCCACCGCAGGCATCAGCACCGCTGGCGAGCCATCAAACAACCCCTGAATGTTTTCTCGCACCAGCGTTCCCCAGTCAGCATAAGGTGGCTGCACACCCAGGCCGAGAAAACTCAGGCCACTGAGCAGCAGCACGATATAGACAAAACGCAGACCAAAGTCAGTCAGCATCGGATGCACCATGTTCGGCAGGATATCGTGGACCGCGATATACCAACGGCTCTCGCCACGTAATTTCGATGCCCGCACGTAATCCATATTTCGCAAGCTGCTGGCCATAGCAAAGGCGATTCGAAATGCCCCCGGCCAGTAGGTGAAAACCGCGGTGAGGATCAGAATCGGCAACGAAGAACCAAATACCGCTACGATCATCAGCGACAACACTTTGCCCGGCAGCACCAGCAGCGCATCGTTAACACGCCCCAGCACTTCCTCCAGCCAACGGCCGGCAACGGCTGCCAGCAGAGCCAGCACGGTGCCAATCAGGCTGGCTCCTAGTGCGGCGGTTAACGCCAGGCCGATGGAGAACCTGGCGCCGTACAGAATTCGGCTGAGGATATCGCGCCCGAGATAGTCGGTACCGAGGATGTTATCCGCAGTCATGCCGCCGAGCATCGGACCACCGCCAATATCATCGATGCGGTGCGGTGCCAGTTGCGTACCGAATAGCGCCATCGCAATCCAGAACAGCGAGATCAGCAGGCCGATGCGTCCTGAGACCGATAGCGCCTGGAAAAAGCGCCAGGGAAGAAGCAAGCTATTCATCAGTTCCTCCATTTCGGGTTAAAAGCGATGGTGAGAATGTCGGCCGCCAACAGCAACAGCAGATAGCTTGCGGCAAACAGCATCACGCAGAACTGCACCACGGGCAGGTCACGGTTGCTCACCGCATCCACCATGGCACTGGCGAGGCCGGGATAACTGAAAATCGTTTCGATGATGATCACGCCGCCAAACAGATACGAGAGGCTAAGTGAAATGGAGTTAGCAATCGGCCCGACGGCATTCGGCAGCGCGTGACGCAGTACCGCACGCAATGGCGACACGCCTTTCAACCGCGCCATTTCCAGGTACGGGCTATCGAGCTGATTGATGATGGCAGCGCGCGTCATGCGCGCCATCTGCGCAGCCAGCACGCAGCATAACGTCAGCACCGGCAAGGCGTAAGATTTCAGATAGCTAAGCAAATCCATATCCGAGCTACCGAACGACATGGCCGATACCCAATGCAGCTTCACGGCAAAAATCAGCACCGCCACCGTCGCGACAAGAAATTCCGGAACAGCCACCGTCGCCATAGTGCTAACCACCAGAAATCTGTCGATCAGCGAGCCCCGGTTCATGGCGGCCGCAATACCGCTCACCAGCGCCAGCGGTACGCAGATCAGCGTGGTTATCGCCGCAAGTTCGAATGTGGCCGGAATGCGTCGGGCGACCAACTGCACGACCGGTAAATGGCTGGCAAACGATATCCCAAAATCGCCATGCAACATTCCGCTAAGCCAACTGAAATATCGCACCGGCAGCGACTGATCGAGGCCGAGCTGCTGACGTAACGCCGCCACCGTTTCCGCTGTGGCGTTTTGCCCCAAAATCATTTGCGCCGCATCTCCGGGCAGCAGGCTGGTGATAAAAAACACCACCGCCGAGACGATAAGCAAAGTTAGAATGCCCGCGCCGACGCGACGGGCAATCAGAAACATCATGTATCGGTTCATCGGCGTACTCCTCTATGAGGTTCAGATATCAGGCGGAAAGCCAGGCAAATTCATGGAAGCGGTATCCCATCATCATGCCTGTCGGCCAGGCTTCCACTCCTTTGACCTTCTTACTGTAACCATCGGTTGAGCTGATGAATGTCGGGATAATGGTGCCACAGTGGTCGTAAATCAGAGTCTGCATATCGCCGTACATCTGCTTACGTTTCGCCTGATCGCGTTCGCCCCGGGCTGCCACCACCAGTTGGTCAAACTGTTTATTCTTCCAACCCGACTCGTTATTGGCGCCATTGGAGAGATAGAACTGCGAGAACAACATATCCAGAGTAGGACGCGGGTTGATAGAGCCGTAACCAACCGGATCTTTGGTCCAGTGAGTTGACCAGTAGCCATCGTAAGGGACACGGCGTACCTTAAAATTGACGCCAGTATTGCGCGCGACCTGCTGAATCAATTGACCGCCCTCCACCGCGCCTTCGATATTCGGCGTGGTGATAATTTCGACGTTAGCGCCGACCATCCCCGCTTTCTTGAAGTGAAATTTGGCTTTTTCCACATCCAGCGGACGTGGTTTCAGATCGGCGTTGTACAGCGGATGCCATGGCGGAACTGGAGTATCGTTCGCTACGTCTCCATAGCCCTGGAGCACGGTTTTCACCAGCATCTCTCGCGGTTGCAGATATTTCATACCCAGGACGAAATCTTCGCTGCTGCCCGGTTTCATGTCGGTACGCACTATCAGATTGGTGTACATTCCGGACTTGCTCTCCAGAACGCCAAAATCAGAGGTGGCTTTGATACGTTTGCAATCAGCCGCGCCCAGCGTGGAGACCATGTGCAGATCGCCCGACATCAGTGCATTGACGCGCGCGGCCTGATCGGTCACGCCCAGCAGTTCCACTTCGTCGAGGTGCGGTAATCCGGGTTTGAAGTAGCCAGGGTTCTTCACCCCCACGGAACGCACACCCGGCGTGAATTCTTTCAGTTTAAATGGCCCGGTGCCGATACCTTTACTGAAATCTTTGGTGTTATCCTGCACGATCAGGAAAGGCGCTGTCGCCAGCATATAGGGGATGTCGAAGTTAGCCTGGCTCAGCACCAGTTGTACTTCGTTATCATTGATTGCACTTAAGTTGGAGAACTGTTCCGCCAGTTTAAACGCATTGGAGGCTACCGCCGGATCTTTGTGACGGCTCAGAGAATAAATCACATCTTTCGCGCTGAGCGGTTTACCATCGTGGAAAGTGACGTCTTTACGCAGCTTAATCTGCCAGGTGATACCGTCATTTGATTCAACGGATTCGGCCAGCGCCGGATGTACCTGCATGTTTTTATCCAGCTCAGTCAGGCCACTGTAAAACATAAACTGACGAGTGTAATCGGCACTGTTATTGCCTTTGGCGGGATCGAGAGTATCGGTTGCCGAGGCATTGGACATCGCCGCACGTAACTTACCTCCCTTAACCGGCGTTTCAGCCGCAAACCCCATTTCCGGGAAACCGATTACCCCGGTACTCATTACTGCTCCAGCGCACAACAACTTCATCAGGCTACGACGGGACAGCGAACCTTCGGTCAGCACTTGCGTCAGAGCCGGATTTACAGCGTCAGATTGTTTCTTGAATTTACTCATCTGCACACCCTCAATATGAACTGCTGCTATTTAGATAGTCGTTACTGACGCCCTGGCGCGGCCATCATCATGGTTCAATCAATCGCCTTGCGACAATGTCGCGTAACGGTTTGTCACGACACGATTTATCGCGTAACCAGAGCGCAGAAATAATCAGGAGATCCGATCCTTCGCTTTGTAGTACAAACCCGCGAGAGGTAAAAACCAGGGTTTCCCGTGGTAACCGGGCAACGCGGGCCATGCCTCGCGCAGCCAGGGATTTTCATTTCGTTTTTCTGCTATCACATCGGCCATTACCCTGCCCATCCATGTTGACATCTGCGTGCCATGCCCGCTGTAGCCAAGGGAATAAAACACGCCGTCGTGCTCACCGGCATGCGGCAGTCGATCGGCAGTCATATCCACCATGCCTCCCCAGCAGTAATCAATGTCCACATTGCCCAGTTGTGGAAACAGTGCCGTCATCGCGGCCCGTAACACCTGGCCGCTACGGGTATCTGAGGTTGGATTGCTCACAGCAAAACGGGCACGTCCGCCAAATACCAGGCGACGATCGGCGGTCGTGCGGAAATAGTTGCCGATATTCAGCGAGGTGACATAGGTGCGATCCCGAGGCAGTATCTGATTCAGCAGGCCATCGTCCAACGGTTCGGTCACTACAATGAAGCTGCCCACCGGCACAATACGACGCTGAAACCACCGGAATGGCCCTTCGTTAGAGACGCCTGTCGCCATCAATACTTTGTCAGCAATAATCTCGCCTTTGCGGGTGGTGATACGATGACGATATCCATCAAGGCGAGTCATATCGCTAACTTTATGGTGGGGGAAGATCTTTGCGCCACTACGCGCGGCAGCCTCCGCCAGACCGATGCCAAATTTTCCCATATGCATCTGACCACCACGTTTTTGCAGCAGGCCGCCGTGAAAAGCATCGCTACCGACTTCACGACGAATCTCGTCTTTGCTGATAAGCTCGATCTCCGGATCGACGGTGTCGCGCATCAATTGCCATGCGCTGCGTAGCCCAGAAAAATGCGTGGCTTTGCTGGCGAGCTTCAGCTTGCCGCACAGACGAAAATCACAATCGATCTGTTCTTCACGGACCAGTTGCTCAACGTAGCTCACCGCATCATCGTACGCGCGATAAAAGCGGCTGGCCTGCTCCAGCCCCTGGCTGGCGACCAGCGAGGCGAAGTTTTGCGCCACGCCGGTGTTGCAGTGGCCACCGTTGCGTGCCGACGCCTGACTCATTATGTCGCCACTCTCCAGCAGCACCACATCAATGCCAGCACGCGCCAGATTAAGCGCAGCCGAGATGCCAGTAAAACCGCCACCAATGATCACCACGGAGGCGGTTCCGGGCAGCGTCTCTCTTGCCGCACCGTGAAATTGCGGTGCAGTTGCCTGCCAGAAGGATTCGAGTTTCATTGGGCTGCCCTCCCGGCTCAGAGACCAACCACTGCGGGCAATCCACCAATATCTTTAATCTCGGTGTAACCGTAAGCGGAGTTGGCAGGATCGTGACCGCGATTAACCCACACTTTGTGGGTAATCCCCATGTCATGACAGGTCATCAAGTCGTAACGCAGACTGGATGAGACATGCAGGATCTCTTCCGGGCCGCAGTCGAGTTTTTCCAGCATGTACTCGAAGCCCTTCATTTGCGGTTTGTATGCCCCAACTTCTTCGGCGGTGATCGCCATATGGATCGGCGCGCCCAGACGAGGAATGTGATGCGACAGCAGGTCAGTCATTGAGTTGGAAAGCAGTACCAACGGAAACGCCTGCGCCACCTTTGCCAGCCCTGCGGGCACATCCGGGTGGGGGCCCCAGGTGGCGCAGTCGGTGTAGATAAAATCGCTGTCTGCCTTGTCCCAGTGGACTCCCCACTTTTTGCAGGTACGCTGTAGCGCATTGCTCACCACCTCGTAATATGGCTTCCATGCGCCCAGCACTTCATCGAGGCGGTAGCGGGCAAAATCGATGATAAAAGACGGCATAACATCCGGCGTCACACGCTCTTTGAAGCAACGCTCAGCTGCACCCGCCATGTCAAAGTTGATTAAGGTGCCGTAGCAATCAAAGGTGATGTATTTTGGTTTACACAATGCCATGACTCGACCTCGTCGTTGTCTGATACGTAAATTAAAAATCGATTAATACGCTTTTCTGGCGCTGGCAGGCCTGAAATGCCTGGCGCCCCAGGTCTTTGCCGACACCGGAACCGAGAAAACCGCCGGTAGGGATGATAAAATCGCCGGAGCGACCATAGCGGTTGATCCAGACGGTGCCCGATTCAATGGCCCGCATGGCGCGCATCGCTCGTGGAAGACTCAGGGTGTGCACCCCGGCGCACAGGCCATAAGTTTCATGTGCGGCAAGGTGGAGCCCTTCATCTTCATCATCGAACTCCTGCACGGTGAGCACTGGACCAAAGATCTCCTGCTGCACTGCCGGGTTGTCCGGCGCAACACGGCATAACAGCGTTGGCTGCCAGAACCAGCCTTCGTCGGTGTCGGCAAAACGCTCGCCGCCCACCAGCACCTCCGCGCCCTCGGCTTGCGCCGCGGCAACCACGGACGCCACTTTATGACCCTGACGCTCATCGATCAGTGGTGAATAGCGGCTGTCAGCCCGCCAGGTGAGGCCTGGCCGCGGCTGCTGGCACAGCGCCACCAGTCTGTCGAGTAATGGTCGGGCGATGCCACGCTGTACGATCAGGCGCGTCCCGGCCACGCAGGCCTGGCCGCCGTTAGCGGTAAAACCACGCAGAATGCGTTGCGCCACCACCTCGACATCCCCTGCATCATCAAACACGACCTGCGGACTTTTACCGCCCAGCTCAAGAGTCACCGGTTTCATACCATGTTGTGCCGCGTCGCTCATAATGCGCGAACCCGTGACAGTAGAACCCGTGAACGAGACTTTACGCACCAGCGGGTGCTTCACCAGCGCGCTACCGGTGACGGCACCACTACCCTGTACAATATTCAGAATGCCTGCGGGTAAACCGGCCTGTACCGCCAGTTCCGCCATACGCACGGTGGAGAAAGGTGTCAGCTCAGAGGGTTTCAGCACCACCGCATTACCTGCCGCCAGCGCCGGGCCACATTTCCACGACGCCATCGACAACGGGAAATTCCACGGCGTAATAGCGCCAATCACGCCATAGGGCTCGGAGATCAGCATGCCAAGACTGCTCTGCTGGGTGGGGAACAGATCACCACTGTATTTATCCGCACACTCGGCGTAGAAACGAATAGCCTCTGCAGTGAACGGAATTTCATGCTGCACCACGTCGCTGATGGGGCGGGTTGAACCGAGTGCTTCGAGTTGCGCCAGTTGCCGATCGCTCTCAATCAAATCTGCCCAGCGACGCAATACCTTGCCGCGCTCACGCGGTGGACAACTGCGCCAGCCACTGACGGTGAGCGCACGATGAGCGATACTGACGGCACGATCGACATCTGCCGCAGAGGCTTCGCTCAGCGTGGCGTAGACTTTGCCATCCGACGGACGCTTAACCGCAAACTGTACGCCCTGGCTATACTGGTGTTGACCATCGATATAATGCCCGGCGGGTAAAGAAACTTTTTCAGGGTCGAAACTTAACATGAAAAATCCTTATTTTTCACACCCATCATTAGTGTGTTAATTAAAATGCTCATAACCGTCACACTTCAAGTTGCATAAGTATTAGCCGCACTCTTTTCTCACTCCCTTCATATAACTCTCCGGGCTTCCGGGATTCACTTTCTTACTATCGTCCTGTAAAGCGAATTATTTGGGTATGATTACGCAGGATGTATGCTGCTAGTGTTCTAATGCAGAAAGCATGCCAGCACAGAAAAAAATATTAATGCATAAAAACAGCGCAAAAAAAATTTTCTGCCGAATTGACAAGGGAAATCTCACGGAATTGCCGAGCAATTAAATAGATGATTTTATTAACAAACATGACGCATTACTTTGGTGCGATTTACCGGAATTTTGCACCAGAATGGAGAATTAGCAAAAATGTTTAAGGTTAAGTACAAAGTAAAAAATCGGGGTTACAGGTGGTATTGAGTCCGCCTCACTGGTGCGTACTAAATGCCCTGACAATAGGTCTCCGCCTGTTTTTAAAGATCTAAATCCGCAAAAATAAAGCACTGTTACTGGCCAGCTCGACAGGAGATATTTATGCAGATATAAAAACGCCTGTTACTAAAAGTAACAGGCGTTCGGATGGCTGTTGAGAATTTAATCAGAGATTGCCAATATGGAAAGTTTTTTGCTCCAGGTACTCTTCAATTCCATAACGTGATCCCTCACGTCCTAATCCGGATAATTTAATCCCTCCAAATGGCGCGGCATCCAATGAAATGGCGCCAGTATTAAATCCAACCATACCAAATTCCAGCGCTTCAGCTACACGCCAGGCCCGACGAATATTTTCGGTGAAGAAATAAGCGCCAAGACCGTAAGGTGTATCATTGGCCATTGCCAGCGCCTCGTCTTCTTCATCAAAAATAAATAGCGGCGCCACAGGGCCAAAAGTTTCTTCATGGGCGATACGCATTTTACTGGTGACATTACCAAGCACAGTTGGCTGGACGAAAGTGCCATTTGACTGGCTGATACCCCCTTTCAGCAAAATTGCGCCCTGACTCAACGCATCGTCAATATGACTATTGACTTTTTCGACCGCGCGGTCATTGATCAGTGGCCCGATGGTGGTTTGCGCCTCAAAGCCGTCCCCCACTTTCAGGGCATCCACCGCCTCCAGCAAACGCTGGCTGAAACGTTCATAAATACCACGCTGCACCAGAATGCGGTTGGCGCAGACACAGGTCTGACCGGCATTACGGAATTTACTCGCCATGACGCCGGCGACGGCAATATCTAAATCAGCGTCGTCAAAGATGATTAACGGCGCGTTGCCGCCCAGTTCCAGGCTCAAACGCTTTACGCTGTCGGCACTTTGTTGCATCAGTAATTGTCCGACCCGCGTAGACCCCGTAAAGGAAATTTTGCGCACCGTGCGGCTAGCCGTCAATGTCTTACCAATCTCGGTAGGCAGTCCGGTCAATATCTGCAGCACACCACTCGGGAATCCCGCCCGTTCCGCCAGCACCGCCAGCGCCAGTGCAGAGAGCGGTGTCAGCTCAGAGGGCTTAACAATAATCGGACAACCCGCAGCCAGCGCCGGAGCCACTTTGCGGGTGATCATGGCAATCGGGAAATTCCATGGCGTTATCGCCGCTGACACCCCCACAGGTTGCTTCAGTACGATAATACGGCTGCCTTCAGCTGGTGCCGGAATGGTGTCGCCATAGATACGGCGAGCTTCTTCGGCAAACCATTTCACAAAACTGGCCCCGTACAGCACTTCGCCTTTGGCCTCCTGGAGTGGCTTACCCTGCTCGGCGGTCATAATGATCGACAGGTCATCTGCATTATCGAGGATCAACTGATGCCATTTCTCCAGCAGCGCGGCGCGGGTGGCATTCGGGGTTTTACCCCAACGGATACGTACCGATTCGGCATACTCTATCGCCTGTTCCGTTTCATCAGTGCCCAATGCCGGAATGGACGCCAGCATCTCTTTAGTTGCAGGATCAATTACCGTTAACGTCGAGCCATCTCGTGCATCCTGCCAACGGCCACCAAATAGCGCCTGTTGGCGCAATAACTCCGGATCTTTCAGTTGAATTCGTGACATGCTCTGCCCCTGTATCTGTGTCACTTTACTTTAACGCGATGACACAGCGCAGGATGTTTTTCTGCGATAACGAAATAACATAGCCAGGTGTTTTGCGGCAGGAAAAGAAATTTTATGCTGTGGGGAGATATGCTGGCATCAAACAGACGCCAGAACAGGATTTACACGAGAAGGTTCTCATGTCGATGAGTCAGGGAGGCGGACGCGGGATCTGCACATCAATCTGTATGCTGTACTGAGGGCCGAACTTACAGTATCGGAATGGAAGATCAGGTAAATGACAATTTACACCGTCACTGCTCCGCCAGCAGTCCAGTTTGATTAAACCGAATAATCACCGGCTGGAAACAGCGAACAATGCAAATACCCGCCTGATTTATTTTCAGTCCACACTGGAGATTGCCGGTCACTGAAAGAGTCATGAGGCTGTTTAACAGATGTGAGTAAGCGTGGGAAAGGGAATAACCCTTTAATAAAAGGCAAAAAACCAGACGTCAGTAGACATCTGGTTTCTTTAAATTGGCTCCTCTGACTGGGATCGCCTTTGCCAGTAACTGGCTGTTTAGTAAGCTAAAGTAAAAATTATGGGTTGTCAAGACCACCAGAATGACCACCTATTTTTTCTGGTTTTTCCTTTCTGTATTTAAGTCGAGTACTATGGTTTGTACACCACCTTATCTATGCTTTCCTTCAAACTCAGATAAAGCGCAAAAAAGCTGCGGTAGATAAGCCAAGGATTGCTACATAACATCAGGAGCCAGATAAATGATGGAAGGTCAACTAATTTTCTGTTCGGATTCGATCCTGCGCTTTCGCTCTGACTATGATGAAACAACAGCACTTCCGTTGCTATCAATCCAGAAAACTATTTCAGATACCGATCCCTTTTTTCTTCTCAGGTTCTTTCGTCATACCGTGATGATTGAAGAAGGAACAACACTGGCGAATATCTTTTTTGCCATTGAGCCTTGGAAGGAACTGCTAACTGCTTATTTGGATCGGGATGTTGGGGCCTATATTGACGAAGTAAGAAAACCATCCAAACCCACCACATGGAATCTGGAGTGGATTGGCATTGATCGCCGAAGCTCTGTTTACCGCGCATATCAGCATCAGGATATGGGAGACGGTGAGGATTTTACAGCTTGGTTCAATCGTGAGCGGATCCCCACCGACGAGTTTGATATAGAAAGTAGCTGCGATGCTTCCGGTTTTATCAAAGGTGATAAAGAACGCTGGAGCCTTAGCGAAAATGTCCACGAAATTAAAAACCTACCTGTAATCCTCTACAACAAGCAAACGCTGATGACCTTGCAGAAGGATGAGTTGCTAAGAGAAAGTATCTCTGGGGTGAATAGTACCGATCGTAGCCGTTTCGTTTATGGGGATACCTCTTTTTCCTTCTATGAAGTGATGGAAGCCATTTTCATTAGCGGTTTGTTCTTCTATAACCCAAGTGCTGCTACGAGCTGCTTTGACGGATTAAAAAATAGTCTCAATGGACTGGAAAGCGAGGTATCGAAGGAGACTGAATCTAATCTCACTGACGGTGGAGAAGATAAACAGCTAAAAATAGAAGTTGCCGATGGGGCCTTTGATTCCCTGATTACCCACATGGAGTCTGAAACCGAAAACTGGCAACTTATCAAAAAACGATGCCAAAATGAGAGTTCTTTGCCACTCAGGATTGGGGTTATTACACTGGCAGAGCCGCCGGAGTTGCGCTTATGTGGAGTGATTTGCCGGGATAGCAGCGGCGTTTAAGTTGTTATCGATTTCTGTAATGATCTTGAGGCAGAGGTTGAATTTATGTCACTGTTTCAGCGAGAAAAAAGGATCTCCAGCTATTAATCTGATATAACAGCATGGATACTGAACGAGAAAAGCCGAGGTGAGCTTTATCATGGACAATGTCACACCTACACCGCAGCAGTTTACTAGCCCACTAAGCTGCATATTGTTAAAAATCAGTAAATACCAGCCGAATTTGCATCTTACCCCTAATGAGTTTAGTTATCTGGCGGCGATGGCGATGTGGGGTATGGAGGAGTCAGGTGTCGAATCAAATAGTGAGCATTACTTTGTACAATCCGGCTACGATGAGGCCACATGTCACAGCATCATCCGTTACGTTGATGAAAGAATAAATGAGGATCCTAATACCTCCGATGTTCGGGTTAATAACTTTCTGAAACGAGCGCTGGAGCAGGGATTGTTGTCACTGGCCGGAATGTCTGTCGCTGATGTGGGTGGAACATATCGTCTGACTCAGTTAGCGCATGATTTGTTAAAACCTTTCCAACAATCTGATGAATTAGAGGATAAAGAAACATTAAGCCAACGTTATCTGAGAATTGATCAGGAACTGTCCAGTTTAAATGCTGCCAGCGATGGAGAAAAAATTACTGATAGTGAATGGTTGGTGAAGGTAGACCTTTTTTTACCGAGCTTGAAGGATCTGCTGACGGGCGTTTTTAAAAATCAGGAATTCCTTATCTCTAAATTTCATTCAATGCGCTCCGAGATACAAAATGAAATTGGTGTTTCTCTGGAAATGGAAATTCAGCAACTTCTGGAAATAATACGTACGCTGGCTGGTCAGATCAACGATTTGAGAATGTTAGTAATGAACCGTGCCGATGCGGTATTAATACAACTGGAAATTTTGCAAAATACAGTCGTAAAAAAAGGTGGGGCTCAGCGATTAAAAAATACATTATCCTCTTTGTTTGGTTCATTAATGGATGTCCGAGAATTCGCTAATCATTCCTTAAGGGATTTATCCGGATTCTTTAGCAGCGTACTGGACCGTATACGCATCCGTATCGCGTTAGATCCCAATGCTAATCTGGGGTATTTAATCGATCGTACTATCGAGTTGTTTGGTCGGTCATCATGGTCGTTAGCATTACCTTCGACCGTTAAGCTAATGCAATTACGTGAATGGGACACACCGCCGCCTCCGGCGGATAATGCGTTGTTCCTCGATGATAATGATGATGAAGAATTGGTGCGGGAGATGCCTGCGTTTCAGTTAGAGAGTTTCGCAAGGGAGTTTGTTGAAAAGGCATTAAGTGATAATAAACCGGTGAGTAACGTTTCTGTTATCAGAAATATTTTAAGTAAATTCCCATTCAATGAAACGGTTCGCTTTCGCTTGGCACAGTGTACAATAAAAGAACTGATGAAACAGAGTGACAATATCCAGGATGATATTTCCCCGGAATGGGTTTTAATGGATGAGTCAGCAAATTACGAAATCGAAGAGCAATGGCTAATTTCACAAGGTGATCTCAATGACTGAGCTTGAATCCACACAGGGTGATCAATTTAATACATTTCTGGATGTGATGAAATCACCTCTATTCCCCGTTGTAGATTATAAATTACGTAGAGGGGTTAATATATTACCTGCGGATTATATGCTGTATTCATTTGTTAATCAGGCATTTAATCCGCTTTGTGAATATTACGACTGCTTGTCTTTATCTCTATGCTTTTCCAATGAATCTGTTTATTACTTACTGCCTCAGCGCCGTGGGAAAATACCATTAGAGCGATTTAATGAGTTGCAGATGGTCACTGGTTTGATTATTGTTGCAATGGAACTCGAAAAACAGCTTAGCCAAAAAGAGTGGTTCACAACGAATCAACTACTGGAGCGAATGAGTAATCAATTATCTGAAACCAGAATGCTGGAGTTATTCCGCCGTCGTCCTGGGCAACAGACCCAATACGATTTATCTAAAATCCAGGATGAAATCAGAAAGGCGCTTATAGTATTCGATCGCTATGCTTTTATTCAACTCTCTAAGGATCGGCAATCCTTCCAGACAACACCCGCTATTTATCGTTTTATTGAACCGCTGCGAGGATTACAGCAAGAGTCAGAAATTCCACAACGCCTGGCTGAACTGATTCAAGAGGGTTATCTGGTCAATATTGATGAGGCAGCGCGGGATAGTGTAGATGAAGATTTGGCAGAGAGCGATCGTTTCTCTGCCGAAGAAGAAATGGATGCAACGGGTGATTTATTTGCTTCCGGGACTCATGAAGGGGAACAATTGTGAACCATTACCCTCTGATACGTAGCCTTAGTATTGTCAACATTAATGGCATTATGGCCCGAACGTTAAATCTGGTGAATCCTCACGCACTGCGTACATCGCGACAGTATGGTGGCACCGTTTCATTGTTGGGCAATAATGGTGCGGGAAAAACGTCTTTGTTGGGCGCGTTTATGTTCAGCCAGATCCCTGATATTCGCTACATTAGTTTAGGGACTAAGGATGATTTCAAAGTTTCAACATCAATAAAAGACAGCGAAATGTTTCCACGCTTAGGGCAGCCCAGTATTGTTGCTCTGGAGATTGAGGCCCGAGGGACAGGCCACCGGCATCTGTACGTCGTTAGGGCTGAAAAAAAGACAGGAACAACACTAGAAACCCAGCTATTTTGTTTGAAACTTCCCGATAGCGTTAACCCACTGGATTGTTTACTTGATCGTAAGGGACAAGTGGCTCACCCGGTAACAACAGATCAGTTACGCGATAAAGCAGCACTATTAGGATGCGCTATTCAGTCATTTAAAGACCCAAATGCCTACATGTTGGCACTGTTTCAGCATGGCATTTTACCCCGAGCCTGTCAGTCACCCGATGATAAATACCGTCTGGCCCAGATCCTTCATTCGGCAATGGCCGGGCGTCTGGATAAATCGATAGAAAAACATCTCAGCGCTTATTTAATGGCTCATACTCGCGGGAATATACATTCCGTAGTGAATATGGTGCATGAGTCCATGATCAAAGTCAGGCTTACGCAGCAAGACCTGCAAAGTTATCAAAAGGATTATCAATTTTTTAATTCATTACTTACGTTGAGCTTATCATTTTCAGCCAATACGTGGTCAGTTATTGAGAAAACGCTGGCGATGAATGATGAAGAGCGCACTATTATTCAGAAAGAAAAATATCGGATTGAACGTGAGCTGGAAAAAATTGAGGAAAGCCTGAGTTCCCTAAGGCGTAAGGAAGACGCCATAAAATCGGAACAGTCAATAGCGCAACAACAGATGAGTGATATTGAGCCCCGGCTGTTATGTGCTCGTGATGGTAGGATTTACTTTGATCACGAGCAAAGAGCAATTGGTGAACTGAATAAACTTGAACCTCAGTTAGAGAGTGCGGAAGAAACAAGCAAACTCCAGCAAGGCATTGTTGATGAGCTGGAAAGAAAAAAAAGTGAGAATGAAGAAAGCCAGCTACGCACAGCCAAACAGCTGTCTAATGTCGTGTCGCGTTATGACGTTGCTCAGAAAATGGCATCGCAATATAACCACGCAAAACAGCTCTATGATGAGATTAACCAATGGAATATGGCTTTTACGCTGTCTGAATTAACCACATTCATTGAACAGTTAGCGAATCAGGAAAAAGAGGCGGGGAATGCCCTCAACCATGCAGAGCGCCAATTACGATCTCATCAGGAAATCCTGAATGCTTATACTTTCGCCGCAAACAGCGCGCGAAAATTGGGGGATAATATCTCTCCTCCAGACGCTCAGCGCTGGTTTAGGGAAAAATGTGCTCAACTGGAAAAATGGCGTATCGAAGACGCTCAACTTAGTGGGCGACAACAGCATCATAAAACGTTATTGAGCGATCATCAAAAACAGCGGCGTCTCCAGCAGCGGCTTCGCGATGCAGGCATGCTATCGCTGCCATTGAGCGATGAGGATTTTGCGCAGCAACTGGTGATGCAACAAGAGCACGAATTGCGCTTAAATGAACAAAAGGAACAATTAGCGCAACGTCAGACCGAAGTACAGGAACAAATTAAGCAGCTTGATATCGATATTGCACGCTATGAGCAACAGAGTCAGCAGTGGCACCAATATCAGCCATCAGTTAGCTATTTACGTACTATTTTTCCTGATGATGATTTGACACCGCAACGCTGCGAACAACTTATTCTTGACCATGCGTTACGCATTAAATCACTTCGGCAGATAGTCATTGGCTACGAAACGGAAATAAAACAATGCCAGGGGCGTCGTGACAAACTGAGTGGAAGAGAAGCTGGGAGTCTTGAGTATTTACGGACTCTTGCCGCTGACGTATCGGGAATATCGGTTGCTGAACTGTACGCAGATATCGAAGTACAGGACGCCGGGTATTTTGAGGCGGCATTAGGGCCGTTAATGTTCGCTATACTTGTCAATGGTGATGTCGATGATGCCGCCAGACAATTGCTTACACAATACGATGAGCAATGGCCGCTTCCCGATATTTTGTTGATCAGTGTCACCCAGCCTATAGACGTTTTGCGCAACGAACCGTTCGAGTCGGAATTACTTTTTAAAGATATCACCGACCAATATAACACGGAGGAGAGTATCCTCCCGCCCTGGTGTGTTATAGATGAATCGCGTTACCGCCGTATCAGTCAGATACGTTCAGAGCCCGTATTAGGTGATAAAGCCCGCGAGGCGCTTATCCTTCAGTTGGACCAACAGATTCAACTGGCGGAAGAAAAGAGCGAGACGCTGGAACGTGAGATTGAAGACGTTGAACGCCACAACGAACATCTCAAGGCCGTTAGCGCGGCCCCCCCATTTATCTGGGATGACGAACCACCGCTGGAGGATACTCGCCGACAGCGAAGTCATCGTCATACCGCTCTGACAGATATTGAAGAAAAACAGAGAAGCGTGTCCAGTCAGTGGAAAAAAAGCCGGAATCTCTTACTGGCGCTACAGGAATGTGAACCAGAGAGTAAAATCCTGTTTCGGGATTTTCCACAGGAACTGACCGAGATTGGTGATCAGATAAAGCGGGCTGAAGCTGCCGGGCGTGATATTAAACGCTATCAGCCGTTAATTAATCAGATAGAAAAAGAGTATCCGTTACTACGGGAAGAATACCCGGAGAATATAGCGCAAGTACGTCAGCAGGTTGAGCAGAACGAGAAAGTCTGGCAAACCTCTGCAATGCGAGTTCGACTGGTGAAAGAGTTAGACAGTGTGCGTGCTCACCTTAACCAGGAATATGCTAATGCTCAGAAAATACTGGAAGATGAAGCCCAAGCGCAAATCCTCTTATCAGACGATCAAAAACGACTGGAACAGGATGGCGAACGGATTAAACAGGAACTCAGAAATGCAAAAAATGAGTTAGCTGAAAAAAATAAGTTTTATTCAGATATGATATCCGCGATTACTCGCTACCGCCAGAATCGTGATGAGGCTAAAAATGATCTGGATAATTTGCCATTTCCCTACACATTCGGTCTGGAAATTAAACTTGCCTCACAGCTCGCGCATTTACAGAGCCAACTTGAAAAACTGAATAACAATTTAAGAGAGTGCTATACAAAAACGGCTGCGTTGCATCAGCAACGCTCAAAAGAAGAATTAAACCTGACAAATCAAAATAACAAACTTACTGCCCTGACAGAAAAAATTGAACAGATAACTAAGCAGCGCAACGGAATTATAAGTGCATTAAAAGCCGATGGCTCTTATGGTGAGCTGGAACCTGTAATGCGCGAAATGCTGATCAATGGCAAAGTACCATCACCGGGAGCGCTTTTGCTAGTTGATCAATCATTGCTGACTCAACTGACCCGGTTAACTATTGAATATTCTATTTCTTCAGCCGACCCCTTTATGCGGCAATTAGCGTCCTGCGGTCAGGATACATCTGACATCGCTGAAGTCTGTGCCACGCTTTACAGCCGCGCAGTGGCGCTGTTTCGCCGCCGTGCACGGCAGGATATCCAGCGCACTACACAGCCAAGAGAAATGTTGCAGGCGTTATCTAAGGCGGCGAAAGACGCACAGATCATGTTGGTTGAAACCGAGGCTGCGTTCCAGATGCGCCGGGATGAACTGGCCGACGCTCTATCGCGCCGGATTAACGATGAAAAAAGGGCGATAAGCCGGTTAAGCGCTGAACTTACCGGAATTGGCTTTGGGCAGGTTGCCAGTGTGCGTCTGGAAGCCAGGACGGTTAAGCATTTTCAGGATACCCTGAACGCCCTGAAATCAGGCGGATATGGTATGGACGATCTCTTTTCCACGGCAGGAACCGTTACCGAAGCGCTGGCTGGCCTGTATAAAAAAATCAATCAACATGAAATTGATGGTTCACATTTGCTGGATCACCGTAATTATCTGGATGTAAAAACGCTAATACAGCGTCGTGGCGCAGAGCAGTTTGAACCACTGAACGCTTCCAGCCTGTCAACCGGGGAACGAATCGGCTCCGGGCTGGCGGTGCTGATTGCCGTGCTCAGGCACTGGGGACGTAGCTCTCACGGTAACAAAGAGCCTTTCACTTTGCCGCTGGTGATGGACGAGGTTTCCCGTCTGGATGCCGCCTCTCAGGCGACAGTCCATGAACTGGCGGTAAGAACCGGGTGCCAGATGTTGGTTGCGGCCCCGGAAACGTTAGGAAAAATTACCGGAACCGGCTACCAGTTGGTGCGCATAGTCAGGACAGAGGACACGGGAGCCAACGGGCAAAGTGTTACGCACCATCAGGTGAAAATTACCGGTGTCCGCGACGCCCAGCAGTTGCCATTTGACGTTGATAGCTATCTGGCTACAGCAGAGAATGCTGAAAGTGACGAGGTGAAAGCAATTTAATGCATAAGCAACTGTTTCAGTTAGGTTTCCCGGTCAGTGAACTTGGCGATATTCTTCAGCAACTGAAAGAACGGCAAATGATGTTCGAAAATGATAAGGAAAAGTTGCTACGAAATTATCTGGCTGAACTGGGTATTATCATCCCTTTCACGCGCAATCGCTGGCGGCTGGTGGAAAGTGAACGCCTGGAAATCCTGCTGGTGCAGGTGCAGCAACAGATACAACAACAGATCATTGGCAGAAAAGAGCATCGTCCGGCTATCCCACGGCGAATGCAGAGGATCCATCATAAATCAGCGTCGGCATGGCGAGGTAACAGTAAAGCAAGTCTGAGCCAACCCTTAGTCAAAGGGCAGACCGTTACCTATGATGATATCTTACGACTTCGTAGCCAGGGGACGGCGCTGCGGCTAACGTTTACCGGCAATAATAGGGAAAACGTTTTGTTTGCCGATGATGAAAGTCGATGGCGTTCGGAGTGTTGTTTGCCAGAACGAATGCTACTTGATTTACTCTCTGTGGACATGTCATCGGCACAACTGATCATGACCGTTGAAAATTTAGGTGCTTATGTTGATATGCCGCTTGTTGATGGTTTGATACTGATTTTTGCTCCCGGTCTGAATTATCAACCCGCCTGCCGGTGGATTTCGCAATACGGGCAGGATATACCTTGGGTACATTTTCCCGATCTCGATCCGAATGGATTGACGATTGCCCGACAACTATCCCACTCATTGGCCCGAGCCTGCCGGATCTGGTTACCGGACTTTTGGCCGTCAGCACACCAGGTTAATGAGGTGATTGGGGCCGGAAAACATGCCTGGGATACCGCGCCGGATTGTCCTCAACTTACGCAATTAAGGCAGGAACAGCGCTGGATTGAACAGGAGGTGCTGGTTGTGGACTATCGTTTTAATGCAGCGATGCAGAGGTTGGTTAATCATTCTGGTGATGAAATAGTACTTATCGAATCGACGGAAAGCTCAATTGAACAAGATGTGTAGAAAAAAGAAATTAGACTTGTAAAATTCATAAGGGATAATTTGTATTAGCTCAGACCTGATCTGACAGTTACCGGTTATTTATACAGGTATCTGTCAGATTACATCTGGCTTAAATTTTTCTCAGCCCAGATGCGTTTTCCATCAAGTAACGTTTCTATTGGCGTCCGGCCGCAACACATTTTCCCCTGATGGGTTCGCTCATTATTATAGTGAGCCAGCCATTCATCAAGATCCGATTGTAATGCTTCAAGATCGCCATATAACTTTTTGCGGAACGTCACCTGATAAAACTCGTTCAGTATCGTTTTATGGAACCGCTCGCAGATGCCGTTGGTCTGCGGTGACATTGCCTTCGTTTTCGTATGCTCAATGTCATTTATCGCCAGATAAAGCTGGTAATCATGCTGCTCCACTTTGCCGCAGAACTCAGTGCCTCTGTCGGTCAGTATCCTCAACATCGGCAGACCCTGATACTCATAAAATGGCAGCACACGATCATTC
>NZ_VCHQ01000019.1 GCF_005860775.1 Klebsiella indica
GGATTAACAGATATGCCTGAACTAAAACCACCGCGCCACATCTCTACTCTACCCGCTTCAGCCCAGCCGTTGTCTGCGTAGTACATCAACGCTTGCCACTGATTCAGGGCATAAGCGAACGCCTTCGCCAGTTCTGAGTGTCGCGACAGGGTTTTCATCTTTTCACGCAGCCAGTTTTCCAGTGATTTAAGAAGCGCTTTCGTTTTCAACTGGCGTTCGGCAACCCGCTGTTCTGCTGGCATTCCCCTTATATCCGCTTCGATAGCATACAACTCGCCGATCCGTTTCAGCGCTTCTTCCGTCAGGGCCGACGGAGTGCGGATATGCACATCATGGATCTTTCGGCGGGCATGGGCCCAGCAGCCCGCTTCCTTTATATGACCTTCGCGGTAGAGCTCATGGAACCCGGCGTAAGCATCCGCCTGCAGCACTCCGCTGAACCCCGCAAGATGGGTCTGCGGGTGGATGCCTTTTCTGTCCGGGCTGTATGCGAACCAGACCGCCGGTGGCGACGCTGACCCGGCGTTACGGTCGTCACGAACGTACGTCCATAACCGTCCGGTCTTCGTCTTTTTATTGCCCGGCAACAGCACCGGGACGGGCGTGTCATCGGCGTGGAGCTTGCCATCAGTCAGCACATAGTTCCGAAGCGCCTCTTCCAGCGGTGACAGCAGCCGGCAACAGGCATCCACCCAGCCCGACAGCACTGAGCGGCTCAGCTCAACACCCTGGCGGGCATATATTTCTGACTGACGATACAGCGGTGTATGCTCTGCGTACTTTGATGTGAGTACCCGTGCCAGTAGCCCCGGCCCGGCGATACCGCGTTCGATGGGCCGTGAAGGCGCCGGAGCCTGAACGATACGGTCGCACTTCGTACAGGCGTGTTTTTCGCGCACCGTGCGGATAACCCGGAAGGCGCTGCGCATCAGCTCCAGTTGTTCGGCGGCATCCTCACCCAGATAACTCAGCGCCCCCCCACAGTCCGGGCAACAGGGCTCTGCCGGTAGCAGACGCTTTTCATCCCGGAGGAGTGATTCAGGGAAGGGTTTACGTGTACGGGTCTGGCGCAGCGGGCGCTGTACCGCCGGGTCATCCACCCGGCCGGTCAGCGTATCACTTTCCTTTTGAAGCCGGTTCAGGTCGGCTTCCATCTGTGCGATACGGCGCGATATTTTTTCGGAGCGGCTGCCGAAGTTCATCCGGCGGAGCTTATCCAGCTGTGCCTGCAGCTTGTCGATTTCGCGTTCACGGTCCGCCAGCTTTTCCAGCAGGGTACGGTTCAGCGCCTCCTGTTCGGCAAGAAGACGTTTCAGTTCATTGATGTCATCGGGAAGCGGGCTGTTCATGCGGGGGATTTTACCAGGCTCATTCGCCCACGACCAGGATAAAAAGATTACAGCATAGTCAGGGATGTCAGCAGTCTTTTAGGTTGCCGCCAGTCGATGCCCTCGAGGAGCATCGCCAGCTGTGCCGGGGTGAGGAAGACTTTGCCATCCCGGGCTGACGGCCAGGCGAAGCGCCCACGCTCCAGCCGTTTCGTCAGCAGGCATAACCCGTCGCCAGTTGACCAGAGGAGTTTCACCTGACTGCCACTTCGGCCGCGGAAGATAAAGACGTGACCCGACATCGGATCATCTTTCAGCGCGGTCTGCACCTTTGCGGCCAGCCCGTTGAAGCCGTTTCTCATGTCGGTGATGCCGGCGACCAGCCAGATTTTCGTGCCTGATGGTAGCGGGATCACTGTTTAAGCTCCTGTATCAATATTGTCAGCAGGCCTTCGCTGACAGCGCCATCCAGACGGAGCGTTCCGTGCCGGAACGTCACCTCACAGCTGATACTGAGGGTTTCCGACTTATCTGCAGGCGTTTCTGGCGGCACAGCCAGCAGGGCACTGGTGACATCGAGTGTTACAGGGAGCAGCTGAGGAAGGTCTGCCGAAGGCAGCGGGAGTTTCCCCTCTCGCCACTGCTGACGCCATTTAAATAACAGATTGGCGTTGATGCCATTTTCAAGCGCCAGCTTTGATATGGACACACCGGGTTCACAGGAGGCTGCGACAAGCTGCTGCTTAAATTCGGGAGAGTAATTAGGGCGGCCCTTACGGCTGCCGGGAGCGACTGTTTTGTGCAAATCTGACATTTTGGTTCCCACCACTATTTGGTGGACACCACTTTGTCGAATTCATCAGATGATGACCAGACGGTGCTCGCTGGACGCTTACGAAACGACTAATAGTCCCATGCCTCAAACGCCAGCGGCATCTTATTGAGCAAATCCCGGCGCTCGCGCCAGTTAGGGATCAAGCGGTCCATATGCAGCCGGAAGCGCTCGTTATGATGACGCTCCAGCAGGTGAACCAGTTCATGCACCAGAATATACTCCAGACACTCCGGTGGCTTCTTAACCAGCTCCAGATTGAGCCAGATTCGCTTTGTGGTGGTATTACAGGTACCCCAAAAGGTTTTCATCTTTTTGATGCCCCAGAACGTTGGGGGGACACCGGATCTGGCCTGCCATTCGGGCAGCAATTTGGCAACCTGCCTCTTCAGTTCATGCCGATAAAAGTCGGTTAATACCAGCTCCTTATTTTCATTACTGGTTCCCGGCTGAATATAAAGCTGGAGTTTATTGTTTCCCGCGACCTTCACTTCATGGCGTCCCTGGCGCTCGATCACAAACAAGCGATACTTACGGCCCCAAAGATAGTGGCACTCTCCACTGACCATCTCCCGCTCGGATTGGCGGGGCTGTCTGGCAAAATCCTGCTGCTGCTTTCGGATCCAGCGAAAGCGGGAAGCTACAGCCATCCGTATCGCCGTTTCCGTCATGTGTTCCGGGGCAGAAACGCGGACTTTGCCGTCAGGCGGCAGGACGCTGATATGCAAGTTCTTAATCGCTTTACGATTGATCTGTAAGCGTAGCGTGCCTATCTGCATGACCGGCATCAGTGGTATTCCTTTTGCTTGCGGGCAAGCTCAAGAACGTCATCAATATTTACGTTATAACTGGCGGTTTCTTCGCGCAGTGCACGGGCAAGCTCTCGTTCCTTAAAACGATCGCCAATCCACTCCGCTTTTTTGGTATAGCGGATTGTCGTATCAATACGGGTTGCCAGCACCTCGTCATGACCGAAGTTATCATAAAACGCGCGCTTTGCCTGCGTATCCATTGTTTCAGGATAGGATGCTCCGTTGGTTTGTTCTGGGCGTATGACCTGCTTGCTCAAATCCCGGATACGTTCCAGATACTGCTGATAATCAAGCGCATTCTGGCGGCGAAGGGTAATCAGCTCATCCAGCAAAAGCGACATGCGTCCGTAGTATTTTGGGTTCACCGGGTTTTCATCCACGATGGTTTTACGCACGTTGTTTTCGATGGTTTCCGCCATCGCATCCTGATTGTTGCGGATCTCGTCCGGCAGAGCAGCGGTTGCTGCTGCGCCTTTTTCAACAATCAGCTCAATCAGGCTTAACTCTTCGAAATCCATAAGCACTTCGCTACCGTCGGCGCGAACGTACATATCCAGCAGGTGGCGCATGGCGGGCTCAAAGCGCTTCATGTCCAGTAGATCGCCGCTGGTCAGTTTAATGTCGTAGCGCAGTCTCTCGAATTTAGCGACTTCGGCGCGAATGCTTTCAACTTCCTCATCGGTATAGCCCGCTTCCTGCATTTCATTCGCCAGGCTGGCGTAAGCGCGCAGCAGGCGGGCGACATTCTGATAGAACGAAAGGCGCAGCGCCTCTTTTTCACCTAATATCGTCTGGTTTTCCCCCGACTGACCACAGAAATAGTGCTGATAGTCCTGCAATTCGCGCGGAGCATTGACAGGTTCACATAGGCTGCGAACTACCTCTAGCGCGCTGTCGAGATCTAGCTTTGCCTGCTCCAGACGATTTTTTAACAGCCCATCAACATCATCGCGATCGTAATCGTCAAACGCGCCCGTGGTGTAATCGGTTATCGCTTTATCCAGAGAGCGGAACAGATCTTTATAATCGATAATATAGCCGTACTCTTTATCTTCCCCGTCCAGCCTGTTTACCCGACAAATCGCCTGAAACAGCGTATGGTCTGTCATGGTTTTATCAATATAAAGATAGGTCGCAGACGGTGCATCAAAGCCGGTTAGCAGCTTATCCACCACGATAAGCAAACGCATTTGCCCCGGTTCATTTATAAAGCGTTGCTTAACGTCTCGCTCGAATTCGGCTATACGACCAGCAATCTTCTCTTCGCTTTGTTCAAAATAGTCAGCCAGCATTTTGCGATAGGTCGAGAATTTGTAAAGTTTCTCGGTCAGGCCTGCGCCGGTTTCTTCACCTTTGATACTGGCAGCATCGGGACGGAAGCTGGTTACAATAGCCACTTTTCCAGCCAGATCGGTCTGGCTAAACATCTCGTAAACCTTACAAGCCTGATACACACTACTGCATACCAGCATGGCGTTGCCGCGCCCGTCCATCAGCCGCGGGCGGGTATCCATATCCAACAGAATATCATTAACGATCTGCTCCAGCCGTGACTTGCTGGAAAGCAGTTTCTGCATTGAGCCCCACTTTTGTTTAAGCTGGGTTTTGGCTAAGTTCGACAAGCCACGCGTTTTGGCTTCAAACCAGTCATCGACCTTTTTCTCAGACGTCAGATACTGGTCAATATCGCGTGCCTCATAGCGCAGATCCAGCACCACCCCGTCGGCCACAGCCTCATCAAACTTGTAGGTGTGGATATAAGGGCCGAACACTTCCACCGATTTCTTTTTATCTTTCTTCATCAGCGGCGTGCCGGTAAAACCGATAAACAGGGCTTCCGGCAGAATAGCGGTCATCGCGTTATGCAATTTGCCGGACTGCGTACGGTGGCACTCATCGACGAAGACGAACAGATCGCCTTTGGCGCGGAACGTTTTTGTCAGGGATTGCTGTAACTCGGTGATGAAATCGTCGGTTGCCGCGGTGTCTTCTGCTTCACTACGACGACCAAACTTATGCACCAGCGAGCAGATGAGCCACGGGTTAGGATGATTGAGCGTCGCGATAAGGTCGTTGCCGCTGGAGGTGCGATAAATCTCTTCATCCACCCCCATAAACACGCTTTCGATCTGTTCATCCAGCTCGGTGCGGTCGGTCACAATCAACACGCGTGAATTCGGCACATTTTCGCGGATCCACTTCGCCAGCCAGACCATCGTCAGGCTTTTACCCGATCCCTGCGTGTGCCAGATAATCCCGCCTTCACGACGAGCAATATGCTGTTTAGCCGCCTCGACGCCGAAGAACTGATTATGGCGACAAAGTTTTTTCACTCCAACGTCAAAGGCCATGTAATTATGGACGATATCTAGCAGCCTTGACTTGTTGCAAAGACGACTTAAATGAAAGTCGAGTTTATGCGTATATGCATCGGTATTCTCTTCTTTCCATTCCAGATAATACTTTTCCGGCGTTTCGATGGTGCCGTAACGCAACCCCTGCGTATCGTTACCCGCCATCACCAGTTGCATGGTGGTAAAGAAATTGCGGATAAAGGTTTTCTTCTGATTGTCGAGATTCTGCCGGATGCCTTCGCTGACGTGGACTGAAGAGCGTTTAAGTTCAATCACGCCCAGCGCGATGCCGTTAACGTACAGCACCAAATCGGGGCGCTTGCTGTATTCACCTTTTATCGTCACCTCATCGGCGATGGCGAAATCATTGGCTTCAGGATGCACCCAGTCAATCAGCCACACGGTCTGGTTCTGCTCGCCCGCGCCTTCCTTCTCCTTCGCGCCGTAACGCAGCAGGCGATAGACCTCTTTATTGGCGTAATACAGCTTCTTGCCTTCGCCCAGCGCGGCGGCGGAATCCAGTTGCCGAAGCACGCGGGTAATCAGCGTATCGCTGACGCCACGCCGTTTCAGCCATGCGCTCAGTATGTCCGTGTCGATATTGCTGTCACCGGCATATCCAGCGCTCCGCCCCAAATAACGGTATCCTAAATCCTTAACAAAAAACTGAATCAGACGCTGCTGTGTGGCGCGTTCGCGCTGGCCTATGGTACTCAAAGGGCGCTCTCCCTAAATGTTCAGCAATGGAACTCCATCACGCGGTTTATGGCGAATTGAAGATGATTATCATCAAATAACTTCATCTTACGGCTGGCCCAGCGTTCACCCGCAGGCCATTGGTGAAGCCCCTCTTTTACGGAATCCAGCGTGGGCAGGCATTCTCCTCGGGTCAGCAGCCAGTCAACGGTCGCCAGCAGCTCCAGACCAAACGGTGATTCAAAGCCGTCAATCAACTGACTGACCTGCTCAAGCGCCGGTAGCCACTCTTTGGCCTCGTTGTTCAGCCAGAGGTTGACGTGTTCTTTTTCCCGATCGTTAAACCAGATCACGTCCAGCGGCTGGCTGTCTGGGATGCGTTTCTCGGCTTTCAGATAGGTGCCGTCCAGCGCATTAAGCAGATGGTTCAGGTTGGGGGAAAAGGGACCGTAATTGTGCGCCTCAAAGCGCAGCTTTAACACGTCCTCCTGCTGGTGCAGTTCAATAGCGCGTTGTAACAGCCATGCCAGCTTCTGGATTTCCAGCAGGCTGCACTCCATGCCTAGCACCCAGTAGCGGCGCACCAGTTCAGCGATCATCGCTCTGGCGGGTGTGAGCTTTTTTACGCCGGTGCTCTTGGCGACGTTCTGGTATTTTTCGGTAGGCTCATAAATCAGGATTTCTGTGCCCGGAAGGTCGCCCAGCGCAGATTCAATCCGCGCCCGGACGTCCGGCCAGTTCAGGCCACCGTTGCCTGCGCCCAGTGGAGGAATGGCGATGGACTGCACTTTCTCTTCGATCAGAAAGCGGCGCAGGTCCTGCAAGCCGTCCTCAATCCACTCCATGCGGGAGTCGGCGCGCCAGTGCTGCTTGGTTGGGAAGTTGACAATCCAGCGCGGCCCCATCAGTTCGCCGGTTTCGGTAATAAACATTTTACCTGTCATTACCTGCTTATGTTTGCAGGCGAGAGCATAGGCTTTCATATTGTCCGGGAAGCGCTCTTTGAACATCAGCGCTATGCCTTTACCCATGACACCGACGGTATTAACCGTATTCACTAGTGCTTCTACGGGCGCATCCAGTAAATTGCCTTGTGTAAATGTAATCATGAGAAGTACCACCCAGCCCGCGCGTGAACGGGCATTGACAGATTGCGTTGAGACAACCACTGCTCTAATTGTAACCTGACGCCATCGTTGTAACAAATCATCCCGCCCAGCAGTGAGATTGGGCAGTGCTTCCAGATTAACGCCTCAGCCTGATAGCGTTCAAACTTGCCAAGATCGTCCTGATCGCGACGGAAATCCCGTGCTTGTAAGATTGGCCAGTCGATCCGATGCAGATTGTTTAGATCGGTATAATAATTCGCCAGATTATAGTAGGCGTGGCTGTCGGTAAACACGAAGGGAATGTTCTGCGCCGCCACGTGTCGCAGGCAGCTGACTAGAATAACGATTTCCTCATTGGGGCGCTGCTTAATACCGCCACGCCCGCTGCGAATATTCATCAGCATCGGCGAGAAAGGAGTAAAGTAAAACGGCACATAATCATGCAGCGTCCCGCCCGTCCCCGCAGGCACCGGATGCCCGGCGCGTTTGTCGATAAGCTCTGGGTTGCCGATATTAACCCAGTTTGCAGCCTGCGCTTGGCTGTTGCCACAGTGCAGGCCGTTGTCCAGTATCCACGGGATATTGTCCCGATGGACAATACGCCAGATCAGGGCTTTTTCCGGGTTGATATTAGCGCTGTAATCATAAACCATATGCGTTCCCTTCTATATTAAGCGGGTTTTCCCGGTTAACAGCTCCTGCATCATCCCCTGTTTAAGCTGGCGGGTTTTGTCCAGACGCTGTTGCAGGGTCTGAATGTCCTTGTCTATATCGGAGAGGATGGCGGCGATGGCGGTTTGCTCTTCAGGATGTGGTGCATAATATCCAAAGTGTACAAAGTCTTTTTGGTACAAATGCACAATTGTTGAACCCGCAGTAATTCCGTTTATAAAATTATCAAATATTCTTGAAGTTAGAATAAAAAATAAATACTCAGGAACTATTTTGTCGTCCTTAGGCCTTATTAGAAACACCCCACTATTAAGTGTTGCGGGTAAAGGTAAAGCATTAATATATCCAGCCTTACCAATTGTTCCATCTTTGGTAATAAGGACATCATTAACTTTTAATTGGATATTGCTATCTTGTTTATAACGCCATTCACTTACGAAACAACAGGAACTCCAATCAACGAGACCAGCATTAAAGTCTGTTCCAGTAACCAGATAGTATGTACCAGAACTTAAATATTCTTTTGTAGTAAGTGCTTGCCAACCTATTCTAGCTCTCAAAGAGCAATCCTTTCCGATATTAATATAGTTCCAATCCTCAGGAATCTCCCCCAACTCACTCTTTTTATGACCCTTAACAATACCATCACCCCGCAATGCAAACTGCGGCAAGCGGGTCTTGCCTGTCAATAGTTGCTGCATGGTTGCTGTTTTTATAGTTTGTTTTTTTGCGATTAGCTTCTCTAGTTTAAGAATAAAATTATCACAATCCGATAGCGTATCTGCTATTTTCTTCTGCTCTTGCTCATTTGGAAAAGGTACAGGAATAAGTCTGATCAAATCGGTATTAAGATTAGGTTGTCCATTCCCCGTTGCAATATTGTCGTGAAGACTTTTTGTTATTGTATTAATATAATGGATCAAAAATGATTTATTGCCGACTCGTTGATTAATAATCGCAGCAACACCATCATTTGCACAGCACTTCATACCTAAGAGTTTTGCAACACCAAGTGTCGCGCCACTATTAGAAATAATAAGAGTACCTTTTTCTAAGGTCCGGCTATGCTTAGAACCTAATTCGGTTAACATTGAGGATGTCGTCATAACGACCTGTTGAGCATCCGGAATTGTCGTCAATGAAGCAACCGTAAGCCAAGGGATAAAATCACCCTCAAAATATTTAGGATCACCTGCTGGGCGAGGAGATCCCCCCCGAACAATATCGCCAAGTTCTCCAAGGTATTTGCAATCCCAATCCTCAGGAATAACCCCCACCTCAGTCATTTTAAACCCTGCAGGCACATTTTCCTCCGTTGTACCCGACTGCTGCTCACTCACCATTAAATCCACCATCACCACACCAGCCCCATCGCCCGCAAATGCCCGGCCACCTTCTCGCTCAACGCTTCAACGGACGCTTCAAGCACCGGTAACGGCTCGGCATAGCGCTCTTCCAGCTCCTTCACGCGCTCCGCCAGTTGCTGAGTGATGCGCTCAATCTCCGCCTTAATCCCGACCTGCAACGTCGCCAGCCATTTGTCCTCTACCACCAGCGCTTTGATCGCCGCGTCATCCAGCGTGGGATAATGTTTAAACACTGCGCGATCCAGCGCTTCCTGCGCGATTTTCAGCGCTTTTTTCGCATTCGCCTCTGCTTTAATCAGCGCCAGGCAGCGAGTCAGTGCCGCCAGCTCATCGGGGTCGGCGGTGGTTTTCTTCAGTTGAGTCAGGCGGGCATTGACCAGCTTTTGCGTCACCTTATCCTTATCGTTCTTCGCCTCGGCCAGCAGATCGTCTTCCCCGGCCTGCTCCTCGACATACTCGGCTAACTGACGGCTGGCTTCTTCACTGCGTTCCTGTGAGCGGTTCAGCGCATCCAGCAGATCCGGGAAACAGCGAATTTCCACCAGTGAACGGGGCAGCACGTCGGCCTTGTAGCGCCGCTTGTCAAACTCAAAATCGTGCGCTTCTTTCCAGACGTTTTTGCCGTCCTTGCCTTTCACCGGCTGGAGTTCGCGAATTTGCGCGGCGGCTTGCCAGCCCTCCTGCGTGATCACATAGACATCGTCCTGCATAGCATCGGCCCAGTAGTCCATTAGGATCTGGTACACACTGTATTTATTCAGCAACTCACTGTTGGCATACTGCGCCAGCAGCATCTCGCTGATATCGTGGATCAGTTCCTTCGGTTTATCGCCTTTGCCAATATCTGCCAGCGCCGCCTCTTTCACCCACGCCTTAAATGGCAGCAGGCTGCGGGTGGCAAAATCCTTAAATTCCTGATGCGCCAGAATGGTCGGTTTAACCTGCTGGGCTTCGACCTGCGCCTGACAGTAGCCGGGGCGATCGTCAGCAAACAGCACATCGCGCAGGGCAGGGAAAACTCGCCAGTAATCCTGTAAAGCATCAACATCGCGCGCCGGAATACCGCCCTGTAAGTGCGCGGCCAGATCGTGCAGATCTTCCGGTTCGCCGCCATCGATATAGCGGGGGATATTCAGGTTGTAATCATTCCCGGCGATGTCGCTTAACGGCACCATCCTACTGTAGCCGGGCACCGTGCGCTGATGATTAAACACATCCACGATGCAGTGAATATCCCGGCTGCGCAGGCGGTTCTTATTGCCGTCCTTGATAAAGCCCCGGCTGGCGTCGATCATAAAAATGCCTTTGCGGCTGTGTGCGTGTTCCTTATCAATTACGATAATGCACGCCGGGATGCCCGTGCCATAAAACAGGTTGGCCGGTAAGCCGATAATGCCTTTGATATAGCCCTGTTTAATCAGGTTTTCGCGGATATTCGCCTCGGCGTTGCCGCGGAACAGCACGCCGTGCGGCAGGATCACCGCCCCTTTTCCGGTGCTTTTCAGGCTCTTGATGATGTGCAACAGAAAAGCGTAATCCCCGTTCTTCTCCGGTGGAACGCCCCAGACGAAGCGCTCAAATGGATCTTTTTTCGGATCCAGTCCGCTGGTCCAGTTTTTATTGGAAAACGGCGGGTTGGCCACGGCGAAATCAAAGGCTTTCAGCCTACCGTTGGCTTCTTTCCACTGCGGATCGCTTAGCGTATTGCCCTGCCAGATTTTAGCCGTTTCATTGTTGTGCAGGATCATGTTCATCCGCGCCAGCGCGCTGGTGGCGTTGTCCATCTCCTGTCCATAGAGCGACAGCCCGCGTCGTGTTTCGTCGCTGACTTTGAGCAGCAGCGAGCCGGAGCCGCAGGTCGGGTCATACACCGTGGCATCCTGCGGCGTATCGGGGGTAATGCCGATCACCTTCGCCAGAATGCGTGACACCTCTGCCGGAGTATAAAATTGTCCCTTGCTTTTACCGGATTCGGTGGCGAAGTGGCGCATCAGGTACTCATAGGCATCGCCCAGCAGATCGTCGCCATCGGCCCGGTTGCCGGACAGATCCAACCCCTCAAAGATGCCGACCAGCTTCGTCAGGCGGTCAATCATCTCCTTGCCTTTACCAAGCTTGTCCTCGTCGTTAAAGTCGGCCTCGTCAATAACGCCTTTCAAATCGTTCTCTTCCGCCAGCTTGCGGATGATTTTGTTAATTTTATCGCCGATTTCTTTATCGTTCTTCAGCGCGACCATATCGTCAAAGCTGGCCCCTTTCGGGATAACGATCATTCCGTAAGGGTCGCCTTTATATTTGTCGGACACATACTTCATAAATAGCAGGGTCAGCACATAGTCCTTGTACTGGCTGGCGTCCATCCCACCGCGCAGCTCGTCGCAGCTTGCCCATAAAGAGGAGTAGAGTTCGGTTTTTTTGATAGCCATTAAATATCTCGTTTTGCACGGTGATGTGCGGTAAGCGGGTTACAGCAGATCTGTGTTCAGTCCGGCGGCTTTCAACCGACGGGTTAAGTTACGCATTTTGCTGAATTCGGTGCCGAGGCTTTGACTCAAGCCGGTGCCTTCGCAAAAGGCTTTTGCCGTAATGTGCTCCAGCTCGTCGGCATATTTGATCATTTGCAGATGCAGCTCGACGATGTACTGATTACGCGGCGCACTGGACAGCACCTGCTGAATGCGGTGATAAATCTCGTTTTCGTTCATAAAGACGGGTAACCGTAGATGCACTTGATAATTTAGCTAAATTAGCTAAATGTGACATCAGGTACAAGAATTACGGCGATCGGCAGTGCTGTTTGCACAGTTTATGAGCGAAGAAAATTTCTTACAGTAAACTAACCCTCACGATATTTCTTACCAGTATCTGCAAAATCAGGTAGTTGCTTCTTCTGTCGGAGTGGGCTATTGATTTTTGCATAATCAAAAGGAGCGATGATCTTCTCCCGATTCGCATCCAAATAATCAGCCCACCACTGCAACATCAACCTGCGTTCACCCAAGTGCTCAGCCTTATGAATATAAGCCGCGCGCACAGAGTTACGTTCCTGGTGACTCATTTGCCGCTCTACCGCATCCTTCGACCACAACCCTGATTCAATCAATGAACTACATGCCATAGTCCTGAAACCATGCCCGCAAACCTCAACCTTCGTATCGTAACCCATCACACGCAAGGCCTTGTTAACCGTGTTCTCACTCATCGGCTTACGAGGATCGTGATCGCCAACGAAGATCAGCTCTCGGTTCCCATTCATGCTTTTGATCTTTTCCAGAATAGCTAAGGCCTGACTCGATAAGGGAACAAGATGGGGCGTCCGCATCTTTGAACCACGTTGAGAATGCTTAACACCTTCCAACGGTTCACGCTCACCCGGAATCGTCCACATGGCAGTATCAAAATCTACTTCTGACCAGCGGGCAAAACGCAGCTCGCTTGAACGGATGAAAACCAACAAAGTGAGTTCAACAGCCAATCGAGTTAAGGGTCTGCCAGAATAGTGATCAATGCGGTGAAGTAATTCGGGAATACGTTCAAGATCCAGAGCAGCACGATGCTGTCTTTTCGCCGTAGCAACTGCACCGGCAATCTCTTGTGCAGGGTTGTAGTCGATTAAACCGCTTTGCACAGCAAAGCGCATAATAGCGGTAGTACGCTGCTGTAAACGGGCAGCGACTTCAAGACGCCCGGATAACTCCACCGCTTTAATGGGTACAAGTAGATCCCGCGTTTTTAGTTCCGCAATGTTCCGCTTACCGATAGCTGCAAAGAGATTATCTTCGAGGCTTTTCAATACACGGGCACTGTGCGATGCAGACCACTTCTGATTACTGGCATGCCAGTCTCTGGCAACCACTTCAAAAGTTATCGCCTCTTGCTCCTGCTCTACCTTAACGGCTTTCTTGTTTTCACTGGGATCGACGCCATTAGCTAATAGCTTACGGGCCCCATCCCGGCGTGCCCTGGCATCCGCTAGCGAAACCTCAGGGTATCTCCCCAGAGCTAGCATCTTCTCCTTACCGCCAAAACGATAACGAAGCCGCCAGTATTTGGAGCCGTTAGGGTGAACCAGCAAAACCATGCCTTCACCGTCAGTCAGTTTATAGGCTTTTGCTTCCGGCTTAGCCGAACGAACCTTCACATCACTCAGAGCCATGATAAGTATCCTTTCAAGGTTTCTGTGCGGGTACAAACATTATCGAACCGGGATATACCCGCAGTTGTACCCGCATCAGTAAGTTGATGTAGATTGAATCAGGTTGACTTAGGTTGAGTGAAAAAGCGAGGAAAGCCTTGCGGATACTGGATTTCAGGCACAAAAAAAGACGTCCGTTGACGTCTATTGATGTTCCGATGGTGCGAAGGCCGGAACCGAAAAAAAACATAACGATATGATTATAAGGTATTTTTACTCATGAAAATCATCACATGCCCCTTTTTATGCCCCCTGCCATTTAAGCTGCCGTATTATAATTTTATTATTATTATTCAAATATTAGTTCGATTCCGTAATGCGGATCCTAACCGGATTTTTTATGCGGAAACAACAATGGCTAATCCCCCTCCAATAAGATTAACGCTTCCTTAACATTTTATGAAAAGTACTTTGCATGCGAAATATTTTATTTTTTATTTTATCCATCGGCGCATCGTTCATTTCTCTAAATTCTTTTCTTACCATTAATAAAACATTGAGGTAAGGATCATTTATTTCTTCTTCAACTGGCTCACAAGAAATCTCATTAACTCTCAGGAGAGAAACGTATTCACACTTAATTTTATCAGGAGATACTAATGTTGTTTCCTCCCAAAATTTTCTCACTTGAGGACTAAAAAAAGATAGGTTATCCTTTATATATTGCATAATCCTATAGAAACGCTCTCTAAATAATTCTTCATCCAGATGAAAAACAGGAGACTGTTTTATTAAACTAAAATCGCTGAGTATTGTTTTCTGATGTTTTCTAAACTCTTCAACAACAGAGTGATGAAATTTCATTCTCTCCTCATCGGTGTCAAAGTTAGTTCCCTCATAGTGAGCTGGGCCATACATCTGTTCAACCCAATGTAGATTTGCATATTGATTAACTGCTTGTTCCATTAACTTATCATGTGACGTATATTTTTTCTGAGAGTTTCTATTATAGTCATACAAAAGAATTTCACAGACTTCATGAAAAATTTTATCATAAACTTTTAAACGCTCATTCCTTCTATTTATCTTACCTTGAATGATAGTATTTGCCAAACCTAGAAGAGATATAATAAGACTGCCCATGGAAATATATATAGCAATCATTGCAGTATCATTCATCTTACCACCACTATATTGTAGTTAAAAACACTTAAATATAGGGGCATAAATTTTAGCCCCTGACTTAAACTCAAGTATAACTGTTTAATGTTTTGTTTCCCATTCTATTTTATCGATCAAACAACCAGCTTCATACCGCTCCACCATATATGCTTCACTCCATGACTCATACACCGCCAGCCGATTATGATGAGGCTCATTTACAGCGCGTTTTCTGATACTGCCTTTTTGCCAGTATAGTGCGATGTTACTCAGTGATGTGACCCACACCGCATTATCAGGAAAGAACGGGACGGGCACGGCGTGAAGATTTCCCAGCGTAGGATTCTTCAGAAGCAGCTCATTCACCAGATGCTCCATATTGGGTTGATTGGGAGAGACCGCATTGACAAAAGGGAACTCTTTACGAAACAGCGTACTCATGCTGCAAATCGCCACCAGTCCATTCCGGTATTGCTTACTGATGCCTGACTGCCAGCCATCAAGTACAAGCGCGTCAATCGTGCCGTAATCGCCATAAGCTATGATCCGGTTATCCTCATCACGTCCGGCCACTGAAAGCCCGTCCATGACCCTTTCCGGCGCTTCCTGACGGTATTTTTCCAGCCAGCCAATCCCACAATCCTCCCGATTTGGACAGAGTGCAGGATCTGAAACTGGGGCATAATGCGTCCCGTTAAACCCAATCATAAGCCGATCCAGATTTCTCTGCCGCTCTACCGCCGCGCGCACCAGTTCCGGGTAATTATCCAGATGGCTCCACGCATCAAGTTCATCGTAGGAGATCTGTGCGTCAAGGTTGACCTTCCTGCAATGATACTGATGAGGCTTTCTGGACGTGCTGTCTACCGGATTTCTACGTATGCCGCCGTTGTTTGTGCTGGCAAGCGGGCCGCGCGATCCCATTCTCACCACTGTTGCGGAGGATTCCGTAACCGGAATGACGTTAATCCGCGAAAGGAAATCAACCCCATAGCTGGCCGCCAGTTCTCCGTGTTGAACAGGCGACGCTCCGACATCTGAAAATGACACTCTGCCCGGAGTGGCTGAAAAGTTCAGCGCCTGTGACTCCATGCCGGTCAGTTCCCTGATAACACGATCCATCATCGTCGCAGGGTCGTTTGTTTTCACATCCTGCACAGGCAGGCCTGCAAAAATATCCCGCGCTGCGGGTTCCGCGTTCACAAAATATTTCGCGCCGTCAGCGGGTGCGCCCGGGTGCTGTTTATGCAATGAAATCTCTTTTTCCAGCTTTACATTTTCCTCTTCCAGCGCCTGTTTCATTCGGGGTGAGGCGTTCTGCGCGGCCTGTCGGTTACGGTTAATCAGGCGCCGGATTTTCTCATTAAAGTTCATCGGTTTAATCCTGTCTCTCAGTTCAGCCCTTTGCAGGGTTCACGCCCTTCGGCCAGCGCCTGCATTAATGCTGTATCTTTCCGGGCCAGCGCCATTTGTCCGGCAGATGGCGAAAGGCGAATGGCGGCGCTCGCCTCAGCCGGAAAAGCTCCCGGCCAGAGATGAAGGGGATTTTCCGTATTACCCTCGGCCATCGCCAGATATTCCTGTGCCGGGTCAAGATTGTTCTCCCGGGCAATGTCTCCCATCAACGCAGTCAGCAAATTATCAAGCTCATGGGTCGGTACACGGGACAGGACAAGCAACCCGCGAACAATTTCAAGCGATTCACGGAGATCATTAATCAGGGCTTCACACTCAGGCCGGATGAGTGCAGAACACAGTTCATGCCAGGCAAAATCATAACGCCGGGCCTTTTCAGCAGTGCTATAACGCAGCGTAAGCGCCTCCACACGGGCGGCCTCAATCAGGGGAGAGATACGCCCCAGCTTCTCTTTTGCCAGGCTGGCAAGTAACGAGGCTTTGTCAGAGTCCTCACTTTCAACGCCACCGGACGCCAGCAGGCTCTGCTCCCATCCGTCAGACTGTCGGCCTGCTTCTTCTTCCAGTTTTTTACGGGTATCGAGCAAATTCTGCACCGTGTCCAGCTTATCTTTCAGCGGGCCGTTCGCCTCGTCAAATTCGCGGCGCAGCGTCGTGGCGCTCTCTGCCAGCCGGGTAAGCTCGGGTGTCATTTTCATATTCCTGACTCCTTGTGTCATACAGTTACAACGGCATGCACTCTGCCTGCCGGTCTGCCCGCTATGTTTCACCAGAATCAGAAGGGATGTCGCGGCGCTTTTGTTGTAAGCCGCAGGCCAGAGCCAAAACTGTATAACAGGGTTAAATATTCCCAGGATAATGCCGGTCAGGTCACACTGGTAAAGGCAGGAAACTCATGTACAGCCCGGCAAGAAACGGTAAATCGGTATTGCGTGCAGTCAGGATCCCCCACGAGCTGGATGAGCAGATCCGCAGACTGTGCGAGCAACATACACTCACCTATTCGGGGTGTGTGATAAAGCTGGCCCGGCAGGGTATGGAGCATTCCTTCAACGACAGCCCCGGTCGCTACCGAAGCCTGGATAACCTGATAAGTGATGTGCTGATGCGTGGAGGGAGAAAAGGCTAGCCCGCCCTCTCGGGCGGGGAACGGCTTAACGAATCAATTCAATTTCCCGCTGCGGGCGGAGGCATGGCCGGGGAGTTACGACGACTGACCCGGTGTTCAAAAGCATTCAGGGTGGTGAAACTCTCACTGCATTCCAGATTCTGACACTGATGATACTGGCGTATTGTGTGCTCACTCAGACGGCGACTGGTACGGGTGCGGGCCATTGCGCCGCAGAAAGGACAACGAAACATAGATATTCTCCCTCATGGGAGTTGAACTCGCTGGCATTATCCGGTTTTCGCCCCCCCCTGACAACCAATCCCCTGCTTAATCGCCTTATTCATACAAAATTTTTCATTGTCAAATATCTCATATTCTCCAGTTTTATACCGGATATCAGCGAATTATGGCAATAAACATCATTTTAACCCCCTTACGGATATCGTCTGTAAGCCACTCAGGAAGGCGCAATAAAAAGTGACCTCACCTCATTACCACAAGTCAAAACGCAGCGCTGAATTGCACGGAGAAAGCAGAATCTCACTTTCTGGCCTTATGCCCGCTTGCGGGGGCAGGCCCCCCGTCACCTGCGCGCTGCAATCCTTCCATTTTCCGTGCATGCACAAAACTGGCCTCAGGCCGCACCAGCACAGGCCGGAAAGGGCATAAATACCATCAAAAAAATTGTGCAAATCTGTGCACTATTGTGCAGTACCAGAAACCGGGTAAATCAGGTAAAAAAGCCACAAAATTGCACCCGTAGCGGATGCTGTAATACAGGCCGAAATGAACATATATGAGTGACGCAGAAGGCTGGTGCCAGTACAGCGGTTGAATCAATGATTGTTAATAAAATGCTAACAGAAAAAGAGTTGTTTTCTTAAAAGGCAGGGGGGACACCGGAAACTCATTACATTATTACAGAGCACAAAAATAGCCATTAAGACAATGATTTTAAAGATTAATATTTGTAATATCGCTCATATTACATCGCATTACATACAAATTACACCCTTTAAAAACAATGAGTTATATTATTCATTTGTAACAAATCCATTTTATTACATGTAATGGTATGTAAGGTTAGTTTTATTACAAGAATTAAGTATATATATCATATCATTACATAACATTTTTTAGCCTTGTAATAATGTAATGAGTTTCCGATACCCCCCCTAAAATTTTAAAAGCATTCAATAATGGATGATTTATGAGCACATTTGGCATAAAAACATCTCTTTCTTGTTAACAATTTGTGTTTGCATTTCCACTGGCCTTGCCCACCGGGGAGCAATAGTGTTGCCGGCGGTGCTTACTGTCCGATATCGAGCACCGCCGAATGTGACCATGCTGCAGCTCAGCCATTCCTGTCCGTGCTGGCCGGTTTGTCATGTGGTGGCGAATAAGCGCATCTGAGTTGATACTCCTTTCACACTTCATGCGCCCAGCGTTCTCACATTTTCTGCCCGCCTTGAGCAGGTGAACGATCTCGCCGCAAGGAATCAGAACGTGTGACATGGCGGCCGGTTTGACTACCCGGCTCCAGAAGTTGGCATAGCAAAGCTGGTAAGAGTTCGCTTCATTACTTCATGGTCTTGAGTTAAGCTTTATCAATCAGGAGAAAATACTCTTTAATGAAATCAAAGCAGTAAGTTTATTGCGAGTAGATAATGACACCAGCACTTAGCATTGCATCACCAATTATTAAATGGGTAAGGTGAAACATGAATAATAAAATCGATTTATATTTAAACAGGATAAGTCAACTTTCGCAGTTGCTGTTAGTAGGATTCGCAATTTTTGGCTATTTTTATACCGTGCGCCCTCTTTATCAGAATGCATCACTGCAAGAATCAATAGCTAAAAAAGAAACCGAGCTAAAAAAACTTCAAGGTAAGATTGATAATCTCTACATTAATTACAGACGTGAGCTAATACGTAAATTCGTAATGCGCGTTACTTTTGACTGCTCACCCTATACGCCATTAATGATGCAGCCGCCATCATATGAAGAAAGTGAACAAAAATCCTTTTCTGTTAAGCTTCAGGAATCCAAAGCACTTATATCAGAAAACCCTTATAACTGCCTTAGAATGAAGGCAGAAAACGATACGGCATTGCGTGACCTGCGAAACGAAGATAAACAAAAGCTGATAGCTACGATTGAGTCATTGAAACTATCTATAACTGAAAAATATAACGAAATGGTCAGGCAATCCGAAAATGAAATACTTTTAGAAAACCTTGGCAAAAACAATGACAGCACAAACTTTACAGCAAGGTTAGAGGAATTTCTCATCGCTAATGGAATTAAATTACCTGACGATGACAATTATAATAAACAGATGAATATCTTAGCCGGTCTGAATCATCTAATTTCAGAATTCAGCCTCAAATTTAATGCCACCATCACTGACAAGGTGAAAATTTAGATAGCGCGATGGACCTACATTACCAGTCAGCGACCAGGAAGTCTCGCTAATAAAACACCGCGTCGACAAGATGGCCTGCATGGTGATAAATGACAGTGCGCAAATAACTGACCGGCCACAAATCAGGCCGGTTTGCTTTAATGCTGTGCCTTGAATACCCAGCAATGCTGCACTTCATTGCGTTTCGCCGGGCTGTCTGCCGGCAGCTTACGGTTGTAGCTCTCATAGATGTGACTTCTTACCGCGCCCTTGCGGATGATATGCCTGCTCTTGGCTCCCTCCAGGAGCTTTTTAAGCTCTTTAATGTCAGCGTGCGATTGCCGGTGCTGGCTCGCCTCTTCCTGAAAATGACTGAACTGAACGGCGATTTCTCCTGGTTCCCGCGAATGATTCATCCCTCCCGGCACCGTCGAATCCAGATAATCAAAGACCTCCCAGAACTCCTGTACGAGCGGATGCTCGGCCTGTACCGCCTTGAGGCGCTCCGGTGCCATCCGTAGAAGCATGTCCTTCGTTTTCTCGATACATCCGCTATCCAGAGGGATCACCATCTCCAGCGCTTCCAGCAGGGCGATGAGCTGGGCGTGATTTTTGATAATGCGGATATGCTGAGAGGGCATAACGGCCAGCACCTCCGCTTCGGCGGACTCAAAACGGGTAAAGAAACGTTCCATAATTTCCCGTTCCTTGAGGATAGCCATCAGGACAAAGCCGGAAATGGACTCTATCGGGTAGCGCTCCAGCGCCTCCGCTGCGGCTTTCGTTTGTGGGGTCTGGTCGCGCCGGTCGGTATGCAGGTGAATAATACGTTCCAGAAATGCCGGGGAGCCGTCTGTATTGGCGTTCTGAGCAATGATAATCGCGCCCTTGAAGGGTGGCTCATAGGTTTCATTGTTATTCGTTTTGATCCCTACGGCCCGCGGGGAGCGTCCGTTGTACAGAGATTTCAGCTCATCCCAGTCAAAGGCCCGTTGCTTCGCATTGTCCAGCGTACGATCGCCTTCAATCAGGCATACCGGCAGGTTCCCCACCTGAGCAAAGTTACGCGCCCGCGCCACAGGGGTGGATTTAGACGGATCAAACCCTTCGTAATCCGGCCGGCCGCTCAGCCGCCACAAAAACTCCAGCAGGGTACTTTTGCCGGAGCCCGGCTCACCGACAACCTCCAGAAACGGATAACTTTTTTGTACAGCGCGGATTTGCTCAGCAAACAGGGTTCCCAGCCAGAAGGCCAGCGCAATATACCCTTTAGCGCCAAATGCCTGCCACAGGTCGGCACACCATGCCGGGTTAAAATCAGCCAGCTCAGGATTTAGCGCCAGGAGTGGCGATACACTGAGGCTTTTCAGGCTCAGATCCCGCATTTCAAAATAATCCTCATCATTGAGCGGATAGAGCGTGCCGTTATGTACAGCAACGTCATTGAATACATAAGCCCCGAACTCTTTGTTGTACCCGATGAAGTTTTGCGTATTGACCTCTTTAATCCCGGGTAAATCCTGCTTTGCCAGCTTATCGAGCTGATTGGTGTTGCCGGTATACACCGCGCCCTTAGCCACATGTAAAAGTCGTTTTTTGAACTCGGAGGCACTGGAGAGCTGCGCGGCAGTAAACGTCGCTTTAACCGGCGGGGAGCCATTTGGAAAATCCACACGCATGTAATACCAGGCCTCGTCCGTTGCTTCCGACTTCTGGAAATACAGTGGCGTCGGGTAGCAATTGGCAATTTCGGCCACGGCGCCCGACTCCTTCAGCGCTTTGGCCTTCGCGTCCCGTTCATCTAAATCCGGCTCGGCCATCTGAATGCGCTCGACTGCCTTCATGTGCCGATCCACATCAAGCTTGAACCAGCACAGGCGGGAATCGTATTCAAAATGAAACTCGTGTCGCTCAGTGCGATTGAACATCAGCAACGCTTTATCGCTGGCGCTGCGGGCAATAAGCAGCGCGCCATAGTAGCGATAAGTATCCAGATCTCTGGCCGTCAGCCTGCCTCTGATATGCAGATCGTTCCAGTCAGCCTCCTTTTTACCCTCTGGGGGAAGAGCTGCGTTAGCGGTCCACCCTTCAACACGGCTGCGCTCAACATGCTTACGTATGGCGCGCTCCCCGGCCTGCCCTCTGTCCAGCGCCCACACCAGAACCGGACGAGGACTTTTAGCGTACAGCGCCGCCAGTTTCTGCAAGGCTTTATCCGGGTAGTTATTGCAGGTCATGATAGACACAGCCGCTATGCCGTTCTGATTCAGGCTGATGGCGTCAAAAATCCCTTCGACCAGCCAGATCTCTTTTTGCCTAGCAAGATTTTGGGCCGGGGCAGACCACCACTGGCCGGCATAGCGCCCACCAAAATTGGCCTTACGGTCAAACTGCTCTGGCCGGTCAATTATCCGTTCCCAGTAAGCGCCGTTAGGCAATGCAAAGCGAACCGTCGCACTACCTATACCCCTCTGGTGATAGCTTTCCTGTCTGTAACATCCGGCAATCAATGCTGTATCAAGGCCACGCCCTTCACGTAAATAGGCTTCTGCTGCTGCATGGGGGTTAGCTTCCGTCCGCTGATAGCGTTCCGACCAGTTATTAAATAAATCAGCATAGCGCTCTTTTACAATTACTTCACCGCCGCATTTATTCTCCCGTCCGCAGCGCAATACATAGGGTTTATCCAGACTGGTGAATAATTCCTTTTTCTTACAGTGAGGGCAAACGCCTCGCCGTAAATAACCGTTTTGCTCTTTAAACTGGAAATCAGCAATAAGACGCTTTATAATATCTGTGCGTAAATCTTCTCTGTACATATAAAATCCTTAAGCGCCGCTTACCACGGCGCTTTTGTATTTAATGGTCGCCTTGTGTAGCGTCATTAATCATTTCTGTAACCCGATGCACGCCGAATAACCTGACGGCACTTAAACCCAGATCAACCTCACCTCGCGAATATATTCCTTTACCCCCAGAAAGCTCTGATTTTATTGCATCAAGTTCTTTAATCATCACCTTGAAAAGGCTACCCATCTGATTGGCAGGAACGTTAGTCTCGCGCTTCATTTCGGCTTTAGAATCAAGTAAGTCTTCGAGCAATCTTGAAATATTTATAACATCATCCAACCGGTAATAACTTTCTTCGGAAAATAACCACGAATAATCTCTGTTCCACAAGTTCGCATCCTGAGAGACGATTTCATTTTCATTGATGTGATTCTGAGACATAAAACCCCCTGACCAGTAACGGTCATATAAAACATAAATTTGTTTAACGGATTATCAGTGCAGTTTGCTGATTAATGGCGTGGTTATCTCCAGCACCCTGAGAGCCTTAAAGTACTTTAACCCCTCCCAGCATAACTGAGCCGTAGCCCGGATTATTGCATCATCGCGACTAAGCGCCTCAACCGTCACCTGTGCGCTGCGCGTATAACCTTTACGCGTCACCGCATAACCGGAAACCAGATATGTTTTATTACGTGTTACTTTGCCGCAAAAAATGTTAGCCATGTTTCACCTTCCCAACCGTCACCGTATATTCGTTATCGTCTAAATGACATCCATTAAAGGTAATGCCATCAACAAGCCTTCTGGCTGTTTTGAGCGCTTTACCCGGCGAATTATATTTTTTTGCATGACGGTAAAAATTTATTTTTCCGGTAATTACATTCCTGGCTTTTACATGAATCTCATACATGACTCACCCCCACAACTTTAACCCTGCATTCGTGCGTGGTCTTGCCGTCATCGCCTTTACGAACATAGGCCATTTTATTTGCATCAATCCAGGCTTCATCACTGGTTGTATAACGCCAGTTATTGACCAGATTTCGTTGGTCGCCGGTCTGATAATTAATCAGAGTGATAATGAGCTTATACATGCGCCACCCCCGAAATTTTCACAACGCTGGCCGTTGTCTCTGAAATCGCGTTAAAGCCATCCGGCTTGCATACATAGGTTAATTCTCTCGCCGCGCGATTGGCCGCCTGACAGGTTTTATACTTGCGGTGATAAGTCCATTCCCGCACCTGGTGAAGCTCGTGGTTTATATGGGTGATAAGGATTTTATACATGAGCCACCTCACGAACCGGCAGACGGCCAGCAAAGGAGGCAACAAAATCACGCGCTATGGTGCGTCGTGCGCTCATGAAATCAGGGGCGGTAACTTCCTCGCGGTGGGGTTTAGCCGATACGTCAGAACGGCGTACAGCGAGAAAAAGCCAGACAAACTGAGGATGTGAGTGAACTGGGGTAGTAGCCATAAGGCAACCTCCGATAACAGCATAATCGTTGCTATCGCCGGAGTTCCTACGCTCACTAATGGCGATAGCCCAGACGGGGGTAGGAATACCGGCGTTATCGGAGACCGGCCAGCCCGAAAGCTGCCCCGCCTGAGCTACCATTGACATGGCGGAGTGATGCGTTACCTGTTCATGCCCGGCGCTGACGTGCCCGGAGTGAACGCACCACGCCATAATCTGGCGCTCTGTGGCGTTGATTGCGACGTAAAAAAAGACGCATGGCGCGTCTGTCGTCGCCGATAACATACACGGGTTCCTACGCCCGGTTACCCATTGAGGGGCAACGTCTGGATTCTGCGATCCATCGGGCGAGGTTGTCAAACGGTATTTCCTATTATTTTTAGCGTATGTCATAATGATCTCGGTTTAGTTGCACTTCATGTAAGGTTTTCCGGCTCAAGTGAAAACCATCTGGGGAGTTACTTCCCAAGCCCGTCAGTTCTTGCTGGCGGGCTTTTTCATTAGCGCTGCTCATACCTGCCACCACGTGATGCAGATATTTGCTCTTTAATCCAGTGATCGACTTCGCTTTCAATAAATGAAATTGCGCGGGTTCCAATTTTAACCGGGCGTGGGAAAGCATTCTTAGAAAGCTGCTTATATAGCCAGGCTTTGCTACGTTGCAAACGACGTAAAACTTCTTTTGTGGATATAAGGGTCTGATAAATATCTTGATTGTTCGTATATTCCATGCTGATTCCTTGTGTTCTTCTCAAGTACACAATGACTGTAAACGCAGGGAATAACGGATTCTAGCGATAATGGAATCTATTGAAAGGATATATAATTCTATTGAAAAATGTTGAATTCTATTGAAACGCAATGGAATTGAATTTTCAGATAAAGCAATGAAAACAAAGCACTAAACAAATATTTTATTTCTAAAAATCAAATAGTTATCGATTCATCCTTTTAAAAACAAACCTCTTTACTCACACCTCCTGAGAGGCTTATAGTGATTTATAGAGGCTTATAAAGTTCTATTAGCCCCCTTACCACCCGTTATCACCCTTTATATCCCCCTATACTTAAGCAGAAGTATTGAACAGAACAATTAATCTAATAAATAATTTATTTGCCATACTTAATAATATCTCTCGCAATTTTTACTTTCTTATAAAAAGTTGCTTGTTTTATTCCCTCTAGGGATATGTTACGTTCTTGGCATAATGAGAGAATATCATTGTAGATCACGCTTAAATCCGTATAGCTTGCTTTTCCATATTTACTCAATAGCTCTATTAACAATGCAATCAACTTCCAATTGTTATTGTCTTCATCCTCTTTACGGTATTGTCCTCTGCTATTATTTCTGAGCCTTTTCCCAACCTCATATAACTCATTACCACCTAATGTAATTAAGATATTAGCCCAATCTTTATATTTTACTACCTGTTGCACAGCGATATTTATTCTTTCTTTAACCTCTAAAGGTACAACATCTTCCCTTTGAAAGATGTATGCCGCCGTTAATACCAAATTGGCTTCTATTCTTTTTTTAGCACTAACATTTTTATATTCGTCAAATAGCTGTATATTTCTTGTTATAGCAGACCTTAGCTTGTGAACATCCTTTAACTGCTCAGAAGATAAATCCTTCTCGCTAACATCATAATCAAATCCGTACATTACCAATGCAACTTCATGCGGCATAAGGTAAGTTAATCGTTTAAAATAAAAATATTTATCGTCTGTATTCACGTTATCCATCATTCACATCTCCCATAACTATTCAGCATTTTAAAAATTAAAGATATTACTTAAACTATTTCCCGTGAACGCGCGCAAAATCATATGGTGTAATAGCAAAATTCTTGTTGGCATCAATGTAATCAGCCCACCATTGCAGCATTAATCTTCTTTCTTCAAGATATTCCGAAGTGTGCATATATGAACCTTTCACGTTTTTTCGTTCAACGTGGCTTAACTGTCTTTCAATGGCATCATCATTCCATAGTTTCGACTCACTTAGTGCACCACGCGCCATAGTTCTAAATCCATGCCCACATACTTCTGTTTTCGTATCATATCCCATTACACGCAAGGCGCTATTTACTGTATTTTCACTCATTACTTTTTTAGGGTCATGATCGCTGGGAAATATAACCTCCCCTTTGCCGCTCAAGGCATATAAACGTTTAAAAATATCGAATGCCTGTTTGCTAAGCGGAACAATATGTTCAGTTTTCATCTTCATCCCACGCTCAGAGTGTTTTACGCCGGGAATAGGCTTACGAATTCCGGGTATCGTCCACTCGCTTCGTTCAAAGTTAACCTCACTCCAGCGAGCAAAACGCATCTCACTTGAACGAATAAATGTGAGCAGCGTTAATTCAACGGCAAGGCGTGTCATTAGTCGCCCTTTATAGCGTGATAGTCTTTCAAGAAACTCAGGGATTCTTTTTGGGGGTAGCGCTGGGTGATGAGTTGCCTTAACGCTTAAAAGCGCTCCAGCCATATCACTGGCAGGATTTGATTCAAGAAGGTCATTCTGCACACCGAAACGCATAATTGCGGTTACGCGCTGCATCAGTCGCTGCGCAACATCATGTTTACCTGCCGTATCGACAGCTTTGATCGGATTGAGAAGCTGGCTGGTTCTCAACGTTCTGGCGTCGATTTGACCTATCGAGGGGAAAATATACTGCTCAAGCGTCAGCAGAACGCGACGGCTATGATCTTCGCTCCAGGTTAGGTTACTTGCGTGCCATTGCCTTGCGATAGTTTCAAATAAATATGCCCCCTCAATTTCAGCTTGTGCCCCCTTTTGCTCAGCTTTGGGGTCAATGCCCTGAGACAACAATTTCTTTGCTGCATCGCGCTTACCCCGAGCCTCAGCCAAAGTGATCGTCGGGTATACACCAAAAGCGAGCCGATCTTCCTTTTTGTCAGATGGGCGACGATATTTCATGCGCCAGTATTTGGAACCTTTAGGGGAGACTTCAAGATACAAGCCGCCTCCATCAGCCATTTTATAGGCTTTCTCTTTCGGCTTTGCGGTCTCTATCTGGCGAGCGTTGAGTTTCATTTTGGGGGCACAAATCCTGATCGAATTGACATGCCCCCGATTATGCCCCCAAAAGAGGGTAGACCACAAGAGACTAACAAAGACCATGAAATACGTTAACTTGCTTGTTTTTAAGGATTTTTTCTAGAATTGTAGACTTCAAGGAACGTCAAAAGAAGTGTTAATGGTGCCGAAGGCCGGACTCGAACCGGCACGTATTTCTACGGTTGATTTTGAATCAACTGCGTCTACCGATTTCGCCACTTCGGCACTGAAGGGGATGCGGAAACGTTGTGGATTATACCTGTCATACGCTGCCATGCAAGCAACGTTACGTCCTCCAGCCATCAAGTGATGAATTTTTCATCTGTTCAGTGCCTTAGCTTCTTTAAGCGCCCGTTTTCCCATTCTCCTGCTCCACCTTCTTTCAGCACCCGCCCGCCGTATGCTCTACACTTCCTTCTTAACCACGCCAAACCCAAGGAAACTGTGATGAGCAAAATTAAAAGTTACGCCGCCAAAGAAGCGGGGGCCGATCTGTCGCTGTGGGAGTACGATGCCGGCGATCTCAAGCCGGAAGATGTCGAAGTACAGGTGGAATACTGCGGCATCTGCCACTCCGACCTGTCGATGATCGACAACGAATGGGGTATGTCGAGCTATCCGCTGGTAGCCGGTCACGAGGTGATTGGTCGCGTGGCTGCGCTGGGCAACGCGGCGCAGGATAAAGGACTGAAAATCGGCCAGAAGGTAGGCATCGGCTGGACGGCGCGCAGCTGCGGGCACTGTGATGCCTGTATCAGCGGCAATCAGATTAACTGCCTGGAAGGAACGGTACCAACCATCACCAACCGCGGCGGCTTTGCCGATAAGCTACGCGCCGACTGGCAATGGGTGATCCCGCTGCCGGAAAACATCGATATCGAATCCGCCGGGCCGATGCTCTGCGGCGGCATCACCGTCTTCAAACCGCTGCTGATGCATCACGTCACGGCAAACAGCCGCGTCGGCGTCATCGGCATTGGCGGCCTCGGTCATATCGCCATCAAGCTGCTGCGTGCGATGGGGGCGGAAGTCACCGCCTTTAGCTCAAACCCGGCCAAAGAGCCGGAAGTGCTGGCGATGGGGGCCGATCGCGTGGTCAACAGCCGCGATCCTGACGCCTTAAAAGCGCTCGCCGGTCAGTTCGACCTGATCATCAACACCGTCGCCGTCGACCTCGACTGGCAACCGTACTTTGCCGCGCTGGCTTACGGCGGCAACTTCCATACCGTCGGCGTGGTGATGAAGCCGTTCCCGGTCTCCGCCTTTACCCTGATTGGCGGCGACCGCAGCATCTCCGGCTCAGCCACCGGCAACCCGTCTGAGCTGCGCAAGCTGATGAAATTTGCCGGGCGTAGCAAAGTCGCGCCGACCACTGAGCTGTTCCCGATGTCGCAAATCAACGACGCGCTGAAGCACGTTCGCGAGGGCAAGGCCCGCTATCGTGTGGTGCTAAAAGCCGATTTCTGACGCTCCCGTCTATGCTTCAGGCAATGCGCAGGTTGCCTGGAGGCAAATAATTTAGGCGATACGCTAATCCCCATGCCGGGCTGCCCCTCTGCCCGGCATATCTGATTCGTTCATTAAACCGTCATCTCACTGCCATACCTTTGCAGTCATTCCTTTTCACAATCCGGGCTTCTACAAACGCCTGCACGAGACATCTGCCGCCATGAGAAAATACTGGCTCCCCTGGATGATACTGTCGCCTTCCCTGCTATTTTTATTACTGTTTACCTGGTTGCCGCTGGGGCGTTCGGTGTATGACAGCCTGTTCGATACCCGAATGGCCAGCGATGGCGGCCAGTATGTCGGACTGGAAAACTTCGCCCGCCTGTTTGCCGATGACGTCTTCTGGCAGTCGCTGGTTAATAATCTGCTCTATATCCTGCTGACGGTGGTGCCGGGCGTCACTCTCGCCCTGCTGCTGGCGGTCGCTCTGGCCGAAAATCACCGCGTGAATCGCTGGCTGCGCACCGCGTTCTTTTTCCCGATGATTATCCCGATGGTCAGCGCCGCCGCGCTGTGGCTGTTTATCTTTATGCCCGGTCTCGGACTGCTGGACCATTACCTCGCGAAGCTGTTCGGCCCGATGAACAACAACTGGCTGGGACGCAGCAACAGTGCGCTACTGGCGCTGGCGCTCATTGGCGTGTGGAAGTTCGCCGGTTACTACATGCTGTTTTTCCTTGCCGGACTGCAAAGCATCCCGGCGTCAACCCGCGAGGCGGCGCTTATGGAAGGGGCCACCCGCACGCAGGTCTTTTTTAACGTCACTCTGCCGCTGTTGCGCCCGACGCTCAGCTTCGTGATCACCACGGCGCTGATTTATTCCATTACCCAGATTGACCACGTAGCGGTGATGACCCGTGGCGGTCCGGATAACGCCACTACCGTACTGCTTTACTACATTCAGAACCTCGCCTGGGACACCCACGATTTAGGTAAAGCCTCCGCCGCCACTTTCCTGACCCTGGCCGGGCTGTTCGCCTTCTCGCTGATTAACCTCAAACTGCTGGAGAAAGGAGCGCATTATGAGCGCTGAAATCTCACCGCTGGTACTACGTTCGCAGCGCGCATCGCGCCCGCTGTGGCTGCGCCTGCGCCGCTCGCAGCCCTTTACCGTGACGGTATTAATGTGCTGCCTGGCGCTGCTGTGGATAAGCCCGTTTTTGTGGATGCTGGCGACCTCGTTCAGCGCCACAACCTTCGGCGAAGATATGGCATCCCTGCTGCCCAGACTGCCGCTGACGCTGGATAACTTTCGCGATGCCTGGGCCAGCGCCGACTGGCTGAACCTCTATGCCAACACCATTATCTTCGCCTTCGGCACCTTTTGCGTACAGCTGTTGACCATCACCACCGCCGGATACGTCTTCGCCTGCCACGAGTTCCGCGGCAAAAAGACGCTGTTTCTGCTGTTCCTCGTGCAGTTGATGATCATGCCGGTAGTGATGATGGTGCCGAACATGCTGACCCTGAAAACCTTCGGCCTGCTCAATACTCTCACCGGGGTGATGATGCCCTATTTCACCTCGGCGTTCGGCGTGTTCCTGATGCGTCAGGCATTTCTCGCCATCCCCAAAGAGCTGGAAGAGGCGGCGCTGATGGAGGGTTGTCGCTGGTGGCAGGTGCTGTTCCGCGTGCTGCTGCCGATGTCATGGCCTTCGGTGCTGGCCTTCGCCACCGTCAGCATTACCTACCACTGGAACGAGTATCTGTGGCCGCTGATGATGCTTAACGACCCGGATAAACAGGTACTGACCGTGGGGCTGGTCTCCTTCGCCATGGGCGCGGAATCCGGCGGCCAGTGGGGCACCATCGGCGCCGGAACGCTAATGGTCTGCCTGCCGCTGATGCTGGCGTTCATTCTTTTCCAGAAACAGTTCCTGCGAAGCTTCGGTTTCGCCGGGATCAAATAAGGAGTTATTCATGCTGCTCGCGCAAATTTCCGATACCCATTTCCGCAGCCACGGCCGGAAGCTATACGGTTTTATTGATGTCAACGCCGCCAACGCCGATGTGGTCTCCCAGCTTAATGCCCTGCAGGAGCGCCCTGACGCGGTGGTGGTAAGCGGAGATATCGTCAACTGCGGTCGCCCGGAAGAGTATCAGGTCGCCCGACAGATCCTCGGCAACCTCAACTATCCACGCTATCTCATTCCCGGCAACCACGACGATAAAGAACTGTTTCTGGAATATCTGCATCCCCTGTGTCCGCTGCTCGGTAACGATGCGCAAAATATGCATTATGCGGTAGACGATTTTGCCACTCGCCTGCTGTTTATCGACTCCAGCCGGACGGGGACGTCGAAAGGCTGGCTAACGGACGACACCATCAAATGGCTGGAAGCGCAGCTATTTGATGGCGGCGACAAACCAGCAACGGTGTTTATGCATCATCCGCCGCTGCCGCTGGGCAACGCGCAGATGGACCCCATCGCCTGCGAGAACGGCCACCGTCTGCTGGCGCTGGTTGAACGTTTCCCGTCGCTGACGCGCATTTTTTGCGGCCATAACCACAGTCTGACCATGACTCAATATCGCCAGGCCATCATCTCCACCATTCCGGGAACCGTCCACCAGGTCCCCTATTTTCACGAAGATACGCGCCCGTATTACGACCTCTCCCCCGCGTCATGCCTGATGCATCGCCAGGTGGGCGATCGGTGGGTGAGCTATCAACATCCGCTGACTCATTACGCCGGGCCGTGGATGTACGACGAACATATCAGTTGCCCAACGGAAGATCGCTAATCACCATGCTTAGTCTGCAAAACATCAGTAAACAATTTGACGGTAAACCGGCCCTCAGCGCCCTGTCGCTGGATATTCACGACGGTGAATTCGTGGTGCTGGTCGGCCCGTCCGGCTGCGGCAAAAGCACCCTGCTGCGCCTGATCGCCGGGCTGGAGCCGGTCAGCGCGGGGGAAATCTGGCTATATGATGAGAACATCAGCGAAATGTCGCCCAGAGAGCGTAATTTTGCGATGATTTTCCAGAACTATGCTCTGTTTCCACATCTGTCGGTGCGCGACAACATCACCTTCGGCATGAAGGTGAGAAAAGAGGATAAAACCAGCTGGCAGCCGCGGGTGGAGAAAGTGGCGCAGATGCTGCAACTGGAAAACCTGCTGGACCGCAAACCGGCGAAGCTTTCCGGCGGTCAGCGGCAGCGGGTGGCGATGGCGCGGGCAATTGTGCGCAACCCGCGCCTGTTCCTGATGGATGAGCCGCTCTCCAACCTTGATGCCCGCCTGCGCAGCGAAGTACGCGACAGCATTATGGACCTCCACCAGCAGCTCAACATCAGCACCATCTACGTCACCCATGACCAGACGGAAGCGATGTCGATGGCTGACCGTATTGTGGTGATGAACGGCGGTCACGTACAGCAGGTCGGACGCCCGGAGTATCTCTACGCGAATCCGGCCAATTTGTTTGTCGCCGGTTTTATCGGCTCCCCGGCGATGAATCTGCTGTCGCTGCCCTGCGCCGACGGTCAGGTACTCCTTGGCGAACAACGTCACCCGCTACCGCCGGGCTACCGGGAAGAATCCCGCGTCTGGTTAGGTATTCGTCCGGAACATATCAGCGATCGCGTGGAAGAGAGCCATCTGCGCCTGCCCGCCACCGTGCTGCAACGAGAACTGATGGGAGCCGATTATCTGCTCCACGTCAGCACCCCTATCGGCACCTTACGCTTTAGCCGTCGCCATCGCGGAGCGGTGCCGGAGAAAGGCGACACCCTGCTTCTCGGCTTTTCGCCCGACGATATTCATCTTTTTCATGCTGAGAAACAGCATAATTTAACGCCTGTGCATCAGGCGCTTACTCCAGGAGATTAATCATGTTTAAACCTCTCACGGCTCTTGCGGTTGGGCTAAGCCTCGCTCTCAGCGGCGTGGCGCTGGCAAAAGAGAAAATTGACTTCATGTTTCCGGCGCCGGTGGATGGCAAGCTGACCATGGAGATGACCCGCATCATTAAGGCCTTCAACGAGTCGCAGCAGGATGTCGAAGTGCGCGGAATCTTTACCGGCAACTACGATACCACCAAAATCAAAGCCGAATCGGCGCAAAAGGCCGGACAACCGCCCGCGCTGGTAATTATGTCCGCTAACTTCACCACCGATCTGGCGCTAAAAGATGAGATCCTGCCGATGGACGAACTGTTCCGTTATGGCAATCAAAAAGCGGGGGATTTTTTGCAGCAGGCGTTCTGGCCGGCAATGCGTAAAAATGCCCAGGTGATGGGCACCACCTATGCGATCCCGTTCCATAATTCGACGCCAATCCTTTACTACAACAAAACCATGTTCGATCAGGCCGGGATCAAACAGCCGCCCCAGACCTGGGCCGAGCTGCTGGCGGACGCCAAAAAGCTGACCGACGCGAGTAAAGGGCAATGGGGGATCATGCTGCCGTCAACTAACGATGATTACGGCGGCTGGATCTTCTCAGCGCTGGTGCGGGCCAACGGCGGACAATACTTTAACGAGGATTATCCGGGCGAAGTGTATTACAACACGCCGACCACTATCGGTGCCCTGCGCTTCTGGCAGAACCTGATTTATAAAGACAAAGTGATGCCCTCCGGCGTGCTGAACTCGAAACAGATCAGCGCCAGTTTCTTCTCCGGTAAAGTCGGAATGGCGATGCTCAGCACCGGCGCGCTGGGTTTTATGCGCGAGAACAGCAAAGATTTTGAGCTCGGCGTGGCGATGCTGCCGGCCAAAGAACAGCGCGCGGTGCCGATCGGCGGCGCCAGCCTTGTGAGCTTTAAGGGGATCGACGACGCGCAGAAAAAAGCCGCGTATCAGTTCCTGATGTATCTGGTCAGCCCGCAGGTTAACGGGGCCTGGAGCCGCTTTACTGGCTATTTCTCACCGCGTAAAGCCGCCTACGATACGCCCGAAATGAAGGCCTATTTGCAGCAGGATCCGCGCGCGGCGATCGCTCTTGAGCAGTTGAAGTATGCGCATCCGTGGTACGCCACCTGGGAGACCGTCGCCGTGCGTAAAGCGATGGAAAACCAGCTGGCCGCGGTGGTGAACGATGCTAAAGTCACCCCGGAAGCCGCAGCACAGGCGGCACAGAAAGAGGCCGACGCGCTGATGAAACCCTACGTGGATAAGACTGCCCTGGCGGAAGTGAAGTAAGCATTTTCTCCTCAGACGGTACACCGCGATGAGGTGGGGAGCGCGTTCAGTCACGGCGTGAATTGGGAGGTTACTCGCCGCCGTGAATCTCCCCGATCGTACCTCGCTGACTGGTGCTACAGGCCAGTACAAGATGATATCACTCGTCCTTTCTGCCCCAGCCGTTTGATTTTTCAACGTAAAAAAGGTACTTTTTCATCTTCCCTCCCCCCCAGCGTGAGCGGTCATGCATTATGCCTATTATTCAGTCTGTTGAACGTGCACTGACGATCCTCGATCTGTTTAATGAACAGGCTACGGAACTCAAAATCACCGACATCAGCAAACAGATGGGCCTGAGTAAAAGCACCCTCCATTCGCTACTCAAAACTTTACAGTTATACGGCTATATCGACCAGAACCCGGAAAACGACAAATACCGCCTGGGCATGAAGCTAGTAGAGCGCGGCAACTTTGTGGTAAGCAGCATAGACATTCGTCAGAAGGCGAAACGCTGGCTGACGGAACTCTCGCAACGCACCGGACAGACCACCCATCTTGGTATTCTTGACGGACGCGAAGGCGTTTATATCGAGAAAATTGAAGGCAGGCTTGCCGCCATTGCCTACTCACGTATCGGTCGTCGTTTACCGATCCATGCGACGGCTATCGGCAAGATATTGATTGCCTGGCTAAGCGAGACAGAGCTGAATACTCTGCTGGAAGGCTATCAGTACACATCGTTCACTCCAGCAACAATTACCTGCCGCGAAGATCTGTTGGCGACGCTGGCACAAACCCGCGTCCAGGGTTATGCGCTGGATTGCGAAGAGAATGAACAAGACGTACGCTGCGTAGCAGTGCCGGTGTGGAACCATGAATCTCGCGTTATTGCAGCGCTGAGCCTGTCAACGTTAACCTCCCGTGTCGATGACGACGAGCTGGCCCGCTACCGCGGATTGCTGGAAGAGGCCGGGCGCCAGTTGTCGAAAGCGCTGGGCTACCCGGCCTGAGGATTTACTCGATGACCGGTTGGTAACTGAAGTAGTCAAAATCAGCGTAGCAACCATCACCGCTAATATCCTCGCAGTGCAAGCCAACAAAAGCACCGGTAAAGAATCCGCGTCCGCCGATGTAATCATCCGACAACTTCCAGGCTGCATATTCCACCGGCACAGTTTGCCATTGCTCACCGTCAAACGAGTAGCTGTAGCGATAGATAAGATGGTCAACGTCAACCCTCAGCCACACGCTCCGCGTCTCGTCCGGCACTGCAATGGGTTGTTCGTGCAGCGGCCACGACGGTACGTTATGGTCAAGTTGCAATACTTTAATAGTTCTCCCCTTCCCTTCTTCATAGTCAACAAAACAGTAGCTCCAGTTTTTGCTGTTGTAATAACAGGTTAATCCGGCGCTCTGCTGGAAGTTTTCCGGGGCGAACTCCATCCGTGTTTCGGCGCGAAAGGCGAAATGCTGCCAGCGCCGCGCCACCGTGGACTGGATAAAGGTAGAGTTGAGCGAGTCATTACCGTACAGACGTAAAAATCCCGGCCGCACGCTGAGGGAGCCCAGCGTGTCATCAAACGGAATACGCAGAGTTTGCAACTCTGGATTGAGTGTCGGGCCATTGAAGTCATCTCGCCAGTTCACCACCGCAGCCGCACGACTTTCAACCATTTGCGGCCCCGGCACGGTCAATTGGGCGTGTTTTCCTCCTTCCACGGACGGCCAACCGTCATGCCAGGCGATGCGCACAATTCCGGTTTCTCGTCCCAGTGAACAGTAACCACGACCGCCTGAGGCCAGCAGCGGCACGCCGGGTAAACGCTTCGGACGACTAGTAAGATAGGCCATATACCACTCGCCAGTATGCGTCTCCAGCAGCGATCCGTGGCCGCTTTTCTGTAACGGGTTCTCCGGCAGATGCCAACTGGTCATCATTGTCCCGTCCGGGTGCAGTTCGTACGGCCCGTCAATATTTTTCGCCCTGAGCACAACCACCGCGTGTTCGTAACTGGTACCTCCCTCAGCGACCAGCAGATAATACCAGCCATCCTTGCGATAAAGGTGCGCCCCTTCGGTATAACGCAGCGCCGTACCGGTAAACAAAGTTTTGCGCGTTTTAGACAGGGTCCGGGTTTGCGGAAAATACTCCTGTAGCACGATGGTACAGTGCGGATCGCTGTGGTGACGCGGCCCCCATGGTCGGTAAATATAGTATTTTCGACCATCGCTATCATGAAACAGCGATGGGTCGAAGCCGCCGTTGCCCATCGCAACGGGCTCGCTCCACGGCCCTTCAATCGATGGTGCGGTCACCAGATAGTTACGACCATTTTTCCATGGCGAATCGACGATTTTCACATCAGTATACAGTAGCCAGAACAACCCGTCGGCATAGCTCAGGCATGGTGCCCAAATGCCGCCGGAATCAGGGTTGCCTTTCATATCCAGCATCGACACGCGATCCAGCGGTGCGCTCACCAGCGACCAGTTTTTCAAATCCCGCGAGTGATAAATGCGTACCCCCGGAAACCACTCGAAGGTGGAGGTTGCGATGTAATAATCCTCATTCTGGCGACACAGCGATGGGTCCGGGTTAAACCCGGTCAGAATAGGGTTAGTAATGGTGTACATATTGCCTCCTCATTAATTTGACGTCGCAGTGGTCGCGGCAGAAATAGCCTCTTTCGGCTCCTCACGATGCTTACGTAATTGCTGGCTGATGGCTTCAACGCGGGCATTGGTCAATTTATAAAATGAAAGCATGATGAACATGCCAACGTAGAGCACCACAGGCACCACGCAGAACAGGATTTTAATGGTGGTTAAAACCTCCACCGGCTGTACGCTGCTGCTCGCGGAGTAGTTCACATATGCCAGAATCCAGCCCACCACCGCGCCGCCAATAGCCAGGCCAATTTTCAGACTGAACAGGTAAGTAGAGAACACCAGACCATCGAGACGCCGCCCGCTACGACTCTCTTCATAGTCGACCACATCGGAAGCCATCAGCCACTGCAGTGGCGTAGTGGTGTTAAAGATGAACAGGAAAACAATATTGAGAGCGAAAATCAGCGCAATGTACTCAGCAGGAGTAACGAAAATAAGCAGGCTTATCAGCGAATAGACGACGATAATCGCTTTAAAAGCCTTTACCCGGTCAAAGCGGCCCAACAGGCGTGACGAGGCCAGCGAACCGAACATAGTAGCGATGCTGCCATAAAGCAGGAACTGCATCGCCATTTCTGGATGATCCATCACATATTTCACGAAGTATAACGTTGCCCCACCGCGCACAACGTTGGAGCAAGTCGCCATCATTTTGAAGGTACACATAATTCGCCATTGGGTGTTACCGAACAGCAACTTGAGATCTTTCGCCACCGACGACCCTGGCTGTACCTCAAAGGTGTAACGCTCTTTGGTGGTAAAAAAGCAGACGTAAAGCAGTACCACGCCGACCAGTCCCAGCACACACATCGCGCCAAAATAACCGACCTGTTCGTTACCTTTACCGATAATATTCACCAACGGCAGCGCTATGCCGCTGATCGCCAGCGAACCTGCCGCCGCAAGGAAAAAACGCCACGACTGTAACGCATGGCGCTCTTTTGGATCGGCGGTAATTACTCCCGGCATCGCGCAGTAGGGCACGTTGACGAAGGTATAAACCAGCGTCAGCAGAATATAGGTCACGCAGGCATAAATAATTTTCCCCTGCGCAGAAAAATCCGGCGTGTAGAAGGTGAGCATACAGACGACCCCAAATGGAATCGCCCCCCACAGCAGAAACGGACGAAACTGACCGTGGCGAGTACGGGTACGGTCCACCAGCAGTCCCATCAGCGGATCGGTGACGGCATCCAGAACGCGGGAAATTAAAAACAGCGTACCCATAATGCCGGCGGACAGGCCGAATACGTCGGTGTAAAAATAAGCCAGCAGAAACATCGTTGCCTGCCAGACAAACCCGCAGGCAGTATCGCCCAGCCCGTACCCGATTTTATCTTTCATAGTTAATTGCATATTTATCCCCGATCCAGAGAGTGGATATCGTGCAAACGTCAGGGACCTGAAAAAAGCAATAAATAGCCGCTGAAGAATCAGGAATACACCCATGATACGTGTGCTTAATTCACGTTTTCGTGTTATTTCAGTGTACGGAGTTGTTCCTTTTTACGGCAATGGTCATTTTTTACTTATGAATTATGTTATTTAGTTTTTGTGATTTCCATCGACATTAAACACAAATAAAAAATATTTTTATCTTTTATTTTTAGCTAATTACAAACATATAAGAAAATGGAATTTGGCTTATTTAAGACATAAAAAAACGGCCCGCGAAATATTTCACACAAGCGAGAAAAACTTAAATTTATTTAAAGTCCAAGGGCTTTTTTACCGGCGTTAATCACCTCAATAATTTTATCAGTATCATATATGCAGCCTTTCCATGTACCACCGCTAATCGACTGCAAAGCCGCCCACAGGCGAGTATCGTCGGGTAAACAGTCATGAGCATGCAGGTCAGGATGGAGAGGTCTCGCCGCTAATTCCATCCCCCCCTCTTCCACCGTCAATCGCTTTTCCACTGTGCCGATGAAATTAACGCTGCCGGTTAAAGCAAAACGATCGACTACAATCTCAATAATGTCGTCATCGCGCAGTTTACCGATCGGCCCGCCCGCCAGCGCCTCCGGAGCGACATGACCAAAACAGGCACCGGTCGAAACCCCGGAGAAACGGGCATCGGTAATCAAGGATACCGTTTTTCCCCATGAGATGTGCTTCAACGCCGAGGTAAGCTGGTAGGTCTCTTCCATGCCAGTGCCGGACGGCCCACCACCAATCACTACCATAATGTCTCCCTGTTCGATCTCGCCGTTTTTGATCGCTTTGATCGCCAGCGCTTCAGAAACAAATATCCTCGCAGGCCCGGTATGACGATACACACCATCCTCATCCACCACAGTCGGATCGATCGCCGTGGCTTTGATCACCGCTCCTTCCGGAGCAATATTGCCAACAGGGAAGGCAACCGTCGAGGTAAGTCCTTTAGCCCTTGCACGGGTCGGGGGGAGGATCACATCATTCGGATCGACTCCATCCTGATCGCGCAGACACTGGCGAAATTTCACACGTCGTTCGGAAGCTTGCCACCAGTCAAGATTTTCACCCACCGTCTGACCAGTCACTGTCATCGCATCCAGATGCAGTAGGCCCAGACCTCGCAAATGCAGCATCACTTCCGGCACTCCACCGGCGAGAAAAGCGCGTACCGTCGGGTGGTAGTCCGGTCCATTCGGTAGCACGCTGACCAGACGCGGAACTTTTCGATTTATACGTGTCCACTGTTCAACGTCAGGAATCGTGCAGCCTGCAGCATGAGCAATAGCGGGAATGTGCAACAGGAGATTGGTCGAACCGCCAAACGCCGCATGGATTACCATCGCGTTTGCGATCGCTTTATCGCTCAAAATATCGCGAGTGGTGATGCCGAGATTATCCAGTTCGCTTACCGCTCGTGCCGACTGGCGCGAGATTTCCAGCCACACTTCCTGCCCTGATGGCGCCAACGCCGAGTGCGGCAGCGCCAGCCCGAGCGCTTCCGCCACAACCTGCGAGGTACCCGCTGTGCCTAAGAACTGGCAGCCGCCGCCCGGCGAGGCACAGGCACGACAGCCGAGTTCAGCGGCTTCCTGCAACGACAATTCATGGTTGGCGTAGCGTGCGCCAATAGTCTGTACCTTTCCAGCGTCTTCGCCAAAGGTTGGCGGCAGCGTTGCCCCACCGGGTACCAAAATGGTCGGTAGATCGTGCATCGCCGCCAGCGCGATCATCGTCGCCGGTAGGCCTTTGTCACAGGTGGCGACACCAATCACCGCCCGACGCGTCGGCAACGAACGGATCAAACGACGAAACACAATCGCCGCGTCGTTGCGGTACGGCAAGGAGTCGAACATCCCATGGGTACCCTGAGATCGTCCATCGCACGGATCGCTGACAAAAGCGGCGAACGGAATGCCGCCATTGCGCGTTATCTCTTTTGCCGCCGCCTGCATCTGTAGGCCGATTTCCCAGTGCCCGGTATGATAACCTAACGCCACCGGGCGACCATCACCGGCGCGAATTCCCCCTTGGGTACCAATAATCAACACCTCCTTCCCCGTAAGCTTGTTGGTATCCCAGCCCATGCCGGCGTTTTGCGTCATGCCAAACAGATTACCGCTCGGCGATTCCATCAGCATTTGCGGCGTCAGTGGCAGCACGCCCTGTGGTCCGGATGCATGAGTGATGACCGCATAAAAGGCATCATCCTGGGAAATGAATATCTTCTCTATCGCCATCTTATTATTCCGGTTTAGCAGAGTCTAAGCTGTTGCAACAGCGCTTTAAGCTGCATCTTTTGCACTTCATCCAGCGGAGAGGCCGGGGGGAGTACGTGTGTCGAAATCGGGCGACCGCACATGACGATCGCCTCTTTAATCACGTTAACGAACGGTGTATCCAGTTGATAAATTCGCGGGATTTGCAACAGCGTCTGATGATAGTGTGCCGCTTGCGCCAGATCGCCATCGCGGAAAGCCTGCAGCAGCTTCACTGATATCTGCGGCGCAAAATTGACGCTGGCAGAGATCGCCCCATCACCGCCAAGCAGCAGAGTGTTAAATAGGTGGTCATCGTAACCACAAAGTACCGAGAAGTGTGGGTGCGCCGATTTGACCGTTTTGATCATGCTGCGCAGGTGAGCCACCGAATCGATAGTGTCTTTGATGCCAACAATATTACGTCGCGAATCCACCAGCGTTTTTACCAACTCAGGAGGCAGATCCTGGCCTGTTAACGCCGGAAAGTTATACAGCACCACCGGCAGAGTCACGCAATCAGCCACCTGCTGAAAATAACGAATCAGATTGTGTTCAGAAACTTTCCAGTAATAGGGGTTGATGACCACAATGCCGTCGGCTCCCGCTTCCTGTGCGTGCTGACTAAGTTCGATGACTTCCCGGGCGTTAGTGCCACCGGTGCCAACCAACACCGGCACCCGCCGATCCACATAACCAATGACAAAGGTGGCAATGGTTTTACGCTCATCGACATTAAGCTGAGAGAACTCCCCACCGCTGCCGAGGATGAACAGGCCGTCAACGCCAGCGAAAATCATGTCATCAATCAACGCGGCGGTACCCACTTCATCGAACTGACCATCGGCGGTAAAAATAGTCGAAACAGGCGGAATAATCCCTGAGAACTGCATGGTTTGCTGCATGAGATCCCCTTGCTGAATCATCTTGTTCTATATTATAGAACCTCGTTCTTTTATTTAACGATCATACTATGCCGCCAGCAAAGAAAAGGTAAATGCTAAGGAAGCCGGAAGTGCGTATTTTTTAATCTCGATCACAAAATAACCGTTCTGTTCTAAAAGTTGTGGTGAGCTCGGTGCGAGACATATACCGCCGTTCAGACTGGCTGCGAGAAGAAAAACTGTACTATATTGATGACTGGAGAGAGAGCGAGTGCCCAGGAGTTTTATTCCACTGAGAGGAAAGTAGAAAAAGCAGGCCACAGCACGCTGTGGCCTGAAATGAAACAACGATTAGATTCCTGCCGTTTCACGGATGTATTTACGTGCTTTTACCGCATATTCGAATGGGTTGGCCAGCGCCGGATCCTGCTCGGCCTCGACCACCATCCAGCCTTTATAACCATGATCGTCCAATAATTTGAACACCGGGCGGAAATCAATCACCCCATCGCCCGGAACCGTAAAGGTCCCTTTCTTCACCCCATCAAGGAAAGAGAGCCCTTCACGACGCACCTGTTCAATCACCGGCGGACGCACGTCTTTCAGGTGCACATGGTTAATCCGCGACAAATACTTTTTCAGAATCGCCAGCATCGGCTCCTCACCGCCTTCGGAATACCAGGCATGGCCGGTGTCGAACAGCAGGAAGACTTTGTCATCTACCAGCGACATAAACTTGTCGATCTCTTCGGTGGTCTGGATACCGGTTCCCATATGATGATGGAGACAAACCTGCATACCCTTTTCCGCCGCCAGACGGCCGATGGTGTTGTAACCTTCCGCAACCCGCTGCCACTCTTCTTCGCTAAAACACGGTTTCACATTGCCAAGAATCGGTTTTTCCAGCCCCTGGATACTGCCGCTCTGCTCAGAACAACCGATTACTTTCGCGCCCATGGCATGAAGAAAATTCATATGATTCACAAATTCATCAATGGTTTTTTCCCGCTGCCCGTTGGCAAAAAAGGTACTAAACCAGGCGTTGCAAATCTGAATGCCGCGGATATCCAGCATCGGCTTGAGAACCGCCGGATCGCGTGGATATTTGCTGCCAACTTCGCTACCGGTAAAACCCGCCAGCGCCATTTCGCTGACGGTTTGCTGGAAAGTATTCTCGCTGCCAAGATCCGGCATATCGTCATTCGTCCAGCCAATCGGGGCGATAGCCAGTTTTACATTATCTTTGTTCATAGTAGGGCTCCTGCCGCTGCGCCTTGCCAGCGCAGCAATTGATGCTCGATAAGTTCACATGTTTCCGTTACCTGATTTCTATTTTCCAAATCCCTATGTAAATAGATCTACCCACCAGAAAAATGTGCTTAACGTTTATAGAACTCGGGACATTCAGGCAACGCTATCGTAACCGGTTCGCTGATCCCCTGCGCTTTGATACAGGCGTCGGCAGCAACAGATGCCGCATAGCCATCCCATGCTGATGGGCCATTCAGTTGTCCAGCCTTAACATCGTTAATGAAAGCTTGCAGTTCAACGTCATATGCTTTGATAAAGCGGTCTTTCCAGTCGACCAGAATAGCGGTCGACAGGTTAGCGGATTTACGCATTTGTACCGCTGACGGCTCAGGCAGACGGGCAATGCCGGTTTCACCAATAACCTCGCACTGGATGTCGTAGCCGTACTGGCAATTCACGAACACTTCAACATCGATCAGTGTGCCTTTCCTGGTTTCAAACGACACGATCTGCGGATCCTTCAGCCCCGCATGGGCGTAAGACGTGGAACGCGGGAAGCGTACCTGTACCGAACGATAGTCGTCGTTCAACAACCAGCGCAAAACGTCCAGCTCGTGGATCAGGGTATTGGTGATCGCCATATCGGTGGTATAGTTCTCGCCTACAGACTGATTGCGGTGCGCGCAGCGCAGCATCAGCGGCGCACCGATATCGCCGTCATCAATCACTTTTTTTAACGCCTGATAGCCTTCGTCATAGGGGCGCATGAAACCAACCTGCACCAGGCGGCGCCCCGCTTTCATTTCTGCATCGACAATACGGCGACAGCCTTCCGCGCTCATCGCCAATGGCTTCTCACAGAAGACTGGCTTACCGGCAGCAATAGCAGCCAGCGTATACTCTTCGTGGGTCGGGTCCCATGAGGTGACCAGGATGGCGTCAACATCGCTGGCCTTAATCACATCATGACCATCAGCATAAATTTCCGCAGTGACGCCCGGCAATGCAACCGCAGCGCGAGCGTTCTCTTGATTGATATCTGAAACTGCCACGACCGTGGCGCCCTGTAATACCTGAGTGCAACGGCGGATATGTTCTTTACCAATGGCACCTGCGCCGATAACGCCTAATTTAAGTGACATAGTGAGTGTTCTCCCGATAATTTTAGGGTTCAGAGTTTATGTTCAGTTTTAGTAATCCCGCGCCTGAGCGCGTTTTTCATTAATTATTTTGGCGACCTCGCGGATCCGTGCCGACAGCGCTGTCTGCGCGACACCTACGTTCCACCAACTTCCATAGCCATGCACCATCGTTTTCGGCAGCACTTTTATATCGATCAGCGTACTGATCGTCTCACGACGCGCGGCATCCAGCGCATGGCGCAGTTCATCCAGCGTCGTCACGCGCCAGGTTTTACAACCATAGCCGGCAGCAACAGTAGCAAAATCCACCGGCATCAGGCCCCCCTGAAGCTGGCCCGTCTCCGCGCAACGGAAGCGGAACTCAGTACCAAAACTGTCCATACCATGCCCTATCTGCAGGTTGTTGATGCAACCATTGGCCATATTGTCGAACAGTATGATGTTGATCTTCGCGCGCTCCTGCAGGGAGGTCACCAGTTCGGAATGCAGCATCATGAACGAACCGTCACCCACCAGGGAGTAAACCTCGCTCTGGGGCTGAGCCAGTTTAACGCCCAGCGCGGCGCTGACTTCATAACCCATGCAGGAGTAGCCGTATTCCACGTGATAGGTGTTGGTTGCCCGGTTGCGCCAGACGCGCTGCAGGTCTCCCGGCAAACTTCCCGCCGCCGCGACAATCACCGCGTCGGCCGGTAAGGTTTCGTTCAGCACGCCGAGGACGCTGCTTTGTGTCAGGGTGGAATCGGTTATCTGGCGGAATTCGCGATACACCGACTCACGATCCAGATGATCATCAATTTCCGGTACGAAAGACTTTTCCTGCCACACCGCCTGATAAACGCGCTGCGTCTCTTTCAATTGACGGCTCTGCACGCTTTCAATCTGCTCGCCCCACCCGGCCTGCCAGGTTTCGCCGGACAGGGCGTCATCCAGGGCAGTAAGGGCTTCACGCGCATCGGCCAGCATTGGAATACCGTCCAGTTTCCAGGCATCGAAATTGCTGACGTTAATATTGAGAAAACGCACTTCCGGATGCTGGAAAATCCATTTCGACGACGTAGTGAAGTCGCTGAACCGCGTGCCGAGGCCGATAACTAAATCCGCTTCTTTCGCCAGCAGGTTGGCTGCCAGACACCCGGTTTCGCCAACGCCGCCCACATTAAACGGATGCGAAGAGACAACGGTGCCTTTACCGGCCTGGGTTTCGGCAAACGGGATACCGTAGCGTTCGGCGAAACGGATCAACGCTTCGCCTGCGCCGGAATATTTCACCCCGCCACCGCAAACAATCAGCGGTTTACGGCTGGCTTTAATTGCGGCAACCGCGTCCGCTAGCTGCACGGCGCTAACCGGGCGACGGTCGAGACGGTGTACACGACGGGTAAAGAAAGACGCGGGATAATCCCAGGCTTCACCCTGAACATCCTGCGGCAGGCACAGAGTCACCGCGCCCGTTTCCGCCGGGTCGGTCAGCACGCGCATGGCGTTGATGCAGGCGCTCATCAATTGTTCCGGGCGGGTAATGCGATCCCAGTATTTGCTCACCGCACGAAACGCGTCGTTGGTGCTGATACTCAGATCATGGCTCTGTTCAATTTGCTGTAAAACCGGATCGGGCTGGCGAGTGGCAAACACATCGCCGGGCAGCAATAACAGAGGAATACGGTTGGCGGTCGCGGTGCCGGCGGCGGTAATCATGTTCGCCGCACCGGGGCCGATGGAGGAGGTGCAGGCAATAATCTGACGGCGTAAAGACTGTCTGGCAAAACCCGTCGCAGCATGCGCCATCCCTTGCTCGTTACGCCCCTGATAGACCCGCATTTCACCGCTATCTTGCTCCAGGGCCTGTCCCAGCCCCAGAACGTTGCCGTGGCCAAAGATAGCAAAGATACCTTGCACGAATTTATGCTCTTCACCATCGACGTCCAGGTACTGATTATCCAGGAACTTAACCAGCGCCTGCGCCGTTGTCAGTCTCAGTCTGCCCATGTTGCCTAATCCTTATATTTCAGTATTTGTTGTGTGGGTTAGCGCGTTTGCCCTGTACAGCCTGTACAGTGATACGATTAATGACTCAGGGAAATCGTTAACGTCACAGGAATACTGTTGGATTATAGGCAAACATTTTTTTCATTAAATATAAATACAGAAGAAATATTTCATTTTGCGAGAGGGATCAAACTATACATAAAATCATTCAGTCGGTATTCAGGCGGCAACAAACAGCATCCCCATGAGCATGCGCAAGCCAGGTGGCTGGAATGAAAAGCAAATCTGTCAGAAACAGATCTGAGCATCATGAAAAAACCGGCCCTCGATAAGGTACGCACATTTTTTCCGAATGATGGCTAACGCCTTACCCTATCTTTAAAAACATGTAATATCAAAAAGTTATATAGATACCCCCAGTCCATTACGGCACGCTACCCACGATTCATGCCCTCGCGGCGCAGTTTGTCAGCAGTCTGAAATCCATCAGAAACAGGCGGGGGCGCGGTGATGTTATGGTTGGCCAGGATGAGAGGCAAGAGTGCGCCGGATCATTTTACCCCAACAGATTAGCGGCCGACAAAAGGCGGCAGTTTTATGGATAAAATGCTTACCCGTGCATTTCACACGTTTCATTAACAGCCCGCATTTGGCTGGACGCGCGGTTTATGAGGCCATATCGTTTATATTTCCTTAAAAATCATAGATAAAGAAAATAACACACGCCGTCCGGGACGCCTTTTCGCCGCCTCGCAAGATCCATCCCGGAATGAGGCTCAGCGCGGCATAGTGGTAGATCCCTCACATTTTTGGTTTTTTAATTTCGAACTAGTTTGCAAATGAAATATTTATTTCTCAAACTAAGGGGAACCAATAACCCTCAGGCTGTTTTCGGAGACGCTGTCGGCATCCCGACTCTTCCGTACAGCAGAAATGCAAAAGGAAACCCTAGCTATGAATGCAGCAGTAAAGCGACTCGATGTCATCTGTATTGGCCGGGTGGCAGTCGATCTCTACGCCCAGCAAATTGGCTCAAGGCTGGAAGATGTTGCCAGTTTTTCTAAATACCTTGGAGGCTCTTCCGGCAACGTCGCCTTCGGTACCGCCATTCAGGGATTAAAATCGGCCATGCTCGCGCGCGTAGGCGACGAACATAATGGCCGTTTTTTACGTGAAACGCTTAGCCGCGCCGGCGTCGATACGGAATACTTGATCACGGATAAGCAGCGCCTGACGGCATTAGTGATGCTGGGAATCAAAGATCAGGAGACGTTCCCGCTCATTTTTTACCGCGATAACTGCGCCGATATGGCACTTTCGCCAGAAGATATTAAGGAAGAGTATATTGCCTCTTCCCGGGCGCTGGCGGTAACCGGTACTCACCTTTCGCACGCCAATACCCGTGAAGCGGTGTTGAAAGCGCTGGAGTATGCCCGTCGTCACGGCCTACGTACCGCGCTGGACATCGATTATCGCCCGGTACTCTGGGGCTTAACTTCGCTGGGCGATGGTGAAACGCGTTTCATTGAATCCGGCCCGGTAACCAGCCAGCTCCAGGAAGTGCTGCATCTGTTCGATTTAGTGGTCGGCACTGAAGAGGAGTTCCATATTGCCGGCGGCAGCACTGATACGCTAACCGCGCTGAAAAACGTGCGTAATGCCACTAAAGCGACGCTGGTTTGTAAACGCGGTCCGATGGGTTGTGTGGTGCTGGAAGGTGCCATTCCGGACAGCTGGGATAGCGTACCGCTGCACCAGGGCGTGCGCGTAGAGGTGCTTAACGTTCTGGGCGCTGGCGACGCCTTTATGTCAGGCCTCCTGCGGGGCTGGCTTAACGATGAAGGCTGGGAGCAGGCTTGCCGTTACGCTAACGCCTGCGGCGCGCTGGTGGTCTCGCGCCACGGTTGCGCACCGGCAATGCCAACCAAAGTCGAGCTTGACGACTACCTGTCGCGCGCAGAATCGGTCCCGCGTCCGGATGTCGACGCGCGCCTCAACCATCTCCATCGTGTCACCAGCCGCCGTCAGGCATGGCCTGAGCTGTGTATCTTCGCCTTTGACCACCGTAAACAACTGGCGGATCTGGCACTGGAAACCGGGCGCGATGAATCCTGCATTCCACCTCTGAAGCTGTTGCTGCTGGCCGCCGCGGAAGCCGCCGCGAAAGAAGCCGGACTTGATGGACGCAGCGGTATCCTCGCCGATGGCACCTACGGTCAGAGTTCACTCAATGCCATCACCGGTAAAGGCTGGTGGATTGGTCGTCCGATCGAAATGCCGAGCTCACGTCCGCTACGTCTGGAGCATGGCAACATCGGTTCCCAACTGATCGACTGGCCGCTGGAGCATGTGGTGAAATGTCTGGTCTTCTACCATCCGGCCGATCCCGCAGAACTGCGCGCCGAGCAGGACGCGCTGCTGCTGGAGGTCTGGCAGGCGTGCAACAAGTCGGGTCATGAACTACTGCTGGAAATTATCCTGCCGGAGAACGGCCCGGATAACGATGAACGCCATTACCACGATATGCTGGAACACTTCTATCAGTTGGGTATTCAGCCGGACTGGTGGAAGCTGCCGCCGCTGTCGAGCGCTGAATGGGAGAGGATCAGCAAGCTGATTGAACGTGAAGATAGCTGGTGTCGTGGGATACTGATCCTCGGCCTGGATGCGCCATCGGATCGCCTGCGCGCCGGTTTTGCCGAAGCCGCGAAGCATCCAATGATCAAAGGCTTTGCCGTTGGTCGCACCATCTTTGGCCAGCCTTCACGCCGCTGGATGCAAGGAGAACTGACCGACGAGGCACTGATTGAAGAAGTGAAACACAACTACCTCACGCTCATCGGCTACTGGCGCGAAGCCCGCGGCTGATTCTGAACCGGCCCGCATCCTCTCCTGAAGATGCGGGCTTTTTTTCTGGATCTTCACGAAATAAGCCGAGAATTTCAGCGAAGTGAATGAAAAATTCGCTTCATTTGATACACTGGAAATTATATTCCTTTTCTTTTTTCAGAGCGCAATCTATGGCCAATAATCCGACTCAACTTACCATCTTGCAGGATGAAATCAGGCGTCGCTACGACACATTAAGTAAACGCCTGAAGCAGGTAGCCCGTTATATTCTGGATAACAGTAATAGCGTCGCTTTCGACACCGTGGCCTCTATCGCGCAGCAGGCAGATGTCCCGCCTTCAACACTGATTCGTTTCGCTAATGCCTTTGGTTTTAGCGGCTTTAATGAAATGAAGCAGATGTTTAAACAGCATCTGATGGAGGAGACCGCTAACTATACTGAACGTGCGCGTCTGTTCCGCCAGACCACCACAGATGACTCCAGCCCGCCGGAAACGCCGACCGAAATCCTGAATATGTTTACGATGGTCAACACACAGGCGTTACAGCAGCTGGCAATGCAGACTTCCGGCGATGAGCTACAGCGCGCGGTGGCGCTGCTGGCAGAGGCGGAAAACATTTACGTGATTGGCCTGCGTCGCTCCTTTAGCGTCGCCTCCTATCTGACCTACGCCCTGCGCCATCTGGACCGCAAAGCGTTCCTGATTGACGGCCTCGGCGGGATGTTCACCGAACAGCTCAGCCTTGTGAGCCAGAAGGACGTTGTCATCGCGGTAAGCTTCTCCCCCTATGCGCGTGAAGTCGTCGAACTGGTGGAACTGGGGGCACAACGCAAAGCCCGACAGATAGCGATTACCGACAGTCAGGTCAGCCCGCTGGCGGCCTTCAGCGATGTCTGTTTTGTGGTACGCGAGGCGCAGGTTGATGGTTTCCGTTCTCAGGTGGCCTCCCTGTGTCTGGCTCAGACGCTGGCGGTCTCTCTGGCGCTGAATAGCAGCCAGGAGGCAGAAGCGAAGCAGCAGGCTTAATTTTTTGGTTTTCCCTGGGCTGCGCGTTGTGTCTGCCCGTCCAGCCGCCATCCGGCACAGAATACGGGCACTATTGCAAAATTTAAGGCCGGTTAGCATCGCTAATCGGCCTTTTCGTCATCAGTAATATCAGTAATATCAGTAATATCAGTAATTCATCATCAACAACTATTCGCCGTGACGGGGATATTCAGGGCTGTTGATCCACGCGTGATCGTCTTCCCAGGTAAACAGCCATTTACGATCCGGGCCCGCCATAACGTTCAGATAATAACTGTCATAACCCGCAATCGCTGCCACCGGATGATAACCGCGCGGCACCATGACCACATCGTGGTTATAAGGGGCCATGCAGGCATCCAGACTGCGGTCATCAGTGTAAACACGCTGAAACGCAAAACCCTGCGGCGGATCGAAACGATGATAATAGGTTTCTTCCAGTTGGGTTTCCTGACCCGGCAGCGCCGTATCATGCTTATGCGATGGCCATGAGCTGGTCGCGCCCTCATCGGTGTACACTTCCACCACCAGCAGGCAATCCGCCTGCACGTTATCCGGCAGAATATTATGCACCAGACGCTGATTGCGGCCTTTACCGCGATGCTCCACGCCCACATCCTGCGGGGAGATGACTCGCGCAGGAAGCGTACCTTTGCCCGGCGCGCTGCATACGGCCAGCTCAAGGTCAGAATCCGCCGTCACTTCGACTTTATCCTGCGGCGGCACGTAGACTGACCATGGCGGCGTGCGCTCAAACGGCGACATCCGCTGACCAAGATTCGGAAAGTCAGCTTTCGTGGTTTTTACCGAAGCCAGCCCGGCAACCAGCACCAGGCACAGTTCGCGATCGCCGCTATCCAGCGTAATGGTTTGCCCTTTCTTTAACATCCAGACATCAAAACCGATATATTTCCACCCCGCGCTTTGCGGGGTGATGTGCTGGATTTGCCCTTCTTGTTTCGCTTTAGCCAGTAAAGACATGGCGTTCTCCTTCGCCGATTAGCCTAACGTCGGCATACTGAACTCAGATACAGTTTGCTGCCCTTGCGGCCAGCGGACGGTGGCGGTTTTCATACGCGTGTAGAAACGTACCCCATCCGGCCCATGCACGTTCAGTGCGCCAAATACGGAGCGTTTCCAGCCGCCAAAGCTATGGAAGGCCATTGGAACAGGAACAGGGACGTTGACCCCAACCATTCCGGCCTGAACATCATGTACAAATTCGCGTGCGGTGTGCCCGTTGCTGGTAAAGACGGCGCTGCCGTTGCCAAACTCATGGCTATTCACCAGCTCCAGCGCGCTGTGGTAATCCGCCACGCGGACAATCCCCAGCACCGGGCCAAAAATCTCTTCGCGCCAGATAGTCATCTCTGGGGTAACGTTATCAAACAGCGTTCCGCCGACGTAGTACCCCTCTTCAAACCCGGCTACCCGCAGCTTACGTCCGTCAACAACCAGCGTCGCCCCTTCGCTGGCCCCTTTATCAATATACCCTAGCACTTTCTTCTGATGAGTATCGGAAACAACCGGTCCCATCTCGTTCTCTTCTTTGCCGCGCATACATCCCGGGCCGACTTTCAGGGCTTCCACCAACGGTTTCAGACGTGCGATCAGCTTGTCAGCCGTTTCATCACCTACAGCCACCACGACCGGCAGCGCCATGCAGCGTTCGCCTGCTGAGCCGAATGCGCCGCCCATAATGGCGTTAACGGTGGCATCAAGATCCGCGTCCGGCATAACAATCGCGTGGTTTTTCGCCGCGCCGAATGCCTGAACCCGCTTACCATACGCGCTGGCGGTTTTATAAATATGCTCCGCCACGCCGGAAGATCCTACAAAGCTTACCGCCGCAATACGCGGGTCCTTATACAGCTGTTCAGCGTCTTCATTGCTGCAGTGCACCACGTTAAAGACGCCATCCGGCAGGCCCGCTTCTTTCAGCAGTTCCGCCAGACGTACAGCGGCGGTCGGCGCCAGCGCAGGCGGTTTAAGAACAAAGCTATTTCCACAAGCCAGCGCCAGCGGGAACATCCACATCGGCACCATCGCAGGGAAGTTAAATGGCGTAATGCCCGCCACCACACCCAGCGGCTGCATCAGGGAATAGCTGTCAACACTGGTCCCCACATCCGAGGAGAATTCCCCCTTGATGAGGTGCGGAATACCGCAGGCAAATTCAACAACTTCCATGCCACGGGTCAGCTCACCCATTGCGTCTGAAAAGACTTTACCGTGCTCGCTGACAATAATCCCTGCCAACTCTTCGGCATGCTGTTCAAGCAACATTTTAAAATTGAACATCACGCGAGCGCGGCGCAGCGGCGTGGTACGCGACCAACCCTCAAAAGCATCCCGAGCAACCTGAATGGCGTCAGACACTTCCTGGGCGGTCGATAACGTGACTTCGCGGACCACTTTGCCCGTCGCGGGGTCAAAAACCGGTATCGTTTTATTGCTGCTGCTGGTAACGGTCTGCCCGCCAATAAAGTTTCCTGTGATAGTCATGCTTTCGCCTCATAGTATGGAGTATCGGGGCCAACGCAGTACGGCCCATTGCTGGATCTGCTATGCTATAACCGTAGTAAAATGAAATTAATATTTCAATATTCATCTATAATGAAATTCTATTTTGGTGATGAGAGTCGCATTTTCCTGTAAGAAAATGTCACCTCGCAGGCGAAATAGTCACGAAAAGAGATGAGATATGACAGGAAGCGGCGAACGATAGTAACAAAAACGCAACAGACACTCACATTGCGATCCGGCTCAAAAATCCACCATTTCATGCATTGTTATTTTTAGAATAAATATTTTAATTGTAACATATCCGAACGCGTCCCTTTTTTGCGCCAGTAAAGCGTATTGCTTCGACCCGCTGAAGCGGATTTATTCGAGAGTGAAGGCGACAACATGGCGTAAACCATGGCGAAATGCGCCGTCGTGCGGCAAACCGGAAAATACAGGGAAGCGTGTCAGACAGGAAGGGGCGATAAAGCGCCCCCTTTCGACATCAGAAAGAGGGCCTATTACATCAGGATTTACGCATCATCAACCAGAGGCTCAGCAAAAAGAAGCTGGCGCTCGGCAACAACGCGCCGATAATTGGCGGAATACCGTATACCAGGGTTAACGGGCCAAAAATCTGGTCCAGCACATAGAAGATAAAACCGAAGCTAATCCCGGTAACCACCCTGATCCCCATCGGCACGCTACGCAGCGGGCCAAAGATAAATGACAGGGCCATCAGCATCATCACCGCCACCGACAGCGGCTGGAAGATTTTGCTCCACATATTGAGCTGATAACGCCCCGGATCCTGACCGCTGGACCGCAGATAGTTGACATAGTTATACAGACCGCTGATCGACAGCGCATCCGGGTCCAGCGCCACCACGCCCAGTTTATCCGGCGTCAGATTGGTTTTCCAGGTCCCGCTGACCCTCTGGGTACCGGTCACCTGTTTCGGGTTGGTAAGATCGGATTCATCCACCTGCGACAAGTGCCAGAGCTTATTCTCGGTATCAAATTTCGCTGAAGCGGCATAGCGAACCGACTGTAAACGACGCTGGTCGTTAAAAGCGTAAATACTCACGCCGCCGAGCTCATCGGCGCCTTTTACCCGTTCAATATAAACAAAGTTATTGCCGTCTTTCGCCCACAGCCCTTGCTGAGTGGAAAGCAGAGAACCGCCATACATCTGTTGAGCACGGTAGTTACGCGCCATCTGCTCACCCTGCGGCGCGACCCATTCGCCCATAGCCATAGTCAGCAATACCAGCGGGATCGCGGTTTTCATTACCGACAGCGCAACCTGAAAACGGGTAAAACCGGAAGCCTGCATCACCACCAGTTCGCTGCGCTGGGCCAGCATCCCCAACCCCAGCAGCGCGCCAAGCAGCGCCGCCATCGGAAAGAATATCTGGATATCTTTCGGCACGCTAAGGATCGTGTAAATCCCCGCGCCCAGCGCATCGTAGTTACCCTGCCCCGCTTTTTTCAACTGATCGACAAATTTGATGATGCCCGAGAGGGAGACCAGCATGAACAGCGTCATCATGATGGTATTGAAGATCGTCTTACCGATATAACGGTCAAGTACGCCAAACGCCTGCATTACACCGCTCCTTTATTAAAACGGGCACGGAAGCGGCGCATCGGCACCGTATCCCACAGGTTCAACAGCACGGCCAATGCGAAATAGAGCAGATTGACTCCCCACATCCAGATCATCGGATCCATTTTTCCTTTACCGCCGTTCGATTTAATCGACGTCTGCAGCAGGAAGAACACCAGATACAGCAGCATCGCCGGCAACATCGATAGCACGCGGCCCTGACGCGGATTCACCACGCTGAGCGGCACAACCATCAGCGCCATGATGAACACCGTCGCCACCAGCGTGAAACGCCAGTGCAGCTCCGCCCGGGCGCGATCGGTATCAGTACGCCATAACGTACGCATGTCCATCTGTTCAGTATCGTTAGGATCGGATGCCACCGCCTGATGGCCGATAATCGCCTGATAATTTTTAAAGTCGGTGATGCGGAAATCTCTCAGCATCGCGGTCCCTTCAAAGCGCGTGCCCTGATTCATGGTGACCACCTGCGAGCCGTCTTTACGCAATGTCAGTTCGCCGGTGTCCGCGACCACCACCGAAGGACGGGCATTGCCTTTAGGACGGAGTTGTGCCAGGAAGACATCGCTGAAATGGTTGCCTTTGACATTTTCGATAAACAGTACCGCGCTGCCGTCGCTGGCCTGCTGGAACTGCCCCTGGGCCAGCGCAGCCATACCGGGATTCGCTTTCGCTTCCGCCAGCACTTCATCCTGATGGCGGGACGACCAGGGCCCGGCCCACATGACGTTAACCGCCGCGATGATGCCGGTAAATAGTGCAAGGATCATCGCGGCTTTCACCAGCACGGCTTTACTCAAGCCGCAGGCGTGCATCACCGTAATTTCACTTTCGGTATACAGTTTACCCAGCGTCATTAGCAGCCCGAGAAACAAACTCAGGGGCAGAATGAGCTGCGCCATTTCAGGTACGCCCAGCCCCAACAGTGAGAGCACCAGATTCGTCGGGATATCGCCATCAACAGCGGCGCCAAGGATCCTGACCAGTTTCTGACAGAAGAAAATGAGTAGCAGGATGAACAAGATCGCCAACTGGCTTTTCAGCGTCTCACGAACCAGATATCTTATGATTAACACTATAAATACGCCCGTAAAAACCCGTTTTATTGCAGGAAAATTGCTTGTTTCATGGCTTAAACGTCATTTATTCTCTTTGGTCGTCGAAAACATCGCTAAGATTAAATGACTCGCTGGTTCCGCGTATCAGGATCTTTTCTGACGAACCAAAGCCGTAATAACGTTAAGATTAACATGAAGTCACCACAACAGCGGACATGAGTTACGAAAGCTTTCAATTTCTGTACTCTATGGATTTCGAGTTGCAGGCAGGCGGCAAAGACTGTGAAGCTCCGGCGCTTACATCAGGTAAGTGACTGAGGTGAGCAGGCGCAGCCAACGCATCTGCAACGTGAAAGACGACGAGTATATCTGTAGCGACCACTGTTGTCTTTAAGATTCAGGAGCATAGTGCATGGAGTTCAGTGTAAAAAGCGGTAGCCCGGAGAAGCAGCGGAGCGCCTGCATCGTAGTTGGCGTCTTTGAACCGCGTCGGCTCTCCCCCATCGCCGAACAACTCGACAAAATTAGCGATGGTTATATCAGTGCCCTGCTGCGTCGCGGCGAACTGGAAGGCAAGCCTGGCCAGACATTATTGCTGCACCATGTGCCGAATATTTTGTCGGAGCGCATTCTGCTCATCGGCTGCGGTAAAGAGCGTGAGCTGGACGAGCGACAGTACAAACAGGTCATTCAGAAAACCATCAATACGCTGAATGACACCGGCTCAATGGAAGCGGTCTGCTTCCTGACCGAACTGCACGTCAAAGGCCGCAACAACTACTGGAAAGTGCGCCAGGCTGTCGAAACGGCCAAAGAGACGCTGTACAGCTTTGATCAACTGAAGACCAACAAGAGCGAGCCGCGCCGCCCGCTGCGTAAAATGGTCTTTAACGTGCCGACCCGCCGGGAACTGACCAGCGGCGAGCGTGCGATCCAGCACGGTCTGGCGATTGCCGCCGGGATTAAAGCGGCGAAAGATCTCGGCAATATGCCGCCGAATATCTGTAATGCCGCCTACCTGGCCTCCCAGGCGCGCCAGCTGGCCGACAGCTACAGCAAGAACGTCATTACCCGCGTCATCGGCGAACAGCAGATGAAAGAGCTGGGGATGCACGCTTACCTGGCGGTCGGTCACGGTTCGCAGAACGAATCGCTGATGTCGGTGATCGAATACAAAGGCAACCCGTCGGAAGACGCACGGCCGATCGTGCTGGTGGGCAAAGGGCTGACCTTTGACTCCGGCGGCATCTCCATCAAGCCTGCCGAAGGCATGGACGAGATGAAGTACGATATGTGCGGCGCAGCGGCGGTGTACGGCGTGATGCGTATGGTCGCCGAGCTTCAGCTACCGTTAAACGTTGTCGGCGTACTGGCCGGGTGTGAAAACATGCCGGGCGGGCGAGCGTATCGTCCGGGCGACGTGCTGACCACCATGTCCGGCCAGACGGTTGAAGTGCTGAACACCGATGCCGAAGGGCGCCTGGTGCTATGCGATGTGCTGACCTACGTTGAGCGTTTCGAGCCGGAAACGGTTATCGACGTGGCGACGCTGACCGGCGCGTGCGTGATTGCGCTCGGCCACCATATCACCGGCCTGATGTCGAATCACAATCCGCTGGCCCATGAGCTCATTGGCGCATCCGAACTGGCGGGCGATCGCGCATGGCGCTTGCCGCTGGGCGATGAGTTCCAGGAACAGCTAGAGTCTAACTTTGCAGATATGGCGAACATCGGCGGCCGTCCTGGCGGGGCAATTACCGCGGGCTGCTTCCTGTCGCGCTTTACCCGTAAGTACAACTGGGCGCACCTGGATATCGCCGGCACCGCATGGCGTTCCGGCAAAGCCAAAGGCGCCACCGGCCGTCCGGTGGCGTTGCTGTCGCAGTTCCTGCTCAATCGTGCGGGTTTTAACGGCGAAGAGTGATTGCCGTCTGATGCCCGGTGGCGCTACGCTTACCGGGCCTACGGAAAAATGCCGTTTGTAGGCCGGGTAAGCGTAGCGCCACCCGGCTTTGCATTTAAATCCACAACAAGAAGCCCCATATATGAAGAATACAACGTTCTATATTCTGGACAATGACACCATCGTTGATGGCCTGAGCGCCGTTGAACAACTGGTGTGCGACATTGCCGCAGAACGTTGGCGCAGTGGTAAACGCGTGCTGATTGCCTGTGAAGACGACCAACAGGCCATCCGCCTGGATGAAGCGCTGTGGGCAAGACCGCCGGAGAGTTTTGTTCCGCATAATCTGTCGGGAGAAGGCCCTGCAGGCGGTGCACCAGTGGAGATCGCCTGGCCGCAGAAACGCAACAGCAGCCCGCGGGATATTCTGATCAGCCTGCGGCTAAACTTTGCAGATTTTGCCACCGCTTTCACAGAAGTGATAGACTTCGTCCCCTATGAAGATTCTTTGAAGCAACTGGCGCGCGAACGCTATAAAGCGTACCGCATGGCTGGTTTCAACCTGAACACGGCAACCTGGAAATAATGGAAAAGACATACAACCCCCAAGATATCGAACAGCCGCTTTACGAGCACTGGGAAAAGCAGGGCTATTTCAAACCCAATGGCGACGAAAGCCAGGAAAGCTTCTGCATCATGATCCCGCCGCCGAACGTCACCGGCAGTTTGCATATGGGTCATGCCTTTCAGCAAACCATTATGGATACCCTGATCCGCTACCAGCGCATGCAGGGTAAAAACACCCTGTGGCAGGTCGGTACCGACCACGCGGGGATCGCAACCCAGATGGTGGTTGAGCGCAAAATTGCCGCCGAAGAGGGTAAAACCCGCCATGATTACGGGCGTGATGCCTTCATCGACAAAATCTGGCAGTGGAAAGCGGAATCCGGCGGCACCATTACCCGTCAGATGCGCCGTCTGGGTAACTCCGTAGACTGGGCGCGCGAGCGCTTCACCATGGACGAAGGCCTGTCCAACGCGGTGAAAGAAGTGTTTGTCCGCCTGTACAAAGAAGATCTGATCTACCGCGGCAAGCGTCTGGTCAACTGGGACCCGAAACTGCGCACCGCTATCTCTGACCTGGAAGTGGAAAACCGCGAGTCCAAAGGCTCCATGTGGCACATCCGCTACCCGCTGGCTGACGGTGCGAAAACCGCAGACGGTAAAGATTACCTGGTGGTCGCCACCACCCGTCCGGAAACCCTGCTGGGCGATACCGGTGTGGCCGTCAACCCGGAAGATCCGCGCTATAAAGACCTGATCGGCAAATACGTCATTCTGCCGCTGGTTGACCGCCGCATTCCGATCGTCGGTGATGAACATGCCGATATGGAAAAAGGCACCGGCTGTGTGAAGATCACCCCAGCGCACGACTTTAACGACTATGAAGTGGGCCGTCGTCATGCCCTGCCAATGATCAACATCTTCACCTTTGATGGCGATATCCGCGAAACTGCGGAAGTGTATGACACCAAAGGCGAAGAGTCCGACGTCTACTCCAGCGACATTCCGGCGGAATTCCAGAAGCTGGAGCGCTTTGCCGCACGTAAAGCGGTGGTTGCCGCTATCGATGCCCTCGGCCTGCTGGAAGAGATTAAACCGCACGATCTGACCGTACCGTACGGTGACCGCGGCGGCGTGGTTATCGAACCGATGCTGACCGACCAGTGGTACGTGCGTGCCGACGTGCTGGCAAAACCGGCGGTGGAAGCGGTTGAGAACGGCGATATCCAGTTCGTGCCAAAACAGTACGAAAACATGTACTTCTCCTGGATGCGCGATATTCAGGACTGGTGTATCTCCCGTCAGCTGTGGTGGGGCCATCGCATCCCGGCATGGTATGACAACGACGGCAACGTCTACGTTGGCCGCAGCGAAGACGAAGTGCGTCAGGAAAACAACCTGAGCGCCGACGTTGCCCTGCGCCAGGACGACGACGTACTGGACACCTGGTTCTCCTCCGCGCTGTGGACCTTCTCGACGCTCGGCTGGCCGGAAAACACCGACGCGCTGCGTCAGTTCCACCCCACCAGCGTGATGGTCTCCGGTTTCGACATTATCTTCTTCTGGATTGCCCGCATGATCATGATGACCATGCACTTCATCAAAGATGAAAACGGCAAGCCGCAGGTGCCGTTCAAGACCGTCTATATGACCGGTCTGATTCGCGATGACGAAGGGCAGAAAATGTCCAAATCCAAGGGTAACGTTATCGACCCGCTGGATATGGTTGACGGTATTTCCCTGCCGGAGCTGCTGGAAAAACGTACCGGCAATATGATGCAGCCGCAGCTGGCGGAAAAAATCGCCAAACGTACTGAGAAGCAGTTCCCGAACGGTATTGAGCCGCACGGCACCGACGCTCTGCGCTTCACCCTGGCGGCGCTGGCCTCTACCGGCCGCGACATCAACTGGGATATGAAGCGTCTGGAAGGCTACCGTAACTTCTGTAATAAGCTGTGGAACGCCAGCCGCTTTGTGCTGATGAATACCGAAGATCAGGATTGCGGCTTCAACGGCGGCGAGATGACCCTGTCGCTGGCGGATCGCTGGATCCTGGCGGAATTCAATCAGACCATCAAAACGTACCGCGAAGCGCTGGACAGCTTCCGCTTCGATATCGCAGCGGGCATTCTGTACGAGTTCACCTGGAACCAGTTCTGCGACTGGTATCTGGAGCTGACCAAGCCGGTCATGAACGGCGGCTCTGAAGCAGAACTGCGCGGCACCCGCAACACGCTGGTCACCGTGCTGGAAGGTCTGCTGCGCCTGGCGCACCCGATCATCCCGTTCATCACCGAAACCATCTGGCAGCGTGTGAAAGTGATTTCCGGCATTACCGCCGACACCATCATGCTACAGCCGTTCCCGCAGTACGATGCCTCCCAGGTGGATGAAGCCGCCCTGGCCGATACCGAATGGCTGAAGCAGGCGATCGTTGCGGTGCGTAACATCCGTGCGGAAATGAACATCGCGCCGGGTAAACCGCTGGCGCTGCTGCTGCGTGGTTGCAGCGAGGCGGCGATTCGTCGCGTCAACGACAACCGCAGCTTCCTGCTGAACCTGGCGCGTCTGGAAAGCATCACCGTGCTGCCAGCCGATGACAAAGGGCCGGTTTCCGTGACCAAAATCATCGACGGAGCCGAACTGCTGATCCCGATGGCCGGTCTTATCGACAAAGAAGCCGAGCTGGCGCGTCTGGCGAAAGAAGTGGCGAAGGTCGAAGCGGAAATTGGCCGTATTTCGGGCAAACTGGCGAACGAAGGTTTTGTCGCCCGCGCGCCGGAAGCGGTGATCGCCAAAGAGCGTGAGAAACTGGAAGGCTACGCGGAAGCGAAAGCGAAGCTGATTGAGCAGCAGGCGGTTATCGCCGCGCTGTAAAGATCGTACCAGACTGTTTGCCGGATGGCGCTACGCTTATCCGGCCTACGGTTTCGGGTAGCCCGGACAAGACGCAGCAGCGCCGACTCCGGGTTATCCGCGTTACGCTTCCAACCGCCTGAATTATCGTCGCTTGCACTCCCCCTCCCGGCAGTGTTATTAACTGCATATGTTCAGCCATTTATGTCATGAGTTTCGCTATGAGTGTGATTTCACCGGTTGCGGCGACATTGCGTCGAATCACCGCTGACGATAACCCCGCCATTGCCAGCGTTATCCGCCAGGTTTCCGCTGAATATGGCTTAACCCCCGATAAAGGCTATACGGTGGCCGACCCGAATCTGGATGAGCTTTTCCAGTTGTACAGCCAGCCGGGCTCTGCCTATTGGGTAGCCGAACAAAATGGCCTGGTCGTTGGCGGTGGCGGAATTGCGCCTCTGACCTGTAGCGAGCCCGATATTTGCGAGCTACAAAAAATGTATTTTATGGCCTCTGCACGCGGCCACGGGCTGGCAAAGAAGCTGGCGCTGATGGCATTGGATCACGCCCGCGAACAGGGATTCAAACGCTGCTATCTGGAAACCACCGCCTTCCTTAAAGAAGCGGTTGGTTTATATGAACACCTTGGCTTTAAGCATATCGACGGCCCGCTGGGCTGCACCGGACATGTTGACTGCGAAGTCAGAATGTTAAAAACGCTGTAGCACGCCGAAACAACCGCGCCGGTTCATCGAAAAATTGCATCAATCTAATACAAAAAGAGCATTATTCACGGTAAATTTTCGCTAATACACTGTCTGAGTATTCGCTATTTTTTAGCCTGCCACCGTGGCAGGCATTACTCAGGATCGAACATAATGAAAAAACTCCCCTTCCTGCTGACCAGCAGCCTGATTTTTGGCGGCATGGTGTCCAGCGTCTATGCCAACGCGCTTCCGGGTAATACCGAAGGTGCCCAGATCATGCACGTGGAAAAAACACAGGGCCGTATCGATGCGCTAAACGATATTGTTTACAGCCAGGTTAAAAGCACCGTAGCCGTTCGTCAGTTGCATATGTCATTGCTGGTGCCATACAACGACGACCTGAAACCGGCAATTGTTTATTTCCCCGGCGGCGGATTCACCGGTTCAGCATGGCATAAGTTTATCCAAATGCGCATGGCGCTGGCGGAGGCCGGATTCGTTGTTGCAGCGGCGGAATACCGCACGATTCCCGACACCTTTCCGGCTCCGGTAGTCGATGGTAAAGCCGCGATTCGTTACCTGCGCGAGCATGCCGCTGAATACGGTATCGACCCGTCCCGCATTGGCGTACTGGGCGACTCCGCCGGCGGCTATCTGGCGCAGATGCTGGCGCTGACCAATGGCGATAAATCATTCGACCGTGGCGACAATCTCGCACAATCTTCCGATGTCCAGGCCGCCGCGACGCTGTACGGGATTTCGAATTTACTGAACATTGGCGAGGGCTTCCCGGAAGCGATACAAAAAGTGCACCAGTCGCCGGCTGTCACAGAGGCGCTACTGGTAAACGGTAGCGCCTTCCGCGACTGGCCGGGAGCCACCATCGACAGCGATAAACAGAAAGCGCTGGCCGCCAGCCCAATGGGCCATATTCACGGTAAGAAACCGCCGTTTTTGATTATGCACGGCAGCGCTGACACGCTGGTCTCGCCGGTACAAAGTAAGCAACTCTATGAAGCGCTGAAAAAGGAGGGTAATCAGGCGGATTACGTGTTGCTGGAAGGCGCAAACCATGGGGATGATAACTGGTATCAGAAGCCGGTTATTGAACGCGTGGTGAAATGGTTTAAAGCGACTCTCGGCGCGCCGAAAGCCGCCACTGCGGGGAAAAAAGATAAAAACGCCAATCTGTAGCGAACACCAGACCGCCGTGGCTAAACGGCGGTCAGCGTTCAGGCCGGGACACCGCTATGGAAACGGAATTCCGTTTCCGGCGTGTTAATCAACACGGCTTCCGCCTCGCCAAGCTGGCGCACGCGTTCGCGAATATCATCTTCGGCAATCCGCTGCGCCAGATCCAGATAGTCCTGATAATGGCGTGCTTCCGAGCGCAGCAGCGACAAATAAAACGTCTGCAGATCATCATCCAGCCATGGCGCCAGCGCGGCAAAACGCTCGCAGGAGCGGGCTTCGATGTAAGCGCCGCAAATCAGTTTATCAATAAGCATCGCAGGTTCATGAGAACGCACTTCCCGACGCAGCCCGCGCGCATAGCTGCTGGCGGTAATTTTGACGTAGGGGATATCACGGGAAAGCATGATTTCGCGAACCTGCCAAAAGTGATGCAGCTCTTCTTTGATCAGCAAAATCATGCTGTCGAGTAGCTGACGCCCCCAGGGATCGTCGGTCTGCGGCATGACGCTTTTATTAATCTGTTTATGCAGCGCGACAAAATCAGGCTCTGACCCGCGTCGCCAGGTGAAATCCTCATAGGGCTTCAGGCAGGCCAAAAGCTCATCCGACTCTTCTTTATCCGCCACATATCGACGCACCAGCAGCATGGCGTTTTGCGCCGCCTTTAGCTCGCATACCATATGGTCCGTCAGCAGCAGCGGGAGATTTTCCGGTTTACGGGCTTCATCGATCCACGCCTGCGGCGTCGGACAATGTAAAAATTCTAAGATCGGGGAGAGTATTTGCGGATAATCCATTGACGTTCCTTGCTACACACACAATCATTCAGATACATCGCGACGGCAAAGAACACGGCTCCGGGATGAACAGCGTGCTGTTGCCAACGTGAATGATGATGGATATAAACGACGGCATACCTTGCCGTCGTTTACTTCAACGCAGAAATGCTTAGTGGCGAATGCCGTTGTCGTCGTCCATAAGATCTTCGTCGTCATCACCTTCTTCGTCTTCCCCGTCGGGATCTTCGTAGTAGGTGCCCCAGCCGTCGTACTCAACGTCGTATTTTTCAGCCAGCGTCATCAGTTGCTCGACCTGGGCATCGATCAGCTCAGCATTCAGCGCAGATTCACTGAGGATATCGCAACAAATAACCATCTCCCCCTCTTCAACTTCCAGCTCTTCTGGCTCGGTCACTTCGTAACCCAGTTTGAAGGCTTCAACTGCCACTTTCTCCAGCGTGTCGAAATCATCGGCGGAAAGATGATGTTCGATGGTGTACAGCGCATCCGGATCGCTGCCATCTTCGAGCAGCTCTTCGATAATCAGACGCGTTTCTTCACGCTGCTCTTCCAGTAGTTCCGGGTTTGCCATGGCTTGTTCCTCATAATATGTCGCGGATACTGCATATTGTCACATACCGCCGTGATTGCCTCCACCTTCTGAGAGAAAGATTTATCGCACGGGGTTGCAAATGAATATTAATACATATAAAGTGAATTTTAATTCAGTAAGTGGCCTAAGCCATGTGAGGAAACCATGTCAGCGTTTTATCAGAAGCACTTTTTAAAGTTACTCGATTTTACCTCTGCCGAAATTACCTCCCTGCTTGAGCTGGCAGCCAGACTCAAAGCAGATAAAAAAAACAATATTGAAGTCCAGCATCTCATCGGCAAAAACATCGCGCTCATCTTCGAAAAAGACTCGACCCGTACCCGATGCTCTTTCGAAGTTGCCGCATACGATCAGGGCGCTCGCGTAACCTATCTTGGGCCAAGCGGCAGCCAGATTGGGCATAAAGAGTCCATTAAAGACACCGCCCGCGTGCTGGGACGCATGTATGACGGTATTCAGTACCGCGGCCACGGCCAGGAAATCGTAGAAACGCTGGCGGAATATGCGGGCGTTCCCGTGTGGAATGGATTGACCAATGAATTTCACCCCACGCAGCTGCTGGCGGATTTGCTGACCATGCAGGAACACCTGCCGGGCAAAGCCTTCAATGAGATGACGCTGGTTTACGCTGGCGATGCGCGTAATAACATGGGCAATTCCATGCTGGAAGCCGCCGCGCTGACGGGGCTGGATTTACGCCTGGTGGCTCCACAGGCATGCTGGCCGGATGCAAGCCTGGTCGCAGAGTGCAAAGCGCTGGCGCAAAAGAACGGCGGCAATATTACGCTGACTGAAGATATTGCAGCGGGTGTAAAAGGCGCGGACTTTATCTATACCGATGTCTGGGTATCGATGGGCGAAGCCAAAGAGAAATGGGCAGAGCGCATCGCGCTGTTGCGCGGTTATCAGGTAAATAGCGCGATGATGGCGCTGACCGGCAATCCGCAGGTGAAATTCCTCCACTGCCTGCCCGCATTCCATGACGATCAGACCACGCTCGGCAAACAGATGGCGGCGGATTATGGCCTGCACGGCGGAATGGAAGTAACCGATGAGGTCTTTGAATCTCCGGCCAGCATCGTATTTGACCAGGCGGAAAACCGCATGCACACCATCAAAGCGGTGATGGTGGCAACGCTGGCGAAATAATGATAATGCCTTATTTATCCGGTCTGCAGAATATACTCCCGCAGGCCGGATGAGGCGTTTTGCATCGCGCCCCCGGCAATACGTCTTATTCAACCAGCAGCTTCACGACCGCTTTGCGTACCTGAGCTGGCGCCCCCACGGCGCACAGCGGCTTATGGACTTCCCCGGGGTAAAAGACCACAAAATCGCCTTCATTCAGGATCACCGTTTTTTCCTCTGCCCCTTCAGGCAAAAACGCGATGTCTTTATCCGCCAGCCAGTCGGTTTCCGGCGCGCCCGCAGGCTGGGTGCTAAAGGTCATGCCTTCCTGCCCCTTTAATACGATCTGAATATCGAGATAGCGCCCGTGATACTCCGCACGACGCTTTTCGAACGGCTCGGTCATGTCTTCGGAAACCAGATAGAACAGGCGATTACCATCGATATCATGCTTACCGAGCGGGGTCGCATCGGTAACATGGGCTTTAATATAGTCAATAGCCTGACGCAGCTGTTCCGGTAGCCAGGGTTGCAGATTGTGGATGTTTCCGGCGATCATAATGCCTCCTAAAATATAAAACAGCTTTTCATTTTACGCTTTTATACCGCCCTTCCTGCTACCCTGCCACCCCTATTTAAGGGTTTTTTGCGTTAGCTCAGGAATATCCAGGCAAACGTTTACTTGTTTGTGGATTAATCACTTGATCCGAAATTTGAGCTGCGTATAATCGCGGACAATTTGCCGGGAGGAAGCATGACCTACTGTGTACGACATTCTGTCTTACCGCGTCTGAAAACAGGCGCTGGCGTAGCGTTTTTCTTTCCGTTGCTCAATAAAGTCTCTAAGCCCCTTATTTAAGGGGCTTTTTTTTGCCCAGGCGTCAGGAGATAAACATGGCTAACCCGCTATTTCAAAAACATATCATTTCCATAAACGATCTCAGCCGCGAAGACCTTGAACGGGTACTGGCGACCGCAGCCAAACTGAAAGCCAATCCGCAGCCAGAGTTGCTGAAGCATAAGGTGATTGCCAGCTGCTTTTTTGAAGCCTCTACCCGCACCCGTCTGTCGTTTGAAACTTCAATGCACCGGCTGGGCGCCAGCGTGGTGGGTTTCTCAGACAGCAGCAATACCTCGCTGGGCAAAAAAGGCGAAACCCTGGCCGACACCATCTCGGTGATCAGTACCTACGTCGATGCCATCGTCATGCGCCACCCGCAGGAAGGCGCGGCGCGCCTGGCGACAGAGTTCTCCGGCGGTATTCCGGTGCTTAACGCCGGTGATGGCGCTAACCAGCATCCGACGCAGACACTGCTGGATCTGTTCACCATTCAGGAGACCCAGGGCCGTCTGGAAAACCTCAACGTCGCGATGGTTGGCGACCTGAAATATGGTCGCACCGTCCACTCGCTGACCCAGGCGTTGGCCAAATTTAACGGCAACCGCTTCTACTTTATTGCGCCGGACGCGCTGGCGATGCCGCAGTACATTCTCGATATGCTCGACGAAAAAGGCATTGGCTGGAGCCTGCATAGCGCCATTGAAGAAGTGATAGAAGAGGTCGATATTCTTTACATGACCCGTGTGCAGAAAGAGCGCCTTGACCCGTCAGAATATGCCAACGTTAAAGCACAGTTTGTTCTGCGCGCAGCCGACCTGGAAGGGGCACGAGCCAATATGAAAGTGCTGCACCCGCTGCCGCGTGTGGATGAGATCACCACCGATGTCGATAAAACGCCGCACGCCTGGTACTTCCAGCAGGCAGGGAACGGCATCTTCGCCCGCCAGGCGTTACTGGCACTGGTATTGAATAGCGATCTGGCACTGTAAGGGGGAAAAAGAGATGACACACGACAATAAATTGCAGGTTGAAGCCATCAAACGCGGCACTGTTATCGACCATATCCCGGCGCAGGTCGGCTTTAAGCTACTGACCCTGTTCAAACTGACCGAAACGGATCAGCGCATCACCATCGGCCTGAACCTGCCTTCCGGTGAAATGGGCCGTAAAGATTTAATCAAAATCGAGAATACCTTCCTGACCGATGAACAGGTCAACCAGCTATCCCTGTATGCGCCGCAGGCAACGGTAAACCGTATCGATAATTATGAAGTCGTAGGCAAATCTCGCCCGAATCTGCCGGAACGCATCAACAATGTACTGGTGTGCCCGAACAGTAACTGCATCAGCCATGCCGAGCCGGTCGCTTCCAGCTTTGCGGTAAAAAAACGTGAAAATGATATTGCGCTGAAGTGCAAATATTGTGAAAAAGAGTTCTCACATAATGTGGTCCTGGCTAACTAATTGCGGTTGGTATTGCGTACCCGGCTGCCTATAATGGTCGGGTTTACCGCATCTTATCTTTTTGCATGTTGCGCTGTCGGCAACGAGAAAAGTTTGTATAACGACTTCATTATGCTGTTATTCAGGAGAACTCATGTCTAAAACTATTGCGACGGAAAATGCACCAGCAGCCATCGGCCCATACGTTCAGGGTGTCGATCTGGGTAACATGATCATCACGTCCGGCCAGATCCCGGTAGACCCGAAAACCGGCAGCGTAGCGGAAGATGTTGCCGCTCAGGCGCGTCAGTCTCTGGACAACGTGAAAGCTATCGTTGAAGCAGCCGGTCTGAAAGTAGGCGATATTGTTAAAACTACCGTTTTCGTAAAAGATCTCAACGATTTCGCCACCGTTAACGCCACATATGAAGCGTTCTTCACCGAGCATAACGCCACTTTCCCGGCGCGTTCCTGCGTGGAAGTCGCTCGCCTGCCGAAAGACGTGAAGATTGAGATCGAAGCAATCGCCATTCGCCGCTGATTGCCGACAGTGTGAAAAAATAGAGCCTCTGGCTGTAAAAAAGGCTGATGACAAACCGGATTTAAATATTGTGCTGGAATTTGGGCCGGGTGGCGCCTTACCCGGTCCGGGAGAGCAACAATATCACTATATTACGGTTTTTCGTCGGTTTTTTTCGGCTCGCGCAAACGAAGCGCCGCCGGCAATTGCTGAAGAACCCGCTTTGTCAGCAATCTGTATTACAGCCTCCGGCTGTAATACAGACCCGTTAAGCCCCCTTTCGGTGGATGTGCCGTAAATCAACGGCGGCATTTGCTATTTTCGCCAGGTTCACGCTCGTCCCCAACTCCCCGCTGCTCACTGCCAGCCGTAACGGCGGCTATAGAAGCCTTTCACCATCTGAGTCAGAGTCATATAACCTGCCAGAATGGCAATCAGCCACGGGAAGTAGCTCAGCGGTAGCGCCTGCAGTTGCAAATAGCTCGCCAGCGGCGAGAACGGTAGCGTCATCCCCACCACCATCACCAATAGCGTCATCACGATCAGCGGCCAGGCCGCACGACTCTGGATAAACGGGATCCGTCGCGTGCGGATCATATGCACAATCAGCGTTTGCGACAGTAGACCCACCACAAACCAGCCGGACTGGAACAGCGTCTGATGTTCCGGCGTATTGGCATGGAACACCCACCACATCAGGCAGAACGTCAGAATATCGAATATCGAACTGATCGGCCCAAAGAAGATCATAAAGCGCCCGAGGTCCGCCGGATTCCAGCGCTGCGGCTGTTGAATTTGCTCATCGTCAACGTTATCGAACGGAATCGCCACCTGGGAAACATCGTACAGCAGGTTCTGAATCAATAAGTGCAACGGCAGCATCGGCAAGAACGGCAGAAAGGCGCTGGCCACCAATACACTGAAGACGTTGCCGAAATTAGAACTGGCGGTCATTTTGATGTACTTGAGCATGTTGGCGAAAGTCCGGCGGCCTTCGATAACCCCCTCTTCCAGCACCATCAGGCTTTTCTCCAGCAAAATGATATCCGCCGCCTCGCGCGCGATATCCACCGCGCCATCAACAGAAATACCGATATCTGCCGCCCGCAGCGCCGGAGCATCATTAATGCCATCGCCCATAAACCCCACCACGTGCCCTTCGCGTTTCAGCAGCGTCACAATGCGCTCTTTATGCAGCGGAGTAAGGCGGGCAAACAGCGTAGTACGCTTTGCCAGCCCGGCAAGTTGATCATCGCTTAGCGCGTCAATCTGGCTGCCGATCACCACGTCGCCCGCTTCCAGTCCCACTTCATGGCACACTTTTGCCGCTACCAGCTCGCTATCGCCGGTGAGGATTTTCACCGTAATGCCGCTGGCCTTCAGCGCCTTAAGCGCCGGGGCGGTGGTCTCCTTCGGCGGATCGAGGAAAGCAATATAGCCTTCGAGGATTAAATCTGATTCATCCGCACGCCGGTAGTCGCCTTCGCGGGCGGGGAGGTATTTGCTCGCCACCGCCACTACCCGCAGCCCCTGACGGTTCAGCGTATCAGTAACCCGACGAATACGTCGCAGCATGGTTTCGTCCAGCGGTACGATTTCGCCGTTATAGCGCACCTGGGTAGAAACGTTGAGGATCTCCTGTAACGCCCCTTTGCAGATCAATTGATGGACGTTATCCTGCTCCTGCACCACCACCGACATGCGGCGGCGTTCAAAATCGAACGGGATCTCATCCACTTTTTGCCAGCGTGCCGCCAGACTCCGCGCCGACTCCAGCTCTACCCCCTCCAGCACTGCGGTATCCAGCAGGTTCTTCAGCCCGGTCTGGTAGTGGCTGTTCAGCCAGGCTGCGTGCAATACGCGTTCACTCACCTTACCCGACACATCCGTGTGATTCTCCAGCACAATTTTATCCTGAGTCAGTGTGCCGGTTTTATCGGTGCACAGAATATCCATCGCGCCAAAGTTCTGAATCGCGTCAAGGTGTTTAACGATAACCTTCTGTTTCGACAGTTTCACCGCCCCGCGCGCCAGCGTCGAGGTGACGATCATCGGCAGCATCTCCGGGGTCAGGCCAACCGCCACCGAAAGCGCGAACAGCGCCGCTTCCCACCAGTCGCCTTTGGTATAGCCGTTAATCAACAGCACGACTGGCGTCATCACCAGCATAAAACGGATTAACAACATACTGACCCGGCTGATGCCTTTCTGGAAAGCGTTAGGCTCGCTTTCCTGCTCGCTGACGCGCCCCGCCAGTTGACCAAACCAGGTGCCGCCGCCGGTGGCGAAAACCATGGCCTGCGCCGAACCGCTCACCACGTTCGTGCCCATAAAGCACAACGTGTCGCACTCCAGCGGATTTGTTTGTTGCGGGTCACGGGTGTGCGCCACTTTCTCGATCGGCAACGATTCCCCGGTCAGCGAGGCCTGCGCAACAAACAGATCGCGCGCCTGAATGACGCGCAGGTCAGCCGGGATCATATCTCCCGCCGAGAGTTTCACGATATCTCCCGGTACCACCTGGTCTATGGGCAGCTCACACCAGCGGCTTTCGCCCTGCTCATTCACCACCCGCAGCACCGTCGCGGTATTACTGACCATCGCTTTCAGGGCGTCCGCCGCTTTGGTCGAGCGGGCTTCCTGAATAAAATTGAGCAGCGTGGATATCCCTACCATTAGCGCGATCACCGCTGCGGCAAACAGATCTTCCGTCGAGTAGGAGACAATACCCAGAACGGTCAGCAGCAAGTTGAAGGGATTGCGATAACAGCTCCACAGGTGCACCCACCACGGCGATGGCTTCTGCGCCGGGATGTGGTTTGCGCCATACTGCGCGATTTTCTGCGCCACTTCACCTTCATTGAGCCCTTCCGGATGGCTGGCAAAAGCGTGCCAGAGCGCATTTTCATCCATGACTGCTACACTCAGGCACTGCTTGCCGAGAGAATCCGGGATTGGCGCGCTCGCCAGATGACGGGCATCAGGTAGCGGATCGCGTTGTACCAGACGACGCGGTAAATGGCGGCTAAGCTGAGCAAACAGTTGCCGGGTAAAATTTTTCAACATAAACAGTCCCTCCGCGCTCGCGCGAACGAACGCAGCATCACCGACAGACGCGCATAAACCTTACCTGTCAGGCATGTTATTTTTATGGCAAGGACATCAAAGACATCGCTGCTTTACGTTTTCCGGTAAAGCGGCGCAAAACAGGTTTACCGGAAAGAAAGGGGGCTCCATCGAGGATGAGGAGTGGGATCAGGGTCCATAAAATCTCCGGTAAATGAATACAAACGACACGAATGCTAAGAGCCTATCCCATTAGGGCTATTTTGCTTGTCATTTTGAACCTGGGCAGTGCTCAGAATCCTCACGTACTACGTGTACGCCCGGTTCTTCCGCGCTGGCCGTGTTCAAACTGTCTGCGCCAATAACGCCTGGTGGGATAGGCTCTAAAACTACCAATAACCGAGTCAGGGCTATTATGGTGATAATACCCTCGTGTCATTAAACCAGACGTAAACCAGGCTTTGCTCAACGTGGCTTCGTTGAGTAGCATTAGGCTCACTTTAAGCGGATCACAACGGGAACCCAGCATGCAAAACCGGCTGACCATCAAAGATATTGCGCGCTTAAGCGGCGTCGGGAAATCGACGGTATCGCGAGTGCTGAATAATGAAAGCGGCGTTAGCGAGCGCACCCGCGAACGGGTGGAAGCGGTGATGCAGCAGCACGGATTCTCCCCTTCGCGCTCTGCAAGAGCGATGCGCGGCCAGAGCGATAAGGTGGTGGCGATAATCGTCACCCGTCTGGATTCACATTCGGAAAACCTCGCCGTGCAAACCATGCTGCCCGCCTTTTACGAGCAGGGCTACGATCCGATTATGATGGAGAGCCAGTTCTCTCCAACGCTGGTTGAAGAGCATCTCGGCATACTCGCCCGGCGCAATATTGACGGCGTAGTGCTGTTTGGCTTTACCGGTATTCATGAAGAGATGCTTACTCCCTGGCGAGAGACGCTGGTGCTGCTGGCCCGCGATGCACCGGGGATCGCCTCCGTTTGCTATGACGACGAAGGGGCCATCAACATGCTGATGCAGCGTCTGTACGATCGCGGCCATCGCCATATCAGTTTCCTCGGCGTGCCGCATAGCGATGTGACAACCGGGCAACGCCGCCATCAGGCCTATATCCATTTCTGCGAGAAAAAGCATCTCTCCCCCCTTGCTGCCCTGCCGGGGCTGGGGATGAAACAAGGCTATGAAAACGTCGCCAGCGTGCTGACGACTGAGACCAGCGCGCTGGTCTGCGCCACCGATATGCTCGCCCTTGGATCCTGCAAATATCTTCAGCAGCAGGGAATTGACCATCTCCAGCTTGCCAGCGTCGGCAGTACACCGCTGATGACATTTCTTCATCCAGAGATCATCACTGTCGATCCCGGCTACGCCGAGTCCGGACGCCGGGCAGCCCGGCAGTTGATCGAGCAGATCGCCGGGAGCAGAGCGCCTCGTCAAATCGTGATTCCCGCCATCTTGAATTAGGCCCGTCTGCACGATTTATGTGATCTTCGCAGCGTTTCGGGAACGTTCCCATTTTGTAATTAAAGCGAACCGGTTAGGATCCGCCCCAAGTAAATACCCAACCTCTCCTCCCGGTCATGAGGCCTCATCATGAGTAAAGTTAACCAGCAGGATATAGATAAACTTATCGAACTGGTGGGCGGACGCGACAATATCGCCACCGTCAGCCACTGTATTACCCGTCTGCGTTTTGTGCTGAATAATCCCGCCATCGCCAGACCAAAAGAGATTGAACAGCTACGCATGGTGAAAGGCTGCTTTACCAACGCCGGGCAGTTCCAGGTGGTGATTGGCACCGATGTCGGCGATTACTATCAAGCGCTGCTGGCCACCACCGGGCAAGCCAGCGCAGATAAAGAGCAGGCCAAAAAAGCCGCCCGACAAAACATGAAGTGGCACGAACAGCTCATCTCACACTTCGCGGAAATCTTCTTCCCGCTGCTGCCCGCACTGATCAGCGGCGGCCTGATCCTGGGCTTCCGTAACGTCATCGGCGATCTGCCGATGAGCAACGGCCAGACGCTGGCGCAGATGCACCCGTCGCTGAAAACCATTTATGACTTCCTGTGGCTGATTGGCGAAGCGATCTTCTTCTACCTGCCGGTAGGTATCTGCTGGTCAGCGGTGAAGAAAATGGGCGGCACGCCGATCCTCGGCATTGTGCTGGGCGTCACCCTCGTCTCCCCGCAGCTGATGAACGCCTATCTGCTGGGCCAACAGGTGCCGGAGGTGTGGAACTTCGGTCTGTTTACTATCGCCAAAGTGGGCTATCAGGCCCAGGTTATTCCGGCGCTGCTGGCGGGACTGGCGCTCGGCTTTATCGAAATTCGCCTGAAACGCATCGTTCCTGACTATCTCTACCTGGTGGTGGTGCCGGTATGTTCCCTGATCCTCGCAGTATTCCTCGCCCACGCCTTTATTGGTCCATTTGGCCGCATGATTGGCGACGGCGTGGCCTGGGCCGTGCGTCATCTGATGACCGGTAGCTTCGCGCCGATTGGCGCCGCGCTGTTCGGCTTCCTGTATGCCCCGCTGGTGATTACCGGCGTCCATCAGACCACCCTGGCCATCGACATGCAGATGATTCAGAGCATGGGCGGTACGCCGGTCTGGCCGCTGATTGCGCTGTCTAACATCGCCCAGGCGTCAGCGGTCGTCGGAATCATCATCGCCAGCCGCAAACAAAACGAGCGTGAAATCTCCGTCCCGGCGGCCATTTCCGCCTATCTCGGCGTGACGGAGCCGGCGATGTACGGTATCAACCTGAAATACCGCTTTCCGATGCTGTGCGCGATGATCGGCTCCGGTCTTGCCGGACTGCTGTGCGGACTGAACGGCGTGATGGCCAACGGTATTGGCGTCGGCGGCCTGCCGGGTATTCTCTCCATTCAGCCGAGCTACTGGCAGGTCTACGCTCTGGCGATGGCCATTGCGGTGGTGGTGCCGATTATCCTGACGACGGTCGTCTATCAGCGTAAATTCCGCCAGGGCACCTTACAGATTGTCTGACTTCTTATTTTCGGGGCGCGCTGTCGCCCCTTGTCGTAGCAGGAACGCGAAATGAATACCCTTCCCCTCTGGTGGCAAAACGGCGTTATTTATCAAATCTATCCGAAGAGTTTCCAGGATACCACCGGTACAGGAACCGGCGATCTACGCGGCGTTATCTCACGTCTTGATTATCTGCAAAAGCTGGGCATTGACGCGATCTGGCTGACGCCATTCTACGTCTCGCCGCAGGTCGATAATGGCTACGATGTCGCCAACTATACCGCTATCGACCCGGCCTATGGCACGCTGGACGACTTCGACGAACTGGTTGCGCAGGCGCACAATCGCGGGATCCGTATCGTGCTGGATATGGTGTTTAACCACACCTCTACTGAGCATGCCTGGTTCCGGGAAGCGCTTAACAAAGAGAGTCCGTATCGCCAGTTCTATATCTGGCGCGACGGCGAACCAACCACTCCACCAAATAACTGGCGCTCTAAATTTGGCGGCAACGCCTGGCAGTGGCACGCTGCAAGCGAGCAGTATTATCTGCATCTGTTTGCCGTGGAGCAGGCGGATCTGAACTGGGAAAACCCGGCGCTACGCACAGAGCTAAAAAAAGTCTGCGAATTCTGGGCCGATCGCGGCGTCGACGGTCTGCGTCTGGATGTGGTCAATTTGATCTCCAAAGATCAGACTTTCCCGTCTGATACGGATGGCGATGGCCGCCGTTTTTATACCGACGGCCCGCGAGCGCACGAATTTTTACAGGAGATGAGTCGCGATGTTTTCGGACCGCGGAATCTGATGACGGTAGGGGAAATGTCCTCCACCTCGCTGGAGCATTGCCAGCGGTATGCGGCGCTGGATGGCGGCGAATTGTCGATGACCTTTAACTTTCACCATCTGAAGGTGGACTATCCCGGCGGTGAGAAGTGGACGCTGGCGCGCCCGGATTATGTGGCGCTGAAATCGTTGTTCAGCCACTGGCAGCAGGGGATGCACAATCGCGCATGGAACGCGTTGTTCTGGTGTAACCACGATCAGCCGCGCATTGTTTCCCGCTTTGGCGACGAAGGCGAATACCGCGTCCCGGCGGCGAAAATGCTGGCGATGGTGCTGCACGGCATGCAGGGCACCCCCTATATCTACCAGGGTGAAGAGATAGGCATGACTAACCCGCACTTTACGCGCATTACCGATTATCGCGACGTAGAGAGCCGCAATATGTTTATTGAACGTGCGGCCCAGGGGCAGAGCGCCGATCAACTGCTGGCGATTCTGGCCAGCAAATCCCGCGATAACAGCCGTACGCCAATGCAGTGGAACAGCGGCGAAAACGGCGGCTTCAGCGCGGGCAAACCGTGGATTGCGCTGTGCGATAATTATCGTGAGATCAACGTCGACGCGGCGCTGGCTGACCCGGAATCGGTCTTTTATACCTATCAACAGCTGATTACGTTGCGTAAAAGCACGCCGGTACTGACCTGGGGTGATTACCAGGATTTGCTGCCAGCACATCCTTCGCTATGGTGCTATCGCCGTCAATGGCAAGGGCAAACGCTGGTTGTCGCCGCTAACCTGAGTCGTGAATTCCAGTCCTGGCGAGCGGAAGGCATAGCAGGTGAATGGCAGGTGCTAATGAGCAACTATGCCGAAGCAGCCAATCGCCCCTCGGACATGCTCCTGCGTCCATTTGAAGCAGTATGGTGGTTACAGGAGTAAGTGGCGCCCCCGGTAGCGATGTTACCGGGGATGCTGATCCCTCCGCCCCGCCTGAATTTGACCATTCCTTTACCTGCAATCTACATGCTCCCCGAGCGGACGCAAATTATGCTTAATTTATAAGCAGATAAATTTACATTTAGCGCTAGCGCCCATCATCTGTACTCTCATCTTTTTACTTTGTCCTGCATCAATAAAATTGCAAACATCTTTGATGCAAAGCACTATATATAGAACTTAAAATGCCACCCGGCCCCACATATTGTATTAATAGTCTATTATGTCACCACAACCCGTCGTTCGTTGGTGGTGGTGGGATGTGGATAAAAAGGGCCAGGATCGGAGGAAAACAGCAGTAGCTATAGCGCCTCGGGACGCTGGTTGACCTTCCGCCTCTGTGGATAACCTGTTCTATAAAAGTATGGAGTGATCATGACACCGCATGTGATGAAACGCGATGGCTGTAAAGTACCGTTTAAGTCAGAGCGCATTAATGATGCAATTCTACGTGCAGCTAAAGCAGCGGGAGTCGATGACGCAGACTATTGCGCCACCGTCGCAGAAGTCGTTAGCCAACAAATGCAGGGCCGCGCCCAGGTTGATATCAACGAGATCCAGACCGCCGTTGAGAATCAGCTGATGTCCGGTCCGTACAAGCAGCTGGCGCGCGCCTACATTGAATATCGCCATGACCGTGATAGCCAACGTGAAAAGCGCGGCCGTCTGAACCAGGAAATTCGCGGCCTGGTTGAGCAGACCAATTCGGCATTACTCAATGAAAACGCCAATAAAGACAGTAAAGTCATCCCGACCCAGCGCGACCTGCTGGCGGGCATCGTCGCCAAACATTACGCCCGTCAACACCTGCTACCGCATGACGTGGTTATGGCGCATGAACGCGGCGTTATCCACTATCATGACCTCGACTATTCTCCGTTCTTCCCGATGTTCAACTGTATGCTGATCGATCTGAAAGGCATGCTGACCAACGGCTTTAAGATGGGGAACGCTGAGATTGAACCGCCGAAATCCATCTCTACCGCGACGGCGGTAACGGCGCAGATTATCGCTCAGGTCGCCAGCCATATTTATGGCGGTACGACCATTAACCGTATCGATGAAGTGCTGGCGCCGTTCGTTACCGCAAGCTTCAATAAGCATCGTCAAATTGCTGAAGAGTGGCAGATCCCCGATGCGGAAGGTTATGCCCGTTCGCGTACGGAAAAAGAGTGTTACGACGCCTTTCAGTCGCTGGAATATGAAGTGAATACCCTGCATACCGCCAACGGTCAGACGCCGTTCGTTACCTTTGGTTTCGGCCTCGGCACCCGTTGGGAATCGCGTCTGATTCAGCAATCCATTCTGCGTAACCGCATCGCCGGTCTGGGTAAAAATCGCAAAACGGCGGTGTTCCCGAAACTGGTGTTCGCGATTCGCGACGGTCTGAACCACAAATTCGGCGACGCGAACTACGATATCAAACAGCTGGCGCTGGAGTGCGCCAGCAAACGCATGTATCCGGATATCCTCAACTACGATCAGGTAGTGAAAGTCACCGGCTCGTTCAAAACCCCGATGGGCTGCCGCAGCTTTCTCGGCGTGTGGGAAAACGAAAATGGCGAGCAGGTGCACGATGGCCGCAATAACCTCGGCGTGATCAGCCTCAACCTGCCGCGCATCGCGCTGGAAGCCAAAGGCGACGAGACGGCATTCTGGAAACTGCTGGATGAACGTCTGCAGCTGGCGCGTAAGGCGCTGATGACCCGTATCGCCCGTCTGGAAGGGGTGAAAGCCCGCGTCGCACCGATTCTGTATATGGAAGGCGCCTGCGGCGTGCGTCTGAAAGCGGACGACGATGTTGCCGAAATATTTAAAAACGGCAGAGCGTCGATTTCTCTCGGCTATATCGGCATCCATGAAACCATCAATGCGCTGTCCGGCAACAAGCATATCTACGATAGCGAAGTGTTGCGCGAGAAAGGCGTCGCCATCGTTCGCCGTCTGCGTGAAGCGGTAGATCAGTGGAAGGAAGAAACCGGCTACGGTTTTAGCCTGTACAGTACGCCAAGCGAAAACCTCTGCGATCGTTTCTGCCGTCTGGACACCGCTGAGTTCGGCGTGATTGAAGGGGTGACGGATAAAGGCTATTACACCAACAGTTTCCACCTCGACGTGGAGAAAAAGGTTAATCCGTACGACAAAATCGATTTTGAAGCGCCCTACCCGCCGCTGGCTAACGGGGGCTTTATCTGCTACGGCGAATACCCGAATATCCAGCACAACCTGAGAGCGCTGGAAGACGTCTGGGATTACAGCTACCAGCACGTTCCCTATTACGGTACCAATACGCCAATCGACGAGTGTTACGAGTGCGGTTTTACCGGCGAGTTCGAGTGTACCAGCAAAGGTTTCACCTGCCCGAAATGCGGTAATCACGACGCGACTCGCGTATCGGTAACCCGCCGGGTATGCGGTTATCTCGGCAGCCCGGACGCCCGTCCGTTCAATGCCGGTAAGCAGGAAGAAGTGAAGCGCCGCGTGAAGCATCTGGGCAACGGGCAGATCGGTTAATTCCAGGTGGTTTAGCCCCTCACCCTCTCCCCAAGGGGGAGAGGGGATCAATTAGTAGCCGTTTGACCATTCAAGAGCCGCTCCCGCATCGCGCCGCAAAGCGCTTTTTCTCCAGGGCTACCGCCACTATATGGGTTTCCTCAAATCAGTTGGCGTTGTAGCAAGGCGGCAAGCGAGCAAGTCCTGGGGGACTTACTGAAGTAAGTGACCTGGGCGCACGAGCGCAGCCAACGCCGCTACAGCGTCAAATGAGAAGAGGAAACAATGAATTACCATCAGTACTACCCAGTAGATATCGTGAACGGCCCCGGCACCCGCTGCACGCTATTTGTCTCCGGCTGCGTGCACGAGTGCCCCGGCTGCTATAACAAAAGTACCTGGCGGCTGAACTCCGGCCTGCCGTTCACCACCGAGCTGGCAGACCGAATCATTGCCGATCTCAACGATACGCGGATCAAACGCCAGGGAATTAGCCTCTCAGGCGGCGATCCGCTACATCCGCAGAACGTACCGGAGATCCTCAAACTGGTTCAGCGCGTTCGCGCCAAGTGCCCTGGCAAAGATATCTGGGTGTGGACCGGCTATAAGCTGGCGGAACTGAACGCCGCCCAGATGCAGGTGGTGGATTTAATCAACGTGCTGGTTGATGGTAAATTTGTGCAGGATCTCAAAGACCCGGCGCTCATCTGGCGCGGCAGTAGCAACCAGGTTGTGCACCACCTGAGATAGCCGCTGGCCACAACCGTTTATTTGCTTTTCAGTAGACGTGACGTGCGGATCTTGCAAACGATACTCAAAATCGGCTGACGCATTCCATCGCCACCGTTTTAAACTCATCAAAGCTGCGGGTGACGGCAAGGCGGGCCATCGCGCGTTCACGCAGAAAAGTGACAAAAATATCGTAGATCGCCATCGCTTCTTCATACTCGCTTTTACTGATGGCAAGCAGGAAAATGATATGCGCAGTTTCATCGCCCCAGGCAATGCCGTGCGGCGCGATCACCGTGTAGACGACGGTCTTTTTCGCCAGCAGGCCGAGGGCGTGCGGCAGCGCGATACCATCGCCGAGCATCGTGCTGACGATAGCCTCTCTCTCCACTACCGAATCATGAAACTCCGCATCAACAAATCCCTCCTGCTGTAATTGCTGACACAGCGTGGCAAACAGCGTCTGCTGATCCAATGGGGTATAAACCACCTGAAAGTGGGCTTCATCAAAATACTTATTCAGCATCCACGGACGGGTGCGATCCACCAGCACCAGTTTGCCGATTTGCTCAAGCTGATAATCGGTAGGGAATGGGGCGATAGTCACCACCGGTTTCTCTTTTTCGCTGATACGCACGGTGGAAATAACGAAATCCTCCGTCACCTCCTTTCGCTGTTCATATTCACGCTGCGAGATCGTGGCGGCAATTTGCAACTGCGGATATTTTCGCTGCAAAATAGCTTCAATCATCCGCACCATTGCGTTGCTGGTATCGCATACCAGCAGCACCTGCGGCTGACGCTGGTAGCCAATATTATAGTGACGCTCCAGCCCGACGCCGATATGCAGTACCAGAAAACCAATCTCATTTTCACTGATGGCGTAGGGAGTATATTTTCCCCAACTGGATACCGCCGCCAGAGTCATATCCCAGGCCATCGGGTAGTGCTGTTTGATGTTGTCGAGCAATGGGTTGGGGATCATTATCTGGTAGCGTACGCGGGTGATCATGGTCTTAATATGGGTCAATAAATCCGCGCGTAGCTGAGCATCGTCCAGCAGATTATAATTATATTGCTGATTGATATAACGCAGGATGTAATTCACCAACGCTTCGTCGTCGTCAGCGCTGATTGTCCCCGGATCGACGTCCTGCACCTGACGAGCGGCAAAGTGTACGCAGAGCCACTCCTCTTCCGCTGGTGCAAATGGTTTCCCCGCTAACTTTTGCATCACACTGGCCAGTTCACTGGCGGCATCGCGCACATTTTGTTCCACATCTTCAGCACAAAAATCCGCCAGCGGATATCCCTCTCTCACCCGGCGCACGGCAACCGCGCCATACAGGCAGATAAAGCGTTCCCCCGCATCCGTCAGGCGCACATGATGGCGGGTTAACGTTTCCTGCAACACGCCTTCCAGCAAGGTCGGTACACTGACATCAAACGCTTCCTCGCAGATCTGTGGGTTCAGCGGTCCCTGCTGACTTAATTCCCACAGCAAATCGGTCAGACAGGCGCGAACAGAGACTTCACTACCGAAAAGCTTCATGCCATGGCGCGGACGGGTTTCCAGGGTGAGCTGATAACGCTGAAAATGCTCGCGGACATCAGCCATATCCCCCTGCAAGGTAGCACGGCTGACGAACCACACATCGGCCAAATCCTCCAGTTTGATAGAAAAGGCGGATGTCAAAAAGCGCACCAGCAAAAAATGGATACGATCTGCCGCGGTACGCGGGATGTGCTGCGTTTTCGGCGCGCTCTCTTTCAGGGCCTGATAGCGCAATGGATCGTTAATCACCAGCTGATAACCGCTACCGCGAGTAAGAATAAACTGTGCGCCGTAACGCAACAACAGCGCGTTTAACGCGGTGATATCCGCGCGCACAGTGCGCGTAGAAACCGACAGCCGCTGCGCCAGTTCCTCCTGCGGCAGCGTTTCGTTTTGCAACAGAGTAAACAGCTGCGCTAAACGTTGATTGGGAAATCGCATGTCAGTTCCTTTTTCTTACGACTCAAGGTTGAGCGGATATCACCATCTGCAACGGACTGCTGGCCGGAGTCCAGGGGGAAGATTAGCCTGCCATTCTTTGGCGTAACGATAAAGCGGTACAGACCTTCTTTGTCAGGATTGTAAGCGTCAAGGGTTTGTGCGGCAGCGCCGGCTCCAGGCAGAGACAGTAAAGCAACAAGCAGATAATGAGCGGTTAGCATGGTGACTCCCTGATGGCCTGGCGGAGCGTATCCCCTCACCCTCTCCCCTGAAGGAGAGGGTTAATCGACGCTATTTAACGAATTGTTTGGTGATCTCCAGCAGCTGACGCACGTCCGCCGGACGGGTATTACCGCTGGCTTTATCAATAATAGAACTATAGATATGAGGGATAATTTTGCTCACTCCCGCTTCCAGAGCGATCTGCAGGATCTCGCCATAGTTTTCCAGATCGATCCCGCCGGTCGGTTCCAGCCAGAAATCATAGCGGGCGCACGCTTCAGCTACCGCAATAAACTCGTCACGATGCTTCAGACCGCCCATCGGGAAGTATTTGATCGAGCTTCCCCCCATATCCTTCAGTAAGGCAATGGCGGTTTCCAGCGGAACGACGCCATCTGGCGCGCCGCTGCTGAGCGGACCGGTGGAGATCTTCACCATCCCTGGCGTGCCGGTGGGCGACACCAGGCCATTAACCACGGTCTGATTCTGCCCCAACAGCGCGCGACTGGTCGCCACACCGGTAAACACCTGGTTGACGTGCTGCGGCTGTACCTGACGAGAGATCTCGCTGACCATCGCCGATTGATTAGGATCGCCCGCCCCCAGCCCCACCGAAAGCGCGTTATCAATTCGCTTCGCGTATTCGCGCATATCGGCTACCGCGCTGGCGACATCCGGATAATTTTTGGAGAGCACGCCCACCAGCACATGGCCTTCCGCCGCGACGTAAATCTCACTGGCGTTCTCTTTGCGGCCGGCCAGCACGTTCAGACAGACGCGGTCACGGTAAAAATTAGGGGTCAACTTCATGCCTTTTTCTCCTTATTCAGAACTTCTGCGATGCGACGGAAGACAATCTCCAACTGTCGGGAATTTACGCTGCGCACATCGGCCTCAATAATGCCTTCATTGGCTTTATAACCACGGAAATAGATGGCGTATTCGCCTTGCTTCAGCAAATTCACCAGATCGCCGGTGCTCACCCCGGTTACCGCTTCATCAAACTTAATTTCAGCGCGCGCGATATCGCGACCCGCGCTGTCCCAGACCACCCGCGCGCTCACGCCATCAAGCGTATTAATCTGGTTAATAAACGGCGTCATCTTCGCCACCATCTCTTTCCCGCTCTCTTTGGTTGATGTCAGGAAGTGTTCGATAGCGCAGGTCAGGCCCAAAATCCCCTCTTTGCCCACTTTCATCGCCCGACCAATACCATTAGCCTGGCGTTTTACCCACTCGACATATTTCGTTTTACCGATCACCAGCCCGCTGGTTGGCCCTTCGATAGCCTTCGCGCCGCTGTAAATAACCAGATCCGCACCGGCGTAATAGTAGGTCTGTAGATCCTCTTCCGCCGCGGCGTCGACGATCAGCGGCAGATTATGAATGCGCGCAACCGCGGCCGCCTGCGCCACGCTAAGCATGCTTTTCTGTACGCAGTGGTGGGATTTGATATACAAAATAGCCGCAGTACGTGGCGTGATCGCTGCCGTCATTTGCTCGGCGGAACATTCGTTGGCGTAGCCCGCTTCGACCAGTTTGCCGCCGCCCAGCGCCACCATGGTACCCACCGGCGCGCCAAAATTGACGTTATGGCCCTTTGGCAACACGATTTCATTGTTTGCAATCGGCGTCACATGCAGGTTTTCCAGCAGCCAGTCGCTGTCCTTCACCAGAACCGCCGCCACCGACTGCGCGATACCCGCCGAGGCGCAAGAGACAATGGTCGCTCCTTCAACATCCAGCAATCCCGCAATATAGGCGCCGGTTTTATTGACCAGATCTTTCATCTCGAAATATTGGGTCATTCCCGCCATCGCGGCTTCCACCACTTCCGGACGCGGCGTGGAGACGCCGAGAATGGTCATACGACCGGAGGTGTTGATCACCTGTTTTAAACCGTATTTCTCAAAAATCGAAGGCATTTTCCGCGCTCCCTTGTTCGGTCAGAAAGCCCTTGCCCGCACGAATGGCGGCAAGCGGCAGCAGAATCTTATCAGCCTGAAGGCTGTCGTTTTCAGCATCTACCAACACCGTTGGCCTGTGCGCGAGGGTAAATAGCGTGAGGTCCGCGTCATAGCCTACGTCCAGCCGTCCCTTGTGCGTCAGATGCAGGCCGTCAGCGGCATTGGCCGTTACGCAGTCAATGACCTGCGACAGGGACATGCCGATGGCGAGAAATTTCGACATCACCAGCGCCAGCGAACGCACCGGGCCATCAATACGATTGCGGCAGTAAATATCGGAGCTGATGGTATGCGGCAAAATGCCCATAGCAATCGCCCGGCGCGCCACTTCAAAGCTGAAGCTGGCAGTGCCGTGACCGATATCAAGGCGCACGCCGCGCTGTAAGGCGCGGGTAATCGAGCTCTTCAGCTCACCGGATGGCGTCAGAATGCGGTTGGGCTTGCCGTTATAGCAGTGGGTAATGATGTCACCAGACGTCAGCAGATCGGCGATTTCCTCAAGATCCGGCGGATTGTTGCCAATATGCACCATCAGCGGCAAGCCGCCATTTTCCTGCTGGAGAGCCTTCGCGCGTTCCAGCGGCGTGATACCGTTTTGCCCTACCACGCTGCTGCTCATCCGCGCCTTTAGCCCGACGATAAAGTTCGGGTAGCGGTTGACCGCCTGCTTCACCGCATCGGCATCAATATTGGTCATATTGGCCAGTTCGTTCTGGGCAATCAGCCCGACGCGGGAAATATTGAGCAGCGCATAAACGTCAGTCGATACTTTACGGGTCAGCTGATAGAAATCATCCACATCGTCCGCACCGGTACTGCCCGCGTCAATCACCGTAGTCACACCAGTGGCAATACCAACGCTATCCGGTTCATCATGGTAAATCGGTGAATTCGGATAGCAGTGGACGTGGGAATCAATCCAGCCAGCGCTGACGTAATAGCGCCCCCCCAGCTCGACGGTTTTGCGCGCAGGGGCGCTAATATCGCCCAGATCGGCAATTTTCCCGTCACGGATGGCGATATCGGTCAGGGTATCGTCGACGAGGCGCGCGCGACGAAGAAGTAAATCAAACATATCCATCTCCTGTAAAACCAGGTAAACCTTTTACCTGGATAGCGACTAAATGCCTTATCAGGCCTACGAAAAATCACTTATCCGTAGGCCTGATCGGCACAGCACCATCAGTCAATCAGCTAATTGCCACCGGGAAGATAGAACCAAGTAGCATCGCGCCAAGAATTGCGCCGCCAGTGATTGGCTTCTGCCAGATGTAGAACAGCAGCGCGCCAACAAGAGAACCGATACCGATGGGAATAGAGGCAGCCATTGCGCTGAGAATGATCAACGGCCCAAGAAAGCGGCCGGAGGCGTTCCCTGCGCCCATCATTACATCCGCGCCATAGGTGGAGTCACTCTGGTTGATGGTGAATTTACGCGCCAGGATGATGATGTAGCCAATCACCAGGCCAAGCACCAGACCGGTAACCAGGGAGGCGATAAAGTTGGTCACCGGGAACATAATACCCGCCCCCAGCAGCAGCGCCGGAACACCTAAACCAACCCCGGTCTGAATCGCCCCACCGATATCCAGAATCCCTACCAGTGAGCCCTCAATAATTCGGGCGAACAGAAAACTGGCACCGAAAGCCGCTACCGCGCCGTAGGCGCCCGTATCAATTCCCGCTTTCAACATGGCGACGAAGGCCACTTCGTTAAACGCGCCAATGCCATAGAGATAGTACATATGCGTTCCGGCAAAAACGCCGGATGAGAGCAAGCCAACAAAGATCGGGAACGACCAGTCGGCATACCAAAAACCTTTATTTTGTTCCATGAGAGGCTCCAGTTATTTACCGCTGAGCGAGTTGTGGATCAGTTCCAGCCAGTTCGGCACGGTCAGATGGAAGGATTCAATCATCTTCATATCGAAACCACGGAAGAAACCACTCAGAACGAACAACGCGATAATCGCCGCCATCATGACTTTAGTGACGCGGTGCCAGCCGCTCTCTTCCACGCCTTTACCAATCAAGATCCCCAACACCAGACCTGGAACCGCATTCCCCATAATCAACTGCGCCGCGCCGCCAAAAATCGTGGCCCAGAAACCGGATTTTTTCCCGGCCTCAATCGCCGCCAGCCAGAAGATAACCGGCATCACGGTATTCACCAGCAAGTTTGCCGCGGGTACCAGCACTTTAACCGCCGTCACCTGTAGCGCTTCAGGTACTGAAGACGCGGTCAGGTTCAGGAAGGTGACGACGATCATGCCAATAATGCCGCAGGCGATCGCCATCCTCTTCGGGTCATGCAACGTCTCGCCGACATTGCGGTTTTTGATCATCAGCGCCGCCGCCCCCCAGTTCGGAATAATGCGGTGGTCAACATCCTGGGTGAAGGAGCCTGCTGCGACAGAAGAAGCCCAGGCGTTGAAGAAAAAACCGAGGCCAAAAGAGAAGTGAGAAGCCGGATCGCCTTCACATGAATTCAGCTCGCCTAATGTACGAAATGCGCCCATCCCTTGCGTGGTGGGCGCATGAAACATGCGTGCCGCTCCGGCGCCCACACCGACGCCAACCAGGCCGCCGATAATGAGCGATTTTATTAAAATTATCAGGAACATAGTCTGACCCTTTGGTGAAAATCAGGTTTGCGTGACGAAATCCACTTTATCGAGATTAATGGCCGTCACGGTGACGGTAACATTCAGCTCAACGCTGTAAGTCCGTCGCTCACGGCGCAAAAAGATGAACAAGAACGCCTCTTTTCGTATCGCTTCACGCGCATAAACAACCTCCACATCCTGTGGCTCAATACGCAGTAAGATATGCGGCGACGTTTTCATGACCATCGCCTGTACATGGTTCAGAGCATCGGCAAAGGCCCGCGCTTTGCTCTCGCCTTTGCCGGTAACGCTCACCGTAACGGTGAATTGCTCTTTCATACTCACACGCCATACTTCTTCTTCCAGGCTTCGACCAGGCGCTCCCCCAGCTCTTCTTTATCCATAAAGCCGAAACCCAGCACGTTGTAGCCTTCATTGATCGCGGTGACGCCTTCATCAACGGAGCGCATACCATATTTTGCTTTGTAGCCATGTTTATTCTGCGCGGTGATCGCTCCCGCTCCGCCGCTGCCGCAGAAAGAGATGCCAAAGGTGGCGTTCTCGGCCTTCATCATGTCGCCCAGTTTCATATCCGCAGCAACGCCAGGTACCACCACTGCGCGAGCACCGGCTTTTTCCGCACCAGCAGCCACTTTTTGCCCTTTACCCAGGCGGTCGCCAATAACGACGGTAATCTGTTCCATTTTTTCTCCTTATAAATTGTCTTTCGCGACTTCAAAGTGAACCGACAGCAGCCAGGCTTCTTCATCTGGCAGATTGCCGAATTGCGCGACGACTTCGCGAGCCAATATCATTGAATCGTCTGAAATCTCTTCGAACAGGCTGGCATCCACTTCCGGCAGCGGCTCGCCGCTGATTGACCGATGGGCCATCGCCCGCACGTGGGAAGTCAGCATTTGCTCCTGCACGTCATTGGGAACGATGTTGCGATGGCTTAATAGTGCAAAAACCTGCTGCAGCATCTTGTCGGCCAGTTGTTCAGTGAGCATGGCCTGTTCCTCTGAGACGTTTGTTACCGCTCCGTTATTCACTTACGTTTCCCCGTTGATATCTCTGGGGATAAAACTAATACTGAGGAGAAAGAGTTTGTAGCGAGTTGTTTTCCACTTCGAAGTGGAAAGATGGACGGCTGATGCGATCTTGATCACATAAACATGAGTAGAATGTTCTTTTTTACATATTATTGTGACGCATATCACAATATAGAGACATCAACAAGGCGGGTATAGCGGAACAGAAAAGCGGAAAAATGTGACGGGACGACGCTTTTTCGTTGCAGGAGGACACAACGCCCTCCTGAAAAAAGAAATTAGCGGTACTTCTTGTGATAAGTATTACGGGTGGTTTTAAACTCTTCCGCTGCAGCCCGGGCCTCTTTGATTTTACCTTCGTCAGCGAACTTCAACGCTCCGTCTATCTGACCAATCAGCACATCCAGACCATGACGATAATCTTTCATTTCCGCGCTATCGGCGGCTTTACCTTCCAGCCGGGGCGGCGTCTCTTTCTGGGCGTCGACCGCCGCAGTACGCATCTTATTCAGCGCCGCTTTCAGTTCGCCGGCATCCGACGTTTTCTGCACCACTTGCAGATTCTCGGCGAGGGTATCCATATCTTCGCCCAGATCGGCAAAAGCCGAAGCCGAACCGAGGGCGAAAGCAGAGACAGCCAGCATCGCTAACAGTTTTTTACGCATTGCTCACTTCCTTTTTTATTATTAAGCAAACAGGTATTATTGCCCGGCGATTTTCATCTCCGGCAGCAGTACGGAACCGCACTGAATGTTGCTGCGCGTTTCGATATCGTCGCCGATGGTCACGATATTACGCCACATTTCTTTCAGATTTCCTGCAATGGTGATTTCACTGACCGGATACTGAATTTCGCCGTTTTCTACCCAGAAGCCAGATGCGCCGCGTGAGTAGTCGCCGGTGATGCCGCTTACACCCTGCCCCATCAGTTCCGTCACGACAAGACCGGTACCCATCTCTTTAAGCAACTTTGCAAAACTCAAACCGCGGCCGCTGATGCGCCAGTTGTGGATACCGCCCGCGTGGCCGGTACTTTTTAACCCCAGCTTACGGGCAGAATAGTTAGTCAGTAGCCACTGGGTTAGCACGCCGTCTTTAACGATATCACGACGTTCGGTACGCACGCCTTCGCTATCAAACGGGGTGGAAGCCAACCCTTTCAGCAGATGCGGATGCTCTTCAATGGTCAGCCAGTCCGGCAGGATCTGGCTACCCAAAGCATCAAGCAGGAAGGTGGATTTACGATAAACAGCACTGCCGGCAATCGCCCCGACCAGATGACCAAACAACCCGGTGGCCACTTCACTGGCGAAAATCACCGGCGCTTTCATCGTCGACAGCTTGCGTGGCGACAGACGTGACAGCGTGCGGCGAGCGCACTCCTCGCCAACCCACTCCGGCGATTGCAGATCGTCAATCGCCCGACCAAGTGTGTAGGCGTAATCGCGTTCCATATCGCCCTGCTCTTCGGCAATCACGCAACTGGAGAGTGAATGGCGAGTAGAGCAGTAGCTTTGCAGCATACCGTGGCTGTTGCCGAATACTTTGATACCGTAGTGGCTATTAAAGCTGCCGCCTTCGGTATTATTGATGCGTTTATCCGCTTTCAGCGCCGCCTGCTCTGCCCGGGATGCCAGTTCAATGGCTTCATCCGGGGAAACGTCCGCCGGGTGGAACAGGTCGAGATCCGGCGCCTCAAAGGCCAGCAGCGCTTTATCCGCCACGCCCGCGCACGGATCGGGCGAGGTGTAACGGGCAATATCTAATGCCGCCTGCACCGTGCGGGCAATCGCCTGTGGGCTAAGGTCCGTCGAGGAGGCGCTGCCTTTACGGTTCTGGTGATAAACGGTGATGCCTAATGCGCCATCGCTATTAAATTCTACGTTCTCCACTTCGCCGTAGCGGGTGCTGACGCCGATGCCGGTCGTTTTGCTGACGGAGACTTCCGCACCGTCGGATTTGCCTGCCGCCAGTTCCAGCGCCGTGGTCACGGCCTCTTCCAGCGTCTTACGCTGTTGTGCAACTTGAGAGATGACTTTCATCGCTAATGCCATAATGTAAGAAGGAGTTAACTGAAGTCTAACAGAGAACCGTTTTTCAGTGCGCGCCTTAACTGGTAACATTAGCCTCTTTTTTAAGGAACCTGAAATGACAAAGCAGCCCAAAGACTGGCTCGACGACGTTCCCGGTGATGACGTCGAAGATGAAGACGATGAAATTATCTGGGTCAGTAAAAGTGAAATTAAGCGCGACGCGGAAGAGCTCAAGCGTCTTGGCGCGGAAATGGTCGAGCTGGGAAAAAACGCGCTGGATAAAATCCCGCTGGATACTGACTTGCGTGACGCCATTGAACTCGCCCAGCGAATCAAGAAAGAAGGCCGTCGCCGCCAGCTACAGTTAATTGGGAAGTTGCTGCGCAATCGTGATGTGGAACCGATTCGTCAGGCGCTGGACAAGCTGAAGAACCGCCACAATCAGCAAGTTGCACTGTTCCATAAACTTGAACAGATCCGCGATCGTCTGCTTGATAATGGTGACGATGCCGTTGCGGAAGTACTGAATCTGTGGCCTGACGCCGACCGTCAGCAGCTACGTTCGCTTATCCGTAACGCCAAAAAAGAGAAAGAAGGCAACAAGCCGCCGAAGTCCGCGCGTCTTATCTTCCAGTATCTGCGTGAACTGGCCGAGAGCGAAGGCTAAGTTTTCCCGACCTCCCGGATTATGGCCGATGCCCGATCCGGGCGCCGATGTGAATATTCGTGACTGCTCGTAAAACCGCAGTCATGTTCCCTGGCAGCGGTGAAGTCGAGGGCAAATTGAATATTTTATTCACTTAAAGGTTTAAATGTTTCATTTTTATCTTGAATGACTTTTATATTTAACTTTTATTTTACATAATCATTTATCTTTTTCTCACTATTGCCTCATTTTCAGGTTCATCAGCGAATCCAGAATAAACATATCTCTTTGTTTTTATTAATCTCGACATAAAAGTCCGCTTGTTAAAGCGCTGCTCTTTTCAGCAGTTTGCTTATCTTTGATCCATCTCTCAAAACGGTTTTTGTATTTCATTCATTATTCTAATTGAAAAATAAATTTCATTATGGCGTGAATAAAAACCGAATCACACGTTGGCACATTCCGATCGGTCAGTTCTGTTAATTAAAACCAGGCATCTGCAGTGGCGGACGGTTTGGCGTCATTACAGTTAAGGCACGCGTTTTACTTAAGAGAATTGAATCCCTTATGGAGAAAACTTATGTCACTCATAACCAGTAATGACGATCTCGACGCCCTGGTCGCACGGGTACGAAAAGCGCAGCAGGCGTATGCGACCTTTCCTCAGGAGAAAGTCGACAAAATATTCCGCGCCGCGGCGCTGGCCGCTGCCGATGCTCGTATTCCGCTGGCAAAAATGGCGGTCGCCGAGTCCGGCATGGGCATCGTTGAAGATAAAGTCATTAAAAATCACTTCGCTTCCGAATATATCTACAACGCCTATAAAGATGAAAAAACCTGCGGGGTGCTTAGCGAGGATGAAGCCTTCGGCACGATCACTATCGCCGAACCCATCGGGCTGATCTGCGGCATTGTTCCCACCACCAACCCGACCTCCACCGCCATTTTTAAATCGCTGATTAGCTTAAAAACCCGTAATGGGATCATCTTTTCTCCGCATCCGCGGGCGAAAAATGCCACTAATCGTGCAGCGGAAATCGTACTGCGCGCAGCAGTCGAAGCCGGTGCGCCGCCGGATATCATTGGCTGGATTAACGAGCCAACCGTTGAATTATCTAACCGACTGATGCACCACCCGGATATCAATCTGATCCTCGCGACCGGTGGGCCGGGCATGGTGAAAGCCGCTTACAGTTCCGGTAAACCAGCAATTGGCGTCGGTGCAGGCAACACGCCGGTGGTAATTGATGAAACTGCCGATGTGAAGCGCGCGGTGGCCTCTATTCTGATGTCAAAAACCTTCGATAACGGCGTTATCTGCGCCTCCGAACAGTCGGTCGTGGTGGTGGATGCCGTCTATGACGCGGTTCGCCAGCGCTTTGCCAGCCACGGCGGCTATCTGCTGCAGGGCAAAGAACTGAAAGCGGTTCAGGGAATTCTGCTAAAAAATGGCGCGCTCAATGCGGCGATTGTCGGCCAGTCGGCGGTTAAAATCGCCGAAATGGCCGGGATCAGCGTTCCTGTGGAGACCAAAATTTTAATTGGCGAAGTCAACGTTATCGATGACAGCGAGCCTTTTGCCCATGAGAAGCTTTCGCCGACGCTGGCGATGTACCGGGCAAAAGATTTTGCCGACGCCGTGAAAAAAGCGGTGAAGCTGGTGGATATGGGCGGTATCGGCCACACCTCTTGTCTCTATACCGATCAGGATAACCAGTCAGACCGGGTAATGGCTTTTGGCGAAAAAATGAAAACCGCACGCATTCTGATTAATACCCCGACCTCCCATGGCGGGATCGGCGATCTCTATAACTTCAGTCTCGCCCCTTCCCTGACGCTGGGCTGCGGCTCCTGGGGGGGGAACTCCATCTCGGAAAACGTCGGGCCTAAGCACTTGATTAACAAGAAAACCGTGGCTAAGCGAGCTGAAAATATGCTGTGGCATAAACTTCCCAAATCTATCTATTTTCGCCGCGGTTCCCTGCCCATCGCCCTGGCGGAAGTGATCGGCGATGGCCATAAGCGCGCACTGCTCGTGACTGACCGCTTCCTGTTTAACAATGGCTATGCTGACCAGATCACCTCCGTGCTGAAAGCGGCTGGCGTTGAAACTGAAGTTTTCTTTGAAGTTGAAGCAGACCCGACGCTGACTATCGTGCGTAAAGGCGCGGAGCTGGCAAACTCCTTCAAACCAGACGTGATCATCGCGCTGGGCGGCGGCTCCCCGATGGATGCGGCAAAAATCATGTGGGTCATGTATGAACATCCGGAAACTCACTTTGAAGAGCTGGCGCTGCGCTTTATGGATATCCGTAAACGTATCTACACCTTTCCGAAAATGGGCGTCAAAGCCCGGATGGTCGCCATCACCACAACGTCGGGCACCGGCTCTGAAGTGACGCCATTTGCGGTGGTGACCGATGATGCCACCGGACAGAAATATCCGCTGGCAGACTACGCGCTGACCCCGGATATGGCGATTGTCGATGCAAATCTGGTAATGGACATGCCGAAATCCCTGTGTGCTTTCGGCGGTCTGGATGCGGTCACGCACGCGCTGGAAGCTTACGTTTCCGTACTGGCGTCCGAGTATTCCGATGGCCAGGCGCTGCAGGCGCTGAAACTGCTGAAAGCGTACTTGCCAGCCTCCTATCATGAAGGATCGAAAAACCCGGTGGCCCGTGAACGTGTCCATAATGCGGCAACCATCGCCGGGATCGCCTTTGCCAATGCCTTCCTCGGCGTGTGCCACTCTATGGCGCATAAACTGGGTTCCCAGTTCCACATTCCTCACGGTCTGGCGAACGCCCTGATGATCTGCAACGTCATCCGTTATAACGCTAACGACAACCCGACCAAGCAGACGGCATTCAGCCAGTATGACCGTCCGCAAGCCCGCCGTCGTTATGCGGAAATTGCCGACCACCTCGGCCTGAGCGCGCCGGGCGATCGCACCGCGGCGAAAATCGAGAAGCTGCTGGCATGGCTGGAGATCCTCAAAGCCGATCTGGGTATTCCAAAATCCATCCGCGAAGCGGGCGTGCAGGAAGCGGATTTCCTGGCTCAGGTAGACAAGCTGTCTGAAGATGCGTTCGACGATCAGTGTACCGGAGCGAACCCACGCTATCCGCTTATTGCCGAATTAAAACAACTGCTGTTAGACAGCTTCTACGGCAATAAATATACGGAAAAACCACGGGTTGCGGCCGCCGAAAAATCCACCAAACCGGAGGCCATCACTGAGAAATAACAACTGTGTCGCCTGACAGATTCACACGAGTCCCTGACCCGGCAGCAGAAAATTAACCATGGGTTATTTTCGCCGCCAGGTCAGAACCTGATTTTTAGAGCACGTAGAACGATATCATCATGGAGAAAAATATGACTACCGTCCCAAGATTGAAATATTTCGTTGATGGTCAATGGCGCGTTTCGCAGACCGAACGCTATATGGACGTCTATAACCCAAGTACCGGGGAGGTCATGGCTCAGGCTCCCTGCTGTACCGAGCAAGAAGTGCTGGATGCGATTGCCGCAGCCCGTAAAGCCTTTCCGGCGTGGTCAAATACTCCGGCAATTAAACGCTCACAAATTATGTACCGCGTTCGCGAATTATTAATTCAGAACCAGGAACGCTTAACCGAGCTAGTGGCAAAAGAGAACGGTAAGGCCTGGGGCGATGCCGAAGGTGATGTATTAAAAGCAAAAGAAGGCACCGAGCTTGCCTGCGGCATCCCAACATTGATCGCGGGTGAAAACCTGATGGACGCGTCATCCGGGATCGACACCAACCTTTATCGCGAACCCATTGGCGTATTCGCCGGTATCGTGCCTTTTAACTTCCCCGCGATGATCCCGATGGGCTGGATGACGCCGTTATGCGTCGCTTCCGGTAATACAATAGTGATCAAAGCCGCCAGTATGACCCCGATGACCTGCATGGAGATCGCCAAACTTTATCAGGAAGCAGGCGTGCCGGATGGCGTGATTAACATTGTGACCTGCTCACGTAATGAGGCCGATATTCTGCTGACTCATCCCGATGTTAACGGCGTCTCCTTTGTCGGCTCCACCTCCGTGGGTCTCCACGTTTATTCCAAAGCTGCCGCCCACGGTAAACGCGTCCAGGCGCTGTGCGAAGCGAAAAACCATGCGCTGGTGCTGGCCGACGCACCGATTAACCGCACCGCTGCCGGGATTATCAACGCCGCGTTCGGCTGCGCAGGCGAACGCTGCATGGCGCTGCCGGTGGTCGTTGTACAGGAAGAGATCGCCGATAAATTGATTGCCGCGGTCGTCGAAAAAGCCAAACAGCTCAAAGTCGGCCCGGGCTATTTGCGCGATACCGATATGGGTCCGGTGATTTCCAAAAGCCACAAACAGTCGGTCATCAACTGGATTAATAAAGGGCTCGAAGAAGGCGCCAGGCTGGTTCTCGATGGGCGTGACATTAAAGTGCCGGGCCAGGAGAACGGTTTCTACGTCGGGCCAACCGTGCTGGATCACGTCACCGAGAAAATGAGCGTCGGCACAACAGAAATCTTCGGGCCGGTCCTGTGCTTTAAACGGGTGAAAACCTTCGAGGAAGGTCTGCAGGTCATGAACAATAACCCTTTCGCCAATGGCTCGGTTATTTTCACCCAGAGCGGCTACTACGCCCGTGAGTTCCAGAAACGTACCCACGGCGGCATGGTAGGGATTAACGTCGGCATCCCGGTACCGGTTGGCGTGTTCCCGTTCTCAGGCCATAAACACTCTTTCTTCGGCGATCTGCACTGTCTGGGTAAAGATGGTGTACGTTTCTATACCGAATCAAAATGCGTCACTACGCGCTGGTTTGATGAAGAAGAAGCGAAGCGTGAAAAAGTCGACTCCTGGGACGGTACGATTTAATCGGCAAATAAAATCTTTACCCTAAATAATTCGAGTTGCAGGGAAAAATGGTCAACCGTTTTTAACAGTGCCTGCAACTTGAAGCATAACGGAAATCACTCCCTCCAGATATTGCGACAGCAATATCTGGGGTATTAATGGGATTTTTTTACTCTGCACCTGTCATTGCATCTCACATGGCCAATGCACACTAAAAAAATCCTTAATATTAAAATGGAGTTCCCTATGATCCAGGCCTTCTCAATTCCACGCAGTATTATTTATGGCGAAAATGCTTTAGAACATCTGTCGACGCTAAGCGGTAAAAAAGCGGCATTAGTCACCGGCGGCAGTTCAATGAAGCGCTTTGGTTTTCTGGATAAAGCCATCACTGAACTTAACAAAGCGGGTATCGAATGCATTATTATCGATAATGTTGAACCTAATCCGTCAATTAAAACTGTCTGGCGCGGCGCAAAAGAGATGCTGGCCTTTGAGCCTGACTGGATAGTGGCAATCGGCGGCGGTTCCGCGCTTGATGCCGCCAAAGTCATGTGGTGTTTCTATGAGCACCCGCAATTGACGTTCGAAGAGATCATCCCGGTCGGCGCCATGCCGCCGCTGCGCAACAAAGCCCGGTTTGTTGCGATCCCGTCCACCAGCGGCAGCGCATCAGAAATCACCGCATTCTCGGTGATTACCGATACGGCGAATCATATTAAGTACCCCATTGTCGCCGCCGATCTGGTACCAGATATCGCCATTCTCGATCCCACGATCCCGGCTAAAATGCCGCCGCACGTCACCGTCCACACCGGTATGGATGTCCTGACCCACGCGATTGAAGCCTATGTATCCACCGCATCCAACTCGTTTACCGACCCCTATGCAGTAGAAGCTATTCGCCTGGTGTTTACATATCTGGAAACAGCATACCGCTCGCCTGATGATTTAAACGCTCGCATGCATATGCATAATGCCTCTGCGCTGGCGGGAATCGCCTTTACCAATGCATCGTTAGGATTAGTGCATTCAATGGCGCATAAAATTGGCGGCGAGTTCGGCATTACACATGGCCTGGCAAACGCCATTATGTTGCCTTATATCATCCAGTATAATGCGAAATTCACGAAAAAATATCACCAGCTTGAAGCCGCGTTAGGGATAACTAATCTGATTGAGAAGATTAAAGATCTGAATACACGTCTGGAAATCCCACCAACATTAAGTCAGTGTAATGAAGTTGATATTAATGAAGTAACTTTCGTGAATGTTCTCGACAGAATGAGCGCCAATGCCGTCGACGATCCCTGCACATTAACAAACCCCAACTATCCGTCGGTTCAGGATGTGAAGGGGTTATATACTAAAGCATTCTACGGCGCATAATCGCCATCCCGTCGGCTTTTTAAACCGCAAAATACGTTGCATCAGGCGGTAGGGGTTATCCACACCTCTACCGCCTTCTTTTTTCTGTTCCCGTCGCAGGATAAATCAAAGCTGAATCGTTAAAGCTAAAAACGATTAAGTTCACATATTTCATATATGTGAATGGTTAATTACAAATAAAAATGAGATTTAAATCCCATTTATAGATATAAAATCGCATATTTCCTCACCAGGTGAAACATCTCACATTTCAAAAATCCAGTTACCACTAAATTTCCCGAACCAGAAACACAATCGATTCAGCAAAAGGGATGAAAAATGAAAAAGACATTAGCTTTAACAGCAATCGCCATGCTTATCTCTGGGCCGGTCATGGCAAAAACATGGGTGCTGACAAACGCTGAAAGCGGCATGGATAAAGGAAACTGGCAAATAACCAGCGATCAGCTGAAGATAAAAGATCATACCTTCAGCATTGAGCAAAAAGTGCTGCACGGCGGTAAACAGGAGGGCAGTAAAATCCTCATAATCCGCAGCAAAGATGGCCTGACTATTACCCTGAGCCCGACCCGTGGCATGGATCTGCTGAAAATTGAAGGTTTCGGCTCGCGAATGGGCTGGGACTCACCGGTAAAAGAGGTGGTCAACCCGGCCTTTATTAACCTGGAAAGTCGTAATGGTCTGGGTTGGCTGGAAGGGTTCAATGAGATGATGGTGCGCTGCGGTTATGAATGGACCGGCCATCCGGTGACCGCCGACGGGCAAATTTATACCCTGCATGGCAGAGCCGGCAACACGCCAGCCTCTCAGGTAGAAGTTGAGGTGGCGGATAGCGCGCCTTATGAAATTCGCGTGCGCGGGCTAATAAAAGAGAGCGCCTTCAAGAAAGTGAATTTACAAACCATGACTGAGCTGCGCTATGTGCCTGGCAGCAATAGCTTCAGCCTGCATGATGTCTTAACCAACCACGCCGACTATCCTCATGATTATCAAATCATCTATCACAGCAACTTCGGTAAACCGATCCTCGAAGAAGGCGCCCGATTTATCGCGCCAATATCCAGTATCAGCCCGTTCAATGACTATGCTAAAGCCGGTTTAAAAACCTGGCAAACCTACGCCGGTCCGACCAAAAATTTCGATGAGATGGTCTTTAATATCCAGCCGCTGGCGGATGCTAATCATCAGAGCCTGGCTGCGGTGGTCAACAAAGCGGGAGATAAAGGCGCGTCCATTCAGTTCGATACCCGGCAGCTACCGGTGCTGACGCTATGGAAAAATACTGATACCGAGAAACAAGGCTATGTGACCGGTATTGAACCCGGCACCAGCTACGCCTATCCGGTAACCATCGAGCGTGAACAGAAACGCGTTAAGCAGCTTCAGCCTGGGGCCAGCACGCAATTCGATCTGACCTATACATTGCTGCATAACAGCAAACAAGTGGCCGACATTGAGAAGAAAATTGCCGCTATTCAAGGAAATACCCCTGTCGCGGAAAACGAAACGCCGATCGCGAAAGAGTAATGTCACGCACAGAGGATAGCGTAACCCGGTAACGAAAAGCATCTGCCCTCACACAGAGGGCAGATAAACAAAGCGTCTCGCTTACCCGGCAGCCTGCGCTTTTTTCGCCAGCTTATCGAGCAACTTCTGATGAATGCCGCCAAACCCGCCGTTACTCATCACCAGAATGTGGTCGCCCGGATGCGCGGTTTTGACAATCATATCCACCAGATTATCGACATCGGCGCTCCAGTGCGCAGGCTGTACGCAGGCGTCAGCCACTTCAGCGACCTGCCACGGAATATGCTGAGGCTGCAGCAGGAAGACTTCATCCGCGCGACCAAGCGATGGCGCCAGGTCGTCTTTGCAAATGCCCATTTTCATAGTGTTGGAACGCGGTTCAAGCACGGCAAGAATTCGCGCGGTACCGCCAACTTTGCCGCGCAGCGCCTGCAAAGTCGCCAGAATCGCCGTCGGGTGGTGGGCAAAATCGTCGTATACGGTGACGCCGTTGGCTTCGCCGCGAAGTTCCAGACGGCGGCGGGCGTTGATAAAGCTGCCCAGCGCATTGGCCGCATCGGCAGGCTGTACGCCGACATGCCGGGCGGCAGCAATGGCCATCAGGCCGTTATGCATATTATGTTCACCAACCAGCGCCCACTTCACCTCGCCAACTTTCTCTCCGTCCAGCCACACTTCCCATGAGGAAGCATCGGTGGTCAGCTTTTTCGCCTGCCAGTGGCCCTGTTCGCCGACCAGTTCCTGCTCGCTCCAGCAGCCCATCGCCATCGTCTGTTTCAGATTGATGTCGTTCTCAGGCAGAATGATTTTGCCCTTGCCCGGCACAATGCGCACCAGATGATGGAACTGTTTCTGGATGGCCTTCAGATCGTCAAAGATATCCGCATGATCAAACTCAAGGTTATTGAGAATCAACGTACGCGGGCAGTAGTGAACGAACTTAGAGCGCTTATCGAAGAAAGCACAGTCATATTCATCGGCTTCAATCACGAAGAACGGGCTGTCGCCAAGGCGCGCGGACACATCAAAGTTGCCCGGTACGCCGCCGATGACAAAGCCCGGCTTGTAGCCACAGGCTTCAAGGATCCATGTCGCCATCCCGGCGGTGGTGGTTTTACCATGCGTCCCGGCAACCGCCAGCACCCAGCGATCGCGCAGGACAAAGTCGTGCAGCCACTGCGGCCCGGACATATACGGGATGTTATTTTCCAGCACCGCTTCCACGCACGGGTTGCCGCGCGTCATCGCGTTACCGATGATCACCAGATCCGGCTGCGGATCCAGCTGGCTGGCATCATACCCCTGGATTAATTCAATTCCCTGAGTTTCCAGCAAGGTACTCATCGGCGGATAAACGTTCGCATCCGACCCCGTTACCTCATGACCAAGGGAGCGCGCCAGCACCGCCAGCCCCCCCATAAACGTGCCACAGATTCCTAAAATATGAATGCGCATTCGTCATTTCCTTCTCTTATCTGAAGCACAGTTTACCGGGATGTTGGGGGGGAAAGAAATGCATTTAGGGCGAATCCGCATTTTGCTGGCGCGATTCACCTGTGCGAACTTTTTTTATTCTTTGTTAAGATTGTGATGTTCGTTTTACTTCACATAAACATGCAGGGAACGGGTTATGAAAACGTTAGGTGAATTTATTGTCGAAAAGCAGCATGAGTTCTCTCACGCTACTGGCGAGCTTACTGCTTTGTTGTCGGCGATAAAGTTAGGCGCCAAGATCATCCACCGCGATATCAATAAGGCCGGTCTGGTCGATATCCTGGGTGCCAGCGGTGCCGAAAACGTTCAGGGCGAGGTACAACAAAAACTCGACCTGTTCGCCAATGAAAAATTAAAAGCTGCACTGCGAGCACGTGATATTGTTGCCGGGATCGCCTCTGAAGAAGAAGATGAAATCGTCGTCTTTGAAGGGTGCGAACACGCCAAATACGTGGTGCTGATGGACCCTCTGGATGGCTCCTCTAACATTGACGTTAATGTCTCGGTCGGCACGATTTTCTCTATCTATCGTCGCGTCACACCGGTGGGCACGCCCGTTACCGAAGAAGATTTTCTGCAACCGGGTAACCGGCAGGTCGCCGCAGGCTATGTGGTTTACGGCTCCTCGACGATGCTGGTCTATACCACCGGCTGCGGCGTCCACGCTTTTACCTACGACCCGTCCCTTGGCGTCTTCTGCCTGTGTCAGGAGCGCATGCGCTTCCCGGAAAAAGGCAACACCTATTCCATCAACGAAGGCAACTACATCAAATTCCCGATGGGCGTGAAGAAGTACATCAAGTACTGCCAGGAAGAAGATAAAGAGACCCAGCGCCCCTACACCTCGCGCTATATCGGTTCTCTGGTGGCGGATTTCCACCGTAACCTGCTAAAAGGCGGCATCTATCTCTACCCGAGCACCGCCAGCCACCCGGAAGGCAAGCTGCGCCTGCTGTATGAATGCAACCCGATGGCGTTCCTCGCTGAACAGGCGGGCGGCAAAGCCAGCGATGGCAAAGAGCGCATTCTGGATATTATCCCGGAAAGCCTGCACCAGCGTCGCTCTTTCTTCGTCGGCAATAATCATATGGTGGAAGACGTCGAGAACTTTATTAAAGCGTTCCCGGACGCGTAAAGCCCTTCCCCCTCCTGATGACGGGAGGGGGCATCTCCCCTCAGCGCTCCACTCTTGATACCGGCGAGCTCTGCCGATTTTCCCATAATACCGTCAGACCTCGCTGAAACGCGATAAAGATAAACAGCAGAATGCCAATGGCGATCTTGGTCCACCATGAACTCAGCGTACCGTCGAAGTTGATATAGGTTTGAATCAGCCCCTGAATCGCAACGCCAAACAACGTGCCCAGCACCGTCCCGACACCGCCGCTTAACAGCGTGCCGCCAATCACCACCGAAGCGATCGCATCCAGCTCGACCCCCACGCCCGCCAGCGCATAGCCCGCCTGGGTATAAATGGAAAAAACGATCCCCGCCAGCGTCGCCAGCCCGGTGGAAAGCATATAGATGCGGATCGTCGTGCTGCGCGTAGAGATCCCCATCAGATTCGCCGATGTTGCATTGCCGCCAATAGCATAAACCTGATTGCCAAAACGAGTACGGTGAGCCAGAAAAATCCCTACCACCACCACCAGCAGCATCAGCAGCCCCATCGCGCTCAGACGGCCGCCGCCGGGTATCATCCATGCCAGTCCGGAGAGGGTGTCATACAGCGGATGATTGATGGGGATTGACTCTTCGGAAACCAGATAGCTGACACCGCGCAAGAAAAACATCCCGGCGAGCGTGATGATGAACGCCGGGATCTTCAGCGCATCGATCAGCAAGCCCATAAATGCGCCAAAAGCACACCCCATCACCAGCACCAGCGGAAACGCCACCAGCGGCGAAAATCCCCAGAAGCCGATCGCTTTGGCGAGAAATACGCCAGTAAAGGCGATAACCGATCCCACCGACAGATCGATCCCGCCGGAGAGGATCACGAAAGTCATGCCGACGGCGATAATCCCAAGAAAAGCATTATCGGTCAGGATATTGCAGATTACCCGCGTCGAAGCAAATCCCGGAAACTGAACCAGGCAGTAGAGGTACCCCAGCAGAAATACCGCCAGGGTGATCATTAACGGTAAATTACGTTTTATCATGGCTGCGCATCCCCTTCAGTAAACTGATAAAGCGCGGCGACTGGACAACCAGCACGCACAGCACCACCACCGCTTTGACGACCTGGTTAAGTTCCGGCTGGAATCCCGACAGCAGGATCCCGGTATTCATCCCCTGGATAATCAGCGCCCCAACCACCGAAAGCAGCAGGTTAAAACGCCCCCCCAGCAGCGAACCGCCGCCGATCACCACCGCCAGAATAGCGTCCATCTCCAGCCATAAACCGGCATTATTGGCATCGGCCCCGCGAATATCCGCCGCGACAATAATCCCGGCAATCGCCGCACAAACGCCGCTTAATACATAGGCCAGCATCGCCACAATGCGGGTATTCACCCCGGCGTTTTTCGCCGCGCGAATGTTAATGCCCACCGCTTCGATAAACATCCCCAGCGCGGTCTTGCGGGTAAACAGCCAGAACAGCAGCAGCGTGAGGACAGCGATAATCACCGGCGTCGGGAAAAGCAGCAGCGAACCGCTGCCAAGCCATGCAAGGTGTGGGGAATCAAAGGTCACAATCTGCCCGGAAGTGATTAACTGCGCCACGCCGCGACCGGCAACCATCAGGATTAACGTGGCGACAAAAGGCTGGATCTTCAGCATCGCCACCAGGATCCCGTTCCACAGACCGGCCAGCGCGCCAGCGGCCAGCGAGGCCAGCAGCACCACCGGCAGACTGTGTCCCGCCACGGTCATCGACGCCGCCGTCGCGCCGGCAATCGCCATCACCGCTCCGACAGAGAGGTCAATCCCGCCGGTGGCGATAACCAGCGTCATGCCGATCGCCAGCAGGGCAACCGGCGCTGCGCGGTTCAAAATATCAATGGGGCTTCCGAACAGCCGCCCTTCCTGGAGCACTATCTGGTAGAAATGCGGGGAAACCATGCTGTCGATCACCAGCACCAGCAGTAAGGCAATAATTTGCGGCATCCCCTTTGGCCAGGTAAAGCGCCGTTTCGGCTGGCCGGTTTTCGGAACTGATTGAGGCATCATCGGTTACTCCTTATGCCGCAATAGCATTCATGATCGCCGGAACGGAGAGCTCGCTCAGCGTCAGCTCCGCCACCTGCTGGCGATCGCGCATGATAATCACCCGATCGGCATAGCCCACCAGCTCTTCCAGTTCTGAAGAAATCACCAGCAGCGCCAGGCCATCGGCACACAGGGATTCGATCAGACGGATGATCTCCGCATGGGCGCCGACATCAATACCGCGCGTCGGTTCGTCGAGGATCAGGAACTGTGGTTTGGTCAGTAGCCAGCGAGAGAGTAAAACTTTCTGCTGATTCCCCCCGGAGAGGAACTCTATCGGTTGCTCAGCGTTAGGGGTACGAATCCCCAACTGGCGGATAAAGCGCTGGGCAATCTCATTTTGTTCACGTCGGCCAATCGGCCGCAGCCAGCCGCGCTGCGCCTGCAACGCGAGAACGATATTTTCCCGTACCGACGCGGCGGCGATAATACCGTCTGTTTTGCGATCTTCGGGACAAAAACCGATCCCGAGGCAGGATGCCTGATGTGGCGAACGCAGAGTCTGCGGTTTGCCTTTGATCCATGCTTTGCCGCAATCCGCGGGTTTGATGCCGAAGATCACTTCCGCCGTTTCCGTCCTTCCCGAACCGAGCAGGCCCGCCAGACCCACGATCTCTCCAGGACGAACCTGGAGATTAAACGGCGCGATGGTGCCTTTTTTGCCAAAATCTTCGAAGGCGGCGACCGGTTTCTCACTCAGCAGAGTACGGCCTGCACGTTGCAGAGCGTTATGCTCCAGCTCACGACCCAGCATCATTTTCACCAGTTCGATTTGCGGCAGTTCGCGGGTTTCCCGGCAGCCAACAAAGCAACCGTTGCGCAGGACGGTGATGCGATCGCTCACCGCATACACCTGGTCAAGAAAATGGGTAACGAAAATCAGACTGACCCCGCTATCGCGCAACTGGCGCATCAGGGTGAAGAGCATCTCCACTTCCTGGGTATCCAGACTAGCGGTGGGTTCATCAAGAATTAACACTTTTGCGGACAGATCAATCGCCCGACAGATCGCCACAATCTGCTGCATCGCAACCGAAAAGCGATTGAGCGGTTCGCGCACATCAAGGGAAAAACCGTAGGACGCCATCAGATCCGTCGCGCGCTTTTCCATCTCTTTACGCCGCAGCAGGCCAAAGCGTCTCGGTTCACGGCCAATAAACAGGTTATCCGCCACCGACATATTGGGCAGCAGGTTTACTTCCTGATAGACGGTGCCAATCCCCAACTGCTGGGCATGAGCGGTATTTTTTGGCGCGATCTCCTGCCCTTCCAACCAGATAGCCCCACGATCCGCATGATAGACCCCGGTCAGCGCTTTAATCAGGGTTGATTTGCCCGCGCCATTTTCACCTAACAGGGCCATGATTTCGCCCCGCCGCAGGCTGAAATTAACGTTATCCAGCGCTTTCACGCCGGGGAAAAATTTGCTTAACCCTTCGGTACGAAGAATTTCCTGATGTGATTCGTCGTTCATGCTCTCCCCTCACCTTAACCCTCTCCGGGAGGAGAGGGTTCTCAGCCGTGCAGTCGTCAGACAACCACTCAGTAGCCCATATTTTTCTTCTTCTCCAGCTCTTCTTTCGCGGTATCCGGTAAGTAGAGCGTTGATTTAGTGATGATCACTTTCTCAGGTACGGTGCCGTCTTTTTTGTATTTCTCCAGCGCATCGAATGCCGGCCCGGCCATGTCCGGCGTCAACTCGACGCTGGCATTCGCTTCACCGGCAATCATTGCTCTATAGATATCCGGTACACCGTCAACGGAGCCGGTGAGGATATCTTTGCCCGGCTTCAGCCCGGCCTCTTTAATCGCCTGAATTGCGCCAATGACCATATCGTCGTTATGGGCGTAAACCATGCAAATGTTCTTGCCGTTGTTTTCCGCTTTAATAAAGCTCTCCATCACTTCTTTACCCTTACTACGGGTAAAGTCGCCGGATTGGGAGCGGATAATTTTGATATTCGGCGCGTTAGCAATGGCTTCGGCAAAGCCTTTCTTACGGTCAATCGCCACGCTTGCTCCGACGGTGCCCTGCAGTTCAACCACGTTGCACGGCTTACCATCAACGGTTTTAATCAGCCATTCGCCAATCAGCTTACCTTCCAGCACGTTGTTCGCGGTGACGGTCGTCATATAGAGATCTTTATCTTTTACATCAATCGAGCGATCGAGCAGGAAAACGGGAATTTTTGCCTCTTTGGCTTCCTTCAGTACCGGCTCCCATCCGGTCGCCACCACCGGAGCGATAAAGATGGCATCAACCCCCTGCGCGATGAAAGAACGTACTGCCTTAATCTGGTTTTCCTGCTTTTGCTGCGCATCGGCAATTTTCAGGGTGATACCGCGTTCTTTCGCTTCCGCCCTGGCGACGTTGGTTTCAGCCGCACGCCAGCCGGATTCTGAACCGACCTGAGAAAAACCTACGGTAAGAGGGGCAGCCATAGCCATAGACGACATAGCTGCGGAAACTGCTGTGACAAGAAGTAAGCGCTTCCACATAAGAAGATCCTCGTAGGGTTATTGTTGGTTAAAACCTCACCTGCGGACAAACTATAGACAATCGGAGATGTAACTGGATGCGTTACATCACACTTCAAAAAAGTTAATTAGATGTTAATCGACACAACTTACGCCAGCAGAGAGCCCATAAGGCTTCGCGCCCTGTGTGATGATGGCTGTTTATGATGAAATTTTGCACGTATTGAGATATCAAGCACATGCAATGAAAACGGTTACATAAATTTATTCAGTATGCGGCTATGTTTATGGATTTTTCGATTGTTTAACGGGGAAAAATTCAGACGCTTGCCATGCATTTCGCGGAAAAAGAAGCGAAGACATTCGATGTGAGTTGGCTATAATACCTGGCACTTGTTTGCCATACATTTTAAAGGAAACAGACATGAGCTTACTCAACGTACCTGCAGGCAAAGATCTGCCGGAAGACATCTACGTCGTGATCGAAATCCCGGCGAACGCAGATCCAATCAAATACGAAGTCGACAAAGAGAGCGGCGCACTGTTCGTTGACCGTTTTATGTCCACAGCGATGTTCTATCCGTGCAACTACGGTTACATCAACCACACTCTGTCTCTGGACGGTGACCCGGTGGACGTTCTGGTCCCGACGCCGTACCCGCTGGAGCCGGGTTCAGTGATCCGCTGCCGTCCGGTTGGCGTGCTGAAAATGACCGACGAATCCGGTGAAGATGCCAAACTGGTTGCGGTACCGCACACCAAGCTGAGCAAAGAGTACGATCACATCAAAGATGTGAGCGACCTGCCGGAACTGCTGAAAGCGCAGATCACCCACTTCTTCGAACACTATAAAGACCTCGAAGCCGGCAAATGGGTTAAGGTTGATGGCTGGGACAACGCCGAAGCGGCGAAAGCTGAAATCGTTGCTTCCTTTGAGCGCGCGAAACAGAAGTAATCCCGCAGCGTTCTGACCAACGAACACCGCCTTCGGCGGTGTTTTTTGTCTAAAGAAAACAACGCCACCCGAAGGTGGCGTTGCCGTTATTGATACTGGTCTCTGTCCAACCAGTTGCCATTTTCTATCAGCACAAACCCCTCAACGGGGCGCTGATAGACATACATCCAGGCACTACCGTAGGGCGTCTGGATTAAGTGACGAGCATACTCGCCCCCTTTGGTACGCAACGCATCCAATTCAGCCAGCGTCGAAGCGTCAATACGATAAACTTCACCATGTACTGTGCCCTTACCCGGCACTGCACCTGGATAGTGGCCCAGGTTGTACAGTTGATAATCAGTGACACTATGATCGCCCAGCCACTGAGCATTAGTCATCCAGTGGCTGTTGCCTTGTTTGCGTCGTAAACTGCCGTAAACAAATATTCGCATTGCTAAAACTCAAACTGATAGAGCAAATCGAGAGCCTGGTCTACGCCAGACACCGCTTCCATATATAGCTTAGGCATCAGGCGATAACGCAACGTCAACGTCGCCAGGGAATCAAAGATCCCTACCCCATATTTTACCTGCAGACCCGGCAGTACATAGCCGCTGACCACCACCTGGGAGGAGTCACCCACCCCCTCGGTATCCAGCGCCAGATTGCTTACGCCAAACGTCTCGCCGATTTTACCCACAACCTGACCACTTTGTGCAACCCCCATGCCAATAAGCATCGAGGTCATGGCCGCACTATCGCTCTGTCCGCTGCTTAACCCCTGCCCTCGCAGCAGATAAGAGAGCGCCTCTTGTTGCGACATTACCGGGTCAGAGAATATTTCCGCTTTCGGCTGATCGGCCGAACCGGTCACTCGAACGCCAGCAACCACATCATCTTCAGTGGCATCCGGATTACGAATAGCTTCAATATTCAACAACGGCTGATCCGGTGGGCCGGAGAACATCAGCTCACCTTTACGCACAATCAGATCCTGACCATAGGCGTGAAAACGGCCTTCCGGGATACTGATCTGCCCGTTCAGGCCCAGCCCCTGTTTATCCTGAGCGACTTTCAAATCACCGGTCAAACGGGCTTTCAGGCCGAAGGCGCTCAGACGAACATTATTGCCGACGTGGATCATCAGGTTACTGTTGATGGGGATACTGGCGCTCTGCTGCTTAATCGGTTGCAGATTTTTATCCAGCATCACTTCATCAGAAGAGACGCCAACGGCGCTTTCCGGCACTTCATTGACGACAATACGTGCCCACGGCACATCGACGCTGCCATCAAGGCTAAACAGGCTTGGTGTGGCAGTAAAGACCACATCCGGCGATACATCAAGGCGCACCATCGGCGGCACGGTTATCCGCACCCGGCTGCCTTTCGCCGCGATTTGCGCGCGCCAGTTATCAATCTGCGTCCAGTCGGCGCTACCGCTTAAAGCAATTTGCCCCTGGCTGGTATTCACCGTTCCCTGCAATGTTGAACGGGTGCCGGTAAAATTCATTGCCAGCTGGCTCGGCTGCATATCGAACGGCATAAAGTTGCCTTCAATATCCACGCCATTGAGCCGCATCTGACCATGCAACTGCGGGTTCTGCACATTACCGCCAAGCGTAAGATGCGCGTTAAGTATCCCCTCAGCCTTCTCACCGCGCGCGAAAACAGGATTTATCATCGCCAGCGAGAAGTTGTTGATATTAACATTGCCCCCCAGATTGCGGCGTCCCTGCGGATCGGTGACCTGAACCTGCCCGTCCAGTTGACCGTTGTTGGTCAAACGAATCAACCAGCCCAGCTGCGCGCGGTTATTGTGCAAATCGGCCGTGAGGTTCAGGGTATCGAAAGACACCGGTAGCGGCGCGTCATTGACCATCTGGGTCACTTTCACGTTACGCCCGTTTAGCGTGACCTTGCCCTGCGGTAATCCCTCTTTGGTCGTGTCCCAGCTCACATCAGCGTTACCGCTAAATACGCCGCTGGCGCGCGTCTCTTCCGGCATAAACGGCTTCAGCATCGCCAGGTCGAAACGCCTGAGATCCACCCGCGCGTGCCCGCTCGCCCCCGCGTCGATGGTTTGCGGCACGCATAGCTCGGCATCAGGGTTAGTCCAGCAATGTGGCCCGATACTGATTTTTTGCTCAAGATGACGGTAATCCAGCGCAATATCCCGCGTCAGGGCAACCGGCCCCACCGGCGTCTGGAAACGCGTATTGCTGAGCGTCCCTTTCCAGCGCTCTGCTTTACGATCAAAGCTCCCTGCCAGCGACAGATGCCCGGCAACCGGCTCGCCCTGCACCCGCAGTTGCAGGTCGTGCTGCTTCTCGTCGCCCTTCGCATTGAGCTGTACCAGGCTGATATTGACACCCGGCTGACGAATACGATCGATGCGTACATCAAGGTTTCCGCCAATCTGCTCTGCAGATTTGACATCCCCCTTCACGTTCACTTGCGCAATGGACAGCTCCTGCCAGCGCAGCGCCCGGGCGGTGATATCCGCCAGTAGCTGCGGCGCATCGACGGTACCGCGGACTTTCACCAGTCCCTTCGCCGTGCCGCCCAGTCCCGGCAGCGCATTATCAAGCCGCGGCGCATCAATCGTGGCGTCGAGGTTCAGATCTTTCACCCCCAGTTCGCCTTTCACGTCGGCGCGATTAGGGCCTAACGCCAGATGCAGGCCGGGGATTTTCCACTGCATATAGCTATTGCCCTGCAGCGAACCGTTCACATCGACCTTATTCTGTTTCACATTACCGGTGATTTTTAGCTCCGGCACCGACATCTGCCAGCTTCCGCCGTACAGGCTACCCTGAGTTTTAATCAGACCGTTGAGCTTCGAGGGCCACTCAGGTACCTCTTTCGCGGTGTTAATGCCGTTGAGCGTCAGTTCGCCACGCCAGCTGATCGCCTGCTGCCAGTCAAGCAGCGCTTTCAGCTCGGTTTTCCCCTCCTGGGCGGCGACGGTCAGCTTATCGATATTGACCTGCTGTTCGTTGCCCTTCGCGTTCAGGCTAATTTTTGCCGGCGGCAGCGATTGTCCTTTCACCGCGGTGCTGAAAGCCATGGTGTAGTCGGTCATTTTGCCGTTAAATTTCAGCAGCAGATCATCGGCCTGGAACGCTTTCTCGCCGGTAAACGGCCAGTAGAGCTGGTTGCTTTTAACCTCCATATCCAGCGGTAAGCCCGCTTCAGCCAGCTGCGCTTCGGCACGCAGCGTCATTGCCACTGGGCCAGTTAAATCCACGCCAACCGTCAGCTTTTTACGCACCTCGCCCCCGACGTTCAGTTGCACCTTCTCGCCCTTCAGCGGATCGATATTCAGCGTGCTGTTAAGGGTGATATCAACCGGCCAGTTTCCCTGCAATTGCGCGCGACCGGAAGCCTTCACGTTGCCCTGGTCGGAGTCCACATCCAGCGCATCCAGTTTCATCTGCCCGTCAGTGCTGCTGACTTTCAGCAACAGCGTATAGATGGTCATATCGGTATCGCCGGTCAGGCGCAGCTGTTCGCCGCGGAATGCCTGAATATTGAGATTCAGCGGCAAATGAACGTCTGCCATTTCCGGCAGCACCGGCTTCGAGAAGAGATCTTTCATCATCTCGCCAATCGGTTTCTCTTCCGGCTGCGGGTTGGCGATTTTCGGTTCGACCACATGCTCTTGCTCTTGCGCCACTTTTGCTGCTTTCGGCAGCGCAATAAGCAACCCTTGCAACGAAGTCGGCGTCAGGGTCAGGTTTTTCTCCTGCCAGTTCAGGCCGCTGGAAAAATCACGCAGCGAAACGGCGGTATCGTCAATTTTCACATTGACGTTATGCAGCGCCACCCGGTTCAGGGTAATCGGATAGGGAGTGGAAAGATTCAGCGGGCCGCTCTCTTCTTCCTCCACCGGCTCAGCTGGCGGCATTTTACGGGTATCGATCGTCACATAAATATCGCGCAGAGAGATATCGTTGACGCACAGGCTGCTGTCCCACAGGCAGCGCAGCTTGACGCCAAGGTGGAACTGACCTGCGCTTATCGCCACCCCAGGCTGTTCATAACGTATATTATTGAGCGTCAGGTCACGCCAGCCGCCGGTGGTTTTGCCGATTTCCAGCCCCGGAACCCAACGATTGGCGGCGTTTATCACCAGATGCAGGCCCGTAGTGGTACCCACCAGAAATCCTGCTGTTCCCAGTAACAACACCAGAAAAATCAGTACGCCGAGGCTTATTTTCTTCCATAAACTCATAATTCAGGCCCCAGACCAATGTAAAACTGTAAACCGTGCTCATCTTTGTCGCCTATCGGCCTGGCGATATCCAGTTTGATCGGCCCGACCGGCGACTGCCAGCGCACGCCAAAGCCCGCGCCGGTTTTGAAATCACTTTCACGGATATCGCTCACGGCTTCACCACTGTCGACAAACACCGCGCCCCACCACTTGCCGCTCACGTTATACTGATATTCCAGCGAGCCGGTAGCCAGCTTCGAAGCCCCTATCAGCTTGCCATCATCATCTTTAGGCGAGATAGATTTGTATTTATAACCACGAATACTCCGGTCCCCCCCGGCGAAGAAACGCAGGTCCGGCGGAACTTTGCTGAAGTTATCGGCTTCAATCCAGCCGAGATTGCCGCGCACCACGAAACGGTGACGGTCGTAGAGCGTTCGGATCCACACATCCTGCGCCTGCATGACGATAAAGTTAATATCCGAGCCCCACAGGGTGTTGGAATAGTCTACCGAGTAGCGCTGCGAATCGCCCCAGGTTGGCATCAGACCGCCCCGCGAGCGGGTCCGGTTCACCGACACGCCCGGATAGATCAGCATCGTGGTATTCGTCACGTTAGCCTGGGTAAAGTGGTCAAGGCTCCAGCGCAGATTCAGCGCGCGCTGCCAGCCGCTCGACATCTCCCAGTAGCGCGAAACGGCCAGGGTCGTTGAGTCGGCTTTCGTATCGTTGAGGTCCGTACGTTTGAATCCGCCCTGCATCAGGTAGTACTGCTCAAGGGGGCTTTTTAACAGCGGAATTTTATAGCTGAAATCAAGCTGCTGCTCAGGAGCGGAAACGCTAAGACTGGAAGTCAGGCTATGGCCGTACGAGTTCATCCACGGCTTTTTCCACGTCCCTTTGACCCGCGGGCCGACGTCAGTTGAGTAACCGACGCCGGTTTCAACGGTATTCTCTTTACGCGGGGAGACAACGCCCTGCAAAGGCAGAATTTTGGTCTGGCGGGACTTTGCAAACTGCGGCGCCACGACCACGGAGCTAAACCAGCCGGTAGCCGACAGACGGCGGTTGAGTTCGGCTAAATCCTGTGAAGTGTAGTAGTCGCCCTGTTTAAACGGCACCAGGTTTTGCAGGTATTCGTCGCGAATCTGCGAGCCTTCGAAAGTGACCGGGCCAAAGCGATAGCGCTCGCCGCTGTTGTAGTCGATATCCCAGAAGGCCTGATGTCTGTCGAGAGAGACGCCAAGCTGGCTTTTATTAAATTCGCTATCGAAATATCCCTTGCGCAGCGCAATGCGGGTCAGTGAACTTTTGAAGCCATCATAATCGCTATGATTGAGCACGGTGCCGATGGCCGGGCGCGTTTTTAACAGATCCAGATAGTCGCGATCGGTCCGCGCTCCGCCGCGCAAAATAACCTCGGTACCGCCAATACGCACCGGTTCGCCGGGCGTGACTTTAGCAATCAGGACCTGGCGCCCCTTCTTTGGCGGCGGACGCAAATCAAAATCGATCGTCGGTTCGTAGTAACCCAGCGCTTTGAGCCCTTCACGAATAGCATCGTCCACGCGCGCGCGGAAGCGCCGATCCGGCGTCACCTCATCGCTCTGGATCGTAGACAATTGGGCGCGGACGTTTTTTTCCAGCTCCCCGGATAACCCCTCCACTTGCAAACGCACGCTCGCTGCGCTGGCGACCCCGCTGACCAGTAAAAGGCTGGTGATACATAACTGGCGGATTTGTAGCACGTTTTCTCCTGAATATCCTTGTTTGCCCCGAAGGAAACGAAATCGCCGCTCCACGGCTTAACAACCCACTAACAGCCAGGGGTTGAAAAAGTGACAATAGCCCAAATAGTTCTTATGTTTAAATTTAGACGTATTGAGCGTGTGTATTGTGTTAAAAGACACGCCTGGTTACAACCTAAACCCCCTTTTCTGTTTTTATGAGGCCCACCGTGAGTCTATTTGATAAAACGCATCTTGTCGCCCAGGCGGACGCGCTGCCGGGACGCAATACGCCGATGCCGGTGGCTACGCTCCACGCCGTCAATGGCCACTCAATGACCAACATTCCGGCAGGAATGGAGATCGCCCTGTTTGCTATGGGCTGTTTCTGGGGCGTCGAACGCCTGTTCTGGCAGCTTCCTGGCGTTTACAGCACCGCCGCGGGCTATACCGGAGGCTATACGCCAAATCCGACCTACCGCGAAGTCTGCAGCGGTCAGACCGGTCATGCGGAAGCCGTCCGTGTGGTCTACGATCCCCAGGTCATCAGTTATGAACAGTTATTACAGGTATTCTGGGAAAATCACGACCCGGCGCAGGGCATGCAGCAGGGCAACGATCATGGCACCCAGTATCGTTCAGCGATTTACCCGCTGACGCAGGAGCAAAGCAAAGCGGCGCAAGCCAGCCTGGCGCGTTTCCAGGCGGCAATGCACGAAGCGAACGACTCGCGCACGATCACCACTGAGATAGCGACGGCGAAGCCATTCTATTATGCGGAAGACGATCATCAGCAGTATCTGCACAAAAACCCATACGGGTACTGCGGTATCGGGGGGATCGGCGTGTGTCTGCCGCCACAGGCCTGATGTTACTGCCTGGCTGAATAATTTACGCGCTGGCGGCTATACGGTGCCTTACGCTATACTACCCCGTGTTACAAGCCGGTCCTATGCCTTCGGACCGGTTTTTTGTGTGTTCCACATGAGTATTATTCACTTCCCTTCCGAGGATCTGATCTCAACGATCAGATAAGATATGTTAAACAGTATTTTAGTCATACTTTGTCTGATTGCCGTCAGTGCATTCTTTGCGATATCGGAGATCTCGCTGGCCGCGTCACGTAAAATCAAACTCAAACTGCTGGCCGATGACGGCAATGTGAACGCCCAACGCGTTCTCAAAATGCAGGAGAACCCCGGCACCTTCTTTACCGTGGTGCAAATCGGCCTCAATGCGGTGGCGATTCTCGGCGGTATCGTCGGCGATGCCGCATTCTCACCGGCTTTCGATGGTCTGCTAAGCCGCTATATGTCCCCCGCGCTGGCCGAACAGCTAAGCTTTATCATCTCCTTTACCCTGGTCACCAGCCTGTTCATCCTGTTTGCTGACCTGACTCCGAAACGCATCGGTATGATTGCGCCTGAAGCCGTCGCTTTACGCATCATCAACCCGATGCGCTTCTGCCTGTTTGCCTTTCGCCCGCTGGTATGGTTGTTCAATGGCATGGCTAACAACATCTTCCGCTTGTTCAAAATTCCAATGGTGCGTAAAGACGACATTACCTCTGATGATATTTACGCCGTGGTGGAAGCCGGCGCGCTGGCCGGAGTGCTGCGTAAACAGGAACATGAGCTAATTGAAAATGTGTTCGAGCTGGAGTCGCGCACCGTTCCTTCATCCATGACCTCCCGGGAAAACGTCATCTGGTTCGATCTCCATGAAGATGAACAGAGCCTGAAAAATAAAGTCGCAGAGCATCCGCACTCCAAATTTCTGGTCTGTAACGAAGATATCGATCACATCATCGGCTACGTTGATTCCAAAGATCTGCTTAACCGCGTGCTGGCGAATCAAAGCCTGGTGTTAACCGGGGGTGTGCAAATCCGCAATACGCTGATTGTCCCGGATACTCTGACGCTGTCCGAAGCGCTGGAAAGCTTCAAAACCGCCGGTGAAGACTTTGCTGTGATCATGAACGAGTATGCGCTGGTGGTGGGGATTATCACCCTTAACGACGTGATGACCACGCTGATGGGCGACCTGGTCGGTCAGGGGCTGGAAGAGCAGATCGTCGCACGCGATGAAAATTCCTGGTTGATTGACGGCGGTACGCCGATTGATGACGTGATGCGCGTGCTGGATATCGATGAATTCCCACAGTCGGGTAATTACGAAACGATTGGCGGCTTTATGATGTTTATGCTGCGTAAAATTCCCAAACGCACCGACGCCGTAAAATTCTCTGGCTATAAGTTTGAAGTGGTGGATATCGACAACTACCGCATCGACCAGTTGCTGGTGACCCGTATCGACAATAAGCCGACGGTGCTGTCCCCCAAAATACCGGATGCCGCGGATAACGAAAAAGCATCGGCGTAAGCCCTTTTAAAACGAAATATGGCTCCCGTCGGGAGCCATCTTTTACCCTCAGGCCATCTCTGTCTGCAGACGCATAACCTGACGGTTGACCTCAGACATCACTGACAAATGCAGCTTGTCCTTGATCTTCGGGATAAGGATTTTACCCTTATCAAATTCAAAAGCGCCAACGTCCTTGATATACAAACGTCCACGAAACAGGATCTTCACGTACTTCGCTACTTGTAGCGGGTTGTAGCGTTGGAAAATTTTCATTGTTGTCTCCTGCCAGGGTTACGCTCTTGTGGTGCCACAGTTAGCCCACGTATCGGGAGCGCAAATTTTAGTGCCCTGAAACTATAGTCCAGAATCTCAGTGATACCCAGTTTGTATAAGTTTATTTACCGTTTAATGACATTAATTCAGAGTTTTCGTTTCAGACATCCGGCAATCAGAGTATAAGTCCCCGATATTAGACGAATTTGTGCGTTAACGCGCAAACTGGCACCATCATTGCGGGTAAGACCGGCAATCGCACTTATGCTTAAAGCAGACCAAGTGGTCGGATCACCTGCAACGATAATAAGGAAACATCATGACCCTACGTAAATTGCTGGCCGTTTCATCGCTTTTGTTGCCACTGATGGCGTCAGCGCATAACTTTGTCGACGGACAACGTGTCGCGCCAGTCGGTGTAGCAGACCGCGGAGAGTTAGTGCTGGATAATGATAAATTTAGCTATAAAAACTGGAATAGCGCACAACTGACAGGAAAAGTACGCGTCGTACAGCACATCGCCGGACGCTCTTCGGCGAAAGAAAAAAACGCCATGTTAATTGAGGCCATTAAAAACGCGAAGTTCCCACACGATCGCTATCAGACCACCACCATCATCAATACCGATGATGCGATCCCTGGCTCAGGAATCTTTGTCCGCAGCAGTATCGAGAGCAACAAACAGCGCTATCCCTGGTCGCAGTTTATCGTCGACAGCAACGGCCAGGTACGCAAAGCGTGGCAGCTTAACAAAGAGAGCTCAGCGATTGTGGTGTTGGATAAAAATGGCCGCGTACAATGGGCCAAAGACGGCGCACTCACCCAGGATGAAGTGCAACAGGTTATCGCCCTGCTGCGCAAGCTGCTGGCTGAATAATCTTGAATCTCTCCCGTCATCGCGGGAGGGACGCGATCCATAAGCACAATTCGGCTCTAGCCACACAAAATACAGGCCAGATGAGGTGAATTGATAATATCGTTATCAATGTGAAGCGGATTTATCATTATGAGTAAATAATAGTGACCGGTTTCGCATTTGTTTTGCCCTATTACCCATTCACACTGGCATGGTAATTGAATACATATCCCTTTCACCGTAACAGGAGAAAGGGATGGATCACAAAACCACAATATATATCATTATCATATTATATATGATGTCAATGATTGGCATCGGACTATATGCCAGAACAAAAATTAAAAATACCGAAGATTATCACCTTGCCGGGCGTCGTCTTGGACCTATTATGCTGGCAGGAACGCTGGCCGCGACGGAAATCGGCGGCGGCAGCTCGGTAGGCGTTGCCTCAAAAGCCTACGGCGCATGGGGACTGTCGGCCGGATGGTACGTGGTCGCTACTGGCCTGGGTATTTTTCTGGTTTCGTTTATTGCGCCTTATATGCGCCGGGCAATGGCGACAACCGTACCGGAAATCATTGGCCGTCGCTACGGTAAAGGCAGCTACCTTATTACCACCGTTCTTTCATTATTAGCGCTGGTCGCACTGGGTGCCGCACAAATAACCGCAACGGCCACAATTGTGCATGTTCTTACCGGTTTTAATACGCAATACGCTATTATTATTTCCGGCATTGTCGTCGTTTTTTATACATGGATTGGCGGCATGTGGAGCGTAACATTAACGGACTTTGTGCAGTTCTTTTTAATTATTTTAGGCTTTGCTGTCGCTATTCCGGTGTCGTTATCCATGCTGGACGGCGGCTGGGGCTATGTCGTTTCCCATGTTCCCGAAAGCCAGTTTGAGATGACGCGTCTGGGCTGGAAAACCATTATCGGCCTGACGGTCATGTACTTTATGACCTTCTCCACCGGGCAAGAAGCCGTCCAGCGTTACTACTCCGCCAAAAACGAAAGAGTGGCAATCGTCGGCTCCCTGCTATGCAGCCTGTTTATGGCTATATACGCCTTTATCCCTGCGGTGCTGGGATTAATCGCCCTCGCCGCCTTCCCTGATATTGATCCGAATAATGCGCTGGCAACCGTATCGGTACAGTTATTGCCTCCGGCGATCGCCGGGCTGCTGCTATCGGCGGTGATTTCCGCCACCTTATCCAGCGCATCCGGCGATCTGCTGGGTGCCGCCAGTATCTGGGTAAAAGATATTCACGAACAATATTTTCATAAAGAAGCGACCAATACGCTGACAATGAGCCGCTGGGTGGTGCTGGTGGTCGGCATCCTCGCCATTCTGATTGCTTTATGGAGCGGGGAAATAATCAGCTTATTAATGTTTGCCTTTACGCTGCGCGCGACCGGACCCTTCGCCGCCTATTTATTTGGCCTACTGTGGAAGGGGGCGACACCCAATGCCGGTCTATGGTCAATTATTTTTGGTTCACTTGCCGGGCTGGGCTGGCAGTTGGCCGGCGAACCTTACGGAATCATGGCAATTATTGCGGGTTCACTGGTGAGCGCCGTAACCTTTCTTCTCGTGGCCTGGGTTGAGCGCAGAATGGGGATCGCGCCCGCACCTTCCGCTTATCTGAGTAATGAAGAGAACTGACGCTGCGCTTCTTCATTATTGCCAGAGAGGCAAAGCGAGGAAGCGCAGGGGATTTAATAAATAGAAACCCGGAAACCGGGGTTGAGGAACGATTCACGCGGCGTATAGTCCAGGGTGCGTCCCTGCCAGTCGTGAACCTGCGCCCCGGCGGCGCTGGCGACCGCATGACCTGCCGCGGTGTCCCAGGTACAAGTCGGCCCGAAGCGCGGATAAAGCTGGGCCTGCCCGTCGGCGACGAGGCAGAACTTCAGCGAGGAACCAATGGACGTGGTCTGATGTTCTCCAAGCTGCTCCAGGTACTCCTCCAGCTCCGGGTCATTGCCGTGGGAGCGACTGATGACTACGCGCGGCGGACGCGCATCCTGGACATGAATCTGCTTACGCACGCCGCACTCTTCTTTCCATGCTTTGCCCTTTTCCGCGCTGTACATCATCTTCATCACCGGCGCATAGACCACGCCAAGTATGGGTTTGCCGTTTTCGATCAAGGCGATATTGACGGTAAATTCGCCGTTGCGCTTGATAAATTCTTTGGTGCCGTCCAGCGGATCCACCAGCCAGTAACGCTGCCAGTGCTGGCGGACATCCCAGGCGGGCGGGTCCTCTTCCGACAGAATCGGGATGTCGGGAGTCATGGCCAGCAGGCCGCTGATAATCACTTTATGCGCCGCAATATCCGCTGCCGTGACCGGAGAATCATCCTTTTTACTGGCAACGTCCATCGGCTGTTTTCCATCGTAAACCTCCATGATGGCATCGCCAGCGTTCCGTGCCAGTTGACATACTTGTTCTAACATTCTCCACCTCGTCTGATTACAGTGGCGTTAACTCGTTGTTTTATTTATATCGCATCATAGTGAGTTCCGCTATCTGTGATAACGCTGACGGTTTCCACCCGCGCTTTTATGGCATGATTCACACTTCTGTAAGCAACAGAATGTAAATACATTTTCTACTGTGCCATTGCTCATAAAAAGGACGCCACGATGATTAAGTTTAGCGCAACGCTGCTGGCAACGTTGATCGCTGCCAGCCTAAATGCGGCGACAGTCGATTTACGGATCATGGAAACCACCGATCTACACAGTAATATGATGGACTTCGACTATTACAAAGATACGCCGACGGAAAAATTTGGCCTGGTGCGAACCGCATCGCTGATTGAGAAAGCTCGTCAGGAAAGTAAAAACAGCCTACTGGTCGATAACGGCGACGTCATTCAGGGCAGCCCGCTGGGTGACTATATGGCCGCAAAAGGGCTTAAAGAGGGCGATATTCACCCGGTCTATAAAGCGATGAATACCCTCGATTATGTGGTCGGAAATCTCGGCAACCACGAATTTAACTACGGCCTCGATTTCCTGCACAAGGCGCTGGCTGGCGCGAAATTCCCCTACGTCAACGCCAACATTATCGACGCTAAAACCGGCAAACCGATGTTTACGCCTTATCTGATTCAGGATACTCAGGTTCAGGATAGCGAAGGTAACACGCAGACGCTGCGCATCGGCTATATCGGCTTCGTCCCGCCGCAGATTATGACCTGGGATAAAGTCAATCTTAGCGGTAAGGTCACCGTCAACGACATTACCGAAACCGCGCGCAAATTCGTTCCCGAAATGCGTGAGAAAGGAGCGGATGTCGTGGTGGTTATTGCCCACTCAGGTCTCTCTGCCGACCCGTACCGGGCGATGGCGGAGAACTCCGTTTACTATTTAAGTCAGGTCCCTGGCGTGGATGCCATTATGTTTGGTCACGCCCATGCCGTCTTCCCGGGCAAAGACTTCGCCACGATTAAAGGCGTAGATATCACCAAAGGCACACTGAATGGCGTCCCGGCGGTAATGCCGGGGATGTGGGGCGACCATCTTGGGGTGGTCGACCTGGTATTGAATAACGACAGCGGCAAATGGCAGGTCACTGACGCAAAAGCCGAGGCGCGCCCCATCTATGATTCGGTCGCAAAAAAATCCCTCGCGGCGGAAGACAGCCACATGGTGGCGGTCTTAAAAGCCGACCATGACGCCACTCGCGAGTTTGTCGGTAAGCCGATCGGTCAATCCTCCGATAATATGTACAGCTACCTGGCGCTGGTGCAGGACGATCCGACCGTGCAGGTGGTGAATATGGCGCAGAAGGCCTACGTGGAGCACTATATCCAGGGCGACCCGGATCTGGCGAAACTGCCGGTGCTCTCCGCCGCCGCGCCGTTTAAAGCCGGTGGGCGTAAAAATGATCCGGCCAGCTTTGTTGAGGTGGAAAAAGGCCAGCTAACCTTCCGTAACGCCGCCGATCTGTACCTGTACCCGAACACGCTGGTGGTGATGAAAGTGAGCGGTAAAGAGGTCAAAGAGTGGCTGGAGTGCTCCGCCGGCCAGTTCAACCAGATTGACCCCACCAGCAACAAGCCGCAGTCTTTAATTAACTGGGACGGCTTCCGCACCTATAACTTTGATGTTATCGACGGCGTGAACTATCAGATTGATATCACGCAACCGGCGCGCTATGACGGCGAATGTAACAGCGTTAACCCGCAGGCCGAGCGGATCAAGCAACTGACGTTTAACGGCAAACCCATAGACCCGAAGGCCACTTTCCTCGTTGCCACCAATAACTACCGTGCCTACGGCGGTAAATTCCCGGGAACCGGTGAGAACCATATTGCTTTTGCCTCACCGGATGAGAACCGCTCGGTACTGGCGGCGTGGATTGGCGCGGAGTCGAAGAAACACGGCGAGATCCATCCGGCTGCGGATAATAACTGGCGTCTGGCGCCGATCCACAGCAACGTCCCGCTGGATATCCGTTTTGAAACCTCTCCGGGTGATAAAGCCGCGGCGTTCATCAAAGAGAAAGCGCAATATCCGATGCGCCAGGTCGCCACTGACGATATCGGCTTTGCCATTTATCAGTTGGATTTGAGTAAGTAACTTCCTGTCCCCCGGTCGCGCCCCACTCCGCTTACCGGGGATACACAGGCGCCAGCGACAACCGGGGAATTTTCCCGGCTCACGCCACCTGCCCGTGGTTCGCCAGAACCGCGGGCAGATTCAGCTCTATCCAGTCAGCCAGCTCCGCGACCTTCCCACTCACCTGCTCACCGAGTGGAGTCAGACTATATTCAACATGCGGCGGTACCACCGGGTAGGACACGCGATCGAGAAAACCATCCTGCTCCAGCGCCTGCAGCGACTGGGCCAGCATCTTTTCGCTGACGCCGCCAATCTTACGGCGCAGATCGCTAAAACGGTGAGTACCGTCACGCAGGGCCAGCAAAATCAGTACACCCCAGCGACTGGTAACATGCTTGAGCACTTCCCGTGAGGGGCACTGTTCTGCAAACAGGTTGCCATTGCGTAGCTGCTCGCTCAGCGTCAGATTTGCCATATTCATACTTACCTTTTTGTGCGTACTTACTAAAAGTTAGTAACAGTGCTAGCTTACCACCACTATCTATAAATACGAAGGAGAAGACCCATGATCGCGATTACCGGTGCAACCGGCCAGCTTGGCCAGCTCGTTCTGAAAAACCTGTTAAATAGCGTCCCTGCCAGCCAGATTGTCGCTATTGTGCGTAATCCGGCAAAAGCTGAAGCCCTTAGCCAGCAAGGCATTGTGGTTCGTCAGGCCGACTACGGCGATGAAGCCGCGCTGACTGCCGCCCTGCAGGGCGTCGACAAACTGCTGTTGATCTCATCCAGCGAAGTGGGCCAGCGCGCCGCGCAGCACCGCAACGTTATTAACGCCGCAAAAACCGCTGGCGTGAAATTTATCGCTTATACCAGCCTGCTGCACGCCGATAAGTCCCCGCTGGGGCTGGCGGCTGAACATATCGCCACCGAGGAAATGCTCGCCGACGCCGGTATTGCTTACGCACTGCTGCGCAACGGCTGGTACACCGAAAACTACCTCGCCAGCGCGCCGCCGTCGATTGAACATGGCGTATTTATCGGCGCCGCCGGTGACGGCAAAATTGCTTCCGCCACGCGCGCGGATTACGCCGCCGCTGCGGCCCACGTTATCGCCGGAGAAGACCATGCCGGGAAAGTGTACGAACTGGCAGGGGATAACGCGTGGACGCTGAGTGAACTTGCCGCGGAACTGAGCAAACAAAGCGGTAAAAACGTGGTATATCAAAACCTCAGCGAAGCCGACTTCGCCGCCGCACTGAAAGGCGTCGGTCTGCCAGCCGGGCTGGCGGATATGCTGGCTGACTCTGATATCGGCGCGTCGAAAGGCGGTCTGTTCGACGACAGCCGGACCCTGAGCACGCTGATCGGCCGCCCGACCACCCCGCTTGCCGACAGCATCAAAGGCATCCTGTAAACGTTACCGGATGGTTAATTTTTGTAGCATCCCGACGGCGCATCCCCAATAATGCAACGATGTCCGTCGGGAGTGATTGCATGCAAGGCGTACCAGAACAGTTCCATGATGAAAGAGACAGCGCGCGCTTTCGCCATCTGGCGCAGGTGCCGGGCGTTGAGCTATACCATGCCCATATCTCCCGCTACGCTTTTGCCCCGCACACCCATGAAGCCTTTGGTATCGGTACGATAGAACTCGGCGCCGAACGCTTTCGCTATCGAGGCAGCCAGTATGTCGCTTCGGTCAACACTGTCGTCACTATGAATCCCGATGAACTGCACACCGGCGAAGCGGAAACCGCTGATGGCTGGCGCTATCGCATGATTTATCTCGACCCGGATATGCTGGAGGAAGTGACCGGCGCAGGCCACTGGTGGTTCAGTGAAGTGGTACGCCAGGATCCGCTGCGCTCCCGGCAAATCGGCAATCTTATCTACGGTCTGTGGCATACTGACGACCCGCTGGCGCAGCAGGGTCTGCTACAGGATTTAATCGATACTTTCCGCCCGTTCGCGCGCCACGCGCCAGTCTTGCCTGAAGCCCGTCACCGCTTCGATCGAGTACGTGAATATCTGCACGACAACTATATGAAGACGATAACCCTTGATGAACTGGCTAAGGTGGCGGCGCTCAGCCCGTACCATTTTCAGCGTCAGTTTAAAGCGCACTTTCACGTTACGCCGCAGCAGATGTTAATGGCGATCCGTCTGTGGCGCGCTAAAGCTTTTCTCACCCGCGGCATGGCCGCCGCCGATGTCGCCGCCGCCTGCGGATTAACCGACCAGTCGCACCTGACCCGCGCGTTCACTCGCCACTACGGCATTACGCCTGTGCGTTATCAAAAACAGGTTCTTAAGCGCTAATGCGCAACCTTATACAATATTCCCGCATACGCCTCATCTACACTCTCGTCAACAGAAAGAGTCGTGGAAGGCATGATGATTAGTGGTGTGCTGTACGCCCTGCTGGCAGGGCTGATGTGGGGACTGATTTTCGTGGGGCCGCTGTTGGTCCCGGAATATCCGGCGGTACTGCAGTCGATGGGGCGTTATCTGGCGCTGGGGCTGATCGCGCTACCGCTGGCCTGGCTGGGCCGCGCGAAACTGCGTCTGCTCTCCGGCAAAGACTGGTGGACGGCGCTGGGGCTGACCATGATCGGCAACCTCATCTACTACGTCTGCCTGGCCAGCGCTATTCAGCGTACCGGCGCACCGGTCTCAACGATGATTATCGGTACACTGCCGGTGGTGCTGCCGGTTTTTGCCAACCTGCTCTATAGCCAGCGCGACGGTAAGCTACCGTGGCGACGCCTGTTCCCGGCGCTTATCTGTATTGCCATCGGCCTGGTCTGCGTTAATACTGCCGAACTGCATCGGGGCCTGCCTGATTTCAGTCCTTTGCGCTACGGCGCCGGGATTATGCTGGCACTGATATCCGTGGCCTGCTGGGCCTGGTATGCGCTACGCAACGCCCGCTGGCTGCGGGAAAACCCGGATAACCCCCCGATGATGTGGGCCACCGCACAGGCGCTGGTCACCCTGCCGGTATCGCTGGCCGGATACCTCATCGCTTGCTGGTGGCTACAGGATCAGCACCCTGACTTTCCTCTGCCCTTCGGCCCGCGTCCGGTGGTATTTATTCCCCTGATGCTGGCGATCGCCGTATTCTGTTCATGGGTTGGCGCATGGTGCTGGAATATCGCCAGCCAGCACCTGCCGACGGTGATTCTTGGGCCGCTGATTGTCTTCGAAACGCTTGCCGGGTTGCTGTATACCTTTATTTTGCGCCACAGCCTGCCGCCGCTTTTAACGTTCAGCGGTATTGTGCTGCTGGTGCTTGGCGTGGTGTCGGCAGTGCGTACTCGCCTGGATAAACCTCTCCTGCAAGAGTTAGTCTGTGAGAAAAAATAGCCAGCTACCCTAAAGAGGTATTTCTTTAAATATAAGTTGCATTTAAAATACAACTTATATTATTGATGACGAGGTAACTGCTATGGCTTTCCGTGACCAACCCTTAGGCGAGCTGGCGCTGACCATTCCGCGCGCCTCCGCGCTGTTTCGTAAATACGATATGGACTACTGCTGCGGTGGCAAACAGACGCTGGAACGCGCGGCATCGCGCAAAGCGCTGAACGTCGCGATGATTGAAGCCGAACTGGCAAGACTGGCGGAAGATCCAGTAGAGCGCGACTGGCGTGTTGCAACCTATGCAGACATCATCGATCACATTATCGTTCGCTACCACAACAGGCATCGCGAACAGTTGCCGGAACTGATTTTACAGGCTACCAAAGTTGAACGCGTTCACGCCGACAAACCGAACGTCCCGAAAGGCTTAACCAAATACCTGACGATGCTGTACGACGAACTTTCCAGCCATATGCTGAAAGAGGAGCAGATTCTGTTTCCGATGATCAAACAGGGGATGGGGACTCAGGCTGGCGGCCCTATCAGCGTAATGGAAAGCGAACATGATGAAGCGGGCGAGCTGCTGGAAGTGATTAAGCATATCACTAATAACGTGACGCCGCCGCCGGAGGCCTGTACCACCTGGAAGGCGATGTACAACGGTATCAACGAACTGATTGATGACCTGATGGAGCACATCAGCCTGGAAAATAACGTGCTGTTCCCGCGTGCCCTCGCAGGAAACTAAATAAAAAGGCGCCCTCAGGCGCAATGTCGTTCACTTAAGCAAATCATCGGTGTTGTCTTTTGTTTTATTTGCCTGTGGCAATCGCATTATCGGTGGTTTAAACGAAAATCTGATTCGGTTGATTCACTAACTGAGCTGATACGGGCTGAAATATAAAGGATATAACTTTTTTATGACTTTCAGCCTCTGAAAAGCCACTGACGAATAACGGACTCACCGCATGGGGGTTGGGCGCATCAAGGAAACCTGGCGGGAACGCAGGCGCGCATCCAGGACTGGCCGCCAGGACGGCGGCCAGAGGGCGGGTCGAGACAGGGACAAAATTGCCGGGAGCAATTTTGAACAGCGCTTGCGCTGGCCCTGGAAGGGCGAGTCCCAGGGATGGGACGAGTAGCGTCGAGTCCCGCCCGGTCCGCCAGATGAAGCCGGAGTGGAGCGGACCGCGCAGCGGCAGGTTTTCAGCGCAATGCCGGGGGTGCAGGGGGACGGGCGAAACGTCCCCCTGCCCGTTCACACGCTGTGGATATAACGAATATCCGCGTATTTATAGTG
>NZ_VCHQ01000002.1 GCF_005860775.1 Klebsiella indica
ATACTGACCGACAGAGGCACTGAGTTCTGCGGCAAAGTGGAGCAGCATGATTACCAGCTTTATCTGGCGATAAATGACATTGAGCATACGAAAACGAAGGCAATGTCACCGCAGACCAACGGCATCTGCGAGCGGTTCCATAAAACGATACTGAACGAGTTTTATCAGGTGACGTTCCGCAAAAAGTTATATGGCGATCTTGAAGCATTACAATCGGATCTTGATGAATGGCTGGCTCACTATAATAATGAGCGAACCCATCAGGGGAAAATGTGTTGCGGCCGGACGCCAATAGAAACGTTACTTGATGGAAAACGCATCTGGGCTGAGAAAAATTTAAGCCAGATGTAATCTGACAGATACCTGTATAAATAACCGGTAACTGTCAGATCAGGTCTGAGCTAATACAGCTGATGCAACAAGCTGCTTCAGTCTCTGTAGGCTATCGATTGTGCAGTTATCAATGTGGCAGCCTGCATCAGTCCCGATACGTTCAAGTAACTCGATTAAATGGATATGGATTAGCTGTTTTGAAGCTGTTTCCTGAGCAGAATCAACGAGATTTTGAGGTTGCTCTGCAATAATATCTTCCAGTGTTCTGCCCATTTTTGCTCCTTTGGAGTTGAGTCGCAAAACTTTCACATGTGAAAGTTTTTCCTAGATCTTTATGTTTGGATAGTTTAACCCACTCATAAGTGAATCATCATACTTCTCATCCTATCCTTTGCTTAGGAAAACTTGTCTTTTGCACCTTAAAAGGGCAATTACAGAGTTTTATCCTTTTTGGTCCCTGTCATACTCTTTACTCACTGTCAGCTCTCGCTGGCTATAGCGGTAGCTGGCCCTAAACAGCAATACCTTACCCTCGGGAGGCTATCTCTCAAGGTACTCCTCCATAATCACAGGAGATAATTATGGCCCACTCGATATTCCAAGATCCAGTTGGCGTTTTGTTGATTAGGTGCTGTCGCCGAAAGTGTCAAGATGCTATCTTTACGCTTAGCGGCGAACACTCCATAGTTCTTGCTCAAATCGTTGACAATATTTGAGTTTAACTTAACAAAGTTGGCTTTTTTTACAATAAAAGGCAATACTTTTAATAGCTTGAATGGCTTTTGGCATAACTTTATGTGAACTGCCATTCTGAGTTTGAAGTTTTTATATGTAAACAAAGCGTTAACTCATTTTTTTGAGTTAACGCTAGGCTGCTGAAGCGCCGGTTGCAAGCCTGACTTATCCTTACCCAGTAATGGATTTGAGCCTCGGAAGAGGGAGGGGGAGTGTAGCATGTCAGGAAAAGGCTGGTTGCGGGGAAATAACCTGCTTTGGGCCAGCCATTGCAGGTTTCATCGGGTTAAGCCTGATTGGTTGAATCATTGTTCATCGTGGGTTTCCGGATATCTATGGCTCAAGGTTATTCTGGAGCCTTACCAATATTTATACCCGCCATACTCCAGGTTGCAGGCGCGCCGTCTTCTGAGCGACGCGTCTCATCCATGAGACTCGTTCTTTCGGAAACGGCACAATCTGGTTCTATCACCCCCGGCAGATCAGGAGCCTAATCTGGTCAGGCAACGGTCAAGCGCGCTCACCAGCCAGTCGATATCTTCGGCCTGGAAGCATAGCGGCGGGCGTAATTTAAGGACATTACCGTAAGGTCCGGCCACGGACGTCAGGACAAACTCTTCGCGCAGCGCTTCAATAAGATTAAGCGCCAGGGCCTTATTCGGCTGTTTACTTTCCCTGTCGGTGACCAGTTCGAAGCCAATAAATAGCCCGGCGCCGCGTACATCGCCGACGCATTCGTGCTTATCCTGCAAAGTGCGCAGCGCCGCCAGCAGTTGCTCGCCGATATGCAGGCTATGGGCCTGGAGCTCTTCCTGCTGGATAACGCTCAATACCGCCTGGGCCGCAGCCATAGCAACGGGGTTGCCGCCAAAGGTGTTAAAATAGGGAAGCGCGTCGCTGAAAGCCGCCAGCACTTCTCCTTTAGCCATCAGCCCTGAGACCGGGATGCCGTTGCCCATCGGTTTGCCGGTGGTCACGACATCAGGCACCACATCGTGGCGGGCAAATCCCCAGAATGCCTCGCCGGTACGGGCAAAACCGGGCTGTACTTCATCGGCGATAAAAATCCCGCCGTTTTTATGGACCACATCGATCGCCTGTTTCAGAAAACCGCGTGGGCCAGGTAAAACGCCGTCAGAAGAGAAAATGGAGTCAGCCAGGAAACCGGCGAATTTAATGCCGTGAGCCGCCATATCATCAATCTGCTTCTGAATTTCCGCTGCAAACCAGGCGCCTGGATCGGCGGTCTGGTTACGGTAAAAATCCGGTGGGGCCACCAGGCGCGTTTCAGGCGCCAGGGGCTGGCCGCTGCCCAGAGCAGGCGATACGCCAGAGGTTAACGCGCTGGTTCCGTGGTAGGCCTCGCGGGAGACAATAATGCCGGTGCCGCCGCTCCAGGCGCGGGCAATGCGAATCGCCAGGTCATTGGCCTCAGAGCCAGTACACATATACATCGCCCGATTAATTTCGCCGGGAAGCGTGGCGAGGAGTGACTCGCTGTAATCAAGAATATGTTCATGCAGATAGCGGGTATGGGTATTTAACTGCATCATCTGCTGGTGAACCGCTTCAATTACCGCCGGATGACAGTGGCCGATACTGGCAACATTGTTGTAAACATCCAGATATTTATTCCCCTGCTTATCCCACAAATACTGTCCCTGCCCGCGCACCAGATGAACTGGATTACGGTAAAACAGGCGGTAGGACTCGCCGAGGATCTTGCTGCGTTTATCGGTTAACTGGCGGATCTCCGGAGCCAGGCTGTCGGCATGTTCAGCGCGAAAGCTATTGGTGTCCATGATGGTTGATCGTACGGTCATAATCACTCCTTTTATTCAGGCTCTGAGGCAGACTTATTCGTTGGTCGCCGTGACCGGAGAGCTGGCAAGCGCGTTTCTCCGGGCGTGTGTTGTCAGAAAATAGAGGTAACCGGCTACCATAAAGGCCAGGAATAACGCGCCAATCTGCGGGTTAAACCACAGCATGGCAGCCAGGCAAACGACAGCGCAGAACAGGGCGATAGCGGGGATGAACGGGTAACCCGGCGCCTTGTAGCTGCGGAGTAACGTGGGTTCACTACGGCGCAGCTTAAACAGACTCAGCATGCTCATGATGTACATCACGATAGCGCCAAAAACGGCCATGGTGATCATCGCGGCGGTCAGGCTCATGCCCTGCAGGCTGATACCATCCGAGAAGATAGCGGCGATACCGATTACGCCGCCGACAAGTATGGCCCGGTGCGGGGTCTGAAAGCGCGACAGTTTAGACAATGCCGGGGGCAGATAACCGGCGCGGGCAAGAGCATAGAACTGGCGGGAATAGCCCATAATAATGCCGTGGAAGCTGGCGATCAGGCCAAACAATCCGATCCAGACCAGCATGTGCATCCAGCGGGAATCGTTGCCGACCAGCATTTTCATCGCCTGAGGAAGCGGATCGTTAATATCAGAGAGAGTACGCCAGTCTCCGGCCCCACCAGCCAGCACCATTACGCCTACCGCGAGGACAACCAGCGTGATGATGCCGCCGATATAGGCTCTGGGGATTGTCCGGCGCGGGTCTTTGGCCTCTTCTGCCGCCATTGCCGCCCCCTCGATAGCGAGAAAAAACCAGATGGCGAAAGGGATAGCCGCAAAAATACCGGACACGGATGCCGCAGAGAAACTATCGCTGCCCGCCCAGCCGTGGGCGACAAAGTTAGCCAGACTGAAACCAGGTGCGACAACGCCCATAAAGACAAGTAATTCGATTACCGCCAGCAATGTGACCAGCAGTTCGAAGGTCGCGGCGATACTGACCCCGACAATATTCAGCCCCATAAAGATGAGATACGCGCAGACGGCGATCAGTTTTGGGTTAAGTTCCGGGAACTGGACATTAAGGTAAGCGCCAATCGCCATGGCAATGGCGGGCGGGGCGAAAACAAATTCAATCAACGTCGCGATACCGGCAATCAGGCCGCCGGTATCGCCAAATGCACGGCGACTATATGCGAATGGCCCACCGGCTTGCGGGATCGCGGTGGTCAGTTCGGTAAAACTAAAAATAAAGCAGGTATACATCAGGGCAATAAATAATGTGGTAACCAGAAAGCCCAGAGTGCCTGCCACTCCCCAGCCATAACTCCAGCCGAAATACTCTCCGGAAATCACCAGTCCGACAGCAATTCCCCACAATTGCAGGGCTCCGAGAGTAGGTTTAAGTTTGTTTTTCATCACTGCATTCCCCGTCTGTGCCATAGAAGAAATGTGACGCCGTTAACGCTGGCACATTGATAATGGCCCGCTAAACGGGGAAAAACTTGACCGTAAAAAACAGATGACTGCAGGCTAATGTCAACTCCAGGTGTGAACAGGGGGAAATGCAGGCTGCGGTCAACTTTCTCTGTCGCGTCGTCAAGCCAGTCAAAAAGGTTCAGCGCCATTCTGAAGTCACCTTCAGAGATAAATGGAGCAGGACATGAGCGCGAAACAGTACGACACCCTGAGTAACGAAATGATCCTCCGGTTGGCCCATCAGGCGCTGGCTAACTATCCGCAATACGCTGATGCCACGGTTCGGTTACTGTGCCGATCGGAAAATGCCACCCTGCAGGTGACGCATTCCGGTAACCGGTTCGCGCTGCGTATTCATCGCGGTGATTATCATGATCGTCAGGATATTGAAAGTGAACTGCTGTGGCTCGACGCCCTGCGCGATGCCGGTATTGCGGTGCCGGAAGCGATCGCGGATGACCGGGGCGAACGGATTCAGCGGTTGCCCCTGGCCGACGGAAGCCAACGCTATGGCGTATTATTTCACTGGATTGACGGGGAAATGCCGACAACCCAGGTCGATCCAACGGCCTTCCGTCAACTGGGACATATTACCGCGCGGTTGCATCAGCACAGCCGTAGCTGGCAAAAGCCCGCGAGTTTTCGCCGTATTATCTGGGATCACCAAACCATGGTGTCGGCGGCCAGTCACTGGGGAGACTGGCGGGATGCCCCCGGCCTCGATCCACGGGAACATCCTCTGGTAGAGGAGACGATCCGGCATGTCGGTCAGCAGATGACGGAATTTGGTCAGTCGCCGGCGCACTATGGCCTGATTCACGCGGATCTGCGATTAACCAATCTGCTGTTACATCATGGGGAGACTCGCGTAATTGATTTTGATGATTGCGGTATGGGCTGGTATCTGCATGATTTAGCGGCGGCCATCAGCTTTGTTGAGCATCATGCCAGCGCTCCCCAGTGGATCGAAAACTGGCTAAGTGGCTATGAGCAGGTCGCGCATATCAGCGATCGGGAACTGGCTGTCATCCCGGCAATGTTGATCCAGCGGCGTATTCAGCTTACCGCATGGGTCGCTTCACATCGGGAAACGGAAATGGCGCGCAGCCTGGGGGATGCCTGGACCAGCCATACCGTGCGTTTGTGTCAACGTTACCTGGCCGGCACAGCGTTACCCGTCGGCGTATGAGCGCACACTCCTGGCGCATTCTATGGCCGCGATGGTGCAAATAATCCGAAGGTATTTTAATAAATTGATGATTATAAATAAGATTATGGTTGGTATATTTTTTGCTGGAGAGCTGTCCATGTGTAGCCTCCAGTGGAATAATGACCATGATGCAATCAGATAGTGTGTTATCTGCGCTCTCCGGAGCGGTGGGTATGCACCGCGGCGTATTATCTGCGGCCGCGACGGGGCTCAGTGATTTCATCGGTTCCCAGGGAGGGGATGCTGACCGAATTTTCGGGATTAGCGGCATCAATCCAGAGAGTCTGTCTTGTCCGACCCTGAGCCTGGATCTGGTCAGTTATTGCCGGGTAATGGAGGAGGCGGCGCATCTGGCCGGTCGTGATAATTTCGGCCTTTATTACGGCCAGCAGTTCCGGCCGCAGTCATTGGGGCTTATCGGTTATATCGGCCTGTGCTCCGCCACCCTTGAGCAGGCGCTGCGCAACCTGGTCAGCGCCTTTCCGTTTCACCAGCACAACACGCTGATTCAACTGACCGAACGTCATGACAGCTGGCAACTGGACTATCAGGTCCGCCATGGGGCGATCCTCTCCCGGCGTCAGGACGCAGAGCTTACGCTGGGCATGTTTCTGAACCTTATCCGCCATGCGGCAGGCAAGCACTGGGCGCCCAGAGAAGTGCATTTTGAACACCCTCGTCCTGAACAGTGGCACGAGCACTGTAAGGTATTTGATGCCCCCGTTTATTTTGATCAGCCGTTTAATTCCATGATCATTAATAAAGCGGATGTCTCACGCAAAATGCCCGATCACGACCCGATGCTGCTGCTGGTTATGCAGGATGCGATTCGACGCCTGAGCGCGGTGCCGGTTAACCAGAGCTGCGTTGACCAGACCCGAACCGGCATTCAGCTGCAGCTGGTTAATGGCGAACCGTCGCTGGAGGCTGTTGCTGAAAAGCAGGGGCTTTCCGCCTGGTCTTTGCAGCGGCGCCTGCGTGAGGAAAACACCAGCTTTAGCGCGCAAGTTGATCATGTGCGTAAAGAGATGGCGACTCACTACCTGAAACAGCAGCATTTGTCGGTATCGGAAATGGCGTTGCTACTGGGGTATTCTGAGGTAAGCGCTTTTTCACGGGCGTTTCGTCGCTGGTTTGGTTATAGCCCCCGCCACTACCGTAAGTCGCGTTAATATCGGGATATGAGTTAATTCTCATTAATATGGCGCAGACGGCTATGATAGCCTGTCGTTTCACGCTGCCGGATGCGCCATGTATTTTCATATCACATCCGCTGACCTTCAGATTCAGTTTTCTGTTATTCAGGAAGAAATATTTCATCGACTGCCGCCCTCCCGCAACGCGAATTATGTAGAGTATAAGCTGCTGTATATCTGCGTGATACGCTATTTTTTTATAAAAAACACTGAGGCATATTCAAGTCATCATGCTATGTCGCCATAAACAATTGTGGAGACAATATGTGTTAATTATGTTTTTTTAATGTGGATGTAATTCATTTATTTAAAATTTACATCAATAAAAGTAGCGCTAACCATATCTATCTTTATGTTTTTATTTCATTATTTAATTAAACTCTAAAATGAATAATTATCGACTTGATAATAAAACTCATTTCTAATAACGTTATGTGGCACAATAATCCTATTGGTGCTGTTCGGATAACGCTATCAAAGAATAGCGTGGCCCGTTTATATCTTCATTTTGCCAGGGTGATATATCCCTATTTTTGGTGATTAATTGCTTATTGCTATCCCGGTATTTTAGCGGGAGGGCTTTGCTATGCCAAAAGCAGAGATGATGCCCTGTGCATGGAAGTCATTACTGTTTATCGGACAGATAAAACAGGCGGCCCCGACAGCAATAAAAGAAAACAGGGCATATTCCATGAAACATTATTCACTGGCGGTTCTGATCCATATGGCTATCTGGGGAGTGACATTATCAGCGCAAGCCGCTGATGGCAGCACTTCAGAGGAAACAAAGAAATCCGAGACCGCGACCACAACCGCTGAGACAAATCACGACGAAACGATGGTGGTGACCGCGGCGACACAGAATCTGCAGGCCCCCGGCGTTTCCACGATTACGGCCGATGAAATCCGTAAGCATCCACCCGCTCGCGATGTCTCCGAACTGATTCGTACACAACCGGGCGTTAACCTTACAGGCAACTCCACCAGCGGCCAACGCGGCAATAACCGCCAGGTTGATATTCGCGGTATGGGGCCGGAGAACACGCTGATTCTGGTTGATGGTAAGCCAGTGACCAGTCGTAACTCCGTGCGCTATGGCTGGCGCGGCGACAGGGATACACGCGGCGACACCAGTTGGGTACCCGCGGAAATGATCGACCATATCGACGTCATTCGCGGTCCTGCGGCGGCCCGCTACGGCAACGGGGCGATGGGCGGGGTAGTCAATATCATCACGAAACCGGCCACCGGCGAGTGGCATGGTTCCTGGAATACCTATCTGAACGCTCCTCAGCACCGTAAAGAGGGCGCGACCAAGCGTACTAACTTTAGCCTCAATGGTCCGCTCTCGGATCAGGTCAGCTTTAATTTATGGGGAAATCTGAGCAAAACTCAGGCCGATGCCCAGGATATTAACTCTGGTCATGAAGCGGCACGAACCGGTAGCTACGCAGGCTCTTATCCGGCGGGGCGCGAAGGGGTCGTGAATAAAGATATCCACGGCAAGCTGCGCTGGGAATTTGCGCCGATGCAGGCGCTGGAATTTGAAACCGGCTACAGCCGTCAGGGCAACCTGTATGCGGGCGACACGCAAAACACCAACACCAGCGCACTGGTGAAAAGTATGTATGGTAAAGAGACCAATCGTCTCTATCGTCAGACTTACGGGATTACGTGGACCGGCGGCTGGGACAACGGTGTGACCAGCAACACATTCGCTCAGTATGAACGTACCCGTAACTCACGCATGAACGAGGGGCTGGCCGGGGGATCGGAGGGAATTTTCTCCAGCAGCAAATTCTCGGATATCGATCTGTCGGACGTCCTGTTGCACAGTGAAGTGAACATTCCGTTTACTCTCGGCGTTGAGCAGAATCTGACGCTGGGTACCGAGTGGAACCAGCAACGGATGAAAGACGGCGTATCAACGACCCAGTCTCTCTCTTATGGTTCCATTGACGGTGTATCGGCTACCGGACGCAGTCCCTATTCCAGCGCCGAGATTTTCTCGCTATTTACCGAAGATAATATCGCGCTGACTGACAGCACCATGTTGACGCCGGCGTTACGCTTTGACCACCATACCCTTGTCGGCAATAACTGGAGTCCATCCCTGAACCTCTCCCAGGAACTGTCGGAGAGTTGGACGCTGAAGCTGGGGATTGCCCGCGCCTATAAAGCGCCGAACCTTTACCAGCTCAACCCGAACTATATTCTGTACAGCAATGGCCAGGGGTGCTATGCCAGCAACTCTGCCTGTTACCTGATGGGTAATAAAGATCTGAAAGCGGAAACCAGCGTCAATAAAGAAATTGGTCTTGAGTTCAAGCGTAACGGCTATCAGGCTGGCGTGACATACTTCCGTAACGATTACCGCAATAAGATTGAATCCGGCTATTCGGCAGTGGGCACGGCCAGCAACGGCACCACCAATATTTATCAGTGGGAAAACGTACCGAAGGCGCTGGTTGAAGGGCTGGAAGGCACGTTAAATCTGCCGGTAAGCGAAACGGTTAACTGGAGCAATAACCTGACGTGGATGCTGCAGAGTAAGAACAAGACCACCGGCGATCGCCTGTCGATAATCCCGCAGTTCACGCTCAACTCGACCGTCAGTTGGCAGGTGCGCGACGATCTCTCATTGCAGAGCACCTTCACCTGGTATGGCCGCCAGAAACCGAAGCGCTTTAACTATAAAGGTGAGGCGGTATCCGGCAGTGAGCTGAACGAAGTGAGTCCGTATAGCATTGTCGGGCTGAGCGCGACCTGGGATGTGAACAAAAATCTGAGCCTGACCAGCGGGGTGGATAACCTGTTCGACATTCGCCACTACCGTGCCGGTAATGCGCAGACCACGGGGAACTCGACGACCGGCGCTTATCTGTATGGCGCGGGCGCGGAAACCTATAATGAATCAGGCCGGACGTTTTATGTCAGCGTGAATACGCATTTCTGATAATCATTTAACGACAGGCCGGGATCTTTATTTATCCCGGCTTTTTATTGCCCGCTAAAAACCGCGCTCTGTGCAATGCTGGTCAGTTAAGGGCTGTCAGTTGTGTTTATGGCTGGCTGAGCGGTTCTGTCAATCGGTGGTTCTGGCGAACATGACGCATTTTTCGTTTTCACCCATTTTGGCTTAGTGGCCAGTTCTGGATGTGCGCCTGCGTTCTCGCCAGGCTTTCCTGATGCGCCCAACCCCCTCTGCGGTGAACCCGCACTCAGTCAGCGGCTACCCGGGTGCTGAATGTCATGAAAAAAACAGGCGATATGTTTTTTAAGATTTTGGTCCCCTTTCCCCGGAGGTAAACAACGGTAGGTGATGTTTTTACTTTTAGCATCAGCGAAATATGTCACGGATATAAATTATGACAAAATCTTCACTGACTCTACGCAATTCATTCAACTTAGCAGCTTACACTGGTTCCTGTTAATCGAATCCGCTTGATCCCGGAAACGATTAATAATGGCATCCTGCCATTTCCATTCTTAAAGTTGTCCCCTTTCCCCCTCCCAATTCCCAACCGTAGCGATACGGAGGAGGGGGAATCCTTGCCAGCGTACGCTCAGACTTTTACGGAACTTTTATGCTGGTTATTCATAAGGCTATGCGCCAGGAGATGTTGTCTAAGTTGGGGAGATAGCGTGAAAAAAGCGTGCCTGATGTCTGGCTTAACCGGGTTTTGTTAGCGCCAGGCGGAGAGAGTTAATGATGGTTTTGACGACATCTAGTCAGCGGTATGTTCCGTTGACGATAGGTGGTGTGGACAGGCGTGATATCCGCTGCCTGTGAACGACCAGGGGGATGTTTCGATCGTCCCCCGGCATTGCTTCCTTGTGGGACGCTTTTTTCGATCAGGTCATGACCATTGGCCATTCCGGCGGGGTCTGGCTCATGACGTCAATCATCACGTCCTTAATATTACCCCAGATTTTTGCTGCATCCAGTAGCGTAATGCCCAACAGACCAGTGGCAAACCAGCATGCTGCGGCCAGGCCCATACAGCTACAAATCACCGCTAAACCGGCATAATCGCTTTTACGTAGCTGAATGTTTAATGAGCTGGCCAGGAACATCAACACAGCGCTCACGAGTGGCCAGCGCAGAAGTACAACACTGGTAGTAATGGAAGCCATCAACCTATCCTCAACGAAATTTGGGCACCTTTGACAACCTGATGAGACTGACGATGACGTGGTACTCTGGCTATCTACAGGCAACTAAGACAGTAATGAAACAGTGTTCTTGTTTCATTAACTAATGTGAACTATATCACATTAGCTCTTTTATTCACCAGTCAAAAGATGTGCTTTTTTTGCGCTCATTAACCCTATTTTTTATGGCTAATGATAAAGAGATGATGCTTTCTACGACAGGCTGTCGTGGCAGGCATTTATCCAGAGGCTGAGCAACGATCGGGTCAGCCTCTGGCCTGATAAGGTGTTATCAGGCGGAAATGTGGTGGCGATAGTCGGTGGGCGTACGGTCGAATTCGCGGCGGAACACGCGTGAAAAGGTTTGTTGCGATACGTAGCCGAGATCCATCGCAATATCAAAAATAGGGCGCTGGGTGGTTCTCAGTGCTTCCGCGGCGAGCAACAGGCGGCGCTGGCGAATGTAATCCCCCAGAGTTTGATGCATGACGGCGCGGAACATCCGCTGGAGATACCATTTTGAGTATCCCGATTTTCTGGCGACTACATCAATGTTAAGCGGTTGATCGATATGTTCATCAATCCATTCAATTAGCGTTTGGATAATATCCTGATGGGACATAAAGCGGCCTCTCTCAATTCTCGATTCGTCGTTTTGTCTGCGGGCGAGTATAATTCCTCAAGTTAACTTGAGGTAAAGCGCTTTTATGGAAAAAAAATCACCCCGTATCAAAATGCTGCTGACCCCTGGTGAAGTGGCGAAACGCACCGGTGTGGCCGTCTCCACGCTGCATTTTTATGAAAGCAAAGGGCTGATCCACAGCCAGCGCAACGCCGGCAATCAGCGTCGCTACCGGCGCGATGTCCTGCGGGCGGTGGCGATAATTAAAATTGCGCAACGTATTGGTATTCCGCTGGCGACTATCGGCGAGGCATTTGGCGTGCTGCCGGAAGGGCATAAGCTCAGCGCCAAAGAGTGGAAGATGCTGTCATCCCAGTGGCGGGAGGAACTGGATCGGCGCATTCATACTCTGACCGCGCTACGCGATCAGCTGGATGGCTGCATCGGCTGCGGCTGCCTGTCACGCCGCGACTGTCCGTTACGCAACCCCGGCGATAAGCTTGGCGCAGAGGGCACCGGCGCGCGGCTGCTGCTGGAGGAGGACTCAGAAATAAAAGGGTTCAGTTAATCGGTGGTTCTGGCGAAAGTCAGAAGTTACCCGTTCGCTTACCATCCTGATTCAGACTGAAAGATTTTATTTTTATGGCCTTCAGCATCCAGATCGCCGCAGAGGGAGGCGCATCAGGAAACCTGGCGAGCACGCAGGTGCGTATCCAGAACTGGCCACCTGGCCGTTCACTCGCAGCGGATATGGCTGAGTACCCGTCGGCCTGCGAACGGTATCGTTGCGTTAACCCCTGCCGCAAAGCTTCTGAGGAACGATCCATCACTAAAGCCGATGACCGGGAAAAATTGCTATCAGCCCAATACAAAAATGTTACCGGATTGCGCATGGACGATAACGTTTGCGCATCGGCTGGTTATTTCCTGAACGTCATAAGTGAAATTTAGCGAAATTCGACAAACTTCGGTTGAAAAGGCGTATCTAAAGGCCGGATAATCGTTTGCCTTTTTATTTTGCTCATCATTTTCCCTGATGACAGGGGGAGAGCAAGGTCATTCTTCATCGTATTGTATGCGCGGAGTTAAACGTTTGCTTTTCGCCGCCTCTGGCGCTGCGAGGTTAAGCACAAGGAGATCGCGTTTAACTGGCAGTGGACGGTTCGCCACGCATCCAGACGAACGATAAAAATTCTCAGGGGACGTTTTCTATGTCTACGCCTTCAGCGCGTACCGGCGGTTCATTAGACGCCTGGTTTAAAATTTCTGCTCGCGGCAGCTCCGTGCGTCAGGAGATCCTTGCCGGTCTTACCACCTTTCTGGCGATGGTGTACTCAGTCATTGTGGTGCCGGGGATGCTTGGCAAAGCGGGTTTTCCACCCGCTGCCGTCTTTGTCTCCACCTGTCTGGTGGCGGGGGTTGGCTCGCTGGTGATGGGATTGTGGGCGAATCTGCCGATGGCGATTGGCTGCGCCATCTCGCTCACCGCCTTTACCGCGTTTAGTCTGGTTCTTGGTCAGCAGATCAGTATTCCGGTGGCGCTGGGGGCGGTCTTCCTGATGGGGGTACTGTTTACCGTGATTTCCGCTACCGGCATTCGTAGCTGGATCCTGCGCAACTTGCCGCAGGGCGTTGCGCACGGCACCGGGATTGGTATCGGTCTGTTCCTGCTGCTGATCGCCGCCAACGGCGTGGGTCTGGTTATCAAAAATCCGCTGGATGGTCTGCCGGTGGCGCTGGGTAATTTTGACAGTTTCCCGGTAATTATGTCGCTGATCGGACTGGCGGTGATTATCGGGCTCGAAAAACTGAAAGTGCCGGGCGGCATCCTGTTGACGATTATCGGCGTGTCGATTATCGGCCTGATCTTCGATCCTCATGTTCATTTCTCCGGTATTTTCGCCATGCCGTCGCTGAGCGACGACAAAGGCAACTCGCTGATCGGCAGCCTGGATATCATGGGCGCGCTGCACCCGGTCGTGCTGCCAAGCGTGCTGGCGCTGGTGATGACCGCGGTGTTTGACGCCACAGGGACCATTCGTGCGGTAGCCGGTCAGGCGAACCTGCTGGATAAAGACGGACAGATTATCAACGGCGGCAAAGCGCTGACCACTGACTCCCTGAGCAGCGTCTTCTCCGGCCTGGTGGGCGCGGCTCCGGCGGCGGTGTATATTGAATCCGCGGCTGGTACGGCGGCTGGCGGGAAAACCGGTCTGACTGCGGTGACCGTCGGCGTGCTGTTCCTGCTGATCCTGTTCCTCTCTCCGCTCTCTTATCTGGTCCCGGCGTATGCGACCGCTCCGGCGCTGATGTACGTCGGCCTGCTGATGCTGAGCAACGTGGCGAAAATCGATTTTAACGATTTTGTGGACGCGATGGCGGGGCTGATTACGGCGGTCTTTATCGTACTGACGTGTAATATTGTGACCGGCATCATGATTGGCTTCGCGGCGCTGGTCATTGGTCGTCTGGTGTCCGGCGAGTGGCGTAAGCTGAATCTGGGTACGGTGATTATCGCTGCGGCGTTGGTTATCTTCTATGCCGGTGGCTGGGCGATTTAACTTTTTGTTTAACGATGGGCGGCGTTAGTGCTGCCCGTTTAATTTTTAAACCACATCCTGTTTCCTTTTGCGTTAATCTGAGTAGCGTATTATTTCGGGACATGACGTCTCAGATGTAAAAAAAGAAAACGCCGCAAACAGGGAACACATGGAAATATTCTTTACCATACTCATCATGACCCTCGTGGTCTCTCTCTCCGGGGTGGTTACACGCGTACTGCCCTTTCAGGTTCCACTACCTTTAATCCAGATCGGCATCGGTGCGCTGTTGGCCTGGCCAACCTTCGGGCTGCATGTCGAGTTCGATCCTGAGCTCTTTCTGGTGCTGTTCATTCCGCCGTTGCTGTTTGCCGATGGCTGGAAGACCCCAACCCGCGAGTTCATTGAGCACGGGCGAGAAATTTTTGGCCTGGCGTTGGCGCTGGTACTGGTGACGGTGGTCGGTATTGGTTACCTCATCTACTGGATCGTGCCGGGTATCCCGCTGATTCCGGCGTTCGCTCTGGCGGCGGTACTGTCGCCGACGGATGCCGTGGCGCTGTCCGGGATTGTTGGCGAAGGGCGTATTCCGAAAAAAATCATGGGGATTTTGCAGGGCGAAGCGCTGATGAACGACGCTTCCGGCCTGGTCTCCCTGAAGTTTGCCGTTGCGGTGGCGATGGGCACGATGGTTTTTACCGTCGGCGGTGCGACGATGGAGTTCCTCAAAGTGGCGGTCGGCGGTATTCTCGCGGGTTTCATCGTCAGCTGGCTCTACGGGCGCTCGATGCGCTTCCTCAGTCGCTGGGGCGGGGATGAACCGGCAACGCAGATTGTGCTGCTGTTCCTGCTGCCGTTTGCTTCTTACCTGATCGCTGAACATATCGGTTTTTCCGGGATCCTGGCGGCGGTGGCCGCGGGGATGACCATCACCCGTTCCGGCGTGATGCGCAGCGCCCCGCTGGCGATGCGCCTGCGCGCCAACAGCACCTGGGCGATGCTGGAGTTTGTGTTTAACGGCATGGTTTTCCTGCTGTTGGGCCTGCAGTTGCCGGATATTTTGTCCAGTTCGCTGGTGGCCGCAGAAGCGGATCCGAACGTCGAAACCTGGATGCTGTTTACCGATATCATCCTGATTTACGCCGCCCTGATGCTGGTGCGTTTTGGCTGGCTGTGGACGATGCGTAAACTGAGTCAGCGTTTTCTGAAAAAGAAACCGATGGAGTTTGGCTCCTGGACCGACCGCGAGCTGCTGATCTCTTCCGTCGCCGGAGTGCGCGGGGCGATTACGCTCGCCGGTGTGCTGTCGATTCCGCTTCTTCTGCCGGACGGCAACGTCTTCCCGGCGCGCTATGAACTGGTGTTTCTTGCCGCCGGGGTGATTCTGTTCTCTCTGTTTGTTGGGGTGATCGCGCTCCCGATTCTGCTGCGTCATATCGAATCGAGCGACCACGTACAGCAGCGCAAAGAGGAGCGTCTGGCGCGAGCGGCGACGGCGGATGTGGCGATTGTCGCGATTCAGAAAATGGAAGAACGGCTGGCTGCTGATACCAAAGAGAATATTGATAATCAGCTGCTGACCGAGGTCAGTTCGCGGGTGATTGGTAATTTGCGCCGCCGCGTCGACGGACGTAATGATGTTGAAACCTCCATGCTGGAAGAGAGCCTTGAGCGCCGGTTCCGTCTGGCGGCGCTGCGTTCAGAGCGCGGGGAACTGTATCATCTGCGTGCGACCCGGCAGATCAGCAACGAGACGCTGCAGAAGCTGCTGCATGACCTCGACCTGCTGGAAGCGCTGCTTATTGAAGATCAGTAACGCATAATCGCCGCGCCGCTGACGATGTGCTGATGAACCCCGGCCTGCGGGCCGGGGAAAGAGAGCGCATTTAATGTGCCTGACCGCGTTCGATGCCGATACCGGTCTGCGAACGGATAAACTGGGCGCGGAACAGCGCGCGCTCGCGCACGCCTTCTTCTGAGGCGTCGGTGGCTGAGAAAAACCAGATACCGATAAAGGCGATGGCGATGGAGAACAGCGCCGGATATTCATACGGGAATATCGCCTTCTCGTGACCAAGAATCTGTACCCAAATGGTCGGGCCGAGGATCATCAGAATCACCGCGGTCAACAGACCTAACCAGCCGCCAACCATCGCCCCGCGGGTCGTCAGCTTCGACCAGTACATCGACAGCATAATGATGGGGAAATTACAGCTGGCGGCAATGGAGAACGCCAGACCGACCATAAACGCGATGTTCTGTTTCTCGAACAGAATCCCCAGCAGGATCGCCACCACGCCGAGGATCAGCACGGTAATCTTCGAGACCTTCAGTTCCTGACGTTCCGTTGCGCCTTTGCGGAATACGTTAGCGTACAGGTCATGGGAAACCGCCGACGCCCCCGCCAGGGTTAAACCGGCAACCACCGCCAGAATGGTGGCGAAGGCGACCGCCGAGATAAAGCCGAGGAACAGGTTCCCGCCAACCGCATCCGCCAGATGCACTGCGGCCATATTATTGCCGCCGATAAGCTGTCCGGCGGCGTCTTTAAACGCCGGATTCGCACCTACCAGCATGATTGCGCCGAAGCCGATAATAAAGGTCAGAATGTAGAAATACCCCATAAATCCGGTGGCGTAGAATACGCTTTTACGCGCCTCACGCGCATCGCTTACGGTGAAGAAGCGCATCAGAATATGCGGCAGGCCCGCAGTGCCAAACATCAGGCCAAGTCCGAGCGACAGCGCCGATATCGGGTCTTTTACCAGTCCGCCGGGGCTCATAATCGCGGCCCCTTTAGGATGGACGGCCATCGCTTCAGTAAACAGATTATTGAAGCTGAAGCCGACGTGTTTCATTACCATAAAGGCCATAAAGCTGGCGCCGAACAGTAGCAGAACGGCTTTGATGATCTGTACCCAGGTCGTCGCGAGCATGCCGCCGAACAGCACATACAGCACCATCAGCACGCCAACCAGCACCACTGCAACATGGTAGTTGAGGCCGAAAAGCAGTTGAATCAGTTTACCCGCGCCGACCATCTGGGCGATCAAATACAACGCGACCACCACCAGTGAACCGCAGGCGGAAAGGGTGCGAATCGGCCCCTGTTTGAGACGATAAGAGGCGACGTCAGCAAAGGTGTAGCGCCCGAGGTTACGCAGGCGTTCGGCGATCAGGAACAGAATAATCGGCCAGCCGACAAGGAAACCGAGGGAGTAGATCAGCCCGTCATAGCCAGAGGTGTAAACCAGTGCGGAAATACCGAGGAATGACGCCGCCGACATAAAGTCACCGGCAATGGCCAGCCCGTTCTGGAGGCCGGTAATATTGCCGCCAGCGGTGTAGTAGTCGCTACGCGAACGCACGCGTTTTGACGCCCAGTAAGTGATATACAGCGTCAGGGCGACGAAAATCAGGAACATGATAATCGCCTGCCAGTTGGTCGGCTGACGCTGTACCGCGCCGGTGATGGCATCCGCTGCCTGAGCGGTAAAAGGGAGTGTGGCGGCAAGCGCCGTCAAAACTTTCTTCATGATGCTTTCACCTCGCAGAGAATGCTCTTCGTCAGTTGGTCAAATTCACCGTTTGCCCGCCAGACGTAAATTCCGGTGAGTACGAAAGAGATAACGATCACGCCGATGCCAATCGGAATACCGCGGGTGACGCTGGTTCCCGCATGCAGCGGCGTGCCCAGCCAGCCGGGTGCGAAAGCAATAAGCAGAATAAAGCCGACATAAATCACTAACATAATCAGTGACAGAATGGTGGCAAATCTTTGTCGGGTGGCGACAAGCTCCCTGAAATGCGCACTATTCTCTATTCGCTGACACATTTGATCGTTCATCATCGCGTCTCCAGAGGTTCCCTTTTGTCATCCACGCGCCAGAAATCGGCAACACGCATCCACCCGGCAGTGACATGTCGGGGAGCCGCCTGTTTACCGCTTTCCTGCTACCTGAAATCCTTAGGGGTGTTATTTATATTCTCTCCCCGAAGGGAGAGGTTGTAGGGGATCGGTTGGTTTATGATGGCATCGCGATGGCCTGCTTCTCTTCGAGCAGTTTATCCACCACCCCAGGATCGGCCAGCGTTGAGGTATCGCCGAAGTTACTGGTATCGCCTGCGGCAATTTTGCGCAAAATGCGGCGCATAATTTTGCCGGAGCGGGTTTTCGGTAAGGAGTCGGTCCAGTGCAGCACATCCGGCGTCGCCAGCGGGCCGATCTCTTTACGCACCCAGTTACGTACTTCGGCGTACAGCTCCGGGGTCGGTTCTTCACCGTGGTTTAGCGTCACGTAAGCGTAGATGGCCTGGCCTTTAATGTTATGCGGAATGCCCACCACCGCCGCTTCGGCGATTTTGGGATGCGACACCAGTGCGGATTCGATTTCAGCAGTGCCCAGACGGTGGCCGGAAACGTTGAGTACGTCATCCACGCGGCCGGTAATCCAGTAGTAGCCGTCTTCGTCACGGCGCGCGCCGTCGCCGCTGAAGTACATATTTTTAAAGGTGGAAAAGTAGGTCTGCTCGAAGCGCGCATGGTCGCCAAACAGGGTGCGCGCCTGACCCGGCCAGGAGTCGGCGATCGCCAGGTTGCCCTCTGTCGCGCCTTCCAGCGGTATCCCTTCGTTATCTACCAGTACAGGCTGGACGCCGAAGAAGGGGCGCGTGGCGGAACCCGCTTTGAGCTCAATGGCGCCCGGCAGGGGGGTGATCATAAAGCCACCGGTTTCGGTCTGCCACCAGGTATCCATTACCGGGCACCTCTCGTTGCCAATCTTCTTCCAGTACCACTCCCAGGCCTCCGGGTTAATGGGTTCGCCCACGGAACCGAGAATGCGCAGCGAAGAGCGGTCAGTACCCTCGATAGCCTTATCGCCTTCGGCCATTAATGCGCGAATTGCTGTTGGCGCGGTATAGAGGATGTTGACCTGATGTTTATCCACTACCTGACACATGCGCGCTGGGGTCGGCCAGTTCGGTACGCCTTCGAACATCAGCGTCGTTGCGCCGCAGGCCAGCGGGCCGTAAAGCAAGTAGCTATGGCCGGTGACCCAGCCGACATCGGCGGTACACCAGTAGATATCGCCAGGATGGTAATCGAAAACGTATTTAAAGGTTGTCGCCGCATAGACCAGGTAGCCGCCGGTGGTGTGCAGTACACCTTTAGGTTTACCGGTCGAGCCGGAGGTATACAGAATAAACAGCGGATCTTCGGCGTTCATCGCTTCCGGCTGATGTTCGGCGCTGGCTTTCTCGATCAGATCGGCCCACCACAGATCGCGACCTTCCTGCCAGTCGATTTTTCCGCCGGTCCGTTTGAGCACAACCACATGCTCAATGCTTTTCACGTTGGGATTTTTCAATGCATCGTCGACATTCTTTTTCAGCGGAATGGCACGACCGGCGCGAAGTCCTTCATCAGACGTAATGACCAGACGGGAATTGGAATCGATGATGCGACCGGCGACCGCTTCCGGCGAGAAACCGCCGAAAATCACCGAGTGGATAGCGCCAATGCGGGCGCAGGCCAGCATAGCCACCGCCGCTTCGGGCACCATCGGCATATAGATCGCCACGACATCGCCTTTTTTGATCCCGAGATCGAGCAGGACGTTGGCAAAGCGGCAGACATCACGGTGTAGCTCGCGATAAGTGATGTTTTTGCTTTCGCGGGCATCGTCACCTTCCCAGATGATGGCGGTCTGGTCGCCGGATTCCGCCAGATGGCGATCGAGACAGTTAGCGGCCAGGTTCAGGGTACCGTCTTCATACCATTTGATGGAAATATTGCCCGGGGCGAACGAGGTGTTTTTAACACGAGTGTAGGGGGTGATCCAGTCAAGGATTTTACCCTGTTCACCCCAGAAGACATCAGGGTCGGTGACGGACAACTGGTACTGCGTCTGATACTGTTCCGGGTTAATCAGGCAGCGTTCTGCAATATTAGTGGGAATAGAGTGTTTATGTATTTGGCTCATGGCTTTTTTTCTCCTCTGAATTGTTAAATATATGTCAAGTAAACGTTAAGGCCAGGGGCTTTGACGGCTTTGTTTGCTATTTGGGGGGCAGATCACGCATTGATTAAACTGAATGAAAAGCAATCAAATGAAACATTGACATGAAATAATTTCTTGAGGGAATTTATAGAAATTGAGTTGAGTAAATATTTTTTATAACAAATAGTTATGCATACTAATCCGGCAATATAAGCGGATTTATGCAGAAAACCAGTGTAATCCCCGGTTCTTAAAGACTTGCGCAGCATACCGTGCAAATGATACTGATATTGCGCGTTAAATAACCCTATAAAACAACGCAACACAATTCATACCCTTTTCAGTGGGTACCGTTATCTTCTGGAATGGTGCCTTTCATTGAGGAAGTCTGTAGTGAAGAAAAAAACGAAAGTCAGCCTGGCCTGGCAAATTTTGCTGGCTCTGGTGCTGGGCATACTGCTGGGAAGTTACCTGCATTATCACGCCGACAGTCGTGAGTGGTTAACCTCGAACCTGCTGACCCCGGCGGGTGATATCTTTATCCATCTGATTAAAATGATCGTCGTACCGATTGTGATTTCGACCCTGGTGGTCGGCATTGCTGGCGTGGGCGATGCAAAGCAACTGGGTCGTATCGGCGCGAAAACCATTATCTATTTTGAAGTGATCACCACGGTGGCGATTGTGCTGGGGATCACCCTCGCGAACGTTTTCCAGCCCGGTGCCGGGATTGATATGTCGCAGCTGGCGGCAGTGGATATTTCAAAATATCAAAACACCACCGCGGAAGTGCAGAGCCACGCGCATGGTCTGATGGGCACGATCCTCTCACTGGTGCCGACGAATATCGTCGCCTCCATGGCGAAAGGCGACATGCTGCCGATCATCTTCTTCTCGGTGCTGTTTGGCCTCGGCCTTTCCTCGCTGCCCGCTACCCATCGTGAACCGCTGGTCACCGTGTTCCGCTCAATCTCTGAAACCATGTTCAAAGTGACGCATATGGTGATGCGCTATGCGCCGGTCGGTGTGTTCGCGTTGATCTCGGTGACCGTGGCGACTTTCGGTTTCGCCTCCCTGTGGCCGCTGGCAAAGCTGGTGATTCTGGTTTATTTCGCGATCCTGTTCTTCGCGCTGGTGGTGCTCGGTATGGTGGCGCGGGTATGCGGACTGAGCATCTGGATCCTGATCCGTATTCTGAAGGATGAGCTGATTCTGGCGTACTCTACCGCCAGCTCTGAAAGCGTGCTGCCGCGTATTATCGAGAAGATGGAAGCCTATGGCGCACCGGCGTCGATCACCAGCTTTGTGGTGCCGACCGGCTACTCGTTTAATCTTGATGGTTCGACGCTGTATCAGAGCATCGCGGCGATCTTTATCGCCCAGTTGTACGGTATCGACCTGTCTATCTGGCATGAGATTACCCTTGTGCTGACGCTGATGGTGACCTCGAAAGGGATTGCGGGCGTTCCGGGGGTTTCCTTTGTGGTGCTGCTGGCGACGCTGGGCAGCGTGGGGATACCGCTGGAAGGTCTGGCCTTTATTGCCGGTGTGGACCGTATCCTTGATATGGCGCGTACTGCGCTGAACGTGGTGGGTAATGCGCTGGCGGTGCTGGTGATCGCTAAGTGGGAACACAAATTTGACCGCAAAAAAGCGCTGGCGTATGAGCGTGAAGTGCTGGGTAAATTTGAGAAGACCGCCCAATAGCCCCCTGGCCCGGTTAATGCGCCGGGCGTTATGTGAGGCCCGTTAAGCGAATGACCGGGATTTTTATGCAGCGACGCTTGCTGGCGTGAATGTCTCGTGTCAACAAATTCAGGCGGAATTTTACGCAAGCGGCGCCAGCCCTTTGCCCGGACGACGAGAAATTTGCCGTCCGGGCAGGCGCGAAGCGCCGCCCCGTAAAGGTCAACTGATTAACCGATCGCGCTCTCGCGCAGGCGGGTTTTCAGTTTGTTGTACTCATCAATCACATACTGCTCGGCGGCACGCTGATCGGCAATCGGCGTAACGTTGACGGCGCAGTATTTGTACTCTGGCGTTTTGGTTATCGGGCTCAGGTTCTCGGTAACCAGTTCGTTACAGGCGCCAATCCACCACTGGTAGGTCATATAAACCGCCCCTTTATTCGGACGATCGCTGACCTGCGCACGGGTGATAATACGGCCTTTGCGTGAGTTAACCCACACCAGTGACTCATCCTCAATACCCAGACGCTCAGCGTCGGCGGTATTGATTTGCGCATAACCGGGTTCATCCGCCAGCGCGGACAGCGCCGCGCAGTTGCCGGTCATCGAACGACAGGAGTAGTGACCGACTTCGCGCACCGTCGATAGCACCATCGGATACTCGTCGGTGAGCTTGTCAATCGGGGCCACCCAGTCGCAGGTGAAGAACTGCGCCAGACCGTTCGGGGTATCGAACTTCTCTTTAAACAGATAAGAGGTTCCCTGATCGGCATCGGACTCATCGCGGCACGGCCACATGATGTAGCCCAGTTCGCCCATTTTCTCGTAGGTGGCGCCGTAGAAATCCGGGCACAGATGACGCAACTCATCCCAGATCTCCTGGGTGTTGTTGTAGTGCATCGGGTAGCCCATCCGGGTTGCGATCTCGCTGATAATCTGCCAGTCGGTTTTCAGGTCCCACTTCGGCTCAACGGCTTTAAAGAAGCGCTGGAAGCCGCGGTCCGCTGCGGTATAGACGCCTTCATGCTCGCCCCAGGAGGTGGACGGCAGAATGACATCGGCCGCGGAGGCGGTTTTGGTCATGAAAATATCCTGGACGATAACCAGATCCAGCTGTTCAAACGCTTTACGCACGGCGGACAGCTCGGCATCGGTCTGGAGCGGATCTTCCCCCATAATGTACGCCGCCCGTACTTCGCCATGCTCCACGCGGTGCGGCAGTTCGCTGATGCGATAGCCAGTATGCGCCGGCAGGCTCTCGACTCCCCAGGCTTTGGCGAACTTCTCGCGATTTTCCGGGAACTTAACATACTGATAGCCCGGATAGGTATCCGGCAGCGCCCCCATATCACAGGCACCCTGAACGTTGTTCTGGCCGCGCACCGGGTTGACGCCGACGCTTGGCTTACCGAGGTTGCCGGTCAGAATGGCCAGACTGGTCAGGGAACGTACGGTCTCCACGCCCTGATAGAACTGGGTGACGCCCATGCCCCACAGTATTGCGGCGGATTTTGCGTTAGCGTACATGCGGGCGCAGGCGCGAATATCCTGGGCGCTGACGCCGGTAATCTCTTCCACCGACTCCGGCGTATAGCCTTCGACGATTTTGCGATACTCCTCGAAGCCTTCGGAACGGTTGGCGACGAAAGATTTATCGTAGAGATCCTCTTCAATAATGACATGCCCGATGGCGTTGAGCAGGGCGATGTTCGAGCCATTTTTCAACGCAATGTGCATATCCGCGATGCGCGCGGTTTCGATTTTACGCGGATCGCAAACGATGATTTTCGCCCCGTTGCGTTTGGCGTTAATCACATGATTCGCCACAATAGGGTGCGAATCTGCCGGGTTATACCCGAAGATAAATACGAGATCGGTGTTATCAATCTCGGTGATGGCATTACTCATGGCGCCGTTACCGACCGACTGGTGCAGACCTGCAACCGAAGGGCCGTGTCAGACGCGAGCGCAGCAGTCAACGTTATTGGTTCCAATAACGGCGCGCGCGAATTTTTGCATCACATAGTTTGTTTCATTACCCGTCCCGCGGGACGAACCGGTAGTCTGAATCGCGTCCGGACCATACTTCTCTTTAATGGCGCTGAGACGGGTGGCAACATAATCAAGCGCCTCGTCCCAGGAGACGGATTCCAGTTTGCCGCCACGCTGGCGACGGATCATGGGGGTTTTCAGGCGCGGGGTCAGGATCTGGGTGTCGTTAATAAAATCCCAGCCATAATAGCCTTTCAGACACAGGGTTCCCTGATTGGTTTTCCCCTGAGCCGCCTCTGCCCGAACGATTTTGCCGTTATCGACCACCAGATTGATTTTGCAACCTGATGCACAATACGGACACACCGTGACGACTTTTTTCATCGGTCTTGCTCCAGTTAATCAATTGGCGCATTTGCGCTATCACGAAATCACTATGCATCTTTTATGCCATGCTTTCATTGTGGGTATTGACTGATGATACGCTGTTTTTTTAGTCAAAATGCTGACGAAAAACAGGCAATCGTCAGTTTTGACGTGTCGAAGTGAGGGAGGTGACGCGGATGTGCAAAGCCCGGGTAAAGCGCTCAGGACGCTTCCCGGGGCGGTTTATGCCAGATAACGGCTGCGCGCCAGCGCTGCCGCGCCCCGGGCGCCGTTAAACGCCGAAGATGAGGCGGCGATAAAGCGGACGGCCTGATACGGTAGCGGGCGACGAACGTAGGTTTTGATCATCGCGATTAATGCATCACGCGGAAAAGCGGGCATATCCATGACGCCGCCGCCGAGGATCACCGCATCCGGGTCAAAAAGATTGATGCTGGTGGCGATCGCGCGGGCGGCGTGGTTTAACAGCGTCTGGACAAACGGCGCTTGCCCGGCGTGAACAAACAGTTCGCCCAATGCCCAGTCGCGTGTTTGTTGCTCGTACCAGCGCTTTAGCGCGATGCCGGAGCATACGGTTTCCAGACAGGCAGGGTTGCCGCAGGCGCAGGTGAGGGCGTCATCACCCAGCGGAATGTGCCCCAGTTCGCCCGCGACGCCGTGGGCGCCGATCCAGGGTCCGCCGTTCAGCCAGACGGCGAAGCCCATGCCGGTGCCGAGATAAGCCGCCAGCACCTCCTGTTCCTGCAGGTGATTCTCCTGCACGTCAAAAGACAACTGCAGATTCACATCGCGGGAAAACTCGACCGGGCAGCCCAGCGCCGCTTCCAGCCTGTCAGCCAGGTTGTACAGATCGTCAGCGGCCAGAGGCAGATTGGGCGTTGAAATAATCGTCCGTTTGTCCCTGGCTACCAGCGCCGGGAATCCCATCACCAGCCCACGGCATCTGGCATCATGGTGGGCCAGTTGCTGTTGCAGCAGGTTTTTAATGCCGTCAACCAGGCCGTCGGAGGTAATCACATCCGCCGTTCGACGCTTTTCACCGTGCAGCGTTACGCCCTGTGCTGTCTGCAGGCAAAAGCGGATATGCGTCGCGCCCATATCCACGCCAGCAACGACGTTACGCTGTTTTTGCATGAGGCAGTACCTCGTTTTTTGCCGCAAGGATTTGTTCTGCCATTATTTGCCATGCATCATCAATCTTGTCGGCATGGTTAAAGAGGCCGGAGGTGCCGACGATAAAGACGTCCGCGCCCGCCGCGATCAGTTTTTGGTAAGTGGCCTGGTTGCAGGAGCCGTCGATTTCAATTTCGTAGCCCAGCCCTTCGCGTTCGCGCCAGGCTTTCAGCTCAGCGATTTTATCCAGCATCTCCGGGATAAACGGTTGCCCTGCGAAGCCGGGATCGACGGTCATCACCGTGATTTTGTCGGCTTTATGAATGTAATATTTCATCGCCTCGACCGGGGTTTCCGGATTGAGGATGAGGCCAACTTTCATACCGTGACGACGAATGGCATCAATCAGTCGGAAGGCCTGGCCGTTAATGGTTTCCGGGTGCAAGGTGATAATATCCGCGCCCGCCTGCGCCAGCTGGCTAATGTAATCCTGTGGACGGGTGACCATCAGATGGCAGTCCAGCGGCTTACTGGCCAGCCGTTTCACCTGGCTGACGAAAAAAGGCGACAGGGTCAGATTTGGCACAAAATGGCCGTCCATAATGTCGATGTGAAAATAATCTGCGTGCTGGTCGATAAACTCGATCTGTTCTTTGAATTTCAGCAGATCCATACACATTAAAGAGGGTGCAATTTTCATTATAAATTCCTTACTTACTGATAAGACGGTCGAGGGCGACAGCCGCGATGATTAATCCGCCCATCACCACCAGTTGGTAGTAGGTTTGTACTTGCAGAATATTCAGCCCATTATTGATGGTGCCGATGATCAGGCCGCCGATAACCACGGAGAAGATGCGCCCCTTACCGCCGAAGAAGCTGGTCCCGCCGATGATGGCGCTGGCGATGGCGTAGGTTTCAAAGCCCATTCCCGCCAGGGGTTCAGCCGCGCCGAGTCGTGCAGTGGAGACTACCCCCGCCAGTCCGGCGCAAATACCAGAAATAATAAACACCAGCAGCATGTGAAATTTGACGTCGATACCGGAGTAAAAGGCTGAGTTTTTGTTACCGCCCAGCGCGTAGATATTGCGGCCCACGCGCAGACGCGTGGTGAGAAACCACAGGATCACCGCGACAATCAACGAGAAGATGACCGGGACGGGGATCCCTAACGGCGTGGCGGCGAAGAAGTTGACGAAATCAAATGAGAAGCCGTATACCGAGTTGGCATCAGAGATGACCAGCGTGATACCGCGGAAAATGGCGTTGGTGCCCAGGGTAATGATAAATGGATGCAAACCGGTCCAGTTGACCAGACAACCGTTGATTGCGCCAAGCAGGCCGCCCACCAGTACGCCGCCAATCAGCGCGGCGAGGAACGGATCAACGCCCGCCAGCATCAGTTTCGCGGTAACCATCCCGGAGAGCGCGAGGATCGCCCCGACCGACAGATCGATCCCGGCGACAAGGATCGCGAAGAATTCGCCCATGCCGATCAGCACGGTGACCGAGCTCTGAACGAAGATCTGCGTAATGTTGTTGGTCGTCAGGAAGTACTCCGACGACAGGGTACCGAAAATCGCGACGATAATGGCAAGGATAAAAAAGGTGCCGTATTTATCCCAGAACAGCGCGAAGTTAAACGGTTTTTTCTCGCCCATGTCGCTTTTCACTCTTGTGGTAGTGCCCATGCCATAATCTCCTCTTCGCTCATATCGTCGCGATTGCTCAGGATCTGTGTCAGTCGCCCTTCGCAGAACACGGCAATGCGGTCGCAGACGGCGATAATTTCAGGTAATTCAGACGACACCATCAGGATGACTTTTCCGTCATCGGCCAGCTGGCGCATCACTTTATAAATTTCGGCTTTTGCGCCAACGTCGATGCCGCGCGTCGGCTCATCAAAAATAATGACGTCCGGGTTGCAGCATAACCATTTGGAAATCAGCACTTTCTGCTGATTGCCGCCGGAAAGCTCGGTAATGTTCTGATCGACGGAATGGCACTTCAGCGCCAGCAGCTTACGTTGTGCTTCCGCCGTTTTGCGCTCGTCCCCTTCGTTGAACAGCCCCATCGCCCCTTTGTAACCGCCGCGCTTCAGACTCTGGCTGACCGCCATGTTCTGGGCGATCGAGAAGTTAGCGAAAAAGCCGTTTTCCCGGCGGTTTTCGGTGATATAGGCCATACCTTTTTTTAAGGCGTCCAGCGGTGAACGGGGGGAGATCGCTTTACCGTTGAGATGGATTTCGCCGTGCGCGCGCTTATCGACGCCGAACAGGCAGTTCATCAGTTCGGTACGTCCGGAGCCGACCAGCCCGGCAAAGCCAAGAATTTCGCCGCGATTAACGCTGAAGGAGATGTCGCGCACCTTTTTCTTGTCGTGACTGGTGACATTTTTCACCTCGAACACCGTCTCGCGGGCAATATTGCCGGTGCTCTCTTTCATGGCATTGAAGCGGTTTTGCAGCTCGCGGCCCACCATCAGGCGCACGATGTCGTCGTTATTGACTTCGCTGACCATCCCGCTGCAGACGCTGCTACCGTCTTTCATCACCGTGTAGCGATCGCAGATGCGGCGAATTTCCGCCAGCTTATGCGAGATATACACGATGGCGGTGCCCTCTTTGCGCAGTTGGTTCATGATCAGGAACAGATAATCCACTTCTTTATTGGTCAGCGAGGAAGTGGGTTCATCCATAATCAGCACTTTGGCGTCGAGCATCAGCGTCTTGGCGATTTCCAGCATCTGTTTGTGGCTGATGGAGAGGTTTGCCACCTTTTCGTCTAAAGCAACCTTTAGCCCGACGCGCAGCAGCATCATTGCCGCCCGTATGCGCATTTCTTTCCAGTCGATAATATTGATGCCGCAGACTTTTTTCGTCAGATGACGACCAATATATAAATTCTCCAGCACCGTTAATTCATCAATCACGCTGAGTTCCTGATAAATAATACCGATGCCGAGTTCAGCCGCTAATTTATGGTCGAGCTTGTCATAGTTGACATTATTAATTGTAATGGTGCCTTTGGTCGGTTCATGTATTCCCGACAGCACTTTCATTAACGTTGATTTACCGGCACCATTTTCCCCTAATAACGCATGTATTTCATAAGGGTAAACTGTTAAATCAACTGATTTTAATGCGTGAACCGGACCAAAGGATTTGCCGATCCCCGCCATTGAAATATATGGCGTGAGCATAGTGATTCCTTATATTTTCACCCTCTCCCGGAACGGGAGAGGGGCGGGGTGACGCAACCTTTGAATTATTTCGTCACCAGAATAGAGTCCACCATTTTAAATTTCGGGGTTTTATCCAACGGAATAACCTTGCCGCTTTTTTCTGCATCGACCAGCATCTTGAGGCCGGTCGCGCCAATATCCGCCGGGTTCTGCGCGACAGTGGCGGTCATCTGCCCGTTTTCTACCATCTTGCGGGCTTCCGGAATGCCATCGGTGCCAACGACCAGCACTTTGCCGGTTTTACCGGCATTCGCGACGGCCTGAGCGACCCCCATCGCCATGGTGTCGTTAGCGCAGTAAATCGCTTTGATATTCGGATTACGCTGTAACACGTTGGTGGCGACGTCCAGCGCCTTGATACGGTCCCAGTCGGCAGGCTGGCTGGCCACCAGCTTGATCTGGCTCGCCTTCTTAAACGCCTCAGTCGCGCCGTTACGACGAGCTTCACCGGAGGCGTTACCGGCTTTGCCTTCGATAATGGCGACTTCTCCACCCTCCGCGCCCAGCTTATTGATGATAAATTCCGCGCCTTTTGCGCCGACCGCCACGTTATCGGTAGTGACAAACCCTTCCACATTGCCGCCGGCTTTCTTCAGGTTGTCCATATCGATTTTTTCATCGAGGTTGACCAGATAGATGCCCTTTTTCCAGGCTTTAGCCACCGGCATCACCAGGTTAACGGAGGAGAGCGGCGCAAAAGCGATACCTTTGTAATTTTTGTTGCTGAGATCTTCAAATAACTGCAGTTGCGACTGGAAATCGCCTTCCGAGGGCGAGGCAAAAATATCGACGCTAACGCCTAATGTTTTGGCTTCGTCTTCAATACCCTTTTTCATATCGACCCAAAATGGGTTGGATAATGTCTTCAATACCACGGCGTAATCGGCAGCGGCCATTGCGCTGGTGGATAACATTATGCCCATAGCCGCGCCGCTGAAAAGTTTCAGATATTTATTCATAGCAGTATTCTCAGTGTAGGGGACGCTCCTGTGGCAGGAGCTAATTATTAATACTCTAACTCATTCAAATCACGGTAAAGAGGGTAAGCGAGTTAATCCCCGGCGCCATAGAAAATCATGTGACCGGGGAGAACGTGCGTTGCCAACTCATCTGTGACCTGAAACATGACGAGTATTTACTTCAGCGCGCCTGGTGAAAAGAAATCAACAATCGCGCCCGTTTTCTGCATATTTATATTCGCTTGTTCAATGTCGAGCTGTGCGACGGAAACAAAGAACGCATCTAATAATGTCAGTTGTAATATACGTGCCGAGGCATTCCGGCCTAATAACGGCGTCTCTGGTGCTGGCGAGCAAATAATAAAGTCAGCCAATTTTGCAATCGGCGAATGATAGCTATGGGTGATACAAATAATTTTTGCACCATTTTTTTTCGCGAGTTCCACCGCCGATTTAATATCGCTGGTGCGCCCTGAGTGCGAGACCACCAGTACCACATCCCCCTCCTTCAGCAGCGATGCGGACATCATCATGATATGGGCGTCCGGGTAAGCCTGACAGCGCACGCCGATGCGTAAAAATTTATGCTGCACATCGGCGCAAATGGCGTTGGACCCTCCGGCGCCGTACAGGTCCCGCTGCCTGGCGCGGGCAAAGAATCGCGCCGCACGATGAATCTCGTCGACATTGACGATTGACTGGCCTTCCATAATGGTGCGCAGGGTGATGTTAAACACCTTATTCACGACATCCTGCGGCGCTTCATCAAAGGAGAGCTCAGCCGGGAGCACCTGCTCGGATTGCGAAAAGTAGGCTTCCAGCGCGCTGCGCAGGTTGCGAAAACCGCTAAAGCCAAGCAGTTTCGACACCTTAACGATCATGGCTTCGGATACTGACAGCGCCTCCGCGACATCTTTGATTGCCGGCGCATCGCTGAGATTGCCGGGGGTGAGCAACCATTCAACGATACGACGTTCGTTTTCGGTCATCCCTTCCTGCTTCATGCGAAGCCAGGGGGCAAGGCCGATACCGTTGGGGAGCGCACTGGATTCTGACTGACTCATCGCTTTCTCTTCGTCCATAAAATGAAGACAACACTATATCACCACAGGTGAAACAGAAAAGATACAATCGACTTCACAAAAATTATATTTTTATAAAGTAATATGTTTCGTGAAGTTTGGTGGTGTCGACATGCGTTTTTATTTTAGTAAATTATTTTTATATCAAATTGTTATGTGTTATTTGCGGGATGTCTTATGCGCGAGGTAGTATCGGTTTAAATGCTTTCAGCGCTTGATTTGTGAAATTTTGCCGTGTAGAAAGGCCCTTTCAGCAGTGTGATTGCGGTTTGTTTCGCCAGTTTTCGCCGTTTAAATCACAATGCAAACACTATCTGTAAAGTTGATAACAGGCGAGGCTGAGTATGAAACGGATTGCATTTGGCTGCGATCATGTGGGTTTTATCTTGAAAGAGGCGATCCTGGCGCATCTGCGCCAGCGCGGCATTGACGTCGTGGATAAAGGAGCATGGTCAACGGCGCGCACCGATTATCCACGTTACGCCAGCGCTGTGGCTCAGGCTGTTGCCGCGGGTGAAGTCGATGGCGGGATCCTGATTTGCGGCACCGGCGTCGGTATCTCAATCGCTGCTAATAAACATTCAGGCATTCGGGCGGTGGTTTGCAGCGAGCCTTACTCGGCGCAGCTTTCACGGCAGCATAATGATACTAATGTTCTGGCTTTTGGCGCGCGGGTGATCGGTCTGGATCTGGCAAAAATGATCGTCGATGCCTGGCTGGACGCCGAATTTGAAGGCGGACGCCATCAGGGGCGGGTCGACGCAATCGGCGCGATTGAGCAGCAACGGCACTGAGATCCCTCCGCGATGAGGTTGATTAATATGGGGCCAGTCGCGAGGGCTGGTCCTGTGCCGTATTTCTGTACCGGTTTGTTTTTCCACGTCAGCGTGGACCGTGTTGTTGATGAGGCGCGCGGCGGGTTAATCCAGCACAATCTCCATCCCATCAAACCCCGCTTCAAACCCGGCAGGCAGCACATTGTCCATCATCCATACGTCGAACTGGTGGCTGATATGGGTGAGGATCACGCGCGGGCAGCCAATCACCTGGTTAATGGCCCGAACCGTGTTCAGGTCGCAGTGATTGTGCGGCGGTTGCGGGCGCGGTTCATGGCTACAGTCGATGATGATGATCTGCGGCTGGTTGTTAAGCAGGAATTTCAGCGTTTTTTCCGGCAGGCCCGCGGTGTCGGACAGCCAGGCAACCCGGCTGTGGGCCGATTCCAGCAGATAACCGAAAGTGAGCTTTGAGTGGTTTAGCGGCAGCGGGGTGACGCGCAGCCCCTGTAGCGTAAACGTCACAAACGGTTCGACGGTGTGGCTGAAATCCAGCAGGCCCGGATGTCTGAACAGATCGTCGCAGCCCTGTTCATCGGGCGGGCCGTATACCGCAATGGGGTCGCCTGCGCCCCAGCGCAGCGGGAACAGCCCCTGAACATGATCCATATGATAATGCGTGAGCAGAAACTGCTGAAAGCTGCCGGCGGGCCAGTGCTCCATCAGATCCGGCAGTCCGGCATCCAGCAGCGTCACCGCGCTGTTGAATGTGACCACCGCGCTACAGGGGCGGCGACGGTGCGCCTCAGTGGCGCGCGCCCGGCGACAGGCGGGGCAGTCGCAGCCGAAAACCGGTACCTGCTGCGCACCGCCGGTGCCGGTTAAGCGGAGAGTCAGGCTCATACTACCTCCTCACTTCAGGACATTTTTGTCAGGCGAGCCGCTGTTCACGCCGGTTGCCGTGAACGCGAATCAAGGATACCAGCGCATCCACCGAGTGGCTCAGAGGGCCATCATTGTTGAGGATCTGGCACGCGCCCGGCGTATAACGCGCCGCCCGCGCCAGCCGCTGAGCAATCTCCGTTTGGTTCTCCCGTCCGCGCTGCTCCAGACGTTGACGCAGTATCTCCGGGGAGACCTGCAGACAGACGGGCAGCAGGACATCGGCATAGCGTGCCTGCGCCTGTGGAAGATGCGCGCGGGAGCCGTTGGCCACCACGTCAAACCCGGCGTGCAGCCACAGGTCAATTTCCACGCCGATGCCGTAATACGTGTTGTTGGCATGCCAGCTAAGGGCAAACAGGTGCTGTTCGGCGCGGGTGAAAAATTCATGTTCGCTAAGCGCGATATGATTTTCGTAGCCCGCATTGTGAGGACGGGTAATGTAGCGGTGCGCCACCAGCAGTTGCGGATGTTCCCGCTGGCGCAGCGCCGTCAGAAGGCTATCTTTACCGGAGCCGGATGGGCCGACCAGCCAAATCAGTCTCCCCGTCATCAGAAGACCCTCTTACCCTGACGCCAGACGTTATCAATATGGATATGCTCGCCGCGACGGCGCGCCAGCACCAGATCCGCGCGTTTACCTTCGGCAATTGTCCCCCGGTCGTGCAGACCTACCGCCTGCGCCGGGTTACTACTCACCAGACGAATAGCCTGCGCCAGGGTAAAGGCGTTAGCGTCGTCATCGGCAACGCGAAAAGCGGCGTCCAGCAGGCTGGCGGGGTAATAATCGGAGGAGAGGATATCCAGCAGGCCGCGGGTTGCCAGATGGTGGGCGGCGACGTTCCCGGAATGCGAGCCGCCGCGCACGATATTCGGCGCCCCCATCAGAACGCACATTCCATGCTGACGTGACGCCTCCGCGGCAGCGAGCGTGGTAGGAAATTCGGCGATGACGCTGCCAAGCTGGTGCGATTCGGCTACATGCTCAGGGGTGGCGTCGTCGTGGCTGGCCAGAGCGATATGACGCTCGCGGCAGATCGCGGCAATACTCTGCCGGTTGGGTTGCGACCAGGTTGCCGCCAGCGCCATCTGCTCCTCTTCGAATTGGTCCATTTCGGCGTGGCTCAGGTGGTATTTTCCCTGATAGTAGTCGCGGTATTTGCTGCGATCGGCGTACTGGCGCTGGCCTGGCGAGTGATCCATCAGGGAGACCAGGCTGACCGGCTCGCGGCCCACCAGTTTTTCAAACAGCGGCAGAGTGGTGTGGTGCGGCAGTTCACAACGCAGATGCAGACGGTGTTCAGCACGGTTGAGGCCGCGCTTTTGCGTCTCTTCCACGGCGTTAATCATTTTTTCCAGATTCTCCAGGCGATCGCCGCCGTCACGAACATCGCCAATAGCGACGGCATCCAGCACGGTGGTGATGCCGCTGGCAATCATCAGCGCGTCGTGGCTGCTCATCGCCGAATGGGCGGGCCAGTCCACTTTTGGTCGGGGGGAGAAAAACTTGTCCAGATTGTCGGTATGCAGCTCGATAAGCCCCGGCAGCAGCCAGCCGCCTTCGCCATCAATGGCCGCCGCCAGCCGACTCTGGCTTGCGGCGAAGGTATAAATGTTGCCGTCCCGCACTTCCAGCGAGCCATTAACCACCTCATTTTCGAGGACCAGCTTTACATTATTGATAATCATGCTGATATTCCCATCGGATGCAGGCGGTCAGCGACCTGATTGCGTACCGCTTCGTCATGAAAAATACCGACGATAGCCGCGCCGCGCGCTTTGGCTTCGTGAATCAGTTCCACCACCGCGGCGCTGTTTTTCGCGTCCAGCGAGGCGGTAGGTTCGTCGAGGAGCAAAATGGGGTAATCAACCGCAAAGCCGCGGGCGATATTGACGCGCTGCTGCTCGCCGCCGGAAAAGGTGGAAGGCGCCAGGCGCCACAGGCGCTCAGGGACGTTCAGGCGCGCCAGTAGACGGGCGGCTTTTGCGGCGCTCTCGTCGCGGGAAATGCCCAGTTCGAGCAGCGGCTGAATCACCACGTCGAGGGCGGAAATGCGCGGGATCACCCGCAGGAACTGGCTGACCCAGCCGATAGTGGTTTTACGTACTTCCAGTACCTTACGCGCCGAAGCGCTGACCAGGTCCACCCATTCGTCGCCGTGGCGGATATGGATGTGGCCGCTATCGGGCAGGTAGTTGGCGTAAAGCGATCGCAGCAGGGTTGATTTTCCGCTGCCGGAGTGGCCGTGCAGCACCACGCATTCCCCGGCGTTAACGGTTAACGAGGCGTCGGTGAGGACCGGCAGACGCACGCCGTGCTGCTGGTGCAGAACAAAGGTTTTATGGATGTTTTCAACGCGGATGGCGTTCATTTTTTGCCTCTTCGATATTCGTGTGGCCGATTGCCCCGGGGGTTAATTCTGCAATACCGACGACACCAGCAGTTGGGTGTAAGGGTGGTGCGGATCATCCAGCACCCGGTCAGTTAAACCACTTTCCACCACCTCGCCCTGCTTCATCACCAGCAGACGGTTAGCCAGCAGGCGGGCGACGCCGAGATCGTGGGTCACGATCACCACCGCCAGGTTCAGCTCCACCACCAGGCCGCGCAGCAGGTCGAGCAGGCGCGCCTGCACCGAAACGTCCAGCCCGCCGGTCGGCTCATCCATAAATATCAGCTTTGGCCGGGTCACCAGATTGCGGGCGATTTGCAGGCGCTGCTGCATTCCGCCGGAAAAGGTGGTGGGCAGGTCGTCAATGCGTGAAGGCGGGATCTCCACCTCCTGCAGCCACTGCGCCGCCGTGGCGCGAATATTGCCGTAGTGCCGGGCGCCGGTGGCCATCAGGCGTTCGCCGATATTGCCTCCCGCCGACACCTGGCGACGCAGGCCGTCCAGCGGATGCTGATGCACCACGCCCCATTCGGTGCGCAACAGGCGACGGCGATCCGCTTCGCTCATCGCGTACAGTGAGCGGTTCTGATACAGAACTTCGCCCCGTTGCGGCGTCAGGCGGGCGGAAATGGCCTGCAGCAGAGTGGTTTTCCCGGAGCCGGATTCGCCGACGATACCGAGGACTTCGCCTGGCCACAGTTCAAACGACACATCGCTGAAGCCTTTTCCCGGCGCATAGAGGTGGGTCAGGCGATTGACCGCCAGTAACGGATGACTCATTTTTTCTGCGCCTCGCTCTGTTGACGGCAATAATCGGTATCGGAGCAGACAAACATTCGCTTGCCGCTGTCGTCGAGCACCACTTCATCAAGATAGCTGTGGCGCGATCCGCAGATGGCGCAGGGCTCGTCCCACTTCTGAACGGTAAACGGATGATCGTCGAAATCAAGGCTCTCTACCGGTGTATAGGGCGGCACCGCGTAGATACGCTTTTCGCGTCCGGCGCCAAACAGCTGTAGCGCGGGCATCATATGCATCTTCGGATTATCGAATTTTGGAATCGGCGACGGGTCCATCACGTAGCGGCCGTTCACCTTCACCGGGTAGGCGTAAGTTGTCGCGATATGGCCGAAACGGGCGATATCTTCGTACAGTTTCACCTGCATCACGCCATACTCCTCCAGCGCGTGCATGGTGCGGGTTTCGGTTTCGCGCGGCTCGATAAAGCGCAGCGGCTCCGGGATCGGCACCTGGAAGATCAGGATCTGATCTTCGCTCAGCGGCGTTTCCGGGATCCGGTGGCGGGTCTGGATCAGCGTCGCCTCTTCGGTGCGCTCGGTGGTGGCGACACCGGTAACACGCCGGAAGAACTGGCGAATCGACACCGCGTTGGTGGTGTCGTCCGCGCCCTGGTCGATCACTTTCAGCACATCGTCCTCGCCAATCACGCTGGCGGTGAGCTGAATGCCGCCGGTGCCCCAGCCGTAGGGCATCGGCATCTCGCGACCGCCGAACGGTACCTGATAGCCGGGGATTGCCACCGCTTTCAGAAGGGCGCGGCGGATCATGCGTTTGGTTTGCTCATCAAGATAAGCAAAGTTATAGCCGGTCAGCGCGTTAGCCACGTTGATTCTCCCGTTGCAGACGTTTGAGCAGCGCCAGTTCGGCCTGGAAATCGACATAGTGAGGGAGTTTGAGATGCGAAACGAAACCGGCCGCCTCGACGTTATCGGCATGAGCCAGCACAAACTCTTCATCCTGCGCGGGCCCCGCCGCTTCTTCACCGTAATCCGGCGCCTGTAGCGCGCGGTCTACCAGCGCCATTGCCATTGCTTTGCGCTCGCTCATGCCGAACGTCAGGCCGTAACCGCGGGTAAAGTGCGGCGGCTCATCCGGAGGGGCGACAAAGCCGTTGACCATTTCGCATTCGGTCATCAGCAGTTCGCCGATATTGACGGTGAATCCCAGCTCTTCGGGGGTAATTTGCACCGTGATGTAGCCGCTGCGAATTTCACCGGCAAACGGGTGATTACGCCCGTAGCCGCGCTGGGTGGAGTAGGCCAGCGCCAGCAGATAACCTTCGTCGCCGCGCACCAGTTGCTGTAAACGCGAAGAGCGTGAACAGGGGTAGACCGGCGGATGACGGGTAATGTCGTCGGGGCGGGCAGCGGTATCCTGCTCCGCTTTCGCCAGTTCCTGTCGGGTCAGCAGATGAAAAACATGTGGGGTGGCTTGTTGCGGCGCGTCGTCGGTGGCCAGCACGGGCGATTCACCGTTGGCCAGCAGGGTAAAATCGAGCAGGCGATGGGTATAGTCGTAGGTCGGGCCGAGCATCTGGCCACCGGGAATATCTTTGTAGACCGCTGAGATACGACGTTCAAGGCGCATACTGGCGGTGTCGATCGGTTCGCTCACCGCCAGCCTTTGCAGGGTGGTGCGGTAAGCGCGCAGCAGAAAAATGGCTTCGACGTTATCGCCGCTGGCCTGTTTCAGCGCCAGCGCCGCCAGCTCCCGGTCGGCGATACCGCCTTCAGTCATTACCCGGTCGACCGCCAGATTTAGCTGCTGGCTAATCTGTTCAACGCTGATTTCGGCAAGCCGCCTGTCACCACGGCGTTTATGTTCTTGCAGGGCGTGAGCGGCGGCGATCGCCTTCTCGCCGCCTTTGACGGCTACGTACATTAGCAGACCTCCACATGGGTGGTGCGCGGGATAGCCAGCAGGCGTTCTCCGCAGGTCAGGATCAGGTCGATGCCCAGCGGAAACGGGTGCGGGCGTTCGGTTAATTCCTCAATAATGCATTCCGGCAGATGCGGGGCGATCATCCGTTCTTCGGCGATCCCGGCCCCGGTCAGGCGCAGCATGCGGCCGCCGCTGAGGCTGGTGAGCTGAACAATCAGCGTGACGCTGGTTTCCGGGGCGACGACAGTACCGGCAGAAAGTACGTTCAGTTGTTCGCTGCTGATACTGTCATCGGCGATGGCGAATGTTGCCCGTTGCGGCTGCTCAACCAGCGGCGCGCCGGTATGAAAGCGCAGATTCTGAGCGACGAGATCGTTATGTAGCGCCGGGGCGAGCCAGAGCGGCGTATCGTGATCCGCCAGGGTCAGCAGCAGGCTGGTGGAAGCGATGTTCAGCGGCTGCCAGCCGTGCTGGAGCTGCTGCAGGGAGACGATCACGCCCGGTTCACTCATCGCTTTCAGCAGACGGCGAAAACTGTGTTGGGCATCCTGCACCGGCAGGGCAAAGGCGGTTTGTAATGTCATGCGTTATCTCCGCGAACCAGAGTAAAGAAGTCGACCCGACTGGCGTTGACTTCGGCGCGTCGGGCTTCAATGCGCGCGCTACGTTGTGCTTCCAGCGGGGTTATCAGGGTTTCCATCAGGGTGTGAAAATGGTGTGGCGACTGCATCAGGGCATCAATGACCGCGCAGCGCTCGGCGTGCGGGCGGTCACGGCCCAGAACCCAGCTATAGCCGGTGGTTCCGTCGGCCAGGCGAATGGCCGCGCGGGTTAAGGTAGCATCACCGGCAAAGAAGCGGTCGCCGGTGCCGCCCATGCGCGCCTGTAGCTGGACCAGGCCGGTTTCCGGGGCGCGAAGTACCTCATACTGCGGCGCGAGATTCAGGGTCTGCATCCGCGCCTCAAGTTCTGGTGGTTCACTGTGGGCCAGCACGGACATCCAGCGCTGGCGAGTGGCGGTATCAAAGTGCATTCAGTGCTCCATGGTGAATTCGATCATGTCGGCGCGGGTCAGGCTGACGGAGTATTCCGTCGCGTTCTGTGCACCCTGGCGATGATTCAGCGTGCGCACGCACAGCAGCGGCGCCAGATTGGGTATGCCGAGAATGTTGCTCTCTTTGGCCTGCGCGCGGCGGGCGCTGATTTTGGTGCGTACGCGGGTCAGTTCGATATCAAGCTGGTCGCGCAGCAAGTCATGGAGAGAACCGTGGGTAAAGGTTTGCAGCACCGGCCATAAATTCAGGTCGGCAAAGTAGTGGTCTATCAGGCACAGCGCGACGCCGTTCACACGGCGCAGGGTGCGCAGGTGAATAACGTCATCGCCTTCGTTAATGGCAAAGGCTTCGGCAATATGGCTGCTGGCCGGGCGCAGGACCGACAGCAGTTTCTCGCTGGTGGGATGGCTCCCCTGTTCGAGCAGATTCTGGCTGAAGCGCGCCTGGGCATTGAGCGGGTAATCAATCGGCCGCATCAGCACCAGTACGCCGACGCCGTGACGGCGCTGGACCCAGCCGCGCTCGACGAGCTGGTCGATAGCCCGGCGCAGAGTATGGCGGTTAACCGCAAAGCGGGTCGCCAGCTGCTGTTCGGCGGGAAGATAGTCGCCGCAGCGGTAGTGGTGGCGAAGCTCTTGCTCAAGTTTGGCGGCAATTTCCTGGTATCGGGTTGGATAGCTGGTCGGATGTCTGGATAAGTACATGTCAGTCAAGCCTCCACGAAGGGCAAACGCATATTGACTTCGGAACATGGGGCGATCCTGACGGTTTTTTGTGACGTTTCAGTTAAGAGACGATGACCGGGGGATGAAGAGTTGGTGCCAGCGGGATGACAGGGGAGAAATGTGCGTGCGGCTGCTTTCAACCCTGACCCGCTCCCGTTTGAGGAGCGAGTCAGGATAAGGGGGATTAATCAGTTCTTTTTGACAAATTCAGATTTTAGTTTCATTGGACCAAAACCATCAATTTTACAGTCAATATTATGATCGCCTTCGACCAGGCGGATATTTTTCACTTTAGTACCGATTTTTAGCATTGAAGAGCTGCCTTTAACCTTCAGATCTTTTATCACAGTAACGCTATCACCGTCGGCCAGTAAATTGCCGTTGGCATCTTTGACGATCAGCACATCATGATCGTCCGCAGGCTCGGCATTATTCCATTCATGGGCGCATTCCGGGCAGATAAACATGCCGCTATCTTCATAAGTGTATTCAGAATGGCATTTGGGGCAGTGTGGCAGTTGCATGACGATCCTCGCGGTTACTGGATAAAACAGGACGTTGGTCCATTAAATGGCGGCTGATAGCCGAAAGTAACATTGATTATAACGTAATCACGCACTTTTGTCGGGACTTTTTTACCATGAATTACGGCGGCGAGAGCAAATATATCTCACCGGTCATTGCAGAATAATCTCCATAAATAATCCAGATATTTCCGGAAATATATCGCTCGTCTCCAGTATTCATTGAACTTATTCTTCTCGGACGACGCTGCTTAAGGGGAATAACCTGTGAGGTTGATCACAAATTTAAACGCTGTTAGGGTAAAAAAGCGCGATCGACAATTTACGCGACGTATTAGCGATTCCGCGTAGTTAATTATGGCCAGAGCAGGCGTCAACAGGTTCGGTTGTACGGACTGTCCGCAGACAGTGCAGGCAAACCTGCTACGCTTGAAATGTGGAGCACAGCAATTCGCCGCTCCCAACGCATGACGCGAATGACGTTGTCATTTGGCGCAGATTCGTGCGCTCAAGGCGAGAGCAAAAGAGGAAAATTATGCTTAAAAGGAAAAAAGTAAAGCCAATCACGCTTCGGGATGTGACCATCATTGATGATAGCAAACTAAAGAAAGCGATTACCGCAGCGTCGCTGGGCAATGCGATGGAATGGTTTGATTTTGGGGTTTATGGTTTTGTTGCGTATGCGCTGGGTAAAGTCTTTTTCCCCGACGCGAATCCCAGCGTGCAGATGATTGCCGCACTCGGTACTTTTTCCGTTCCCTTCTTAATTCGTCCACTGGGTGGCCTGTTTTTCGGGATGCTGGGCGATAAATATGGCCGACAAAAGATTCTGGCGATAACCATCGTTATTATGTCGATAAGTACATTCTGTATCGGCCTTATTCCGTCGTATGCCACAATTGGTATCTGGGCGCCGATTCTGCTGCTGCTGTGTAAAATGGCGCAAGGGTTCTCGGTCGGCGGCGAATATACCGGCGCGTCGATCTTTGTGGCGGAATATTCGCCGGATAGAAAACGTGGTTTTATGGGGAGCTGGCTGGATTTCGGGTCGATTGCCGGCTTCGTGATGGGCGCGGGCGTGGTGGTACTGATTTCCAGCGTGGTGGGGGAAGCGAACTTCCTCGACTGGGGCTGGCGTATCCCGTTCTTCCTGGCGTTGCCGCTAGGGATCATCGGTTTGTACCTGCGTCATGCGCTGGAAGAGACCCCGGCGTTCCAGCAGCATGTGGATACCCTTGAACAGGGCGACCGCGAAGGTTTGCAGGAAGGCCCGAAAGTCTCCTTTAAAGAGATTGCGACGAAACACTGGCGCAGCTTATTGACCTGTATTGGTCTGGTGATTTCCACCAACGTGACCTACTACATGCTGCTGACCTATATGCCGAGCTATCTGTCGCATAACCTGCACTATTCGGAAGACCATGGCGTACTGATTATTATTGCCATCATGGTCGGGATGCTGTTCGTGCAGCCGGTTATCGGGATGCTCAGCGATCGCTTTGGTCGCCGCCCGTTCGTGCTGATTGGTAGCGTTGCGCTGTTCGTGCTGTCGATCCCGGCGTTTATTATGATTAACAGCAACGTTCTCGGCCTGATTTTCGCCGGTCTGTTGCTGCTGGCGGTTGTACTGAACTGTTTTATCGGGGTGATGGCCTCGTCGCTGCCGGCGATGTTCCCGACGCATATCCGTTTTAGCGCGCTGGCCAGCGCCTTTAATATCTCGGTGCTGATTGCCGGTCTGACGCCAACCCTGGCGGCGTGGCTGGTGGAGAGTACGCAGAACCTGATGATGCCGGCTTACTACCTGATGGTGATTGCGGCTATCGGCCTCATTACCGGCCTGTCGATGAAAGAGACGGCGAATCGTCCGCTAAAAGGGGCGACGCCTGCGGCCTCCGATATCCAGGAAGCAAAAGAAATTCTCGGCGAACACTACGATAACATCGAACAGAAAATCGAAGATATCGATCAGGAAATCGCTGATCTACAGGAAAAACGGACCCGTCTGGTGCAGCAGCATCCACGCATTAACGACTAATTCGTTTTTATGGTGATACATGCCGCCGTGGGAAACCCCGGCGGCATTTTTTACGCCTGTATCGGCGTGAGGCTCTGACGGCGCTGGCGACTCAATTTGCGGTACTGCTGCGGCGGCATACCGACATAGCGGGTAAAGGTGCTGTAGAAACGGCTGCTGGAACGGAAACCGGCGGTCAGGGCGATATCAAGGATGGTTTTGTCGGTATCGCTAAGCAGCGCGCGTACATGATTAATACGCATGGCGGTAATGTACTGCTTCATGGTTTGCTGCATCACTCGCTGAAACACGCCCATCGCGTAGTTTGAGTTGAGCTTAACGTGTTCGGCGACGGCATCGACGGTCAGGGCCTGGTCATAATGGGCGGCGATAAACTCCAGCATCTGGCTGACATAAAACTGGGCGTGGCGCGAGACGCTGTTTTTATGCGTGCGTGAGGTTTTATTGACCAGCAGCGGCTGCCAGCCGGAGAGACTCAGACGCTTGAGCATCAGGGCGATTTCATCGATCGCCAGTTGACGGATCTGTTCATTGTCGTTGCTCAGCTCCTGCTGCCAGCGGCGTACTTCAAACGCGCTTAGCTGCTGGGCGGCGAGGGATTTAATCACCATGCCGTGGGTGACGTGATTAATCAGTTCACGGTCCAGCGGCCACGAAAGAAACAGATGCATTGGTAGATTGAATATCGCCATCTGCTGGCAATTTCCGGGGCGGGTAAGCCGATGGGGCGTACAGGCCCAGAACAGGGTGATGTAGCCCTTCTCAATGCGCACCACTTCGTTGTTAATCACATATTCCACATCGCCGTCGAACGGCACATTCACCTCAACCTGGCCGTGCCAGTGGCTGGTGGGCATGGCATGCGGCGGACGCAGTTCGATATCCATGCGCTGATATTCGGAATAGAGCGCCAGCGGGCTGCGGCTCTGTTTTTCGTCGCTGCTGCACATGTGCGGATCGGGGGGCAGAGAGGTGAAGCGGTGTTCCATCATGTCAGTGATTCCTGGCGCGTCGGAGTGGTTGCGCGGTGGTCCTGGGTTGCCTACAGCTTAGCGGAATACATGGCCCGTTTTCTCTCCTTTTCGGACGATCTGTTCCCGAAAACTCATATTTTGTGGCGTTCAATGGTCGATCTGAGTTTCCGGGAATCCTCCGGTGGGAACAGGGCAGCGTAACGAGGCGGCGGCGTGCCACTCTGCAATGGTTCAATAACCTGATGGAGAGAGCGCGATGTCCGCCCCTAAAATTACTTTTATCGGCGCCGGTTCAACGGTGTTCGTCAAAAATATTCTCGGTGATGTCTTCCAGCGTCCGGCGCTGAAATCGGCGCATATCGCGCTGATGGATATTGATGAAACCCGCCTGGAAGAGTCGCATATCGTGGTGCGTAAGCTGATGGATTCCATCGGCGCGAACGGCAAAATCAGCTGCCACCGCGATCGCAAAACCGCATTGCAGGACGCCGATTTTGTCGTCGTCGCCTTCCAGATTGGCGGCTATGAACCCTGCACCGTGACCGATTTCGAGGTCTGTAAACGCCACGGTCTGGAGCAGACCATTGCTGATACGCTGGGGCCTGGCGGCATTATGCGCGCGCTGCGCACCATTCCGCATTTATGGGCGATCTGCGAGGACATGGCCGAAGTGTGCCCGGACGCCACGATGCTCAACTACGTCAACCCGATGGCGATGAATACCTGGGCGATGTACGCCCGCTACCCGCATATCAAGCAGGTTGGCCTGTGCCACTCGGTACAGGGAACCTCGGAAGAGCTGGCGCGCGATCTCGATCTTGATCCGGCGGATTTACGCTACCGCTGCGCGGGGATCAACCATATGGCATTTTATCTGTCGCTGGAGAAAAAGCTGGCCGACGGCAGCTACGTCAGTATTTACCCGGATCTGTTGCAGGCCTACGCCGACGGGCGGGCGCCGAAGCCGAATCTGCACGGCAACCCACGCTGCGAAAACATCGTGCGCTATGAAATGTTCAAAAAACTGGGTTACTTCGTGACTGAATCTTCAGAACATTTCGCCGAATACACGCCGTGGTTTATCAAGCCGGGGCGGGAAGACCTTATTGCGCGCTACAAGGTGCCGCTGGATGAATATCCGAAACGCTGCGTGGAACAACTGGCTAACTGGCATAAGGAGCTGGAGAGCTATAAGAGCGGCGAACGCATCGACGTTAAACCTTCGCGCGAATATGCCAGCACCATCATGAACGCTATCTGGACCGGCGAACCCAGCGTGATATATGGCAATGTGCGCAACGACGGTCTCATTGATAACCTGCCCCAGGGCTGCTGCGTGGAGGTGGCCTGTCTGGTGGACGCCAACGGCATTCAGCCCACCAAAGTCGGCACGCTGCCGGCACATCTGGCGGCGCTGATGCAGACCAACATCAACGTGCAGACCTTACTCACCGAGGCGATCCTCACGGAAAACCGTGATTACGTCTATTACGCCACGATGATGGATCCGCACACTTCCGCCGTGCTGGGGATCGAAGAGATCTACGCCCTGGTGGACGATCTGATCGCCAGCCACGGCGACTGGCTGCCGGAATGGGTGCGCCGCTAATCTTCACATTCCGCTGGCCGCGATGGGCCAGGCGGCACCCGTAATGCTCTATCAAACACCTGAAGGAGGCGCTGGTGACAGCGATCTGTGCCCTATGAGTATTTCAATGACAACAAAGCTCAGCTACGGATTTGGTGCCTTTGGTAAAGATTTCGCTATCGGTATCGTTTATATGTATCTGATGTATTACTACACCGATATCGTTGGACTGTCGGTCGGGGTGGTCGGCACACTGTTTCTGGTGGCAAGGATCCTTGATGCGATAGCCGATCCAATCATGGGATGGATAGTAAATTGTACGCGATCGCGATGGGGAAAATTCAAACCATGGATACTGATTGGAACTCTTACCAACTCGATCGTGCTGTACATGTTGTTCAGTGCGCATCACTTTTCCGGTGGTGCGCTATTAGCGTGGGTATGGGTGACTTATCTGCTATGGGGATTCACCTATACCATCATGGATGTACCGTTCTGGTCGCTGGTGCCGACAATTACTCTTGATAAACGCGAGCGTGAGTTATTGGTACCCTATCCGCGCTTTTTTGCCAGCCTGGCGGGGTTTGTCACCGCAGGGATAACGCTGCCGTTTGTCAGCGCCGTCGGTGGCGCCGATCGCGGTTTTGGTTTCCAGATGTTCACACTGGTGTTGATTGCGTTTTTTATCGTTTCAACCATCGTGACTTTGCGTAATGTACATGAAGTTTATTCCTCTGATAGCGGTGTTAGCGAGGATTCCAGCCATCTTTCGCTGCGGCAGATGGTGGGGCTTATCTATCGGAACGATCAACTTGCTTGCCTGCTGGGGATGGCATTGGCCTATAACACGGCAGCGAATATTATCTCTGGCTTCGCCATTTACTACTTCACTTACGTTATTGGTAGCGCGGAGATGTTCCCTTATTACATGTCCTACGCTGGGGCGGCGAACCTGTTGACGTTACTGTTTTTTCCAAAGCTGGTGAAAGGATTGTCACGGCGCATTCTTTGGGCAGGCGCATCAATAATGCCGGTACTGGGTTGCGGCGTGCTGCTTCTGATGGCAATAGGGGGGATATATAACATCGCGCTGATTTCGCTGGCTGGCGTGTTGCTGAATATTGGCACTGCACTGTTCTGGGTGCTGCAAGTCATTATGGTGGCTGATACCGTTGACTACGGCGAATATACGATGAATATCCGCTGTGAGAGTATCGCTTACTCAGTTCAGACCCTGGTGGTGAAAGCGGGGGCGGCGTTTGCGGCCTGGTTTATCGCTATCGTCCTGGGCGTCATTGGTTATGTACCGAATGTCGCTCAATCGGCACAAACGCTGTTGGGGATGCAGGCGATTATGATTGCGCTGCCAACGCTCTTTTTTGCCCTGACGCTATTCCTCTATTTTCGCTACTACAAACTGAATGGCGATATGCTGAGACGTATTCAGATTCACCTGTTGGATAAATATCGCCGGGTACCGGAAGCGGGAGGCGAAACGGAACAGTCAATAGTGGTGACTAATCAGGTCGCCATAAGCATTCGAAAATAGGTTAAGGAGGGGAGAACGGCATTCTGTTTCCAGTTCAGAATAGCGTAAGACGGGTAAAAAGACGGTTTGCTGGGATTGTTACTGGCTGAATGTTTATGTAACCCGGCCTGGCATAGCACAAGCCGGGAAATAAGAAAGGCGTCTGGTTGACAGAATACCGGGAACGTCGCCTGGTCCCTCTCTCCGCGGGAGAGAGGGACTTAACTGTGCGTCAGAAAACGCGCCAGTCGATGTTGCAGGATGCGGTTTTCGCGGCTAAGGCGCGCGTTCTCGTCCATTAGCGTCAGGGCCACGGCGATACCCGGCCAGTCCAGCTCCAGCTCTTTGCGTAAGCGCAAGGCACGGTGAACGATAGCGATCGCGCTATCATCAAACAGCCAGTTTTCCCGCTGCGGCTGGCGGGGCTCAATCATACCAAGACCGACGATTTCGTTAAGATCCTCTTCGGAAACGCCGGTATGGAGACAAAATTCGGTAATGGTGAACGTCACTGTTATCTTAGCCATCAGGCTTTCCCCCATGTCTTACGTGGCTCGAAGCTGGCGTGTTCATCCGCCAGTTGTTGCCAGAGCGCGCGGCTCTTTTCATTCGGTTTTGGCGGCATCACGATTTTAATGACCGCATACAGATCGCCGGTGGTGGTTTTGCTTGCCAGTCCTTTACCCTTCACTCGCAGGCGCTGCCCGGCCTGGCTGCCAGGCGGAATGGTCAGCAGGATGCTCTCTTTCAGCGTCGGAATGGTGACTTTGGCCCCCAGCGCGGCTTCCCATGGGGCCAGCGGCAGGACGATTTCAAGGTTATGGCCGACGATATCAAACAGCGGATGCGGGGCGATGTGAATCACCAGCCACAGGTCGCCGTTCGGGCCGCCATTCTGCCCGGGGGTGCCCTGGCCTTTCAGGCGGATGCGCTGACCATCAACGACCCCGGCAGGTATTTTGACGTTCAGCGTTTTCGGCGTTTCGCTTTCTACCATGCCAAAGACGTTATAAACCGGCAGGTTATAGCTGATAGTGCGCGTCTGTTCGGTTAGCGTCTCTTCAAGGAAGACCGCAACTTCAATCTCTAAATCATGTCCCCGCGCGCTGTGCTGGCGGCGGCTGCGGTGTTCCTGTTGACCGAACATGGAGGAGAAGATGTCGTCGAAATCCTGCTGGCTGTAGCTCTGCTCGTGGGCATGCTGCTGCTGACGACCAAATTGCGGATCGTTACGATGCTGCCAGAGCTGGTCGTATTCAGCGCGCCGCTGATCGTCTTTGAGGACTTCCCAGGCTTCGGCGAGATCTTTGAATTTGGTTTCGGCATCGGTTTCTTTGCTGACATCGGGGTGATATTTACGTGCCAGACGGCGATAGGCGGTCTTGATGGTTTTCAGATCGTCCGTTGGCTTAACCCCTAAAATGGCATAATAATCCTTTAATTCCATGATGTTATCTCATTTATGCGCAAGGTTACGGTTACAGATCCCTGGATCAGGTGTCTGTAATAAGCGTAGGGCAAATGAGGACGGATGTGGGGGAAAAGTGGGGGGAAACTTGACGCCGTCGGGATTGACGGCGACAGAGTACTGACAACGCTATTTGACAGATGCGCTGCGGTTTTTGCGCATGCTCTCCAGCAACACCAGCGCTGCACCGACGGCCCCACCTTGCAGCGGCAGGCTGTCGGGGGCGTGGGGAAACAGATGGACGATGGTGACATCGGTCATCATCATTGAACCGGCAATCCAGCCGATCAACGCTCCTCCCAGCATCACCAGGGAGGGAAAGCGGTTGAGACTTGCCAGCACCAGTTTACTGCCCGCGACGATAATGGGAATGCTGATTAATACGCCCAATGCGACCAGCACCAGATGGCCTTTTCCGGCAGCCGCAACCGCCAGTACGTTATCCAGCGACATAATAACATCGGCGACGGTGATGGTAAGCACCGTGCGCCACAGGTTACTGGAACTGTTGATTTCGCTCTCTTCTTCCTGCCTGGTGGCCAGCTTGATACCGATCCATAACAACATCAGCGCGCCGACCACTTTTAGCCACGGCAATGAGAGCAAATAGATTGCGATGGCCAGCAGCACTACGCGGGCCACTATGGCGCCGACGGTGCCGAGAAGAATGGCTTTGGTTCGTTGGTGCGCGGGAAGTTTACGACAGGCCATTGCGATCACGACGGCGTTATCGCCGCCCAATAACAGATCAATAGCGATAATTTGCAGCAAAATAATGGTTACGTCCCACTGACTGAAAAACGCGTTCATACTCAACTCATGCAGCTAAAAAAGAGACCCTACAGGGAAAAACAGGGGACGAAGCGTACTCCCGTTTACCTCTGTTGACTACCAGACCAAGAGAGAACGTCTTCAGTTATTGAAAAATATCGTTACGAATCATTGTGCCGTCCGGCAATGATCCGCGGGCAAAGGATGATATTTTGTTGGCAGAGGCCCACCTGCCGTTCACCTATCGCAAGGATTTCCTACATGCCCGGCTATAAGCATTTACTGACACTCACCTTGATTGGCGCCACGCTGTTTCCCGCGCTGGCAAACGCCGCTGATGCCCCTGCCCCGACCTTTACGCCCGAGCAGGAAGCCCGTATTGGCAAAATCGCGGCGGACTATTTAGTCGCGCATCCGGAGGTGCTGCTGCAGGCCAGCCAGAAGCTGCAACAAATTCAGGAAGAGCAGCAGGCCAGCGCAGCCACTCAGGCCGTACTAAAGAACGCCGCTGAGCTGACCCTGGATAAAAATACACCGACCTATGGCCCTGAAGACGGCAAAGTGACGGTAATCGAATTTTTTGATTATCAATGTGTTTACTGTAGCCGCCTGGCGCCGGTAATGGCGCAGGTGATTAAAGAGAATCCACACGTCCGTTTTGCCTTTAAAGAGTGGCCTATTTTTGGCAGCCGCTGGGCCACTTCGCTGGACGCAGCGAAAATGGGGCTGCAGATTTATCAGCAGAAGGGGGCTGAAGCTTATCTGACGTTCCATAACGGGATTTACGCGACCGGGCATAATGAAGGCAAGCTGACGGCTGCCGATATTCAGCAGCAGGCTAAGAAAGTGAATTTCGATGCGAAGAAAGCCACGGATGTCGAGCCCGTGCTGGAGGAGATTAACCATCTGGCGCAGGATATCGGCTTAAGCGGTACGCCTGGGGTTATCGTGATGCCGACCACCGATGCGACGGAAGCGACGATTACCGTGTTCCCGGGGCTGGCGGACAAGGCCTCGCTGGATGCGGCAATTAAGAAAGCGGGCGGTTGATAACGCCCTCGCAGGTTATACCGCCTGGCGTCAATACGCCTTTTCCGCTGACTGGCTAATTTTCAGATCGATAATTCTGCCAATCTGATCATGATAAACCGTCAGTAAATTATATTGGCTCATCTCCGAGATGATTTGTGGTGCAACATCAAAGCTTTCGGCAAGCTCGTCGTGGCGCAGCGATGACAGACGACCATGTCGCCATGCGTTAATGCGCCGACGGTTATACTGGTACCACAGAATAAGCAGCCAGGCGTTGATTGCCGCAATCAGCAGATATACCAGCACGGTATTAAAAGAGGCAACGATGATTTCCCAGCGATGACTGCTGTGTGCTGTTATCTGCATGAGCACATTCGCATACAGGAAGAACAGGAAACCGGCCCAGGCGAGAAGGGTTAACGCGCCATCGAAAAGCCGGGGTAATAAGCGGTCTTCAGTTAAGATTAGCGTTTTTTCGTTCATCAGGTTCTTCCTTTTCCTCGATCCGGGCTGACCCAGCGAGCCCGGGAACGTTTATGTTTCAGCATGACTTTGGGGAAGGCGACCAGCGTGGTGAACAGACCAATCATCCAGTACACCATCGGGAACCAGATAACCCAAAACAGCGAGCTGGCGACCTTTTTTTCATAGCGCCGCTCAATATAGAGGCTGGCGATAAACTGCAGCAGACACATTACGCCCAGCAACAGGCCGGTAAATTCCGGCGGAAACAGGCTGCGCACGGTGAGATTGGCCGGGAGAGGGATAATATGGCTGGCGATAAACAGAACAATCGTGATCCCATAGGCGAACGCCCACAGCGTCGAGAACGCGTACTCCAGCAGCAGCGGCCACATACGGTGGTGCTCCCAGTGAAATAGCCGACGAAGATTGACCAGAAAGACCTCGGCACCTCCTTGCGCCCAGCGCAGACGTTGCTTCCATAGCCCCTTTAGCGTCTCCGGCATCAGTATCCAACACAGCGCCCTGGGCTCAAAAAAGATCGCCCAGTGCCCGAGTTGTAGCTTCCAGCTGATATCAATATCTTCGGTTATCATGTCCGGGCTCCAGTAGCCCACATCCGCCAGCGCCTGACGGCGAAATGCGGCGATAACCCCGGAGACCGTAAAGACCCGACCGTAGATGCGCTGAGTGCGTTTAATCAGCCCGATAATGGATGAAAACTCGCCGACCTGAATACGGCCAATTAGCGTTGATCGCGTGCGGATTCGCGGGTTGCCGGTTACCGCGCCCACATGTGGATACTGAATAAGCGGCGCGACCAGATAAGCCGCCGTATCGCGATCGAGCAGGGCATCGCCGTCGATGCAAACCAGCAGATCGCCGCGCGCGGCGGCAGCGCCCGCTTTAAGGGCAACCGCTTTACCCTGATTTTCGGCCAGATGAATAATCCGCAACTGAGCGGATTCTTTTGCCATCTGGTTAAGAACCTGAGCGGTATTGTCTGAAGAGCCGTCGTTGATAGCGATAACTTCAATATTTGAATAACGCTGGGCCAGCGCCGCGCTGATGGTCTCTCTGGCGTTTTTTTCCTCATTGAAGCAGGGGATTAAAATAGAGATCAATGGGTTGCCATCAAGTACCGGCGGCGGCGTCTCTTTTCCCCATGGCCAGTGTCGTTCCAGTTGGAACCAAAAATAGAGCCCGCCGGTTATCCACAGGATCGACATAAACAGCGGCCAGAAGAAAACGAAATCCAGAATCAGTTCGCCGGTAAAGATGGCGGCCATGCTTAACGGCAGCCCGAATACCAGGCATAAAAGAGAGAATGCGATAATTCGATCAGTCATTTGCAGGATACCAGTACGATGAGAATTCAGGCCTGATGCGCGAAATATCAGGTTGGTTGTTAATGAAGTCATCCGGGTAGTAGCCGTAATTTTTTACGCCGTTAAGCTGAAGCTGGCGCATCCATTCTCCTAACTGCTTATCGGATATGCCGTTTTGTTGCTGGCGGTTCCAGTCTCTGGCCTGTAGCTCAAAAATTGTTTTATCCAGCGCCGCAGGCCGACTTGCTACGGCGTGAACCAGTCTGCTCAACCAGGCGTCGCTCTCGCTTGACGGGACTGACTCCATCAACGGCATGGCCATGGGAACCGTCCAGTCGTAGGTCGCGAGGAAATCATCAAGATTTTGCGCAAACCAGGTTTCGCTCTCCGGTTCGAGGATTGGCATGGCAAAAATATTGCGCGCTGTTTTAACCTGCGGGCCGCGTACGCTTTTAACCGCTGAACTTAGCGTTTGGGTAAATTGAATTAACGCCTGACTTTTAAAACGGCTCCAGGCATGAAGCTGGCTTGCATTGTTGCGAATGGTGTCGATATCCCCCGTGAAACCCGCTTCATGCCATGCGGTCATGGCAGCCGGGCCGGCATCTTCGAAGTCCGTGAGGACGGCGTCATCATGAAATAATATGCCGTCGAAGCTGGCGTAACGGGCAAGATCCTCGTAGATATCAACGATCTGTTTGCGTACCCGCGCATCCCAGGGCGATAGCCGGATATAGGGGCTGACGGATTTCTGTGAACGGCCGGTTTGCGGTTCCTGGCGCTGTACCCGGGGAAGGGACGGGTCTAAATCGAAAGAGAGAACCGGCATCCAGGCATAGACTTTTACCCCGGCGCGGCTTCGAAGCTGCCAGGCGACAAAGTTAAACAGATCGGCCCTCATCGGTAACCAGCGGTTCGGAAAGTAGAGCGATTTTATGTTGCCGTCACCCAGGGGATCGGAAAACGCCTGCAAAAAAACATAATTTATTTTCATATCGAAAATACGCTGAATCAGCCGGTCGATATTTTTTGTTTGCTGAACAGGGTTCTTGTCATACACATAATCGAGATCGACATGGACAACCCGCACCGGGCTTGATTCCTGAATCTGCGTAACGGAGTTAGAAAAGGCTTTGATCGAGGGATTTCCCGAAATAAGCAAACGTGGAATATCCTCCAGATCCCGAACGTCAGCCAGCCCATCATTAAGGGTAAAGGCCAACTGATAACCCTGGCTTTTGGCGATAGCGAGCGTGGTGCCGCTGGCTGCGCCATAGGGCCAGACCCAGGCTCGCGGCGTTTTACCGGTGACCTGTTTTATTTTTTCGGTTATTTTGCTCACGTCCTGGCTAACGCGCCGGGAAAACTGCCGATCGCTTTCGTAGCGGCCAGAGTCCTTGTCATACCGGCGATTAGCGATAGCGGGTTCATGGCTGCCCTGTGGATTAGCCAGAATTCCGTAATGGGATGCCCAGGTATGAACGCCTATTTCAACCAGCGGAGAACGGCTGAGCTCTTGCACCATGTCCCAGGTAGCAAAGCGTTCTCGTGGCGTCATCAGGCCGCCAAAATCAACCTGCTGCTGGAGCGGCGTATCCACCCAACTGCCTACCGGCGCCCAGAGTGCGGGTACGTTCCATGCTTTGAGTAGCGGCCAGACGCGCGTGTAAAAACTGCTATAGCCGTCATCGAAGCTGAGTAAAAAAGCTTTTTCTGGCAGAGTGTTAAGGCCATTGTGGGCATCCAGAATATCCTGGACGCTGACCGCATGATAGCCGTTATGCAGTAGCCAGCTTATTTGGTCGTTAAGCGCGCTAGTGCGCACTGCCAGATAGCGCTGGTCGGCGGGGCCATCTTCAACATCATGGTAAGCCAGAACCAGAAACTTATTCTTAGGCCACGGCTTGTTCATCTCCAGCTGCGGTCTCTCTTTTGGCGCGAGGAACGTGATGCTTTGCGCATACGGACCGGAGATAACCCATAGCCAGCCGATAACTATCAGGCTGATGCGGATACTTTTGCTCAGCATGTTTATCCTTAAAACCGTAAATTCGTATCAAAGGAAACGGAAAGATTACTTTCACGTTTACCGTCGTAGGGGCGTTTATCCCAGTTCAACATCACGCCGGCATCGATGACGCTGTTTAAACGAATGCGTTGTCCATAGCCGAGCAAAGCAATCGCGCCTGGAGCGTGGTTTTTCTGCCAGTAGCTGCCGCCGCCAACGGCCATTTGTTGGCTCCAGACGGTCTCGTAGCGCTGATATATCACATGGTTAGCCGTCAGCGCGGCGGCGGCGGAAAGATCCCGTTTCGGGTTGTAGTACATGGTGTCAGAGCGGCTGTTGGCGCTGAAGGAGAGCCCGGGCTCAAGATCGAGCGTCAGCGTTGGGGTTTGCCACAATTGCTCTTTACCAGAGAGGAGATATTCCTGACGGCGGTTGTTATCTGAAAAGTCGCTTGCGGCGGCGCTCAGACGATATTCGCGCTGCTCATTCTGATACCAGCGCACCCATACTTCGCCACGGTTTGAATGCACTCCATTGCGTAATGCGCGTAGCGGAGTTGTGCTGGAAAGCCGTTCGATTTCACCGCCTGTCTGCCAGTTGTCGTTCAGGCGATGCCAGGCTGAGAGACGTAAGCCCGGTTTATTGGTGCCGTGAAAATGGTTATTCGACACTTCCAGTTCGCCCCGGTAGTCACGCCGGCGCCATTCGATACCGCCGAACAGGTTGCGGCTGCTGCCTTTACCCTCGGTAAAATTGCTTTGCGCAAAGCGAGTACCTGCGAATAACCGCCAGTTGTCGGCCAGCGGCGGGCCATAAATAGCGGTATCCCAGTTGAGATCGCGGCTGCCGCTCACCGGGCTATTGGCGTGTATCCCCTTCGTCGCGTTGATCCGCAGTTCTGACATATGGTGTACCTGGCGCACTCTGGCCAGACGTTGCGAACTGAGGTCTCCTGGGGTACGGGCCATAACATCGTCGGTTAACAAATCCATTTGCCGCCACTGCTGAAGATCCATCGCAACGTATGCTTGCTGGCGTTCAAGATCGATATTCGACGGTTCCAGCGCTTCAGCCGTTTTGAGTTCTTGCTCGGCGGCCCCTGGCAATCCACGCGCTTGCAGCAGCATGGCGTAATCGATCCGCAACTTCTGATTTCCCGGAGCCGTTGCCGCCAGACGCTGCGCCAATGTCTGCGCTTGCGGTAACGCATTGGTCGCCAACAAATACTGAAAATTGAGCGACTGCGCCTCCAGCCAGCGATCGTTTGGTTCGGGCACCGTGGAGCCGAGGGCATAGATGTGATAGGGCGAGCTTTTGCTCAATCGTTCGACATATTGATGAGCGGCTTTATAACGGCCGCTATCCAGCAGAGCGAAGAAAATTTCATGCCCCTCGTCCTGCGGCAACGCCAGCGTTTCAGGGTGCTGCCGGGCGACAGATAGCGCGACATCGACTTTTTTTTCCGCAAGGAAAGAGGAGATAACCCAACCGATTGCCCAGTCGGGAATGCGGACTTGTTCCGCTGTCAGGGATTCATATTCCGCGATCGCTTGCGTGTAGTCGCCGTGGGCGTAGAGCGCGCCAAGTCGATCAATACGCGCACGGGTGAGATCGGCGGCGGCCTGTGGATCGTTACGCCAGCGGCTAAAAATACGGTCATAGTTTTCAAGCGCCTGGCGGGCGAGGAAAAATCGTTCCTTTTCCCCGCGAGAACGGGTATCGGCAAGGCGCACCCGTTCTGCCGCCGCGTTAATTTCCAGAGCCCGACGGGCGGCGGGCGAGAGGTCACTTTGTTTTGATAATGCCAAAGCGGGGCTATCAATTCTGTTGAGAGTGAGGGAGTTAATCAGGTTATTCAGCGCCTCTTTGTTCTCCGGCGCGGTATTGAGCGCGCGGGTATCGCTAAGTAGCCGATCCCAGCTTTTTCCCTGGCGCAGGTAAACATAAGAGAGCGTTTGCAGGTGTGCGACGGTGGGCTGTGCGGCAACCAGCTGGCGAGCCTCATCTAGCGCTTGCGTATCCTTGCGTGCGTCGGCCAGCGTCTTTATTCGGCCAATGCGGTAGTCGTCAGTACCGGGAGCGAGGCTAATGGCCCGGTCCCACAGATCCAGAGAGAGAGGCCAGTGATGCAGGTTGCGATACGCTTGCGCTGCCGCGGCGATACCACGAGCGGGCAGGGGCATATAAACCTGATATCGTTGCCAGACACGAATGACCTCGTCATCACGCCCGGCCCACAGGGCGACCTGCAGCCAGTCTGCGACTTGCTGCGGGTTTAACGCGTGCAGTCGTTGATATTGTCGAAGAGAATCCAGAAAAGGGGCATAGTTGCCGTTGCGCGCTTGCTGAATCTGCAGGTCGTATACCGATTGAGTGGCATGGACCACACCAGGTAATAGCAATAATAGACTCATTGCCAGCGATAATTGATTGCTGTGATGAAAGAATTGCTTATTGAAAACAGGAAATCGCTCCATAACTATTTTCCATATCTCTATCAAGAATCCATTCGCAGTACATTAAGCTTTTAACCCGAAGATTAAGTATGAGTGTGAGATTTTTCAACTTGCCTATTGCGTTGCGTTTGATGCTTTATTCCAAAGTAATAAAGTCAAGGTGGCTGAAGATTAATGTACACCTGATATCTTTGCTGAAAAATAATCAAGAATATGTTTTAAGATAAATCTGGTGTTTAGCAGTTGTTAGCAGGAATAAGTTTTATCTGATGTCCTTAACCCACTGAAATAAAAAAGATAAAATTGGCTGAAATTTTTTTTCAGTGTTTTCTATAGGTCATTACTGTAGTTAAGTGAGGCGTTTTCTCTCAATGTTTAAGAGAATTTTTGACAAAAATTCTTAATGGCTAAAAAGCTTCTTTTTTGTGAGTGATTTTTTATTTATAATTGTTATTGATTCGGTAATTGAAAATTCTGAAGTCTGGCAAGGCTTGACGCGTTATCGACGAGAAATAGATAAATTATGATAACAGGGGACTGTTTATCGTTATAGTCAATGCTCCATAAGGCGGAGATACCCTTCACCTGGAGGAATTTTGTTGCTTTAATGTTAAAGGATGGTTTGTGGCAACGAAGATGTTGTTGATTACTCAGGACTACTATCTTTTTCAAGGTGTTAAGGTCTTTTATCCTGATATCATCCAGTTATATTCGATTAACACAACGCTATTTTTCGGCGATGCTGACGAGTATTCTGCTCTTATCGATAGCCGCGCGCCGCTACATTTTTATGAACATCTTATACTGGATGCCGCTTTGACCAGAAAACGCATTAGCTGCATCGTCCTTGATATGCGTCACCGGGAAGAAAATCTACTCAGCCTGAGTTTTTTATTGAACATGTCATCGATGTCTACTGATACCGATATAGCGGCCCTTTTTACGCTCTTTCTTAAGTTAAGAAGTAAACGCCTGACCAAAGAGGGGCTACAGAGTCTGCGCCTGAATGTGCAGGAGAAAATTATTTTGCAGCGACTCAATGCAGGAATGACCATGGGTGAAATTGCGGCTGAACTCAATACTTCGGTGAAAAGTCTTTATCGAAAACGGATTGAGCTTTATGAACGTCTGGGACTGACTAATTTTAACGAAGCTTGTTTGTTTATCTTTAAAAATAAACTGTTGGAATCCCCTTGTGAGAATGTTAAATGGAGGGATTAATACCATTGAGTTAGATCTGCAAGATGAAAATGTGTGGAATTTTATTAATTTAATCCGATATTGATAGGCACAATCATTGTTACGGGAAACGCTACTAATAATGCGTTATATATAATAAAGAAGCGGTTTGTTCTTTGTTGCTATGTCCTGAATAACTTGAGTCGCAGAATGAAACGGTTAACCGTTTTGAGGCCGATGACAAATCTGGCTTAGATATGGTGTTCGTATTTCTACGGGGTCGCGGCTAACGCCTGGCCCGGCCTGCAATATGAACAATATTACCGCGTTATAGATTTTGCGTAGCCCCGTCGCGCAATTTCAGAATACACACTCTGTCAGCAATCGGTCAGTACCATCCGGAGCCGCCTTTTATCGGGAAGTCCGTGAAATCAGGAACAGAAATACCGGAACCCCGAGCATCGCCGTCAGGATGCCGACGGGGAGTTCACGGGGCGCAAACAGCGTTCGGGCAAGCGTATCAGCCAGAACGGTAAAAGTCGCGCCGCACAGCATGGATGCCGGCAGCAGCGAACGATGGCGATGACCAATGAATATGCGGGCGATATGAGGCACGGTCAGCCCAATAAAACCTATTGCTCCGCAACATGCCACAATGACCGCAGTCAATAAGGTCAATAAACAATACAGGGCGAGCCTGATTGCGCCAACGTCCACACCAAGCGACGCTGCCGCCACATTGCCAAACGTGAGCACATCCAGCTCTATTGCCCGCCACCAGCAGAGCAGAAATATCGGCAACAGCACCAGTGCGCAAAGCAGTACCTGAAGCCAGGATGCCTGTGCAAAGCTTCCCAGCAGCCAGAACATCACCCCTCGCGTGGTGTCTGCATCCGTTTTCCAGAGCGTGGTTAATGATGTGGCGGCGGAGAGAAGCTGTGTCACGGCGACGCCGGTCAGGATAAAACGGCTGGACTGGCCGGATAGCGATTTCCGCGCCATGAAAAGCACCAGTGCGAAAGCCAGCATCGCGCCGCAGAACGCTCCGGCAGGTACAGCGGCCCAGCCCGCACTGAGACCAAGCGCAATGACCAGTACCGCGCCAAACCCTGCGCCGGATGAGATCCCCAACACCCAGGGGTCGGCAAGAGGATTACGTGTCAACGACTGGAGCACCGTTCCGGCCAGCGCTAATGCGGCGCCCGCCAGCGCAGCAAGCAGGGTGCGCGGCATACGCAGAGACCATACGATCCGCTGATGAAGCGTTCCCGCTGTATCGCTATGCCAGTAGCCTGCCAGTATGGCATTTGCCACGTCCTTCATGGAAAAAGTCACCGGGCCATACATAATGGCAATGCAAAACGCCAGCATCAGGGCCGGAAACAGCATGGAGAGGCGAAAAACAGGAGAACGCAGCATGATTATTTCCAGCCAGCGATCACATAATCATCCAGGAATTGCCAGAGAGTACCCGTTTCGCTAAAACCCGCCTGGCGCAGGGCGGCGAGCTGGAATTCGACCGTGGTGGGCAGTGGTGTCGGGCGGTCTTTAAAGATAGCGGTGCGCGCGTCCATCAAATCAGCCAGCTCATGATGACGGGTGGCCGATGCAAACCAGCTATCCCAGTCCTGCACTCCCGCTGTCCAGGCTTTTTTCTGCGTATCTTCGTCATGAAGCTGGGCAATCCGTTTCTGGCATGGATTGCGATTATCAAATCGCTGATGATCGGCGTTCATGAATAAGCCATGTTCATCCAGCAGGTTAAAGATGTTGCGATAAAGCGCGACCTGCTGTTCCGGCAGCAGCCAGTGGATGGCCGTGCTGGAAACAACGGCCTGCGGTTTGTCGGTCATGGCGGCAAAGCAATCCGCTGTTGCAATATCGCCGCTGAAGAACTGAATACGGTCACTGTATTCAGATAAGGCTTCTTTGGCCAGCGTAAGCAGAAGCGGGTCGAGGTCAATAGCCGTTACTCTTATCGCCGGAAAGCGATTCAGAAGACGCATGCTGAATGAGCCTGGACCACAGGCCAGATCCACCACATGGAATTCTTCGCCATATAGCATTGCCAGAACATCCAGCGCGGCGTTATAGCGTTCTTCACGGTGAGCGATGTAGGCGCTTTGTTGTTCGTCCCAGTTTTTCAGTAATTCGCGGGCTGGAAAGGTCATGTTGTTCCTTAGCGTGTATTTGTGTGACTAGTCGGTGAAGGGCCAGAACTGAACGCGCAGATGCGTCCATGTCATAGCCAGGTAAAATGATGTAACGTTTTGCTTTAACCGCCTTCATGCCTGCGGTGAGGGGATTACGTTCAAGAAAATCGATTTTGCTCCGGGCGCTGTCGCCATCTCCCCCCCTTTGCAGATCGCCCAGGATCAGGTAGTCAGGGTCCCGTTCGGCAATGACCTCCCAGCTCATGGCGGGCCACAGTTCAGCACTGTTATCAAAGATATTTTTACTGCCGATGGTTTTGGTTAACAGCTCAGAAGCGCCATAACCGCCCGCCACATAAGGTGTTGCCGTACCGGAATACCACCACATGAGCGTTCTGCGTGGCAGTTTTATGCGGCTGTCAGCCGCGACCTGTTGCTTCAGTTCATTGATAAGCGCCTCTGCGCGCGGCTCCACGCCATATATGCGCGCAATATTACGCAACTCGTCGTAGATGCTGTCGAAGGTTACAGGCGCAGGAGGCCCACTTTGCAGGCCATTGCACATCCCTTCAATGAGCCAGCTTCCAATTCCCCATTCAGCCATCCTTTCACGACCGGCGGTCTCCGGGCTGTTAAACCAGTAGTAGCTGCCAGAATAGATAAAATCTGGCCGGGAACTCAGCAAGGACTCTCCCGACCAGGGCGAACTGTCGAGACGTGCTTTTAGCGGTTTATACCAGGGGGAGGGCGCGGTATCTTCATCTGGCCGATAACCGACAGCACTGATCACGGAATCTCCCAGACGTAATGCGAGCATGTTTTCCATTGCGGTCGGCATATAGACGATTGCCCGCTGTGGTACATGCTCAAACGTCCAGGATCTTCCGCAATTCTGCAACGTAACGGGATGCGCAAAGCTGGCGAAGGTCGCCAGCAATGCGAGGGAGGCCAGGCGTTTCATCAGAAGCGCATGTTGACATAGGCTTCGTAAGTTCGACCTGGCGCAATCATTTCTTGCCCTGTATAAGTACGCTGCCAGGTGTAGAAGCGATCCGTCAGGTTACGCACGCGGGTGCCTACGGTAACGTCCTTAATCACTTCATAATCGGCGTTCAGGTCGACAGTCGTGTAATCGCCCATTTTGTTTTTGTTGGCATCATCGTTATAGCTACTGCCAACATAGTGGAGCTGCGCGCCCAGCCCCAGTTTGCTAATCGGCATATAACGGCCAGAAAGGTTAGCCGTCCACTCCGGGATATAGCGCGGCTGATTACCGGAAAGGTCCTGCGTACCTTGTTTGAAATTGTCAAAGCGCGCATGGGTATAAGCCACATTACCCGCCAGCGTGACGCTATCCAGCGGTTTAATCAATCCGCTGAACTCAATGCCGCGCGAAGTCTGCTTGCCAACCGCATTCCATACACCGGCCTGGACAGCCGATTGCTGATAAAGATTTTTTTTCTGGAGATCGTAAACGGCCAGCTTCATTTCGCCGTGGTCGAATGTCCCTTTTACACCGGCTTCATATTGCTGAACTTCTGTAAGTGGCAGGGACGTTTGTTCAGGGCTGATAAAGAAGATATCGCTGCCGGGCTCTTTACCTGTGGAATAGTTGGCATACACCGTCCAGTTTTCGTTAATGGCCCAGCTCGGCCCAATACCAACGCTCATAAAGCTATAGCTACGATTGATGGTTTTATTGTCCTGCTGGTAATTCCAGTGCATATCCAGGTTGGTATAGCGCAACTGGCTTAACAGGGCGACAGCATCAGTGATATTCAGATTGTCTTCCAGCAGCAAGGCATACTGGTTCTGAGTGATGTGACGAACAGGTGAGCGCATCTTGCCACCCGCACCAGTGCGAAAGTCATTGGAGGCGGGGTTGGTCAGCAGAACATCTTCGCCGCCCGGGAAGCCGTTAGAATAGTACTGGAATTCGCGTTTTGAAAAATCGACACCCGCAGTCACGCGGTTGGCGAATGATGCAATCGGGTGATCCCAGGTGACCATAGTACGGTTGCCCGTCAGCTTGTCATCATGAGCAAGATCGCCATAAGAATCACGGGTAACATAGCCCGCTTTGTTTGACGGGTAATAGCGTTCAACGTTCTGCCATTCGCGGAAACCTTTGTAATAATAGAACTGGTTATCAAAGGTTACATCAGGCGTTGCATACCAGGACTGGGTTGACTGGAATGAGGTTGCCTGGCTGCGGATATGCGCATCCTGAATGTTGTTGTAGTTTACATGGCGCAAGTCGCGATCAACGTTGCCGTTGATGACAGGCGTCCCGAAATAGGGATTGCGCATATCCGTTAAGCTACGATCGATGTCAAAAGTGACCTGTGTGTTATCGGTCGGCGTTAGCAGGAGCTGTGCGCTGATGCGCTTCGGGCGACTGCGCTCTTTATCAACCTGAGTGCCGGTATTTGATGCGCTTACATCCATGCGGCCAGCAGCTATACCCTCAACAAGCGTACCGCCCGCGCCGATGTGGGCGCGATGGCTGTTATAGCTTGACCAGCTATAGTCAGCTTCCACTGGCTGTCGACCAAAGGTTGCTCTACGTGATATCAGGTTGACGCTGCCACCGGCAGAACTCAGACCATTTAAAACGGATCCAGTGCCATACAGGATGTCCACGTTTTCATAATGAACCGGGTCGGCGATTTGAATGGTGCTACCGGGTACAGCCACGCCGTTTAGCAGCCAGGAAACGCCGGAGAAGCCGCGCAGTGAAACGCTGTTTGAGAGCGTAGGTGAGCTGGTGCCGGACATGCCTGGGGCGTTCTCAACGACTTCGGTGAGCGTGCGTTTGCCCTTAGCCGTAATGGTTCTGGCGCTGATGGTTTCAGTATGGCGTGGCGTTTGCTTATCGGTCAGACCGAGACGTGAGGCTGAACCGGATGAAAGACGTGCCGAGTCGGATTCGGCGGAATAGTCGGATACGTCACTGCCGGTGACGACGATGGTTTCATCTGCTGCACAGGCCAGAGGCGAAGTATTTACTGCTACTGCGAGAGCTATCAAAGAAGGCTTAAGTTTCATACACCAATACTAAATTATAAATTGCAATGTTATAACGTAACATAATTTATCAGTAAAAAAACTGGACAAATGTGATCGTGTGAGAAGAGGAATGGTGACATTGTTTATGCAGCCAGTATGAGCCGCGGTGGTAGCGGTGTCGGCGGAGTATACTCCAGCAAGCTGACTGAAACTCTCTGTTTTCAGTACCGCCAGATGGGCTGAGCTTCTCGTCCTACAGGGCGCGCGATCCGCACTCCCGGATGACGATGTGGTGCAGGTTTGCCCGGTTTTATTATCGATACGATGGCGCAACATCATATAGACGATGTCATTGATCTGCTTAAACAAGGGGGAGTTTGTGCTCAGGAAAGGGAATGAAGAAACAGTTCAAGAATGGAATTTGGTCTTGACCCCTTACGCGTCGCGAGGGCGATTTTGGTCGAAAAACTCAGTCTGTCGGGTTCAATGGCGCGCATTATTCCCTTTTCTACCCAGTGTGCTGCATAGTGATCCGGCAGAAAGCCCACAAAGCGACCCGTCAGGATCAAAAACGCGACGCCTTCGCGATCGGAAGCCGTCGCCGAGCATGACAACAACTGGTGAATGCCAATGCTTTCTGCCGTCATCCGGTAGCTCGGTACTACCGCGTCAAGACGGCTGAGTTGCGCAGTGTCGGATACCTTTCCACAGTGGAACAGAGGGTGTTTATCGCTACAGTAAAGATTTGATTTTTCATCATAAAGATGCTTGTAATCCAGGGCGGATATCGGCGACGTTAACGGCAGTGCCCCCACATGCAATCGCCCGTCCATCAGGCCGCGTTCGATATCCGCCGCCGTGCACATGCTCAGGTTGATGCGCACGTCCGGCCCCTTCGCGCGTAGCATATCCAGCGCATTGGTAATGCGCATCATCGGCTGGGTCACCAGATTGTTGATGATGCCGATGTTAAACTCGCCACGCAGGTGCCGGTGCATCTGGTTCACCTGCTGACGGAACGCCTCAATAGCGGCCATCATGGTGTCGCTGATACGCAGTATCTCGCGCCCTTCGTCAGTAAGGGAAAAGCCTGCCCGGCCGCGCTGACATAGCCGCATACCCAGCCGTTTTTCTAAATCGCTCATGTGCATACTGATGGCTGAACGGGTAATACCCAGCAGGCTTTCGGCGCCGGAAAAACTCCCGCATTCCACCACCGTTTTAAAAATCCGCAGCAGCTTCAGATCGAAATCGGTCACCTGTCCGAGCGATTTTGTTTTCATAGGTAAAAAAAACCTTAACTAAATGTCTCGTAATTTGGATTTAACTTATCTTTTGCTTGATTGCAAACTCTTCTAACACTTTGCAGGAAGAGATCCGTTATGTCCGAAGCCATCAACATCGCATCGCTGAATCTGAAATCACACTGGATGCCGTTTAGCGCCAACCGTAACTTTCACCGTGATCCACGTTTTATCGTGGCCGCGAAGGGACGCTGGCTGCAAGACGCTAATGGGCGCCAGATTTATGACAGTCTGTCGGGGCTCTGGACCTGCGGCGCCGGTCATACTCGCAGTGAAATCCAGCAAGCTGTGGCCAAACAGCTGGGTACGCTCGACTATTCCCCGGGCTTCCAGTATGGCCACCCGCTGTCGTTTCAACTGGCGGATAAAATCGCCAGCCTGATGCCAGGCAACCTGAACCACGTTTTTTTTACCGGCTCTGGCTCCGAATCCGCCGATACTGCCATCAAAATGGCTCGTGCCTACTGGCGCGCTAAAGGGCAACCCGCCAGGACAAAACTGATCGGCCGCGCCAGGGGCTATCACGGCGTTAACATGGCGGGGACCAGTCTTGGTGGCATCGGCGGCAATCGCAAGATGTTCGGCCCTCTGCTGGACGTCGATCACCTGCCGCATACGCTGCAATCGGGTATGGCATTCACCAAAGGGATGGCGGCCACCGGCGGCCCGGCGCTGGCGGATGAGCTTCTGAAGCTGATTGAACTGCACGATGCCAGCAACATCGCCGCCGTGATCGTTGAGCCGCTGTCAGGTTCCGCCGGCGCGATTATTCCGCCGCAGGGCTACCTGCAACGACTGCGGGAAATTTGCACCCGGCACGATATTTTGCTGATTTTCGATGAAGTCATTACCGGGTTCGGGCGTATGGGAAGTTGGAGCGGGGCGGAGTATTTTGGCGTTACGCCAGATATCCTCAACTTCGCCAAGCAGATAACCAATGGTGCCATTCCGCTGGGCGGCGTGGTGGCCAGCAGCGAAATCTATGATGCTTTCATGTCACAGCCGTTGCCGGAACACGCGGTGGAGTTCGGCCACGGCTACACCTACTCCGCTCATCCGGTGGCGTGCGCGGCGGGCCTTGCCACTCTTGACCTGCTGGAAAAAGAGCAACTGATCGCCCGCTCCGCGGAACTGGCGCAGCATTTTGAAACCGCTCTGCACGCACTACGTAACTGCCCGAATGTGGTTGATATTCGCAACTGTGGTCTGGTGGGCGCCATTCAGCTTGCCAGTCGCGATGGCGACGCGACTGTTCGCCCCTTTGATGCGGGCATGGCACTGTGGAAAGCAGGCTTCTACGTCCGTTTTGGCGGTGACACTTTGCAATTTGGGCCAATGTTCAACAGCGAACCCGCTGAACTGGATCGTCTGTTTGACGCGGTGGGCGACGCCTTGCATCAGATTAGTTAAGAGTGTGCCTGATGAAGACCGTTACTTATTTGATTAACGGTGGAATGCGTCAGGCTGCTGCTGGCAGTGTCCCCTCCATTGACGAGGCGATTCGTCAGATTGAGAGATGTTATTGCTGCAGCCAAAGCGGCTCTGCCAGCCTGACGTAATCTGCCGCCGGCCAGACGCGCACCGATTTTTATCGTTGTAAGCCGTTGCCGGAAGCCAATGAAAAGAAAACCGTCGCGCTTATCAGCGACGATCATGGCAAGATGCGTGAAGATACGGCTGACGAACTGAAACGCGGTATTGAGTACGTCCACTGGACGGTGGGCCCACAGGTCCAGTACCAACACTCAGCAAAATCAGTATCACATGCGTTCTGTAACAGCTGCGGATAATTTTGCCCAGGCGCTCCGTTCTGGGGCTCGAACGTGTTCCTGTTGTTTCTTTGATGTTTTCACTTCATCCGAATAATCCCACGAACGGCAGAATCACCGAGGCGTCGGTGCTGGTGTGGCGGTACAGCAGCCAGGTGCGGTTTTTCACCGGCAGGCCGTCGATGGCGATGGGGACCCGGAACAGACGTTCATCGAAGGCCAGATAGCTGGAAACGATGGCATAGCCCAGTCCGCGTGTCACCATCGCCAGGCACACTTCCAGCTTGTCCACTGTCATCGCCACGTTGGGCAGCCGGGTGTAGTTGGCGTTCCACCAGCGCTCGATCAGTTGGGATATGTGCGGGCCGTGGTTGATGCGGATTTGCGGCAGGTGCGGCAGCCGCGTCAGATCCAGTGGCTGATGGCTGACGAGGTAATAGTCGTCTTCTTCGACCAATTGCTTGCCTTCGCGCCAGCCGAAATGGTCTTTCACTAACGCCAGATGGATGGTCTCGCGCTGGAGCTGCTGGAACATCTCTTCGCTGTAACCGCTAATCAGGTGGATGTTGATGTCCGGGTAGCGCTGGTTGAACTGCGCCAGCTTGTCCGGCAGGCGGTAGGCAGCATAGTTGCTGGATACGCCGATCCGCAATTCCCCCTGCTGCGGTTTGTCCAGATTGAGTAACGTCTGCTTGAGCTGCTGGTAGTCGTTGAGCATGCTCTCCGCCCGTTGTGCCAGATAGCGGCCCTGGGCGCTGAACGTCAGCCCACGCGCACCGTCTGCAAACAGCCGAATGCCGAGCTTGCGTTCGATCTGCCGCAGTCGGTAGCTGAGTGCCGGCTGAGAGGTGTATAGCTGCTCCGCCGCCCGGGTGATGTTCTTGTGCTGCCACACGGTGTGCACAATCAGCCAGTCTTTTTCGTTCATCGCGCTTAACCTCATGTTTTCCTTTAACTATAAAATAATTTTTTGCCTCAGTTGGCAATCAATAAAAAAGCTTAACTTTTCATCATAGTGGAAAAGTTTTATATCTAACTAACATATTAATTTAAAAAAGATTACCTGCATTTATTTGAGGAGACAGGCATGGCGTCCTGCACTATAACTGAGCACAAGGATAAAATTATTTTTGCCGTTGAGGCGTTACGCGAACCGATGGGTCAGTTGGCGCGCCGCATCCATGCCCAGCCGGAACTGAGCTTTGGCGAGCAGCGTTCAGCGGCGGCGCTGATGGCGCCGTTGCGCGAGGCTGACTTTGATATCACCGCCGGTGTAGCAGGGCTGCCGACGGCCTTCCGCGCCACCTGGAACAGCGGTAAACCTGGCCCGCGCATCGCCCTGTTGGCGGAATACGATGCTCTGCCGGAGCTGGGACATGCCTGCGGACATAACCTGATCGGCACCGCATCGGTTGCCGCCGCGCTGGCGCTAAAAAGTGCTTATCCGGAGATGCCGGGGCGGCTGGAGGTGATCGGCACCCCGGCGGAAGAAGAGGGTGGCGGCAAGATAACCATGGTTGACCACGGCGTGTTCGACGACGTGGACGCAGCGATGATGTTCCATCCGCGTGAGAAAAATATGGTCACGCGCGGGGCGTTGGCCTGTGTGGATGCGGTGTTCAAATTTTACGGCAAGGCGTCCCACGCAGCGTCGGCGCCGGAAAAAGGCATCAGCGCGCTGGATGCGGTAATTCATACTTTTGTCGGCGTTAACGCGCTACGCCAGTTTTTCACCGATGACATTCGGGTGCATGGCATCATCACCAACGGCGGCAGAGCCACCAATATTGTGCCGGCTTACGCCGAAGCCAAATTCCTGATGCGCGCCGCCACGGTGAAAGGACTGCAAACCGTGCGCCAGAAGGTGTTTGCCGCCGCGCAGGCCGCCGCCGACATGAGTGGCGCCCGGCTGGAGATCGAAGAAGGGCTGACCTACGCCGAGCGCAACACCAATCAAACGCTGGCGGCGGGCTTCCGCCGTAATCTGGAACAACTGGGACTGGACGTGAATGAGCCGCCGCAGAAAGGCGGGGTAGGGTCGTCGGATATCGGTAACGTCAGCCAGGTGACCGCCACCATCCATCCTTATTTACGCATCGGCGACGTTACGCCTCACACGCCGGAATTCGCCGTCGCCGCCGCTGCGCCAGCGGGCATTGACGCCATGCTAAATGCGGCTAAGGCGCTGGCATTGACCGCTTACGATCTGTGCATCGATCAAGACTTTTTCCAGGCAATGCGTAGTGAATTTACTCAATGGCAAACCAACACCGGGAAATAACTCAATGAATATAATCAAAACTGTTTTGGCGGCGTCTGTCGTGCTGGTCTGTACCCAATCTCTCGCCGCGGCGGATACGCTGCGCGTCGCCGCCGATCTGGGCTATCCGCCGTTCCAGTACCGCGACAACCACGGTGTACCGTCGGGTTTTGAAATCGACATCACCAACGCGGTGTGCGCCGCCATTCAGGCGAAATGTGAGTACGTCGCTGGCAGTTTCGATTCGGAAATCCCGGCACTGTTGGCGAAAAAGGTGGACTTTATCTCTCCCCAGGGTGCCACTGAGAAGCGGCGCAAGGCGATTGATTTCACCGACTTTGTTTACCACATTCCCACCCAACTGGTTGCGCGCAAAGGCAGCGGCCTGCTGCCGGATGTAGATAAATTGAGGGGTAAACGTATCGCTGTGCAGCAGGGCACCATTCAGGAAATGTACGCTAATCAGTATTGGGCGTCGCACGGCGTGGATGTGGTGGCTTACGCCGATCAAGATTCTATTTATCAGGATCTAACCGCCGGACGTCTGGACGGTGCGCTCAGCCCGGCGGTGGCGGTGACCTTCGGTTTTCTCAGCAAGCCGGAAGGCAAAGATTTTGAACTGGTGGGGGGCGAAGTGCGGGACAATAAATTGTTCAGCATCGGTTCGGCGTATGGCCTTCGTAAAGGCGATGAGGCGTTGAAACAGCGGCTGAATCAAGGGTTGGCGAAAATTATGGCCGACGGCACCTGGGAAAAACTCAAGCAGCACTATTTCGGTAACATTGAAATGAAAGTTCAGCGAGGCGCGCAATGACTCCCGACGTTCCGCAGCTCAAGGCGTTGATGACTGCACTGCTGGACGAGTTCCAGCGGTTGCACCGCCTTTCCGGCACACTGGATGCGGAGCGAAGTGTTGATGTGTTAATCGGCTTGTTGGAGCGTCATGGCCTGACGGCAAAGCGCGAGCGCTGCCGGTTGTGGCTAAGCGATCCGCTGGCCGGCGCGTTGTCGTTACCCACGCATCCGAATTGGCGCTGCGCGGCCAAAACCCGCTCTTTCTCCGCTCACTGCCCGCAGGGGGTGGAGGCCGAGTTGTACTTCGATGTTCGTTCCCAGGAATACGTGCCGGACGACGAACTGCCGGCGTGGGAAGCCGCGGTGAAAGGCCGCATTGTAGTGGCTTTTCAGGGCTTCGAAGATTACGTGCAGCGGCTGATGCAGGCAGGAGCCGCTGGGCTGATTCATATCTGGGACTCGGACGAAGATGCGCTGCACGAAGAGACGGTCGGCCCGGTGTGGGGTTCACCGGTGCCGGATGATGCGGTGCTTTACCCGACGCTGCCGGTGATCAGTATCAATAAACGTAGCGGGGCCGAACTGCAGTCGCTGTTGGTGCAGGGGCCGCTGACGGCGCGCATCGCCACGAGGCTGAATCTGCACGTGGCGGAGTGCAGCCTGCCAGTGGTAGAAATTGGCGGCGAGCATGACGAGTTCGTGCTGTTATCGTCCCACTACGATTCCTGGCACGAAGGCGTGACCGACAACGCCACCGGCGACGCGCTATGTCTGGCAATGGCGGCACATTTTGCCGCGCATCGTCAGGTGCTGAAACGCGGCCTGCGTATCGCCTGGTGGCCGGGGCACTCCAACGCCCGCTATGGCGGTTCCACATGGTACGCCGATCGGTATCGCTTTGAGCTGCAACAACGCTGCGTGGCGCATATCAACGTCGATTCTCCCGGCTGCCGGGACGCCACGCAGGTGGTGGTCAACGCCAGCGGCGCGGAGAGCGTTGCGTTTCTCAACCGGGCGGTACGTGACGTCACTGGCGGCCCGGCCCGGCGCATCACTCCGCTCGGCAAAGGAGGCGATCAATCCTTCTGGGGCTGCGGTATCCCGCTGCATTTCGCCTTCCGCGAGGAGCCGGAAACCCGCACCACTCAGTCCCCCGGTAGCGGCGGTGGCTGGTGGTGGCATACCGAGTGCGACACCCGCGACAAGGTGGACGATGATATCCAGTGGCGCGACTGCGAGATTCATTTCCGCTGGCTGGAAGAATTGCTGACTGCGCCTGAGTTGCCGTTTGACGCGCCGCATTATCTGGCGCAATTGCAGCAAGAGCTGGTACAACTGCAACAAGAACTGGATCCGCACTTTGATCTGTCGCGCCTTACTGGGGAGCTGACGGCGTTGCAGGATGAGTACGCGCGTGCTGCGCCGAGCCGGAAGGCCATACGCCAACTGTTGGGGCTACTGCACAGGGTACGCTATGTCTCTACCGATGATTTTCATCAGGACAAAAGCTACCACGGCGGTGCGTTTCCTGGGCTGCGATTGCTGCGTCATCATCGGGAGTCCAGTTGCCGGTCGTATACCTGGCTGATGCTGGAAACCCAGTACCGTCGCCAGCACGACCGTATCCTCAGTCTGTTGCGGGAGGGTGGGGCGCTGGTGCGTAATGGCGCGGCATAAAGTCACCATAAAAGAGTCATCGTGTGCCAGTAAGCGATACTGTAGGGTAAGTGCCAGTTGGGAAGGCTTTTGGCTAACCGTCGACGCGATAAGACGCTTGCCAGTCTTTAGAGCGGTTGGGATAAACGAGCAGATACAGACCTTTGCCATCAGAAATTTTTGTTGGCTTGCCGTAAGGCCTGGCGTTTTTTACAGCAATATCCGTTAAGCGCATAGCAAGCCTCCTGTGCAAATGTTGGTAAAAACCCCATCGAACTGAGATTACCAACATTTTTACCAACAAATAGGGGCGCTGCCAGTCGATTTTAACGGACAGTAGTAGACAACCGGATGGGGATAACTTATTGATTTTATAAAGCAAAACGGACGCCGAAGGGCGTCCGTTTCTAAATAAGTGGTGCCGGACTCGGAATCATATTCACGATTAACACGTTGTTTATTATTGGTTTTGTTGGTATTTCTCGTAAACAGCGCCCCCACGAAGGCCCCCATAAAAAATCGCTTTGGTTTTGTGAGGGTTATCACGAAAAATCGGCATTTTGCGAGTGGGGGTTCGTTATGTGTGGAGTCAGGTCCACACATAACGACCTGAGGTCCACATACAGTGGCTGGAACTCCACACATAACGGCCTGAGGTCTACATATAGTGGGTGAAACTCCACACATAGCGGCGCTAAAAAATCCATGCTGCATTGGCCTCATCCCTCTTCGCATTGACATCTTTCAAACCTACATTTGATATGTTGGAACAATGGTTTTTGAGATAATCAAAAAAGATGATCTTTCTAATTTATAGATTCTATTAGTATTTTTGTTATACTTTTGAGATACCGTCATGCAGCAGTTGAGATAACTAAACATCATGGCTCAATTTAATCACTTCGAACTTTCGCTTCTGAACCCCAGCTTTGACTCCCCTTTGGTCGACGCGCTGACAGAGCTGGAGTTACTCCGGCACCTGCGGCTGGAAACCGATGTTCATCCTATCCTGTTTGCGCAGCTGAAGGCGGTTTTCCACATGCTGGAGAGTCTTGGCTCTGCAAGGATTGAGGGAAACCACACCACGCTTGCCGACTATGTTGAAAGCAAGGTGGACGGAACGCAGAGTTCGACGGACCAGCTCAAAGAAATAAATAACATTGAAGCCGCGATGGAGTACATCGATGAATACCTGAGCAACGGCGATGAGATAACGGAATATTTTATCCGCGAGTTGCATAGTCTGGCAGTAGTCGGGTTGCAACAGGAAGGCGACAGAACGCCCGGTGCATATCGGCAACATAACGTCAGCATTGCTCAGTCTGACCATTTACCGCCGGATCACATCCGCGTTCCCGATTATATGGCGGAGCTGACCGCCTTTATTAACTGTGTCGATAAACCAAAGTACGATCTGATGAAGATTGCACTGGTGCATCACCGCTTTGGCTGGATACATCCCTTTGGCAACGGTAATGGTAGAACGGTCAGACTGCTGACCTATGCGTTGCTTATCAAGTATGGTTTTAATGTTCAGGCTGGTGGCCGGGTTCTCAATCCGACAGCGGTATTCTGTAACGATCGTGAACGCTATTACGCCATGCTTTCGTTAGCCGATAAGGGAACAGAGCAGGGGCTGGAAGAATGGTGCTTATATGTGCTTTCGGGGATCTCCTCTGAGCTGAAGAAAGTTGATCAACTGACGAATCACGCTTTCCTGAGCGAAAAGATCCTGTATCCGGCCATCGATTTTTCGTCGGAAAGAGGGCTGATAAATCCGCTGGAATCAAAGGTTCTGAAACGTGCGGTTGAATTGGGGACGATAAAAGCGGGCGATCTACGTGCCGTTTTACCTGACCTGAAACCGACGCAGGTGACTTATCAGCTTGGTAAGTTGATTGAGCGGGGGTTACTCCAGCCAGTTGAAGAGGGGGCGCGTACTTATACGGCGAAGTTTTCTAACTCGTATCTGATTCGTGGAGTGATTAGGGTTCTGCGGGAAGAAGGATTTATTCCTAATCTATAATCTTAATGAGCAAATTAAATTACAGGCTCCATATTTTTGTCTTCTATAAATATTAAGGTGGTTGTTTTCCAAACCACCTTAATTTAATATATGTTAATCAATAGGCTATAAATTTTCTTGTAACCAAGCTTCTAACGCATCTACTTGTACAAAGTTAATATTAGTTTCATAAGGTGGATATCTCAACCACCAGTAAATTTGTCTACTAATGTACAAATTAATGAATTTGACGTCATGCTTATCTCTGGAGTTATTCCAGTTTAATAGGGTAAGAATATCATTATAATTTTCTGCTAGAAAATTAATTCTTTTTTCTATTTTCCCAATCTGCCCTCTTTTATCACCTCTACCAAATATTTTCTCTCGTAAACGACGCATATCTTTAATGCAATAGTAGGGCTGATTATACTTACACTCTATATTCAACCAGGTGTTGCTATCAGAAAAATAGGCTAAGGTATCAAAATCACCTACATCAGGAAATTTTTTCTTTGGAAAGCGTTTCTTAAAGTCGATGCCAAGTTCAATTTGGGTTGCGAACCTTTTTACAATACTAAAAGTGGTTATTTCTAATTGCTTTTCAATACCCTCTTTTATCTTACCAACCTCATGTGAAATGTGGCTCCATTCAAACTCGGCAGGAAGATATCCATTTGCAATATGAGCAATCCATATTGTGCCTGCTCGATAAGCTGCCGCAGCGCCCCAGATTATATTACTATTGCTTGTTTCTATTAGTGGGCGAATATTATATCGATGATCTCGTTTATTGTGATCAGATATAGGAACATCAAAACATTCAGAATCAGTACCAAGTAACTTTCTTATCTTATTGGGATTGAGAATAAGAAAGTCTATTATCTTCTCTACTTCCTCATTAACCAAGTTTGTATTGTTTTTAAGCAATATGTTTACCATATCAGCCCTTGTCGTCTGATATGAAGGATTTAATTCAATTTGGTTAAATCTGGCCCATTGAAACAGAATAGAGAAAACAGCAAGTAAACTAGAGTATTTGAAGCCTAGATCTTGTTGAAATGCACGATCAAGAACATCCACTTTTTCATTTATAATATCGGAGTCTACAGAGTCAGTGTCGTTTAAATTATAACCTAACTTATAGCCAGCCTGTTCTTCACTAAACTTATCTTCTTTAATCTCACGATCTTCGGAAAAAAATACTTGTGGGATGTAAAAATTATCTATATTCAAACCGCCTACATCAATATCATTATGCAAGATGTCACTTGCATTATAAAGTACGATTAACCAATCGATATCAGCAAGTAATTGTAAGATATCATCGGTAGTAGGTATGGTTTCATTTTTTGAGTTAAGACTTAAAGTGCATTCAAGCAAGTATCTATAATTTGCTGACATACGATTGAATTCATTACTCTGGTTTGCTAATTTTTCTGTTCTATTATAATTAACCTCATGTTGAAGGCTTAACATAATATTTTTCTTTTTTCTATGGTCTTCGGCTACATAAACATCATAGTTTTCAATTACAAATTGTAACAAGTGCTCTCTGTTCATAGAGAGTATTGTTGCGTGGATTTTTTCTCTGAAAAAATCGGCTAAAGGGTTAATGATGTCCTTGGCATCTTGTAGCTCATAACTACCTTCCTGAATTCCAGACTCTTTAATTAAGTTAGCTAATTTTTTTCTGGCTAGTTTAAAGTGTTTGGCTTCAGGAATATTTGGTTTTATTTCTAGAGTATCAAAGGTGCGCTCTTCGCTGGATATTGCCATCCTGGCAGGTCTGTTACCTGTGTTGACTATTTGTTGCCTGATGTCTTCGGAGAACTCGATATTAAGTATTTTGGATAGCAATTGTAAGAATGCAATGCAGACATCAGCTTGGAAACTGGCATTTTTAGGTCTGTTAAGACGATGTTGCATGAAAGGTAAATTAATGCAAATTTGTATGTTCACAGAAGAATTATAATTATTAATTAACGATGTATGAGTGAACAGCTCAGGGGAAACATGTTCTGCAATATCAGAATTACTATTTACCAGGTATTTTTTGTTAACAGCACAATGAACGGTGATTCTGTCTATGTTCTGGAATGATATATTTTTTAAAATATCTTTTCGTTGCGATAAAGCATCACTGGCACATTCTAAAAATAATGTCAGAAGCTGACCGTTAAGATGATCTTCATTTAGTAATGGCTTGCAATCGGCACAAAAATGAATTGTGCAATTATTAATCGTTGTAGACCAGGATACATAGAAATGACTTTTCGATATTAATGAAATATTTCCTTGGTAACTATTACTGATGTTCCATTTCACATTGGCATCAGGGAAATTTGAGGGAACCTGTGACCAGTATTTTTCCAGTTCTTCATATCTCCAATTAGAACCCCAATGAGGGTCAAGAGTAATCATGTTAAAATTTATGGCACCATCTTCTAATACAGAATGAGTTCCTTTGAATGATGCAAACTTATCTATTGTTGAAATAAGAAACGGATTTATTTTTGATTTATTTTGATCTAAATATGAAAAAAACAATGATAGTTCATTTAGATTATCTATTGAGTCAAATAATGCAATAAATTCTGTCAAAAAGAGAATATGGTAACTATATTTTAGTCGCGGTGGCTCAAAAAAATGCATGGCAGTAGTAAGATTAGAATTTATGAAAATAAATTCAATATCATTAATTGATAGTTGTTCCCCTGAGCCATTTCGAATACCTAACAATTGTGATGATGAAATAGGTGATAAAGCCCATTCACCTTGATTAAAAAGTTTAAAAACGTCTTCTTCTATATTTTTTAACTTACTTGCTGAATCAATATCAAAAAGAGCAAATAAATAAAACTTATCATTACCCTGTAATAATCCTGAGAATTTATAAGGTAGGACCTTTTTTTTGCTCAGAAGCAGAAATGGTTCCTCAATTATGCTTTCAAAACGCTGTGATATGAAATTTGAAATGGCATCAGAACAATCGATATCCATTTTTTTGGAAGCGTAGTGCTCAATAATTACATTTGCCATATTCCTGAATGACAATGGATAAACACGATTATCAATGCTGACGCCAATAGCAGGGAGTGCTAAACCTTCCATTATTACATTTGATAATTCAGAGAGGGAGTTAATGCTTTTAAACTCCCCGGATTTTTTAATAAATATTTTTTCTGTCTGACTTATTAATTGTTCAAAGGCATGACTTGTATCCGTTAACGCCTGCTGACAAGCTTTCCAGAACGTTTCTGGGGGGATTTCGACATGGCCGGGCGAGAACTCTTGCTCTGAGAGTGTGTCAACTGGATTTATGCTTGATAAAAACTTATCCTGTAAAATAAGAACATTGTCCATTTGCTTAAGGATAATTGGATATTCTGCGTATCTAATTCCAAAAGCTTGAATATAATCATATAAGCGTTCGACTGAGCTACCGTAAAAAATTCTATAAATATTATCCCCCCATGGTATTCTTATTTTCCCCCAGTCTTGTTCAGGGACAAAGTCTTCCATTTGAGGAATGTCAGGTAATATCTTATAAATAATGCTAAAAAATTCGCTTGCTTGTTGATATGTTTTAAGTTCCTTTTGGTTATTAAATGTACTAACATCCATGGAGAGCAGTGTGTTGAAAGCTATAGTGTGTTTTACAGGTGATGAGATATTAGGTAGCCATAATTCGGAAATACTTAATGTGAGAAAAAGTTCTGCGAGGTTGTACTCTTTATAAACAGATGTTAAATTATCTTTTATTTTTGGCATAACGTCCTCATAGTTTCTATTTCCCTTGCCAGGGGATTTTTCTCTGGATTTGTTATTGCTTTTTTTCTTTTTTAAATCTCGTTTTGCTTTGCTGTTCTTTCCCATTTTAAAATCCTTTTGAGAACTAAGTGTATCGATGTGTTGGATTTAATATCCTTCAAGTCTTAACTTTGCATGCCGATCATTATTTGCAGCATCAAAATCATAATGTGAAGCAAGATCATCAAAGACACTTGCTAGTTTGGGATGAGTAAAATATAGCTGGTTGGCAATTTCTTTGTACTGGTCAACTAGTTTTCGTTCTTTATCACCGCCTTCATAATAAGCTCTTACTGTTGTGCCACGGCTATTAATAGTACCAAAATAGAAACCTTCTCTGATTTCATCCCGTTCTGTTTCCTCCAGTAACTCTTTGATTATTATGCTGTGCCATGGTGCATTATTTATAATTTTTGAGCGGGATAGCCATTCGCCGATTATATAATCGGTAGTATTGCTTCTGTCATTTTCTGTCGCCAGTTTCCTAACTTCCTTAATCCAGTTATTAAATACGACTTCATCAATATTATTATCCGGTTTCAGACCGGGGATCCCTTTTCCTTGATTCAGAACTCTGCCTGCTTGTTGTGCCGCAGCCATTAAGGATTCATCTTGCTTATACTCTTTCTCGGATTCTGGTTTATAAGCAAGGCATATTAATTGCATGAAAAGTGGTGGATTGCAAAGTAATTCCGCGTAGAGGTTTTTTGCTCCTTTCTCACAACTTCTAAACGCTGTGAAAAAGAAGAATTCCAGTAAGGCCAAATCTAAACGCGATACCTGTCCTGACGATTCAAGATATTCTACAGCCTTGGACAAATGCCAACCATCTGGCATTGGTACGTCTTTTTCAGCGGTAGTTCGGAATCCGTTTAACAGTTTCAATAGGTTTTGCCAGGAAACCTTTTCCATACGATGTTTTACGAGATTAAATGCGGATATATATCTATCAGAAAGCATCATTTTTCCGATAAAGTAATCAATTTCATCAGTATCGTCACTCCAGATGTGTGGAAAGTTTATTCCCTTCCAGTACAGTATTTGAGCGTTTTCAGGATAATTTGTAAGGTTGTGCCATGTAGCCATATTAGGTGGGAGTACTGAATGGAATGCAGCAATTTTTTCATCACTATCCATCTCATTTTTGAACTCTTGAGAATTTAACAAAATAAGTTTTTTTTCTTCAGGGAGCCAGGTATAAAATGAACTTATCAATGGATCGTGAAATGGGAAACCATTGTCTTTGAATTTTTCAATAATCCATGAGAATGAATCCATTAAATTTAAGTTGCAGGTAGCTAAGGATTCACCTATTACAGACGGCGATTGTGCTACTGAAAATAGAGATGAAATTCCATTCCATCCTTGCATGGAATATATCTCTTCTATTGCGCTGGTTCGCATTTTAATTATTTCTTTGCTATGTTCCTTATAATCTCTCTCACTCCCTTCAGCCAATGTAGGATATTGAGAGGTGAACAATCGACGTTTATCAAGAATAATATCCTGGATAGTGAATAAACTGACAAATGCCATGAGGTTTTCTGCAACCGCTCTGCTTTTTTTATCTCCATCTGTATTATACGAATTATGCCAGTTCAGATAGTGATACAGTGCTTCCCTCACAATTTCCTTATCTCCATCAGAAAAAGAAATTGTGCTTTTAATTAATGCAATAAGCCTTTCCTGATAGGCACCTTCAAAATGATCTATTCGCCTGATAAGAGCTGCTATTCTTTCAGCATTATTTTCTGCCAGATCCAGTATTCGCTCACCCAGTGCAGAATAATATGCACTAAGAAAAATCCCCCTCATTTGTGCACTGCCAGCATCATCATCCCGCCATTTTGGTCTGGCATTTTCCATATACATACCACCCATAGGATCGGTTTGTTCATAGAGAAAATGCCAGACAATGCTCTCGTGTTTTTTGATAAGCATATCAAGTACGATAAGTCTTTGTTCATCAGTAGCCATTGTTTGAGGCCAGTAGGGCCTGAGCAACGATTTCAGGGTATTTTCCGGCGTATTGGCCCAGTTTCCCTGAATTCTTAATGATGATAGCGTTGCCAGAATAAGGCTGACTCTGAATAATCGCCTTGGATTCCATGCCAGGATTTCCAGCGCATGTAATAAGTCAGCATGCCAACAACGCATACCAAAGCCAGTGCTTTCACTCGTTTCCGTTAGTGGGCGAGTAACGGCAACCTCTGTTGACTGCAAGCTTGTTTCTATGGATTTTAAGAACACCTCTGGTGATGCTTCAGCTAACGAACATAATACGTCTGTTAATGACAGCCATCTCTCACCATCGGCATCCATCAACAGATCTCTAACCAGATTGTCGATGGCAGCAATGATGAAGTCTGAATTAATCCCTTCACTGCTTTCAGCGTAGATTCTGAGCTTCACCAGTGAGTCAGCGATTGATTTCAGAATAAAATCTGATTCTGAACGAACTTTTCCATAGATAGATGCCATCCAGCGATCTTCGTTTTTAAGCTCCAGGGCCGGATTAGGTTTAAGCAGCGTTTGTTTTACAACCAAGAAGAAACGTTCGAGCTGACTTTCTGTTAGCCGGGGGGCAAGCTGATACAATAGCTCAATGGGCGATTTTGCTTTCCATACATCACCAATCTGTAAAACCGGAGAGTCATCCCGAAGAGATATTTCGCGTAGTTCCTGTTCCAGTTCTTCGTAATCTTTTTGTGCAATCGTTTCAATACAATATTTATCGCCTTCCTTTTTGCCATTCCAGCACCCCACCAGAGTCAACGTGATTAACGCTTTTGCTGGCGATGTGGTCAGCCATACGGGAGATGAAATTGTCGGGTTTCTGGCCCTAAGGCGTCGATAAACTGACCAGGACCGCCCGGTTGTTCGTGATAACCGCCTTGCATCGGATTCTTCTTCTCCCAAAGCAATGAGCTTCTCTTCAAAATCGCTTCGGGGAAGACGTTCCAGTGTAATAGTATCGCTTCGCTTATTGCCTGTTGTATTATGATCGCCTAGGGAAAATGGAATAAAAACAGTTCGTTCAGGCTGGCATCGGCTTTGTCTGGAAATATCACTGTTCATCGCCAGACAAAGCTGAATTGAGGGATTTTTATCAATAAAGCGCCATCCATCATCAGTAGTTATACAGGCTGCTATATTTTCATGCCCCATTTCTATCAAGCTGGCACAGGCAAAAGCGATAGCCTCTTCCTGACTGTCTGCCCGGATAATAATTTGTTCTTTTTTCTCTGACAGAAAGCCGTTCAGCGTATTTTTTTCTTCTTCTCTACCCGCCAGTAAGGTTTCTTTTGTTAACGGAAATTGTGACTGCGTGCGCCATCGTTCCCAGAAATGGGAAATAGATTCAATGCCTGCGCCAGTATGGCCCGTTAGTTCACCGAACCAGAGAGCTACAGCCGGCACGTTTTCCAGCCACGTCTCCAGATCGTCAGCATCAAATGCATAAACGTCGGACCAGATATTTTCAGCCCGGGCTTCTTTGAGCCAGTTATCTTTTTTTGGCCACCGACGTGGTGATACGAAAACGAAGCGGCTTTGAGCCGCTTCCTGTGGTGAAATTTGTTGATTTCGTTTCCGAAAATCTGAGCGGGCTTTAGTAATGATGTCGGAGGAACAGCCCATTTCCCAGAAAGAGGAACCACCAGGAACCCAGATATTGCCTTTGTCAGCCTGGACAATACCATCCCAGCCGCTGCCTGAAACAGAATCACCGCCGGGCATACTCAATGCTGTTATTGTTGTGGTCGCACTGATTAATCGCCGGATCAAAATGGGCAATATTCCCTGGGCGTCTCTTGTGTCTGCCCACTGTTCGATTTGGGTCGCGGTGATCCTCATATTCAGATCCTCAAGATGTGTTTTCTGGATTATATTCACGATTACTTATTGAATAAAATGGAAAAAAAGAAACTTTAGTCTTTTGTTTGATGCAAAAGACGAACGATTAGTTTTGCAGGTAAGAGAGTGTTATTTCTGCGATCTGCCTTCCATAACCTCACTTGCTGTTAACCGCTAATCGCGGTATCTTTTACTCGCACCTGCAAATTCAGGTGCCGGGATTGGTCTCCTGAAGATATTCCTTACTGGCGACATATGACGCGCTTTGCGTCTTTTTTATGTCGTTCATCCGGCTACATCTCAATGGTGGGCCGGGCGGAGGCGTCGCAAGACGCGCCGGTGTCCAGTAAGGCCGGTAAGACCAACTCCGTCCGGTTCCACCACCCGTAAGATTGGTCTCTTCGGTGGTGGTTCAAACAATCACTTACTGGAGGCTGCCACCATGGCTACGATCCCCACTCAAACACACCCGTTACTTTCTGTTCCCTTCAACGCCGCCACGGATTTCACCGTCCTTGCCAGTCACTGCGAAAACTTCGCTGAAACCCTGATTGAAAGTAAAGATATCGCGTTAAAAATGGCGCTCTGCGGCAGACTCAACGCCGCTCTGACGCTGCTCCAGCCCACGCTGTTAGAGCCCGTCCCGCCCCATCTTGTTGAAAGCCTGACCGTCGATACCCTCCCGGCGAATTCCCCCGAGTTTGGGCCAGAATGCACAGAGCTTTGTAGCTATTGCCTTGCCCTGACGCAGACGCTGGCGGGGCAGGGGTTTTCCTCAGAAACGGAGAAATTCCTGAGTTGGTTGCTGTACGACCTGATCAATTACTTCGCGGCGGAAATGAAAGCCCCGCGCTGGCTGCGTACCGCCGACGGCGTGAAGTTTATTGATGGGGTGGCGGCATGATGCAACCGGACTGGCATTCAGCCGACATAATTGCGGCACTGAAAAAGCGCGGGACGTCTCTTTCAGCCGTTTCCCGCAATTCAGGGCTGGCATCTTCCACGCTGGCAAATGCGCTGATCAGGCACTGGCCCAAAGGTGAAAGGCTGATCGCCGAAGCGTTGGGTATTGCGCCAGAGCAAATCTGGCCTTCCCGTTACCTCAGACCACGTTAAAACAAACTCTCCCGATCTTCTGTCAGCTTATGCTGGCGGAAGATCGGGAGAAGACAAGCGAAGCGCGGCAGGCTGTCATTCACAGAATGACGAAAAAATCCACAAACAACTCAATTTCCAGAAAAAAGGTTTCCCCTTTTCATCCGTGCAAACCGGGTATAATCTCCCTTCTGCTCTATGCTGTCGTTGACAGCGCCCTTTGCTTCGGAACCTGAAAGAAGCACCTGTTCCGTCAGGACGGTTGATCCCTTTACCGGTGCAGACCTCTGCAAACACCGGGTCGCAGAACATCGCGGCGGAGGCCCGAAGTTCATACACGATGCATTCTTTAACTGCGCCAGTTCATCGGCTGTCATTCCACATAACCGGAAATCACCCGATTTCACGGCTCGCTTACACCTGCTGAATTTCAGCGCCTTTTACCTGTGCCAGTTCACTGATCGTTGTTTCACCACACCGGAAACTTTCCGGTAAACCCTCTACCTGCTGCCACATCAGCGCCTTTTGCTTTACGGGCTGCGGCCTGCATTGCCGTAAGGCATTTGCTGCCGCGTGGCCGTAAAACTGCACCAGAATGTGCCCTCTCAGAGCACGACATCTGACCGGGCGTCACTTGAGTCCCGTATTACGGGCGCAAGTGACGCCATTCCACCACGCCGACGCAAGCCACGGAAAATCTGGCCTGCGCCCTCAATCCCCCACACTGACACGCCGTTTTCAGGCTGCTGTCGGTTCAGAAAAGGAGAAAAAGATCGATACCGAGGGGGGCATGACGCCCCGGAGAATTTCCTGCTCACGCAGGCAGTCTGTACCGCGTACAGTCTGAAACTCCCTACACCTCAACAACCTGCCACCCCGGCGTGAAGGTATCGTTCTGGCGCAGCCACACAGCATACGCCGGGGCCAGATTGTGCTTTTTATCAAGCGGCAAGGGGTAGCTATGGGCAAATTAGGTGGTGAAATGAAGGCGCTGGCGAAAAAAGCGGGCGGCAGTTTTAAAACGGTGAGTGACCGCATTCACATTGTGCAGCGGTTCAGCCGCCATTTACGCTCGCTGAATATCCAGATCCAGCGGGTGGAACAGGTCAAGGTTCGCCATATTGAATGCTATATTCAGGCGCGTCTGGTGCAGGAGATCGGTAAACGGACGCTGCAAAACGAAATGGCCGCACTGCGTGGTGTGCTGCAACAGGCCGGACGCAAGCAGGTGGCAGAACATGAGCGGCTGACCAATCAATCGTTAGGGCTGGCTGGCGTATCCCGTCACGGCACCAACCGGGCCATCACGCCGGAGTATTATCAGCAGGTGCTGGAAGCCGCCCGTGACAAAGACGCCGGGCTGGCAGCAACGCTGGAACTGGCAAGGCTGATGGGGCTGCGCTCACAGGAAGCGGTACAGTGTTGTCAGTCATTGAAAACGTGGAAACAGGCGCTGGAGAGCGGCGAAACCCGACTGACGGTGATATTTGGCACCAAAGGCCATCGTTCGCGTGAAACCATTATTCAGGATGCTGGCGCAGTCAAAAAAGCGCTGGAAAACGCCTTATCTGTCGCAGAGCAACTCAACGGCAGGCTGATTGACCGACCCAATCTCCAGAAAGCGATGAATTACTGGAGGGGAGAGATTGCAAAAGCTGGTCTAACAGGCGATTACACACCGCACTCGTTGCGTTATGCCTGGACGCAGGATGCGCTCCGTCACTATCTGGCGCAGGGATTCAGCGAAAAAGAAGCGCTGGCGCTGACCGCGATGAATTTGGGCCACGGCGACGGGCGCGGGCGGTATGTGGCGCAGGTTTACGGGCGACGGGAAGAGGAATAATTTCCTGTTCTGGTGTAATCATGAAAAGCAAAAGGCCGAAGGGGTAAAGGAGCGCTAAGGGTAACAGCGCCAGACCGGAAAAGGCCAAAGGGCTGAAAGGGCCAGAACTGGCGCAACTCAATGGATTTGGGGCTGCGGCAAATAATAAAGCAGATCCGGCTGAGATCTGCTTTCCTGCATGGTTTATTAATGTGCTCAGGCCACCTGAACCTGTCTGTCATACCGATATGGAGCAACAAACTTCTGCCGACAGGCGTCGAGATAGTCCGACCACCACTGCATCATCTGCGTGCGCTCGTCGAGGTGCTCTGCCTTGTGGATATACGCGGCGCGAACGTTGTTACGCTCCTGATGGCTCATTTGCCGCTCAACCGCGTCTTTCGACCAGCGCCCGGACTCGATCAGCGCGCTACAGGCCATCGTGCGGAAACCGTGACCGCAGACGTCCACCTTTGTGTCGTAGCCCATCACCCGCAGCGCCTTGTTGATGGTGTTTTCGCTCATCGGCTTACGCGGATCGTGGTCGCCGGGAAACAGTAACTCGCTACTCCCGGACAGCAGTTTTAGCTGTTTCAGCACCGTCACCGCCTGTTTTGACAGTGGCACCAGATGTGGCGTTTTCATCTTCGCGCCGCGCTCTGAATAGCGCACACCCGGGATCGGCTCACGCCCGGCGGGGATGGTCCACATTGCGCCATCCAGATCGATCTCCGCCCAGCGGGCAAAGCGCAGCTCGCTGGAGCGAATGAAGATCAGCAGGTTAAGCTGCACCGCCAGACGGGTTAACAGTCTGCCGGAATAGCTCTCGAAGCGCTCCAGCAACTCCGGCATTTTCTCCAGCGGCAGGGCGGGGTAATGGTTTTTCGGCGGCGGCGCGATGGCGCCGGTAAGATCGTTAGCTGGATTGCTGGCGATCAGGCTCTCCTGCACCGCATAACGCATGATCGCCGTGGTGCGCTGTTGGATCCGTGCGGCGGTCTCCAGATTGCCTTTTCGCTCCGCCACCCGTAGCGGGATCAGCAGATCGGCGGTTTTCAGGTCGGCAACGGGAATTTTTCCAATCAGTGGAAATACGTGCAGCTCCAGCGAGCGCAGGGCTTTGGCGGCGTGTGCCTCAGTCCAGCGGATATTCCCTGCCACCCATTTACGGGCGATCTCTTCAAAGGTATTACCGCTTTTCTTTGCCTGCTTTTCCTGCTGCTTTTTTACCCCCGGATCGTCACCCGCGCTGAGTACGGCGCGGGCTTCTTCACGCAGCTTGCGCGCATTCGCCAGCGTAACGGTCGGGTAAGCGCCAAACGCCAGCTTCTTCTCCTTGCCGCCAAAGCGGTACTTGAGTTGCCAGAGTTTAGAGCCGTTGGGTTTAATCAGCAGGTACAGGCCCTGCGCGTCGCTGAACTTGTAAGGTTTATCGAGCGGTTTTGCATTGCGGATGGCGGTATCGGTGAGTGGCATGGCGGGGGCTCCAGAGTTTATCGAACCAACAGGCCCCCAATTAAGCCCCCAAAAACTCGGGATGTCAAAAAACCTGACGGAACTTTTCAGTACCATCAGGTTTCTTTAACTTACTGATTTTCTAACGTTTCAGGACTTACGGGAATGCCATGAAACTAAATTCTGGTGCCCGGACTCGGAATCGAACCAAGGACACGGGGATTTTCAATCCCCTGCTCTACCGACTGAGCTATCCGGGCAACGGGGCGCATTAAACCGTAATCCGTACGCTCCGTCAATCAAATTTCTCGATTTATCTCCCGGTTGCTTAACTTTGCGGCAATTCTGCATCTGAATGCGCTTTTTTGCCCGAAATTACATCATACCGTTATCACCTTCGCGGATTTTCCAGCTGTGGGTTACTGAAATTGCGCGGCGTAGCCCGGAGATGATGTAGTCGCCAACGACGTCCTCATCATCTCGCGGCGAGCTGATCGTGATTTCCGCATCAACGCCGTGACGGTATGCGCCGTGGTGGCTAAATATGGTACCGATAAAACATTTATCGTTTAGCCAGACCGGGATATATGCCACGGTTTCGTAAATATAGTTAGAGGCTACGCCGCTGTAATAGTTATTCGCATCGTCGGATGAGGTTCCGGGAGGAATAGGGCAAATGGGGGCATCACTGTCGCTCTGCGGTTTATCCTTTAACAGACTGCCCTGCATGACTTCCAGCGACTTCAGTAAATCCGATTTTTCCCTGCGATTTAGCGCGGGCGTCAGGGGCTGGTCTTTTTCCGGCGATCTGATGTCATTGAGGGTATAGCGGTAGCGAATAGTCACTGCAGGCGTGCCGCTGGAGGAACTAAACGGACGCAACAGATAGAGATTATCTTCGCCAAACTGACCGTTATACCAGAGCGCATACACCTGGCCATTAATTCGTACCCAGTGGCTCCACTGGTTCGCGCCGCGTTCGTTAAGAGAATAGATCGCACCGGGGACGCCCGCGTCAAAGTCATCGCCGTTCCCGCTGTCGTCGCTATTCACCGCATCAAACGTATCGTCATCGCGTTTTAATACGCCGGTATAGCTAAAGAGCCCGCTACCGCCGACGTAGCTGTCGATGATTAAATCACGTTTGCCGTCACCGTCGAGGTCGACAAGCGTGAAACTGACTTTGCCGTTTTCAGAGTCGGCGCTGATGTCGGACCGGAGAAATGCCTGCCACTCGTCATCGCTGATATCGGCGGAGGGTTTGCTCGTTGAGACCAAAGAGTCATCTACATAGGCGAGCGTAAAATGGCTGATATGGCCACTTAGCGGAAACTGTTCGGCGATTTTATTCAGATCCATCTCCGGATTGATTTTTTGCTCTTTTAACACGGCGTCGTATAACGCCTTCAGCGCGTTGTTATCGGCATCTTTCTGCTGCTTTGGGATCACCTGACTGACAAACGTAGGCAGCATCCACGCTCCGCCGGGAGCGATTTCCCGGCAAGCGCCGGTGGTGTATTTCAGGCTCTGCACAAATGTTTTACCATCCCATACGCGCTCTTCACCGCTGATGCAGTCGGCGATACCGCGGCCTTTGTGGAAGAAGGTGATAACACCGTCGGCATAGCTGGAGGCGTCAGTGGCCACGAGCTGAGGTTGGGTCAGACGCGCTTTGTCGACGACCCACATGGCGTAGCCGTCGTTATAGGCTGCGCGCCAGCAGAGGGCCTGAATCAATGTGTGGTTTTTATCCAGCGGGGTTGCAGTGAGCTGGCGTTCCTGAGTTGGAATTTCCTCATTTTTCCAGTCGTCACAATGACTGTTTAGCTGAGGAACCAGCAACGGCAGGAGTTTCTTCCTTTGTTTTGTCGTCAACGCTATCGCTGTTGCGTTGTGGATGACCGGCGCGGCGATGATTTCGGGAGCGGGCGCCGCCGCCAGAGTGTTGTCATCATCGGCGTCGCCTTTACGTAGCAGCGCATCGGCGGTACCCAGACGCTGCTGGAATTCATCCATTTTCAGGAATACCGCACTGCTGCCTGCGCTGGAGAGAAGCTTATGTTCGTCGTTAAGCGCAAGCTCAATTTTACCGTTGTGCTCCAGGGCCTGAATCAAGGCCGCTGTCTGCGTATCATCAAAGCGGAAATGGCTGTCGTCGGTGGCGTCAAGCGTACCGTTATCCTGATCATCGATGAAGAGATTCACCGTGGCATCCGGCGGAATATCATGCTCGGTTTGAGCGAAGGTGGCGACGGCGCTGACGTGCTGTGCCGCGCCTGCGTTACGGGTGAGCAGGACGCTGACTTCACCAGGTGTCGTGCCATAACCTGCGGCGCGGCAGGTGCCTGTGTTGTCGCAGGCAAGTTCCCAGTCTTTATACGCGAAAGAAAAACCTTGCGGAGGGGCGGCCAGAAGCGGTGCGGAACACAGCCCCATGATGGCGACCCAAAGAAAAGAGCGCATATAAAACCCTGTCAGCATATCGGTAAAAGGCAAATTATATGCGCGACGAAACCGTTAAGATATCGGAATCAGGTTAAAGCTCCACCCATTCGGCACTGCGCAAAACGTAAAATGTCTTCCGCCAGGCGTCGTGCGGTATCGACATCGCTCTGGCTGCGCTTGATCAGCAGGCGGCCCAGGCAGCCTTCAATGATAAGCTCCATTTGCCTGGCGACCATCTCTGGATCGTCAACTTCCATCTGGCTGAGGAGTTCATGGGTATAGGCCAGTGAAGCCTGCTTTTGCTGCTCCGCCAACTGATGAATGGGATGTCCGGCATCCGGATAGAAAGTGCAGGCGGCAATAAACAGGCAGCCTGGATAGCGATGGTTGCTTACGCATGTGGTCAGCGCGCTATAACGGGCTAACAGTTTCTGTTCTGCGCTTAGCGACGTGTCCAGTAAGAGCTGGCGACGCCAGGCGTCGACTTGCTGGCTGAGGTAGCGCAGCGCGTCATACAGCAGCGCTTCGCGGTCTGGCCAGAAACGTTTGAGATCATCAAGCGGGTAAGCCACACGTTCGGCGACCATTTCCAGCGTGGTGTTAGCAATACCGTCGATTTCGAGGATTCGGATGGCTTCACCCAGGACATCTTCACGTTGCACGGTCTTCTCCTCCATTTTCTCTCCTCAAGTGTTGCTCACGGTTGCCGATCGCGCAAATGGGCGATGAATGCCGCGGCGTCCATAAACCCGGTGACACGTCGTGCGGGCTGTTCCTCGCCCTGTTCATTGAAGAACAGAATTGTGGGTAGGCCGAGCACCTGCAGGTGCTTCAGCAGCGCCGCTTCTTCCACGCTGTTTTTTGTGACATCCGCTTGCAGCAGCACCGTCTCATGTAGCGCCTGTTGGACATCAGGCGAACTAAACGTGTATTTCTCAAACTCTTTGCAGGCCACGCACCAGTCAGCGTAGAGATCGAGCATCACCGGTTTACCTTTAGCCTGGCCCAGCGCAATGTTGAGCTCATCGACGTTGCTGACGCGGGTAAATTGCAGATGAGCCTGTCGCTGGGCGACCGGCTCGCCGAAAGCCCAGTCCTGCAATGGACGCGCGCTAACCAGCGCGGCGCCAAGCATCGCTATCTGCACGATACGCAGCCATGAGCGAGGGGCGCTCAGTGAGGTAATAAACGCCCAGCTAAAGAAGGCAACGCCAAGCAGAGACCAAAGCCGTAGACCCCATAGGTCACCGACGATACGCTCCAGCAAAAATACCGGTAGGGCGAGGATCACAAAGCCAAAGGCTGTTTTGACGTGAGCCATCCACGGGCCGCTTTTGGGTAGCAGGCGATTGCCAAAGACGGTCACCAGAATCAACGGCAGCCCCATACCCAGCGCGTAGAGATAGAGTGTTCCTCCGCCCAGCCACAGATTACCGCTCTGGGCGATATACAGCAGAATAGCGCTCAGTGGTGCGGTAGTGCAGGGCGAGCAGATGAGCCCGGCAATCGCTCCCATCGTGAATACGCCGCCCGGCGAACCGCCCTGACGTTGATTGCTCATCAGCGTCAGACGCGTCTGCAGAGACGAAGGTAGCTGGAGAGTAAACAGCCCAAACATCGACAGCGCCAGTATAATAAATACCACAGACAAGGCGATCAGCACATAAGGGTGCTGCAATGCCGCCTGGAACTGCAGACCGGCAGCGGCGACCACCAGACCCAGCGCGGTATACGTTAACGCCATCCCCTGGACGTAGATAAATGCCAGCAGCAGCGCACGGGGCGTCGTGAGTCGCTGTTTACTGCCCAGGACGATGCCGGAAATCAGCGGATACATTGGCAGAACGCAGGGAGTAAAGGCGATGCCGATACCGATTAATAGCGCCCAGAGCGCGCTAAAGGGCAGATGGGAACCAGGGGTATCCGCTGCGGGACGCGGAAGTACGGGCGGAGACTCTACCGGTAACGCAGGGCGCGTTTCCAGCGGCAGCGGTGGATTCAGCTTCGGCTGTACGGCGGATGTTGCGCGATCGGTGAGCGGGAGCGCTTTGCCAAGCGGCACGATTTTGCTTTCCGGCGGATAGCAAAAACCCGCATCCGCACATCCCTGATACGTCACGGTGAGGGTCGCGCCAGCGGCAGCCTCTGTCAGGGTGACAGGTATTGTCAGGCGATGACGGTAAATTTCGCTCTTGCCGTAGAACTCATCCTCATGCCATTCCCCTGAGGGCATGGCGGGGGCGCCAAAGGTGGCATTGGCCGAGGTCAGTTTGATCTGTTTGCGATAAAGGTAGTACCCCTCCTTAATTTGCCAGCTCAGATTGATATCATGTTGATTTTGCTGAAAATCAAAAGCGAAAGCCTGATCGGCAGGAACAAAGTTCGAATGGCCAGGGGCGTCGAACAGCCCGGCAAGGGCCGATGTGCTGCACAGCAGCAGGATCAGCGTAATGATGCGTTGAGCCATGAGAGGTAATCGTTGTCTCCGTGAATAACGGGCAGAACCAAAAGTTCAGGGGTTTGATACGGGTGATGGGACTTCAGGCAGTCCAGCAGCGCCTGCTGATGGGAGAGGTCGGTTTTTAGCAGCATTTGTACTTCATACTCCTGCTCCAGTTTCCCTTCCCAATAGTAAAGCGAAGTCGCTCCCGGCAAGAGCGTCGCGCAGGCGGCGAGTTTTTCCGCCAGCACTTTGGCCGCCAGTTCCTGGGCGGTTGCTTCATCCGGTGCAGTACAGAGTACAACAACAGCATCAGGCGTCGTCATCGTGAACCTCGTATCAGCGAAAAGAGGCACTATAGCACGCAAAATAAGGGGAGATTAGCGAAACGGGCCAGGATCTGGCCCGAATTTGTTGAGATTTATAACATGATGCCGCCAAAAATAAACCCGAGGATCACACACAGCGCAATGGCGATCACGCCAGGGATCAGGAAAGCATGGTTAAAGACATATTTGCCAATGCGGGTTGAGCCGGTGTCATCCATTTCGACTGCCGCCAGCAGGGTTGGGTAGGTCGGCAGGACGAACAGCGCAGAAACGGCGGCGAACGAGGCGATGGCGGTCAGCGGCGTGACGCCCAGCAGGAGCGCTGCAGGCATCAACGCCTTGGTGGTGGCGGCCTGGGAATAAAGCAGGGTCGCGGCGAAAAACAGCACCACCGCCAGCAGCCACGGATAGTTGTGCAGCAGGTCGCCCGCGACGGCCTGAATATCGCTAATATGGGCTTTGACAAACGTATCGCCCAGCCAGGCAACGCCGAGAACGCAGACGCAGGCGCTCATCCCGGACTTAAAGGTACTGGCGTTGAGCACCTCTCCGGTATCAATTTTACAGGTGATGCTAATCAGCGCCGCAATGGTCAGCATAAATACCACGATCGCTTCATTACGCGGCAGGACCGGATTCTTGATCAGGCCGACAGTATCGCTGATGGCGGTGGCGTAGAACATTACCGCCACGATACCAACCAGAAACAGCAAGACTGAGCGTCTGGCGTGTGGCTTAAGTTCAAAAACCTGGCTGCCGCGTAGTTTGACTTCCCCTTTGGCCAGTCTCTCCTGATAGACCGGGTCGTCTTTCAGTTCGCTGCCGAGGAAGTTACACACGATGGCGGTGAGCATGACGGCGACGAGGGTGACCGGAATGCAGATTGCCAGTAGCGTCAGGTAGCTGACGCCCAGTGGTTCGAGGATGCCGGCAAAAAAGACCACCGCCGCAGAAATCGGCGAGGCGGTAATCGCAATCTGTGAGGCGACCACGGCAATGGAGAGCGGGCGTGAGGGACGGATCCCCTGTTCTTTCGCCACTTCGGTGATAACCGGCAACGTAGAAAAAGCGGTATGCCCGGTTCCGGCCAGCACGGTCATAAACCAGGTGACCAGCGGGGCGAGAAAGGTAATGTATTTAGGATGACGCCGCAGCATGCGTTCGGCAAGGCTGACCAGATAGTCCATTCCTCCGGCGACCTGCATCGCGGCGATAGCAGCGATAACCGCCATAATGATTTCAATGACGTCGAAGGGGATCGCCCCGGGTTTGATTTGAAAAACAAGGGTAAGGACGAGGACGCCGAGTCCTCCGGCAAAACCGATGCCGATACCCCCGAGTCTGGCTCCCAGATAAATGGCCAGCAGGACAATAATGAGTTCTGCACCAAACATAGATGTCTTCCTTGTTTGTTAGCAAGTTGATATTAATTTGTTGTAATTTAATGACCTAATAAGAACAAAAAAGGCATGTCAGTGCTGACATGCCCGTTGTACGTTTAATCTGGAAATTTACTGTTCACTTTCATCGGTATAACGCTTCGCTTTATAGGCCGGATGCATCAGGTTCTGCGCGGAGAAGATGTCATCCAGCTCCGCAGTGGTCAGCAGCCCGCGCTCAAGCACAACATCCCTGACGCTCTTGCCCGTTTCGGCGCAAATTTTGCCGACGATGTCGCCATTGTGGTGGCCAATATAGGGGTTGAGATAGGTAACGATGCCAATGGAGTTGTAGACATAGCTTTCGCATACCGCTTTGTTGGCGGTGATGCCGTTGACGCATTTTTCCAGCAGGTTGTAGCAGGCGTTGGTCAGAATATGGATAGATTCGAACATCGCCTGGCCAATGACCGGTTCCATGACGTTCAGTTGCAACTGACCGGCTTCGGCGGCCATCGTGACGGTGGTGTCATTCCCGATAACCTTGAAGCACACCTGGTTGACAACTTCCGGGACCACCGGATTGACTTTAGCCGGCATGATGGAAGAACCCGCCTGCAGCTCTGGCAGATTGATTTCGTTCAGACCAGCGCGCGGGCCGGAAGAGAGCAGGCGCAGGTCGTTACAGATTTTGGAGAGTTTTACCGCCAGACGTTTCAGGGCGCTGTGTACCATGACGTAGGCGCCGCAGTCGGAGGTGGCTTCAATCAGATCTTCCGCGGGGATGACCGGCAGGTTGCTGACTTCCGCCAGTTTTTGTACCGCTAACTGCTGGTAACCCTCCGGCGTGTTCAGACGGGTACCGATCGCGGTCGCGCCGAGGTTGACTTCCAGCAGCAGTTCTGCGGTACGCAGGATGCATTTGGTCTCTTCATTGAGCAGAACGTTGAATGCATGGAACTCCTGACCGAGGGTCATGGGCACCGCATCCTGTAACTGAGTACGGCCCATTTTCAGAATATCCTGGAACTCAACGGCCTTCTGCCGGAAGCCTTCGCCAAGCTGATTAATTGCATCAATCAGTTTGAGGATAGAGGCGTAGACCGCGATACGAAAACCCGTCGGGTAGGCATCGTTGGTGGACTGGCATTTGTTAACATGGTCGTTTGGGTTGAGATACTGATATTCACCTTTTTGGTGGCCCATCAGCTCAAGGCCGATGTTTGCCAACACTTCGTTGGTGTTCATATTCACGGAAGTGCCTGCCCCGCCCTGGAATACATCAACCGGGAACTGGTCCATGCATTTTCCGTTATTCAGCACCTCATCGCATGCGGCGATAATGGCATTCGCAACGCTTTTAGGAATGGTTTTCAGCTCTTTGTTGGCCAACGCCGCGGCTTTTTTCACCATCACCATACCCCGGACAAATTCAGGTATGTCGCTGATCTTGTTGTTGCTGATATAGAAGTTTTCAATCGCTCTCAGAGTGTGAACGCCATAGTAGGCGTCAGCTGGAACTTCCCTGGTACCCAACAAATCTTCTTCGATACGAATGTGGTTTAACATGTGAACCTTCTCTCTCAAGCTGCCTATGAATTCACCAAATACGCAGGATTTATGGAATCTGACGCATTTTCTGGCCGCAGATTATTTCATCAACAAGCCTGGTGCCCACGATTATATTCTGATGATAGCGAATATCCGTCGTCCCGATCACTTATTATGTAGCGGATCTGATAAGAATTATTAATCTGTGAAATGTATCACCGCTTTTCTATTCTTGAAAAAAATAAGCTTTTTTGATGATTGAAAAACCGCGTTTTGACCCAAGATCTTTGCTATGCGAATAGCACATTTTTGACTACGGGGGCCAACACTGGCGTCCGTTAATGAAGGAGACGCCGGTGCGTTGGATTCCGTTAATTGCCGTTTTTTTATACGTTTATATTGAGATATCGATCTTTATCCAGGTCGCCCATGTGCTCGGTGTATTGCTGACCCTGATTCTGGTGATCTTTAGCTCGGTCGTCGGGATATCGCTGGTGAAAAACCAGGGCTTTAAAAACCTGATGCTGATGCAGCAAAAAATAGAGGCCGGGGAGAGTCCGGCCGCGGAGATGATCAAAAGTGTGTCATTGATTATTGCGGGTTTGCTGCTGTTACTGCCGGGGTTTTTTACCGACTTCCTGGGTTTACTGCTGCTGTTGCCACCGGTGCAGAAGCATCTGACGATGAAGCTGATGCCATATCTGCGTTTTAGCCGGATGCCCGGGGGAGGATTTAGCGCGGGAACGGGGAGTGGCGATACCTTTGAAGGTGAGTTTCAGCGTAAAGACGAGGAGCGCGATCGCCTGGATCACAAAGACGATCGTCGGGACTAACATTGGCCGGGCCGGGTAGCGCCATGCGCATCCGGCCTACAGTTGTTTGACGGCTAACTTGCGCTGGGGCAAGAACAGCCATAGCACGACCAGCATCACTAATGCATACAGGCTCTTCCAGCCAACCATCGCCAGCAGCAGAAGACACAGCGCGCTGCCAACCGCCGCCAGCATGCGATAACGCCCCTGCAGTAACTGACATCCTGCCAGCATGCACAACAGATAAATCATGATAAAGATGCCGTTGGCATAGATGATCAGGGCATCAAGATTGATATTGAGCTCATAAATGCACAGGGAACTTACTACACAGCAACCCAGCACCGCGTTCAGGGCATTGCGCGGAATTTGCCGCGGCGATAGTCGGGCCAGATAGCTGTCTGGCTTGTATTGCGCCTGCGACCAGACCAGGCGGGCAAAGCTCTGAATATAAATATTGAGGCTGGCGAAACAGGCGAGGTAGCCGATAACGCAGGCAATCCACAGCGCCTTAACGCCGAACAGGCGCACCACGATATTGGGCAGCGACGCGGCGGCGGCCATCTCTTCGCCGAAAGCATGAAAATGCAGCACCAGTACGGTACAGGCCCAGTAAACGGAGCCCGCCAGCAATAAGCCAATCATTAGCGCACGAGGAAAGTCACGCTCTGGCTGCTTAAATTCCGCGGCCAAATGCGCAAAAGCTTCCAGACCAACAAAACACCAGAACATCACCGAGAGCGCAGAAAAAAGCTGCGAATGACTGATATCAGAAGGGGCCGGGAAGGGGATTTGCGTTGGGTTTATATCGCCGCGCCACCAGATGGCAACGATTAAAGCCACAATCAATACGGCAATCAGCGTTTGCAGATTGGCGCTGGAGCTGGCGCCGCGCGAGCCAACCCACCAGATAATCGCCAGCGTTCCCAGTTCGGCCAGCAATAACTGGCTATCGTGCCAGCCAAAAAGCGCCTGGCCAAAGCCAGTGGCGATATGCAGGGCGGCGGGCAGCCCGACGGGGATCACCGATAAAAATAGCCAGCCGGTGACGCGCGCCAGCCGTGGGCCAAAGGCCATGGCGACAAAATGTGCGACGCCGCCCGCGCTGGGAAAGTGGCGGCCCAGCGTTGCAAAAACGATTGCGATTGGAAAAACCAGCAGAATCAGCGCCGGCCATGCCCACAGGCTGTTATCGCCGGCAACCAGGGCAGCCAGCGCCGGGACGGCAAAGACGCCGGTTCCCAGTAATGATGTGGACAGTAATCCCACGCCTTGAGCAAGCCCCAACTCCTGTTTTAAACCACCCATGATTCAACCTTGTGCTCGGTAAAAACAGGATGGTATCACAATCACTTTTACTTATGGCGCCAGGGGAGAGCGCGCGAATTTGCGTATTTCGCCACACGGAGACAAATTTTTTTTTGTTTTCCCCTTGAAGCGGTGAAACCCCATCCCCATCTCTCAGTGCACTAGCCGGAAAACCGTGTGCGGACCGGCGTCATCCATAACTGATAATGACTTTCTCAAAGGAGAGCTATCAATGAGTATTCGTCCGTTACATGATCGTGTGATCGTCAAACGTAAAGAAGTTGAAACCAAATCTGCAGGTGGCATCGTTCTGACCGGCTCTGCGGCAACAAAATCAACTCGTGGCGAAATCATCGCTGTCGGTAAGGGCCGCATTCTGGAAAACGGAACCGTGCAGCCTCTGGACGTTAAAGTTGGTGACATCGTGATTTTTAACGATGGTTACGGGGTGAAATCCGAGAAGATCGACAATGAAGAAGTGTTGATCATGTCCGAAAACGACATTCTGGCAATTGTTGAAGCGTAATCCGCGAACGACACTGAACATACGAATTTAAGGGAAAAGTAAAATGGCAGCTAAAGACGTAAAATTCGGTAACGACGCTCGTGTGAAAATGCTGCGCGGCGTAAACGTACTGGCAGACGCAGTTAAAGTGACTCTGGGCCCGAAAGGCCGTAACGTTGTTCTCGACAAATCCTTCGGCGCACCGACCATCACCAAAGATGGCGTATCCGTTGCACGTGAAATCGAACTGGAAGACAAGTTCGAAAACATGGGTGCGCAGATGGTGAAAGAAGTGGCCTCTAAAGCGAATGACGCGGCAGGCGACGGTACCACCACCGCGACCGTACTGGCTCAGTCTATCATCGCTGAAGGCCTGAAAGCCGTTGCGGCGGGCATGAACCCGATGGATCTGAAACGTGGTATCGATAAAGCCGTTCAGGCCGCGGTTGAAGAGCTGAAAGTGCTGTCTGTACCGTGCTCTGACTCTAAAGCTATCGCTCAGGTTGGTACGATCTCCGCTAACTCCGATGAAACCGTTGGTAAACTGATCGCGGAAGCGATGGACAAAGTCGGTAAAGAAGGCGTGATTACCGTTGAAGATGGTACCGGTCTGGAAGACGAGCTGGATGTCGTTGAAGGTATGCAGTTTGACCGCGGTTACCTCTCTCCGTACTTCATCAACAAACCGGACACCGGTGCTGTTGAGCTGGAAAGCCCGTATATCTTGCTGGCTGACAAAAAAGTCTCCAACATCCGCGAATTGCTGCCGGTTCTGGAAGCCGTAGCAAAAGCGGGTAAACCGCTGGTTATCATCGCTGAAGACGTTGAAGGCGAAGCGCTGGCGACCCTGGTGGTTAACACCATGCGTGGTATTGTTAAAGTGGCTGCGGTTAAAGCGCCGGGCTTCGGTGACCGTCGTAAAGCAATGCTGCAGGACATCGCAACCCTGACTGGCGGTACCGTTATCTCTGAAGAGATCGGTATGGAGCTGGAAAAAGCGACGCTGGAAGACCTGGGTCAGGCAAAACGCATTGTTATCAACAAAGATACCACCACTATTATTGATGGTGTGGGTGAAGAAGCGGCGATTCAGGGCCGCGTTTCTCAGATCCGTAAGCAGATCGAAGAAGCGACTTCTGACTACGACCGCGAAAAACTGCAGGAACGCGTTGCTAAACTGGCAGGCGGTGTGGCAGTAATCAAAGTTGGTGCTGCGACCGAAGTTGAAATGAAAGAGAAGAAAGCCCGCGTTGATGATGCCCTGCACGCGACCCGTGCTGCGGTAGAAGAAGGCGTGGTTGCTGGTGGTGGTGTTGCGCTGGTTCGCGTCGCCGCTAAACTGTCTGGCCTGACTGCGCAGAACGAAGACCAGAACGTGGGTATCAAAGTTGCGCTGCGCGCGATGGAAGCTCCGCTGCGTCAGATCGTTTCCAACGCCGGTGAAGAGCCGTCTGTTGTGGCTAACAACGTGAAAGGCGGTGAAGGTAACTACGGTTATAACGCCGCGACCGAAGAATACGGCAACATGATCGATTTCGGTATCCTGGACCCAACCAAAGTGACCCGTTCTGCTCTGCAGTATGCGGCATCCGTTGCTGGTCTGATGATCACCACCGAGTGCATGGTAACCGACCTGCCGAAAGCCGATGCGCCTGACTTAGGTGCTGCTGGCGGCATGGGCGGCATGGGTGGTATGGGCGGCATGATGTAATCGTGCGCTATACCGCTTAGTAATAAGGAAACCCCCGGGCAGAAATGCTCGGGGGTTTTTCTTTTTGCTACCTTTTTAGTATAAGGTTGTACATCCGGGCCAGCGCGTCCGGCTCATTGATCGTGGGGAATAACATGCAGATAAAATATGTAGCAGGGATCGTCGGCGCAGCATTATTGTTAGCAGGTTGCAGCACCAGCAACGAACTGACCTCCGGTGGCCAGAATGTGCGCTTTGTTGAAGATAAACCGGGTTCGGAATGCCAGTTATTAGGAACCGCGACCGGTAAGCAAAGTAACTGGCTGTCAGGGCAGAATGGCGATGAAGGCGGTTCTATGCGCGGTGCGGCAAACGCGCTGCGTAACCATGCGGCGGAAATGGGCGGCAATGTGATTTACGGCGTCAGCAGCCCGACTCAGAATCTGCTGTCGAGCTTTATCCCGACAGACAGCCAGATGAATGGCCAGGTCTATAAGTGCCCGAATTGACGGCATTCGGTGCCCCGATCATAAGGCGTGGCACCTGACCTTCATTTGTCCACCGGTCATCGTTCCTCTGCCGGATAAAACCGGCAGATCCACTTGATTAGCGCTGTTTTAATCCGAGATCCAGCGGTGTTTTACTGGGTTCTCCCCCAATCTCCCGCGCGAGTTTTGGCACCATATAGCCGGAAACCAGCGTCAGTAGTTCTCGCATAATTGCGCGAGCCTCTTCGTCGTCGACCATAAAATGGGATGCGCCCTGAACTTTGTCCAGGACATGCAAGTAATAAGGCATTACCCCGGCATCGAACAGCGCGTTACTCAAGTCAGCAAGGGTTTTTGCACTATTGTTGACGCCACGTAGCAGCACACTTTGGTTAAGCAGGGTGACGCCGGCCATACGAAGCCGCATCATCGCGCGACGAAATTCACCGTCAATTTCATTGGCATGGTTGATATGATTGACAAGCAATATCTGTAACGATGATGCGGCGACCCGGTCAACGAGTGTATCGGTAATACGCGCCGGGATGACGATTGGTAACCGGCTGTGGATACGCACACGTTTTATATGTGCAATCGCTTCCAGCTGTGTAAATAGCCAGTCAAGTTCGTGATCTTTTGCCATTAGCGGATCGCCTCCGGAAAAGATAATCTCGTCAAGCTGAGGATGGGTCGCAATATACTCCAGCGCCATCTGCCAGTTGCGTTTATTACCCTGATTTTCGGCGTAGGGGAAGTGGCGACGGAAGCAGTAGCGGCAGTTTACGGCACAGCCGCCTTTGACCAGCAACAGCGCACGATTCTTGTATTTGTGCAGCAAACCGGGAACCACGCTGTGCTGTTCTTGCAGGGGATCGGTTGAGAATCCTGGCGCGGTGATGAATTCATCTTGTGATGTAAGTACCTGACGAAGCAGGGGATCATCAGGATTGCCAGGTTCCATTCTGGCGATAAACGCCCGCGGAACGCGTAGGGCGAACAGGCGCCGGGCATCGTATCCGGCCAACAGCTTTGCATCAGCAGTTATACTTAAAAGCTGTAGCAGTTCATCGGGACTGGTCACGACATCGGAAAGTTGCGTTAACCAATCTTCTCTGGATGGGGTATTTAGGGTTACAATATGCGCCATTTTGTGGCTTAGCTACCAATTAACAAAATTTTAGAGGGCCTTATGGCGACTTACTATAGCAACGATTTTCGTGCCGGTCTTAAAATCATGCTGGACGGCGAACCTTATGCAGTTGAAGCAAGCGAATTTGTGAAACCCGGTAAAGGCCAGGCCTTTGCGCGCGTTAAGCTGCGTCGCCTGCTGACAGGAACGCGTGTTGAGAAAACCTTCAAGTCCACCGATTCCGCGGAAGGCGCCGATGTTGTTGATATGAACCTGACTTACCTCTATAGCGATGGTGAGTTTTGGCACTTTATGAATAACTCAACTTTCGAACAGCTTGCTGCTGATGAGAAAGCGGTTGGCGATAACGCCAAATGGCTGCTGGATCAGGCTGAATGCATCGTAACGCTGTGGAACGGCCAGCCTATCTCCGTCACCCCGCCAAACTTCGTTGAACTGGAAATCGTCGACACTGACCCAGGTCTGAAAGGCGATACCGCAGGTACTGGCGGCAAACCGGCGACGCTGTCTACCGGCGCAGTGGTTAAAGTTCCGCTGTTCGTGCAGATTGGCGAAGTCATCAAAGTGGATACCCGCTCTGGCGAATATGTATCCCGCGTGAAGTAATTTACGCGATGAGCGGGTTGGCGCAGCGCGATGCTGCGCCTTTTGCCTGGCGAAACCGTCGCCAGGAAGATGAAGCGCACCATAAAACGTCTGGTCGTGTTGTTCCTGAGCGGCGCCCTGTTAATGCAATATGGTTTGTGGCGCTGGCGACGATATCCAGAATCCGGGGCGTGTTTCCCTTAGCTGCCAGCGCATTTTCCGCATCAGGCAATTCAGATTTATAAACGATTCCTCCTCCCGGACGCTTGTCGTTAATCTCTTTTTTCTTAAAAAACGTAGCGCTGCCTTCATTCCAGAGCCGATTGTCTATGCTTATAGAGCACGATAACTAAAACGGGTAAATAAGGATGACATTATGGTGAAAAAAACAATTGCAGCGTTCTTTACGGTTTTGGTTCTTTCCTCTGTATTGACCGCATGCAATACAACGCGCGGTATTGGTCAGGATATTTCCGAAGGTGGTAGCGCAATTTCTGGCGCGGCAACCAAAGCTCAGCAATAGACCATGGCGGTACGGCCATTGGTCGTACCGTTCTTTCTTCCCTCAGTGCATTGTGTATAATCTCCGCGGACGATCATCTGCCTTACGGGACGACCCGTGAGCGCTTCACATTCGGGGACGACTCCAGCAAAGGAGCCATATGTCCTGGTTAGCGTTATTTATTGCGGGTCTTCTCGAAGTTGTCTGGGCGGTTGGCCTGAAATATACCCACGGTTTTAGCCGTCTGTTACCCAGCGCGATCACGATTGTCGCGATGGTTGTGAGTCTGACATTGCTGTCGTGGGCGATGAAAACATTACCTGTGGGGACGGCTTACGCGATATGGACCGGGATTGGCGCGGTTGGTGCCGCGGTCACGGGGATTATTTTATTGGGAGAGTCTGCCAGTCTGCTGCGTATTACCAGCCTCGTCTGTATTGTGATTGGCATTATCGGGCTGAAGTTGAGTGCCCATTAAACGTATTGATTCGCGCATAACGATTTGATCGCTGTGAAGGCCGGAGTCTGCATAAATGCGTCATCCGGCAATCGGATTTATATAAATAAAATGCCGACCAGCGTCACAATCGTCAGAATTGCTGCCAGCCCGTAGAAAATCCACTTCCCGTTGGGAATGTGAATTTTCAAATCATGCATCGCGTGATGAATACGGTGGAGTCCGCACCACAGGGGCAGAACAATCATCAGGAAAATGAATGCGCGGCCAATGAAACTGTGGGCAAAAGCCAGTACGCGTTGGTAACTAAACGCATCATCGGGGGCGAGGCCGAGCGGCATAATAATGCCAACCAGTAGTACTATCACGGGGGCGATAATTGCCCCCCACATACCACCGGCGCCAAACAGCCCCCAGAATACGGGTTCATCAGAACGTTTTGGGTTGGGATTGATCATTCCAGCCTCCTTACCAGAACAGGGCGACAAACAGAATCACCACGGTAACGACCGCAGTGACGACCCAAAGCCCTTTAATGATTGGCTCTGGCCCCATTTTCTCGCCTTTGACGATAATATTGGCGGCTTTCGGCGCCAGTTCGAACCAGGTTTTGCTATGCAGCAGCGCGGCAGCAAGCGTGATCAGGTTCAGAATCACGACAATCGGGTTTTGTAGAAAACCGATATAGCCCGCCCAGCTTTCCGCACCCTGCTTCAGGGCGAAGAGTCCGTAAATCAGCACAATGCTGAACCACACCGTTGGCACCGCTGTCCCCTCGCGCAGCATATAGAAGCGATAAAACGGCAGCTTTTTCCACCAGGTGGACGGCATTGGCCGTACGTAGGGTTTGCGTTTAGTCGTCATACTGCACTCCTTAGCGTGGTTTCAGGGTGGCGATAAGAAAGTCTTTCGAACTTTCGACCTTGCCCTGCTGGATCGCGGCCGCCGGATCGACGTGTTTAGGACAGACTTCAGAGCAGTAGCCCACGAAAGTACAGGTCCAGACGCCATTCTTGCCATTAAGCTGCGCCATACGTTCCTTTTTACCGTGGTCACGGCTGTCTTCGTTGTAACGATGGGCGAGAGTGATCGCCGCCGGGCCGATAAACTCAGGATTAAGGCCAAACTGTGGGCAGGCCGCATAGCACAAGCCGCAGTTGATACAGCCAGAAAACTGGTGATACTTCGCCATTTGCGCCGGCGTTTGCTTGTTTGGCCCCTGGTCAGTCGTACGTGAGTTGCCGATGATGTATGGCTTAATCGCTTCCAGACTTTCAATAAAGTGGGTCATATCGACGACCAGGTCGCGCTCAATCGGGAAGTTGGCCAGCGCTTCAACCTTAATCCCCTTACTGTACTCGCGCAGGAAGGTTTTACAGGCCAGTTTTGGCACGTTGTTCACCATCATGCCGCAGGAGCCGCAAATCGCCATACGGCATGACCAGCGGTAGCTGAGATCGGGCGCAAGGTTATCTTTGATATAGCCGAGGGCATCAAGCAGTGAAGTTTGCTCATCGTAGGGAACGTCATAGAAAGCGCTGTGGGGTGCGCTGTCCACTTCCGGATTGTAGCGCACCACTTCGACCTTCATATTTTTCATCTCAGCCATTCGTCGTCTCCTTCTTCTCGGCTGCTTCCGCTTCAGCGCCATACACGCGTTTTGCTGGCGGCAGAGTTGTGATTTTTACATCACTGTACGCCAGGCTGGTATTACCGTCGGCATCACGGAAAGCGAGCGTATGCTTGAGGAAATTGACATCGTCGCGTTCAGTGCACCCCTCATCCAGACGCTGATGCGCGCCGCGGGATTCTTTACGCGCCATCGCTGAGTGCGCCATACATTCAGCGACGTTCAGGCCGTGTCCTAACTCAATGGTGTAAAGCAGGTCAGTATTGAACACGCTGGAGGTGTCGGTGATACGCACACGCCGGAAGCGCTCCTGCAGCTCGGCCAGTTTATCAATGGTTTTCTGCATCAGCTCCGGCGTACGGTAGATGCCGCAACCTTCCTCCATCGACAGGCCCATTTCATCGCGGATTTTCGCCCAGTTCTCGTTACCTTCCTGGTTAACCAGGGCGTGCAAACGTTTCTCGACATCGGCGGCCTGTGCATCCAGCGCCGCGCCGTTAGCGTCGCCGGCATCTGCTGCGCGCAGCATCGCTTGCTCGCCGGCCAGACGACCAAAGACCACCAGTTCCGCCAGCGAATTGGAACCAAGACGGTTAGCGCCGTGCAGGCCAACGGATGAGCATTCGCCCACGGCAAAGAGGCCTTTAATGCGGGTTTCACACTGCTGGTCGGTTTCGATACCGCCCATGGTGTAGTGGGCGGTTGGCCGTACCGGAATCGGGTCTTTCACCGGATCGACGCCGACGTAGGCCTTCGAGAGTTCACAAATGAACGGCAGACGTTCGAGCAGTTTTTTCTCGCCGAGATGGCGCAGATCGAGATAAACCACATCGCCTCGCGGCGTTGGGATCGTATTGCCTTTGCGCCATTCGTGCCAGAATGCCTGGGAGACTTTGTCCCGAGGGCCAAGCTCCATGTATTTGTTTTTCGGTTCGCCGAGGGGCGTTTCCGGACCCATGCCGTAATCCTGGAGATAGCGGTAGCCGTTTTTGTTGACCAGAATGCCACCTTCGCCGCGACAGCCTTCGGTCATCAGGATACCGGACCCCGGCAGACCCGTTGGGTGATATTGTACGAACTCCATGTCCCGCAGCGGTACGCCGTGACTTAGCGCCATGCCCATCCCGTCGCCAGTGACGATGCCGCCGTTGGTATTATAACGATAAACGCGCCCCGCGCCGCCGGTCGCCAGCACCACCGCGTTAGCACGGATCTGCACCAGCGTACCTTCCATCATGTTCATCGCGACCAGGCCACGCGCCTGGCCATCATCGACCAGAATGTCGAGGACGAAATGCTCATCGAAGCGTTGAATTTGCGGAAACTGGAGGGAGGTCTGGAACAGGGTGTGTAGCATATGAAAGCCGGTTTTATCGGCGGCGAACCAGGTGCGTTCGATTTTCATGCCGCCGAAGCGTCGGACGTTGACGCTGCCGTCAGGGCGACGGCTCCATGGACATCCCCACTGTTCAAGCTGGGTCATCTCTTGCGGGCAGTGATGGACGAAGTAGTCGACCACATCCTGCTCGCACAACCAGTCTCCACCGGCAACGGTGTCGTGAAAATGGTACTCAAAACTATCATGATCCTGGGCGACGGCAGCGGACCCTCCTTCAGCCGCCACGGTATGGCTACGCATAGGATAGACTTTGGAAATTAGAGCGATTTTGGCATTTGGATTCGCATGTGCGGCGGCAATTGCGGTGCGAAGACCTGCTCCGCCTGCGCCAATTACGGCAAGATCGGCTTGAAAAGTTTGCACGACATTCCTCCAGTTTTTGTTTATTCCGCCGGCGGATTGGCGAAAATGTATTACTTCTCCTTTATAGGTAGGGAGTATAGCCGTACGATCATCAGGGAAAATTGACGTGTTCGATTTTTTTATCGTTCCGTGCGGTTTTTTCGCTGTTCTCTGCCGTTTTTACTGATTATCAATAAATTAAACGTATGTAATATGTTCGCGGCGTTGCACATAATTTGTTTCACTCGCCAGTTACGAGTAGACTTCGAGCCCTTGTTTCAAATCGGAGAAAGTACCATGAGCGAAACGGCAAGCTGGCAGCCGAGCGCATCCATTCCTAATCTGTTAAAACGTGCCGCGGTGATGGCGGAAATTCGCCGTTTCTTTACCGATCGCGGCGTGCTGGAGGTGGAGACGCCTTGCATGAGTCAGGCGACGGTGACGGATATCCATATGGTCCCGTTTGAAACCCGTTTCGTTGGCCCCGGCCATTCCCAGGGGTTGAATTTGTATCTGATGACCAGCCCTGAATACCATATGAAGCGCCTGCTGGCAGCCGGTTGCGGCCCGGTGTTTCAGCTATGTCGCAGCTTCCGCAATGAAGAAATGGGGCGTCATCATAACCCGGAATTCACCATGCTGGAGTGGTATCGCCCCTGCTATGACATGTATCGACTGATGAATGAAGTCGACGATCTGTTGCAGCAGGTTCTGGAATGCCAGCCTGCGGAAAGCCTCTCCTACCAGCAGGCATTCCAGCGGTACCTGGAAGTAGACCCGTTGTCAGCAGATAAAACGCAGTTGCGGGAGGTGGCGGCGAAACTGGATTTGAGCAATATCGCCGATACGGAAGACGACAGGGATACGCTGCTACAGTTGCTCTTTACAATGGGCGTTGAGCCGCATATTGGCAAAGATCGTCCGACATTTGTCTATCACTTTCCGGCAAGCCAGGCGTCGTTGGCGCAAATCAGCACTGAAGATCACCGTGTGGCAGAGCGTTTTGAGGTCTATTACAAGGGCATTGAGCTGGCGAATGGCTTCCACGAACTGACTGATGCGGGCGAGCAACGGCAGCGTTTTGAGCAGGATAACCGTAAGCGGGCGGCTCGTGGCCTGCCTCAGCAGCCGATTGATTATAACCTGCTGGCGGCGCTGGAAGCCGGTCTGCCGGATTGCTCCGGTGTGGCATTGGGGGTGGATCGCGTGGTGATGCTGGCGCTGGGCGCGGAAAGTATCGGCGAGGTAATGTCTTTTACCGTTGACCGGGCCTGATATTTAGCCCATTTCCCTTTCGCCGCGGACAGGCGGTTTTGCGAGAGAGACCGGCGGTCTCTCTGTTCAATTAGCCGATTCACACTTACAGGCTGCCGGCGGTGCGACTGGTTTTCCCCGCTGATGTCAGCGTTCTGCTGCTTTTCCTGCCATCAATGCTTTCCAGACGCATCTGGAACGGCGGGAATGGCATATCGATCCCGTGCTCACGGAAGCCGGCCAGAATCAACTGGTGCATCTCGTGACGCAACGGCATACGGTGTCCCATCTCCGCGGCGAAAATACGCAGCTCGAAAATCTGTATCCCCTGCTGCAGGTCAACGAGGAAAGCTTCCGGTGCTGGCGTATCAATAACTAACGAACAGCGATGCGCGGCGGTTAACAGGATCTGCGATACCTCTTCCGTATTGGCATCTACCGGCGCAGGCACCGTTAATACCACGCGGGTGACGGAATCCGACAACGACCAGTTGATGAACTGCTCGGTGATGAACGCCTTGTTCGGCACAATAATCTCTTTGCGGTCCCAGTCGCTGATGGTGGTGGCGCGCGTATTAATACGCGTGACGCTGCCGGTGAGATCGCGGATGGTGACCGTATCGCCAATGCGTATCGGTTTCTCAAACAGAATAATCAGGCCGGAGATAAAGTTGGCGAAGATCTCCTGTAAACCAAAACCCAGTCCGACGCCGAGAGCGGCGATGAGCCACTGGAGCTTCGACCATTCGATGCCAATCATCGAAAAACCGACCAGGCCGCCGATCAGCATCAACAGATATTTGGTAATGGTGGTAATGGCATAGCCGGTGCCCGGCGTCAGATCCAGGTGCTGAAGGATTGCCAGCTCCAGCAGCGCGGGCAAGTTACGCACCAGTTGTGTCGTGATAATCAGCACCAGGATGGCAATAAGCACCGCGCCGAGGGTAATCGGCTCCAGACTTTCTACCCCCTGGGCAGTTGAGGTGACGTCCCACAGCGAGATGTTTTCCAGGAAAGCAAACGCAGAGTGGATTTCCGACCACAGTACAATGACCGACACCAGCGCGATCAGCATCAGCAGAGAGCGCACCAGACGTAATGACTGAGTGCTAATGGCATCAAGATCGATTTCGCTGACCTCAGCCTCCATTGAACCTTCCAGACTGCTGGCGTGCTGAACCTCTTCTTCGCCGCGGGCGCGTTGGGCGAGGATCTCTGCCCGCCGGTGCTTTGCGCGATCGAACGCCAGGCGACGGCGCTGAATTAACATCCAGCGGCGAATGATGTGATAAACCACCAGCAGCAGGAACCAGATGGCGACCGAGGTTTCCAGCCTGGCCAGCAGCGCCTGAGACGTGGCGAGGTAACCGACCGCCGCCGCCAGCATTGCTACCAGCGGCGCGCCGAGCAGCATATTCCACAGCAGCCGGTTAACCATATTGTCGCCGCTACCTTCTTTGTCGAGGTACAGCGGTATCCCGGCGCGCTTCAGGCTCAGGGTGACCACCGCCAGCGCGCCGCAAATCAGCATAAAGCAGAGGCGGCCCAGCGAGGCGGAAAACTCGCGATCGTTAAGGTTATCGAAGGTGATCAGCGCCATGATCAGCGGCACAATCAGCCCGATACTCATCAGGTAGTAGCGCATCGCTCTGCTGACGCGATTGCGCGGCCAGCCAAAGTGAGCGATGAACAGGCCGTCAGGACGGGCGAAGGTGGCGCAAATCATCACCACCCACAGCAGCGGCACGGTGGCGGTGACGCTATCGCCAATGGCGACGGCCAACGGATACGGCCAGGCGGCCTGCAGGCCGTAACCCAGCGTCATCCACAGGACCGGTAGCGGCGAAGCCACCAGTATCGACCAGAAAACGGTGCGTAAGGTGAGCCAGAAGTGATCCTGAGTAACCTTACCGACGCGGGCGCTGGAGCGCTCAAGAAAGCGCGTGAAGTGGCGACGAGAGCTGATACTGAACCCGACCAGGATCAGCGCGCCGAAGAGCGGCAGGAGCGTCTCTTTGCTGGTCAGCATCATGATGCTGGCTTTACCGAGCTGGCTCATGGTATCGAGCGAAATCAGCCGACGTAAATCCTGAACGATTTCCAGCGGCCATGAAAAACCGACAGGGCTGACGTCTGAGGTCCAGAACAGATACCGGTGGGTGGCTTCGTTGATCTCTTTAAGCGCGTCCTCCAGTTGGCCGTTGGCAACCTTCAGCTTGGTCAGTTCAAGCATCAATGTATCGCCGCCGCGCAGCAGCGAGTTAAGCAACTCGGTTTGTGTACGCATCTGGGCCTGCAGAATACGGTTCTGCTCGCGGGTAAGCGGTTGACCATCGGCCTGACGAATTTGCCTTAACTGTGATTGCTTGTTGAGCTGATCTTCATAGCGCAGGCGCTGTACGCGAAGCTGCGCCATTTCGGTGTCCAGTTGCTGCGGGCGCGGTATATCCGGCAGTCGGGCGACCTGAGCCCGTAAGGCTTCGCCAAGCAGATTGGAAGAGCCCAGCCACTGCGCCTGCTCGCGTAAGGTGTTTAGCGCCTGACGCACCTGCAGGGTCTGGTTGCTGGCCTGGCGCTGCTGAGAGGCGATCAGATCCATGCGTTGAGCCTGTTGATTCAGCGCCTGTGAAAGCTCCCGGTTGACTTTGAACTGGTTCACGATGTCGGGCGGCAGATTTTCGCTGTTTTCCGCCAGAAGCTCAGTACTTTCCAGCGCTTTTTCCGCTTCGCGCTGTCGCTGGCTGTTAAGCTGATTACGTAGCGCCTGCAGCCGGGCGTCAAGCTGTTCGCTCTCTTTCTGCGCCAGCTCTGCGCGCAGCCGTGACAGCTCCTGACGGTTATTGGCGGAAAGCTGCGCCAGATCCAGTTCATCGACCAGGGCTTTGAGCCGCGCGGACTCCGCCTGCAGGCCGAGGTTTTGCGCCTGTGCCAGCGGCGTATTGCTGTTTTGCGCGCCGATTCGGCGTTCTACCTCGTTCAACTGACGACGGGCATCGCTCTGCTGCTGCGGTAGCTGATTGAGCGAGTCGGCGATGTCACGCGCGCGATCCTGCTCCTGCTGGGCCGTGCGGCTGACTTCCAGTAGCTGGCTGCTGACCTGAAGAATCTCCTGGTTCAGCGCCTCTGAGGAGAGGGTGGTGGCGATCTGAGGCGGCTCATCGCTCAGATTATTGAGCTGCGTGCGTAAGGTTTGCGAGAGTTTCGGAAAGTTATCGATAACCTGCTGATACTGGCGAGCGCGTTCAAGGGAAGCATTACGCTCGTCAAGCGCATTCAGGGCGGATTGCAGAACCTCAACGGTTTCAGGCTGGGCGGGCTTCGCCGCCTTTGCCTGTTCCAGTTCCTGAGCGATATGTTTAGCATCCGGGGCGGTCGCAGCGTACGCCCCAAAACTGAGGCTCAAGGCCAACAGGAAAGTGTATATCAGGCGCACGGCGTAACCTTTTTTCTCAGGAATTAACCTTCGTCTTGTTTATCGTCAACCAACGGGCTGGCCGCGTGTTCGGCGCGGACTTCCTCTTCCGACAGCGGAGCCGGTTGGTCCTGGGGAGCGGCTTCAGGGGCGATTGCCAGCGGCTGGCCAATTTTGGTGACTGACAGGCTTTGTAATTGCTCAACCCATTTAACCTGACCCGGCGCAAACAGGTTAATCACGGTTGAACCGAGCTTGAAGCGGCCCATCTCCTGGCCTTTAAGCAGGGCGACGGAACCTTCATTATCGCCAGCAGGCCAGGTCCAGCGTTTAATAATCCCTTCACGCGGCGGCGTGACGGTGCCGGACCATACGGTTTCAATGCTGCCGACGATGGTTGCGCCCACCAGGATCTGTGCCATGGGGCCAAATTCAGTATCAAACAGGCAGATGACGCGTTCGTTGCGGGCAAAAAGATTTGGCACGTTTTGCGCGGTCAGGTGGTTTACAGAGAACAGATCGCCCGGCACGTAGATCATTTCGCGCAGAATGCCGTTACACGGCATATGTACGCGGTGGTAGTCGCGCGGTGAAAGATAGGTTGTGACGAAGTGTCCATGACGGAACAGATCGGCCATCTGGTAATTACCGGCCAGTAGCGCTTCCAGGCTGTAGTTGTGGCCTTTGGCCTGCAGAATTTTGTCGTCTTCGATGGTGCCAAGCTGACTGATCACACCGTCGGCTGGCATCACCAGAACGCCAGGATCGGTGTTTAGCGGGCGGACGTCGTCGCGCAGCGGACGGACGAAGAAATCGTTAAAGGTGCGGTAGCTGGCGGTATCAGGCTTCTGCGCCTCCTTCATATCGACCTTGTAGTATTTCACGAACAGGTCGATGACCAGTTTTGTCAGCCAGCCTGCTCGCTTGCGCGCTCCCCAGCCTGCGAGGCGGGTGAGCCATAGTTTCGGCAGAATGTATTGCAGTGAAAGTTTAAGATCGTTTAACAAGGTAGCCTCCAGGCCATGATTTGTCGTTCCTGACCTCACCTGTTAGCGAGAGGTCTGAAAAAAGGGGGACGATTCTAACGGTGCCCAGCTTAAATGTCAGTCATCGGTTGATGAAAAGCTTTTACGCGTTTTTACCTGCACCTGCGCCATGCTTTCCAGAATACGGTGGTAGTTTTCAAACCGGCTCTCGGCGATTTCGCCGTTTTCTACCGCCTGGCGAATGGCACAGCCTGGGTCCGTGTCATGTTTGCAGTCGCGATATTTGCAACGGCCTAAATAATCATGGAATTCGACAAAACCGTGGGTGATTTGTTCCGCGTCGAGGTGCCACAAGCCAAACTCGCGCACGCCAGGAGAGTCAATCACATCGCCGCCGTGCGGGAAGTGATACAGGCGGGCGGCGGTGGTGGTGTGCTGGCCAAGACCGGACACATCAGAAACGTCATTAGTGAGAATTTGATCGTCCCGCAGACCCAACAGCGCATTCAGCAGGCTGGATTTACCGACCCCGGACTGCCCGGCAAAAATACTGATACGCTCGGTGAGCGCCTCTTCAAGCGGCTTCAGGCCATCCTGAGTACGGCTGGAGACCATCAATACGCGATAGCCAATATCGCGATAAATGTCCATTTGCGCGTTGACAAAGTCCATACCTTCCTGATCCAGCAAATCGATCTTATTGAGCACGATCAGCGGCTCAACGTTCAACGTTTCGCAGGCGACGAGATAGCGATCGATAATATTCGGCGATAGTTCAGGCAAAATCGCCGAAACAATAACAATCTGATCGATATTGGCGGCAATGGGTTTAACGCCGTCATAGAAATCCGGACGCGTCAGGACGGAAGTCCGCTCATGCACGGCTTCGACGATACCTTTCACATTCACGCCTTCCGCCGCGCTTTTGCCTGGCCGCCAGACGACGCGATCGCCGGTAACCAGCGAACGAATGGTGCGACGAATATTGCAACGGTGGACGCTGCCGTCGGCGGATTCAACATCGGCATGCATACCAAAGCGGCTAATGACGATACCTTCGGCTTTCTCACCGAACAGATTGTCATCAAAATCGGCCTTCTCCGAAGTCGTTTTCAGGCGGCGCTGGTGATTGGCCTTTACGCGGCGCTGCTGGCCTTTGGAGAGTTTATTTTTACTCAATCGGACTGGCTCCTGGTCGCCCTGTAGGGGCAAAACATCTATGATACACGCTATTTTAGATGAATATATACCCGTCATCCTTCAAGTTGCCTCGGTATTGGCTGCGGATTACTCGGCTCATCCATGCTCTCACCGGAGGCCGACTTTTGGCTGGTCAAGTTCGTTTCTGACGAATGTGTCGCTCGCTTGCCGCTTTGATGCGACTTGAATTATTTAGGGTATAGTCACGTGAGAAGGGTGGAAAATAACATGAGTGCAGATGAAAACAACCTGATTTGGATCGATCTTGAAATGACGGGGCTGGATCCGGAACGCGATCGCATCATTGAGATCGCCACCCTGGTGACTGATGCAAACCTGAATATTCTGGCGGAAGGGCCGACAATTGCGGTACATCAGTCGGAGGCGCAGCTGGCGCTGATGGATGAGTGGAACGTGCGTACCCATACCGGTAGTGGACTGGTGGCGCGGGTGAAAGCGAGTACGCAGGGCGAGCGTGAAGCGGAGCTGGAGACAATCGCATTTCTCAAACAGTGGGTGCCGGCGGGTAAGTCGCCGATTTGCGGTAACAGCATCGGCCAGGACCGGCGCTTTTTGTTTAAATATATGCCAGAGCTGGAAGCCTACTTCCACTATCGGTATCTGGACGTCAGCACGCTGAAAGAGCTGGCCCGTCGCTGGAAGCCGGAAATCCTCGACGGTTTTAAGAAACAGGGAACACACCAGGCGATGGACGATATTCGTGAGTCGGTCGCGGAACTGGCCTACTACCGCGAGCACTTTATTAAGCTTTAATGGCCTGGCCGGGGGCACAAACGCTGAGGTATCCCCGGCTATTTAAACCATTTCTGTTCCATTTGCTGGAATTCCGCTGAGGCTTTGACCGTCTCCAGAGCGGCATTAAGGTTATTCAGCAGTTCAGGATCGTCTTTACGCACCGCGATGGCGATCTGCTTTCCGTAGTAGCCTGGGTCCGTCGCGCGTTGATCCATCATGGCGTAGCCTGGGTTATCCTCAAGCCATTTGCTCAGGGTTTCCTGATCGCCTATGACCCCGCTGATCGCACCTTCTTTCAGCGCGTTTAAGGCACTTTCGTCGCTCTCGTAAGGCACCGCATGAATGGCTTTTTGTTTATCCCGCAGATAGCGCTGATGAATCGTCCCTTTCACTACACCGAGCGTTTTATTTTGCAGATCGGCAAAGGTGTGGGCGGCATCCTTTGCGGTCACCACCACGCCGGATAGCGCCTGACGATAAGGGTGGCTAAAGGCAACCTGTTTTTCTCGCATCGGAAGCACTTCAATGCCGGCAATAATGGCGTCGAACTTCTTAAAGCGCAGCGCCGGTATCAGCGTATCGAACCTCTGGGCGGTAAATTTACATGTGGCCTGCAGCTGTCTGCACAGGGCATTGGCCAGGTCGATATCGAAACCTGTGGGCTGATTTTTACTGTTGACGGTTTCATACGGCGGATTGGCCGTTGTGGTCCCGAAATGTAGCGTTGTCGCCGCTGCTGTTCCTGCGGCAAATGTGGACAGTAGCAGGACGGTAAGCGCTTTGTTCATTTTATTTCCCGGATTGCCATCGTTGTTGACCGTTAGCGGGCGATATCCGCCTGTAAACCTGAGCGATTTTGCCCCTTTAGCGGAGCAGGAAAAAGTGATTTTGCTGAATGTGCTGATTATTCAGACAATTTAAACGCATATTTGATGATAAAGTGGGCACTTAAACTAAAAACGAAAAAAATTGCTCTCAGGGGGTTGCAGGTAAATCCAATTCTCGTATAATGCGCCTCCCGTGACGAAGCAGAAATGCGCATCACGGCACCATAGAAATATGCGGGAATAGCTCAGTTGGTAGAGCACGACCTTGCCAAGGTCGGGGTCGCGAGTTCGAGTCTCGTTTCCCGCTCCAATTCAGGTTCTGTAGACGTCCATCGTTATCTACCCTCCATTGAAAAAGAACCTTTCAGTCCTTTAAGATTGCGTCCTGGTCGTAAAGCAGGAACTTATTACCTAATAAGGTCAGTATTTTTATGGGCTGACCGTAATGCTCAGAGAACCCACCTCGCAGCAATACCCGTTTTAAATGGTGTCCCTTGAAGAACGGGCCCCTGAAGACTATCTGGTGCGTAAAATCGATGTCGTCATCGACTTTGAATTTATCCGCGATACCGTTGCCCATCTTTACTGCTCTGATAATGGTCGCTCCGCCATTGACCTGGTACGCCTGCTTAAAATGATGCTTCCAGGGTATCACAGGTCCGAATGATTACCAGAAAAAGCACTTCAGATACGGTCTGGAGAAAGATGTGTATGTGTGTCCGGCAGGAGAACTGATGAGTTACGGGACAACGGACCGCAACGGCCAGCCTGCCGTGTCGGCCGAACGGTTTGACAACGTTCTCAGTATCCGACCATCTTCTGGCACATTGTCCCGTTCAGCCTCATCAGTATTCCATGGCATTATCTGCATAAAGGTGGCAAGCGACATGCCGGCCATCATCAAGCCGTACATCGGGGACCCTCGCCTGACAATGTGCCGACGCTCGCGGGCAGCCCTGATAAAACGCGCACCCCTGGCTGCCGGGCGCTGGCGCAGGCAACTCATTATGACTTCGTAACGGGCGGGGCTGCTTATTACGAGGATGGTCTGCGGGAATAGCCGCAAACAACGACTGGGTATAGGGGTGTTTCGGCGCGTTGTAAATGGTTTCGCAATCCCCCATTTCCACAATCCGTCCCCGATACATCACCGCGATACGATCGCTGATGTAACGCACAACGCTGAGATCGTGAGAAACAAACAACCAGGTTATCCCAAGCTCGCTCTGGAGCTTTTTCAACAAGTTCAGGATCTGAGCCTGAATGGACACATCCAGTGCGGACACCGCCTCATCGCAAATAACTATCTCCGGGCGTAGCGCGATAGCGCGGGCAATGTTAAGCCGCTGACGCTGCCCGCCGGAAAACTCATGAGGATATTTGCTCAGCGCCTGCTCATCCAGCCCTATCAACGCAAGCAATTCGACCACCGCCTTGCGCACCTCGGTACGCGATAACTGCGGGCAGTGAATGGCAAACGGCTCAGATAACAGGCTATTGACGTTATGGCGTGGGTTAAGTGAGGAGAACGGGTCCTGAAAAACCATTTGTAAGCGGCGGGTGATGTTTTGCCGGGCAGTGTTATCACAGCGATGGACATCCTCACCATGAAATTGTACGTGCCCGGCGCTGGGCGTTAACAGCCCAATAATCATGCGCGCAGTGGTGGATTTCCCACATCCCGATTCGCCGACAATCCCCAACGTTTCCCCCCGATACAAGCTAAATGACACATCATCCACCGCTGTCACCGTCCGGGATGATGTGGCAGACCAGCCCCGTCCATTGACCCGGAAATTTTTCCGCAATCCCGTCACTTCGAGGATTTTTTCTTTATTCATAGGGCGTTCTCGTTAACCAGTAAACAGGCAACCTGATGCCCGGCATTCAGCATGGTGAGCGCCGGGGGGCGTACCCGACATGCGGGCGTCACATGGCGACAACGCGCGGCAAACTGACAACCTGGTTGGCGCTGGAATAAGTCCGGGGGGCTACCTTCTATTGGTGTCAGAGCCTGTTTCCCTTGATGTAGCGTCGGGCGCGACTTCATCAGCCCAATCGTGTAGGGGTGGCGGGGCGTATCAAACAGAGTTTCCACACTGGCGTATTCCACACAAGTGCCTGCATACATCACCAGCACCTGGTGGCAAAGCTCGGCCACTACGCCCAGATCATGGGTTATCATGATGATGCCAATGCCAAGCGTCGTATTCAGTTCCCGGAGCAACGCCAGGATTTGCGCCTGAAGCGTGACATCCACCGCAGTCGTCGGTTCATCGGCAATTAATAGCCGCGGGCGGGAACTTAACGCCATCGCTATCATCACACGCTGGCACATCCCGCCGGATAATTCATGGGGATACTGCTGCATGCGCCGTTCCGGGTCAGTCAGATGCACCTGACGCAACAGCGCCAGAGCCTCCTCTCGTGCCTGAATACGACTCATCGATTGGTGCGCCAGCAGGGTTTCCATGATTTGCTCGCCGATGGTGTAGCACGGATCCAGCGACGACATCGGGTCCTGAAAAATCATGGCGATATCTTTCCCCCGCAACGCCCGCATTCTGGCCGGAGATAATCCGCGCAAGTTAGTGCCGTTAAAGCGGATTTCCGACTGCTTCCCCAGGGATGCCTGTGTGGGCAACAGCCCCATCACGCTAAGCGCAGTCACGCTTTTCCCCGAGCCGGACTCCCCGACTATCGCCAGAATTTCCCCTGCCTGTAGCGTCAGGTTTAGCCCGTCAATAACCCGTGCGTGCCGTTTGCCGGAGGCGAAATCGACCGTAAGGTTTTTTATCTCCAGCAGCGGTATCATATGGGCTTCCGGCGTTGCGCGAATTCAGCTTGTACGTCGGCCAACAGGGTGCTTTCCGTCATGAGTTGCAACCCGGTGGCCGCCATGACCCGGGCGGCATCCAGCACCGCCTGATCGCCCGTTTCCGAGCCCGCCGCTTTTGCAAACGACAGCGTATGCGTTGCCCCGGCGGCGTTCCCGATACCGATATACGACTGCACAGCCGGGATTTCGTGCGTGACGTTCGCCATATCGGTGGAGCCGATACCCTGCGTCAGGTCACGTGGGATGTGGGGGATGCCGAAGTTATCAAAATGATGGGCAATCAGCGACACAATACGCTTGTTGTTGCGGATTTCTTTCGTCCCAAGCCCGGTCTGTGTGATGTTCACCTCAGTATCAGTCGCCAGCGCAGCGCCCCTGGCGCAGTTGTGGACTTTTTCAATCACGGTTTTCAGCGTGTCACCATCCAGCGCGCGTAGGTTAAACACGGCTTTCGCGCTGGCCGGGATAATATTGGATGCCAGTCCCCCTTCTGTGATGATGCCGTTTATCCGGCAAAAATCGCGCATATGGAGGCGCAATGCATTGATTGAATTGAACATTTCAATTACGCCGGCCAGAGCATTACGTCCTTCCCACGGATAAGCCGCCGCATGGGCGGGTTTGCCGGTAAAGTGGTATTCAAAGGTGTAGTTGGCAAACGAGATATCGTCCGCCATTGCAGTATCCGAAGGGTGCATTAGCATCGCGGCGTCCACGCCCTGAAACAGCCCGGCCTCAATCATGCGGATTTTACCCACGCCTATCTCCTCTGCCGGGGTGCCGAACACCTTCACCGTTCCGGACAGGCCACGCTGTTCCATGATTTTTTTCGTAATAATTCCGGCGCCCGCCCCGGACGTCCCGATAATGTTATGTCCGCAGGCATGGCCGATGCCAGGTAGTGCATCATATTCCGACAGGTAAGCGATAACCGGCCCTGGGCCTGTGCTGAATTCTGCCACAAAGGACGTTTCCATCCCGGCCAGCCCGGTCTCCACCGCAAAACCATGGTTGCGCAGCAACGCCACCAGCGTGGCTTGTGCTTTTTTCTCTTCCAGCCCGAGTTCGGGGTTGGCGTGGATAAAACGGGCAGCGCCGACCAGTTCGTCACGCAGCGTTGTCGCGATGTTATTAATTGCGTCGATCACAATGGGCCTCATTTTTTCATTTTAGGGTCCAGGGCTTCACGCACCCCGTCACCCACCAGGTTAAAAGCTAAAACGGTCATAAGGATGGCCAGCCCGGCGCTCAACGTCAGCGTGGAATCAATGCGCAAAAACTCTTGCCCATCGCGCAGCATGTTGCCCCAGGTCGCCGTGGGAGGCTGAATACCAAGCCCCAGGAAACTCAGCGCGGCTTCTGATAAAATCGCTCCCGCAATGCTCATGGTGCCGTACACAATGAGCGGGGCGATAGTGTTCGGCAGGATGTGGCGGAAAATAATCCGCCCGTGGCCCGCGCCGAGCGTGCGCACCACATCGATATAACTTTCCTGTTTTATCGCCAGCGCTTCGCCGCGGATGATGCGGGCAAAGTTGGGCACATTCACTAACGAGATAGCGATTATCAGGTTCAGCATCCCGTCGCCCAGCACCGTCATCAGCGCAATGGCTAACAACACCGACGGGAATGCGAACAGCGCATCCATCAGGCGCATTACCGCATTATCAATCCAACCGCCGAAATACCCCGCCACCAGGCCCAGCATGGTGCCCAATAGCCCGCCAATGGCGATAGATGTAAACGCGATAAGAATCGACACCCTGGAGCCATAAATCAGGCGGCTTAAAATATCGCGCCCGAAATTATCTGTCCCCAGCCATGCGCCCGGTGTACCAATGCCTTTTAACGACCGCTCAAGGTTCATTTGATTGGGGTCGTGCGGCGTAATCCAGGGTGCCAGCAATGCCATCAGCACAATGACGATAACCACTATCAGTCCAATAACCGCTATCCGGTTCTGGCAGAAACGTCGTAATGCGTCCATCAACGTTCTCCCTGTGTGGCATTGAGATCGATTCGGGGGTTGACCAGCACATACAGCACATCAACGCAGGTATTCACCACCACAAAGATCAATGCGGTGAACATAATCGTACCTTGCACCACCATGAAATCGCGTTTTTCAATGGCGCTGATAATGAGCCTCCCCATCCCCGGCCAGGCAAAAATGGTTTCGGTCAGAACCGCGCCGCCCAACAAGGTTGAGATCTGAATCCCCAGCACCGTCAGGATGGGGTTTAACGCATTGCGAAACGCGTGCTTACCAATCACGGAGAACTCCGACAGTCCTTTCGCCCTGGCTGTGCGAATAAAAGACGCGTTGATAACTTCCAGCATGGCGGTACGAGTGATGCGCACAAATGTTGCCATCGGCACCGTGGATAACGCGACGCCGGGCAATATCAGATGGCGCAGCACATCCATAGCCCCTTCGTCCCAGTCCCCCATGCCTGTCGCGGGCAGCCACGCCAGTCGAACGGAGAACAGCAACACCAGCAGTAATCCCAACCAGAAGACCGGAATGGAAACGCCAATCAATGCCAGCAACACGCTCACATAATCAAACAGACTGTGCTGACGCACGGCGGAGATAATCCCCGCCGGGATGGCCACCAGCAACGACAACACCAGCGCGAAGCCGCCGAGCAACAACGTGTTCGGCAGACGTTCCATAATCAGCGCACTGACGCTTTCGCCGTAATAGAGGGAATAGCCCAAATCGCCATGCGCTAGATCCCGCAAAAAAAACAGATATTGCGAAAGCAACGAACGATCCAGACCCAGCTTCATCCTCAATTCATGGACAGCTTCCACAGTGGCTTGCGGGCCAAGCATAACGGCGGCCGGGTCGCCGGGGATAATCCGGGTTATCAGGAATACGATAGTCGCTACCAGAAACAGCACCACGACCATTTGCAGCACACGATGACACAGAAAACGGATCATTGCTTATTTGCTCATGGTCACGTTCGTGTCTGGCGTCACGATACGGATTAACCCGTCGGGAGACACCTGATAGCCTTCCACCTTGCGGTTGACGCCGTTCACAAAGTCTTTGGTCCAGAGCTCAATGCGTGGCGAATCAGCCAGGATCTTCTGCTGTGCCTGCTGGTACAACGCGCTGCGTGCCTGCTGATCGCCCGTTTTCCCTACCGCATCGGTCAACAGTTTATCCACATCCGGGTTGCTGTAGCCCTGACCATTCCCCAGCGAACCAATCTGTTTACTGCTAAACATCTGATACAGGAAAAAGTCAGGATCGGGGTACCAGGACCAGCTCAGGTTATAAAACGTCGGCAACCCTTTTGACACGGATTCGCTAAACGAGCCCCATTCCATGCTTTTGATGGAAAGATCAATACCGATCTGCTGGAGTTGCTGCTGCATGATAGTCGCAGCCTTGATGCGATCCGGGTCCTGCGGCGTTACCAGTGTTGCCTTAAAGCCTTGTGGATAACCCGCCTGAGCCATCAGTTTTTTCGCGCCTGCCAGATCCGGCTTCACCGCTTGTTCCGACGCGCCAGTCCAGTATCCCCAGGAGCCTTGCGGCAAAGGCGAGTACGAACGGGAGCCTCCGCCCCACTGGAAAATTCCTTTGACGATGTCATCCACATTCACCACTTTCTCAATGGCCTGGCGCACGCGGATATCCTTTGTGGGACCATTTTGCATATTCATGGCGCTGAAGGTGACATTTAACCCAGGTGTCGACATCAGCCGGGCATTGCGGCTGTCCTGAACCGCTTTACGGTTTGGGCCGTCAATATTGGTCGCGATGTCGATTTCCCCGGTTAACAGGGCGTTAGTCATCATGTTGAGATCAGGGATAAACTTCCAGACCACATGCTCAAGATTCACATTGTGCGCGTAATACTTGTCGAATCGGACAAGGCTGATTTTCTCGTCTTTATTCCACTTCTTCAGCATGAAAGGCCCTGTGCCGACCGGGTGCAGGCCAAAATTGTTGCCCTGTCCTTCCACTTCTTCTTTAGGAACAATGGCGTTGCCCACGTCAGTCAGTACTGCGAGAAAAGCGGCATTCGGTTGGTTAAGCGTGACTTTGACCTGATTAGGGGGGATAACCTGAACGTCCTGAATCATCCGTGCGCGCTTCATGACAGACTCTTTTGCCGAGCGCAGCAAGCTATAGCGCACATCTTCCGCCGTCATTTTCCGGCCCTGCTGGAATTTCCCGGGCTGAAAATAGACATCATCACGCAACGTGAATGTGTACGTTTTCATATCCGGACTAACCTGCCACTGTGTCGCCAGGCCTGGAATAATGCTTTTGAGATTTTTGTCGTAATACACCAGCGTATTGAAGATATTCATCATCACGTCGGATTCGTAAGTCCCGGTATATTTTACCGGATCCAGCGTACCGGGCACCGCTTCCAGGCCGATATTCAGATTCTCAGCAGCATACCCTGCCGCGCTGAAACCCAGACTGGTTACAGAAAATGCTCCTGCAATCACCATCAAAAGACGTTTATTCATTTAACCCCCGAACGGTTAAGGTAGCGAAGTTGTGTGTATCTGTAGCCACGGCATGTGGCCTGACGTTATCCGGGGAACGAACACAGGGTTACCGCAAGACGTGATACCAAGCGGAGACAATAGTGCGACGCATTAGCTCACGGCCTGCCAGCAAAGACTGAATTCCATCCCTTTTTTGTTCCATTTTATGGAACCATGTTCTATTTTTTATGTTCTTAACATAAAGCGGTGAGCAAAAACCCGTCAAGGTGTTTTTGTCCCTGTCATGATATTTTTTTATTTGTAATTCAAAGACATTGCACTAATGTAGAGCGAGTGGTGCACTGAAATTGTGCGTGTATGTCTGACTCAGCATGGACGCCCGATAAATACTGGTGTGTGCATTATCTGGCCATATCGCAAAAATAGTGCGCAGCCTGGATGGATGACCTGAAATGGACGAAACGGGAGCCAACACCTGAGACACTTTCTCCATGTACCGACAATTACATGCTATAAACTACGCTCGCTGCAACGCCGATACAGACGCGCTCAGACGGTTATTATGCGGATGTATTGGCCTTGCGGCCCAGGTTCCTTATTAACGAGATGTGCATGAGCATACTAAATAACACAGCAGCGGTTCTTCAGTTGATGAGCCGTCTGAAGCGCAGTGTCACTGTGAGCGATGTGGTAGAACACCTTGGTTACCCAAAGAGCACTGCATCCCGCTTACTGAAACAATTATCCGAAACCGGCTTTCTGGAGCGCGACAGCCGGACACGGGCCTATCAGCCCAGCCTGCTGCTGCTGGAAGTTACCTGGCTGGTGCGTCATAACTCCAACCTCAGCGACCATATTGAACAGATGTTGCAGCCGTTGTGCCAGCAAACCGGGCACACCGGTTATATCTCCATGCTAAGCGGGCAGGATGTGCTGGTGCTGCGGGTGATGCCCGGTATGCACGCCCTGCGGGTAATTACCCATCCGGGGACCCGCTCCCCCGCCTGGGGGACATCCACCGGACGTGCCTTGCTGGCCTACCTGAACGACAACGAGCTGGAAACGCAGTATCGCCCGATTCTGGCACCCAATGGAGAGGCATCCATGTCACTGGCAACTCTGCAACAGCAGATTCAGGTTATTCGTCATCGCCAGTGGGCCTCGGCCATTAATGAATCCGTCCCTGGCGCAGCGTCAGTCAGCAGCGCTGTGCGCGATCCGCATACCGGCGAAATGCTGGCATTTTGCCTGACATTCCCGTCATCCATCGCGACAGAACAGGAAGTCAGCCAGCTTGGCGAACGCGTTCGCAATGTAGCAAGACAGGTGGGTAAAACGGTCGGGGATCCACGCTGGCTGGAGGGCGGGGAAGAATGATAGCGCACCAGGCGTTATTTCGGGACCCGGTTGTAATACACTATATCCGGGTTAAACCCCTGGATATATTCCTGCACATTTTCGCGTATTCCGATCAGGCTGCGGCCTTGCAGGACAATCACATACGGGGAACGGGCCAGTAGCTCGCGTTGCATCTACTGGTAAATATGCCCGCGTTGCTCAAACGAGAGCGTGGTAATCGCGGCCTGGGTTTGTTGGTTCAACTCGGGGTATACTTAGCCAGAGCGAATTGTCAGGGTTGTGCGTCCATTTCCCGGGATCCAGGCGAACGCCGAAGCAATAAGTATTCGGGGCATAATAATCCGCGCTCCAGAAACTCAGAGTTGCCTGGTAGTGATGCGCTTACGTGGCGGCGGAGATTTCGCGGCTACTGCCGATCTGGAGTTCTACCCTCACGTCCCCGCAGATTAATCTTATCCGTAATGCCTGGGCGATATCCAGATAAGGCAACTGGTCCGCCACGGAAGGCGTAAACGTCACATCTTTCATTCCGGCCTATTCCTGTATCGTGCGGGCTTTATCCGGGTACTAATGAAACGGTGAGTCATCCAGTGTGCCCGTAACCCCATCGGCAGGAAAGCCTGATGCACGAAGAACTCCTCCTTGAACTGTTTTTCGACAATATTGTTGTAATCAGACAAATAACGTGCGGCCTCCCGGAAGGCCGGGTTGCCTGCTCGCACAATGCTCTGGCCTTCTGTACACCCATGGCTAGCTTGATGAAGGACAGACTGTCATGCCGCTCGTTCTCAGCGAGATGCCCTGTCAGTGCAATGAACTCACCATGCTTGGGCCAAGGCTCGAACAGACAGGCTATGAGAAAGAAGCGCTCGTCCCACGTTTCGCTCCACAATAATTAGCTCTGGATGGCCAGGTGTGTAGACGTTAGTCCAGGTTGAACGACCGAGGTTGTTGTAACTGGTTGTAATTTAGGCTGTCGTGCAAAAAAATTGAGAACAGGTATTGCTATCACTCCGGAGTTCGTTCATAATTCCGCCCATCCTGTTATGGGGTTGATGGAAAAGATTTTTAAAATCAATGAATTAGGTTTTAGAGTTGTTTCCCGCTCCAAAAATTTGAAAGCACCATCCAGATGACAGGATTTCAGGTTGCGGTAAAGTAGTTAACGCAGAAGCAGCTTGAAAGACGAAGATTAAGCGGGAATAGCTCAGTTGGTAGAGCACGACCTTGCCAAGGTCGGGGTCGCGAGTTCGAGTCTCGTTTCCCGCTCCAGATTTTGATTTACAGATAGCCGCAGTTATCTGTAAGTCTATGAAAAAGGACCTTCGGGTCCTTTTTTCGTTCCAGCGCATCCCACAAAAATTTCCCCACTCCCGGACTTTTTCGTCTGTTTTTAGTCCATCGTCTGCACGCAGTACCTCCCAAACTGGCCGAGCTTCCTGGCGTTGATGTTGTCTCTGATTTGCAACGTAAGAGAATGCGGATGATTGAGGTCTTTGAGGCGCCCTACAACTAACCGGTTGTGCCGTTTTCCCGGTTGGCGGGCAAGTACAGGGATAAAATCAATCGTGGTCAACCAATCCTTAACTGAACGGCATTACAGGCGGGATTTACCGGCTGGCGCCGCCCTGAGAAGTGAGCTTTTTACCCCAGAAGGGGATTAGCATCTGTTGCGGAAAACATCTTGCCCGCCTGGTGAAACTGAATGCGGGTTGCATGGTAATAAGTGTTATCGGTTATGTCCTGTCTCCGCGTATGATTGGCACCACGAAAAGCAACTTGTTATTCGAGATCCTTTCTCAGCTACGCAAGATGGGGATAGATATCTCTGTGCCGCAGACGGCCATTATCAGAAATACCTGGCCTGAGAAGGTGTCACCTGGAATATCACTATGCAAATTGAACCATTACCGCCGCTTAATACCTTGATTGCTTTTGAGTGTGTCGCGCGCTACGGGAATATCTCACGGGCGTGCCTTGAATTGAATCTGACGCAAAGCGCCATTAGCCGACAGATAATCCAGCTCGAAGAGATGCTTGGCTGCAAATTGTTCCTGCGCACGCAGCGTCGGGTGTTGCTGACGCCGCGTGGCGAGGCTTACGTCGCCCAGGTGCGGACACAACTGGCGGCGCTTTCCCAGGCGACGGCGGAAGTGATGGGCTGGAATGGTCAGCCCCTGGTGACTATCGCCTGTACCAGCGCGATGAGCTCTCTGTGGTTATCTCCCCGGTTAGCGGCGCTACATCGCCAGTTGCCGGACCTGCAAGTGCGGATGCGCATTTCCGATAGTTTTGCCGATTTGCGTACTTCCGAGTTTGACCTTGCGATTTTTTATCTCCGTGAACCCCCGCCAGGGCTGGAGTCGACCGTATTATTTGACGAAATCTGTTACCCCATGTGTGCGCCGGACTATCTGGCGAAAATGGGGCCGCTCGACTCCGCCGCAGATTTATTGCGATTTACGCTGCTGGTTCAGGACGACCCGCAACGGGAATGGACTGGCTGGCGCGAATGGTTCGAGTCGCAGCAAGTGCCTGGTTTTTTCCCCCGCCAGTGCTGGCGGGCCAATAACTACCCTTTTCTGGTGCAGGCGGCGGTTCAGGGGGATGGCATTTTGCTGGGATGGGAAGGATTAGTACAAGACCAGATTACCCGTGGGGAACTGGTCCCCGCCTGGCCTGGCAAACTGGGCGCGGCGGGGAAATGTTTCCTGATGACTCCGAAAGAGCGTTATCTCAAGCCGGTTATTCGCCAGGTGATTAACGCGTTATATCAGTCGCGTTAAACCCCTTGTTTTATCTGTCAGGAATCATTCCGCTGAGATAAATAAACCCCTGATAGCGTAGTGGAAATATCATTACTTTCTTATATGTCCACGCGGGCAGTAAAAGCATTTAATTATAATGATAGACTTTTGTTTATTAAGGTTATTCATTATCCGGTAGTTTTTTTATCCTTGACTATGCTGCGTCTTCTGCGTGAAGTATGCATACCAATAAGGGTGAAAATTAACCACATGCTTTGTGAAATTGCCGCGGCAAGATTAAAATCATGGCTGAGGGAATAAAGTCCGCATACCCCGCCAATAATATTCAGAATGGCATAAATGTCAGAATCTATCTGTAGATTACGCATTTGTACTAATGCATAGGCTAACAGGTAGCAGAATACCCCAATTAACCCGACGACCGTATGTAATTCCACCGGACCTAATTCCTTTTGTATAAATCATTACGATGAAAATAACGTTTTCAGGGGTGTTCTGCCGCCTGTTTTTTGCATAGTCTGATACGAAAAATTCATGCATTAGTCATAAAACATTTTGATATAAATCATAATTGCGACACTCCACGATGCAGAGGAGATGCGTAAAGCAGACTGATAACTCACGGAGAAAAATAAATGAAAGAGAGTCACTCCCATTGGCAGGAATTATTTCAACAGGGGCGTCTGAGCCGCCGGTCTTTTATCACCGGCGCCGCAGCACTGGGGATTGGTAGTTCGTTTTCTCTTTCTCCTCTGAATGTTTTTGCCGCCGATGCCGTTCCAAAAAAAGGCGGCACGCTGAAACTGGGGATGTCCGGCGGGAATACCAGCGATACGCTGGACCCACGTCTGTTTACCGACTGGGTGCCTTTAAACCAGGCTTATATGCTGATGAATGGCCTGGTGGAAATTGATGAACATAACCAGGCGGTGCCGGAACTGCTGGAAAGCTGGGAAGCCAAACCGGGCGCGAAAGAGTGGGTGTTTAAAGTACGTAAAGATGTGACATTCCATAATGGTAAAACACTCGATGCGGATGACATTCTCTGGTCTATCAATTTACACCGTGGCGACCAGTCGCGCAGCGCCATTAAAACGCAACTGGACAGCATTGTTAACCTGGTGAAATCCGCACCGGACGAAATTACGCTCACCCTGGATAGCGGCAATGCCGACTTGCCTTATCTGCTGGCGGATTACCACCTGCTGGTGGTGCCCAATGGTTTTAATGATTGGTCGCACCCGATTGGCACCGGCCCGTTTGTGTTCGGCCAGTACCAGCCAGGGGTACGTTCGTTATTCCAGCGCAACCCCCATTACTGGAAGCCGAACCGCGCGTTTGTCGACGCGGTGGAAGTGCTGGTCATCAACGACGCCACCGCGCGAACCAATGCGTTGATCTCAGGCCAGGTGCACGCCATCAACCGTGTGGACTTCAAAACAGTCGATTTCCTCAAACGTAGCCCTGCGTTGAATATCGTGCGCTCGTCCGGCGGGCAGCATTTCACCTTCCTGATGGATTGCCGCACCCCGACATTCAGCAACAATGATGTGCGTCTGGCGATTAAGTACGGCATCGATCGCGAAAAAATTCTGTCAACCATCCTGCGCGGCTACGGCCAGTTGGGCAACGATCACCCCATTCCGAAAACCGATCGTTTCTTTAATCACGCGCTGGAACAACGGGTGTACGACCCGGACAAAGCACGTTTCCACCTGAAAAAAGCCGGAATGGATAGTCTGGCCGTGGAGCTGTCTTCATCGGATGCGGCATTTGCCGGGGCGCTGGATGCGGCGGCTCTGTTCCAGGATCAGGCGAAAAAAGGAGGGATTCAGGTCAGCATCAAACGCCAGCCCGCGGACAGCTACTGGGACGATGTCTGGATGAAAGCGCCATTCTGTATGGGGTACTGGGGTGGGCGGCCTACCGCCGACCAGATGTTCTCCACCGCCTGGCAATCCACGGCGAAGTGGAACGACACCCACTGGAAAAATGAAAAATTCGACGCATTGCTGCTCCAGGCGCGCTCGTTGCTGGATGACCGCAAACGCGCGGAAATTTATGGTGAGCTACAAAGCATTGCCCGTGACGACGGAGGGGCGATGATCCCCCTGTTTGGTGATTATCTGGATGCCGCCAGCAAGAAGGTCGGCGGTATCGCACCGCATCCATTGTTTAACTTTATGGGTGGCCACCTTGCGGAACGGGTCTGGCTGGAGGCGTGATGAAAAAGCTGATAATCCAGCGTTTGTTGCTGGGGATCGTAACCTTGTGGCTGGTATCAATGCTGATTTTCCTCGGCACCGAATTATTGCCGGGAGATATCGCCAGCGCGTTGTTGGGGCAAAACGGTACCCCGGAAACCATCGCGGCGCTCCGCAGCCAGTTAGGGCTGGATCAACCCGCCGCATGGCGTTACCTCCAGTGGCTGGGCGGGGTGTTGCACGGCGATTTGGGGGTGTCACTGGCGAATAATGAGCCTGTCAGCGCAGTGTTACTGCCGCGTCTGGAGAATACCCTGTTCCTGGCCGGGTATGCGGCGGTGGTGGCTATCCCGTTAGCTATGGTGCTGGGGATAGCCTCGGCTATCTGGCGCGATTCCTGGTTTGATCGTCTGGCTAATAATCTGACGTTGCTGAGTATTTCGGTACCGGAGTTTTTTGTCGGCTACCTGCTGGTGATGTTCTTTGCTATCCATTTCGCGTGGTTTCCCAGCCTGGCGACAGTCGCCCCAGGAGTGAGCTTCGGCCAGCGTTTGTACACCTGCACATTGCCGATGCTCACGCTGGTACTGGTGGTGCTGGCGCATATGCTGCGCATGACGCGAGCGTCGGTCGGGGCGGTCATGTCCAGCAGCTATATCGAAACCGCGTTGCTCAAAGGGCTGCCCAAATGGCGCATTGTTCTCAGCCATGCCTTGCCCAATGCGCTGGCGCCCATTATTAACGTTATCGCGTTTAACCTGGCTTATTTGATAGTAGGGGTCATTTTGGTGGAAGTGGTGTTTGTCTACCCGGGGGTGGGTCAGTACATGGTGGATGCCGTTACCCGGCGCGACCTGCCGGTAGTGCAGGCGTGTGGACTGATTTTCGGCGGCACCTATATTATCCTGAATATGCTGGCAGATTTGTTGGCTATCTGGTGTAACCCTCGTTTACGTCACGCGAGGTCTTCATGAACAGAGTGAGACAATGGCGTATACCGCTGTCGGCTATGCTGGGGTTGGCGATTATTGGCGTGAACCTGGTCGCCGCGTTGTTCGCGCCCTGGATCGCGCCGCACAGTGAAACCGCGCAGGTGGGTGATGTCTGGATGCAGTCGGCGGCGGGTTTGCCGTTTGGCACGGACAGCCTGGGGCGCGATATGCTTTCCCGCCTGTTGTTTGGCGCGCGCACCACTATTTCTATCGCGCTGATCATCACATTTTGCTCGTTTCTGCTGGGGATTATCACCGGTTTTACGGCCGCGATTTATGGCCGTTGGGTGGATGTCTTGCTGACGCGTATCGTCGATACCCTGATGTCTATTCCGGTGCTTATCCTGGCGTTGATTGTGTTGTCGGTGCTCGGCACCTCCATTCCGGTCCTGGTGGCGACCATCGCCTTGCTGGACGCGACCCGTGTGTTCCGCCTGGCGCGCCTGGTTGCCCAGGACATTGTGTGCCAGGAATATGTCGAAGTCGCTCGCCTGCGCGGGGAGGGGATTGGCTGGGTACTGCGTAAAGAGATCCTGCCCAACGCGATTCCCCCGTTACTGGCGGAGTTCGGCATGCGTTTTTGCTTTACGTTTTTGTTTATCGCGGGCTTGAGCTTCCTGGGACTGGGCATTCAACCGCCTTATGCCGACTGGGGCAGTATGGTGCGCGACAACGCGCAGGCGATTAACTTCGGCCTGTTGGCGCCCCTTTATCCGGCGGCGGCTATCGCGTTGCTGACCATTGGCGTAAATCTGGTCGTGGACTGGCTGTTAACCCGCCAGCACCTTTCTGTCGGGGGGGAATTATGACGCAACCTGTTCTTGAGATGCGCCAGTTGCGTATCGAAACGTACGAAGGCTTACCGCTGGTGCAGGACATTTCCCTGACGCTGCTTCCTGGCGAGGTTCTGGGGCTAATTGGCGAATCTGGCGCGGGGAAATCCACCATCGGCCTCGCGGCGTTGGGATACGCGCGCCCCGGTTGCCGGTTCGGCGGTGGGGAAGTCTGTATCAATGGCACCGATCTGCTGGGGCTGTCTTCCGCGCAAAAACGCGATTTTCGCGGCAAACGCGTGGCTTATGTAGCGCAGAGCGCGGCGGCGGCATTTAATCCCTCGCTTACCATTGGCCAGCAGGTATGCGAAGGACCGGTACGCCATAAGCTGATGAGCAAAGAGGCGGCCCGGCAATGGGCGGTGACCTTGTTCCGGGCGCTGGATCTCCCGGACCCGGAATATATTGGCAAACGTTATCCGCACCAGCTTTCCGGCGGGCAGCTCCAGCGCGCGATGGCGGCGATGGCGATGTCCTGCAAGCCCGATCTGTTGGTGATGGATGAACCGACCACCGCGCTGGACGTGACCACCCAGATTGAGGTACTGGTGATGCTGCGCAAACTGGTGCGTGAATTCCACACGGCGGCGCTGTATATCACCCATGACCTGGCGGTGGTGGCGCAAATCGCCGACCGCATTATGGTGTTGCGTCAGGGGCGGGAGGTGGAGTGTGGCACGGCCGGGCAAATCCTCCAGCAACCCCAGGAAGCCTACACACGCCAGTTGGTGAGTGAACGCACCCACCCGCTGGCGCCAGCCCAGGCGCAAACATCAGACCCGCAACCACTGCTGGCGCTGGAGCGGCTCAGTACCAGCTACAGCGGTAAAATCGTGGTGCATGACGTTTCCCTGAGCCTGACTCGGGGCGCGACGCTGGCGGTTATTGGTGAATCCGGTAGCGGCAAAAGCACCCTGGCCCGCGCATTGTGCGGCTTAAATAATGAAACTCAGGGCAAGGTGCGCTTTCAGGGGGCCACGCTGGCGAATCACTACAAACAGCGCGATAAAGAAACGCTGCGCCGTATCCAGATGATTTATCAGTTGCCGGATATCGCGCTGAACCCGCGCCAGACGGTGCTGGAGATAATCGGCCGCCCGCTGGTGTTTTATTTCGGGTTCGACAAAAAACAGGTGCGCGTCAGGGTCGGGGAACTGCTGCGCCTGACGGAGTTGCCGGAAACCTTACTGGAACGCACGCCAGGCGCGTTATCCGGTGGCCAGAAACAACGCGTCTGTATTGCCCGTGCGCTGGCCGCCAACCCGGATCTGATCATTTGTGATGAAGTGACCTCGGCGCTGGACCCGCTGGTGGCGGAAGAGGTGCTGAATCTGTTGCGCCGCTTACAGGAGCAACTGGGGCTGTCCTATCTGTTTATCACCCACGACCTGAGCACCGTAAAACGCATCGCTCACCAGGTCGCCGTGATGTATCAGGGCAACATCGTCGCGCAGGGCGCGACCAGCGATGTCTTTAGCGCGCCGATGCACACTTACACTGAAAAACTGCTGACCTCGGTGCCTGAAATGCGCACCACCTGGCTGGATGATGTGCTGGGGAAGCGGGGCGGCAATAATTTACTGGCAGGCGCGTCATGAAAAAAATCCTTACCCACTTCCCTTATTCGGTCACAGTCAGTGAACACGTGTGGATCCCGCTGGCCGATGGCACCCGGCTGGCCGCGCGGATGTGGCTCCCCGACAGCCCACAACCCGTGGCGGCGATTCTGGAATATATCCCGTACCGCAAACGGGATGGTACCCGTACCCGCGATGAACCCATGCACGGGTATTTCGCGGGCCATGGGTACGCCGTGTTGCGCGTGGATATGCGCGGTAGCGGCGAATCCGATGGTTTACTGGCTGATGAATATCTGCTTCAGGAGCAGGAAGACGCACTGGAAGTTATCGACTGGATAAGCCGCCAGCCCTGGTGCAGCGGGGCGGTGGGCATGATGGGCAAATCCTGGGGCGGGTTTAATTGCCTGCAACTGGCGGCACGTCGCCCGCCGGCGCTGAAAGCGATCATTACGGTGTGCTCCACGGATGACCGTTATAACGACGATATCCACTACAAAGGCGGTTGCCTGCTGAACGACAACCTGTGGTGGGGCGGGATCATGCTGGCCTACCAGAGCCGACCCCAGGACCCGGCGCTGGTGGGTGATAGCTGGTTCGATGCCTGGCGTGAGCGCCTGGAGAACATGCCTTTTTTCCCGGCGTTGTGGATGGAACACCCGCACAAAGACGCCTACTGGCGACATGGTTCCGTCGGGGAGGACTGGGCGGCGATTCAGTGCCCGGTCCTGGCGGTCGGTGGCTGGGCGGATTCCTACAGCAATGCGGTGTTTCGTTTGATGGATAATCTGACGGTGCCGCGTCGGGCGATAATCGGTCCCTGGGCCCATATCTATCCGCAGGACGGTACGCCCGCGCCAGCAATAGGTTTCCTTCAGGAAGCGGTGCGCTGGTGGAATCACTGGTTGAAGGGGGAAGACAACGACGCACTGGCAGGGCCGCGCCTCCAGGTCTGGCTGAATGACAGCCAGCCGCCTGCCGCCAGTCGCCCGACGGCGAGTGGCACATGGGTCGCCGTGGATTGCGACACCGCCGATGCCGCGCGTCAGATGGCCTGGTATCCCGCACATGGCCGCCTCGCGCTTCAGCCCGACGCACAGGCAGGCTGGCAGGCGATATGTTCCCCGCAAAGCCACGGACTGATGGGCGGCGAGTGGATGGGGGCGGGCGTTCTGGGGGAAAGCCCGCCGGACCAGCGTATCGACGACGGCCAGGCGACCTGTTTTGAGAGCGCACCGCTGGATGCTCCCCTGACTATTTATGGCTTCCCGCGTTTTCGGGTGGCGCTGCAGAGCGATAAACCGGCGGCCATGTTGTATGTCCGGTTGTCGGATGTCGCCCCGGACGGGGCGGTGACACGCATCACTCATGGTTGGGTCAATCTCTGTCATCATCAGGGGCAACACCAGGCGCAGGCATTAACGCCCGGGGAAACCATTGATGTTGAGGTGCAGTTAGATGGCATCGCCTGGCGGTTTGCCCCCGGACACCGGGTGCGTATCGCGCTGGCGACCACCTTCTGGCCTATGGTCTGGCCCATGCCGGAGGCGGCGACGCTGACGCTGGATCTCGCGCGGGCGGTGTTGCATCTGCCGGTGTGCGATAGTCTGGCTACGATCCCTGGCCCCAACCCGCATCCGGAAACGGCGCCGGATACTCCGCTGACGGTGTTAAGTCCAGGCCGGGTGGATCGCGAGTTGCATTATGATGTGGTGACGGATAGCTGGATCTGCGTCACGCAGGGCGTAGGTGGGGTATTCGGGGAAGGGGTGTATCGCTTTGATGATATCGACACCACGGTAGATCACAGCCTGCGCCGCGAGCTGACTATCTGCAACCAGGATCCATTGTCGGCCTGCTACCAGCTTACCCAGACGATGAAGATTGGCCGGGAAGGCTGGTGGACGCAGGCGGATGTCGCGTTGACGCTACGCGGCGACAAAGACGACTACCTGATTAGCGGGGAAATGACGGTCACGCACAACGATCAATCTGTCTGGCATCGTTGCTGGGAACAGCGCATTCCTCGTCAGTAATTAGCCGCTCTCCCGGTGGGATTTCCCGCGGGGAGAGCGGAAAAATTTTTTTAACTCAACGAGTTAATGTGTGGATTTTCGTTTTGTTTCCCACTCCCGGCGTTTTTCGCTGATCCGCCAACGGATACCTGCCAGCACCTTTGACCGGGTTTACCGGATGATTCTCCGACAAACCCGGAAGGTACGGACGGTCAATCCCCCGTATCGTTAAACGACGGGGTCAGGCCCGTTTGTTTATCATGGCTGCGTATTCCGCCAGGGGTTAGTCTCCGGACCAGTTACCATGTAGCGACATGCGTAAACGGAAGGGAATTTTGACTCTGGCCAGCGGACCCTGTACCCAGTGCGCAGTATCCATAATAAGTAGCTCAGAGGTGTGCGCCCGAAGGTCGTTCATGACGCACACAACCCATCCATCACCTTCTGGCGCATCTTTGCTGCGCGGGATAAAGGCTGGCTCCTGGAAACACTGCGCATCGCCTGGATACCACATTTCACTTTTCCCGGTGACAACATCAATACGCGCTAACTGGTTGAAAAACTGGAACGGAAGGGCGCCCAGCGTTGCCGAATCAAAGGGCAACTGCGGATCGTAGGCGAGCGTAAAACCATAACGATAAGGTTTGCCGTTATAGCGTTCGTCACAGCGTGGGAATTCGCAGGGGAAGGGCGTGGCCGTCAACAGTTGCGGCACAACATCATGGTCTTCGGCGTCCAGGTCGAATGTCCAGCGCATCAAGGCGGCTTTCAGGGATTCCGGCGGTGGGACGGCGCCATCGGCCTGAGGGAAAAAATAGAAGACGTTGCCGTTTGTGACCGGCATATCGACAAAAATTTTATTGCCCTCTTCATAAGCATTGAGCGTATGCCCCTGAAAGCCATTCACCGGCCCATAAAACCAGCGTATATCTTGCGCCGAGCCGTTACGCGGCAGGACACCGAAAAGCTGCGGCAGGTCAGGTTGCCACTGGAAGTGTTGCCCGCCTTTGCGCATGCGTTCAAGATCTGCTGTCAACGGGATAATCGGGAAAATGACGTAATTTTGCGTGACGGCAAAGTCGTGGATCATGGCGGCATAGGGGGCCTGGAACCAGATTTCCCTGGTCAGCTCCCCGGTATCGCTGATTTCGAAATAGGCGATGTCCGGCGTGGCGTCGCCTTTGGCTTCATACGCAAAGCAGAGAAGCGCATCGTTATCCGGGTCCCGTTTGGGGTGTGCGGTAAAGGTTGCGGATTTAATCTGCCCGTTGAAATCCCATTCACCGATTGTTTCCAGTGTATCGGGGTTCAACGCCCAGGGCAGCGAGTCTTCCTTCATGGACAGCAGAATACCATTGTGTGTAATCACTGTGGTATTCGCCGTTGTATTATTCGAGGCCGCCAGGGGATCGTTGGTGTAGACGTTGCGATAAACCCCATTCAGGGAACGATGTTCGCGGCGTTGTGCTTTCAGGCGCTCGGTTTCGACATAGCGTCGTTTCAGGCTGACTTTCCCGCCTGTAAAGCGAAATGCGCTGACAATACCATCGCCGTTGAAGAAGATATCGTTGCCAAGCATGGGAGGATATTGCGGATCGGGAGCTACCTGATAGAAGGTGCCGTTGATGGCCTCCGGGATAGTGCCCTCCACCTCAAGGTCGACAATGCTGGCTTCCACGCGACTGGGTTTGTAAAGACCGGTGAATTCGGGTGTATCTGGAAATTGCAGGCTCATATATTACGCTCCATTAATCATGGTTATGGGTTTCGCGTCATGTTCAGAATGGGTAAGAAAGGCGCGAGTTCTGTACGCTTATCCAGTGTTCTGTCGTAAATTCGGCGATCATCCAGTCACCGTTAAAGCGGCCCAGACCGCTGTTTTTTTCTCCGCCGAACATGCAGTAGGGATCGTCGTTAGGCGAAATGTCGTTTATGTGCGTCATTCCCGCTTCTATCTGCCGGGCAAAGCGCATGCCGCGCCCTTCATCCCGGGTGAACACCGCACTGGACAGGCCAAATTCAGTTTCGTTGGCTAATGTCAGCGCATGTGCTTCGTTGTCGGCCTTAATGAGCGGGGCTATCGGGGCGAATTGCTCGGATTGCGCCAGATCGGCGTGGTTTGGTACATCAATGAAAACGTGCGGCGGCAGAAGACAGCCATCGGCCTCGCCGCCCAGCGCCAGCGCGATCCCAGCCTGACGGGCGGACTGAATACGCGATAACGCGGCGTTTAGTTGTTTGTGGTTGATCAACGGGCCGATCACGGTGTCCGGCTCGTTTGGATCGCCGACTTTAAGCTGGCGCGCCCGTTCCACAAAAGCTTCCGTGAATCGTGGGTAGATGCTGGCATCGATAATAATGCGATTGCTGCTCATACAAATTTGCCCCTGGTGCAAAAAACGTCCGACGATGGCACCATCAACCGCCAGAGCGATATCCGCATCGTCCAGCACGACGCAGGGCGCATTGCCGCCCAGTTCCAGTCCGACATGCTTGAGCGTCGGCCCCGTCGCCGCCAGTTTGCCAATATGCCTGCCGACCCGCGTGGACCCTGTAAAGGAAATCAGACGAGGGACGGGATGGAGCGTGAAGGCGTCGCCAATCTCCTGCACATCGCCAATGACGACATTCAGTACACCCGTAGGCAAACCCGCCTGTTCGTAAATGCTGGCCAGCAACAGGCCGCCCGTTACCGGGGTATCTTCGGCAGGTTTGAGCACAACGGCGTTCCCCAAGGCCAGCGCTGGCGCGACGGAACGGTTTGACAGGTGCAACGGAAAATTCCAGGGGCTAATGACGCCGATAACACCCAGTGGGGAACGGTAGATTCGATTTTCCCTGCCAGGCACATCGCTGGGCGGTATGATGCCTTGTACACGCCCCGGCAACATCGCGGCGGCGAAGGTGCAGTCGCGCGCGGATGCATATTCGATTTCGGCTTTGATTCGGGTACTGCCGGATTCCGCAATTAGCCAGTCGACGATTTCGTCATGACGCTGCTCCATGATGTGCACGACGTTAAGCAGCACGGCGCTACGGTGGGCGACACTCGTCCCGGCCCAGGCTTTTTGTGCGATGGCGGCACTGCGATAGGCCTCGTCAAGATCGGCCTGGCTGGCCTGGGCTATTTCGGTCAGCACTGATTGATTAAAAGGATTGATGTCAATGAGTGGGGTGCCCGATGCGCCGGGACGCCAGTTTCCATTAATGTATTGGCCAGTGTAAGCATGTTGGTGTGTGTTCATGATGAACTCCGGTTGCAGGTGAGATAGCGATGAACCAGCCGTGCTGCCAGCATTGTGTGCAGGCCGTTGTCAGTTTTCTGGCGGTTAAACGCGCGTTTGTTATTGTGAGTGTGAAACTGGATAGCAGTGCGCTGCCCCGGACGTAGATAGCAAGCCCTGACCTGATGAACTGCGCATCCTGGCTAAGTTGTGGCGCAATCCATCGCAGCAACAGGCAATCCACCAACGTGTCGGCCGATGGCTTGAAGGGTTGATTTTTTCTCACAGCACTCCTCCGTCGCGTGGTGGTGTAGTGGACAGGTACCGGGGCCCGGTCTGGCAATGCACAGGCCGTCTCCAAAAGATAAATGAACGACTCCGTTTACTTTATTCACAGTATAGATAAAAGATCAACATTTCTGTACCATGTCGTTCACAAATGAGGGAGCAGAAAACACAATGCGTAAAAAAACAGAAGCTCGCCGCCTGCAATTTGTCATGGCTGCCGGGAAATTATTTGTCACTCAGGGATTTGCCTCGGTCACCATGGAAGCGATCGCTGCGGAGGCATCCAGTTCCAAAGTGACGCTGTACAACTACTTCTCATCCAGGGAAGCGCTGTTCGAGGCCTATATCATCGAGGCGGGTAAAGGCTGGGTGGAGCGTTTGCTGGATGCGCCAAAGACAAGCCAGAGTCTGTCTGACACCTTGCATCATCTGGGGATGGCTTATCTGGATTTGGTCACTAAAGCAGATATCGTGGCGCTCAACCGGCTGATCATCGGCGAGGCGGGGCGTTTTCCGGAGCTGGCAAATTTGTTTTATCAATTAGGGCCGAAAAAAACGTTGTTGCATATTGGCGAGGTCATCAGCGGGCTTATGGAGAAAAAGTTGCTGCGTCAGGGAGACACGCGGGCATTATCTCTGCATTTTAAAGCGCTATGTGAGGCGGGGATTGTCGAACGGATTATGTGGGGTCTGGATCCTGTTCCAGCCGATACGGCCCAACTGGAATCAGCAGTCAGCACCGCGACCGCGGCGTTTATTCAACTTTATGCGCAGCCTTAGGGCCGTCGCGTCAGGTATTGCGTATTGGTAATGAAAACAGGAAGCTAAATCTCCCGTTATGGCGGAATTCTCTGTCGTCACGCGGATAATGAAGTGCAATAGCCTGTGGCTAACGGCACACATTCGATACCCGTAAACCCCTACGGTTTAACCGTAAAAAACTGGGATTCACATTGCCGCGCAATCTCCCACAACTTATTACGGATCACCTGCTTCAGCTGCAGGGTCGATTGTGACTGAGGTCGGTCGCGTCGGCTGAGCAGCATCACCTCGAACGGCAGCGGCTGTGCTACGGGTAACAGCTTCAGTTGATCGGCATAGCGACAGGCGGTGAACAGATCGACAATCCCCACGCCACCGCCCGCCAGTACCATGTCGGCAATCACCGAGTAGGTTTTTATCGATAGCGAAACCCCAGGATTTAACCCTTTATCGCGCAACGCGCGATGCAGCACGCGTCCCAGCGGGTCCTGGTTTTGCATCATCAGCAGGTTATTAGCGCACAGCCATTCGAGGGTGACCGGTTCGTTGTGCGGGTGAGCCAGCGGTAACAACGCCACCATCGAAGATTGGAATAAAGGTTCCGCCAGCAGGTTTGCATCCGCCTGCTGACCAAACACCAGCGCGAAATCGAGCTGGTTGTCGAGAATGCCGCGGCACAGGGTGCTGAAGTGTTCGGTGACCAGTTCTACGCTGACCGACGCAGCCTGCTGACGCCAGGTCACCAGCGCCGGGGCCAGCACCATCTGGCCAAAAGCGTGCGCGGCGCCGACGCGTACCGTCTGCCCTTCGCCGTGCCGCAGTTGCTCCGTTAACTGGGTAATGGCTTGTAAACGTTGATACAGATCTTCCACTTCCGGCAGCAGACGCCGCCCTTCCGCGGTGACAATCATCCCCTGGGTACGCCGTTCAAACAGCGCAAAACCAAGCTGCTGCTCGGCATGATTCAACACCCGGCTGACATTTGGCTGCGACACATTCAGCAGGCGTGCCGCACCGCTGATGCTACCGGTCTGCACTATGGCCTGAAACACTTCAATATGCCGCAATCGCATGGTTTATTCGCCCCAGGTGGCGTCGAGCACACGCAACCAGTTACCGTAACAAATCTTCTCCAGCAGGTTTTGCGTATAACCGCGTGCTGCCAGTGCCTCCACTACCTTCGGGAAACCGGCTACGTCTTTTATATCGCCGGGCATTGTCGCGCCATCGAGGTCGGAGCCAAAGCCGACGCCATCTTCACCGACTTTCTCCAGCAGGTATTCGACATGACGTACGATAGCCTCCACGGTGGTAGGGGCGTGGCGATCGCCATCTTCACGCAGGAACGGTACGGCAAAGTTCACGCCAACAAAACCCCGGGTTTCGGCAATCGCCGCCAGTTGACGGTCGGTAAGGTTACGCGACTGGGCGCTCAATGCATGCGCATTGGAGTGGCTTGCCACCAGCGGCGCATTGCTGATGTCCGCCGTCTGCCAGAAGCCTTTTTCATCCATATGCGACAGATCCACCATGATGCGGCGTTGGTTACAGTCGCGTACCAGCTGCTTACCCGCTGGGGTCAGGCCATTGCCGATATCCGGCGAGGAGGGATAACGAAACGGCACACCTTCGCCAAACTGGTTCGGGCGGCTCCACAGCGGCCCAAGGGTGCGCAACCCGCTGGCGTAGAGAATGTCCAGCAGCTCGCCGTGCGTATCCAGCGCTTCCGCCCCTTCAATGTGCATTACCGTCGCCAGCACCCCTTTCGCCATGCACTCACGAATCTCCCGCACGCTGTGGCAAATCTTTACCTGACCGTTTGACGCCTGCTCAATACGCAGCAATAACGCAAGCATAGAGAAGGTCGCATCGCGTGCACTGCTGATAATTTCCTGAGGAAAATCTGAGAGATCTGGCGTACTTCTTGCAACTGACGGATGTGACGGCACCCAGGTGGCAAAAATTCCACCGGCCATATTCCCCTGGCGGATGCGGGGAAAGTCCATCTGGCCTGATGCACTGCCGTTGAAAAAGACCTTCACCGCATCGGGTTGATGGTGTTGCCACAGTTTGTTCAGGACATCGTTGTGACCATCAAAAACCGGAATGGCAATCTGCTTGGCGTTAGGTGAGTCAGACATGTTGTATCCGTTGCTTATTCAGGGGAAAGCGTAAAGCTGCCAGTTAGTAGGGCAGGATGCACCAAAACAGGGCGAGCGGCCGCACATGAAACAAAAGGTTAATGCCTGTTATTAATCCCCCCGCACGGCGGGAATGTCAAGACAAAAAAACAGCAAATGATATTTTTTTATTATAATAATCAATGGATTGGAGTTGATATGGTAACCAGAAGACGTTTTCTTGTAGGATGCACCGCCGTACCTTTTCTTTCGTATCTCAGCCTCAATTCCGCCTTTGGCGCCACTCCGCCCAGTATGCTGGTGATGGCGATGCAATTGGATAATATGACCAGCCTCGATCCTCACGAGAGTTTCGAAGCCACTGGCGGGCAGATTTGCGGCAACCTGTATCAGAAGCTGGTGATGCCTGACCCGCAACAGCCGGATAAGGTGATTGGCGCCCTGGCAAAAAGCTGGGAGGTCAATGCCGACAACAGCGTGTATACCTTCCATATCGACCCGACGGCCAAATTCGCCGATGGTACCCCCGTCACCGCCGACGATGCGGCGTTCTCCATCGAACGTATCGTAAAACTGGATAAAAGCCCGGCGTTTATCATCAACCAGTTTGGCTTCACTAAAGATAACGTCACCCAACTGGTGACCGCGAAAGACACCCATACGCTGGAGATGAAGCTGGGCGCTCCGGCGGCTGAAACCTTCCTGCTGTATTGTCTGTCGGCCACCGTCGGCAGCATTGTGTCGAAGAAAGCCTGCCTGGCAAATCAGCAGAATAACGACTTCGGCAACGCCTGGCTGAAACAGCACAGCGCGGGTTCTGGCGCTTTTACCCTGCGTACCTGGAAAGCCAGTGAAACCGTGATTCTGCAACTCAGCCCGCAGTTCGCGGACCAGAGCAAAATCAAACGCGTGATCCTCAAACACATCACTGACCCGGCAGCACAGGCGTTAATGCTGAAAAAAGGCGACGTGGATGCGGCTTACGACCTGACCACCGAACAACTGTTACAGGTGAAAAACGACCCTGCGATCTCGCTGGTGACGCAGCCGCTTTCGGCTATCATGCTGATGTCGTGCAACACCAGTAATGAGTACCTGAAAAAACCGCAGGTGTGGCAGGCGCTAAAATGGGCGCTGGATTATGACAGCATCCAGAAGAACATTCTGTCGATGAGTTTCACCACTCATCAGAGCTTCCTGCCGAGCGGTTTCCCGGCGGCGCTGGATGATACCCCTTTCCATAAAGACGTTGCCAAAGCCAAAGCGTTGCTGGCCGAGGCGGGCTATCCGGACGGTTTTGCCATCACCCTCGATCACTACTCGATGCAGCCGTACCCGGATATTGCACAGGCGATTCAGACCCAACTGGGTGCGATTGGCATCAAGGTATCGCTGATTGCCGCTGAGAACCGCCAGGTGTTGACCAAAATGCGCGCTCGTCAGCATCAGTTGGCGCTCACCGCGTGGGGAGCGGATTACTTCGACCCGAACTCCAATACTGAAGCCTTCTGCGTTAACACCGACAACAGCGATAACGCGCGCAACCGCACGCTGGCGTGGCGTTGTAGCTGGTCTGACGATGAGTTCAACAAACTCACCGCACAGGCGCTGCACGAAGCCGACCCGGCCAAACGTATCGCGCTGTATCACCAGCTTCAGCAGATGGGGCGTGAGAAGAGTCCGTTTATCTACATGATGCAGAAAACCAAAAACGTCGCCGTTGGCAAAAATATCAGCGATGTCCACATGACCGTTCTGGAGCAGTGGCCGTATCAGCAGGTGAAAAAAGCCTGATGCAGTTACTGAAAAAGATCGTCAGCACCCTGAGCAGCCTGGTGCTGACGTTGTTCGGCTTGTCGGTTTTGACCTTTTTTATTGGTCGCGTGATGCCCACCGATCCGGTGCTGGCGGCGGTCGGTGATAACGCCCCGCAATCGGTAGTGGAACGCGTGCGTGCGGAAATGGGGCTGGATCAACCGCTTTACATCCAGTTTGGTCATTACCTCAATCAGCTGTTACATGGCGATCTCGGTAAATCGATTTTGACCTCCAATCCGGTCACTACCGATATCGCGCGTTTCTTTCCAGCGACCATGGAGCTGGCGACGGCGGCGATTATTATCGCCGCGTTGATCGGCATCCCACTCGGCGTGTGGGCGGCGGTGCGACAAAGTAGCTGGGTGGATCAGACCATTCGCGTGGTGTGTCTCGCCGGCCATTCGCTGCCGGTATTCGTGCTGGCGTTACTTAGCCTGCTGGTGTTCTACGCCGTGCTGGGCATTGCGCCGGGACCCGGCCGTCAGGACATTATCTGGCAGGATATGGTGCCGCAGGTCACCGGCTTTCTTACCATCGACTCTTTGCTGGCGGGTGAGTATGACGCCTTTCGCGATGCGCTGGCGCATATGGCCCAGCCGGTGTTGATCCTCGCCTATTTCAGCATGGCTTACATCACGCGGATGACGCGCACCTTTATGCTCAATGCCCTTAGCGGCGAGTTTGTGATCACCGCGCGCGCCAAAGGATTGTCTGCGGCGCGGGTGATCTGGCGCCACGCTTTTCCCACCGTAGCGGTACAACTGGTGACGGTACTGGCGCTGACTTACGCCGGGCTGCTGGAGGGCGCGGTAGTGACGGAAAACGTTTTTTCCTGGCCGGGGCTCGGACAGTATCTGACCACTTCGTTGATGAACGCTGATATGAACCCGGTAGTTGGCGCCACTCTGCTGGTCGGCACCGTGTATGTCGTGCTTAATCAACTGGCCGATCTTCTCTATCGACTTTGGGATCCGCGCGTAAAATGATCTTCTTTTCTCGTGACTGGCTACTTGATGACACGCCAGCGAACCGCCGCCAGGCGGTATGGGGCCGTCGCTATCGCCTGTGGCTCAGCCTGCGTAACAACCCGTTGGCGATGGCGGGGCTGCTGGTCATTTTCCTGATGTTACTTCTGGCGGTGTTTGCGCCGCTGCTGACGCCGTTTGATCCAGGAACGCAGCATCTGGCTAATCGCCTTGCGGCGCCGTCATGGGCGCACTGGCTCGGCACCGATGAACTGGGCCGCGATGTCTGGACTCGAATCATCTATGGCGGACGTACCACGCTTGGTATGGTGATCGCGGTCGTGGTGCTGACCGCGCCGCTCGGCCTGCTGATTGGCTGTATCGCCGGTTATGCAGGCGGGATTGTGGACAAGGCGTTGATGCGACTGACGGATATTTTCCTCGCTTTCCCGCGCCTGATTCTGGCGCTGGCGTTTGTTGCTGCGCTGAAACCGGGCGTCGAGAGTGCGGTTCTGGCCATCGCGCTGACTGCCTGGCCGCCCTATGCGCGTCTGGCACGGGCGGAGACCTTACAGTTCCGCAACAGTGATTTTATCGCCGCCAGCCGTCTGACCGGCGCAGCGCCGTTGCGTATTATTCTGCGCCATATCATGCCATTGTGCGTGCCGAGCCTGATTGTGCGCGTCACTCTTGACATGAGTTCTATCATTATCACCGCCGCCAGCCTCGGCTTTCTCGGTATGGGCGCTCAGCCGCCTTCACCGGAATGGGGCACGATGATTGCCACTGCGCGTCGTTTCCTGTTTAGCGAGTGGTGGGTGCCGCTGATGCCGTGCATCGCCATTTTCCTGACCTCGCTGGCGTTCAACTTTCTGGGCGACGGTCTGCGCGACGTGCTCGATCCGAAGGAGCGCTAAATGCTGGTAGAAATTGAAAATTTGCGCATTGCCTTTCGCAACCGCGCCGACACCTTTGAAGCGGTGCGCGGCGTCAGTTTTAGCGTTGGCCGGGAAAAGTTTGCCCTTGTCGGCGAGAGCGGTTCCGGCAAATCGCTGACGGCGCGCAGCCTGATGCAACTGCTGCCAGGCAACGCGGCGGTGACGGCGGACGTCCTGCGTTTTGATGGCATCGACCTGCGCGGCGCCAGCGAAAAAGTGCTACGTCAGATCCGCGGCAAGCGCGTTGGTTTTATTTTGCAGGACCCGAAATATTCGCTCAATCCGGTGATGACGATTGGTCAGCAGATTTCCGAAGCCTGGCGCGAACATAAGGGGGGGAGCAAAAAGGCGGCGCTGCAGGCCGCGATTGGCTTGCTGGAACAGGTAAAAATCCGCGATCCCGAATCGGTGGCGAAACGCTATCCACATGAAGTTTCTGGTGGGATGGGCCAGCGGGTGATGATTGCCATGATGCTGGCGCCGGACCCGGAGTTGCTGATTGCGGATGAACCTACCAGTGCGCTGGATGCCACGGTACAGGCGGAGATCCTCAAACTGATTGACGACCTGGTGTCTGCTCGTGGCATGGGACTGATCCTGATCAGTCACGATCTGCCGCTGGTGTCGCATTTTTGCGATCGCGTGGCGGTGATGTATGCCGGGCGTATCGTCGAACAGTTAGCGGCCGGACAACTGCAACAGGCGCAGCATCCCTATACCCGCGGGTTGCTGGCCTGCCTGCCGTCGCTGCGCCATCCGCGCGATCGATTACCGGTGCTGCAGCGTGATGCGGCGTGGCGGGATTAATGCCGCATCCAGGTATTGCGCGATTTATCGCGCGGGTTGCAATGCAGGGGGCGGATTTTAGCTCAACAGGCAAAATACATGATTCAAATTGATAATCTGCGTATCTCTTTTGGTTCGCTTACGGTGGTAAAAGACGTCAGCTTTTTTGTTGCTAATGGCGAGAGTTTCGGCCTGGTTGGCGAAAGCGGTTCCGGTAAATCCACCATTCTGCGAGCGCTGGCCGGGCTGAATGAACACTGGCAGGGCAATATGATCTTTGGCGGTCAGGCATTGGGCGCCAAACGCAGCCGCGCTTTTTTTCGCCAGGTTCAAATGGTCTTCCAGGACCCGTTTGGCTCGCTGCATCCGCGGCAGACCATTGACCGCATTCTGCACGAGCCGTTGCTGGTGCATCAGTTCGATCGTGCTGAACAACGCATCAGCCGGGCGCTGAGTGAAGTTGGTCTACCTGCGGCGGTGCGTTTTCGCTATCCCCACCAGCTTTCCGGCGGGCAGCGTCAGCGTGTGGCGATCGCCCGGGCGCTGATTGCGGAGCCGGAGGTCCTGCTGCTGGATGAACCCACCTCGGCGCTCGATGTATCGGTACAGGCGGAAATCCTTAATCTACTTAGCGATCTTCGCAGCGAGCGTGAACTGACCTACATTATGGTGACACATAATCTCGCGGTGGTGACGCATTTGTGTCAGCGCATTGGCGTGATGCAGCATGGCGAGATGGTCGAGCAACTGAGCGCTGACGATCTGCGCGCCCGCCGCATCCAGCATCCGCACACCGCGCAACTGTTTGATCTCAGCATGACGCTGGAGGAACCGGTATGACAACAGCCCGCTGGCAGCAGGCCGCAGATGTGGCAGATTCGATCGTGCAAAGCTGGCGACAACCCGGTGCGCCAGGCGGTGCGATCGTGTTGTTTGATGCCGACCATATTCACTCAACGCATTACGCCGGGCTGGCCGATCTGTCCCGGCAAACGCCGTTTACGGTGGACAGCGTGGTGCGTTTTGCCTCAATAACCAAACATCTGTTTGCCGCCCTGGTCACCGGCCCGGGAAGCCGATTTATGCAGCTGGATGACACGCTGGCGCAACATCTGCCGCAGCTGACCGGCGCCAACGGCGCGGTGACGATAGGGCAGGCGCTGGATATGAGCAGCGGCCTGCCGGACGTGCGTGAAACCCTGTCGCTGCTGGGTTTATCGGTGTATAACGCCACTACTGCCGCCGATTTGCTCGATTTTGTCGCTCGCGAAGGCGATCTGAACTACCCGCCGGGCAGCGAGATCTCCTATACCAACACCGGCTACCGTCTGGTGGAGGAGGCGCTGAAAGCCAAAGGCGTGCTGTTTAACGAGCTGTTACAGCAATACGTGTGCAACCCCCTGGATATTAATCTGTTCGCGGCGGAAAGCTGGTTTGATATTGTCCCTGGCCTGGTGCCGGGTTACTGGCACAACGGGCAGCAGTGGCAACTTTCCAGCGCCGGTTTGCATCTGTCGGCATCCGGCAGCGTGACCGGCAGTCTGCGGGATCTGACTCGCTGGCTGCAAAGTCTGCTGGCGGATACCGGTCCGGGCGCCGGTGTGCTGCAACGGCTGAGCGCGCCGCGCAGGCTGAATGACGGGCGCGCCAGCGGTTATGGGCTGGGGATAACGCGTTCGACGATCGACGGCCAGACGCTGTTTGGTCACGGCGGTTCCCACGCCGGTTATAAAAGCTATTTCCTGTTGCATCCGGCGTTGAAGATCGGCGTGGCGCTGGTGGCAAACCGTGAAGATGTCGCCACTTCCGAAAGCGCTCTGCGCATTCTGGCCGCCGCGTTGGGCCGCGCATTACCGGAAAAAGGCCACGATCTGACGCCCGGGCTGTATGTGGCGCCGGATGCCGCCGACTGGCTGGAGATCAGCGGCGTGACCGCCACCTGGCTGGGAGCGGGTGAAACGCTATGGCGCGATGAACACGCTGGTGATGCCATCTCACTTTCCAGCACTTTCCCGATGCGATTACATCACGAGGGCGCCGCGATTGCCGGTGAAATCGGCCATGCGGCGCGCCGCTTTGTACCGGTGCAGCCGGATTGCGCCAGCCTCGACAATATGCAGGGCTGCTGGTTCGCGTCGCAGTGGCGTAGTGAGATGGTGGTTGCGGCGGATACCCTGACGATGGGAATTGGCCCGGCGGCGATTCGCGCCACGCTGCAATCGCTGGGTGGCGATCGTGTGCTGGCAACGGCGCAGGATGGCCCGTGGGAGAAACGTTTTGTGCTGGCGCGAGCGGGCGATAGCGTGCGGCTGCTGCTCAACCGCAGCCGCGTTGTGACCTTCAGACGCCAGCGATGAGCCTTAGTTTTGCGTACTCGCCAGATAGGAGAAGGCGCTCAACAGGCTGATTAGCGTGCCCATCTTCTCCGCGCGATAGCCCACGGTGACCGCATCAATGCGCGTTACGCCCGGGATCAGGCTGAAGAGATCGGCCAGCACCGGTTTACTCGCCTGAAGCTGCATCTCATAAGGGGAACTGATGCGGGTGGTTTCAACCTGACCTGCACGCTGTACGACTGCCGTGGCGGCGACGCGGATAGCATCCTGCGCCGCCCGCGGGCTGATGGATTCCGCACAGGTATGGGAGATGGCGCGTTTGACGCAGACGTAATCAACCGACGGGTAATGTTCGCCAATCCAGCCCTGGAGCCGATCGTCGCCGCTCACCAGCCACAACGGCGTGCCCTGTTCGGCCGCCGCCGCCGCATAGATATCGCTTTCGCCCATCACTTTGCCGTTGATATGGATGCGCCAGAACGCGCGCCCGTTAATGGTATGCGCCAGCACGCCGGGCTCGCCTGCCGCGCTGTGATAGCCGATAAAAAACAGGCCATCGAAGGGCTGCTGTTCCAGCCCTTCCACCATTGACAGACCGCGAGGTTTGCCCTGGACCAGTCGGGCGCGGGGATCGATATTTTCCGCACGCAGATTGGTCATTTGCGCGTGGCTGTCAGCCACTACCACTTCGGTTGCGCCACCGGCAAACGCCCCATCGATGGCGGCATTAACTTCCTGTTCCATCAATCCGCGTGCCAGCTGGTATTCCGCATGGCCTGGCGAACATTGTTCCGGGCGCATGACGCCCGCGATGCCTTCGATATCGGCGGAGATAAAGATTTTCATTGTCTGATGTTTTCCGTTAATCGCGATATACCCGTTGTATTTCAGGTCGCTTGTACATTGGCTACGCCCGTTTCTGTGTCGGGTATAAACCCCAATATGATGTGATCAATCGCGCCGTTACGGTAGCGATAACCTGTTCAGCACCTCGGTCAACGCCGGACGGTGGTGGCCGCGAAAACCGGTGACCGCTTCCGCGCTCAGCAACGCATCCAGCACCGCGTGTTCGGTGGCATCGGCAGCGGCGGCGAGCAATGGCTCCAGCGCCGCATCCTCCGGTGGCTGAGGCTGAACGCAGGTAGAAAATGCCACCGCAATATCACCGGAACCGTGTCCCCAGTAACTGCCCAGTCGTCCGAGGCCTGCCCCGGCGCGTTTTGCCACACGCTTCAACTGGCGCGCGTCAAGCGGCGCATCGGTGGCCATAATGATGATGATCGAGCCCGCATCGCGCTGGGGCGCCAGTTCCGGCAACAGCGGGGCGATCATCTCGCCAAGACGCACGCCATCCAGCGTTAACGCTGTCAGCGCGCCAAAGTTCGCCAGCACCAGTACGCCAAGCGTGGCATTCAGAGCGGGGATCAGGCGCGAGGCGCTGCCAATGCCGCCTTTCAGGCTAAAACAACTCATACCGCGCCCGGCGCCAACGCTACCACGGGCGAAATCGCTCTGCGCATTCTGTAGGGCCTGTTGCGCCAGCGTTTCTGTCACCGCCAGCGCCTGGATGTCATTGAGCCAGCCGTCGTTACACTCCAGCGCCAACGGATTGACCGTGGGCATACTGCGGCCCAGCTCCGGGTTGCGGCTGATGGCATTGCGCACCAGGGTGGTAAACAGCGTGCCGACCGCCAGAGTGTTGCTAAGCAGGATCGGCGTCTGCAATACCCCCAGTTCTTCCAGTTGTACCAGCCCGACCGGTTTGGCAAAGCCGTTAAATACCGCCGCCGCGCAGGGCAGTGGTTGTCGGAAAAGGTTATCACCCGGCGGCACAATCGCCGTGACACCGGTCTGGATCTCGCCTTCTGCCAGAGTGGCGTGGCCGACGCGCACGCCAGGTACATCGCTGATCAGGTTGGTCGGCCCGCAGTGGCTGCGCGGCTGACCGAGCTGACGATCTTCACGCCAGCGTTGCAGCAGCAGGTCACGCTGCCTCTGTTGAAAATCCATGTTTAACTCTTCAGTTTGGGATCGAGCGTATCGCGCAGGGCATCGCCCAGCAGGTTAAACGCCAGTACCGTAATAAAAATCGCCAGGCCGGGGAAGACGCTGATGTGCCACATGCCTGCCATCATCATATTGCGACTCATCGCCAGGATGTTGCCCCACTCAGGAACGTCCGGCTCCGGACCAAGGCCGATAAAACTCAGTCCGGCTGCGGTGAGAATACTGGTGCCGATACGCATGGTGAAGTAAACAATCACGTTCGACAGGGTACCCGGCAGAATATGGCGCAACAGAATGACGCGGTTTGGCGCGCCAGCACAGCGTACCGCTTCAACATAAGCGGCCTGTTTCAGCGACAGCGTCGAGGCGCGTACGATACGGGCAAACACCGGCACGCTGAACACCGCGACCGCGATAATCACGTTATTCAGACCCGGACCGAGAATCGCCACCACCGCAATCGCCAGCAACATGCCTGGAAAAGCGAAGAGGACATCGGAACCCCGCATAATCAGCATGTCGATCCAGCGGCCATAATAGCCGGCCAGCAGCCCAAGCAGTACTCCCACCACCATGCCAAGCGTTACCGAGACGACGCCAATATACAACGAGATACGCGCGCCATAGATGATACGGCTCAGCAGGTCGCGACCGAGATCATCGGTGCCCATCCAGTGCGCGGCAGAGGGCGGTGAGGAGAGCGCCATCCAGTCCGGCGCCATCGGATCCCAGGGCGCCAGCCACGGAGCGAAAATCGCCACCAGCACCAGCAACAGCACAAACCCGCCCGAGACCAGCGCCAGTGGATTGCGCACAAAAGCATGCAGAAAATCGCGCCACGGCGAACGGATCGCCTCCTGCGCATTGGCAGGCAGAGATTGTAGGCTCATCATGGCTCCTGTCGCAGGCGAATCGCCGGGTTCACTACTGCATACAGCAGGTCGACCAGCAGGTTAATCACAATAAATTCAAACACGAACAGCATCACCAGCGCCTGAATCACCGGCTGGTCTTGTGCTTTGATCGATTCGATCAGCAGCCAGCCTAATCCCGGCCAGTTGAACACGCTTTCCACCACGATCGAGCCGCCCAGTAGAAAACCAAACTGCAAACCGAGCATGGTGATGACCGGGATCAGCGCATTGCGCATTACATGCTTCCAGGTCACCAGACGATTGCGCAGGCCTTTTGCTTTGGCGGTACGGACATAATCTTCCTGCGCCACCTCAAGGAAGGCTGAGCGGGTAAAACGCGCCATCACCGCAGCCACCGAGGAACCCAGCGTGATGGCGGGGAGGATGATATCCGTGGGCTTATTGAAGCCGCTGACCGAAAACAGGCCAAATGGCATAGCAACAAACTGGATCAGCAACAGGCCCAGCCAGAATGTCGGCATGGAAATACCGCCCACGGCAACGCTCATTAGCGTCCAGTCCTGCCATTTTCCGCGTTTCAGGGCTGCCAGCACGCCAAGAAACAGGCCGAGGATCACTGACCAGGCAAAACCGGCGAGCGCCAGCCACATGGTAGGCATAAAGCTTTTTTCGATCACTTCCAGCACCGGCTGCTGTGTGCGGTAGGTTACGCCGAGATCGCCACGGAACAGGCCGCCCAGCCAGTGCAGATATTGTTGCGGCAGCGGGTCGTTAAGACCGAGATGCTGGCGCGCGGCTTCCACTGCTTCCAGCGGCGCATCCGGCCCGGCATAGATGCGTGCCGGATCGCCCGGAAGCAGTTTGATAAAGCCGAATACCAGCAGTGAGACCACCAGCAGAACCGGGATCATCTCCAGCAGACGACGAATAATGTATGCGAACATGCGTTTCCTTTAATTCGGTACGGACATCCCCCTCGCCATTAATGGCGAGGGGGATGCAGGGCTTACTTAAACGCCGCCTGGGTATACAGCAAGTTACCATCCGGCAACATCGAGACGCCGCTCAGATCGCGACGTTTGCCCACCAGGTTATCCGGCGTGCCGAGGAAGGCAACCGGCGCATCTTTCCACAGCAGCTTCTGCGCTTCGGCATACGCCACGGCGCGCTTCGCCGGATCTGCGGTAGCCAGACCCTCGGCAATCGCTTTATCTACCGCCGGGTTGCTGAAGTAGGAGACGTTGTAGGAAGTTGGCACCCAGGATTCGGTGGCGTACAGCGGACGCAGCGCCCAGTCAGCATCGCCTGTAGAGGTAGACCAGCCGCCATAGTAGAGGTCAAATTGCGCCTGCTTCGGATCTTTCACCCCCCACAGTTTGGCGTCGCGCATACCGGAATCCATTGGCGTTACGGTGACGCGGATCCCCACAGTAGCGAGCTGTGCTTTCAGGAACTGCGCCGCGCGCACGCTGGCGGTGGCATTGGTGGTCCACAGCTTCAGATCGAGACCGTTCGGGTATCCTGCCGCTTTCAGCAGCGCTTTGGCTTCATTCGGTGCATAGCGATAGTTGGGGTCGCTCTGCTTTTGGTAGAACTGTACTCCTTCCGGAATGGCTGAACTGGCGGGTTTGCCCATACCGGCAAACGCCACTTTTAGCCACAGATTACGGTCGATGGCGTAGTTAATCGCCTGACGTACGCGCACATCCGCCAGCGGTTTATGCTGGTTATTGATCGCCATGTAGTAGAGGTAAATGCTCGGATCGCGCTGGATTGCCAGTTTGCTGTCGTTTTGTACGGTGCTGATCAGATCGGACGGCAACGGCCAGATCGCATCAGCCTGACCTGACTTCAGCGCTGCCACGCGGGTGGCATCTTCCGGGCTGGGGGAGAAAACCACCTTATCCACCTTCGGCCAGCCTTTCTGCCAGTAACCGTCGTATTTGGTCAGAGTGACGGCTTTCCCCGGCTGCCAGTTGACAAATTTAAACGGACCCGTGCCCACCGGATGCAGGCGCAACTGCGCTTCGTCCGGATACTGCTTGAGGATCGCCGGGCTCCACATCACCGCTGACGGGTGGGCCAGGGTATTGATGAATGCGCCAAATGACTGGTTCAGATCAATTTTCACTTTGTCTGGCGCCAGTACCGTAACGCTCTCAATCATCTTATACAGACTGTTGCGCTTCAGTCCTTTGGTCTGATCGGCGAGACGATCGAGGTTGGCTTTCACCGCCTCTGCATCGAAGGGCGTGCCGTCCTGGAAGGTAACGCCTTTGCGCAGCGTCAGGGTGAATTCAGTGGCGCTGTCATTACTGGTGTACCCGGTTGCCAGCCAGGGTTGCAGCTTCATCCGGGCATCGAACTGGAACAGGCGCTCGAAGATGCCGCTTTGCACTGAATAACTGACGTTGTCTGAGGTATCGTGTGGATCGAGGCCGGTGATATCCGCATACATCGAGATATGCAGATCCTGCGCCTGCACAGCAGCCGCCAGGGAGAGGGTAAGTCCGAGAGCGAGCGAGGTGCGACGGAAGAACGGGTTCATAAAATCTCCTGGTATTGGGGTTAGCACGGAACAATGCCATCAGCGACCCAGTGCTGCGGGGCAACCTGGCGATAACGGGGTTTAATGACCGTTTCTCCTGCTTTGCGTAACGGCGAGGGGATCTCGCTGTCCTCGAAAGCGCGTTGTGGACGGTTCAGTGGATCAGCGACCGGCACCGAGGCCAGCAGCCGTTGGGTATAAGGATGTTGCGGATTATTGAATACCGACTGGCGCGGCCCCAGTTCAACAATCTGGCCGAGGTACATTACCGCCACGCGGTTAGCAATACGCTCCACCACCGCCATGTCATGGGAGATAAAAATCCACGCCACACCGGTTTGCTGTTGCAGATCCATCATCAGATTCACCACCTGCGCCTGAATCGACACATCCAGCGCAGAAACCGCTTCGTCCGCAATGATCACTTTGGGTTTCAGCGCCATAGCGCGGGCAATGGCGATACGCTGACGCTGGCCGCCGGAAAACTCATGCGGATAACGGCGCGCATGTTCCGGTTGCAGGCCAACGCTTTTCAGCAGTTCCGCCACCTGAGGCGTCGCCTCTTCCAGCGACTGCACCACGCCATGCAGCAGCAGCGGCTCGGCGATGGTGAATCCCACGGTTAAACGCGGATTAAGCGAGGCATAGGGATCCTGAAACACCATCTGGATTTCACGCCGTAGCGGCTGAAACTGGGCCTCTTTCAGGTTGGCGATTTCGTTACCCTGGAAATGGATGCTGTCGGCATCGCTGTTGATTAAACGCATCAGCGCGCGACCGGTGGTGGATTTACCGCAACCACTCTCGCCAACAATCGCCAGCGTCTCCCCCGGCCACAGGGTGAAGTCGATCTGCTCTACCGCATGAACTTCATGGGTCAGTGCCGAGAAAATACCGCTGCGAATGGGGTAATAGACTTTCAGGCCGCGTACATCAAGCAGGGGGTTATCATCGTAACGGGCGGTGCGTTGTTCATCCTTCTCCGTTTCTTCTGCGCCGAGTAACGGAAAGCGCTGTGGCCATGCGTGTTCGCGCATGTCCCCCAGTTTTGGCACCGCTGCCAGTAACGCTTTGGTGTAGGGATGCTGCGGCGCGTTAAAAATCGCTTCCACCGTTCCCTGTTCCACCACATTGCCGCGATACATCACCACCACACGGTCAGCGATTTCTGCCACGACGCCCATATCGTGGGTGATAAACAGCACCGCCATCTGCCTGGCGCGTTGCAAATCACGCAGAATTTGCAGAATGCGCGCCTGTACCGTGACGTCGAGCGCGGTGGTTGGTTCATCTGCAATCAACAGTCGCGGATCGCAGGCCAGCGCCTGGGCAATCATCACTCGCTGACGCATCCCGCCCGACAGCGAGTGCGGATAGCTTTTCATGACCCGATCGACATCGGCAATACGGACCTGGCGCAGCAGTTCGCGGGCGCGTGCATTCGCCTCGGCTTTACCACAAATTTTTTGGTCGAGCAGGGCTTCTGTCAGCTGATCGCCGACACGCAGTACCGGGTTCAGCGACGTCATTGGCTCCTGAAAAATCATTGACATCTCACGACCACGCAAAGCATTGCGCTGCGTTTCGTCGAGTTTTTCCAGGTGATGTAATTGACCATGACGATCGCGGAACTGAATGCTGCCGTGATCGATATGACCTGAGGCAGCCAGTAGCCCCATTACCGACAGCGAGGTGACTGATTTTCCCGACCCGCTTTCGCCCACTACGGCGACGATTTCGCCCTGGTGTATCTCAAAGTTGATGCCTTTCAGCGCCTGGTTAACGCCGCTACGGCCGCGAAAGCTGACGCTGAGATCCTGAATAGCGAGTACCGGCGCAGAGGCGGAACCGGCAACGCTGGCGGCGTTCTGCATGGGTAAAGTGTCCGTCATCGTTGCTCCGTGTGCGGGTTATAGCCAGATTTGGCCTCTGGAATAGGAGAGGAACGGCGAACTGTCTGCCGCCAGCCAGATCGGGCCATCGAGATCGATATGTTCGGCGGCAATCGCCACCGGCAGCGCGGCTTCCATTGCCAGCGATGAACCCAGCATACAGCCCACCATCAGACGCATATCCCGCTTTTTCGCCTCTGCCACCATCGCCAGCGCTTCGGTTAATCCGCCACATTTATCCAGTTTGATGTTGATCATCTCGTAGCGATTACGCAGTTGGGCGATATCTTCCCGCGTGTGGCAACTCTCGTCGGCACAGACCGGGATTGGATGAGTGAAACGCTGTAAATCCTGGTCCTGACCGGCCGGTAACGGTTGTTCGATCATCGCGATGTTATAGGGCAACAGCGCGTTGAACAGGCTGTGCAGATCGACACCGGACCAGGCTTCGTTGGCATCAATAATCAGCGTGGCGTGGGGCGCGGCGGCACGGATCGCGGCCACTTTTTCCAGAATATCGTCACGGTTGAGTTTAATTTTCAGCAGGATGGCGCCACGTGACACCGCGTCAGCGGCGGCCCGCGCCATATTGTCCACGCTATCCAGACTGAGTGTTTCGGCGGTGATGACCGAGACGGGGGGAGTCCGGCCGCTCATCTGCCACAGCGTCTGTTTCGCCAGTGCGGCATCCAGTCTCCACAGCGCGCAGTCCAGCGCATTACGCGCTGAACCCGCATGCAGACGGGTTTGCAGATCGACTCGGCTGAGACCGGCTTCGATGTCGCCGCGCATCGTTTCCAGTTCGGCGTTGACGCTTTCCGGCGTTTCGTCGTAACGCGGGGTAGGCGTGCATTCACCACGACCAATAAAGCCATTCTGCTCCAGGGTGACGCGAATCACCGTCACCGCGGTGCGTGTGCCGCGTGAGATGGCAAACGGGCGCGCCAGCGGCAGTTCCAGCACCTCTATCTGCATACGTCGCATCTTAGCCGCGCTCCTTCAGGAAGGCTGCGATTTCCGTGATGCCAAAGCGCACCGGATCGGTGGCGGGCACGCCAAATTCGGCGCTGACTTCGGCGCAGTAAGCGCGCGCTTCTTCTTCACTGTAGTTTGAGGTGTTGATGGCAAAACCCGCCAACTGCACGGTGTCGCTGGTGACAGCGGCGGCGCGCAGGTTGGCGTCGACGCAATCCTTCAGGCTGACCATCGGCTGATGCGGCAGATGGCGCATTTTTTGGCGACCCATTTCGTGACACATCACCAGCCATTGTGGCTGGGCGCCGTGGATCAGCCCCATCGATACGCCTGCATAGGAAGGATGGAACAGTGAACCCTGACCTTCGACGATATCCCAATGGTCGTCTTCGTTGGCGGGGGACAGCGCTTCCGCCGCGCCGGCGATAAAGTCTGCAATGACCGCGTCGATGGCGATACCGGCTCCGGCAACCAGGATACCGGTCTGGCCGGTGGCCCGGAAATCGGCCTTCAGACCGACGTCGCGCATTGCCGCTTCCAGCGCCAGTGAGGTGTACATCTTGCCGACTGAGCAGTCGGTGCCGACAGTAAGCACACGCTTACCGGCACGTTTTTTACCGCTGCCAACACTCAGCTTCGGACGCATGTGGCGGATATCAAACAGTTCCACGCCAAATTCCTGCGCTAACGCTACGAGCTCCGGTTCATCTGCCAGACGATGGTGCAGGCCGCTGGCGACATTCATTCCGGCTTTGATAGCGTTGCGTACAGTATCCAGCCAGTGCGGCGGCAGATATCCTCCGGCGTTGGCGGTACCGAGTACCAGGGTTTTTGCCCCGCGCGCTTTGGCGGTGGCAATGTCGATCTCTTCCAGACCGAGGCTGACGGTGCAACCCGCCAGTTTGATTTCACCAACGCACTGTTCCGGCCGCCAGACGTGAATACCGCGCGCCGTTTTTGCCGCCAGGGGATCGGTGACATCACCAAGAAAGAGTAAATAGGGTTGAGGGATCAGCATGATGTTTCTCGTATCAGACAGGTGAAAAGGATCTGTACTGACTATTCCATGCTGCGGGCTGAGGGAGGAATGCTTGTTTAGTGGCAGGATATAACTTCAGGCTATATCCAGAAGAAAAACTGATGTTTGACGGGGGAAAATGGTGATTTTAAGGGCGTGTGGGGAAAATCATCCGTGTGAGAGATAAGAAAATCATTGATATTTACCGCTCGACGCGCATAGCGTGCTGTGTCCTTCGCGATGAAAAACCCATCTGCGCTCCTGTCTGATACAGGGACGTGACGGTCGGGCGTATGGGGGCGTTGTTGTTTTTTCTGTATGGAAATTGTTCAGTTGTGCATAAAATTAAGAACAGGGCTTGCCATTGCCTCATGGTTAGTCCATAATGCCGTCCATCCTGTTGCAGGATAGGTGTAAAGGTTATTAAAATCAATAAGTTAAGCTCATGATTTTAAATTATCTTTCCACGTTCAGAATTTGAATGTCTCCATTCTAATCACTGAATTTCAGGTTGCGGCAAAGCCGTTAGTGCTCAGGCAGCTTGAAACGACAATTAAGCGGGAATAGCTCAGTTGGTAGAGCACGACCTTGCCAAGGTCGGGGTCGCGAGTTCGAGTCTCGTTTCCCGCTCCAAAATTTCTTCCGGTACTTATTTTATCCACAGCGCAAGATCGCGTCAGAGATGATTTCCGTCAGGCCATGCAAAATACTGTGAACAGAGTTATCCACAGATTGTTTTTGGCGGCTTTTCACGAGGAAATTGTCTGCGGTGTAAACGGTGTGTTTTTATGTTATTGAAACATAAGTATTAAATTTCAATGAAAATTGTTAATTCGATCACTTGACGAATGACTGCTCATTGAAACGCAATGCATTTTTATTTTTATCCACAGCCTGTGAATCACTCAGGCATCTCGCGGCAATCCTTTCTCCACCACTCTTACCAGCCGTAGTTTCTTCGGCAATTGCACTTCAATCACGTTGGCATTTCGCTTGTCAATTTGCTGCGCAACCGCCCATTCTATGTGCTCATCGAGAAGTGGGTGCTCACCTCGGCGACTTTCCAGAGCCGTAAGATTCGCTTTATCCCAGGGCGCATTTCCCAATGCGACGGCAATATTACGCAGCCAGCGCAGATGACCGATACGCCGAATGGCTGACCCTTCAGTCACTTTCAAGAAATAAGGCTCACTCCAGGTGAACAGCTCCTGGAGTGCAGGTGCGTGTAATGCCTTACGCGGGCTAAAGTCCTCTTCATCAGTGAGTTGCGCGAAGCGGTTCCACGGACAAATGAGCTGGCAGTCATCGCAGCCGTAAATGCGGTTACCGATCAGCGAGCGAAATTCTTCCGGGATCGCCCCTTCCAGTTCGATGGTCAGATAGGAGATGCAGCGCCGGGCGTCAACGGTATAGGGCTCGACGATAGCGCCGGTTGGGCAGATAGTCATGCAGGCGACGCAGCGTCCGCACGCTTCTTCGACGGGATGATCGACGGGCAGCGGGAGGTCGATAAGCAGTTCACCGAGAAAAAAGAACGAGCCGGCATCGCGACTGAGGATGAGTGAGTGCTTACCTGTCCAGCCAAGCCCTGCTTTTTCGGCTAAAGGACGTTCAAGAATCGGCGCGGAATCGACAAAAGGTCTAAAATTGAGCGAAGCACACTGTTCCTGAATCTTCTCACCTAATTTTTTCAGGCGATTACGTAACAGCTTATGATAGTCCCGACCGAGGGCATAGCGGCTAACGTAACCCCGCGCGGGATCCTTCAGGGTACGGGCGAAAGCGGCGTTAGCGGGCAGGTAGTTCATCCGCACGCTAATCACGCGTAATGTACCGGGCTGGAGTTCATGAGGGCGCGCGCGCATCATTCCGTGGCGCGCCATCCACTCCATTTCGCCATGGTATTGTTTATCCAGCCATGCCTGCAGTTTAGGCTCACTGGCGCTGAGATCGGTATCGGTAATACCGACCTGCTGGAACCCCAACTCTGTGCCCCATTGTTTGATTTGCTGCGCTAACTGATTGAGATCGAGGGGTTGTGACATGATGGACCATACGATGACAAAAAACTCTGACAGTATACCACACATCATCTGGCCGGCAGATGCGCTACGGCAGGCGGAAAAAGAGGCGGCGGATAGCCTCGGGCTTACCCTATTTGAACTGATGCGCCGCGCGGGTGAAGCGGCCTTCCAGCTTGCCCGCGCGCAATATCCGGCCAGCCAGCACTGGCTGATTCTCTGCGGTCATGGTAATAACGGCGGCGACGGTTATGTGGTGGCCCGTCTGGCGCAGGCGCAGGGGATTAAGGTTACCCTGCTGGCGCTGGAGAGCGAGAAACCGTTGCCGGAAGAGGCCAGTGCCGCGCGTGAAGCGTGGTTGAGCGCTGGCGGTACGATCCATGCTGCAAACATTGTCTGGCCGGAAGATATCACGCTGATTATTGACGGCCTGCTGGGAACCGGGCTGCACAGCGCCCCGCGGCAAGAAATAGCCGAGATTATCGCCCATGCGAACTCGCATCCTGCCCCGGTTGTGGCGCTGGATATTCCTTCGGGGCTGAACGCGCAGACCGGGACGACGCCGGGGGCGGCGATCAATGCCGCGCATACCATTACCTTTATCGCGCTCAAACCCGGCCTGCTGACCGGTAAAGCCCGCGATGTCGTGGGCCATCTGCATCATCATGCTTTGGGGCTTGAGGGCTGGCTGGCAGGGCAATCTACGCGATTAAACCGTTTTGATGCTTCACAGCTCGCGGAGTGGCTGCCGCCGCGACGTCCCACATCGCATAAAGGCGACCACGGTAAACTGGTGATTATCGGCGGCGAACCGGGAACGGCGGGGGCTATCCGCATGACCGGCGAAGCCGCGTTGCGCGCAGGCGCGGGACTGGTGCGGGTTCTGACCCATAAAGACAATATTGGGCCGATTCTGACCGCCAGGCCGGAACTGATGGTCCATGAATTGACAGCGCGCTCGCTGGCACAAAGCCTGCAATGGGCTGATATCGTCGCGATTGGCCCGGGGCTGGGGCAGAGTGAGTGGGGCAAAAATGCGCTGCGCCAGACGGAGAATTTTCGTAAACCGATGGTCTGGGATGCGGATGCGCTTAACCTGCTGGCAATCAATCCCGATAAACGTCACAATCGCGTGCTGACACCGCATCCCGGCGAGGCCGCCCGTCTGCTGAACGTGAGTGTGGCAGAAATTGAAAGCGATCGCTTACATTCTGCACAACGTCTGGTAAAACGGTATGGCGGCGTTGTTGTGCTTAAGGGGGCGGGCACGATTGTCAGTAACGACGCTGGCGCAACAGGCATTATTGATGCCGGTAACGCAGGAATGGCCAGCGGAGGGATGGGCGATGTACTGACTGGTATCATTGCCGCATTGTTAGGGCAAGGTCTGACGCCATATGATGCTGCCTGCGCCGGATGCGTTGCTCATGGCGAAGCCGCCGACCAGCTTGCGGCCAGAAATGGCACGCGCGGCATGCTGGCGACCGATCTTTTTTCCACGCTCAGGCGTGTTGTTAACCCGGATGTGATTGACGTAGACCATGATTAACCGAGTGATTCCTTTACCTGATGAACAGGCCACTTTACACCTTGGCGACCGCGTAGCACAGGCGTGCACTGGCGCCACGGTTATCTATTTGTATGGCGATTTAGGTGCGGGGAAAACGACCTTTAGCCGCGGTTTTCTGCATGCGCTCGGTCACCGCGGCAATGTCAAAAGCCCGACGTATACCCTGGTCGAGCCTTATCACCTTGATCGTTTCGTGGTCTACCACTTTGATCTGTATCGCCTTGCGGATCCTGAGGAGCTCGAATTTATGGGGATCCGCGATTATTTTTCTGACGATGCCATCTGCCTGGTGGAGTGGCCGCAACAGGGCACGGGTGTCCTGCCTGAACCGGATGTCGAAATTCACCTTGAGTATCAGGCGCAAGGGCGTGAGGCGCGCGTAACGGCGGTCTCCGCATTGGGTGAGTCTTTATTGGCGCGTTTGGCGAATTAGCCTGAAGGACGACGGGATGATATATCGCATAATCAGTTGGCTGGCCGCCGCACTGATACTGTTCAGTATTCAGGTCTCTGCGGCAAGTTTATCCGATATTCAGGTCTCAAACGGAGATAAGCAGGCCCGCATTACCCTTAACTTTATCGGCAATCCTGAATATTCGTTTAGCCCTCAGGGCAAACGTACGGTGGCGCTGGATATCAAGCAAACAGGTGTGCTTCAGGGTCTACCGCTGCAGTTTAGCGGCAATAATCTGGTGAAAAGCATTCGTTCCGGTGCACCGCAGAACCTCCAGTCGTTACGCCTGCTGGTTGATTTAACCGCCGATGGGAAAACGCGGGCGGTGAAACAACAACACGGCTCTAACTATACCGTGGTGTTCACCATTAATGCCGACGCACCACCACCGCCGGTGGTGGTGAAACAGGTCGAGAAGCCCGTTCTGCAACCTGCTCGTCCGAGTGAACCGCCGCGTAATCCGTTTAAAGCCGATAATGACCGGCTCACTGCGGTGACCAGTACGCGTACCGCAACGGGCTCTGCGGCCCGCACCGTATCGACCAACGATAAAGTGATTATCGCTATTGATGCCGGTCACGGCGGTCAGGATCCGGGGGCTATCGGCCAGAACGGCACAAAAGAGAAGAATGTCACCATCGCGATTGCCCGTAAGCTTCGCACGTTACTGAATGCCGACCCGCAGTTTAAAGCGGTGATGACCCGTGACGGCGACTATTTTATTTCGGTAATGGGCCGTTCCGAGGTCGCGCGTAAGCAAAACGCTAACTTCCTGGTCTCTATTCACGCCGATGCGGCACCGAACCGCGATGCGACAGGCGCCTCGGTTTGGGTGCTCTCCAATCGCCGGGCAAACAGTGAAATGGCCGGTTGGCTCGAACAGCATGAGAAACAGTCCGAGCTACTTGGCGGTGCGGGTGATGTGCTGGCCAATAGCCAGTCGGATCCCTATCTGAGTCAGGCGGTGCTGGATTTACAGTTCGGTCATTCCCAGCGCGTCGGGTATGATGTGGCGACTTATGTGTTGAGTCAGCTACAACGTATCGGCGATTTACATAAGCGCCGTCCAGAGCATGCAAGTCTCGGCGTGCTGCGCTCGCCGGATATCCCGTCAATCCTTGTTGAAACGGGGTTTATCAGTAATACCGGTGAAGAGCGCTTGCTGGCCAGTGACGCTTACCAGCAGCAGATCGCGGAAGCAATTTATCACGGTCTGCGTAACTACTTTATGCAACATCCGCTGCAATCGGCGCCGCGAGGAGCGGCGGCGCAGACGGCCAGTGCAGGTGCGTCGGACGGTATGTTGTTAAATTAAGGAGACGTCCATGCCGATTCAGGTTCTGCCGCCGCAGCTCGCCAACCAGATTGCCGCCGGTGAAGTCGTGGAACGTCCGGCGTCGGTGGTTAAAGAGCTGGTGGAAAATAGCCTCGACGCCGGGGCGACACGCGTCGATATTGATATTGAGCGCGGTGGCGCGAAGCTGATCCGTATTCGTGATAACGGCTGCGGTATTAAAAAAGACGAACTGGCGCTGGCGCTGGCGCGTCATGCAACCAGCAAAATCGCGTCTCTTGACGACCTGGAGGCGATAATCAGCCTCGGTTTTCGCGGAGAAGCGTTAGCCAGTATCAGTTCAGTGGCCAGACTGACGCTGACGTCGCGCACTGAGGAACAGCAGGAGGCCTGGCAGGCCTATGCTGAAGGGCGCGATCAGGCGGTGACCGTCAAACCGGCGGCCCACCCGGTGGGGACGACGCTGGAAGTGCTGGATTTATTCTATAACACTCCCGCGCGCCGCAAATTCATGCGTACTGAAAAAACCGAGTTTGGCCATATTGATGAAATTGTGCGGCGTATCGCATTGGCGCGTTTTGACGTCACTATCAACCTGAGTCATAACGGTAAAGCGGTACGTCAGTATCGCGCCGTGTCGCAGGACAGCCAGCGTGAGCGGCGGCTTGGCGCCATATGCGGTACGCCTTTTCTTGAGCATGCGCTGGCTATCGAGTGGCAGCACGGCGATCTCATGCTCAGCGGCTGGGTGGCCGATCCTCTGCACACCAACCCGTCGCTGGCGGAAATTCAGTATTGCTACGTCAACGGACGGATGATGCGCGATCGCCTGATTAATCACGCGATTCGCCAGGCCTGCGAAGATAAACTGGGCACCGATCAGCAGCCTGCCTTTGTGCTGTATCTGAAGATCGATCCGCATCAGGTGGATGTGAACGTTCATCCGGCGAAGCATGAAGTGCGCTTTCATCAGTCGCGGCTGGTGCATGATTTTATCTATCAGGGCGTGCTGAGCGTGCTTCAGCAGCAACTGGAGGCGCCATTGTCGGCAGAGGGCAGTGAACCCGCGCCGCGGATGGTGCCGGAAAACCGTATCGCGGCAGGCGGCAACCATTTCGCTCAGCCGGCAGTCGCGCGTGAAACGGAGGCTCCCCGCTATCGCGACGAGCCCGCTACGCCGCGTTTTAATGCCGGAGGTTCACGAGAGCCCTCGGCTTCCGGTTCCTCTGGTGGCGCTAACTGGCCGCATGCTCAGCCCGGCTATCAAAAACAGCAGGGAGCGCTGTATCGCCAGTTGCTGGATACCCCGGCAGCGGAGCGAAAAGCGAAATCACCTGCTCCGGCAGAGGAAGGTCTGGCGGGGCACAGCCAAAGCTTTGGCCGCGTATTGACGATTGTCGATGGCGATTGTGCGCTGCTGGAGCGCGGCGGGCAGTTAGCACTACTGGCGTTGCCGGTTGCTGAACGCTGGCTGCGTCAGGCGCAGCTGACGCCTGGCGCGGAGGCGGTTTGCGCTCAGCCGCTGCTTATTCCACTGCGGATAAAGGTGTCCGAAAAGGAAAAAGAAGCGCTGAACCACGCGCGGTCGACGCTGGCCCAGGTCGGTATTGAGCTGCAGTCCGATGCGCAGCACGTGACTATTCGTGCGGTGCCTTTACCCTTACGACAACAAAATTTACAAATCTTGATTCCTGAACTGATAGGCTACCTGGCGCAGCAGCAAAAATTCGATGTTGGCAATATCGCTCAGTGGATGGCGCGTAATCTGGCGAGCGAGCATGCGCAGTGGAATATGGCGCAGGCGGTTGCTGTACTGGCGGACGTTGAACGTTTATGTCCGCAACTGGTTAAGGCGCCGCCGGGTGGTCTGTTGCAACCTGTTGATTTACATTCGGCGATGAATGCCCTGAAAGATGAGTGATGTAACCGAGGCGAGCCTGCCTAAGGCAATATTTTTAATGGGCCCGACGGCCTCCGGGAAAACCGCGCTGGCGATCGCCTTACGTAAAGTTTTGCCAGTGGAGTTGATTAGCGTTGATTCCGCCCTCATTTATCGAGGAATGGATATTGGGACGGCCAAGCCTGATGCCGCAGAGCTGCGCGCTGCGCCGCATCGTTTGCTGGATATTCTCGATCCGGCTGAGGCTTATTCCGCCGCGGATTTTCGGCGCGATGCGCTGGCCGGGATGGCGGAAATTGTCGCTGCCGGGCGTATCCCGCTGCTGGTTGGCGGAACGATGTTGTATTTTAAAGCGTTACTGGAGGGGTTGTCGCCTTTACCTTCCGCTGATCCAGCGGTCAGGGCCAGAATTGAGCGACAAGCCGCAGAGCAGGGGTGGAACGCGTTACATCAGCAGTTACAGGCGATCGATCCGGTTGCCGCCGCGCGTATTCATCCAAATGATCCGCAAAGACTTTCCCGAGCACTGGAAGTTTTTTTCATTTCGGGTAAAACTTTAACGGAACTGACGCAAACGTCAGGTGATGCTCTGCCGTATAAGGTGCATCAGTTCGCCATCGCCCCGGCGAGCCGTGAACTGCTCCATCAACGCATAGAACAGCGTTTTCATCAGATGTTGGCTTCAGGTTTTGAAGCTGAAGTACGGGCGCTATTTGCCCGGGAAGATTTGCATACGGATATGCCTTCCATTCGTTGTGTCGGATATCGCCAGATGTGGTCATACCTCAATGGCGAGATCCCGTATGATGAAATGGTTTATCGAGGTGTTTGCGCTACGAGACAGTTGGCGAAACGTCAGGTGACCTGGTTGCGCGGTTGGGAAGGGGTTCACTGGTTAGACAGTGAACAACCTGAACAGGCGTTCAACAAAGTATTACAGGTTGTTGGTGCTAGCCTGGACTGAACGTGTACAATTGAACGGGTATCGTGCGTAATTTTTAAGAATCGTAAGGTTCTGAGTACAAAACAAGCATACATATAAGGAAAAGAGAGAATGGCTAAGGGGCAATCTTTACAAGATCCGTTCCTGAACGCTTTGCGTCGGGAACGTGTTCCGGTTTCTATTTATTTGGTGAATGGTATTAAGCTGCAGGGGCAAATTGAGTCTTTCGATCAGTTCGTGATTCTGTTGAAAAACACGGTCAGCCAGATGGTCTATAAGCACGCAATTTCTACCGTTGTCCCGTCTCGTCCGGTGTCACACCACAGCAATAACGCGAGTGGCGGTACAAACAACTATCACCACGGTGGTGGTGCGCAGGGGTCGTCTGCGTCGCAGCAAGACAGCGAAGACACCGAATAAGGTCAGTGCTGTTTTTCCACGTCGGGGAGCCAGATTTTCTGCGTTCCCCGCTGGTATTTTATAAGGGGTTTACGCTTGTTTGACCGTTATGATGCCGGTGAGCAGGCGGTACTGGTACACATCTATTTTTCGCAAGACAAAGATATGGAAGATCTCCAGGAGTTTGAAACTCTGGCCTCTTCCGCCGGTGTCGAAGCAATGCAGGTGATTACCGGTAGCCGTAAAGCACCGCACCCGAAGTATTTTGTTGGTGAAGGTAAAGCTGTCGAAATTGCGGAAGCCGTAAAAGCGACCGGTGCGTCGGTCGTGCTCTTCGATCATGCCCTGAGTCCGGCGCAGGAACGAAACCTTGAGCGCTTATGCGAATGCCGGGTTATTGATAGAACCGGTCTGATTTTAGATATTTTTGCACAGCGAGCGCGTACCCACGAAGGGAAACTACAGGTTGAGCTGGCGCAGTTGCGTCATATGGCAACACGTCTGGTTCGTGGCTGGACCCACCTTGAAAGACAAAAAGGCGGGATTGGTTTACGCGGTCCGGGGGAAACCCAGCTCGAAACTGACCGTCGATTGTTGCGTAATCGTATTATGCAGATCCTGTCACGACTGGAAAAAGTTGAAAAACAGCGTGAGCAGGGACGGCGGTCACGTGCCAAAGCCGATATTCCCACCGTGTCGCTGGTCGGTTATACCAACGCCGGGAAATCAACGCTGTTCAACCAGATCACTGAAGCTGAGGTCTATGCCGCGAACCAACTGTTCGCCACGCTTGACCCAACGCTGCGCCGGATTGATGTCCCTGATGTGGGAGAAACCGTTCTGGCCGACACCGTGGGCTTTATCCGCCACTTACCGCACGATTTGGTCGCGGCATTTAAAGCGACCCTGCAGGAGACACGTCAGGCGGCGCTGCTGCTGCATGTGATTGACGCGGCGGATGTTCGCGTGCAGGAGAATATTGATGCTGTGAATACAGTCCTCGCCGAAATCGAGGCCGATGAGATCCCCGCGCTGCTGATCATGAACAAAATCGACATGCTGGATGATTTTGCGCCGCGTATCGATCGGGATGAAAAAAATAAACCGATTCGGGTCTGGCTTTCCGCTCAGACCGGGGTTGGTGTGCCACTTCTTTTTCAGGCTTTAGCGGAGCGACTTTCGGGTGAGGTGGCCCAGCATACGCTGCATCTGCCGCCCCAGGAAGGGCGTCTGCGGAGCCGGTTTTATCAGCTTCAGGCGATAGAAAAGGAGTGGATGGAGGATGACGGTAGCGTTGGTCTGCAGGTGCGCATGCCGATCGTTGACTGGCGTCGCCTCTGTAAACAAGAGCCAGCGCTGGTTGAATACGTGATTTGACCTTGCAGCTTGCCTGAAGATATTAACCCCTGTGGGGATATCAAAAACAAATATGGAGCATATACATGGCGTGGAATCAGCCCGGTAATAACGGACAGGACCGCGACCCGTGGGGAAGCAGCAATAACCAAGGCGGCAACTCTGGGGGAAATGGCAACAAAGGTGGTCGCGAACAAGGGCCGCCCGATCTGGATGATATCTTCCGTAAGCTAAGTAAAAAACTTAGCGGCCTGGGCGGCGGAAAAGGTGGACTGGGCGGCGGTAGCGGCTCCCAGGGATCGCGTGGCCCAATGGGGGGACGTATTGTCGGTATCGTTGCTGCTGCTGCGGTTATTATCTGGGCCGCCAGCGGTTTTTATACCATTAAGGAAGCTGAACGCGGTGTTGTCACCCGTTTTGGCAAATTCAGCCATCTGGTTGAACCCGGTCTTAACTGGAAACCCACCTTTATTGATAATGTCCAGGCGGTTAACGTTGAATCCGTACGCGAGCTGGCGGCCTCCGGTGTCATGCTGACGTCTGATGAAAACGTGGTGCGCGTTGAGATGAACGTGCAGTACCGCGTGACCGATCCGGAGCGTTACCTGTTTAGCGTAACCAATGCCGACGACAGCCTGCGTCAGGCGACCGACAGCGCGTTGCGCGGGGTTATCGGTAAATACACCATGGATCGTATCCTGACGGAAGGTCGTACCGTGATTCGTAGCGATACCCAGCGTGAGCTGGAAGAGACGATCCGTCCATATAACATGGGGATTACCCTGCTGGACGTTAACTTCCAGACCGCGCGTCCGCCGGAGGAAGTTAAAGCCGCGTTTGACGATGCGATTGCCGCGCGTGAGAACGAACAGCAGTACATTCGTGAGGCTGAAGCTTACGCTAACGAAGTTCAGCCGCGGGCGAACGGTCAGGCGCAGCGTATCCTTGAAGAGGCGCGGGCGTACAAGACGCAGACTGTTCTCGAAGCACAGGGTGAGGTGGCGCGTTTTGCCAAGATCCTGCCTGAGTATAAAGCAGCGCCGGAAATCACTCGCGAGCGTCTGTATATCGAAACCATGGAAAAAGTGCTGAGCCATACTCGCAAAGTACTGGTGAACGATAAAGGGAATAACCTGATGGTTCTGCCTCTGGATCAGATGCTGAAAGGCGCGGGTGCGCCAGCGGTAAAGAGCAATAGCAGTAGTGCAAGCGATCTGTTGCGTCTTCCGCCTGCGTCCAGCTCAAGCAGCGCCAGTAATGTTCAGACCTCAACGGGAGGCACCATTATGGACCAACGCCGCGCCAACGCGCAGCGTAACGACTACCAGCGTCAGGGGGAATAACGATGCGTAAATCTGTTATCGCGATAATTGTCATCGTGCTGGTGGTGCTCTACATGTCCATCTTTGTGGTTAAAGAAGGCGAGCGCGGCATTACTCTGCGTTTTGGTAAAGTGCTGCGCGACGATGAAAACAAACCACTGGTATACGCACCGGGTCTGCACTTCAAGATCCCTTTCATTGAATCAGTGAAGACCCTGGACGCGCGTATCCAGACGATGGATAACCAGGCCGATCGCTTTGTCACCAAAGAGAAAAAAGACCTGATCGTTGACTCCTATATCAAATGGCGTATCAGTGACTTTAGCCGCTACTACCTGGCGACCGGCGGCGGCGACGTCTCCCAGGCCGAGGTGCTGCTGAAGCGTAAATTCTCTGACCGTCTGCGTTCTGAAATTGGTCGTCTGGATGTGAAAGACATCGTAACCGACTCCCGTGGTCGTCTGACTCTGGAAGTGCGCGATGCGCTGAACTCCGGCTCCGCCGGGACCGAAGATGAAGTCAGCACGCCGGCTGCCGATGATGCGATTGCCAAAGCGGCGGAGCGTATCGAAGCAGAAACTAACGGTAAAGTGCAGGTGATTAACCCGAACAGTATGGCCGCGCTGGGTATTGAAGTGGTTGATGTGCGGATCAAGCAGATTAACCTGCCTGCCGAAGTTTCTGAAGCGATCTACAACCGTATGCGCGCCGAGCGTGAAGCGGTTGCTCGTCGTCATCGTTCGCAAGGTCAGGAAGAAGCTGAAAAATTGCGCGCGGCAGCGGACTATGAAGTGACGAAAACGCTGGCAGAAGCTGAACGTCAGGGGCGTATCCTGCGCGGTGAAGGCGATGCTGAATCGGCGAAGCTGTTTGCTGATGCATTCAGTCAGGATCCGGGTTTTTACGCCTTTATCCGTAGCCTGCGCGCCTATGAGAACAGCTTCCAGAGCAATCAGGATGTGATGGTGCTCAGCCCGGACAGCGATTTCTTCCGCTATATGAAATCGCCTGAGGCGGCGGCAACTCGCTGATAAGTGATGATGTAAGTAAAAAAGGCGCCGTAATCAGGCGCCTTTTTACATTGCGCAGAGTGAGTGACGAGGGCGCCCATTCAGCAGTTCATCGACAACAGGGACCCGTGCTGGCGTTTCTACGATAGCGCCGCTGATCATTGCGCCAGTATTTTCAACAATATCGGGAATATTCACCGGACCAAATATGGGCAAATCAACATTCAGATTGTCGCAGGGAAAGAATATTGCAGAACTTGCTTTGTTGGCTTGGCCCTGAGCGGCAAAACCACTTTGTCGCCCGCAGGCGCCGCTTACCACATTGATTTCAACAGCGAGCAATTCTCCGATAATCATCATCCTGATTATCTTATTGCCCGCATCTGAATCTGATATGCGACATTATAATTGACGCTTTAAAAAGAACATTTAATACAACAGGTTATAAATTTTATTTTATAAAATTGATTCATAATAGCAGTGAAATAGCGGACAATATGCTGCGAAAGCAAACATAACGTGGGCAACCCGTCGTCCGTACGGCGCGGCGTTTATATATAAGGTGAAAAATGAACTCAACTATCTGGCTGGCACTGGCGCTGGTTTTAATACTTGAAGGGCTTGGGCCACTGCTTTATCCACGCGCGTGGCGTCGGATGGTCGCTACCATGAGCCAACTGCCAGATAATTTATTACGCCGGTTTGGCGGGGGGCTTGTGGTTGCCGGAGTCGTCATCTACTACATGTTGAGGAAAACGATTGGCTGATCAAAAAGTGGTCGGATTTGCCGGTTTTAGCGTGCAAAAAGTGCTGTAACTCTGAAAAAGCGATGGTAGAATCCATTTTTAAGCAAACGGTGATTTTGAAAAATGGGTAACAACGTCGTCGTACTGGGCACCCAATGGGGTGACGAAGGTAAAGGAAAGATCGTCGATCTTCTGACTGAACGGGCTAAATATGTTGTGCGCTACCAGGGCGGTCACAACGCAGGCCATACTCTCGTAATCAACGGTGAAAAAACCGTCCTCCATCTTATTCCGTCAGGTATTCTTCGCGAGAATGTCACCAGCATCATCGGTAACGGTGTGGTGCTGTCTCCGTCTGCGCTGATGAAAGAGATGAAAGAACTGGAAGACCGTGGGATCCCCGTCCGCGAGCGCCTGCTGCTTTCTGAAGCTTGCCCGCTTATCCTTGAATATCATGTGGCGCTGGATGTTGCGCGTGAGAAAGCGCGTGGCGCGAAAGCCATTGGTACCACCGGCCGCGGTATCGGCCCGGCTTACGAAGATAAAGTGGCTCGTCGCGGTCTGCGCGTTGGCGATCTGTTTGATAAAGCCACCTTCGCTGAAAAGCTGAAAGAAGTGATGGAATATCACAACTTCCAGTTGGTGAATTACTATAAAGCGGAAGCGGTTGATTACCAGAAAGTGCTGGATGATGTGATGGCGATTGCCGACATTCTGACAGCGATGGTGGTTGATGTTTCCGACCTGCTCGCTCAGGCGCGTCAGCGCGGCGACTTCGTGATGTTCGAGGGCGCGCAAGGTACGCTGCTGGATATCGATCACGGTACCTATCCGTACGTGACGTCGTCCAACACCACCGCCGGTGGCGTGGCGACGGGTTCCGGTCTGGGGCCGCGTTATGTCGACTACGTTCTGGGCATCATCAAAGCTTACTCTACTCGCGTCGGCGCGGGTCCGTTCCCGACTGAGCTGTTTGATGAAACCGGCGAGTTCCTGTGCAAGCAGGGTAATGAATTTGGCGCAACGACTGGCCGCCGTCGTCGTACCGGCTGGCTGGATGCTGTCGCGGTGCGCCGCGCGGTGCAGATTAACTCCCTGTCTGGCTTCTGCCTGACCAAACTGGACGTGCTGGACGGCCTGAAAGAGGTGAAAATCTGTGTCGCTTACCGTATGCCGGATGGCCGAGAAGTGACCACCACTCCGCTGGCCGCCGACAACTGGGAAGGTATTGAGCCGGTTTATGAAATCATGCCCGGCTGGTCTGAAAGCACCTTTGGCGTGAAAGATCGCAGCGGGTTGCCGCAGGCAGCGCTCAACTACATCGCGCGCATTGAAGAACTCACCGGCGTACCGATCGATATTATTTCCACCGGTCCTGACCGTACCGAGACGATGATTCTGCGCGATCCGTTCGACGCATAATGATCTTCCAGAGGCGCCGTTCAGGCGCCTCTTGTTTTGCTGTTAGCCCGCCCATTTTAAATAAATTAGCGGCCTGAGCGCTGGCTGGTTTATCATCAATAGAAATGACGTCTACCGACACATCCTGTATTTCTTTTCCCTGAGGTTGATTGTGCAGTTAACGAGTTTCACTGATTACGGGTTACGCGCGCTGATTTATATGGCGTCGCTACCGGAAGGAAGAATGACCAGCATCACTGAGGTGACGGAGGTTTACGGCGTTTCACGTAATCATATGGTTAAAATAATCAATCAGTTAAGTCGGATAGGCTATGTCATGGCCGTTCGGGGAAAGAACGGAGGTATTCGCCTCGGTAAACCCGCAAATATGATTCGTGTGGGGGATGTCGTTCGCGATCTGGAACCGCTCACTTTGGTTAATTGCAGCAGCGAATTTTGCCATATTACGCCTGCCTGTCGTCTGAAACAGGCGCTTGCAGAAGCCGCGCAAAGTTTTCTCAAGGAACTGGACAACTACACGCTGGCCGATTTGGTTGAAAAGAATCAACCGCTTTATAAATTATTGCTGGTGGAGTGACGTAAACTTCACCAGAGATGACAACGGAGGAACCGACATGTCACAAGACCCTTTCCTTGAGCGCGAATCTGAAAAGTACGCCAATCCCATCCCGAGTCGGGAATTCATCCTCGATCATTTAGCAAAACGCGAAAAACCCGCCAGCCGGGATGAGCTGGCTACAGAACTGAATATTGAGGGTGAAGAACAGCAAGAAGCATTGCGTCGTCGGCTGCGAGCCATGGAACGCGATGGTCAACTGGTCTTCACGCGTCGCCAGTGTTATGCGCTGCCGGAACGTCTTGATCTATTGAAAGGTACCGTTATCGGTCATCGCGATGGTTATGGCTTCCTGCGCGTGGAGGGCCGTAAAGATGACCTTTATTTGTCCTCTGAGCAGATGAAGACCTGCATTCACGGCGACCAGGTGCTGGCGCAACCGCTGGGCGCTGACCGTAAAGGCCGTCGGGAAGCGCGTATCGTCCGCGTGCTGGTGCCCAAAACCGGGCAGATCGTCGGCCGCTACTTTACCGATGCGGGCGTGGGCTTTGTGGTACCGGATGACAGCCGCTTAAGCTTTGACATCCTGATCCCTCCGGAAGAGGTGATGGGCGCGAGAATGGGGTTCGTGGTGGTGGTTGAACTCACCCAACGCCCAACCCGCCGCACTAAAGCGGTCGGCAAAATTGTTGAAGTGCTGGGCGACAACATGGGAACCGGCATGGCGGTCGATATGGCCCTGCGCACCCACGAAATCCCCTACGTCTGGCCGCCTGCGGTAGAAAAACAGGTCGCCGGACTGAAAGAGCAGGTGCCGGAAGAGGCGAAAGCAGGGCGCGTTGATCTACGCAGCCTGCCGCTGGTCACCATTGATGGCGAAGATGCCCGCGACTTTGATGACGCGGTGTATTGCGAGAAGAAACGCGGCGGCGGCTGGCGCTTGTGGGTTGCGATTGCTGACGTCAGCTACTATGTGCGCCCGGGCACGCCGCTGGATGGCGAAGCGCGTAGCCGCGGTACGTCAGTCTATTTTCCGTCGCAAGTGGTCCCGATGCTGCCGGAGGTGCTGTCTAATGGTCTGTGCTCCCTGAATCCGCAGGTCGACCGGTTGTGTATGGTGTGCGAGATGACGATTTCGGCAAAAGGTCGGCTGACCGGCTTCAAATTCTATGAAGCGGTAATGAGCTCCCATGCCCGCCTGACTTATACCAAGGTCTGGCATATGCTGCAGGGCGACCAGGATCTGCGTGAACAGTATGCGCCGCTGGTGAAGCATATCGAAGAGCTGCACAACCTTTACAAAGTGCTGGACAGCGCACGTGAGGAGCGAGGCGGTATCTCATTTGAGAGTGAAGAAGCGAAATTTATCTTCAATGCTGAACGCCGTATTGAACGTATTGAGCAAACTCAGCGTAATGACGCGCATAAACTGATTGAAGAGTGCATGATTCTGGCGAACATTTCCGCCGCGCGTTTTGTTGAGAAGGCTGAAGAGCCAGCGCTGTTCCGTATTCATGATAAACCCAGTACGGAAGCGATTACCGCGTTCCGTTCCGTTCTGGCGGAACTGGGGCTGGAGCTGCCCGGCGGCAATAAGCCGGAACCGCGCGACTATGCGGAATTGCTGGAATCTATTGCCGACAGGCCGGATGCGGAAATGTTGCAAACCATGCTGCTGCGCTCGATGAAACAGGCGGTGTATGATCCGGAAAACCGCGGCCACTTTGGCCTTGCGCTCCAGTCTTATGCCCATTTCACTTCGCCGATTCGTCGCTATCCCGATTTGTCACTGCATCGCGCTATCAAGTATTTGCTGGCGAAGCAGCATGGGCATAAAGGCAATAGCACCGAGACAGGCGGCTGGCACTACAGCATGGAAGAGATGCTGCAACTGGGCGTCCACTGCTCGATGACCGAGCGTCGCGCGGATGAAGCTACTCGCGATGTGTCGGATTGGCTGAAGTGTGATTTTATGTTGGATCAGGTGGGTAACGTCTTTAAAGGCGTGATCGCCAGCGTCACCGGCTTCGGCTTCTTTGTGCGTCTCAATGAACTGTTTATTGACGGTCTGGTGCACGTTTCTTCGCTCGACAACGATTACTACCGTTTCGATCAGGTGGGTCAACGTCTGATTGGCGAATCCGGTGGTCAGACGTACCGTCTGGGAGATCGGGTAGAAGTGCGCGTTGAAGCGGTTAATATGGACGAGCGTAAGATCGATTTCTCGCTTATCTCCAGCGAACGGGCGCCGCGCAACGTCGGTAAGACCGAGCGTGAAAAGGCAAAAAAAGGTGCTGCGGGTAAATCGTCCGGGCGTCGTCGTCAGGCTGGGAAGCAGGTAAACTTCGAGCCGGATAGCGCATTCCGTAAACCGAAAGGCAAATCTCAGTCGAAGGCCGCTCAGCCAAAAGGCGAGAAGAAAGCGAAGAAGCCGTCGGCGAAAACGCAAAAAATCGCCGCCGCGACCAAAGCTAAGCGCGCGGCGAAAAAGAAAATCGCTGAGTAAATTGGATTCCCTTAACTCCCTGTATCGCGGGAAGAGCGGAGAAAGGGAGCTGATAACAGAAATTAAAACGAGTAGATAAATGAGTGAAATGATTTACGGCATCCACGCGGTGCAGGCACTGCTGGAACGCGCTCCTGAGCGCTTTCAGGAGGTTTTTATTCTGAAAGGCCGCGAGGATAAGCGCCTTCTGCCGCTGATCCATGCCCTGGAAGCACAGGGGGTGGTGATTCAGGTCGCCAGCCGTCAGTTCCTTGATGAGAAAAGCGAGGGTGCCGTTCATCAGGGAATTATTGCCCGCGTGAAGCCCGGGCGTCAGTACCAGGAGAACGATCTGCCGGATCTGATCGCCTCTCTCGATCAGCCGTTCTTTTTGATCCTCGACGGCGTGACCGATCCGCACAATCTTGGCGCCTGTTTGCGGAGCGCCGATGCCGCTGGCGTGCATGCGGTGATTGTGCCGAAAGATCGCTCCGCGCAGCTGAATGCTACGGCGAAAAAAGTGGCCTGCGGGGCGGCGGAAAATGTTCCGTTGATCCGCGTTACCAACCTGGCGCGCACCATGCGTCTGCTGCAGGAAGAGAACGTCTGGATCGTCGGCACCGCCGGCGAGGCCGACCATACGCTGTTCCAGAGCAAAATGACCGGCTCGCTGGCGCTGGTGATGGGGGCGGAAGGCGAAGGTATGCGTCGCCTGACCCGCGAGCACTGCGATGAATTAATCAGTATTCCCATGGCCGGTAGCGTTTCGTCGCTGAATGTATCTGTCGCCACCGGGATTTGCCTGTTTGAAGCGGTACGCCAGCGCAGCTAATTAAAGCCGCTATAAAACCAAAAGCCCCAAACCATCCTTCGGGATGGTTTTTTTGTGACTGCTTTCGCGGGCGTGGTTTGTTCCCGGTGACCATACTTAATGGCGACGCCATTGAAGGAGGGAAACACCATGCACTGGCAAACTCATACGGTATTCAACCAACCTACGCCGCTGTGTAACAGTAACTTATTCTTGTCCGATAGCGCTCTGCGTGAAGCCGTAGTGCGTGAAGGCGCGGGCTGGGATGGCGATCTTCTGACGAGCATTGGCCAACAGCTGGGGACGGCAGAATCACTGGAACTGGGTCGCCTGGCCAACAGCAACCCGCCGGAACTGCTGCGCTACGATGCGACGGGCTCGCGCCTTGACGATGTGCGTTTTCATCCTGCGTGGCACCTGCTGATGCAGGGATTGTGCTCAAACCGGGTACATAATCTCGCCTGGCAGGAAGAGGTGCGTGAAGGCGCTTTTGTCGCTCGGGCCGCCCGCTTTATGCTGCATGCCCAGGTAGAGGCGGGGACCTTATGCCCCATCACGATGACTTTTGCCGCGATCCCGCTGCTACAGCGTTCATTACCCAGGCTATTTAGCGACTGGTTATCCCCCTTGTTAAGCGATCGCTATGATTCTCATCTGGTGCCGGGCAGCCAGAAGCGCGGGCTACTTATTGGCATGGGCATGACCGAAAAGCAGGGTGGGTCTGATGTTCTGAGCAATACCACGCGAGCGGAGAAAACCGCCGAAGGTTTTTATCATCTTGTCGGGCATAAGTGGTTTTTTTCGGTCCCGCAAAGTGATGCCCATCTGGTGCTGGCGCAGACGTCGGCCGGGTTATCCTGCTTTTTTGTCCCGCGCCTGCTGCCGGACGGCCAGCGCAACGGTGTTCGCCTGGAAAGGCTGAAAGAGAAGCTGGGTAACCGGTCAAACGCCAGTAGCGAAGTTGAATTCTTCGACGCCTGCGGTTGGCTGGTAGGCGAAGAGGGCGATGGCGTTCGGCAAATCCTCAAAATGGGGGGGCTGACTCGCTTTGATTGTGCCCTGGGTAGCCACGCGCTGATGCGCCGGGCCTATTCGGTGGCGCTCTATCACGCTATGCGCCGTCAGGCGTTTGGTAAAAATCTGGCCGATCAGCCGATGATGCGTCAGGTACTAGGCCAGATGGCATTGCAACTCGAAGGGCAAACGGCCTTTTTGTTCCGTCTTGCGCGCGCCTGGGACAGGCGTACCGATGTGCAGGAGGCACTGTGGGCAAGGCTGTTCACGCCAGCGGCGAAGTTTGCTATCTGCAAATCCGGGATGTCGTTTGTCGCCGAGGCGATGGAGGTTGTGGGGGGCGCAGGCTACTGCGAAGAGAGCGAATTACCGCGTTTATATCGTGAAATGCCGGTAAACAGTATCTGGGAAGGGTCGGGCAATATTATGTGTCTTGATGTGATGCGCGTTCTCATCAAGCAACCCCAGGCGCTGGAGCTTCTGGCGGCGGAATGTGCGGAGGTGAAAGGACAGAATCGCCATTTCGATCGCACCTGGCGGCAGTTGCAACAAAGGCTACGGCGGCCTCTGGAAGAGCAGGGGCGAGAGATTACCCGGCTGGTTTATCTGCTTGGGGTTGGCGCGCAGGTATTGCGCTTCGCTTCGCCACCGTTGGCTGAGTCATGGTGCCGTATGATGCTCGACACGCGCGGTGGTATGCGCCTGGATGCGCAGACGCTGGACGATTTATTATTACGGGCAATGGGACGTGGTCGCCAGGCGCCTCAGGCGTAGAGAATGGCCTGTACCCGCCAGTTATCTGGTTGCTGATCTTCGTACATCTGAACAATACGATACCAGGATGCGCCATGCTCATCGGCCTGCACAGCGATAGCGTGTTCCACATCCTGTTGACTACCGGAGATGTTGTTAACGCAAATCAGACCAATTTCATTCAGGCCCGTTACGCAATCGGCGCTGGCCAATTCTGCTGGCTGAGCAGAGGTATTGGCGGTGACGGGGGCCAGCATCATACCGGGTAGGGTAAAGGTTCTTTTCATCGTCAGCTCCATTCCACATCGTCCTGAGGGCATTCCGTTACTGGCGTCCCGCCAGAATTACCGCTGGCTGAACAGTATTATGCACAGGAGAATGTGAATGGATGCAAAGCAAAGTAAAGCTGGCTTAAAGATTACCGCGATTTTCGGTATAAAATTGCCTGCGAATACCACTGACCGGGAACCTGGGTGTCATCAATCATGATGATGACATAGTATTCCGCTTTAGCGGCCTCTGCTTTGGCCTTTAGCGCAGCTTCTACATCCATCGGCGAGCCGTACAGTAATACGCTCACCGTCCCCATCTTCTGCAGACCCTTCGTCTGGTTACGCGGGATCTCTTGCGGATGGTCGGTTGCTGGCGGCGGCGCTTCTGGCGTCCCTTGCAGGGCGCTACAGCCAGTTAAGGCGATAGCCAGTAACCACGGTGTAAACCTACGCATAACCCTATCTCGTTTCCTGATAGTCATAGTGTAGTGGTAGCCTTAATGTCATTTTCGGGGAATGTTCCCGAAGTGTTATCCGGTACGCGATTTTCGAATGAAAATATCGTGAAAGCGTAATCTGCTTCTCAAGATTATGCGCTATGTGCGAACAAGTTACTTGAGTAATAACAAAACATCACTATAGAGAAGGGAGACGGTAAATGATTGCACTAGAAATGCGTGACCTTGCGGGTGGGGATGTTCTCCACGCATACCCGCAGAACGCAGCGGATACACCATTGCCGTGTATCGTATTTTATCACGGCTTTACCTCTTCTAAGCTGGTCTATAGCTATTTTGCCGTTGCGCTGGCGGAGGCCGGGTTTCGGGTTATTATGCCTGATGCGGCGGAACACGGTGCACGCTATCAAGGGGACGCGCAAGGGCGAATGCAGCGCTTCTGGCCGATCCTGATGCAGAATTTTGTCGAATTCCCGGCATTGCAGGAGGCGATTCGCGCTCAGGGATGGCTTGCCGACGACAGGCTGGCAGTTGCCGGAGCGTCAATGGGCGGCATGACGGCCCTGGGCGTGATGACGCATCATCCGGAGCTGAAATGCGTGGCCTGCCTGATGGGGTCTGGCTATTTCAGCTCACTCTCACAGGCGCTTTTCCCTTCACCTTCACTGCGTGCAGAACAACTGGCGGAGTGGGACGTCAGCCAGCAACTGGCGACGCTTGCCAGTCGGCCGCTGCTGCTCTGGCACGGCGATGAAGATGATGTTGTGCCGCCGGACGAGACGCTCCGTCTTCAGCAGGCGTTGCAGCAAAACGATCTGGCCGACAATTTGACCTGCATCTGGCAGAAAGGCGTCCGTCACCGCATTACGCCTGAAGCGTTAGCGGCGACGGTGGCATTTTTCCAGCGTCATCTTTAAACGCGAATGACCTTGACGCCCTGATCCTCAAGCTGTCTGAGGATCGCTTCATTGGCCTGTTTTCCCGTAATCACCAGGTCGATTTGCCCGGCCTGGCTGAACAGCATTCCGGCGCGTTCCCCGACTTTACTGCTATCGACCAGCACAGCGAGTTTACCGACGACGTTAAGCATCTTCTGCTCCGCCATCGCCGTGAGCATATCGGTTTTATAGAGCCCTTCGGCAGTCAGTCCTTTGCCGCTGGTGAACATCCAGTGCCCGGCATACAGGCTGTTTTCACTGCCCTGTGGGCTCAGGGTGATGGAGTGGCTGCGGTTATACTGACCGCCCATAATGATAACGCTGTCGTGTTCCTGATCGATCAGGTAATTAGCCAGCGGCAGATAGTTAGTGATGATCTGCACCGGTTTACCGCACAGTTCCTGACCAAGCAGAAAAGCGGTCGACCCGCAGTTGATGACGATGCTTTCACCAGGGTTGACCAGTTGCGAAGCCGCGTGGGCGATGCGTACTTTTTCGTCATGGTTTTGCGCCTGATGAATATTCATTGGCGACCAGCGCGGACGCTGTTCGCTAATTGCTTCCGCGCCATTGCGGACTTTTTTCAGTTTGCCGCTGTCATCGAGTTTATTGATATCGCGACGCGCCGTCGCCGGAGAAATTCCCAGCCGGGAAATCACCTGCTCCACGGTGACAAATCCCGTTTGTGCCAGCAAATCCAGTAAAATTTGATGTCTTTGCGCTTCCGTCATGAGCAAATCCGATTAAAAGTGATAAGCAAAGATGATATTTGAAATCAGGTGAAAATACTAATGCCGACGGAATAATTTCCGGCGAGCGCTAATCGTTAATCGCTCGCCGAAGAAGGCTTACAGGAAGGACTTGAAGGGCAGGTCCGGTTCCATGGTGAAGCAGTCGTCGAATCCCCGTGGATAGTGGTATTCGAAGTTGTCTTTATCCAGCGGCCAGGTGAACTTCCCGCCAACCTGCCAGATGAAAGGCTTAAAGCCGTACTTCAGCCGATCTTTCTTCATCTCCCACAACACGCGGATTTCCTGCGGGTCCGCCTGGAAGTTTGACCAGATATCGTGATGGAACGGGATCACGACTTTGGTATTCAGCGACTCCGCCATACGCAGAATATCAGCGCTGGTCATTTTGTCGGTAATACCACGCGGGTTCTCGCCATAAGAACCTAACGCCACATCGATCTGGTGCTCATTACCGTGCTTCGCATAGTAGTTGGAGTAGTGGGAATCACCGCTGTGATACAGGTTGCCGCCCGATGTTTTAAACAGATAGTTCACCGCGCGCCGATCCATGCCATCCGGCAGTATGCCCGCCGCTTTTTGATCGACCGGTAAAGTAATCAACGCAGTACGGTCAAAAGCATCAAGGGCATGGATCGCCACGTCTTTCACTTTCACTACATCGCCCGGTTTCACTACGATGCAGCGCGCTTCCGGTACGCCCCAGCCAATCCACAGATCGACGCAGGTTTGCGGCCCGATAAACGGTACGTTATCGGCGCAGTTCTGCATCACGGCGGCCGCAACGTTTACATCGATATGATCGTTATGATCGTGGGTGGCCAGTACGGCATCAATCTGGCGAATGGCGAATGGATCCAGAACAAACGGCGTGGTACGCAGGTTGGGCTGGAGCTTCTTGACACCCGCCATGCGCTGCATCTGATGGCCCGTTTTCATCAGCGGATTACCGTGGCTTTGCTTGCCGGTACCGCACCAGAAATCGACGCAGATATTGGCTCCGCCCGCCGATTTCAGCCAGATGCCCGTACAACCCAGCCACCACATGGCAAAAGTACCCGGTGCAACCTGCTCTTGTTCAATCTCTTCATTTAGCCAGCTACCCCATTCCGGAAACGTGTTCAGAATCCATGATTCGCGGGTGATGGTTTGTACTTTACTCATTGATTTTTCCCTCAATGGTTATCATAAGTAATCATTTAATGATTTGTTTTGACAAATACTGTCATCATTTATTCAGGAATGCAATCCTGAGTTTTGTCCTTTACAGGACAGTGATGGAGGGTTAGACGGTGGAACAGGCTTACTTTATGATACGCATTAAATTTTATTTAATTGATTTTAATTGATTATTTTTTATTTTTGTTAAATGAGAATTACTACAACAACAGATTAAATGATTATTTGCGGTGTGCGTCACATTTAATCAAATATAATCTTGTTGTGATTATTTTTGATTATTAGAGTGTTTGCAACAACAAATCCTGGGCGTAGCCTGAGTTCAGCGCGTCCACCTTCTGGAGTGTGTTATGGAGATTCTCTACAACATCTTTACCGTTTTCTTTAATCAGGTCATGACCAACGCCCCGCTGCTGTTGGGGATTGTGACCTGCCTGGGCTATATCCTGTTGCGTAAAAACGCAGGCGTTATTGTTAAAGGCACGATTAAAACCATCATCGGCTTCATGTTGTTGCAGGCGGGGTCCGGCATTCTGACCAGCACCTTTAAACCCGTGGTGGCGAAAATGTCCGAGGTCTACGGTATTAACGGCGCTATCTCTGATACTTACGCTTCGATGATGGCGACGATTGAGCGGATGGGGAATGCATACAGTTGGGTCGGCTATGCGGTGCTGTTGGCGCTGGCGCTGAACATCTGCTATGTCCTGCTGCGGCGTATTACTGGTATCCGTACCATCATGCTGACCGGGCACATCATGTTCCAGCAGGCCGGGCTGATTGCCGTTTTTTTCTATATCTTCGGTTACCCAATGTGGACCACCATTATCTGCACCGCGGTGCTGGTGTCGCTCTACTGGGGGATCACTTCCAATATGATGTATAAGCCAACCCAGGATGTGACCGACGGCTGCGGTTTCTCCATTGGTCACCAGCAACAGTTCGCGTCATGGATTGCTTATAAGGTTGCGCCGTATCTGGGGAAAAAAGAAGAGAGCGTTGAAGATCTTAAACTGCCGGGCTGGCTGCATATCTTCCATGACAATATCGTCTCAACGGCGATTGTGATGACCGTTTTCTTCGGCGCGATTCTCCTCTCTTTCGGTATCAATACCGTACAGGCGATGGCGGGGAAAACCCACTGGACGATCTATATCCTGCAAACCGGTTTTTCATTTGCTGTGGCTATTTTCATCATCACCCAGGGCGTTCGTATGTTCGTTGCTGAACTCTCCGAAGCGTTTAATGGCATCTCCCAGCGCTTGATCCCAGGCGCCGTTCTGGCGATTGACTGCGCGGCGATTTATAGCTTCGCGCCAAACGCCGTCGTCTGGGGTTTTATGTGGGGGACCATCGGCCAGCTGATCGCTGTCGGTATTCTGGTGGGTTGTGGCTCTTCCATTCTGATTATCCCGGGCTTTATCCCGATGTTCTTCTCTAACGCGACCATCGGAGTCTTCGCTAATCACTTCGGCGGCTGGCGTGCGGCGCTGAAGATTTGTCTGGTGATGGGGATGATTGAAATCTTTGGCTGCGTCTGGGCGGTCAAGCTTACCGGCATGAGCGCCTGGATGGGGATGGCGGACTGGTCGATTCTGGCGCCGCCGATGATGCAGGGTTTTGCCTCTGTCGGCATCGCGTTTATGGTCGTCATGATCATTATTGCGCTGGCTTATATGTTCTTTGCAGGGCGCTCGCTGCGTGCTGAAGAGGACGCGGAAAAACAACTGGCAGATTCTTCTGCCCAATAAGGAGTTCTGACGATGACCGTACGTATTCTGGCTGTATGTGGCAACGGGCAAGGGAGTTCCATGATCATGAAGATGAAAGTGGACCAGTTTTTGACCCAGTCAAATATCGATCACACGGTGAACAGTTGCGCGGTGGGTGAATATAAAAGCGAATTAAGCGGCGCGGATATCATCATCGCCTCCACCCATATCGCCGGTGAGATTAGCGTTTCCGGCAATAAATATGTGGTTGGCGTACGCAATATGCTGTCGCCTGCGGATTTTGGCCCGAAACTGCTGGAAGTGATCAAAGCGCATTTTCCGCAGGATATGAAGTAAGGATGGCAAATGAAATTACGTGATTCTCTTGTGGAGAATAATTCCATCCTTTTACAGGCCGATGCCAGCACATGGCAGGAAGCGGTAAAGCTGGGCGTTGATTTACTGGTTAAAGCCGATGTGGTCGAGCCGCGCTACTACCAGGCCATTCTGGATGGCGTTGCTCAACATGGCCCTTATTTTGTGATTGCACCCGGTCTGGCGATGCCCCACGGGCGTCCGGAAGAGGGCGTCAAGAAAACCGGCTTTGCGCTGGTGACCTTAAAAACGCCGCTGATTTTCAATCATGAGGATAACGATCCGGTCGATATTCTGATCACTATGGCGGCCGTCGATGCCACTACCCACCAGGAAGTGGGCATCATGCAGATCGTTAACCTGTTTGAAGACGAAGCGAATTTCGACCGTTTACGCGCCTGCCGCACTGAGCAGGACGTTCTTGATTTAATCGATAACGCCAATGCGGCGGCTGTTTAAAAGGAACATCATATGTCATTACCTATGTTACAGGTTGCGCTGGATAATCAAACCATGTCCTCTGCGTATGAAACGACGCGTCTGATTGCCGAAGAAGTCGATATTATCGAAGTCGGAACCATCCTTTGCGTCGCCGAGGGCGTGCGCGCCGTGCGCGACCTGAAGGCGCTGTATCCGCATAAAATCGTGCTGGCGGACGCCAAAATTGCCGATGCCGGTAAAATCCTCTCCCGTATGTGCTTCGAAGCCAACGCCGACTGGGTGACGGTGATCTGCTGTGCCGATATCAACACTGCTAAAGGTGCGCTGGATGTGGCGAAAGCGTTTGACGGCGATGTCCAGATCGAACTGACCGGCTACTGGACCTGGGAGCAGGCGCAGGCGTGGCGCGACGCGGGTATTCAGCAGGTGGTTTATCACCGTAGCCGCGATGCGCAGGCCGCAGGCGTAGCGTGGGGCGAAGCGGATATCAGCGCGATCAAACGCCTGTCTGAGATGGGATTTAAAGTCACCGTAACCGGTGGTCTGGCACTGGACGATTTGCCGCTGTTCCAGGGGATTCCGATTCACGTCTTTATCGCCGGCCGCAGTATTCGCGACGCGGCTTCTCCGGTCGAAGCTGCACGGCAGTTTAAACGTTCCATTGCCCAGATTTGGGGCTAAGGAGCGGATATGCTGTCGAAAAAAGTTCCGCTCGGCATTTATGAAAAAGCGCTCCCCGCCGGGGAGTGCTGGCTGGAGCGCCTGCGGCTGGCGAAAGAATTAGGTTTTGACTTCGTCGAAATGTCGGTAGATGAAACCGACGCTCGCCTGGCGCGGCTCGACTGGAACCGGGAACAACGCCTGGCGCTGGTCAGCGCGATTGCGGAAACCGGGATTCGCGTCCCTTCTATGTGCCTGAGCGCTCATCGACGTTTTCCGCTCGGTAGCGAAGATGACGTAGTGCGGGCACAGGGGCTGGACATTATGCGTAAAGCCATCCAACTGGCCCAGGATGTGGGTATCCGCGTCATCCAGCTTGCCGGTTATGACGTTTACTATCAGGAAGCCAACAACGAGACGCACTGTCGTTTCCGTGATGGATTGCAAGAGAGTGTCAGGATGGCGAGCCGCGCGCAGGTGACGCTGGCGATGGAGATTATGGATTATCCGCTGATGAATTCCATCAGCAAGGCGCTGGGCTACGCCCACTATCTGAATAATCCATGGTTCCAGATCTACCCGGATATCGGCAATCTCTCTGCGTGGGATAACGACGTGCAGATGGAGCTTCAGGCCGGGATGGGGCATATCGTGGCGGTGCATGTTAAAGACACGAAACCCGGCGTGTTTAAAAACGTGCCGTTCGGCGAAGGGATAGTGGATTTTGAGCGCTGTTTTACGACGCTCAAGCAGTGCGGCTACTGTGGCCCTTGGCTGATCGAAATGTGGAGTGAAACCACTGACGATCCGGCGGCGGAGGTGGTGAAAGCGCGCGATTGGGTGAAAGCGCGGATGGTCAGCGCAGGCCTGCTGGAGGTAGCATAATGCAGACGCTCAAACAGCAGGTCTTTGACGCCAATATGGATTTACCGCGCTACGGACTGGTGACTTTTACATGGGGTAACGTCAGCGCCATTGATCGTGAACGCGGGCTGGTGGCGATTAAGCCCAGCGGCGTGGCCTACGAGAGCATGAAAGTGAATGATATGGTCATTGTGGATATGGATGGCAATGTGGTTGAAGGAGAATATCGCCCTTCTTCCGATACCGCGACGCATCTGGCGTTATATCGTCGCTATCCGGGCCTCGGCGGCGTGGTGCATACTCACTCGACCCATGCGACGGCCTGGGCGCAGGCGGGCCTGGCCATTCCCGCGCTGGGAACGACCCATGCGGACTACTTCTTTGGCGATATTCCCTGCACCAGAGCACTATGCGCCAGCGAAGTTGAAGAGGCTTACGAACTGAACACCGGCAGGGTGATTATCGAAACCCTGGGCGAGGCAGAACCGCTACATACGCCGGGCATTGTGGTGTACCAGCACGGGCCTTTTGCCTGGGGTAAGGATGCGCACGAGGCAGTGCACAACGCGGTAGTAATGGAAGAGGTGGCGCGGATGGCGTGGATTGCTTGCGGTATTAATCCGCAACTGAAGCCTATTGATAGCTGGCTGATGAACAAACATTTTATGCGTAAACACGGGCCAAACGCCTATTATGGACAGAAGTGAAAGACGCGGAAAAATCGTTCGTCATCGTCTTACGGCTTCGCCCTTATACAGAGCGAAGTCGAGAGGCGAAGCATTAGCGGTAAATGACCGCGCTTGCGTGAATCAGGCCGTGGCTTCCTGGCTCATGAATCAGGATCGGCTGAAAATACTTCGCGCCCTGAGCGTCGCTCTGTTGATTAAGCGCCTGCTCCGCTTCCTGTTCAGTAGCGATATTGTGATTGATATAAATAACGCCGAGGCTTTGCACATCGTCCATGTTACGGGCCTGGCGGGCGTCGATTTTAATAGCAGCCTGCGCGTTGGCGCTTAACAAAAGCGCTGCCATTAGGGTTATGAGGATGGATTTCATCATCTGCTCTCCTTACGACAGTCCTGACGTTAACCTGGGTTCCTTTGGGTTATGGATATTTCTGATCTAAGTGTAATCGCTGCCTGTCTGGCGTATCGCGACCATTTTTGATGCAGTTGTTCAAAAAAATGTCGTTTCTGTCGTTGGTTAATTTTAAATCACTGGCGGCGCTGAGTTTGGCGCTAAGTGCGAATTGTTTGCACAATTCACTTGTCTTAATCCACGCTCGCACGTATTATGACGCGTCAATTTTTCAGCCGCCCTTTAACACGTTCCTTGCCTCCATGGGCCGCGGCTGACCCAGACAGGAGGCTGAATAATCCGTAAGGAGCAATTCGATGCGTCATTACGAAATCGTTTTTATGGTCCATCCTGACCAGAGCGAACAGGTTCCGGGTATGATCGAACGTTACACTGGTGCAATCACTGCAGCAGAAGGTACGATCCACCGTCTGGAAGACTGGGGCCGCCGTCAGCTGGCTTATCCGATCAACAAACTGCACAAAGCCCACTACGTTCTGCTGAACGTTGAAGCGCCGCAGGAAGTGATCGATGAGCTGGAAACTAACTTCCGCTTCAACGACGCCGTTATCCGCAGCATGGTAATGCGTACTAAGCACGCCGTTACCGAAGCATCTCCGATGGTTAAAGCGAAAGACGAGCGCCGTGAGCGTCGCGAAGATTTCGCTAACGAAACCACAGATGATTCTGAAGCTGGGGATTCTGAAGAGTAATCCTGATGACCAATCGTCTGGAGCTGTCCGGCATGGTATGCAGGACTCCACTTCGTAAGGTCAGCCCGTCAGGAATTCCACACTGCCAGTTCGTGCTTGAGCATCGTTCAGTGCAGGAGGAAGCCGGTTTTCACCGGCAGGCGTGGTGCCAGATGCCCGTGATTGTTAGCGGACACGAGAACCAGGCCATTACTCACAGTATAACGGTCGGCAGCCGCATAACCGTTCGAGGGTTCATCTCTTGCCACAAGGCAAAGAACGGCCTGAGTAAAATGGTTCTGCATGCCGAGCAGATTGAATTGATAGATTCTGGAGACTAGCCATATGGCACGTTATTTCCGTCGTCGCAAGTTCTGCCGTTTCACCGCGGAAGGCGTTCAAGAGATCGACTATAAAGATATCGCTACGCTGAAAAACTACATCACCGAAAGCGGTAAGATTGTCCCGAGCCGTATCACCGGTACCCGTGCAAAATATCAGCGTCAGCTGGCACGCGCCATCAAACGCGCTCGCTACCTGTCCCTGCTGCCGTACACTGATCGTCATCAGTAATCGGTCACGGTCCATTAATACGACTTTGAGAGGATAAGGTAATGCAAGTTATTCTGCTTGATAAAGTAGCAAACCTGGGTAGCCTGGGTGATCAGGTTAACGTTAAAGCGGGCTATGCTCGTAACTTCCTGGTACCGCAGGGTAAAGCTGTTCCGGCTACCAAGAAAAACGTTGAGTTCTTCGAAGCACGCCGTGCTGAACTGGAAGCCAAACTGGCAGAAGTTCTGGGCGCTGCTAACGCTCGCGCTGAAGCAATCAACGCGCTGGGCAGCGTTACTATCGCGTCTAAATCTGGCGACGAAGGTAAACTGTTCGGTTCTATCGGTACCCGCGACATCGCTGATGCTGTTACTGCAGCTGGCGTTGTTGTTGCGAAGAGCGAAGTTCGTCTGCCGAACGGCGTTCTGCGCACCACCGGTGAGCATGAAGTCGACTTCCAGGTTCACAGCGAAGTTTTCGCTAAACTGGTTGTTAACGTTGTAGCTGAATAATTTATTTTTCAGTTCGCGTCGAGACGCCGGCCTTGTGCCGGCGTTTTGCTTTTCTGCGTTTGCCCGGTTTTTTTATCTGAACGTGCGTAGCGGCTATTTCCCGGGGCGCGTTGGTAAGGGGTAACGGCAGGCCCGGTCACTGACCCGGCGGCGAAAATGCATTAATACGGCGTTAGCGCGCACGAATAAAGCTGCCGTTTGACTGGCGGGTAAACAGCACCTGTTGACCGTTGTCGGTATCGATCGCCAGCCCGGTGACCACGCCATTTGCGTTCTGGCGAATCTGTACCGACTGCCCGGTTTGCAGGGAACTTAGCGGTTTGTCCGGGCCTTCTACCTGCGCCATCGCGTAAACGTCAGTCGGCGGCAGGTTATGATCGCGGAACAGTTGTGCGAGGGTTTTGCCTGACTCAATGCGGTAAGTCCGCCACTGCTGCTCTATGCCGGGGGCCGATTGCGGTTGATGATGGGGCTGAGACGCGGTCTGTCGTGGCGCTTGCTCTGTCGGCTCTTCCTGAATCGGCTCCGGAGAGACCGGTGCAACCTGATTGGCATCGTTGACCGATGGCGTATTGGTGATTGGCGGCAGGGGGACAGCCCGATGGCTTGCAGATTGCAGCTGCGACTGGGATTGTAGATCGAGACTCGCCTCGTGGCTCGCCTGAACCGAGGGAGCGTTATCCTCAGAAGGGAGCAGAATACCGATGATCACCAGCAGGGCGCCGACAATGATGCCCCGACGGTGCATGGGCGGTAACGGATCCATAATGCGAATGTGATCCGGGGCGTGCCAGATCTTCGCCAGGGTAGATGTCAGTTCAAAGCGCCCGGGCATGGCTTTCCTCCTGCTCCGCATATTTTATCCTGCTTTCTAGAGTATAGATGGCTAACGTCCTGAAGAACGAGACAAAGATATGTTTCGTGAGGTTAACCTGATATCTCTATTGTTTCTGTTTCCCTTAGATTTGTCATCATCCTGGTGACAAAGTTTTACCCGCCGTGCTATGGCTGATATGCTTCCCACCTCTTTTCTCTGCTCACGGCTTTTTCGTGGTTTGAAATCCGTAGAGCATGAGTTCCCCCTCGTAAAAAGGAACAAAGATGGCAACCCCGACTTTTGACACGATCGAAGCACAGGCAAGTTACGGTATCGGCTTGCAGGTTGGACAACAGCTGAACGAATCTGGCCTGCAGGGGCTGCTGCCGGAAGCGCTGGTCGCTGGTATCGCTGATGCGCTGGAAGGTAAACAGCCGCAGGTGCCGGTGGAAGCCGTTCATCGTGCGCTGCGTGAGATCCACGAACGCGCTGACGCAGTGCGTCGCGAACGCTTCCAGGAAATGGCGGCAGATGGCGAGAAATACCTGCAGGAAAACCGCGAGCGCGAAGGCGTGAACAGCACCGAATCCGGTCTGCAGTTCCGCGTTTTGACCCAGGGTGAAGGGCCGATCCCGGCGCGTACTGACCGCGTTCGTGTCCATTATACCGGTAAACTGATCGACGGTACCGTCTTCGACAGTTCAGTCGCCCGCGGCGAACCGGCTGAATTTCCGGTTACCGGGGTTATTGGCGGTTGGGTTGAAGCGCTGACCCTGATGCCGGTAGGTTCCAAATGGGAGCTGACCATTCCGCATAACCTGGCCTATGGCGAGCGCGGGGCGGGTGCATCCATTCCTCCGTTCAGCACGCTGATTTTTGAAGTGGAACTGCTGGATATTATCTAAATAGCAGTGGTCTTCTCTCCTTGAGGGGAGAGAAGACGTGTTAAATAGCGCAAAACCCTTTAGTTGGAAATATATTGGAGTTTTATATTGCATATCCGCGTAATGGGTGTATTTTTATGAGCTATTTTTCATGGTCAGGGTGATATAACACTCACTTTCAACATAAAATTAACATTATCTCTGAATCACAGTATTCATCCCCCCGATTCTTACCTAATATCGATAAACCTCGTTCCGGGGTTATGACGAATGAAGGGCCAAGAGAGCCCGCACAACACAGACAGGTACAACAGGAAAAAAATCACATGGTAGATCAGGTCAAAGTCGTTGCCGACGAGCAGGCCCCGACTGAACAGGCGTTGCGGCGAAATCTTACGAACCGGCATATTCAGCTTATTGCTATCGGTGGCGCGATAGGCACCGGACTGTTTATGGGCTCCGGCAAAACCATTAGCCTCGCCGGGCCGTCAATTATTTTTGTTTATATGATAATCGGCTTCATGCTGTTTTTCGTTATGCGCGCCATGGGCGAATTGCTGCTGTCGAATCTTGAATATAAGTCATTCAGCGATTTTGCCGCCGATTTGCTGGGGCCGTGGGCGGGCTACTTCACCGGCTGGACTTACTGGTTCTGCTGGGTTGTGACCGGAATGGCGGACGTGGTGGCGATCACCGCCTACGCCCAGTTCTGGTTCCCCGGACTTTCCGATTGGGTCGCGTCGCTGGCGGTCATTCTGCTGCTGCTTGTGCTTAACCTCGCCACGGTGAAGATGTTCGGCGAGATGGAGTTCTGGTTCGCGATGATCAAAATCGTCGCCATTGTGGCGTTGATTGTTGTTGGCCTGGTGATGGTACTAATGCACTTCCAGTCGCCGACCGGCGTGGAAGCCTCTTTCGCGCATCTGTGGAATGACGGCGGCTGGTTCCCGAAAGGCATTAGCGGATTCTTTGCTGGCTTCCAGATAGCGGTCTTTGCCTTCGTCGGTATCGAACTGGTGGGAACCACGGCGGCGGAAACCAAAGATCCCGAGAAATCCCTGCCGCGGGCGATTAACTCGATTCCGCTGCGGATTATTATGTTCTACGTCTTCGCGCTGATCGTTATTATGTCAGTGACGCCGTGGAGTTCGGTGGTACCGTCAAAGAGCCCGTTTGTTGAGCTGTTTGTGCTGGTGGGGCTGCCTGCGGCGGCGAGCCTGATTAACTTCGTGGTGCTGACCTCGGCCGCTTCTTCCGCCAACAGCGGCGTGTTCTCTACCAGCCGGATGCTGTTCGGTCTGGCGCAGGATGGGCAGGCGCCGAAAATGTTCGCAAAACTGTCGAAGCGCGCGGTACCGGCGAAAGGCCTGACTTTCTCCTGTATGTGTCTGCTGGGCGGTGTGGTGATGCTGATAGTCAATCCAAGCGTGATTGCCGCGTTCACCATGATTACCACGGTTTCCGCGATCCTGTTTATGTTTGTCTGGACGATTATCCTGTGTTCATATCTGGCTTATCGCAGAAAGCGTCCGCAGTTGCATGAGCAATCCAAATATAAGATGCCGCTTGGCAAACTGATGTGCTGGGTATGTATGGCTTTCTTTGCCTTTGTGCTGGTGCTGCTGACACTGGAGGCGGATACGCGTGAAGCGCTGATGGTGACCCCGCTGTGGTTTGTGCTGCTGGGCGCGGGATGGCTGTTTGCCGGTAAGAAGCGTCTGGCGAAATAAAAAAATGGCCACCTGAAGTGGCCAATAAGACTGACAATATTGGGCGCTTGAGGGCGTAATGCTGGTCAGTTAAGGGGTGTCAGTTGTATTTATGGCTGGCTGAGCGGTTCTGTCAATCGGTGGTTCTGGCGAAAATGGCATTTTTCGTTTTCACCTGGTTTGGCTTAGTGGCCTGTTCCGTTCACTATAAATACGCGGATATTCGTTATATCCACAGCGTGTGAACGGGCAGGGGGACGTTTCGCCCGTCCCCCTGCACCCCCGGCATTGCGCTGAAAACCTGCCGCTGCGCGGTCCGCTCCACTCCGGCTTCATCTGGCGGACCGGGCGGGACTCGACGCTACTCGTCCCATCCCTGGGACTCGCCCTTCCAGGGCCAGCGCAAGCGCTGTTCAAAATTGCTCCCGGCAATTTTGTCCCTGTCTCGACCCGCCCTCTGGCCGCCGTCCTGGCGGCCAGTCCTGGATGCGCGCCTGCGTTCCCGCCAGGTTTCCTTGATGCGCCCAACCCCCATGCGGTGAGTCCGTTATTCGTCAGTGGCTTTTCAGAGGCTGAAAGTCATAAAAAAGTTATATCCTTTATATTTCAGCCCGTATCAGCTCAGTT
>NZ_VCHQ01000020.1 GCF_005860775.1 Klebsiella indica
GACAAGGGCTGGACGCCAGGGATGGCGGACAGAGGCGAATCGAGACAGGCCGTCGAGTTGAGCCGACCGCAGGCTGAGGGTCGGGAGGTGAGCGCAGTGCGCAGCACCGGTTTCTTTGCGGGACCGCGGGGATTGTAAAGGGGAGACGGTTTTCTCCCCCTTTACCCGTTCACGGGCGACGGTCATCCATTTTCTGCGGGATTACGGTGAACGGAACCCGTGGCGCAGGGCCTGTATTTATGGTTTTCCAGGTCAGGTAAGGCGTCAGCCGCCACCTGACAAGAATGCAGGCATGGTAGCTAAAACCGGCCTCTCATCCCCCGGTGGCGCTGCGCTTACCGGGGCTACGGGCGCTCAGAGTGAGTAGGCCGGGTAAGGCGTCAGCCGCCACCCGGCAAAAATGCGGGCACAATAATTTCATACAGATTCGGCATCACGCTCAAACCTGCTTCACATTCCGGTCCCGTGGGCTGTTCCGTTCACCGCCGGTACGAGGATATATGTTATCTCCACAGCGTGTGAACGGGCAGGGGGACGTTTCGCTCGTCCCCCTGCACCCCCGGCATGGCGCTGGAAACCTGCCGCTTCGCGGTCCGCTCCACTCCGGCTTCATCTGGCGGACCGGGCGCGACTCGTGATTACTCGTCCCATCCCTGGGACTCGCCCTTTCAGGGCCAGCGCAAGCGCTGTTCAAAATTGCTCCCGGCAATTTTGTCCTGTCTCGACCCGCCCTCTGGCCGCCGTCCTGGCGGCCAGTCCTGGATGCGCGCCTGCGTTCCCGCCAGGTTTCCCTGATGCGCCCAACCCCCATGTGGTGAGCCCGCAGGAAACCTGCAACTGCCTGACCGCTGAAGGTGATAAAACACAACCGAGTAGGCCGGGTAAGGCGTTAGCCGCCACCCGGCAAAATGTGGGCATGGTAGCTAAATGGGCTTGTTATCCCCCGGTGGCGCTGCGCTTACCGGGGCTACGGGTCCTCAGCTGTCTGAAAGACGGGAGCCCGGTATTCATGAATTTGTAGGTCAGGTAAGGCGCCAGCCGCCACCTGACAGGAATGCGGGCATGGTAGCGAAAACCGGCTTGTTATCCCCCGGCGGCGTGGCGCTTACCGGGGCTACGGGTTTCCGGTCATCTGAGGGGCAACAGCCTAGACGCGGCTACCCGCACAGCCCCGGCTGACGGGAGATCATCTGTTCCAGCCACTGGCGCTGGTGGCGCTGTTGACTCTGCTGCCAGAGATAATCCCGGGCGCTCTGCAGCGCCTGCTGCGGCGCCATCGGTTCGGCAGGGCGAATCGCTTCACACCATAACAGATGCCAGCCCAGCTCGCTGGCGACCGGCTGACTCAGCCCGTTTTCCGCCAGCGAAAACAACGCTTCCTCCAGTTGCGGATAAAGTAACCCTCGGCTAATCCAGCCTAAACGCCCGCCCTCCAGCGCACTCGGACACTGGGAATGGCGCTGCGCCAACAGGGCAAAGGCGTCGCGGGAAGCGTCGATTTGCTGATAAAAATGCAGGATTTGCTGGTGAACCGCTTCGCGGTCATCATCGACGGTCAGCAGCAGGTGACGGGTCAGACGCTGTTCCGGGCGCACAAACTGCGTCTGATGGCGCAGATACCAGGCCTGTACCGTAGAGGGATCCGGCTGCGGCACCTGTCGGGCAATATCGGCAAAGGCGATTTCCAGCCGGGCGTGATGTAGTATGATAGCCGCGCGTTCCGGCGGGGTAAAACCGCCTTCGTCGAGCCAGACGCTAAGGGAAGCGGCAATGTTCTCTTTTAGCGCGGCGGTAATATCGCCTGGCGGGACCAGCGCGACGATCGCCTGTTCCATCTGGTGCTGGCGCTGCCAGGCCTGCTCAAAAGCCTCTCTGTCGGCTGCGTTTAATGCGCTCAGTTCACGGTTCCAGCGGCTGCGCGCCAGCCGCTGTCGACCAAAACGTTCCCATGCGTTCATGATTCTCTCTCCTCAGCCAGGGCGATGGCCTGTACCGGGACCCTGAACCAGCGGCCGCTAAAGTCGACGGTATAGTCGTCGCCGGACTCCCCCTGATCGGTGGCTTCAATGCGTCCCCGCTGACCAGCGGCCACGACCACATCGCCGTTGACCGACAACGCCATCAGACAGGTGACGGTATCGCCATATTGCAAATTCCCGGCCAACCAGGGCTGAGCGATGGGGATCAGTTCCTGTTCGCGGCAGCCGATAATCCGGTCACTGTCGGGAAAGTGGATCTGGTAGATGATCTGATCCTGCAAAAAAATGCCCCAGTCGCGCACAAACCCGGTGCTGCCGCGCCTGACCAGCAGCGCGCCCGGCGGGAAGCCCGCGACGGTGCCATCATTACGAATCGCGCGTACCACGCGGACCTCGTCGCTGAAGGTGAATTTCGGTCTCATGTGCCGCTCTCCTGAACGTGCTGCTGATAGCTCTCAGCGAGCAAGCGCCGCGCCAGCAGCCAGTGTGCGTGGGCGTTTTCCTCCAGTTGGTTGCGTAGCGGAACTGCAGCGCGCAGTTTGCGATGAAATGTAGCCAGCACCGGCAGACAGCAGGGCGCAAGGCGCTCCGGCTGATAGGCGACGGAAAAAAACTGAAAAAAGGATTCGGCGGAGCTCAGTTCGTCAACGCCGGGTATGTGATAAAACCACTCCATGATCACCCCCTCGCTCGCAGTACGGGTTCAGCGCAGATCTCATCATAGAGTGCCACCAGTTCGTAATCTTTCGGGCTGCGCTTCCAGTTTTCGGCAAAGCGGCGTATCGCGGGCAGCAGTTGATTAATTTGCGCCGAACTCAGGTGATACCCCATCTGGTCGAACACGCCGTTGACCGCCTGACGCCCGGAGTGTTTCCCCAGTACCAGCTTATAGCGGCGGCCAATCAGCGCCGGATCAATGGATTGATAGCTTTCGCTATCGCGCAGCAGCGCCGCCACGTGGACGCCGGACTCATGGGTAAAGACCAGCTCGCCCACCAGCGGCTGCTGCGGGTCGATGGGGCGCAAGGATGCATCCGCCACTTTCTGACAGAGCGCGGGCAGCGCCGCAAACTGAACGCCGGTCTCGACGCCGAGGCAGCGTTCAAGACCCAGCGCGACGGTCTCCAGCGCCGCGTTGCCCGCCCGTTCCCCAAGACCAAGAATGGTGGTATTGACGCTGGTGGCGCCAGCCCTGACCGCCGCCAGGGTATTGGCGGCGGCAAGGCCAAGATCGTTATGCGCATGCATTTCGATTTCGCCGGGCCAGACGTTACGCAGGGCGGAGATTTGCGCCACGGTGGTAAACGGGTCAAGTATGCCGACCGTATCGGCGTAGCGCAGGCGGGCGGCACTGGCTTGCTGCGCCACCAGGGCGATATCGCGCAGGGTCTGTTCGCTGGCCCGCGAGGCATCCTCGCAACCCACGCATACCTTCATACCGAGGGTATGGGCAAGATGGATAAATTTCGCCAGCCGCTCCAGCAGTACCGCTAATGGCTCGCGCAGTTTGTACTGTCGCAGTTTGTCCGACGCCGGAATGGAGATATCCACCCAATCGATGCCCAGATCGGCGCTTTGACGGATCTCCAGCGCGTTCATCCGGCACCAGGTCATCAGGGTGGCGTGAGGCAACTGGCGGCGCACCAGTTGGATCCGCGTAATCTCCTCGTCCCCCATTGCCGGGGTGCCCACTTCCATCGCCGTTACTCCCGCGGCATACAGCGCCTCGGCAATGGCGACCTTTTCGCTGGTGCGAAAGGCTACGCCGGGGCTCTGCTCACCATCGCGCAGAGTGGTATCGTTAATCAGTATGCGTCCCATCGCGACCCCGTCTTAGCCGTAAATCGGCGTGAATAGCGCATCCGCCGGGCGCGGCTTGCCGTTTTGCCAGTAGGGCGACAGCGCGCGCAGCCGGTCGATAATCGGTGGCAGGGTGGCGATGACGTAATCAATCTCTTTTTCCCGGGTGTAGCGCGAGAGGGAAAAACGGATAGTACCGTGGGCCGCGGTGTAGGGAATATTCATCGCCCGCATCACGTGGGAAGGCTCCAGCGAACCTGATGTACAGGCGCTGCCGCTGGACGCGGCGATCCCGGACTTATTTAACAGCAGCAGAATGGCCTCGCCTTCAATAAACTCGAAAGCCAGATTTACCGTGCCCGGCACGCGCGGCTGGTTGCCGCCCATCACCATCACGGAGGGAACGTCAGCCAACAGGCCCTGTTCCAGGCGATCGCGCAACTGGCTGATGTGCCCCATTCCCGGCAGATGAATGTGCGCCAGTTCGCAGGCCGCGCCCATGCCGACGATGCCGGTGATGTTTTCGGTTCCGGCTCGCCGACCGTGTTCCTGATGGCCGCCGCGCAGCAGCGGACGAAAGCGCGTTCCCCGGCGTAGCCAGAGGCAGCCGACGCCTTTCGGCCCGTGGAACTTATGTGCCGAACAGGAGAGCATATCGATGCGGGTCTTACTGACGTTTATCGGCAATTTTCCCACCACCTGCACCGCGTCGCAGTGAAACAGCGCCCCTTGTTCATGGGCCAGATCCGCCATGTCGACCACCGGGAAAATCACGCCGGTTTCGTTATTGGCCCACATCACGCTGACCAGCGCGACGCGCGGGCTGAGCGCCGCCCGGAACTGCGCCATATCCAGCGCGCCCTCGCTATCGACCGCGATCCGGTGGATCAAATACCCCTGACGCTCCAGATGTTCGCAGGCCGCCAGCGTCGCCGGATGCTCGACGCTGGTGGTAATAATTTCGCGACGTTCCGGCATCAGGGCGACCGCCGAGGCGATAGCGGTGGAGGTGGCCTCGGTGGCGCAGGAGGTAAAGATTATCTCGCTGGGATATTCCGCGCCCAGTAGCGCCGCAACCTGCTGGTGTGCGCGCTCCAGAGCGGCCTGAGCCGGAATGCCGAAATCATGTATTGATGACGGGTTGCCGTAGAAATCCGTCAAAAAGGGCATCATCGCTTCCAGAACCATCGGATCCAGGCGCGTGGTGGCGTTATTATCGAGATAAACCTGTTTCATCTTGTCCCCCTTGGGTCAGTTAACCGCGGCCTATGCCGCCACCACTTCCATATAACAGCCGGTGCGCTCCATCAGCTTTTGCTGCAGCCAGGCCAGAGTCATATCGGTCATCATGCAGCCGCTACAGCTGCCGGACAGGCTGACGGTCACCTGATGATTGGCGACGTTAAGCAGCGACATATCGCCGCCGTCGGCCTGGATATGCGGGCGCAGTTCATTGATGGTATCGACGACGCTCTGCCAGTGCGGATCTTTGCTGCTGGTGACCGGGAGGGGCGACGGCGGCTGCTGCGCGAGGATTTCCGCCAGCGCCAGCTCGATTTTTTCATGGCAGGCGGTGCAGCCGCCGCCCGCTTTGGTGTAGTTGATTACCTCTTCGAGGGTGGTCAGGCCGTTGTTCAGCACCGCCCGGCGAATATGCCCTTCATCGACGCCGAAGCATTTGCAGATCAGTTTGCCCTCTTCATGCTCCGCTTCCGGGCTTTCGCCGCGAAAGTTGGCGATGGCCGCGCGCAGGGCCTCCTGGCCCATCACCGAGCAGTGCATTTTTTGCGGCGGCAGGCCGTCGAGATAATCGGCGATCTGCTGGTTGGTGATTTGCCCGGCTTCATCAAGGGTATGGCCGATAATCAGTTCGGTCAGGGCGGAAGAGGAGGCGATCGCGCTCCCGCAACCGAAGGTCTGGAAGCCCGCCTCCTGGATAATTTCGGTTTGCGGGTCAACGCGTAGCATCAGACGCAGCGCATCGCCGCAGCTTAATGAACCCACATCGCCTACCGCGTTGGCGTTGTCCACCACGCGCGCGTTGCGGGGATTAAAAAAATGGTCTTTCACTTTCTCGGAGTAATTCCACATGCTGTCAGCTCCAGGGATGATGACGGAAAACGCCGGGGCGCGGTCCACCGCAAAAAATGCGGTGGTGATAACCAACAAGCAAATGCAGTACCAATGCGTAAATACGTTAATTCTTAATGGGTTAACGGTTTAACATGACAACCCGCGGCCGACACTGTCGTTATTTATTGTGGGGTTTGTCACAGAAACGACATGGTTAGCGGCGTGGATCCAGATCCTCCTGCCACTCCTGCTCCTGCAGCAGCCGGACAAAACGTTCCGGGTCGCGCTGGCGGGCGCTTTTACGCTGCGCTTTGTCGTACCAGTAGAGCTGGATCTCCTGTAACAGACCGACGATGGTGGTGTCCGCCGGAACGCGTTCGGCGCGAACGCCAACCTGTAATAACTGGCGGAAAACCGCATCGCCAATCGCCACGCAGAACAGGGTGACGCACCCCTCAAGGGCGTGGATCCGCCGGGCGATCTTCTCCGCCTGATGGCCATTTTCGACAGCGAAATCAACCACCCGGATCAGGGTGACCCGATCCGCTTTGACGCCGTATACCACCAGCCGCGGCGTGGCGCCGAAGTGCTGATCGACGTGACGGTAGTCGGAACTGGCGAAGGCGACCTTCATTGACCAGTCGTCGGAGTGGACCATATCAAACTGACGGTTAATGGTCGGCATAAGCGGCTCCTGCGGTGAGTGAGGGGTCCACGTGCTGGCGAAGCGGCGAGCGGTAGAGGGGAAGATGGTGGTGTCTCTCGCGCAGCAGATTCGCCAGTTCAAACAGCGTATCGCGCATTCCGCAATATCCCTGGCGTACCCGACGGAACTCGCCGAGCCGGTCAAAAATCGGAAAGCCGGCGCGAACCAGCGGCAGCGCAAACTGTTCCGCCAGATCGCGGGCGTGGGAGTTGGCCACCAGCAGGTCGGCAGGCTGGGAACATAACAAGGTTTGCAGATCTTCCAGATCGCCAGGAACTACCCGTTCAGCCGCCAGCTGGCGCAGGCTGGGATGGCCGGTGGGCGCCACCAGCGGGCCGGGCTGCATCCCCTGGCTGTTGGCGAAATCGCACCACGCCGCCAGCAGATCGCCTTCCGCCGCCATCGCCATGCGCTGGCCCTGCAGCCACGTATGACAGTCAATCATGGCATCCTGTAGCTGGCCGCGCTGGCGTTCAAGCCATGCGGGTACTCCGCGTCCGGAAATTTTCGCCAGTTGCTGAATGAAGGCGTCGCAACGTTCGAGGGTCATCAGGTGCGGCAGGGTCATCACCTCCCCGCGGCTGCGCTGGGCCAGCAGCGATGAAGCCCGACTCAGGGAGACGCCGATGACGAAGCTGCACAGGCTTTGCCCCATCTGCTCTATCTGACGCAACGGCGTTCCGCCCTGGGTCAGCGGTGAGAAATCGCCCTGCGCCAGGTGGCCGTCCATCGATTGCGCCAGATCCGGCAGAATAATCGCCTGCAGGCCAAAGGCTTCGACGCATCGGCGCAGCCATTCGATATCGCCCGGGGAACAGAGATGGCTGACCAGCAGATTGACCCGGCGATTACGCTGACCGGGGCGCGGTTCAGGCGCAACCCACTGCTCAATAACGCTCTCCAGCACCGCGCTATAGCCATTTTCCATGGAGCCGTAAAAATCCGGGGTATTGACCGTCAGTATCGCGACCCCTTTGTGTCGGGGGTACTCTTCGCGAAACTGGCGAACCACGCGGGAAGTGTCGCTCCCCTGGGCTTCCGACAAGCCGGTGCTCAGCAGCACGATGGCCTGCGGGTTGTTACGCTGGCACAGGGTATCGAGGGCGGTAAAAATATTGCCGTCGGCGCCCATAATCGTCGAGGTCGGGTCCATGGCCGTCGATTGCAGCGGCACCGGGTCGTGAAAGTGCTGAATAAAAAAGACTTTGGCGAAGGCGCTGCATCCCTGTGCTCCATGGACCAGGGGGATGCTGTGCTCGATCCCGAGACTGGCGAGGATCGCCCCGAGCGGTTGACCGGTTTTGATTGGGCTGACCGCCAGGGGTTTATCGCTGCGGAAAATGTCTGCCATACTGTTCTCCTTAGTGCCAGGGGGCGCGGGAATGGGTTTGTGGCCAGATGGGGCTGTCGAGGGTCTGACAGAGCTGGCGGGCGAGAGTGACGATTCCCTGATAGCCAGCGAAGGCGTGTTCGCGCTCCTGATTGATATCGAGAAACGGCAGGCGGGCTTTATACGCGGTGTACATGTTGCGTCCACCGGCGATCATCAGGTCAGCCTGATAGCGATAAACCACGTCCAGCAGGCTGCGGGCGTTGCCTTCCTCCAGCATGACCGCGTCATCGCCCATCAGTTCGCGGATACGCTGTTTATCCTCTTCGGTGGATTTACGTGTGCCGGTCGCCACCACGGTCATGCCCAAATCCTGTAGCGCCGACACCACCGACCATGATTTGACCCCGCCGGTATAAAGCAGCGCTTTGCGTCCGCGAAGCTGCTCGCGCCACGGGATAAGCGCCTGTTCCGCCGCCTGCTCTTCCCGCGCGATTAACGCTTCGGTGCGGCGGCATAAATCATCATCGCCAAGCAGCGTCGCCAGCTGACGCAGCGCGTCGGAGGTGGCGCGGATACCGTAAAAACTGCCTTCGAACCACGGCGTGCCGTAGCGCAGCTCCAGCGCTCTGGCGACATTGATTAACGCCCGCGAGCAGACCAGCATATTCGCCTGCGCCCGGTGCATGGTCTGGATCTCGGCAAAACGGCCATCGCCGGAGAGGCTGCCGAGCACGCGAATGCCCAGCTCATCCAGCAGCGGCTGAATATGCCAGAACTCACCGGCGATATTGTATTCGCCAATCAGGCCGATATCGTGACGGTGTTCCGGGGGAAACGGCGATGTTTCGGGCCAGGGGGCGGGTTCGCGCTGACCAATCACCCGTTTAACCATTACGTCGCCCGCCAGCCGGTTGCCGAGATTTTTACTGCCGTAAAAACCGGCGGCATCAACGGCGATGACCGGTACGCCGGTGGCGGTTTGCGCGGCCTGGCATACCGCTTCCAGATCGTCGCCCTCCATCGCGGGTACGCAGGTGTTGTAGATAAAGACCGCCGCCGGATGATAACGCGTGACAATATGGCGTACCGCGTGAAACAGGCGGCGTTCACCGCGGCCCATAATCACATCCTGTTCGTTGAGATCGGTGGTGAATCCGAGCCGGTTGAGGGTTTGCCCGGAGCTTACGCTGCCGCGATTATCCCACGAGCTGCCGGCGCAGCCGATGGGGCCGTGTACCAGATGCGCCACATCCGCGATGGGCAGCAGGGTTATCTGAGCGCCGTCGAACGCGCAGCCGCCGGCAGTGGCGCCGGGTTTGGGGGCGCTACAGCCGGATTTTTGCTTATGGTTGTGTTCACAGGCCGGTTCATCCAGCAGCGCCAGAATTTCATTTCCCTTCATAGTGACCTCGTTGACGGTGGGGGATAACGAGGTGATGCAATTCGCGCTCCAGAAAAGGTGCATTGATTTTTAAGGGAAAAGTGTTGTTGGCTTTGCGACAAAGCCAACAATCAGACAATGCCGTGGTGGGGGGAAGGGGGTTTTTATCACTTACCGCGATAACGTTAGGTTTTGTTGATGAAAAGGTGTCTGCCAGACGCTGTTAAGTGCGGCTAAAGCCTGGTCCTGGCTCGCCTCCTTCAGACGGCTGAGGCCCCGTAGCCCCGGTAAGCGCAGCGCCACCGGGGGGTGACGAGCGAGTTTTCGCCACCCTGCCCGTATTTTTGTCAGGTGACGGCTGACGCCTTACCGGACCTGGAAACCGCATAAATACAGGCCCTGCGCCACGGGTTCCGTTCACCGTAATCCCGCAGAAAATGGATGACTGTCGCCCGTGAACGGGTAAAGGGGGAGAAAACCGTCTCCCCCTTTACTATCCCCGCGGTCCCGCAAAGAAACCGGTGCTGCGCACTGCGCTCACCTCCCGACCCTCAGCCTGCGGTCGGCTCAACTCGGCGTCATGCCTCGATTCGCCTCTGTCCGCCATCCCTGGCGTCCAGCCCTTGTCTTCGGGTCTCCGGCTCGCCGGTTTCAGCGGGCACCAGGGCATCGCTGCGGGTTTTGTGCTTTCAGCAGGATATTCGTCGCTGCTTAATAGAAAATAGAAAACCTGTGTTTTATTACCTTCAGCGGTCAGGCAGTTGCAGGTTTACTGCGGGCTCACCGCCGGGGGGGTGGGCGCATCAGGGAAACCTGGCGGGAACGCAGGCGCGCATCCAGGACTGGCGGCCAGGACGGCGGCCAGAGGCTGAGTCGTGACAGGACAAAATTGCCCGGAGCAATTTTGAACAGCGCTTGCGCTGGCCCTGAAAGGGCGAGTCCCAGGGATGGGACGAGTAATCACGAGTCGCGCCCGGTCCGCCAGATGAAGCCGGAGTGGAGCGGACCGCGAAGCGGCAGGTTTCCAGCGCCATGCCGGGGGTGCAGGGGGACGAGCGAAACGTCCCCCTGCCCGTTCACACGCTGTGGAGATAACGAATATCCTCGTACTGACGGTGAACGGAACAGCCCTCTGAACCGGAATGTGAAGCGGGTTTGAGCGTGATGCCAAATCTGCATGAGATATTGCGTCCGCATTTTTGCCGGGTGGCGGCTGACGCCTTACCCGGCCTACTCACTCTGAGCGCCCGTAGCCCCGGTAAGCGCAGCGCCACCGGGGGATGAGAGGCCGGTTTTAGCTACCATGCCTGCATTCTTGTCAGGTGGCGGCTGACGCCTTACCTGACCTGGAAAACCATAAATACAGGCCCTGCGCCACGGGTTCCGTTCACCGTAATCCCGCAGAAAATGGATGACCGTCGCCCGTGAACGGGTAAAGGGGGAGAAAACCGTCTCCCCTTTACAATCCCCGCGGTCCCGCAAAGAAACCGGTGCTGCGCACTGCGCTCACCTCCCGGCCCTCAGCCTGCGGTCGGCTCAACTCGGCGTCATGCCTCGATTCGCCTCTGGCCGCCATCCCTGGCGTCCAGCCCTTGTCTTCGGGTCTCCGGTTCGCCGGTTTCAGCGGGCACCAGGGCATCGCTGTGGGTTTTGTGGTTTCAGCAGGGTATTCGTCGCTGTCGGTCTTTCAGATGAGGGCGGTATTTTCCCCAGTTTTTTATCACTTTCAGCGGTCAGGCAGTTGCAGGTTTACTGCGGGCTCACCGCCGGGGGGGTGGGCGCATCAGGGAAACCTGGCGGGAACGCAGGCGCACATCCAGGACTGGCCGCCAGGACGGCGGCCAGAGGCTGAGTCGCGGCAAGGATGCCGCGTCTCAGCCGGTCCGCCAGATGAAGCCGGAGTGGAGCGGACCGCGCAGCGGCAGGTTTCCAGCGCAATGCCGGGGGTCATGGGGGCGAGCGAAACGCCCCCATGCCGTTCACCGGCTGCGGAGATAACATATATCCTCGTACTGACGGTGAACGGAACAGCCCTCTGAACCGGAATATGAGGCGCCACCGGGGGATAACAGGCCGGTTTTCGCTACCATGCCCGTATTTTTGCCGGGTGGCGGCTGACGCCTTACCTGACCTGGAAAACCATAAATACAGGCCCTGCGCCACGGGTTCCGTTCACCGTAATCCCGCAGAAAATGGATGACTGTCGCCCGTGAACGGGTAAAGGGGGAGAAAACCGTCTCCCCTTTACAATCCCCGCGGTCCCGCAAAGAAACCGGTGCTGCGCACTGCGCTCACCTCCCGGCCCTCAGCCTGCGGTCGGCTCAACTCGGCGTCATGCCTCGATTCGCCTCTGGCCGCCATCCCTGGCGTCCAGCCCTTGTCTTCGGGTCTCCGGTTCGCCGGTTTCAGCGGGCACCAGGGCATCGCTGTGGGTTTTGTGGTTTCAGCAGGGTATTCGTCGCTGTCGGTCTTTCAGATGAGGGCGGTATTTTCCCCAGTTTTTTATCACTTTCAGCGGTCAGGCAGTTGCAGGTTTACTGCGGGCTCACCGCATGGGGGTTGGGCGCATCAGGGAAACCTGGCGGGAACGCAGGCGCGCATCCAGGACTGGCCGCCAGGACGGCGGCCAGAGGCTGAGTCGCGGCAAGGATGCCGCGTCTCAGCCGGTCCGCCAGATGAAGCCGGAGTGGAGCGGACCGCGCAGCGGCAGGTTTCCAGCGCAATGCCGTTCACCGGCTGCGGAGATAACATATATCCTCGTACTGACGGTGAACGGAACAGCCCACGGAACCGGAATATGAGGCGCCACCGGGGGATAACAGGCCGGTTTTCGCTACCATGCCCGCATTTTTGCCGGGTGGCGGCTGACGCCTTACCCGGCCTACTCACTGAACCAGAATGTGAAGCAGGTTTGAGCGTGATGCCGAATCTGCATGAGATATTGCGTCCGCATTTTTGCCGGGTGGCGGCTGATGCCTTACCCGACCTACTCACTCTGTAGAACCGATCAAGCGACGTAGGCCCGCGCAAGCGAAGCGCCGCCGGGCAATTGCTGAAAAACGCACGTTGTCAGCAATTACCCGGCGGCATGGGCCGCGTAGACGGCACGCATTCCACCGCTCCCGGTAACGCTAAAAAAGCCCGCGGGGTCAGCGGGCAACAGGCACAATACAGGGATTAAAAAACGCGCTCCTCCAGAGGGTTATCCCTGTTAAGTCGCTTCGCCAGCCACGGCGGTAAACGCCCTGCCAGCAGCGTATTGATCGCGTCGCACTGGGCCTGAATAGTGGTACCGGGCTGCGCTTTCATCGGATGTACCCGGTGACGAATCAGCCGGGCGGCGGCAGGCCCGCCAATCTCCTGACAAAACAGCAACTGGCAGTCGTCCACAAGCCGGGCGCGCACTTCGCCGGGCTCCTGCTGGAGGGGCGCGGAGGGATAGCGGCGCAGATCGTACAGCCAGCCGCCTTGCTCATCGAACGCATAGATAAAAAACAGCCGCCCCTGACCGAAATGACCGTTAATCGCCAGACCATCCTGCGAGCAAAAGGCGACCCGCAGCTGCGGCGTGCGCTGAGCGGGGCGAATGATACGTAAATGGGCGGGCAGTTCGCCTCGCAGACAAGACATCACCCGTGACCAGCGGGCGGGAGACATCACCGCATCAGGCGAGGGAAAGCGGGCGGCTAATTGCGTTTGCGTCAGGGTGGACAGCCGCGATGGCGTCAGCGTCTCTCCGCTCTCCTGCGCCAGCCAGTCCAGGATTTGCGCCGGTTGCAGGTCCGGTAAAGTCTGAAACAGCGCCAGCAGACGCCAGAAAAGGGTATCGTTGTCGGACATCTTCAGCTCCTTATAGCAGCGTATTGCGGGTCGCGCGCAGGCTTACCGGGAAGACAGGCCGTGCAGGCTGAGGATTAACGTAATAACAGCGTCCTCCTTCCAGCGAAATGGCGCCGCCCCAGCGATCGGCGTCGTTATGCTCAATCTGTATCACACGCGCTTCCAGGTCCTGTTTGGCGATATAGGCATACAGATCCGCGCCGCGCTCACGAAAAATCACGATGGGCATATTCCCTCCTGGCCCCGCATAATGCGGGGCGCCTGATGGTTAACGGACGAGGTCGAAGCTGTAATCGGTTTTACCCAACTGGCTGGTATCGCTATCCAGTTTCTCCAGTACCGCGTTGACCAGCGTTGTCACAATCTGCATTGCGCCTTCATAGCCCCAGGTGGTCTGGCGGTGCAGATGGTGACGGTCAAACAGCGGAAAGCCGAGACGGATGAGCGGTACTTCAAAGGCTTTGCCCTTTGCCAGGGTATCGCGCTGAATAAACTTGCCGTAAGAGTTGCCAATCATAAAATCCGGCTGACGGGTGAACATCAGCGAACGGAAGTGCCACAGATCGCAGTTGATAAACACTTCGCTTTCACGCCCGTAGGGCGAGGCATCAAGCATTTTCTTCATCGCTTTTTGCCAGCGTTTGTTGGCGTTATGGCTCAGAATAACCGTCGGCTCGCAGCCCAGCTCCAGCAGGAAGCGAGTCAGCCCCATGACAAAATCCGGGTCGCCGTAGAGGCCAAATTTCTTGCCATGCAGCCAGGTGTGGGAATCGAGCATCATATCCACCAGCCGTCCGCGCTCAAGGGTGAGGGCGTCGGGAATCGGTTTGCCGCTAAGCCGGCTGACGGTCATCAGCAGTTCGTCGGTGGCGCTCAGCCCCAGCGGGATCGCCACTTCAGTCGCGGGCTGATTCCACATCTCCTGAACCACTTTTTTACTCTTCAGCAACTGCCACGGTTGCAGCAGCAGCGTATCAATGGCGTCCGGGGCCTCTTTTATCTCCTGCTGGCTGGTGCCGCCCGCATACATCCGATAATGCCCATCGGCAGGGGTATCGAGCACCTCTGACGGGTCGGAAAGCAGGCTGCACGGCACCGCCATCTGTTGCATCATCCGCTTTAATACGCGAAAGTTGCCGAGATAGGTTTCAAAACCGGTCACCAGATTGAGCTTTTTCAGTTTACCTGGCTGCCCCTGGTAGTCGGCGGTAAAGGTTTTGGCGAACCCTTCAAACATATTGTCCCAGCCGGTGACGTGGCTACCGATAAAGCTTGGCGTATGGGCGTGCGGCACGGCGATGCTGCTGTCGACAAAACCATCTTTTTTGGCGTTGGCGATAAACGCCTGCAGGTCATCGCCGATAACTTCCGCCATGCAGGTGGTCGAGACGGCGATGATCTCCGGTTTGTATAGCGCGCTGGCGTTCTGCAGGCCCTTGTTCATATTGTTGTTGCCGCCGAAAACCGCCGCGTCTTCGGTCATTGAGTCGGAAACGCAGGCGATCGGCTCCTTGAAATGGCGGTTAAAATAGGTGCGAAAGTAGGCCACGCACCCCTGGGAACCGTGTACATAGGGCAGGGTGTTGGCAAATCCGAGCGCACAGAGCACCGCGCCCAGCGGCTGGCAGGCTTTCGCCGGATCGACGGTCAGGGCTTCGCGCTGGAAATTGAGCGCTTCATATTCGGCGGTGGTCGTCCAGTCGAAGACCTCCTGCACGCGCTGCGCGTCATACGCCTCTTCCATACCGCGTTTATTGCGGAACAGTTGCTGATATTCATCTTGTTCGAATAGCGGATAGCAGCTATTAATTTTCTCAATTGTTTGGCTCATGGTGTTCTCCTCCCGCGCCACAAATCGGTGAACAGACGGGACAGTGAGTGGGCAATCACGCAGACTTCAGCCACGGAGCGGTCAGTTCGCTCCACGCCGGGTTGTTTAAGGTCATATCCATATCGCGGGCGAAAATAGCGAAACCATCGTAGCCGTGGTACGGGCCGGAATAGTCCCACGAGTGCATCTGGCGGAACGGCACGCCCATTTTCTGGAAGATGTACTTTTCCTTGATGCCGGAGCCGATCAGATCGGGCTTCAGCGCCTTAACGAAGGCCTCCAGCTCATAGCTGCTGGCATCATCGAACAGCAGGGTTCCCTCTTTCAGTTCCGGCAGGGTGCGGTCGTAATCATCGTTATGGCCAAACTCATACCCGGAAGCGATGATCTCCATGCCCAGATCCTCATAGGCGCCGATAACGTGGCGTGGCCGCAGGCCGCCCATATAGAGCAGCACCTTGCGCCCCTCCAGGCGCGGACGATATTTGGCGATAATCGCCGCCATTTGCGCCTCGTATCGGGCGATCACCGCCTCGGCGTTGGCGCGAATGGTGTCGTCAAACTGGTCGGCGATTTTGCGCAACGATTCGGCGATTTTGGTTGGCCCGAAGAAGTTGTACTCCATCCACGGAATCTGATGCTTTTCCTCCATATGCCGGGCAATGTAGTTCATCGAACGGTAGCAGTGGACGAGGTTCAGCTTCACGAATGGCGTATTTTCCATTTCGACCAGCGTACCGTCGCCGGACCACTGCGCAACGACCCGTAACCCCATCTCTTCAAGCAGAATGCGCGAAGCCCAGGCATCGCCGCCGATGTTATAGTCGCCGATAATCGCCACATCGTAAGGCGTGGCTTCAAACGGCTGCCCTTCGCGGTTGTTCAGCACCCAGTCGCGTACCACGTCGTTGGCGATATGGTGCCCCAGCGACTGCGATACGCCGCGAAAGCCTTCGCAGCGAACCGGGATCACCGGTTTATTCAGCGCTTTGCTGCTGGCATTCGCCACGGCGCTGATATCATCGCCAATCAACCCCACCGGACATTCCGACTGAATGGTGATGCCTTTTGTGAGCGGGAACAGCAGCTCCATTTCTTCAATCAGTTTGCTGAGTTTTTTATCGCCGCCGAAGACGATGTCGCGCTCCTGGAAATCTGAGGTGAAGTTCAGCGTGCCAAAACTCTCGACGCCGCTGACGCCGGTGTAATAGTTGCGTCGTCCGGCGCGCGAGTACTGGCCGCAGCCGATCGGCCCGTGGGAAATATGAGCCATATCTTTAATTGGCCCAAAAACCACCCCTTTGGAACCCGCATACGCGCAGCCGCGCACGGTCATCACGCCGGGTTGCGATTTGCGGTTGGAGGTCATGCACTTGCCAACGCTTTCCATTTGCGGATCGCTGACCATCATGTGCTTTTTACGCTCTTTACGCGTGGTTTCCGGGAACACCTCCAGGACTTCCTGGATGAGCGCCAGATTACGTTCGCCTGTTGCGTTGGTCATGGTCATTATCCTGTGATCAGGCCGCGTTTTCTTCGGCGGCGGTTTTACCAATGATGCTGGTGTCTTCTTCTTCCATGATGCCGAATTCCATCAGCAGCGATTCCAGTTCATCCATGGTGCAGGGGGTCGGTACCACCTTCATGGTGTTGTTGACGATTTTTTGCGCCAGAGTGCGGTATTCATTGGCCTGATTACATGTCGGGTCGTACTCGATAACCGTCATCCGGCGGATTTCCGCGCGCTGCACGATGTTGTCGCGCGGCACAAAATGAATCATTTGCGTGCCGAGTTTTTCCGCCAGGGCCATAATCAGTTCGTCTTCGCGGTCGGTCTGGCGCGAGTTACAGATCAGGCCGCCGAGGCGCACCTTGCCGGATTTAGCGTATTTGACGATCCCCTTGGAGATATTGTTGGCGGCGTACATCGCCATCATCTCGCCGGAACAGACGATGTAGATCTCCTGGGCTTTGTTTTCGCGGATCGGCATGGCGAAGCCGCCGCAGACTACGTCGCCGAGCACGTCATAGAAGACGAAATCGAGGTCGTCCTCGTAGGCGCCTTCCTCTTCCAGGAAGTTGATTGCCGTGATAACGCCGCGGCCCGCGCAGCCGACGCCGGGCTCCGGACCGCCGGATTCCGCGCAGCGCACGTTGCCGTAGCCGATTTGCAGAACATCTTCCAGCTCCAGATCCTCGACCGACCCCACTTCGGCGGCCATCTCCATAATGGTGTTCTGTGCTTTAGCGTGCAGGATCAGGCGGGTGGAATCCGCTTTGGGATCGCAGCCGACGATCATCACTTTCTTGCCCAGCTCCGCCAGCGCGGCGACGAGGTTCTGCGTGGTGGTGGATTTGCCGATACCGCCTTTACCGTAGATAGCGCATTGACGCATGGTCATGGTGACTTCTCCTGTTGTTGAGTGTTTGCCAGCAGAGAAGTGCAGGGAACATACCAGTCGTGCCTGATTGATTAACACATTGATATACATGAAATTGTCTTAAAATCCCTGCGGCAGGGGTAAAACAAAACGGCACAATAAGGCGACCAAATGTGAGAAACAGAACAATTCCACGCGTCGGACCGATTGTGGCGCTTTGTCGCCTGTTCAACAGCTTGTCGCGTGCTGTGTCTTATTCCGCGCAATCTCTCTGCGCAATACCGGGCGGTTATTTAAATAACGTGCTGAATTTACAGTAACTATTTTGTTATGCGCGAGCTGGCACAGGCTGTGCTTGAGGCCATCACTGGGTTTGCCGCTTTCCGACGCGGCGAAGATGCCTCTCACCTTCGAGGATTGAACAATGTCCGGACAAATGAAAACAATGGATGGCAACGCCGCGGCGGCCTGGGTTTCCTATGCCTTTACCGATGTTGCCGCGATCTATCCTATTACTCCCTCTACGCCGATGGCGGAAAACGTCGACGAATGGGCGGCGCAGGGGAAAAAGAACCTGTTTGGTCAGCCGGTGCGCTTAATGGAGATGCAATCAGAGGCCGGTGCGGCAGGCGCGGTACACGGCGCGCTACAGGCCGGGGCGCTCACCACGACCTACACGGCTTCGCAAGGGCTGCTGCTGATGATCCCCAATCTGTACAAGATTGCCGGTGAACTGCTGCCGGGGGTTTTTCACGTCAGCGCCCGGGCGTTGGCCACCAATTCGCTGAATATTTTTGGCGATCACCAGGATGTGATGGCGGTTCGTCAGACCGGCTGCGCCATGCTGGTGGAGAACAACGTTCAGCAGGTGATGGATCTCTCCGCGGTCGCCCATCTGGCGGCGATTAAGGGGCGCATCCCGTTTGTTAACTTTTTTGATGGTTTTCGTACCTCGCATGAAATTCAAAAGATCGAGGTGCTGGAATATGAGCAACTGGCAACGCTGCTCGACCGCTCCGCGCTGGACAGTTTCCGGCGTAACGCGCTGCATCCGGATCATCCGGTTATTCGCGGAACCGCACAAAACCCGGATATCTATTTTCAGGAACGGGAAGCGGGCAACCGTTTTTATCAGGCGCTTCCTGAGCTTGTTGAAAACACGATGGCGCAAATTAGCGCCCTCACCGGACGGGAATACCATCTGTTTAACTACGCCGGCGCGCCGGATGCCGAACGGGTCATCATCGCCATGGGTTCGGTTTGCGACACCATTCAGGAAGTGGTGGATACGCTGAATAGCGCAGGGGAGAAGGTCGGGTTACTCAGCGTGCATCTGTTTCGCCCCTTTTCACTGGCGCACTTCTTTGCGCAACTGCCAAAAACCGTGCAGCGGATTGCGGTACTGGACCGCACGAAAGAGCCTGGCGCCCAGGCCGAGCCGCTGTGTCTCGATGTTAAAAACGCATTTTATCACCATGACGCTGCGCCGCTGATTGTCGGTGGCCGTTACGGGCTGGGCGGCAAGGATGTCCTGCCCGGCGATATTGCCGCGGTGTTTGACAACCTGAACAAACCGCTGCCGATAGATGGCTTTTCGCTGGGTATTGTCGATGATGTCACCTTTACGTCATTACCGCCGTATCAGGGCGCGATGGCGGTATCGCATGCCGGGATCACCGCCTGTAAATTTTGGGGCATGGGCTCAGATGGCACCGTTGGCGCGAATAAAAGCGCCATTAAAATTATTGGCGACAAGACCCCTCTCTACGTGCAGGCTTATTTCTCCTATGACTCGAAAAAATCCGGCGGCATCACCGTTTCACACCTGCGCTTCGGCGACCGGCCCATAACTTCGCCCTATCTGATTCACCGGGCCGATTTTATCTCCTGCTCGCAACAATCCTATGTCGAACGCTATGAGCTGCTGGACGGGTTGAAACCGGGCGGAACCTTTTTGCTGAACTGCAACTGGTCCGATGCGGCGCTGGAGCAGCATTTGCCTGCCCGCTTCCGGCGTTATCTGGCGCGGGAAAATATCCGCTTTTACACCCTTAATGCCGTCGATATCGCCCGTGAGCTCGGTCTTGGCGGGCGGTTTAATATGCTGATGCAGGCGGCGTTCTTTAAGCTGGCGGCGATTATTGACCCGCAAACCGCCTCGGACTATCTCAAACAGGCGGTGGAAAAAAGCTACGGCAGTAAAGGGGCGAGCGTTATTGAGATGAACCAGCGGGCGATCGACCTGGGGATGGCTTCGCTGCATCAGGTGACGATTCCGCCGCACTGGGCGACTCTGGAAGAGCCTGAAGCGCAAGCGTCCGCCATGATGCCGGACTTCATTCGCGATATTCTGCAACCGATGAACCGCCAGTGCGGCGACCAACTGCCGGTGAGCGCGTTTGTCGGTATGGAGGATGGCACCTTCCCGTCGGGCACCGCGGCCTGGGAGAAGCGCGGCATTGCCCTGGAGGTCCCGGTCTGGCAACCGGACGGCTGTACGCAGTGTAACCAGTGCGCGTTTATCTGCCCCCATGCGGCGATCCGTCCGGCGTTGCTCAGTCCTGAAGAGCAGGACGCCGCGCCGGTAGCGCTGTTAAGTAAGCCCGCTCAGGGGGCGAAAGCGTATCACTACCACCTGGCGATTTCCCCTCTGGACTGTTCTGGCTGCGGCAACTGCGTGGATATCTGTCCTTCGCGCGGTAAGGCGCTAAAAATGCAATCTCTCGATAGCCAGCGCCAGATGGCGTCGGTTTGGGATTACGCGCAGTCGCTGGCGCCAAAAAGTAACCCGTTTCGCAAAACAACGGTTAAAGGCAGCCAGTTTGAAACGCCGCTGCTGGAGTTTTCCGGCGCCTGCGCGGGCTGCGGGGAAACCCCTTACGCCCGCCTGATCACCCAACTGTTTGGCGACCGGATGATGGTTGCTAACGCCACCGGCTGCTCTTCTATCTGGGGGGCCAGCGCGCCGTCGATGCCTTACACCACTAACCATCGCGGTCATGGTCCTGCATGGGCGAATTCGCTGTTTGAAGATAACGCCGAATTTGGCCTCGGCATGATGCTGGGCGGGCAGGCGGTGCGCAAACAGATTGCCGACGACATGACCGCCGCCCTGTCGTTGCCGTTAAGCGACAGACTTATTGACGCGATGCGGCAGTGGCTGGCCCATCAGGATGACGGCGAAGGGAGCCGCGAGCGTGCGGATCGGCTAAGTGAACTGCTGGCGGTGGAAAAAGCCGGGGAGCCGCTGCTGGAGCATCTCTGGCAGAACCGTGACTATTTTATTCGCCGCTCACAGTGGATTTTCGGCGGCGACGGCTGGGCCTACGATATCGGCTTCGGCGGCCTCGACCACGTGCTGGCGAGCGGCGAGGATGTGAATATTCTGGTGTTTGATACTGAGGTTTACTCTAATACCGGCGGACAGTCGTCGAAATCGACCCCGGTGGCGGCAATCGCTAAATTTGCCGCGCAGGGGAAACGCACGCGCAAAAAGGATCTCGGCATGATGGCGATGAGCTATGGCAACGTTTATGTCGCGCAGGTCGCCATGGGCGCTGATAAAGATCAAACGCTGCGGGCTATCGCGGAAGCCGAAGCCTGGCCGGGGCCGTCACTGGTGATTGCTTACGCCGCCTGCATTAACCACGGCCTGAAAGCCGGGATGCGCTGTAGCCAGCGTGAGGCGAAGCGGGCGGTTGAGGCAGGCTACTGGCATCTGTGGCGCTATCATCCGCAGCGTGAAGCGGAAGGCAAAACGCCGTTCGTGCTGGATTCCGAAGAGCCGGAAGAGAGCTTCCGCGACTTTTTACTGGGGGAAGTGCGCTATGCCTCTTTGCACAAAACGACGCCGCAACTGGCGGATGCGCTTTTCAGTAAAACCGAAGAGGATGCCCGGGACCGCTTCAGGCAGTATCAGCGGCTGGCCGGCGAAGAGTAGCGCGAGGCAACGGCGGGCGGGCAAGAGGCTGCGCCAGCGGTTTATTCTTCTTGCTGCATCACCCTGAGCAGCGTATCCAGCAGGCCGGGAAAACGCGCGTTTAAATCTTCCCGGCGCAGCGAAATCAAGTTTTCCCGCCCCTGAGGCCGTTGCCAGATCACGCCGCTGTCGCGCAGTACGCGCCAGTGGTGGGTCATGGTCGATTTGGCCACATCCTCATGACGCAGAGCGTTACAGCTCTGCTCGCTGCCGTCGGCAAGGATGCGAATAATCTCCAGACGGAGCGGATTACCGAGGGCGAAAAGGACATTTTCGAGGCGAATTTGTTCAGGTTCGGGGTGATTGGCGATCATAATATTCCTGTGTCGGCGGTTGCGCCGCTCTGCAAGCGGCGGCCCGTATCGGCGGCTGGCCGGTAATATACTCAAACTGCGGTTCTAACGCCACGGGCGTCGTCGCAGCTTTACCGATAGTTACGATAGCAAAAATAGTTCGAATATACTCGTACAATTGTACTATGATAGATGCGGTTGAATAAATCGCGGCGTATCCGGCCGCTAACTGACAGTCAAAATGACTAAGGACGCATCATGCCCCGACCCATCCCCCTCGAACGTTATCGCAACATCGGTATCTCCGCGCATATCGATGCCGGTAAAACCACCACCACCGAGCGTATCCTGTTTTACACCGGGATGAGCCACAAGCTGGGGGAAGTACACGATGGCGCGGCAATCACCGACTGGATGGCGCAGGAGCAGGAGCGTGGGATCACCATTACTTCCGCGGCGGTAAGCTGTTTCTGGCCCGGCATGGACCGCCGCTTCGCGCCGCATCGCATTAATATTATCGACACCCCCGGGCACGTGGATTTCACTATTGAAGTGGAGCGTTCCATGCGGGTACTCGACGGCGCGGTAATGGTTTACGACTCCGTCGGCGGCGTACAGCCGCAATCGGAAACCGTCTGGCGGCAGGCGAATAAATATCACGTCCCGCGGCTGGCCTTTGTTAACAAGATGGACCGTCCCGGCGCGGATTTTTTCCGCGTGGTGCAGATGATGAAAGATCGCCTGAAAGCGAATCCGGTGCCGATTGTTATTCCGGTAGGCGCGGAAGATCACTTCACCGGCGTGGTGGATCTGATCACGATGCGCGCCATTTTGTGGGATGACGCTACCCAGGGGATGACCTTCAGCTATGTTCCGGTGCCCGATGAGCTTCTGGATACCGCCCGGCAGTGGCGGGAAAAAATGGTTTCCGCCGCCGCGGAAGCCAGCGATGAACTGATGGATAAGTATCTGGAAACCGGCGATTTGAGCGAGGCGGAAATCGTTGCCGGGCTGCGTCAGCGTACCGTGAAGGGCGAAATCCAGGCGGTACTGTGCGGCAGCGCGTTTAAAAATAAGGGCGTACAGCGGATGCTTGATGCGGTGGTTGAGCTGATGCCGTCGCCGCTGGATATTCCGGCGATTCAGGGCGTGGATGAGAAAGGGCGGCCCGCCGAACGTCATCCTGGCGATGACGAACCGTTCTCGGCGCTGGCCTTTAAACTGATGACCGACCCCTATGTCGGGCAACTGACCTTTATCCGCGTCTATTCCGGTACGCTGAAAAAAGGCGATGCGGTGTGGAACCCGGTGAAAGAGAAGAAAGAGCGCATCGGCAGGATCGTGCTGATGCAGGCCAACGATCGCCATGAGGTGGATGAACTGCACGCCGGGGATATTGCCGCCTGTGTTGGCCTGAAGGATGTCACCACCGGCGATACGCTGTGCGACCCGGATGCGATCATCACGCTGGAGCGGATGGCGTTTCCGGAACCGGTGATTTCGCTGGCGATTGAACCGAAGACCAAAGCCGATCAGGAGAAAATGGGCATCGCCCTGCAACGACTGGCGGCGGAAGATCCGTCGTTTCGTCTGCACACGGACGAGGAGTCTGGTCAGACGATTATTTCCGGGATGGGCGAGTTGCATCTGGAGATTATCGTTGACCGGATGAAACGTGAGTTTGCCGTTGACGCGAATATTGGCCGTCCGCAGGTGACCTATCGCGAAACGATCCGCAAAACGGTCAAAGAGGTGGAAGGCAAGTTTGTTCGCCAGTCCGGCGGGAAAGGGCAGTATGGTCACGTGGTGCTGACCCTTGAACCGCTGGCGCCGGGGAGCGGCTTTGTGTTTGAAGATGCCACGAAAGGCGGCGTGGTGCCGCGCGAGTACATTCCTTCCGTGGAAAAAGGGCTGCGCGAAGCGATGGGCAGCGGCGTGCTGGCGGGGTACCCGGTGGTGGATATCAAAGCGACCCTGACCTTTGGCTCGTATCATGAGGTCGACTCTTCGGAAATGGCTTTTCGCATGGCGGCGATATTCGGTTTCAAGGAGGGGGCGCGCAGAGCTGACCCGGTGATCCTTGAGCCGGTGATGCATGTGGAAGTGGAAACGCCGGAAGAGTACGCCGGGAATATCATGGGCGATCTCTCTTCCCGCCGGGGGATGGTACAGGGGATGGAGGCGCGTTTCGGTAGCCAGATTATCCGCGCCGACGTGCCGCTGGCCGAGATGTTTGGCTATTCCACCACTCTGCGTTCGATGTCCCAGGGGCGGGCGACCTATAGCATGGAATTCCATCATTATGCGGAAGCGCCGCGTAACGTGGCGGAGGCGATTATCGCCAGCCGGGCGAAAGGCTAAATAACGTTCCCGGGTGGCGGCTACGCCTTACCCGGGCTACTCGTCCTTCAGACGGCTGAGGCCCCGTAGCCCCGGTAAGCGCAGCGCCACCGGGGGATGAGAGGCCAGTTTTGACTACCATGCCACATTCTCGTCAGGTGGCGGCTGGCGCCTTACCTGACCTACAAATTCATGAATACCGGGCTCCCGTCTTTCAGATGGCTGAGGACCCGTAGCCCCGGTAAGCGCAGCGCCACCGGGGGATGAGAGGCCGGTTTTAGCTACCATGCCCGTATTTTTGTCAGGTGGCGGATGGTGTTTTACCTGACCTACACTGACCTACAAACCCCATAAATATAAGCCCTGCGCCACCGGTTCCGTTCACCGTAATCCCGCAGAAAATGAACTACCGTCGCCCGTGAACGGGTAAAGGGGGAGAAAACCGTCTCCCCCTTTACAATCCCCGCGGTCCCGCAAAGAAACCGGTGCTGCGCACTGCGCTCACCTCCCGGCCCTCAGCCTGCGGTCGGCTCAACTCGACGGCCTGTCTCGATTCGCCTCTGGCCGCCATCCCTGGCGTCCAGCCCTTGTCTTCGGGTCTCCGGTTCGCCGGTTTCAGCGGGCACCAGGGCATCGCTGCGAGTTTTGTGGTTTCAGCAGGGTATTCGTCGCTGTTCGTTTTTTCAGGAGAGGTTCTGTGTTTTATCACCCTCAGCGGCCAGACAGTTCCAGGTTTACTGCGGGCTCACCGCATGGGGGTTGGGCGCATCAGGGAAACCTGGCGGGAACGCAGGCGCACATCCAGGACTGGCCGCCAGGACGGCGGCCAGAGGGCGTGTCGAGACAGGACAAAATTGCCCGGAGCAATTTTGAACAGCGCTTGCGCTGGCCCTGAAAGGGCGAGTCCCAGGGATGGGACGAGTAATCACGAGTCCCGCCCGGTCCGCCAGATGAAGCCGGAGTGGAGCGGACCGCGAAGCGGCAGGTTTCCAGCGCAATGCCGTTCACCGGCTGTGGAGATAACATATATCCTCGTACTGACGGTGAACGGAACAGCCCACGGAACCGGAATATGAGGCGCCACCGGGGGATAACAGGCCGGGCCCGCATTCCTGCCAGGTGGCGGCTGGCGTGATCGACAAACCCATAAATGCAGGCCCGGGGCCAGGGAAATCTCGCAAATTAAACGATATCCTGCGCGTACTGCCACAGCGCCTTCAGTTGCGCCAGCTTCTCTTTATCGTCCGCGTGCTGCTGATACAGCAGTTGCAGCTCATCGGCATAGGCCTGTAGAAATTCCGGTGTAAACACCTCCCGGCGATGTTCTAACCAGCGCTGCTGCTCGGCTTCATCAAGAGTGCCGGGGAAATTACGCGCGCGATAGTTGAACAGCAGTCGCTCAATGCGCGCATCGGCGAAGGTAATATCCAGCGCCGGCAGATTACGCGGCTCGGTCTCAAGCACGATTTTCATCGCCGCACGATCGGCATCGCTGAAAAAGCCGTTATATAACTGCGCATCGACGTTAGCGGACGGCACAAAAGGCTCGGCTTCGGCAAAAATCGCCACCACTTTCTCGCGTACCTGCGGATTGGCCCGCAGCTGCTGCGCGTTATCCAGGCAGCGCTGAATATTGATGCCTAACCGATCGGCATCCTGTGGACGCAGGGTATTTTGCTGCGCCAGCACCGGGCATTTATTGAGGTGCACCAGCTTAATCGGCACCGCCGCCAGTTCGCCCAGATCGCTTTTTGGCGTATACAGCCGTTCACGCAACGTATCGGCGTCCAGATCCAGCAGCGGCGCAATATCCCCCGCCAGATCGACCATAATCACCGCGTTACGGTTATCCGGGTGCCACGCCAGCGGGGCCACCAGGCTGGTATTGCCGCGCGCTGCGCCGAACATGCCGGAAACATGCACCAGCGGTTTGATTTGCGGCACGTCAATCAGCGTCGCCAGCTTACGTTTGTTGCGATGGGCGTACAGATAGTCAAACAGACGCGGCTGCCGGGTTTTGACCAGTTTCGCCATCGCGATAGTGGCGTAAACGTCCGCCATGGCGTCGTGGGCGTTACTGTGCTCAATGCCGTTAGCGACGGTCAGATGCTCCAGACGGAAGCTCGGTAAGCCCTCTTCATTTTCCGGCCAGTTAATCCCTTCCGGGCGCAGCGCATAGCAGGCGCGCATCACGTCCAGCAGATCCCAACGCGAGTTGTCGTGCTGCCAGCTCCAGGCGTAAGGATCGTAAAAATTACGATAGAAAATATTACGCGTCACTTCGTCGTCGAAGCGCACGTTGTTGTAGCCGACAACGCAGGTTTTCGGCACCGTGAACAGATCGTGAATGCGGCGGGCAAAGGCGGCTTCGTTGTCGCCTTTGGCAAGGGCCTCCTGCGGAGTAATCCCGGTCACCATCACCGCCTGCGGCTGCGGCAGATAATCGTCGGCAGGCTTACAGTAGAAGACTTCTGGTTCGCCGATGATAGTGAGATCTTCATCGGTGCGGATGGCAGCAAACTGCGCCGGGCGGTCGAGTGCAGGGTGGGTGCCGAAGGTTTCGTAATCGTGGAACAAAAATCCGGGCTGGTTGGCGCTATCTTGCATAATCTGTTCGTTATTCCTGGTGGCAAGCAGCCATCATGGTAAACGATTTACCGGGCCATCAGAAGGGCATCGGCTTTGCCGCGCGTCTGCGGTGTCATATTTTCTTGCAATTAATCCCTGATATAAAACGAGAAGTTCCGTAAAAAGGACGGCGAATCTATCAATTTAGAGGATATGCTGTTGAAAGGCCGTTTGTTTATTGCTGTATCTTTGCTCGCTACGAGCGTTTCTTGCGCATTTGCCGCCAATGATTTTCCCGTCAACCTGGCGCCACCCGCCATTCAGGCCGCGTCCTGGGTGCTGATGGATTATACGACCGGTCAGGTGCTGACCGCCGGTAACGAGCACCAACAGCGCAATCCTGCCAGCCTGACCAAACTGATGACCGGCTACGTGGTGGATCGCGCCATCGATAGCCACCGCATCACGTTTGATGACATTGTCACCGTAGGAAAAGATGCCTGGGCGCAAGGTAACCCGGTATTTAACGGCTCCTCGCTGATGTTCCTTAAACCGGGCGATCGGGTCAGCGTGCGTGATTTAAGCCGTGGGCTGATCGTTGATTCCGGCAATGACGCCTGTGTGGCGCTGGCGGACTATGTTGCGGGCGGTCAGCCGCAGTTTGTCGCGCTAATGAATCACTACGTGGAAAAACTGCATCTGAAGGATACCCATTTCGAAACCGTCCACGGCCTGGATGCGCCGGGGCAGCACAGCTCGGCCTACGATCTGGCCGTGCTTTCCCGGGCGATCATTCACGGCGAACCTGAGGTGTACCATATGTACAGCCAGAAGAGCCTGACGTGGAACGGTATCACTCAGCAGAACCGCAACGGGCTGCTGTGGGACAAAACCATGAACGTCGATGGCCTGAAAACCGGCCATACCTCCGGGGCCGGATTTAATCTGATCGCTTCGGCGGTGGACGGTCATCGTCGGCTGATAGCGGTAGTCATGGGCGCCGACAGCGCAAAAGGGCGTGAACAGCAGGCGGCGAAGCTGTTGCACTGGGGCCAGCAAAACTTCGACACGGTGCAGGTGCTGCAAAACGGTAAACAGGTCGGCGTTGAGCGCATCTGGTATGGCGATAAAGAGCGGATTAAGCTGGGGACCGATCAGGACTTCTGGCTGGCGTTGCCAAAGTCGGAGGTGCCGCGCATCAAAGCGAAATATGTGCTGGATAAAAAAGAGCTGGAAGCGCCGATTGCCGCTCATCAGCGGGTCGGCGAAATCTCGCTCTACGATGGGGATAAAGAGGTGGCCCACTGGCCGCTGGTGACGCTGGAAAGCGTTGGCAAGGGCAGTGTGTTCTCACGCTTCAGCGATTATCTGCATCAGAAGCTGTAACTCTCCTGCCGCTCCGTTCCGGAGCGGCATCTCGTATTTCGCCCGGCGGCTATGGGATGACCGTCAATGCTATCATTGGGTTACATAAGGTTGTCGCAGTCCGGCATTCAGTGAAGCAGAGATTTATCCCTTCTGTCGACAAGGTTTCTTACATTCGCGTGATGCCTGCGGTGAAAAAGCGGTTACAATTGGTTTTTTCGTTGTGTCGGAGTGGGTTGTGCGCACGGATAAATCACTTAAGCCATTTGAAATTCGGCTGTATCGCCATTACCGCATCGTTCATGGCGTGCGAATAGCGCTGGCCTTTGTGCTCACCTTTATGCTGGTGCGCCTGCTGAACATACCGGAAGGGACCTGGCCTCTCATCACTCTGGTGGTGGTGATGGGGCCAATCTCTTTCTGGGGTAACGTGGTACCGCGTGCGTTTCAGCGTATTGGCGGCACGATCCTCGGCTCGGCCCTCGGGCTGGTGGCGCTGAAGCTGGAGCTTATCGCGCTGCCCGCCATGCTGCTATGGTGCGCGGCGGCGATGTTCCTCTGCGGTTGGCTGGCCCTTGGCAAAAAGCCCTACCAGGCGCTGCTGATTGGCATTACGCTGGCGGTGGTGGTGGGTGCGCCGCCGGGAGATATGACCACCGCGTTGTGGCGAAGCGGCGACGTTATCTTCGGCTCTCTGCTGGCGATGCTGTTTACCGGTATCTGGCCGCAGCGGGCGTTTTTGCACTGGCGCATCCAGATGGCCAGCTACGTCACCGCTTTCAACCGGCTGTATCAGGCAGGATTTTCGCCAAACCTTGTTGAGCGTCCGCGGCTGGAAAAGCATCTGCAAAAGGTGCTCAATGATGTGGTGAAAATGCGCGGTCTGATCACCCCGGCCAGTAAAGAAACGCACATTCAGAAAGCTATCTTCGAGGCGATTCAGACCGTCAGCCGTAATCTGGTATGCATGCTGGAATTGCAAATCAATGCTTACTGGGCCTCTCGTCCCGGCCATTTTGTCATGCTTAATGCGCATACGCTGCGCGAAACTCAGCAAATGACTCAGCAAACGTTGCTCACCATCGCCCACGCGCTGTATGAAGGGAACCCGCAGCCGATTCTCGCCAACAACGAAAAACTGAATGAAATTGTGGCTGAACTGCGCCAGCTGATTAAAGAGCAGCAGGATGAGAATTTCTCCGAAACGCCAATCCACGGCTATGTCTGGTTAACCATAGAGCTGGCGCGTCAGCTCGAACTGCTGTCGCATTTGATTTGTCGGGCATTGCGTAAATAAAGACGAGATATCAGAGAGATATCAGGTTACTGACAACGTGCGTTGTGCTGCCATTGCCGCGAAATGACACGTTGTCGGTTGTCTGATGTGTGTGATTTGTCCTGTCGCTTGCTTCGATTCAGCCGCATTTAGGGTTATGATAAACGCAAGGGAAAAAATATTGTCATCAGCGGCTGCGAACAGTTATGTTAGCCCTATAGGGTAGCCGCTTTAACGAATCCGAATCTCAAATATCAGGGGTATAAAAATGGAAACAACTAAGCCTTCTTTTCAGGACGTACTGGAGTTTGTTCGTCTGTACCGTCGTAAGAACAAACTGCAGCGTGAAATTCAGGACGTTGAGAAAAAGATCCGTGATAACCAAAAACGTGTCCTGCTGCTGGACAACCTCAGTGACTACATCAAGCCCGGCATGAGCGTTGAAGCTATTCAGGGCATTATTGCCAGCATGAAGAGCGATTATGAAGATCGCGTTGATGATTACATCATCAAAAATGCTGAAATCTCCAAAGAACGTCGCGACATCTCTAAAAAACTGAAAGTGATGGGGGAAGCCAAAGCAGAAGAGAAATCTGGCGAGTAATCCGTTATTAGCGCTCCGGCGGCTTTCGCTGCCGGAATCCCGTCCTTCACTGCGGCATCCTCTCTTCACTCCCGGGCAAAAGCCGCCCTCAAGCGCTGAACCTTTTCGCCGGAATTTGGTATACTCCCGCCGTAAACATATTGATATCGGAAGGGTTTATCTTATGCTGTTCCTGCAACAGGTCCCGCCGCGATGATACTGATTACCGGCGGTGCGCGTAGCGGCCAACGCCGTGATGCCGAATCTTTACTCAATTCTTTTGTCTCGGCGATCTATATCGCGACGTCCTGGATTTCCGATAACCAAATCGCCGCCCGCATTCAGCACCATCGTGATACCCGTCTGGCCCACTGGCGTCTGGAAGAGCGCAGCGCAGATTTTTCCGCGTAACCGCAACGCGGATAACGCAGATTGTGGTCGGTGATAAATAACCGCTGACCGTGGAATTTATCGACGGGGGTCCTCTTTCAATGATTAAGTCTTTTTTTGTCGCATTATCGTTTATCAGCCGATTACCGGTGCCGGCACGTTTATCCCAGGGGCTGGAGATCGAACAATATCAGCGCAGTATCGTCACTTTTCCCTTTGTCGGCTTGCTGCTGGGGGCCATCAGCGGCGCAGTGGCGATGCTGCTCCAGCCGTGGTGCGGCGGACCGCTTGCCGCGCTGCTTGGCGTGCTGACGCTGGCGCTGCTGACCGGCGGCTTCCATCTTGATGGCCTGGCGGACACCTGCGATGGCATTTTCTCTGCCCGTCGTCGTGAACGGATGCTGGAAATTATGCGCGATAGCCGATTAGGTACCCACGGCGGCCTGGCGCTGATCTTTGTACTGGTCGCGAAAGTGCTGGCGATCGCCGAAGTGTCTCTGCGTGGTACATCGGCGGTTTTTGCGCTGGCGTCCGCCTGCGCCGTGGGGCGCGGCATGGTGGTGGCGCTGATGTATCGTCAGCGTTATGCCCGGGAAGAGGGACTGGGTAATCTGTTTATCGGCAAAATTACGCTGCGTCAGACGCTGATCGCCCTGGGGATAGCTGTGGTACTGGCGACGCTGCTGCTTGGGGTCAGCGGTCTGCGGGCGGCAATGATCACGCTGGTGCTGGTCTGGGGACTGGGCATGGCGCTGAAGCGCACCCTGGGAGGGCAAACCGGCGACACCCTGGGCGCGGCGATTGAACTGGGCGAAGTGATATTTCTGCTGGCCCTGCTGTAGGCGCGGCAGGAGAGAGTATCAGACGCGCCCGGATGCGGTGTGTCAGGCGCCGCTTCCGGGGCATTGTCCGGGCGTACGCTTACAGCGCGTTTTGCCATACGCGCTGCGGCAGCAGATAAACGTCCGCTGGCACGTTCATCCCATCGGTAACGATATGCTGAATGCCGCTGGCCATCACCGCCAGGGTGACATCGAAAGCGTTCAGGCTATCGCCAAAACCGGCTGTCAGGTTGAGCATCGAACCGTTAGCCATCAGATACAGGGTTTTATTGTCCATCCGGTAGGCGTTAATATACGGCATCACCTCGGTATGACTGAACTGATGCAGATACCCGCAGTCAATCTCCTCCGCCACGTGACCCACGTTGAGGATAAAGACCCCATCTTTAGTTTTATCCAGCGCCTCGCGATTAACCACTTTTTTGCCGCCGGTCGCGGTGGCGACGACATCCGCCAGGGCAATCGCCTGCTGTAGTTCAACGACATGCCAGCCATCGTAGGCCGCCTGTAATCGCCGCGCCGGGTCGATTTCCGCCACCATTACCTGACCGCCGAAAGCTTTAGCCGCCGCCGCGACGCCCTGGCCGACCAGACCATAGCCGATGACCAGCACTTTTTTCTCGTGCAGGGTCAGGTGGGTCGTCTGGAAGAAGGTGTGCCAGGCGGTCAGACCGACCATATGACGGTTATGGAGCCCTTCTTTAACCGGCAAATCATCCCAGTTAAAAATGGGATAGCCAGGACGGATATCACCCAGGCGACTGACGCCGGAGCCGGTCGCTTCAAGCCCGGCCACGACGTTACCGAACTCTCCGCGCTGATGTAGCAGGGTGGTAATATCCGCGCCCATTTCACACAGGTGCGTTGGTTGCCAGGCAATCGCTTTTTCCCAGGATTGTCGCCAGTCGGCGTCGCTCATATTGCGCCATGCGCAGGCTTCTGCGCCGCGTTCCACCAGCCAGGCAACCACCTCATCCTGCACCGTCGTTGGGTTGCAGGTGGTGAGGAAAACCCGGGCTCCCTTTGCCAGAATGCCTTGCACCAGCGGGATCATTTTCATGTCAAGGTGCATACAGCAGGCCAGACGAACCTGACTGAGATCGGGAAGCGCAGCGACCTGCCGCAGAGTGCGCGGCATGTTCTGACAGGCCCATGCCACTTCTTTTTCTAAGTGTGTTTTGTAATTCAATGTGTTTAACCTTCAGTCCAGAGAGTGGGGAAATCCCGGTGGAAGAGGGTGAGTTTAGCCTGGAGTGGCAGGCGGGCGAATTATTATATTCACCGAGTGAATTCAGATGGCTGGCAAGGTGACTTTTCAGGAATTGCGCGCGGCGCTACGCCAGCGCGCAGTGACGAAACCGCCTAAAGCTCGCCGGTGATGTACTGTGCAACGCCGTGGGCAAAACTCCAGTCGCCCTTGTGGTTGCTTATCACCGAAATCATCAGGTCCTCGCCGCTTATCCCGCAGTGTTCCTGAAGCTCAGCCTGCAGCACGGCATAAAAAGTCTGCTTCTGCTGTTCGCTGCGTGGGCTGGTATAGACCCTCACCACAACCACGTTTTTACTCCGCGTCAGCCCCAGACCGGTATCTTCAATGATCATATGGTGAGCTTTATTTTCGTGAACAATCTGGTAGCGATCGCGCGCCGGCACGTTGAATGCCTGCACGACAGCCCGGTGCGCCGCATCAAGCAGGGTTTTGATTTCGCTTTCGGTACGGCCTTCAATGATATCAAATGTCAGTAATGGCATAGCAGATGCGCCTTATTGTCGGGTTAATAATTCTTGAAAGTGATGCTAACCAATGCTGACGCGGGTAAAAACCGCTATATTTGAATTCATTGTTTTCCTGTGTGAACAATCCATATGAGCGACATTCGTCCTGAAATATACTGGACTCATCTGTACTGGCTTACGGTACTGGAGGAGCAGAAAAGCTATACCCGCGCCGCAGAAAAGCTGGCGGTCAGCAAATCGGCCATTAGTCAGAAAATTAGCGAGCTGGAACGGGTGACCGGTAAAACGCTGGTGCACCGCACGACCCGCAGCGTCACCCTCAGCGATGATGGCCTGCGGCTGGTGGCGGAGCTTAATGAGCCTTTTGGGCAAATTCGTGAGATCTTTACCGGCACCTGCGATGAAGAGGGCGGGCCGCTGCGCGGGACGCTACGCCTGACTGCGCCGGTAGCATTTTCGCGCCAGCAACTGGTCCCGGCGATCACGCCCTTTCTGCATCAGCACCCGCAGCTTCATCTCCAGCTGGAGGTCACTGACCGTCTGATCTCGCTGGCCAGCGAAGGGTTTGACCTCGCCATTCGGCACTGTCGCCGTGAACTGCTGCCGGAAACGCATGTCGCCTGGCCGCTGTGCCGGACGGCGACGCTGGTTGTCGCATCGGCGGATTATATTCGCCGCTTTGGCCGCCCGGACTCGCCTGAGGCATTGCGCCAGCATCAGTGTCTGACCTATCCGCGCGGGCCGCAAAGCCCGCACTGGACCTTTGAACGTGGCGATGAGCGGGTGAGCGTGAAGGTGCAGGGGCCGTTTGCCACCAACAATAGCGAATCCCTGCGGGATGCGGTACTGGCGGGGTTGGGGATTGCGCTGCTGCCGGATTTCAGCGCCAGAGAGGCGATTGGCCGTGGGCTGGTGCAGGAACTGCTGCCGGACTGGCGACCGGTGGATGTCTTTGCCGAAAATCTTTACGTCATTCGCCCCTATGCGCCACGCGTATCGCGGGCGGTAGAGACCTTTAGCCGCTATCTGAAGGCGACCTTCAGCTGATATTTTGCAACTGTTGCACCAGCGCCTCGCGAAAGCGAGGAAGTAACGCGGGCGCCGCAGGCGCCAGCTCAGCCAGCGTTACGGTTTTATCGGCACGGTAGATCCGGCCGCTGCCGAGCCGGGCCTCAAAAGCGTTGGCCGCCAGATGGGCCGCCTGGAGATCGGCGTCGAGTAATATCACCGCATGGGCGAGAACCACATGCCCTTTACCGCCCGGCATTGGCCGCCAGTACTGAGCGGTACCGGCGATTTTCCGCGCATGCTCGCCTTCGCCGCAGGCCAGATTATAGCGGCCATCGCAAAATGAACCGCTGACTGCCTGGAAATGACTGGCGACGCCGAAACTTGCCAGCGTACGCTGGAGCAGCGCGCAGAGGAAAAGATAAACCGGCTCTGCGGCTTCTCCCAGCGGCTGATAAAGCGGCCATGCCAGGCTGAGATTGATAATCCCCGGTCCCTGCGGCACCAGTCCGCCGCCGGAACGGCGCAGCCAGATCGGCCATCCCCGACGGGAAAACTGCTCGCTCACCGTCGAAAGCGCCGCAAATTTACGGTAGCTTCCGGGCACCACAAACCCCCGCGGGGCCTGCCAGAGCTGAGCGACAGCGTCACCGGCGCGCGCCCGGTCGAGCAGCGGTTGCTCAGCCAGCGTTGGATCGGCGCAATATTGCACCGATAACGAATGGTGATCAAAACGCGTCGGCCAGCAGGGAAGCTGAGTCATCCTGTCTCCTTAAACTGCGTCTATATCGCCGTGGCGGCTTTTTTTCATCAGCATTGCGGTGAAGGCCGAGAGCAGACAGCCCGCAGTTAAATAGATCGCGACGCTGTGCCAGGTGCCCCCGGAAAGGGTGACCAGCGCGGCGGCGATAAATGGCGTAAATCCGCCCCCGACGACGCTGGCGACCTGATATCCTACTCCGGCGCCGCTATAGCGATAGCTGGCGCCAAACATTTCGGTGAACATTGGCTGCTGGACGCAAACCACCATATCGTGAGCGATATTCGCCAGCATCAGCGCGAAGAACAGGATCCAGAAGTATGACTGGCTTTCAAGGGCCATAAAGAACGGGAAGCCGCTGAGCGCGCCGATCAATGCGCCGGTAATGTAGACGCGGCGTCGGCCGAAGCGGTCGGCCAGCCAGGCGAAGCAGGGGATAGTGAGGCAGCTTATGGCGCCGACTAACAGGCCGATATTGAGGAACAGTTCCCGCGGCAGGCCGAGATTCTGCGTGGAGTAGTTGAGGGCGAAAGCCGTGACGATATACATCGTCAGCAGTTCGCACAGGCGCAGGGCGATAATCAATACAAACGCGCCGGGATGGCGACGTAGCGCGTCCACCACCGGCAGGCGTTTTTTCTGCGGATGCCGCTGCTGTTCGCGCAGTTGCTGTTCGAACTCAGCGGATTCCGCCATACCGTTGCGGATCCACACCGCCACCAGTACCAGCACGACGCTGAACAAGAACGGCAGACGCCAGCCCCAGCTCAGAAATTGTTCGTTAGTGGTGCTGGCGCTTATCAGCGACACCAGGCCGGTGGAGAGCAGTAACCCGACGCCGTATCCCACTTGTACGCCGCTGCTGTAGAATGCTTTCTTATTTTTGGGGGCGCTTTCAACCGCCATCAGCGCCGCGCCGCCCCATTCACCACCGACCGCAAATCCCTGTACGGCGCGCAGCAGAACCAGCAGAACCGGGGCCCACCAGCCAATCTGGCTGAATGAGGGCAGCAGACCGATGCAGGCGGTGGCGATCCCCATCATCCAGACGGTCATCATCAGCATGCGTTTACGCCCGAGGCGATCGCCGAAATGGCCGAAGATAATGCCCCCCAGCGGGCGGAAGAGGAAACCAACGCCAAAGGTAGCAAAGGCGGCAAGGGTACCCATCGCCGGGCCGATCTGCGGAAAAAACTCCCGGTTAAACACCAGCGCGGCGGTGATGCCATAGAGAAGAAAATCGTACCAGTCGACGACAGCCCCGGCGAAGCTGCCCCAGGCCGCCCTGCGGGCGCGATTAAGTGAATATGCCTCCTTGCCGGGGCGATTAGAAATAAGCGTTGAGTCCATAGCTGTCCTGTCTGTTGCTGAGTTTAATTATTGGAATGAGATTTTTTCCTGATTCAGGGCTGCAGTGAGACTACCTCGCCGAAGGGCAAGAGAAAAGATTTTTACCTGCTCTGCGCGTATAACGAGATCTGGCCCCTGCCTGACTGCGCGGGATAACGGTCTGCCGGTCCGCGCGCAGGTGAGTATCGGCGTTCTCTTATTGTTTTAATTTTAATTTTTGAATCGGGGAGGGACGCCTTTTAACAAATGACTTAAATGGTTTACAATTAACGCGTCTCCAGTTTCGGAATGGTGAGTTAAATGCGGTTAATTTTTGCGGTTTTATTTTGTGCCATGGTTTTGCCTCCCGCATTTGCAGAAAAACTGCCTGTGCCCGCAGGTAAAACCGTTTTAACTATTTCCGGCAAGATTGAGAATACGAATCAGGGTGATACTGCCATTTTTGATGTGGCGACATTAGAAAAACTGGGTATGGAAACGGTCGTGACAACCACGCCATGGTATTCAGGAAAGGTTCGTTTTGATGGTATTTCCCTCAATAAACTCATGAAGTTAGTTGGCGCTAAAGGCAAGTCAGCCAGGGTGGTGGCGCTTAATGATTATATCTCAGTCATCCCGCTGGACGATTTTTATAAATTCCCGGTTGTTTTGGCGTTAAAAATGAACGGTGAATATATGCGCATTCGCGATAAAGGGCCTTTATTTATTGTTTATCCGTATGACAGCAGCCCGGAATTGCAGAATCAGATTTATTATTCCCGATCGGTATGGCAGGTTTCGAAGATTATCATTGAGTAAGGGTTTGATCTTGAATCGAATACTCACTGTTATTATTTTGTCACTTTTTATTGTTACTGGTTACATTACTTATCTGGTACATGAGCGGCAAAGTGAGTTGCAAAAATTGACCCGTTATACGGATTCGTGGTCCGTTTCCCAGATAGTCTCAGAGTATATGCGTCTTGAAGCGCGGCTAAGTGCGATGGGACTGGGGATTGAGGGCAGCAACCACGATGAGGTACGCCTGCGCCTTGAGATCATGATGAGCCAGATTCCGCTGCTTCAGCAGGGCGATCTGGGGAAGTTTATTGCTAAAGATGCCCAGCGTAAGGCGACGGTTGCCAGTTTAATTCGTCTCCTGAACAAACTGGATAAACAACTGGAAACGATGGATCCCGGGCAGTTAAAAGCGATTCTGCAGGAGATGAGCACCCTCGACGGGCCGATGACCTCGATGGCATCAATATCGCTGACTCATGACATTAATACGATTAATCTGACCCATGATAAAATACAGAATCTGTATTACATCTATTCGGTTATTTCTGTTCTGTTGATTGTTCTTAGCATTACCCTTGGCGTATTGATGTTAAGGCAAAATAACAGTCTGCGCAGGGCCCATGTGCGGATGAAGTTGCTGGCGGACGATCTTCAGGCGTCGAAAGAGACGTTACAGGTACAGAACCGTCGACTGCAGTACGATGCCTATCACGATTCGTTGACCGGTATGCCCAACCGACTCTCTTTCTGGCAGCGTTTGCAGGAAATTGTCAACCAGGCGCGGCTCGATAAGGGGTCGGCGGTGGTTATGCTGTTCGATCTGGATAATTTCAAAGATGTTAACGATACCCATGGTCATGATGCCGGGGATAAACTGCTGCAGGATCTAGCGCGCCGTCTCTCGTTTTTCCGCAAAACGCCTGAGATGCTTTATCGGCTGGGAGGAGATGAGTTTGCGCTGATTTCATATGATTTGAGTGAAGAGATGGCCCTGGAACGGGCGAACGTTATTCGCGAAAAGATCGGCCAGCCGTATCAGATTTACGATTCATTCATCCATATTGATGCCTGCATCGGGATTGTGATTTCCACTGGAGAGTGTCGTACGGATTATTTGTACAAGTGCGCCGATCTGGCGCTGTATGAGGCGAAGAAGGAGAGCGCCGCTAACGTGCAGATATTTCGCCCCGGTATGCTTGAGCGTCTCCAGGAGAATAAATCCTTTGAGGATGATCTGCTACATGCGCTTGCTAAAGATGAGTTCAGGGTTTACTACCAGCCGATTGCCGATGCGCGTAATGGCGAAATTTACGGTTATGAGGCCCTGGTTCGCTGGTTTCATCCCGTGCGTGGCACTGTTGCACCGACGGAATTTATTCCGGTGGCGGAGAAAATCGGCCTGATTAATTCGCTGGGAGAGTGGGTGCTGAAAACCGCCTGTGAAGCGGCTGCCCGTTGGCCATCGCGGTTAAAGGTTTCGGTTAATGTTTCACCTGTTCAGATGATTGACCATTCGCTGACCGATTCCGTTATCTCAATACTGAAAAGCACCGGGCTCGATCCGCATCGTCTCGATCTGGAGGTTACCGAGTCAGACGTGTTTAACGAAAATACCAGTTCGCTGGAGATCCTTAGCCAACTGCGTGCGCTCGGAGTGCAAATTTCGATTGATGATTTTGGTACCGGGTATTCGTCGCTGTCACGTTTAAGCTATTTTCCCTTTGATAAGATAAAAATCGATCGTTCATTTGTCGTGAATATCCCGGGTCAGAAAGATGACCTCGATATTGTTCGTTTGATCATCAGTATGGGCAAGAGCCTGCATATGCGTATTGTGGCTGAGGGCGTCGAAACGGAAGAACAGTTGAAATCATTGCAGGTATTAGGCTGCGATTTGGTTCAGGGATATTTAATTGGCAAACCGGAGCCGCTGATCGGGTCTGAAAATAAATAATAGGCCTGATCTTTTTAGTCGATTCTGATATATCAGAAAGCGAAAAAAATTATTTTTGTTATTAATAAAATTATTCCCCGGCAGCAGAGATAGCTATGCTCGCTGCGGTGTGCGAGCGTTGTCAATATATATGCAATATAAAGTATGTCGGATATAACACTTATGGAGTATATACCCGTCATACTTCAAGTTGCATGTGCGTTGGCTTTCCTCGTTCACCCCAGTCACGTACTGGAGTACGCTCCCGGGGATTCACTGCGTCGCCGCCTTCCTGCAACTCGAATAATTTAGGGTATAAACAGGAGTAGAATTGACGTTTACCAAAAAATAATACCTTTCTGGATTAAAAAGGGTATATGATATGCAACATATATTCTTGTTCCGATTGTATTGATGGTGCGCAGAGAGAGGCAGAATCATGCAGCGAATCATTATTCCAACCCACTATGTCCATACACGTACTACCCCGCTGTGGACGACAAAGACGGCTCCGGCGTCAATCTGGAAGCGGCATCTGGATGCCGGTACGCGGCAGGGGGTCTACCCGCGCCTGTCGGTGATGAGGGGGGCGATACGTTATCTTGGCTATGCTGATGAGACCAGCCCGGATCCGGTGGACACCCTGACGATTGCAGAAGGTGAATTTGGCGTTTTCCCGCCGGAGACATGGCACTGCATTGAGGCGTTAACGGAAGATACCGTTTTTAATGTGGATTTTTATGTCGACCCCTCAATTTTGATTGAGGGTTGAGGGATATTATGGACAGTGAAAATAGAGGTTATTCATTAGCGGTTATTAACTGTAATAATAACGATAAAAAAGAGAAAGTGTATCTTAAGCCAATGGCGCTTTATATTCCCGATGTTGCCGTGGAGGCTGTGACAGCGCTTATTTCCACGCTGTCAGCGGACAACGCCAAAGAAAAAGGATTTATATTGACGGTCACGAATAATAATAATGGCGTATCGGTGGATAGCGAGTTTGCTACCCTGGCCGCGCTTCAGGAACCGCAAACGGCGGCTGATGCGGTAAAAGACCTTATTAATATTGTTCGTGGCTATGAGTCTGATGAAGAGACCAACGTCTGCGGCTGGTAATCGTGTGCCGCACTGTTTATCACGGCGCTGGACTGATTATTAACCCCGGGCGAGAGTTTTTGTATAAGCCCGGCTATCGCCTCTGTGCCCACGGGCATAGAGAGATAAAATCCCTGAAAATGCGCGATCCCCAGCGCTTTCAGTTTATTGAATTTATCCAGGCTGTCCACGCCTTCAGCAATACAGTCGCTGCCGGTCAACTGGCAATAGTAAAGCAGGCTCTTAATCAGCGCGAGGGCATGGGGATCGCGCTGCATATCATTCACGATGCTCATATCCAGCTTGTAGGCGCTAAACCTGCATGTGCGTACCGGAAACAGAACGCTGCTTTGCGAGAAGTAGTCATCGAGCATAATACGGAAACCGTGCTTGTGTAACCGGACAATATTTTCACTGGCTTTGCTATGACGGTTGAGGTCGGTGGTTTCGGCCAGCTCCAGTACCAGCCTGTCTGCCATTCGCGGCTGATGGATCTGTTTGCGCGCGGTTTCCATCATGGGGAGCAGGTTCTCATGACCGGCGATAGCGGCGGCAATATTCACCGAGAAATAAAACTCGCCAGGATAGCGGTTGATATGCTGTACCGCCTGCTGGAGCATAAACGCGGTCAGTACCAGCCATGCATACCCGGAATGTATCCGCGGTAAAAAATCACCGGGAAGCAGAACGTCGCCGTTGCGCGCCCAGCGACAGAGGATTTCCATTCCCTGAAGCCGCAGGTGTTGACTGGTAATGGGCTGAAAGACCGGGAAAACGTGTCGACTGTGAATGGCGTGGACAAATTCGCGTTCGAAAGCGGAAAGGGCGGGAAACGCCGCGTTTTTCTGTTCTCTTATCTGGCTGCCGGGAAAACGGGGGCGCATGTGAGGGTGATGTTGCACCATTTTTTTCAGTCCTGCGGTTCTTTGATTGTAGAGCGTTTTATGGCTGATACCGCGGCGTTTTGCCTGTTCGAAGGCGCTGTATCCGTTGAACAACCCGAGGGTGGCGTTCAGCTCAGGCCGGGTAAGCCCGGCAGGGCGCTTTCCGCCCATTCGCGTCTCTTCGCCTGACAGTTGTTCAAGCGATGGATATCCCTCAAAGAGGGCATCCCGCAGTAATGCTGAAAGGTAAGGGAGCGGCAGATCGGAGGCGACGGCACGCACGGCGGAAAGCCGGTGGCAGTCCGTAACCTGGTGCAACAGCGTGTGCCATAGCCAACTTGTCGGGCAGCGGCTAAGGATCAGCACCGGTAACGGCGTTGCGGATTGTTCCAGCAATGTGGCGGCTTGTTGCAGGGTTGCGAGCATCAGGTCAGGGGCATCGGGCAGATATACCACCATGCGGCGCGGGCAGGTGAAGAGTGTGGGGGCTTCAGTTGGCAGCACGATGGCTGGCGTTCCCCCTTCCTCTATTATTCGCGCCACGCCTTCGGCGACCAGCGCGCAGGGTGACAGAATGTAGTCCACTGGCGGGCTGCGGTCGGGGGCAGAAGGGTTACTCGTAAACAAAGGTCACCCCGATAATCGACTGCACGTTACCTGCCGTAACCTGCCCGCTGGTCCGCGCGTAGTTCGCGGTTAAACCCAGACTGACCGCCGAGCTGCCCACGGTACCTAACGACACCATGCTGTTGGTGGGAACGACGCTGCCGCTGCGCGTCAGTTGAACGCCAATTCCCTGGGCGGGCGAGGCCGACGCGGTATTGGTAAAGATAGTGCTGGCGGCGTCTGCTGTGGTGCCGGTGAGGTAATAGCCCAGCTTCTGGCTTTGAGCACAGTAAACCGTCAGCGGGATTGCCGTTGAGCCAGGATAGTCCGGCAGCGTTACCGTTACATCGCGGGCAGAGACGTCACAGCCTCCGGTGGGCACAACCACATCGTTATTAGCATAAATGTTCCAGACAAACTGAAAGTCGTCGCTATCCTTGTTGTTGGTCTGACGCAAGATCAATATGGCAATTAATGAACCAGCAGAGATCGCCACGCCGCCCGCGGTGCTGACGGGAGTCAGATAAAGAATGGTTGGCCACGGTTTATCCGTGAGGGAATCATACGTTATTCTCGCCGTTTCGCTGGTGGTCGGAAATGGGTAGCTGACACCGTTGTATTTAACTGTGCCGGAAAAATTTGATAGCACACCGCCGTAGGCTGAGCCGCGTTGCAACGTCACATAGTCGGTTATGGTATCCGGATAGTCGTTATGGCAAAAAATTTGCGTCGAGAGATCCACGACAAGGTTTTGTCCGGCGCTGACTGCTGGTGCGAGGTTAACGTAAACGTTTGCTGTGCCCCCTCCTATGGGGATCGTCACGCCAGTGGCGGTTTTACAGGCGAAAGACCAGGCGCTAAGCGACCAGCCACCCAGCAACAGCGTAATCAGCAGAGTTATTATCTTTTTCATAACATATTTCTCCTGGTTCAGGCGTAGGTATAGGTGACGTTAATCACTGCCTGAATGGTTCCCTGAGTGGCGCCGCCCTTAACCGTCAGCGCGCGTACCTGCAGCGGGAAACTGGCGGACTGGGTTGCCTCATCCACCTGCACCGATTTGGTCGCGCCGGTGTTCAGCGTGGTGCCGCTGTCATCCTGCAGCTCCAGCTGGATATTCCCGGCGGTGCCCTGGTTTTTGTAATAGCCGGTAGCGTCCGCTGTGCCGCTGAAACTGGCGGTGACCCGCGATGTACCCACCGGGCAATTGCTCAGGTTAAGCGCCACGCTGTGCCAGGCCGAGGAAGAACCGGCGGAGACCAGGCTGAAGGTGTAGAGATCCCCGAGATCGACGGTTGCGTTAGTGGTGGAAACGGTGCACGGCTTTGCCACCACTTTGCCATTAACGGTAATGGTGACGTCGGCGGCATGCAGCGCCGGGGGGGTGGTTGCCAGCATGGCTGCCAGAAGCCATCCGGTACAGGTCCATTTCATTAGCGTCTCCGGTTACTGAAATTCGAGGGTGAAGGTGGCGGTTGCATTAACGTGCCCGGCGGTGACCGGTACCTGAGTGGCCATCAGCCGGGCATAAAAATTCAGCGTGTTACTCTGGCCCGGCGTCAGCGTGGTCCACGGAATGGCCGATGAGTCGGCGTTGAGCGGCAGCGCCGACTGTTGACCATCAAGGATTTGCACGCCAATGCCCGCCGCGGCTGAAGCCCCGCTGTCGAGCGCCAGCAGATCGGTATTGATGCTGTCGGCTACGCCGGTAAAGCCCACTTTCACCGCGGTGACTGCACTGCCGCAGGGAGACAGCACAATACGAAAGGGAACCAGCGGCGTGGAGGCGCCCACCGCATGGAACTGTTTTGCAGCGTTATCCATCAGGTCGACGGTAAAATCTTTTGACTCGCCGGCGACGGCGCAGGCGTTATCCCGCACGTAGCCGCTGATGGTGATGGTGCTGTCCGCCGCGCTGGCGTTGGCCATCGCCAGTGATACGAGGGCGATCAACAGACAGAAGGTTTTTTTCATCATTAGGGTTTCCTTAGCGGCACGTGGCTGACAACTGACTCAGCGTCTGATTCTGGCTTTCTGGCGGCAGCCGGTAGTCAGCCACGCAACTGGCGCCCGGGCCTTCACCCCATTTCGCCTGTACTTTGCCGACCAGCGGCATCCCGCTGAGATAGACCTGGCCATTGTCTGCCACGATGCTGCCGCCCTGGCTGCTGTCTGACGTGACCAGCGCGCCGAAGGGAACCGGCTTACCGTTGTGGGTAAGCGACATCAGCAGCCTGAGGCCGACGTGGGCTTTAAATTCAGCGCGGACAATTGCGCCGTGGGTCGGCACCACGCTGGCCACCGCGTCGTCCAGATCGACGTTATCGGCCAGCGTGTTGGTGTCCAGCGCCACCCGGTTTTCACGGTATTCGGTGGCGTAGGGCAGTACGGCGTAGCCGCGCCAGTCAGTCTGCACGCCGGTCTGATTTTCCACCTTCACATTGTCGGCGCCGGGGGCTTTGATCAGCACGACGGTATCGTTCATCGGCTGGCTCAGCGTGACGCCATCGGCATGAGCCAGCACGCCGCCGCTGAGGCCATAATAAAGCTGCTTAATGCTGTCGCTGTGGCTGTAACCGATGTTGGCATTGCCGTAACCGCCGCGGTAATTCAGCGCGGCGTAGCCGCTACCGCCGCTGTCGCCATCGCCGCCGCCCGCGTAGCCGGTCTGCACGCTGTAGCTCAGGTTGTTGCCCTCCAGCAGCGTGCCGTACAGCCCCGCGAGGCTGGTGGTCCGCCCGTTCAGATCGTTCGACATGCTGTAGCTGGCGCTGGCGTGTCGCCAGGCGGATTTGCTGTCCGAGCGTAGCCAGTGGCTGAACGGAATATTGACATTGACGGCCAGCATCTGGTCGCGCCCCTGCTGCCAGGCGTTTCGGGTCAGGCTGTAGCTCAGCGTCCAGTTGATGTCGTCGACGGCGGCGTTCAGCCCGGCCTGCAGTTGCTGGTCCGCTTTGCCGGTTCCCCAGTAAGTCTGATGGCTGCCGCTCAGGTAGAAGGTGGCGGTACGCCCCAGTTGTTGGGTGACGCTTAGCTGTACTTTTCCACGCTTGTTATAAGCAAGGTTGTAGTAATCGGTGAAGGTCGGCTTCACGTCAATGACACCGTCCTGGGTTTCGACGCTGTAGCCGCTCATCCGGTGATACGTGGTGTCGGCGAAGCTGAAATAGCCGCGCGTGGAGTAACGGTAACCCACCAGCTGGATATTGGTGCCGGTATCGGTCAGCGACTTGTTATAGAGGAAGCGCACCGACTGCCCCTGATGCTCACTGTCATCGGGGAGGGTGGCGTTCGCCTGGGTGATATCCAGCGACAGGGCGCCCAGTTCTCCCAGGTTTTTACCCACGCCGACATTAAACGCGCGGTAACGATCCGCCAGTTGCGTGCCGCCGTACAGCGTCCAGCCCGCGGGAAGCCCGCGCATCACTGTGCCCTGGAAAAATGCTGGTTTGTCCTGCTGGCCGTTGCCGCTGCGGTACTTCCCGGCGGTAAGGGCATAGCGGGTATGTCCCTCACGCTGGAGTACCGGAACAGAGGAGTAGGGCACGGTGAAGACCTGGCTGCTGCCATCCGCCTCTTTGATGGTCACCTGCAGGTCGCCGCCATTACCGGCGGCATAGAGATCGTTGATGGTGAAGGGGCCGGGCGGCACCGTACTCTGGTAAATCTCGTAGCCGTTTTGTTTAACCGACACCTGCGCCGTGCCGCGGGCAATCCCGTGGATCGTTGGTGCGAATCCTTTCTGACTGTCCGGCAGCATATTGTCATCAGACGCTAACTGCGCCCCGCGAAAATTGATGCCGTCGAAGACATCGCCGTTGGTGTAGCTGTCGCCCAGCGTCAGGCGGGAACGTAGCGACGTGATGTCGCGCTCCAGCCAGGTATTGACGTGCTGCCACTTGTTTTCACTGGTCGATGCGCTGCCGCCGCTGCTGTAGCTCCAGGTGGTGTTGTCGCGCAGACGCCACGGGCCCAGATTCAGCCCGCTCTGCAGATTCAGATACGCATAGTTGCTGTTGCCGTTTGCGCCGCTGTGGACGCTGTTGCCGGTAAAGTTGTAGTTCAGCAGCCCGGCGTTAATGCCGTTATCCCAGAGTTCGGGCGGAATATAGCCGCGGGCGCGGTTGCCCATAAACACCTGTGGGATAGTCAGCCAGAGCCGCTGCTGACCGACGTCGAAACGGGTGGTTGCGTCCTTGATGAGCTCAGTTAATGGCAGGCAGACGTCAGTCGCCAGTGCGTTCATTCCCGGAATGGCAGACGTACTGACGCCCATACCGGCAAGCTGTCCGCGGGTCAGACAGGGCGTCAGCCCGTGCCCGTTTTCTCCGGCATTAAAGGTGATATCGCGGGTGGTCATATAGCCATCATTCAGATAGATATCCACACGATAGGTGCCTGGCGGGAGTTCCTGCCCTTTTTCAAAGCCGGACAGGTCTGCCACGGCTGCGGGATCGTCCGCCAGAAAACGAGGGTTAAAATAGAGATCTGCCTGGGCGAAAAAAGCCGGGGAGGCAAGCAGAAGAGCAATGGGGATCTGAGCTAAAAGGTGAACAGATCCTGGGGTCATACGGCGGGTATCCAAACGCTCAGGTCCATATTTAAGATGTGACATAGTCCCTCCGGTCCAAAATCGCCCGGCATTCGGTATTTTTTCGTTCCGGGGAGAACGCTGCTCCCCGGACAGTTATTGCATTACGCCTTTCATTCGCGGGGTGAGCGCGCCGTAGTCGTTAATCGTCCGGTACGTAATGTCGCTACCCGCATCGGACGGTAAACTAACGCTGGCTTCCCCTTTTGGTGGAACCAGTGCATTTTTCAGCACCCGGGTACCGGCATTAAGTTCGGTGACCGTCAGGTAGTAAGGCGTAGGGTTGATCAGCGTCAGCGAGCCCGCGCTGCGGCGAAACCGCAGTTTTTCCGCAGCCTGATCCGGCGGCAGCGGCAGATTCGCCGGGCGGTAGTAGAGCTTGATACGGCTGATAATCGCCAGTTGCAGGGTGTTGTCGCTAAGCTTTGATTTGTCCATGGACGGAATCGCTTTAACGTTCAGCCAGAACAGGGTTTCCCGGTCCTGGGGTAACTGGTTACTGGTGGCATCGAGGATGCGCAGGGTACTCTCTTTTTTCCCCTGCATGGCGAACAGCGGCGGCGTGATGACAAAGCTGCCGTCTTTTGCTCCGTCGGCATTTTCCACCCATGACTGGATCAGAAAGGTGCTTTTGTCATCATTATTGGTCACCGCCAGCTGAACCTGCTTTTGTCCAGCCGGGTAAATGACGCGCGTTGCGCCCAATGATACGCCCGCTTCCGCCTGAACGCTGAAGCCCGCTGTGGCGGCCAGTAAAAGACCTGCCAGTAAACCGCGCATCCGACGCAGGGTACCCAGTGTATTTTTCATGCTTACCTCTTTCTTACTCACTGTTATTTCCTGTTACCGGTACTGATTACTGGTAGGTCAGGGAGAACCAGGCCTGAGCATTTGCAGCGCCTCCGGTGACCTGATTCCCGGTGGAACGATATTTGGCGACAAAGTGCAGCGTGGTCGGGCCGGTGTGCAGCTGTGTCCATGACGCAGGCGGCGCATTCAGCGGGATTTGCCTGCCGGTTTTATCAAACAGCGCGATACCAATGCCGGTAGCGATACCCGGCCCCTCGCCAACCGAGAGCACGTCCGGGTTTTTACCATCGGCGATGCCGTGAAACGCGACGCCAACGCGCTGGCTCACGGTGGTACTACACTCCTGCAGGTGAATATCAAAGGGGATGGGATTGGTATCTTCCCCTGTGGAATGAAAGCGGTTGCTGCTGATTTGCCCCATTCTGACCGTCATCTGGCGGTCGCCCGCTTCAACGCGGCAGGACTCGGCAATGACAATCCCCTGGAAACGCATGCTGCCGCCGGGCAGCATGACGTTCCACTGGTTGCCGGCCAGCGCCAGCGGTGGCAGCAAAAATAGCAACAGACCTGATTTCATCCTTTGCATCTTTATCACCTCAGGTTTATTCGGATAGCGGGCCATCCTGGCCCCACATGCTTCCCTGCCTGATGAATTACTCGTACTGAACTTTAAAGGTGGCGTCAGCGTTAGCAGTACCGGCAGTGGCGGCACCGGTTGCGTAGTAGCGAGCCTGGAACGGAATGACGTTAGTACCGTCGTTCAGCGTGGTGGCAGCGCCGAATGTTGCGCCATCCAGCGCCAGCGGAGTACCGGTGCGATCAAGGATCTGTACGCCGACGTTCGTCGCGCTGCCCGCCGCGGAACCTTGCAGCGCCAGTACGGTGGTGTTAGTGCTGTCAATAGATGTACCGGCGAACGCGATAGAAGCTTTGGTTGCAACCGTGGTATCACAGTCATCCAGCTGGATGTTGAAACCGACAGCGGAGCTGGTGGCGCCCGCTTTTGCCAGTTTTGCCGAACGCACCTGGCCTAACTGTACGGTCTGGTCGAGAGAACCAGCATCAACCGCACAGGCGGCGTTCACTACTTCTCCTTTAAAATGCACCGTACCGCCATTGACGGTGGTAGACGTGGACTCGGCGGCCAGGGCGACTGCAGAGCTCAGGGACAGTGCTGAAGCAACGATGAGTGCTAATTTTTTCATGATAAATCTCCTGTTAACTAAATAATTCGGAAGCGGTGCTTCACTTAATAAAACACTTGTTGTTAAAAAATAGCTTTTGAAACATAATCCTGTTTTTACAACCTAATTTATTCATCAGGTTACGGCGATGCGTATAAATAGTCTTAAGTTTCACGCCAAACTCTTCTGCGATCTCCTGGTTGCTTTCCCCTCTACTCAACATATTTAACATCTGCTTTTCGCGCAGACTCAGATGGAATTTTGTATGGTAATTGCCCGACATTTCCTTTTTCAGGAAAAAGTTCAGGATACTTTTCGTGTTACTCTTTTTGTCCAGTACGGTTATTTTTTCAAATAGTTCAGACTTATAAAAAGCTAAGTCATTGGATGCAAAGGCGACAATGTTCTTATTTGAAAAATAAATCCATTCCGCCCCCGTAAGATCGTTGCAATCCAGGTCTATAATCAGGAAGAAATTGTCAATAAACTCTACCCCGAGCAATTCAATAAGGCCCAGAGTAAAATATTTATCCTTAGATAAAATATTATTTGATAGATTCATATCTGAACGCAATCTCATCCTTGGGTTGACCTTTAACTCATCGTTAATAAAACCATTCAGCGAATTGAGAGTAATCTATCATCGCCCATATCAATGACACATGCGGTAGAAGCCCTAAAAGTTCTTATGTCTGCATGAGTGGTTTATTGTGGTGTTATAATCTTGTTTTTATATAAAAAACAGATATATATATCGTAATTTTTCCTTAAGTTGGTGTTTTTTATAAAAAATGCGATAGGGGCTGGTTATCATTTTAACCAGAACAATAGGCACACTCTTTATATTGGATTTTTCTTAGGGAACATTCTCTGCTGGACCTGCATTTTTTTATCCTTAACATGTCAGATTTTCTTTTTCTCAATTTTAAATATCCCGATAAAAATGCTTGCGCAAGAGTATTTGCACTGCTTTTAGTTCTTTTATTCCACTAAGGAAAATCTCATTAGCAACACTTTCTTGTATCAGGCCGTTAATTGCCTGAGTGACTATTATGCGATCATGTCTTTGTCCTCATTTTCATCATGGTGACAGATACTGCCAATGCGTCCGGATACGTTGAACGCGTCGCTGCGCTGACATGCCTGCTGTGCGTTGCACAGGATGGCAGGTAGCCCGTCGTTTTGCTGAGGACAATAATACCATCGCATTTTCATTTGGTTATATGTATTTTGTTTTTTTGTTTTTTAGGTGTTATAATCTGGATTATAAGAAAAATATAACCAATTTCAGCATAAAATGCTTGATATACCAAGGTGTATAGAGGGGGTGTGCTTCTGAGGATGATTGTTAAGGCTAGTATATGATCTACAAAATTCAAGATACGATTCATTTCCGCAGTGATGATGGACTGCTATGGCTCGATGATGAATCGGGCGTCACGTTGACGGCAACAACAAGTCGTCTGCTTAAATATCTTTTAGACCACAAAGAACATGTGGTTTATCGGGATGAGATACTGCAAAATGTCTGGGATGCACATGGATTACGGACTTCCAGCCATAGTCTCAATAAGTATATTTCGGATCTGAGAGCCGTATTCAGGAATATGGGCTGTGACGAGGACGTTATTGTTACTGTGCCCAGGGTTGGATTTATGGTGTCTGAACGTATTGTGATAGAGAGAATAACGCCCCCTGCCCATGAGGTTAACGCGCAAAAAGAGCATGGCAGCGACAGTGTTAATCACCATGAAAACCGCCCTGACCAAGAAAAAAGCAGCGTATCGGTCGCGGTGATTAAAGCCGCCTCGTATATGTGCTTTGCACTGCTCCTGTTTACGTTGTTGTTTGTCGGTTTTAAAACGGATTTTTATCATCCGCGTTTGTTGACGGGGCAGGCTCAGGTCTATTCTTTAGGGGATACAGGAAAATGCCGGATTCAGAGTTTTAGCATCGTACCGATGGAATACAGAAAGCAGGTTATTGCGATGGCCAAAGATCTCATCGTAAAAGAGGGCATGCGCTGTTCAGATAACAGTGTTTTTTACTTTAATGTTGCAGAGACGGTACTAAATGGAAATCCGGGACGGGTATTTCTAGCGCACTGCATATATTTAGATGAAAAAAAAGGTGATTTTTATTCATGTGAAAACTATTACAGGGCTGATTATGCAATTGTTCAGTAAACGCCGGGGCGTTAGGGGGTATATTATCTCTGCAGTGTTATGCCTCATTTTGGTTTTTGGCCTGTTGATCTACGCCGGTCATCATAGACGTGGTTTTGATTGTTCAGCAAATTTGCGTATTGAATCCACGTCACCCGCGTTTGATGCCCAATTGAAGACTTTCTTAATTATGCGGGATAATCATTCCGGATATTTTGATGTGTCAGGCAAGGTAATGCTCAACGATACCCGTTACAACGTTGCAAGATCGTATCATTTTGAATATGAAAATCAGGGCAATAATATTTACCACTTAGTCAGAACCTCGCTTTCCAAAAGAGAGGCGGACAACATGGTTGAAAGTGTAATGCAGAAAGTTTTTTTTAGTCCGGATCCAAATTCCGGACGGTATATCAAAATCCAGAAGATGAAAAATGCCTATGTGATACAAAACCTGTATTCACCGGCATTAACATGTGTATATAATTGATTTTTATATATTTATTGCATTTTAAGCAGCATTTTTCTCGTCGCCAGCACTTATCGGTGGATGTACGATCTGTTCGCTTCCGGGGCGTTCCCGCCCCCTAAGTTATGCCGTATTGACTCCCGGATTCCGCCAGCTTAGTCGTCAGACCGAATATGACCGTTTACACTCGTAATCAATCCATCTAACGACACCGCCGTCGGCGATCAGGCAAGGTCGCCGCCATTGCTGGCGATGACTTTCTGATACCAGTAAAACGAGTCTTTCTTCAGACGAGCGAGCGACCCATTGCCTTTATCATCCTGATCAACATAAATAAAGCCATAACGTTTCGACATTTGCGAAGTGCCAGCGCTGATAAGATCAATCGCGCCCCAGCTGGTGTAGCCCATTAATTCCACACCTTCGTCAATTGCCGCCAGCATCTGTTCGAAATGCGCACGGAAATAATCGACGCGGTAGCGATCGTGTACTTTGCCGTCTTCGACAATATCTTTCGCGCCGATACCATTTTCCACAATAAACAGTGGCTTCTGATAGCGGTCATACAACTCCAGCAGCGAGATTTTCAGCCCCTGAGGATCGATCTGCCAGCCCCATGCGGAAGAGGGCAGGTACGGGTTTTTTACGCCGAGTAGGGTATTGCCAGGCGTACGCTCCATCTCTGGCTGGGTCGATTCGGTGAGCGACATATAGTAACTGAATGAGACAAAATCTACCGTGTACTGCTGCAGGATAGCCAGATCGTCCGGCTGCATCTCCAGTCTGATGCCACGCAGTGCCAGATCGCGCTTAATCAGCGGCGGATATTTACCGAACACCTGTACGTCAGCATAAAAATAGTTTTCCAGATTCTTTTTTAGCGTCGCTTCGACATCATTCGGATGACAGGTGCGCGGATAGGTGGTCAGTTTAGTCAGCATACAGCCCATCTGGCTGCCCGGGATCTTCCTGTGGCAGTCGCGCGTCACCAGCGCTGAGGCGACAAACTGATGATGCAGCCCCTGATAAATATCCTGAGTCTCTTTACCTGGTTTACTTTTCTCTTTCCGAATACCGGCAGTGGTAAACGGATGACGGTGAATACTGTCGATTTCATTAAAGGTCAGCCAGTAGCGCACCAGATCTTTATAGCGATCGAAGCAGACGTTGCTAAAACGCACAAACGCATCCAGCACATTGCGGTGAACCCAGCCGTTATATTTTTCACTCAGGATGAGCGGCATTTCATAGTGTGACAGGGTGACCAGTGGTTCAATATTCAGACGGCGCATTTCGCGGAACAAATCTTCATAGAATTGCAGTCCGGCTTCATTCGGCTGCGCATCTTCACCGGTCGGGAAAATACGAGACCAGGCAATGGAGGTTCGCAGCACTTTGCATCCCATTTCGGCAAACAAAGCCAGATCTTCTTTATAGCGATGATAGAAATCAATCCCACGCCGTTTCGGGTACAGTTTGTCGTTTTTGCCGTTTAGCGCGTCGGAAATATTCTCATCGGTCAGCGCCATATGCCCGCGATAGTCGGTGAGGTCCAGACCTGGTTTCCAGCTAATGGCGTCCGCCACTGAAGGCCCTTTGCCATCGATGTTCCATGCCCCTTCGGCCTGATTTGCGGCGATCGCGCCACCCCACAAGAACCCCTGTGGAAAAGCGGTTTTATTTTCCATCATACGGACTCCTCTGATGCCATCATAATGTGGCGATAGTTGTTGATGCTGGTTGCGGATGTCTTGGATTGCAGTATGACGTGTTCATCGTTGGCGAGCGCCATGTTGACGCTTGTCGTCACCCGCAATGTGCGGTGTGAGCGGAACAGGTTGCTGATCCAAACTGATCCAAACGTGGTAAAAAACAAAAAATACCTCGTTTCGCCCAAAACCCCCTAAAAAAGATTTTCACGCCGATAAATGCGGATCGGGGAGAGGATCTTTTCACCAATATGGAACAGCGCTCACCGAAAAAGTGCAGTCAGGCGAGAGAAAAACGCGGTTGTCTGTTCCGATCTGATCGGCGTGTTGGCGATGCCGGTGATTGTAATTATCTGAATTTCATTGTGTTAAATTAATGTTTCCAGTTTTTTTCAGGATTGGCATCATTCATGCTTTTTACAAAATCATAATGCAATTATGAAAATGTGATTTGCATAAGTGCTGGCGTTTAAACATGGTCCGGACAGCCCGCAACGGCTTGTTCCCTTGTGCTTACTCTGGAGGGTTAACCTGTGGTCAGAAATGCAACAAGCTTTACTCCGAAATCCCAAAAACCCGGCATGCTGGCGCTATTGATGCTGGGGTTGTTCAGTATCGCCGGGCTCGCTTCCGCGAATCAGTTGGCGGATATCAAAGCGCGTGGTGAAATGGTATGCGGCACGCTGTCCACGACTGAACCGTTGGGTTTTACCGATCCGAAAACCCTGAAAGTGGTGGGTTTTGATGTGGATGTCTGCCAGGCGCTGGCGGATCAACTGGGCGTCAAAATGGTACAGAAAAGTTTGTCAGTGGAAGCGCGTATTCCGGAACTGCAGATTGGTCGGGTAGATATTCTTTCCGCAGCGCTGGGTTATACCGCTGAACGTGAAAAGCAGATTGATTTTTCATCTTCGCATTTCCAGGTGCCATTGAAAGTGCTGGTGCCGACGGCGGCGGGCTATAAAACGCTGGCAGATCTGGCGGGTAAACGGGTTGGTATGACCTCCGGTTCGACCTCGGAATACTGGCTACGCAAATCCTTCCCGAATATTCACGTGGTGACCTATCACGATTCACCTTCGGCGTTCCTTGCCTTGCAGCAGCGTAAAATCAGTGGTCAGGCATTTGCACAAACGTCAGGAGTGCGTTATTTACGTGCCGGTAAAGGCGCTTACACCTTTATTGACCAGGCGATCGGTTGGGAACCGAATGCCCTGGGGATTCGCAAAAATGAGCCAGAATTCCTTGCGGCGGTAAATGATGCACTGGCAAAAATGGATCAGGACGGCAAACTTGATACTATCTGGAATAAATGGCTGGGGGCTGATACGGTTTATAAAATTAAACGTGAACATAAATTAGAGTCTATTGCCCAGGTGAAACAAACTCTGCAGTAATTGAGTCATAATAAATAACAATCTGCATCCGATGGGCGAATTTTTTCATGGCGGGGAATAGTTTGCGCGGAAAGTCGCTCGGGCTATTTCCCGAAACATGGCTGCGTATTTATGTCGTTATTTCTGCATCAGGGAGTGAAGTCTGATGGTAAGTTTTAACCCCATTACCTTACTGCAAGGTGAATATTTACAGTGGATATTGTCCGGTCTGGAAAATACGCTACTGCTGTTTTTTCTTTGTCTTATTTCGGGGTTCATTCTGGCGCTGCTACTTGCCTCGATGCGTATTTCTGGCATTGCTCCATTGCGCTGGTTTGTGGTGTGTTATGTGGAATATCACCGTAATGTACCGGCGCTGGTGCAATTACTGCTGTGGTATTTCGGCTTATCCGCCATCTTGCCATACAGTTGGTCGGATTGGGTCAATCAACATGGCAGTGAATTCTTTTTTGCTTATGTAGCATTGACGCTGAACAGCGCTGCGTTTATGTCGGAGGATTTGCGCAGCGGCCTGCGTTCCATTGCCCGCGGGCAGATGGAGGCCTGTCGTGCATTAGGGCTGAACTTTTCGCAGGCGATGCGCGATGTGATTCTGCCTCAATCGATTCGTGTGTCGATTCCGCCGCTGATCGGCCAGTCGCTGGCGCTGTATAAATCCACCAGTCTGGCAATGGCAATTAGCGTCGCGGAGCTGACCTACGCGGCGAAACAGATCGAGAATGAAACGTTTCGTACCTTTGATGCGTTTGCCATTATTTCGGTGATTTACCTGACGGGTTCACTACTGATTGTCACCGTCGGCGCGGCGTATGACCGTTTTGCCTTGCGTTCCGGGAGCCGCTAATGAACGATATGCTGAATATTGTTACGAAGTATCACCATTTACTTTTTACCGGCAGTTACCCCAATGGACCATTAGGCGGGCTGGCGCTGACGCTGCTGATTGCCGCCGCTGGATTACTCTGCGCCTTTCCGCTGGCGATTCTGGTCGGTATCGCGCGTACCAGCAAATATAAGATTTTTTATCTGCCGGTGACGCTATTCAGCAGCGTGGTACGAGGATTGCCGGTGTTGATGCTGGTGTTCTGGTCCTATTTTGCCGTGCCGCTGATTTCAGGCCACTCTATTTCCGGTGTAAAAACGTTGATCGTCGCACTGGTGATTTATGAAATGGCATTTTTAGGGGAAATTGTGCGCGCGGGCATTAACTCCGTGCCGCGTGGCCAAATTGAAGCCGCTCGTACGCTGGGAATTAGCTATTCGCAAACCATGTGCGAAATTATTTTACCGCAGGCGTTGTTTACCATGATTCCCAGCATTCTGAATCAGTTTATTAATTTGATTAAAAATACCTCGCTGGGGTATGTCATCGGCGTGGCGGAACTGACGTATTCCGCATATCAGATTAATACACTGGAATTAACTCAGCCTCTGCAGGTTTTTGCAATATTGGCAATTATCTATTTTATCATCTGTTTTTCACTGACGCGCGCGGTCGGCAAACTGGAAAATATGATTCAGCGTAAACGTCAGATTAATCCCCAGGAGTGAAGCAATGGCAATGCTAAAGCTTGAAAATGTCGAAAAATGGTATGGTCCGCATAAAGTGCTTAATAGCATCAGCGAAGAGATCGCTAAAGGTGAGGTCGTAGTGGTATGCGGCCCCTCCGGTTCGGGCAAATCAACGCTGATCCGCACGATTAATCGGCTGGAAGAGATTCAGCGCGGGCGCATTCTGGTGGATGGGGTTGACAGCCGTGCGGAAGGCGTCGATCTGAATCAGTTTCGCAGCAATATCGGTTTTGTTTTCCAGCAGTTCAACTTGTTTCCTAATCTGACGGTATTGCAGAACGTCACCCTGGCGCAGCGTCGGGTACGTAAAACCAGCAAGCACGAAGCGGATGACATCGCCAGTACGCTGCTGGAGAAAGTGGGGCTGGCGACCAAATTGCGGGCTTATCCGCATCAACTGTCCGGCGGCCAGCAGCAGCGCGTGGCGATAGCCCGTGCGCTGGCAATGAAACCTCCCGTCATGCTGTTTGATGAACCGACCAGCGCCCTCGATCCGGAAATGGTGGGGGAAGTCTTACAGGTAATGAAACAACTGGGTAAAGAGGGCATGACGATGGTGTGCGTTACCCATGAGATGGGGTTCGCACGCGAAGTCGCCGATCGCGTCATTTTTATGGATCAGGGCGAAATTATTGAGCGCGCCCCACCTGAAACCTTTTTCCATCACCCGCAACATCCACGCGCACAGAAATTTGTCGCCGATATTCGCCATTGACAGGACTCACAGATGAAGATGTTTTCCCGGACCCTTGATCGAATTAAACCTTCCGCCAGTAATGCCGCCAGCCAGCGGGCCCGTGATATGAAAGCGCGGGGAATTGATGTGATTGCCCTGAGTTCCGGTGAGCCGGATTTTGATACCCCGGAACACATTAAACAGGCGGCGCTGCAGGCGATGATACGGGGCGAAACCAAATATCCGCCGATTGCCGGCATCCCGGCCTTGCGTGAGGCCGTGGTAGAGAAATTTCGCCAGGATAATCAACTGGCGTATCACAACCAACAGATCATTATCTCCAATGGCGCGAAACAGATTATCGCCAATGCCTTCATGGCGACGCTGAACCCCGGAGATGAGGTGATTATTCCCGCGCCGTACTGGGTCTCTTATCCGGAAATGGTGGCGCTGTGCGGCGGCACGCCCGTCACGGTGGCGACCGGCGCTGAACAGGGTTACAAACTGACGGCGCAGGCACTGGAGCAGGCCATTACGCCGAACACCAAATGGCTACTGTTTAACTCTCCGTCGAATCCGTCCGGTGCGGTCTACAGCTGGCAGGAGTTACGCGCTCTGGCGGATGTACTGCTGCGCCATCCTCATGTCTGGGTGATGGCGGATGATATCTACGAAAAACTGGTATATGACGACAGTCAATTCGTTACTTTCCCGCAGGTTGAGCCCGCGTTAATCGAGCGTGCTCTGGTGATTAACGGCGTGTCGAAAGCTTATGCCATGACCGGCTGGCGCGTCGGTTACGGCGCGGGTCCGGCTGCATTGATCAAAGCGATGGAGACTATTCAGGGTCAGACGACCTCAGGCGTTTCGTCGATTTCCCAGTGGGCGGCAGTCGCCGCGCTGACGGGACCGCAGGAATTCTTCGCCGAATGGCGCGCCAGCTTTGTCGCTCGCCGCAACTATGTGGTTGCGGCGCTGAATGATGCGCCGGGATTGTCGTGTCTGACGCCGCAGGGCGCGTTTTATGTTTATCCTTCCTGCGCGGATCTGCTGAATAAAAGCACGCCGCAGGGGCGGGTGATCCGCAGTGATAAAGATTTCACGGAGGCGCTGCTGGAGAGCGAAGGTGTGGCATTAGTGCATGGCGAGGCATTCGGTGTAGCGCCTAATTTTCGCCTGTCCTATGCCGCGTCAATGGCGCAACTGGAAGACGCCTGTACGCGCATCCAGCGTTTCTGTCGCACTCTGAAATAATACTGACGGCAGACCATAAGCGGTCTGCCGCCGACCCCTTGCAATGCGCTGCGGAGGAGACCCGCAGCGGAAGGACAGAACATGATACTGGCAGGTGCTTTTCCGGTATTACAGGAACCGATGACGCGCAGATACCTGATGGGCCAGGCGGCGTCCATCATCGGCTTATGGACGCAGAATGTGACGCTCAACCTGCTGATGTGGCAACTCAGTCATTCACCGTGGTTGCTGGGAGTGCTGAACTTTTTGCTCTACTGCCCGTCACTGATCGTACCGTTGTTGTTTGGCAGCCGCTTAACGCCAGCGCGGGTGAAGGGCATTATGCTGCGCATCCTCTGCATGTCGATGCTGGTCAGCAGTCTGCTGCTGACCAGTGTGTTGCTCCGGTTTGTCTCTCCGCTATTTATTCTGCTGATGGCGGCGATAGCGGGGTGTGTGGCGTCGATGGAACTCCCCACCCGTCAGTTGTTGCTGACCAGCAGCCTGCAGGATAAGTCGCTGATGTATAACGCCGTGGCCACCAACACCATGGTATTTAATCTTGGACGGATGTTTGGCCCGGCGATTGCGGCATGGAGTTTTAACCATTATGGCCCGGAGGCCGGTTTCTGCCTCTCACTTTGCGGGCTGATAACGATGTTGCTGGCGGTGCGCGGTATGCGAGTTGGTGACGGCGCGACTGCCGTGCGGCGCGGTGGCGGTATGCGTAATGCACTGCGTTATGCGCGTAGTGACCGCTTTGCCATCCGTTTCCTGCCTGCGCTGGCGATGATGGGCATTTTTGCCGGTTCTTATCAATCGCTGATCCCGGTGCTGGCAGCCGACGGTTTTCATGATACCGCACGTTATACCGGTTGGTTCTTTACCAGCGCGGGGGTAGGATCGCTGTTGGCGGCACTGCTGATTGCGGCGCGGGTTTCCCATCAGCGACTGGTGCGCTGGCTGCAATTCGCGCCCTGGACTGCGGTTCTTGCGTTGGGCGGTGTTGCCTTTTCCGTACAGCCGCTGCTGACCTGCGGCGGTTTTCTGTTACTGGGGCTGTCACTCACTTTTTTTTCGACCATGATTAACTCTACCCTGCAGCATTTCAGCCCCCCGGATCTGCGGGGGGGCGTGGTGGGCCTGTACAGCATGTGCTTTCAGGGCACCATGCCGCTGGGCAATCTGCTGGTGGGGATGCTGGCGTCGGTTGGCACGGTGTCACTGACTTTTCTGTTAATGGCTGGCATGCTGGTGCTATTTCTTGTGGTGCAGTGGGCTATTTTGCAACGTAAATCATCGCATTCAGCGGTCACGAGCGGGGAAGAACCATAATGAATAACAACGTATTAATGACGCGCATGTTGCCTGCTGCGTTAGTTACGCAACTGCGCCAACACTGCAATCTGTCAGGACCGATTACGGCGCTGGATGGCAGCGATCTGCCCGCCGGTGCGGAAAACGTGGAAGTGCTGCTGACCATGAGCAGCTTGCCTACGGAACGCGCGTTAATCGACGCTTTACCGCAGTTAAAACTGGTGTGCTGCTACGGCTCCGGGATTGAGTTTGTCGATACGGCGTATTTGCGCCAGAAAGGGATCGCGCTGACTAACGCCGCGGGTACCAATGCCGCCAGCGTTGCCGAATTCGCGCTGGGCCTGATGCTGGCCGCCAGCCGCCAGATCATCACCAGCGACCGTTTTTTACGTAGCGGAGAGTGGCAGGGGAACAGCGTGCTGCGTTATCCGTTGGCACCCGGCTTGCAGGGCAGACGGCTGGGGATTTATGGCCTGGGAGAAATCGGTATGCAGATTGCCCAGCGAGCGCAGGCGTTTGGCATGGAGATCGGTTATTACAGCCGCAGTCGCAAAACCACGGCGTATCACTATTGTGAGGATATTATGCAACTGGCGGACTGGGCGGATATTCTGGTACTGGCCGCGCGCGGCACGCCGGAAAACTATCATGTCGCCGATGAAACGGTATTGCGCCTGTTGGGCAAAGAGGGCTATCTGATCAATATCGCCCGCGGTATGCTGGTGGATGAAAACGTACTGTGCGCCGCCCTGGAGCAAGGGGAACTGGCGGGGGCAGCGCTGGATGTCTATGAGTTCGAACCGGCGATTTCCGCTCGTTTGCAGGCCGCGCCAAATACCATCCTGACACCCCATGTCGCGGCGAATACCTTTTCTGCGCAGCACGCGCAGCAACAGCGTATGCTGGAGAATGTGATCCGCTATTTCAGCGGCAGGCCGCTGGTTGGCAGTTGTGGTTGATTTCGTTACATTACGTTTTACAACGCCATTTTAATTTATTTACCGGGAAGTTATGTCGCGACCAAAGAGTACTGATATCGATCGTTCGGTCAAAGCGGTTAAGCGTACGCTGGCAATTCTGGATGCATTTATTTCACATCCTGGCGGTATGACGCTGGGTGAACTGGAAACGGAGACCGGGTTGTTTAAGAGCGTGATTATGCGCTATATGCTGACGCTGGAAGCGGAGCGCTATGTGTTTAAGCGCCCGGATGGTCGATATGAGTTAGGTTCCCGAGCTTACCAACTGGGCTGTACCTATCAGCGTACGTTCAATTTGCATCAGCATGTGTTGCCGGTGCTGGAAAAGCTGACGACAGCCACGCTGGAAAGCAGCACTTTCTATGTGCGTGATGGCGATCATCGTATGTGCCTGCTGCGCCAGGATTCGCCACACCATATCAAATCCAGTGTGCCGGTCGGAACGCTACTGGATATGGATGATACCTCCGCCGCGTGCGTGTTACGCCAGTTCGAACACGGCGTCTCGCCGCGCTGGGATTACCGTCAGGGGCTGTTTACCTCCACCGGCGCGGGGCTGAACCGCCAGCTAACGGACAGCCTGCTGACGGCATCGATCTCCGTACCGGTATTTAAGCACGATAACCAACTGGCAGGGGCGCTGAGTATTTCCGGCCCGACCAGCCGTTTTGATCCGGAAGACGCCGCCAGCCAACAGTTGATACTGGAGGCGGCAAAAGCGTTATCGGCGGTGTTGGGCGCGGTGATTGTGGCGTAGTGCGCCCACCTCATGCATATAGACAGCCGCGATGGCTGCACTCGCGCTTTTATTGCATGCGGTTCAGGGGCGCGCCATTTTCAAACGCTGAATCCGTGGTCTGCTTTCCCGAAGCGTGGCAGGCTCAAAAATCTGAACTGATCTTGAACAGGCGATGACAGATGGTCTCTGTGTTATTTCGGACGTCTGCGGGAATACGGATTTCGGTTGGCTATTTATCGATTAAATCAAAATCGCTCGGGTTATATCGTAATCCATGAATATTATCTGGCGTAAAAATGCTGTCGAGGGTACTGATATCCGCGTCGGCAATTATCAGATTTGCTGCTTCGGCATTATCCTGCAAATGCTTAATTTTTCTGGCGCCAGGAATGGGACTAGGTCGCCGGATAAAACCCAAAACGCCAGTTTGGCTGACGCTGTCACACGCCTTGATTGGTCTCATATTCTGCCGGGCGGAGAGGCGTGCTCACGTTACCGATGAACCGATTTTCTGAGACGAGCCCTGCGCACTCCCGATTTTGCTTGTTTTGTCGATACCAGACGGATGTCTTTATTTGTTTTTGATATATGTGAGTGATTTTTTTTATTTGTCGGGAATAAGATTGCTTTGTATCAATAGAGTTAACGACAGCGATCACGATGGGGTTGAATGTGAATTTCCAGCAATTACGTATCATACGCGAATCCGTACGGTGCAATTTTAATCTGACAGAGGTTGCGAATACGCTATACACCTCGCAGTCAGGCGTCAGCCGCCATATACGCGAGCTGGAAGATGAACTGGGCATTGAGATTTTCGTTCGCCGGGGGAAACGTTTACTGGGGATGACCGATCCCGGTAAAGAACTATTGATTATGGCGGAACGTATTCTTAATGACGCTAGCCATATACGTCGACTGGCCAACGTATTCAGTAACAACGACAGCGGGCAACTGGTGATTGCGACCACGCATACGCAGGCGCGTTATAGTCTGCCGTCCGTTATTAAGGCGTTCCGTGAACTCTATCCCAAGGTTCGTCTGGCACTTAACCAGGGCTCACCGGATGAAATTGTCGCCATGCTGGAAACCGGCGAGGCGGATATCGGTATTGCGACTGAAAAGCTACGGAATGCCGATTCCCTGACCGCCTTTCCTTATTATCACTGGCACCATGCGATCCTTGTCCCCGAAGGGCACGCGCTGGAACAGGAACCTCTCATCACGCTGGATAAGCTCAATGCCTGTCCCTTAATCACCTATCGACAAGGTATCACCGGGCGTTCCCGTATTGACCGGGCGTTCACTGCCGTGGGGCTTATGCCGCAAATCTCTATCAGCGCGCAGGATTCGGATGTAATCAAAACCTATGTGGAGCAGGGGCTGGGCGTAGGTATCGTGGCGGATATGTCGTATGATCCGGCGCGCGATCGCGGCCTGGTTAAGCTAAACGCTGAACATCTTTTCGAAGCGAATACCGTCTGGGTGGGGCTAAAACGCGGTCAGTTACAGCGTAACTATACCTGGAAGTTTATCCAGTTATGCAATCCGGAACTGACGCTGGAAGAGATTAAGACGCAGATCTTCGCGGAAAATCCGCACAGCGTTATTGACTATCAAATATGATGTTCTACTGACCTCCGTGAAAAGCGTGGCGGCTTGCGCCACGCAATTGTGGAGGATTATCGCGCCGTTTTTACGGCCCGCGCCCGGGAAAACACTTCGCTGGGGGAGGGGGTCAGGATTCGATCGAGCACTTGCGCCTCCAGTTCTGCCAGCCTTGCAGAACCGCGACGACGCGGGCGAGGCAAGTCTATTGTCACATCGAGACCGACTTTACCCTCTTCTATTAGCAGCACCCGATCGGCCATCGTGACCGCTTCGGCAACATCATGCGTCACCAGCAATACGGTGAATCCCTGCTCTTGCCATAACGATTCAATGAGACTCTGCATTTCGATACGGGTCAGCGCGTCCAGCGCGCCTAACGGTTCGTCGAGTAGCAGCAGGCCGGGATTATGGATCAACGCACGGGCTAGCGCGACTCTCTGTTTCTGGCCGCCTGATAGCGCGGCGGGCCACTCACCCGCACGAGATGCCAGTCCAACCGCCGACAATACCTGGCGCGCCGGGCTGTGCCAGTCGCCTTTTAATCCGAGCCCGACATTATCCATTACCCGTTTCCAGGGCAGTAAGCGGTCATCCTGAAACATCAGGCGAATATCCTGGCGCGCGTTTTCGAGCGACGAGGCGCCAGCCCGTAGCGCGCCGCTGGAAACGGACTCTAATCCGGCCAGCAGGCGTAACAGCGTGCTCTTGCCACAGCCGCTGCGGCCAACCACGGCGACAAACTGACCGGCGGGAATGTGTAATTGCAGTGCGTCAAGAATGACGCGTTCGCCGTAATATTTGCTCACGTTATCGAGATGCAGGGGGAGACCGCTGTTCAGGCGGGCAGGAGAAGGCGAATCGGAATGTATCATGCCGGTTCCTCCGAAGGTTGATAAGCAGGATGCCAGCGTAGCCAGACGCGCTCCAGAAGTTGCGCCACGGTGTCCGCCAGCTTGCCCAGCAGGGCGTAAAGGATGATGGCGACCACCACCACATCGGTTTGCAGGAACTCACGGGCGTTCATCGCCAGGTAGCCAATACCGGCGTTGGCTGAGATAGTTTCCGCAACGATTAATGTCAGCCACATCAGCCCCAAAGAAAAACGGACCCCGACCATAATCGACGGCAGCGCGCCGGGAAGTATCACCTGCCAGAAGAGACTAAATCCCGAAAGCCCGTAGCTGCGGGCCATCTCTAACAGACCGCGGTCGAGGTTACGGATGCCGTGAAACGTATTCAGATAGACCGGAAACAGGCTACCCAGCGCCACCAGGAAGATTTTGGCGCTTTCATCAATCCCGAACCACAGAATCACCAGCGGGATCAGCGCCAGATGAGGAACGTTACGCAGCATTTGCACCGAGGTGTCGAGCACGCGTTCGCCGATGCGTGACAGGCCCGTCATCAATCCCAGCCCCAGACCGATGGATCCGCCGATGGCAAAACCGGTCAACGCACGCCAGGTGCTGATGGAGAGGTTTTGCCACAGCTCGCCGTCAACCGTGAGCCGCCAGAACGTTGCAGCGACGGCATCAGGAGCAGGGAGAATACGGGTTGACAACCAGCCAGCCTGCGATGCGATTTGCCACAGGGCGATTAGCGTTAGCGGCAGTAGCCAGGGGATCAGCCGGTGCAGTATCTTCTTCATCACGGTTCTGCCTCTTAACTTTGCGCGGCTTTCAGTGGCGCGAAACTGTTGCCGACAATTTCACCCTGCGCGCGTTGCGAGAACGGTTGAGGAATAGCCGGTACCGCCACATCGAGCAGGGGAAACAGCAGTTCTCCTACCCGATATGCCTCTTCCAGGTGCGGATACCCGGAGAGCACGAAGGTGTCTATACCGAGAGCGGCATATTCTTTAATCCGCTCTGCGACAGTCTGCGGGTCACCGACCAGCGCGGTACCCGCGCCGCCGCGAACCAGTCCGATACCGGCCCACAGGTTGGGGCTGATTTCCAGCTTGTCCCGCTTACCGCCATGCAGTTGCGCCATACGCCGCTGCCCCACCGAGTCAAAGCGCGCCAGCGCTTCCTGCGCTTTCGCAATGGTGTCATCATCCAGCCGGGAGATCAGCTGTTCTGCGGCTTGCCAGGCTTCCTCATTGGTTTCACGCACAATGACATGTAGACGAATCCCGAAACGAATCTTCCGTCCCTGGGCCGCCGCTTTGGCGCGTACCTGTTCCAGTTTTTCTCTCACCTCAGGGACCGGTTCCCCCCAGGTCAGATATAAATCCACCTGTTCTGCCGCCAGGTCCTGGGCTTCGTCGGAGGAACCGCCAAAGTAGAGTGGCGGGTGCGGTCGTTGTACAGGCGGAAAAAGGAGTTGAGCGCCTTTGACCTGCACATGTTTACCGGCAAAATCCACTTTCTCGCCGGATAACAGCCGCCGCCAGACGTGCGTAAATTCTGCCGAGGCCTGGTAACGCTCCGCGTGATCGAGAAACAGACCTTCGCCAGCTAATTCTTCCGGATTGCCGCCGGTCACCAGATTGAATAACGCGCGACCGTTAGAGAGTCGATCCAGGGTGGCGGCCTGACGTGCGGCCAGCGTCGGTGAAACAACGCCCGGACGCAGCGCAACCAGAAAGCGCAGTCGACGGGTCACGGGAATCAGCGACGACGCCACTAGCCAGGCGTCTTCACAGGAACTGCCCGTCGGGATTAACACGCCGCCAAAACCAATCCGATCCGCGGCTTGCGCAATCTGTTGCAAATAGCTGTGGTCCACCGTGCGTGCGGACGCGTCGCTGCCAAGATAACGGCCATCGCCATGTGTGGGAAGAAACCAAAAAATGTTCAGACTCATTGTGTTTGCCTCTATTTCCTATTGCGCGGCGTGGAAATGCCAGATCAGACTGGAAACATCCACAGCTTTAGGGATCAGGTGGTTTTGATAGAACAGGTCGGCCGTTTTTTGCTGGGCTTTCAGCGTAGAATCCTCCACCGGCTTAATGACGGTGATCGGACGGTGATCGAGATAACTGGCGATGACCGCCTTTGGCAGGCCCAGGGATTGAGACAGCAGATCAATGCTTTGCTCACGCTGACTGCGGGTCAGCGCATCTGCCTGGGTCAGAACCTGCAGGACCTGCTGTAAAAACGGACCATGCCGGGTGGCATAGTCGCGTGAAGCCAGATAGAACGAGCCCGCTCGGGTTATGCTGCTGCCATCGGCCAGCACCTGCGCGCCGCCCTGTAGCAATGCGGCAGAGTAGTAGGGATCCCAGATCGCCCACGCATCGACATCGCCTTGCTGGAATGCCGCGCGGGCATCTGCCGGAGTCAGATAGATGGGATGAATGTCACTGAATTTCAGCCCCGCCTTTTGCAGCAGAAGCAGGAGGAGGTTATGGGCGCTGGAACCTTTCTGAAAAGCCACTTTGCGGCCCTTCAGCTCAGCAACCGTTTTTATCGGACTATTTTTCGCCACCAGAATCACTTCGGCCTTTGGTTTAGGCGGTTCCTCGCCGATATAAACCAAATCGGTTCCTGCCGCCTGAGCAAAAATGGGCGGTACTTCGCCGGTGCTGGCGATATCAATGCTGCCAACATTCAACGCTTCGAGCATTTGCGGCCCCGCAGGAAATTCGTTCCAGGTGATGCGGGTATGAGGAAAACGTTTTTCCAGCAGGTGCTGGCTTTTGGCCAGTACCAGCGCCACAGAACCTTTCTGATAGCCAACGCGCAATTGTGACGGGTCGTCTGCGGCCTGCGACAGCGCGGTAAATCCCAGCGTGCCTGCCAGTAACAGTCCGGTGATAACGCGATGATTCCATAATGACATCGGTGGCTCCTTGTTATGCGCTCTGACGCAGCGGTGTAACAGTCTGACGACGTTCCAGCGCCTGGGTGAAAGTGTTCAGCGCGTCATCCAGTCGCTGTTCCAGCGCAGGCGTGAACAGCGGGGTTCGTTCATAGTGAGCGATCTGGCTGTCATCGGCGAACACCCCCTGGAGGATCTCCTGGGCTTTCAGCGCATTGAGCACGGGTTTAAGGCTGTAATCCAGCGCCAGCATATGGGCGAGAGAGCCGCCGGTCGCAAAGGGCAACACCACTTTGTGTGCCAGCGCGCGCTCAGGTAAAAGGTCTAACAAGGCTTTCAGTACGCCGCTGAATGAGGCTTTATAAATCGGCGTTGCGATAATCAAGCCATCGGCGCTTTCCAGTTGTCGGTTAAATGTGTTTAACGCCGGGCTGTCAACGCGGGCGTTAAACAGATCTTCCGGCGGCAGATTGCTGATGTGCCAGGGAAGGACTTCAATGTTTTGTTCTTTCAGCCATTTCCCGGCATGGCTTAATAAAGCAGCCGTTCGGGAAGGGTAGCGTGGACTTCCGCCCAGCGTTAACACGCGCATAGCAACTCCTTATAACCTTTGGTTATTGTTTTTGAAGTGTTAATAACATGTTTCGAAGTCTGGCAGGAGAGTGAGCGCAGAGGAAATAAATTATTGTGAAATAAAAAGTGAATAATCAGATAACCTCGCTGAGGTGCTGCGGGGAATTTCGCGGAAACCGCGACGGGTGGCGCAATGCCGTTCACTTAAGCAAATTATTGGTGTTGTCTTTTGTTTTATTTGCCTGTCGTAATCGCATTATCGGTGGTTCTGGCGAGCATGACGCCGTTTTCACCCATTCAGATTCCGTGGTCAGTTCCGTTCACTATAAATTCGCGGATATTCGTTATATCCACAGCGTGTGAACGGGCAGGGGGACGTTTCGCCCGTCCCCCTGCACCCCCGGCATTGCGCTGAAAACCTGCCGCTGCGCGGTCCGCTCCACTCCGGCTTCATCTGGCGGACCGGGCGGGACTCGACGTCCCTGTCTCGACCCGCCCTCTGGCCGCCGTCCTGGCGGCCAGTCCTGGATGCGCGCCTGCGTTCCCGCCAGGTTTCCTTGATGCGCCCAACCCCCATGCGGTGAGTCCGTTATTCGTCAGGGGCTTTTCAGAGGCTGAAAGTCATAAAAAAGTTATATCCTTTATATTTCAGCCCGTATCAGC
>NZ_VCHQ01000021.1 GCF_005860775.1 Klebsiella indica
GTTTTAGCTACCATGCCTGCATTCTTGTCAGGTGGCGGCTGACGCCTTACCTGACCTGGAAAACCATAAATACAGGCCCTGCGCCACGGGTTCCGTTCACCGTAATCCCGCAGAAAATGGATGACCGTCGCCCGTGAACGGGTAAAGGGGGAGAAAACCGTCTCCCCTTTACAATCCCCGCGGTCCCGCAAAGAAACCGGTGCTGCGCACTGCGCTCACCTCCCGACCCTCAGCCTGCGGTCGGCTCAACTCGACGGCCTGTCTCGATTCGCCTCTGTCCGCCATCCCTGGCGTCCAGCCCTTGTCTTCGGGTCTCCGGTTCGCCGGTTTCAGCGGGCACCAGGGCATCGCTGTGGGTTTTGTGGTTTCAGCAGGGTATTCGTCGCTGTCGGTCTTTCAGATGAGGGCGGTATTTTCCCCAGTTTTTTATCACTTTCAGCGGTCAGGCAGTTGCAGGTTTACTGCGGGCTCACCGCCGGGGGGTTGGGCGCATCAGGGAAACCTGGCGGGAACGCAGGCGCACATCCAGGACTGGCGGCCAGGACGGCGGCCAGAGGCTGAGTCGTGACAGGACAAAATTGCCCGGAGCAATTTTGAACAGCGCTTGCGCTGGCCCTGAAAGGGCGAGTCCCAGGGATGGGACGAGTAATCACGAGTCGCGCCCGGTCCGTCAGATGAAGCCGGAGTGGAGCGGACCGCGAAGCGGCAGGTTTCCAGCGCCATGCCGGGGGTGCAGGGGGACGGGCGAAACGTCCCCCTGCCCGTTCACACGTAACGAACAGAAAAAATGACAGCGTACTGACAGTGAACGGAACAGCCCACTGAACCAGAATATGAGGCCCCAGAGCTGCGCCACCGGAGGATAACAGGCCGGGTTTCGCTACCATGCCCGCATTTTTGCCGGGTGGCGGAAATACAGACACAATATCTAATATCGGCTTACCATCAATCTCAAACGCCTACAGTACGGCACTTTTAATCTCCTCCAGCCAGGCCGCCACACGCGCTTCGGTCTGATCGAACTGGTTATCCTGATCGAGCACCAGCCCAACAAATCGCTCTCCGTCCAGCGCCGCGGAAGCGCTAAATTCATAACCTTCATTCGGCCAACTGCCAATCACCTGCGCGCCTGCGGCGCACAACGCGTCGTACAGGGGACGCATGCCGCTGACAAAATTATCAGGATAGCCCTTCTGATCGCCGAGACCGAACAACGCCACGGTTTTCCCGCTCAGGCTCACGCCGTCAAGTCCGCTAATAAATTCGCTCCATGATTCGCTTTCGCACCCGGCGTCCAGCCCCGGCAACTGGCCGTCGCCGAGAGTCGGCGTACCCAGCAGCAGAACCGGATAGGCCATAAAATCCTCCAGCGTAATGCGGTTAATGTTGACCGGGGCATCCGCTACATCGCCCAGCCGCTTGTGGATCATTTTCGCGATTTTGCGGGTTTTACCGGTATCGGTGCCAAAGAAAATACCAATATTCGCCATTGTTGTGCTCCTGTCGGGAAAGGTGTCTGAAAACACAAGTTACCGCAGGGGTATTGCGAAGGCTGTGCCAGGTTTCTTTGCACTACAACGGCTCACCCCTGCCCCATAACGATCGCACCTGCGCCGCCATCACCGGCCGCACCGGGCGCGCCGGGCCGACATCCCGCCAAAAATGCCTGGTTTTCCCCGATCGGATCAATGTTTCTGCAGGTCGCGCTGACAAAGGCGCATTGTTTGCATGGTTATATGCGTTGAGATAAAACCGCGCCATCTCTGTCGCGGTGTCAGACAAATTGTCATAACTGCGACACAGGAGTTTGTAATGACCCTGAATATGATGCTCGATAACGCCGTGCCGGAAGCCATCGCTGGCGCACTGACGCAACAACATCCGGGGCTGTTTTTTACCATGGTGGAGCAGGCATCGGTGGCGATTTCACTCACCGATGCCCGGGCAAATATTATTTACGCCAACCCGGCGTTTTGCCGCCAGACCGGGTATTCTCTGGCGCAATTGTTAAATCAAAATCCGCGCCTGCTGGCCAGCAGCCAGACGCCGCGCGAAATCTATCAGGAGATGTGGCAAACCCTACTCCAGCGCCAGCCGTGGCGCGGCCAGTTAATTAATCGACGCCGGGACGGCGACCTGTATCTGGTGGATATCGACATCACGCCGGTACTAAACCCGAAGGGCGAACTGGAGCATTATCTGGCGATGCAGCGGGATATCAGCGTCAGCTACACCCTGGAGCAGCGGCTGCGCAACCATATGATGCTGATGGAGGCGGTGCTCAATAATATCCCCGCCGCGGTGGTGGTAGTGGATGAGCAGGATCGGGTGGTGATGGATAACCTCGCCTATAAAACCTTCTGCGCGGACTGCGGCGGTAAAGAGTTACTGGTTGAGCTACAGGTTTCACCACGCAAAATCGGCCCCGGCGTGGAACAGATCCTGCCGGTGGTGGTGCGCGGCGCGGTCCGCTGGCTGTCGGTGACCTGCTGGGCGCTGCCTGGCGTTAGCGAAGAAGCCAGCCGTTATTTTGTCGATAGCGCCCCGGCGAGAACGCTGATAGTGATCGCCGACTGCACCCAGCAGCGTCAGCAGCAGGAGCAGGGTCGCCTCGATCGCCTGAAACAGCAGATGACCGCCGGTAAGCTGCTGGCCGCCATCCGCGAGTCGCTGGACGCGGCGCTGATTCAGCTTAACTGCCCGATAAACATGCTGGCGGCCGCCCGGCGGCTGAACGGCGAAGGCAGCGGCAACGTCGCGCTGGACGCGGCGTGGCGCGAAGGCGAAGAAGCAATGGCGCGGCTACAGCGCTGCCGCCCCTCCCTGGCGCTGGAAAGCAATACCGTCTGGCCGCTTCAGCCGTTCTTTGACGACCTGTGCGCCCTGTACCGCACCCGCTTTGACGATCGCGCGATGCTGCAGGTAGGCATGGCTTCGCCGCATCTGGTCGGCTTTGGCCAGCGCACGCAGCTACTGGCCTGTTTAAGTCTATGGCTCGACCGCACGCTGGCGCTCGCGGCAGAGTTGCCCTCCGTGCCGCTGGAGATCGAACTCTATGCCGAAGAAGAGGAAGGATGGCTGGCGCTGTACCTCAATGATAATGTCCCGCTGCTGCAGGTACGTTATACCCACTCCCCCGATGCCTTAAACTCGCCCGGCAAAGGGATGGAACTGCGGCTGATACAGACGCTGGTAGCCCACCATCGCGGCGCCATTGAGCTGACGTCCCGTCCCCAGGGCGGGACCTGTCTTATTCTGCGTTTCCCGCTCTTTAACACCCTGACCGGAGGTGAACAATGATCCATAAATCCGACTCGGATACCACTGTCAGGCGTTTTGATCTCTCACAACAGTTTACCGCCATGCAGCGGATCAGCGTGATCCTGAGTCGCGCCACCGAGGCGAGCAAAACGCTTCAGGAGGTGCTGAGCGTTTTACACAACGATGCTTTTATGCAGCACGGGATGATTTGCCTGTACGATAGCGAACAGGAAATTCTGAATATCGAAGCTCTGCAGCAGACGGAACACCAGATGCTGCCCGGCAGTACACAGATTCGCTACCGGCCAGGGGAAGGGCTGGTCGGCACCGTGCTGGCGCAGGGCCAGTCGCTGGTGCTACCGCGCGTCGCCGACGATCAGCGTTTTCTCGATCGTCTGAGCCTGTACGATTACGACCTGCCCTTTATCGCGGTTCCATTGATGGGGCCTCATTCCCGGCCCATTGGCGTACTGGCGGCGCAGCCAATGGCGCGTCAGGAAGAGCGGTTGCCCGCCTGCACGCGGTTTCTGGAAACCGTCGCTAATCTGGTCGCGCAGACCATTCGGCTGATGATCCTCCCGACATCGGCGTCGCAACCGCAGCCTCCCCGGGTAGAACGGCCGCGCACCTGCACGCCATCGCGGGATTTTGGCCTGGAGAATATGGTCGGGAAAAGCCCGGCGATGCGGCAGATTACAGAAATCATTCGTCAGGTCTCCCGCTGGGACACCACGGTGCTGGTGCGCGGCGAAAGCGGTACCGGGAAAGAGCTTATCGCCAACGCGATTCACCATAATTCGCCGCGCGCCGCCGCCGCGTTCGTCAAATTTAACTGTGCGGCACTGCCGGATACGTTGCTGGAGAGCGAACTGTTTGGCCACGAGAAAGGCGCGTTTACCGGCGCGGTTCGCCAGCGCAAAGGCCGCTTTGAGCTGGCTGACGGCGGCACCCTGTTCCTTGATGAAATCGGCGAAAGCAGCGCCTCGTTTCAGGCCAAGCTGCTGCGTATTCTGCAAGAGGGCGAGATGGAACGGGTCGGCGGCGATGAAACCCTGCGTGTGAACGTGCGTATCATCGCGGCGACCAACCGTCATCTAGAAGAGGAAGTGCGGCTGGGGAATTTCCGCGAGGATCTTTACTATCGCCTGAACGTGATGCCCATCGCCCTGCCCCCGCTGCGGGAACGCCAGGAGGATATTGCCGAACTGGCGCACTTTCTGGTACGTAAAATCGCCCGCAATCAGGGAAGAACGCTGCGGATCAGCGATGGCGCGATCCGCCTGTTGATGGAGTACAGCTGGCCGGGCAACGTGCGCGAACTGGAAAACTGTCTCGAACGCTCGGCGGTAATGTCGGAAAGCGGGCTGATCGATCGGGACGTGATCCTGTTCAATCATCGCGATAATCCGCCAAAAGCGCAGCCCATCAGCGCGCCGACGGAAGACAGCTGGCTTGATAACACGCTGGATGAACGCCAGCGGCTGATTGCCGCCCTGGAAAAAGCAGGCTGGGTGCAGGCCAAAGCGGCGCGGCTGCTCGGGATGACGCCGCGCCAGGTCGCTTACCGGATTCAGATAATGGACATTACCATGCCGCGACTCTGAGCCGCTGTGTAAGGTTCAGTACATTGTCGCCAGCGCGGCGGAATTGCGACAATTTATCGCCGAGAATAATGATAAAAATCTATATTTTTCAGTAAATTGAAAAAGTCATCTCTGGTATAGCATTTGCAGCAGGAAGGTATCGCCCAACTACGAAGGTACGATCATGACTTCCTGCTCTTCTTTTCCCGGCGGCAGAGCCTGCGGCGCTGCGGATAACAGCTCGTTAACGCCGCTGGTTGCCGATAAGGTTGCCGCACACCCCTGCTATTCTCGTCATGGGCATCACCGTTTTGCGCGGATGCATCTGCCGGTCGCGCCCGCCTGCAATTTGCAGTGTAACTACTGTAATCGTAAGTTCGATTGCAGTAATGAATCCCGACCCGGCGTGTCGTCAACGCTGCTGACGCCGGAGCAAGCGGTCCTCAAAGTGCGTCAGGTCGCGCAGGCGATCCCGCAGCTTTCGGTCGTCGGCATCGCCGGTCCCGGCGATCCGCTGGCCAACCTCGCCCGGACCTTTCGTACGCTTGAACTCATCCGTGAACAGCTTCCGGACCTGAAATTATGCCTGTCGACGAATGGCCTGATGCTGCCGGACGCGGTCGACCGCCTGCTGGATGTCGGGGTTGATCACGTAACGGTCACTATTAATACGCTGGATGCGGAGATTGCCGCGCAGATCTACGCCTGGCTATGGCTGGACGGCGAACGCTACAGCGGGCGCGAGGCCGGAGAAATACTTATCGCCCGTCAGATGGAGGGGGTGTGCAGGCTGGCCGCTAAAGGCGTGCTGGTGAAAATTAACTCGGTGCTGATCCCCGGCATTAACGATAGCGGCATGGCGGAGGTCAGCCGCCAGCTTCAGGCCAGCGGCGCGTTTATCCATAATATTATGCCGCTGATTGCCAGGCCGGAGCACGGTACGGTATTTGGTCTCAACGGTCAGCCGGAGCCGGATGCCGACATGCTCGCGGCGATTCGCAGCCAGTGTGGTGAAGTGATGCCGCAGATGACCCACTGCCACCAGTGCCGCGCCGACGCTATCGGGATGTTGGGTGAAGACCGCAGCCAGCAGTTTACGCAACTTCCGCACCCGGCGAGCCTCCCCGCCTGGCTGCCGATCCTCCACCAGCGGGCGCAGCTTCATGCCAGCATTGCCACGCGCGGGGAATCTGAGGCTGATGACGCCTGTCTGGTCGCCGTGGCCTCAAGCCGGGGAGATGTGATTGATTGCCATTTTGGCCACGCCGACCGGTTCTATATTTACAGCCTGTCGGCCGCCGGAATGGTGCTGGTCAACGAACGGTTTACGCCCAAATATTGCCAGGGGCACGATGATTGCGAGCCGCAGGATAACGATGCCCGATTCACGGCGATCCTCGACCTGCTGGCAGATGTGGCGGCCATATTCTGCGTACGCATTGGTCATGCGCCATGGCAAAAACTGGAACAGGCGGGAATCGAGCCGTGCATCGACGGCGCATGGCGTTCAGTGTCAGAAGTGCTTCCCGACTGGTGGCGGCAGCGTCGGGGGAACTGGTCCGCTTCGCAAACGCATAAGGGGGTCGCCTGATGCATCCACTCGACTGGTTAACACGCTTATGGCGGTTATATCACGCGGGGAAAGGGAGTTTTCCGCTGCGCATGGGGCTGAGCCCGGACGAGTGGCAGGCATTGCAGCAACAGCTGGGGGAAGTAGAAACGCCGCTGGATGGCGAGACGTTAACCCGTCGGCGCCTGATGACGGAGCTGAACGCCACCCGTGAAGAAGAGTGCCAGCAGTTAAGGCTGTGGCTGGCGAGCTGGATGCAGCAGGACGCCGGACAGATGGCGCAGATCGTTGCCGAGGTGTCGCTGGCGTTTAACCATCTCTGGCAGGATCTGGGTCTTGAGTCGCGGGGGGAATTGCGCCTGTTGATGAGCGACTGTTTTCCGCAGCTGGTTGTGATGAACGAGCATAATATGCGCTGGAAAAAGTTCTTTTATCGTCAGCGCTGTTTGCTGCAGCAAGGGGAAGTGATCTGCCGCTCGCCAAGCTGTGACGAATGCCTGGAACGCAGTGTCTGTTTTGAATAACGGCGTCGAGGAGGCGGCGCGATGCGCCTGAAACAAAAAGCCGGAGTCCGGCCAACCTTCTGATTGATGGCCTTTGGGTATCGTACCCGTATTTTTGCCGGGTGGCGGCTGGCGCCTTACCTCACCTGGAAAACCATAAATACAGGCCCTGCGCCACGGGTTCCGTTCACCGTAATCCCGCAGAAAATGGATGACTGTCGCCCGTGAACGGGTAAAGGGGGAGAAAACCGTCTCCCCTTTACAATCCCCGCGGTCCCGCAAAGAAACCGGTGCTGCGCACTGCGCTCACCTCCCGACCCTCAGCCTGCGGTCGGCTCAACTCGACGGCCTGTCTCGATTCGCCTCTGTCCGCCATCCCTGGCGTCCAGCCCTTGTCTTCGGGTCTCCGGTTCGCCGGTTTCAGCGGGCACCAGGGCATCGCTGCGAGTTTTGTGGTTTCAGCAGGGTATTCGTCGCTGTTCGTTTTTTCAGGAGAGGTTCTGTGTTTTATCACCCTCAGCGGCCAGACAGTTCCAGGT
>NZ_VCHQ01000022.1 GCF_005860775.1 Klebsiella indica
CCATAAATACAGGCCCTGCGCCACGGGTTCCGTTCACCGTAATCCCGCAGAAAATGGATGACTGTCGCCCGTGAACGGGTAAAGGGGGAGAAAACCGTCTCCCCTTTACAATCCCCGCGGTCCCGCAAAGAAACCGGTGCTGCGCACTGCGCTCACCTCCCGACCCTCAGCCTGCGGTCGGCTCAACTCGACGGCCTGTCTCGATTCGCCTCTGTCCGCCATCCCTGGCGTCCAGCCCTTGTCTTCGGGTCTCCGGTTCGCCGGTTTCAGCGGGCACCAGGGCATCGCTGCGAGTTTTGTGGTTTCAGCAGGGTATTCGTCGCTGTTCGTTTTTTCAGGAGAGGTTCTGTGTTTTATCACCCTCAGCGGCCAGACAGTTCCAGGTTTCCTGCGGGCTCACCGCCGGGGGGTTGGGCGCATCAGGGAAACCTGGCGGGAACGCAGGCGCGCATCCAGGACTGGCCGCCAGGACGGCGGCCAGAGGCTGAGTCGCGGCAAGGATGCCGCGTCTCAGCCGGTCCGCCAGATGAAGCCGGAGTGGAGCGGACCGCGAAGCGGCAGGTTTCCAGCGCCATGCCGGGGGTGCAGGGGGACGGGCGAAACGTCCCCCTGCCCGTTCACTCGCAAGGGTCAGAAAAACTATCTGCGTATTCACAGTGAACGGAACAGCCCGCTGAACCAGAATGTGGGGCGCTTGCACAGCACCACCAAGGAGATAACAGGCCTGTTTGCACTACCATGCCCGCATTCCTGTCAGGTGGCGGCTGGCGCCTTACCTGACCTGGAAACCCATAAATACCGGGCTCCCCGCCTTCAGGCGGCTGAGGACCCGTAGCCCCGGCAAGCGCAGCGCCGCCGGGGAAATATCCAAGAGCCAGAAACAAAAAAGCCGGAAGTTTCCCTCCGGCTTTTCTCATCACAAAAAGTGATTAAGCAACATCTTCGTACTGCGGCACCGGGTTACGGAAGCTTTTGGTCACGCAGGCCAGATACACCAGACCAATCGCCCCCCAAATCAGGCCGAGAATCATTGAACTCTCTTCCAGATTGATCCACAAAGCGCCAACCGTCAACGCGCCGCACACCGGCAGCACCAGGTAGTTGAAGTGGTCTTTCAGCGTCTTGTTGCGTTTTTCACGGATCCAGAACTGAGAAATCACCGACAGGTTAACAAAAGTGAACGCCACCAGCGCACCAAAGTTAATCAGCGCCGTCGCGGTAACCAGGTCAAAATTAATCGCCAGCAGCGCAATCGCGCCCACCAGCAGCACGTTCCATGCCGGGGTACGCCACTTCGGATGAACGTAACCAAAGAAACGGGTTGGGAACACGCCGTCGCGGCCCATAACGTACATCAGACGGGAAACGCCCGCGTGCGCGGCCATACCGGATGCCAGAACGGTGACGCTGGAAAAAATCAGCACGCCCCACTGGAAGGTTTTACCGGCAACATACAGCATGATTTCAGGCTGTGACGCATCCGGATCTTTAAAGCGAGAAATATCCGGGAAGTACAGCTGCAGGAAGTAGGACGCGCCGATAAAGATCAGGCCGCCAATCAGCGCGGTCAGGAAAATCGCCCGCGGGATCACGCGCTCTGCGTCTTTGGTCTCTTCCGACAGAGAAGAGATACCGTCAAAGCCGAGGAACGAGAAGCACAGAATCGTCGCACCGGTGATCATCGGCACCACGTGCGCGCCTTCGGACCAGAACGGACGGGTGCTGGTCAGCGTACCCGCGCCTTCGCCGTGCATCACACCGTGAATAATCAGGCCGACAATCACCGCGACGATCCCCAGTTGCAGGATCACGATCAGGGTGTTGAAGTTCGCCACGCTCTTGATGCTGCGCAGGTTGGAGATGGTCATAAAAGCCACCAGCGCGACAACAAAAATCCACGATGGAACAGAAGGCACCAGCGCTTCAAAGTAAATTTTCGCCAGCAGAATGTTGATCATCGGCATGAACAGATAGTCCAGCAGCGACGACCAGCCCACCATAAAGCCGACCGCCGGATTAATGGACTTCTGCGCGTAAGTATAGGCGGAACCGGCGGACGGAAAACGACGCACCAGTTTACCGTAGCTCAGTGCCGTAAAAAGGATAGCGATCAGCGCAAAGGCATACGCCGTGGCGACGTGACCGCCGGTCAAACCAGAGACGATACCAAACGTATCGAACAGCGTCATTGGCTGCATATAGGCGAGGCCCATCATTACAACCGGAATCAGCGTAAGCGTTTTACGTAATTCCACGCGAGAGGTCTTTGGAGTAGCGTTAAGCGACATAGTTATCCCCTTTTACGGTGAACGCCAGCGCGTAAGCAAAAAATAGCCCCATTTCTTTGTATTCCTCAGCGACAACGACTGTCGGTTTTTAGTAAATATCTATCCGGTACGAAGCCCGGCCTCTTGGTATTGAATGATGTATCTTTCAACCAAAAAAATAACCGACGCTTTAAAAAAGCGTCGGCCAGTTTCTGATTTTCAGGGCGCGTATTTTGCAACAACTTCCGGCACGATGACAAGACGTTACATGGCCAAATAGTTCATTGCCTTATTCAACAGCCTAATATTCATACGGTTTTATTATCGCCTGGCGAAAAAATCAGATTATGTTCACCAGGATTCCTGACGCCCGTTACTCCATTGGCATCACCAGCGGATCGGGATATTGATATTCAAACCCCAGCTCGTTGCAAATACGGCTTCCGTCAACGATCTTGCCCGCGCCGTTCTGCGGATTATCGGCAAAAACCGGCGCCGGGAGCCCAAGCTCGCGGGCCATCTGCGGGTAAAAGATGCCGCGCGCCGGGTGCTTTGGCGCACAGATATTGTAGATGTGCCCGCCCTTCGGCGCCTGCAATAGCAGTTCAATCGCGGCAATCACATCCTGGAGATGCACCAGATTGACGCCCTGCTGACCATCCGGCGCGGATTTACCGGCAAAGAAGCGCCCCGGATGGCGGGAGGGCCCCACCAGACCGGCAAGGCGCAAAATATCCACCGACGTGCCGGGAAGATTATGCAGCCAGTCCTCCAGCTCTTTCAGCACTTTACCGCTGGCGGTTCGCGGGTTGCGCGGCGAATTCTCTTTCAGCGTCCCGCTGGCGTCGCCATATACCGAGGTCGAACTGGTAAAGATAATGCGCGGCACATGATAGGCCAGCGCGGTATCGACAATTTCCTGCACCGCCTGCAGGTAAAAATCCTCCCCCGGCCCGGTACGGCGCGCCGGTAAGGTAATGACCAGCGCATCAACGTTCATTAATGCATCCAGGTCTTCGCTATCGCAGACCAGCTGCGGCTCCAGACGAAGCGGATAACTGTCGATGCCGCACATCCTCGCCGCTTCAACGCCATCCTGCGTTGTCTTACTCCCGGTAACCTGCCATCCGCGTGACATCAACGACAGCGCAAGCGGCATACCCAGCCATCCTAAACCCACGATTGCGACCTTTTTCATCCCCTCGCTCCTGACTTTTCGCTGTGCTGACTTAAGGCTACGCCAGCCAGCGGCAACTGACAATTTCTTCAGTGAATATGAAATGAATTAATGATAGAAAAAAGCCCTTGCTTTATGCCGCTCAAGTGGTTTAGGTTAAAAGGCATCAAATGCATAGCCATTCGCAGAGAATTTTATGAACAGCGTTCAATTTAACAACCACCATCATCACCATCATCCTGACTAGTCTTTCAGGCGATGTGTGCTGGAAGACGTTTGGATCTTCCAGTGGTGCATGAACGCAATGAGAGCCCCCGGAAGATTCACTTCCGGGGGCTTTTTTTTAGACGTAATTTAGACAAATTCAGACAGGTATACAGAGGAAAACAAGCATGTCAGACAACAGCCGTTTACGCATAGCTATTCAGAAATCGGGGCGTTTAAGCGAAGATTCACGCGAATTACTCAGCCGCTGCGGCATCAAAGTGAACTTGCACACCCAGCGCCTGATTGCGCTGGCGGAAAATATGCCGATCGATATTCTGCGCGTGCGTGATGACGATATCCCCGGCCTGATCATGGACGGCGTGGTGGATTTGGGGATTATCGGCGAAAACGTGCTGGAAGAAGAGCTGCTGAGCCGTCGCGCCCAGGGCGAAGATCCGCGCTACTTCACCCTGCGCCGTCTCGACTTCGGCGGCTGCCGCCTGTCGCTGGCCACCCCGGTAGACGAAAGCTGGAACGGCCCGGCGGCGCTGGACGGTAAACGCATCGCCACCTCCTACCCGCACCTGCTGAAGCGTTACCTCGACCAGAAAGGAATTTCGTTTAAATCCTGTCTGCTGAACGGTTCTGTTGAAGTTGCCCCACGCGCCGGTCTGGCCGACGCGATTTGCGACCTGGTTTCCACCGGCGCGACCCTTGAAGCGAACGGCCTGCGCGAAGTGGAAGTGATGTTCCGCTCCAAAGCCTGCCTGATTCAGCGCGACGGTGAAATGGAGGATGCCAAACAGCAACTGATCGACCGCCTGCTGACCCGTATTCAGGGCGTGATTCAGGCCCGCGAATCGAAATACATCATGATGCACGCGCCAACCGAGCGCCTGGAAGAAGTGATCGCCCTGCTGCCGGGCGCCGAGCGTCCGACCATTCTGCCGCTGGCCGGCGACAAACAGCGCGTGGCGATGCACATGGTAAGCAGCGAAACGCTGTTCTGGGAAACCATGGAAAAACTGAAAGTGCTGGGCGCCAGCTCCATTCTGGTGCTGCCGATTGAGAAGATGATGGAGTAATCCGGCGGGTCGGTCACAGGACAAACAGGGGAAACAATCATGAGCTTCAACACAATCATCGACTGGAACGGCTGTAGCGCAGAACAACAACAGCAACTCTTAATGCGCCCGGCGATTTCCGCTTCCGCCAGCATCAGCAGAACGGTGGCGGAGATCCTGAATAATGTTAAAGACAACGGCGATGCGGCGCTGCGTGAATACAGCGCGAAATTCGATAAAACCGACGTTAAGGCGCTGAAAGTCAGCGAAGAAGAGATCGCCGCCGCCGCTGCGCGCCTGAGCGATGAGCTCAAGCAGGCGATGGCGGTGGCGGTGAAAAATATCGAAACCTTCCATAACGCGCAGAAACTGCAGGCCGTTGACGTGGAGACTCTGCCCGGCGTGCGCTGCCAGCAGGTGACCCGCCCTATCGCCTCCGTCGGCTTATATATTCCCGGCGGTTCGGCGCCGCTGTTCTCGACGGTGCTGATGCTGGCGACGCCAGCGCGCATCGCGGGCTGCCAGCAGGTGGTGCTGTGCTCACCGCCGCCGATCGCCGATGAAATCCTCTACGCCGCCCAGCTCTGCGGCGTGCGCAATATCTTTAACGTCGGCGGCGCGCAGGCCATTGCCGCGATGGCCTTCGGCACCGAGTCGGTGGCGAAAGTGGATAAAATCTTTGGCCCGGGCAACGCCTTTGTCACCGAAGCGAAACGCCAGGTGAGCCAGCGTCTTGACGGCGCGGCGATTGACATGCCCGCCGGGCCGTCGGAAGTGCTGGTGATCGCCGACAGCGGCGCGACCCCGGACTTCGTCGCCTCGGATCTGCTTTCCCAGGCGGAGCACGGCCCGGATTCGCAGGTGATCCTCCTGACGCCGGATGCCGCAATGGGCACGCGCGTCGCACAAGCGGTGGAACGCCAGCTGGCGGCCCTGCCGCGTGCGGAAACCGCCCGTGGAGCGCTCTCCGCCAGCCGGATCATCGTGGCCCGCGATCTTGCGCAGTGCGTGGCGATCTCCAATCAGTATGGCCCGGAGCACCTGATTATTCAGACCCGCAACGCCCGGGAACTGGTCAGCAACATCACCAGCGCCGGTTCGGTGTTCCTCGGCGACTGGTCGCCGGAGTCCGCTGGCGATTACGCCTCCGGCACCAACCACGTGCTGCCGACCTACGGTTACACCGCCACCTGCTCCAGCCTCGGCCTGGCGGATTTCCAGAAACGCATGACCGTACAGGAACTGTCGCGGGAAGGGTTTGCCGCCCTCGCGTCCACCATTGAAGTTCTGGCCGCCGCCGAACGCCTTGACGCCCACAAAAACGCCGTTACGCTGCGCGTCGCAGCCCTTAAGGAGCAAGCATGAGCATCGAAGATTTAGCCCGCGCCAACGTTCGCGCCCTGACGCCCTATCAGTCTGCTCGCCGCCTGGGCGGTAAAGGCGACGTCTGGCTGAACGCTAACGAATTCCCGACGGCGGTCGAGTTCCAGTTAACCGCGCAGACGCTGAACCGCTACCCGGAACCGCAGCCGAAAGCGGTGATTGAACGCTATGCGCAGTATGCGGGGGTGAAGCCGGAGCAGGTGCTGGTCAGCCGCGGCGCCGATGAAGGCATCGAACTGTTGATCCGCGCCTTCTGCGAGCCGGGCCAGGACTCGGTGCTCTACTGCCCGCCAACCTACGGCATGTACAGCGTCAGCGCCGAAACCATCGGCGTTACCTGCCGCACGGTGCCGACCCTCGCCGACTGGCAGCTCGATCTGCCGGGCATCGCGGCGAATCTCGACGGCGTGAAGGTGATTTTCGTCTGTAGCCCGAATAACCCGACCGGGCAGATCATCAACCCGCAAGATTTCCGCACTCTGCTGGAAATGGCGCGCGGGAAAGCCATCGTGGTGGCGGATGAAGCCTATATTGAATTCTGCCCGCAGGCGACGCTGGCGGGCTGGCTGAACGAGTACCCGCACCTGGTGGTGCTGCGCACGCTGTCGAAAGCCTTTGCCCTCGCGGGCCTGCGCTGCGGCTTTACCCTGGCCAACGCGGAAGTGATTAACGTGCTGCTGAAGGTTATCGCCCCTTACCCGCTCTCGACGCCGGTCGCCGATATTGCCGCCCAGGCGCTCAGCGTGGAAGGGATCGCCGCCATGCGGGCGCGGGTGGCGCAGATCCTCAGCGAGCGCGACTATCTGGTCAGCCAGCTACGCGACATCGCCTGCGTTGAAGAGGTGTTCGATTCCGAAACTAACTACGTTCTGGTGCGGATCACCGCCTCCAGCGCGGTATTTAAATCTTTGTGGGATCAGGGCATTATCTTACGTGACCAGAATAAACAACCGTCATTAAGCGGCTGTTTGCGTATCACTATCGGTACCCGTGCAGAGAGCCAGCGCGTCATTGACGCTTTGAATGCGGAGAATGTATGACTCAGAAGTTTCTCTTTATTGACCGTGACGGCACGCTGATTGCCGAGCCGCCAGTTGATTTTCAGGTAGACCGCTTTGATAAGCTGGCCTTTGAGCCGCAGGTGATCCCGGCCCTGCTGAAGCTCCAGCAGGAAGGCTATAAGCTGGTGATGATCACCAATCAGGACGGTCTGGGAACCGCCAGCCTGCCGCAGGACGAGTTCGACGGCCCGCACAATCTGATGATGCAGATTTTCTCTTCGCAGGGCGTTAACTTCGAGGAGGTGCTGATTTGCCCGCACCTTCCGGCTGATAACTGCGACTGCCGCAAGCCGAAAACCCGGCTGGTGCTGCCGTGGCTGGAACAGGGGGTAATGGATAGCGCGCACAGCTACGTGATTGGCGACCGCGCCACCGATATCCAACTGGCGGACAATATGGGCATCGCGGGCCTGCGCTATGACCGTGAAAAGCTGGACTGGCCGGCCATTTGCGAACAGCTGACCCGCCGCGACCGCTACGCCCACGTGGAGCGCAACACCAAAGAGACGCAGGTTGACGTCAAAGTGTGGCTGGACCGCGAAGGCGGCAGCAAAATCTCCACCGGCGTCGGCTTCTTCGATCATATGCTCGACCAAATCGCCACTCACGGCGGCTTCCGAATGGAAATTAAGGTCGGCGGCGATCTCTATATCGACGATCACCACACCGTGGAAGATACCGGCCTTGCGCTGGGCGAAGCGCTGAAGCTGGCGCTGGGCGACAAGCGCGGCATTGGCCGTTTCGGCTTTGTGCTGCCGATGGATGAGTGCCTGGCCCGCTGCGCGCTGGATATCTCCGGCCGCCCGCATCTTGAATATAAAGCCGAGTTTAGCTATCAGCGCGTTGGCGATCTGAGCACCGAAATGGTCGAGCACTTCTTCCGCTCGCTCTCCTACACCATGGCGGTCACGCTGCACCTGAAAACCAAAGGCAAAAACGACCATCACCGCGTGGAGAGCCTGTTTAAAGCCTTTGGCCGCACCCTGCGCCAGGCGATTCGCGTCCAGGGCGATACGCTGCCGTCTTCAAAAGGGGTACTGTGATGAACGTGGTGATCCTCGATACCGGCTGCGCCAACCTCAATTCGGTGAAATCGGCGGTGAGCCGCCACGGCTATACGCCAGTGGTCAGCCGCGACCCGGATGTGGTGCTGCGCGCCGATAAACTGTTTCTTCCTGGCGTCGGCACCGCGCAGGCGGCGATGGACCAACTGCGTGAGCGCGAATTAATCGAACTGATCAAGGCCTGTACCCAGCCGGTGCTGGGCATTTGTCTTGGCATGCAACTGCTGGGCAAGCGCAGCGAAGAGAATAACGGCGTCGATTTGCTGGGCATCATCGATCAGGATGTGCCGAAAATGCACGACCACGGCCTGCCGCTGCCGCATATGGGCTGGAACCGGGTGTCCGCCAAAGCCGGGGATCGCCTGTTTCGCGGCATTGAAGACGGGGCTTATTTCTATTTTGTCCATAGCTACGCGATGCCGGTGAATCCTTATACCATCGCCCAGTGCAACTACGGCGAGCCGTTTACCGCCGCGGTGCAAAAAGATAACTTTTTTGGCGTCCAGTTCCACCCTGAACGCTCCGGCAGCGCCGGGGCGCAGCTGCTGAAAAACTTCCTGGAGATGTGATGATCATTCCTGCTTTAGATTTAATTGACGGCACGGTTGTCCGTCTCCATCAGGGCGATTACGGCCAGCAGCGCGACTACGGCAACGATCCGCTGCCGCGCCTGCAAGCCTATGCCGCGCAGGGGGCTGAAGTCCTGCATCTGGTGGATCTGACCGGCGCGAAAGATCCGGCGAAGCGCCAGATCCCGCTGCTGAAAACGCTGGTTGCCGGTGTCGATGTGCCGGTGCAGGTCGGCGGCGGCGTGCGCAGCGAAGAGGATGTGGCCGCCCTGCTCGATGCGGGCGTGGCGCGCGTAGTCGTCGGTTCAACGGCGGTGAAATCCCCGGACGTGGTGAAAGGCTGGTTTAACCGTTTTGGCCCGCAGCATCTGGTGCTGGCGCTCGACGTACGCATTGACGCCGCAGGCACTAAGCAGGTGGCGGTGAGTGGCTGGCAGGAGAACTCCGGGGTGACGCTGGAAGAACTGGTGGAGAGCTATCAGTCAGTGGGCCTGCAGCATGTGCTGTGTACCGATATTTCCCGCGACGGAACGCTGGCGGGCTCTAACGTCTCGCTGTATGAAGAAGTCTGCGCCCGTTATCCGCAGGTGGCGTTTCAGTCCTCCGGCGGCATCGGCGATCTTAATGATATCGCTGCCCTGCGCGGCACCGGCGTGCGCGGGGTGATTGTTGGCCGCGCGCTGCTGGAAGGTAAATTCAACGTAACGGAGGCCATTCAATGCTGGCAAAACGGATAATCCCCTGTCTCGACGTTCGCGACGGCCAGGTAGTGAAAGGCGTGCAGTTCCGTAATCACGAGATCATCGGCGATATCGTTCCGCTGGCAAAACGCTATGCCGACGAGGGCGCGGATGAGCTGGTGTTCTACGATATCACCGCCTCCAGCGATGGCCGCGTGGTGGACAAAAGCTGGGTATCGCGGGTGGCGGAAGTGATCGACATTCCTTTCTGCGTGGCGGGGGGCATTAAGTCGCTGGAAGAGGCGGCGCAGATCCTCTCTTTCGGCGCGGATAAAATTTCCATCAACTCCCCTGCTCTGGCGGACCCGACGCTGATTACGCGTCTGGCGGACCGTTTCGGCGTACAGTGTATTGTGGTGGGTATCGATACCTGGTTTGACGCCGACAGCGGTAAGTATCACGTCAATCAGTATACCGGCGATGAGAGCCGCACGCGCGTGACCCAGTGGGAAACCCTCGACTGGGTGCAGGAAGTACAGAAGCGCGGGGCCGGAGAGATTGTCCTTAATATGATGAATCAGGACGGCGTGCGTAACGGCTACGATCTGCAGCAATTAAGCAAAGTGCGCGCCGTATGCCATGTGCCGCTGATAGCTTCCGGCGGCGCGGGCACCATGGAACACTTCCTGGAGGCCTTCCGCGACGCCAACGTCGACGGCGCGCTGGCGGCTTCGGTGTTCCATAAGCAAATTATTAATATTGGTGAACTGAAAACGTACCTGGCAGCACAGGGCGTGGAGATTAGGGTATGTTAACTGAACAACTGGACTGGCAAAAAACCGACGGCCTGATGCCGGTCATCGTGCAGCACGCCATTTCCGGGGAAGTGCTGATGCTGGGCTATATGAACCAGGAGGCGCTGGCAAAAACTGAAGAAACCGGCAAAGTGACCTTTTATTCGCGGACCAAACAGCGTCTGTGGACCAAAGGCGAGACGTCCGGCAATTTCCTCAACGTGGTGAGCATCACCCCGGATTGCGATAACGATACCCTGCTGGTGCTGGTCAATCCCATTGGCCCGACCTGCCATAAAGGCACTTCCAGCTGCTTCGCGGAAACCGGCCATCAGTGGCTGTTCCTTTATCAGCTGGAGCAACTGCTGGCGGAACGCAAACACGCTGACCCGGCGAGTTCCTATACCGCGAAGCTGTACGCCAGCGGCACCAAGCGCATTGCGCAGAAAGTGGGCGAGGAAGGCGTGGAGACCGCGCTGGCGGCAACGGTGCATGACCAGTTCGAGCTGAAAAATGAAGCCTCGGATTTGATGTATCACCTGCTGGTGCTGCTACAGGATCAGGGACTGAGCCTGACGGATGTGGTGGAGAATTTGCGTAGCAGGCACATTAAAGCCTGATGATGACAGGGAGGCTCAATGCCTCCCTTTGTTTTTGCCGTTGTGTTGATTGTATTGATTGTATTGAAATTCCAGGCCGGGTCAGGCGTCAGCCGCCACCCGGCAAAAATGCGGGCACAGTTGCTGATACAGATTCGCCTCCACGCTCAAACCCGCCAACCCACTTCACACTGCTGACAATGTGCGTTGTTCCTGAATCGCCCGGCGGCGCTGCGCCTGCGCGTGCCTGCGTCGCCGAATGCTGAAGGTCGTGTAGGCCGGGTCAGGCGTCAGCCGCCACCCGGCAAAAATGCAGGCACAGTTGCTGATACAGATTCGCCTCCACGCTCAAACGCACTAACCCACTTCACACTGCTGACAATGTGCGTTGCTCCGGGATCGCCCGGCGGCGTTGCGCCTGCGCGGCCTTGCGTCGCCGAATGCTAAAGGTCGTGTAGGCCGGGTCAGGCGTCAGCCGCCACCCGGCAAAAATGTGGGCACAGTTGCTAGGGTGTGTCCCGTAACTGTTTTTTGTACAATCTGGCACCTGTTTTGACCACAAAAGTACCTTTAACATGGCTCGTTACGATTTCCCTGATGATGCATGGGCGATAATTTCTCCCATGTTGCCTGCTGAAAGCGGGTCCTCCAAAGGTGGCCGTCCTTACTTCGCGCACAGACATGTCATGAATGGCATATTTTGGGTGCTTTGTTCCGGCGCTCCCTGGAGAGATTTGCCTGAACGTTACGGTCACTGGAAGACGGTTTATAACCGCTTTAACCGATGGTCTAAGGCTGGAATAATGAACAGTATTTTCAATAAATTACTCCAGATTCTGGATGAAAAAAAGTTGGTTGACTGGGATGTTATTGCACTTGATGGCAGTAATATCAGGGCCCTGAAAGCAGCGGCAGGTGCGAAAAAAAACATCCCGATGACATCAACGACCATGGGCTGGGT
>NZ_VCHQ01000023.1 GCF_005860775.1 Klebsiella indica
GTTCCCGGGTTGAGCCCGGGGATTTCACATCCGACTTGTCAGACCGCCTGCGTGCGCTTTACGCCCAGTAATTCCGATTAACGCTTGCACCCTCCGTATTACCGCGGCTGCTGGCACGGAGTTAGCCGGTGCTTCTTCTGCGGGTAACGTCAATCAGTAAGGTTATTAACCTCACCGCCTTCCTCCCCGCTGAAAGTACTTTACAACCCGAAGGCCTTCTTCATACACGCGGCATGGCTGCATCAGGCTTGCGCCCATTGTGCAATATTCCCCACTGCTGCCTCCCGTAGGAGTCTGGACCGTGTCTCAGTTCCAGTGTGGCTGGTCATCCTCTCAGACCAGCTAGGGATCGTCGCCTTGGTGAGCCGTTACCTCACCAACAAGCTAATCCCATCTGGGCACATCCGATGGCAAGAGGCCCTAAGGTCCCCCTCTTTGGTCTTGCGACATTATGCGGTATTAGCTACCGTTTCCAGTAGTTATCCCCCTCCATCGGGCAGTTTCCCAGACATTACTCACCCGTCCGCCACTCGTCACCCGAGAGCAAGCTCTCTGTGTTACCGTTCGACTTGCATGTGTTAGGCCTGCCGCCAGCGTTCAATCTGAGCCATGATCAAACTCTTCAATTTAAGTTTGATGCTCGTGAATTAAACTTCGTAATGAATTACGTGTTCACTCAGAGACTTGGTATTCATTTATTGTCCGAAGACATTAAGAATCCATGTCACTTTGAGTGCCCACACAGATTGTCTGATAAATTGTTAAAGAGCAGTTGCGACGCGCTTCAGCGCCTGTCGCGAGGTGGCGTATAATACGCTTTCCTCTTACAGAGTCAACCCGTTATTTAAGGATTTTTCTCTGCAACCGACCGGATTGTTTGTGATGTGATTCACGTCTGCCGTGTCAGTGGGAGCGCATTATAGGGATCCCATTCTTTTGCACAAGCCTTTTTTCGATCTTTTTTCCCAGATGCTGTTTTTTCACCCTTTTCGCCGTGTTGTTCGCCAAATCGCTCAACTTTTACCACTATAAAGACTTGCAGACAGCCTCAAAAGCAACCAAAGTCTCTGCGTCCCCCTTAGTTGTTTGTTGAGGTAAACATGTCCGTCAATTTACGTCGTTACAAAGAATTATTCCCGAAAACAGGTCAAAACGTGATGATCGACGCCAGTAGCGTCGTCATCGGCGATGTCAGAATTGCTGATGATGTCAGTATTTGGCCGCTGGTCGCGATTCGCGGCGATGTGAATTATGTGGAAATTGGCGCTCGAACCAACATCCAGGATGGAAGCGTTTTACATGTCACCCACCAGTCTTCGTATAATCCTCAGGGCAATCCACTTGTTGTTGGTGAAGATGTTACGGTGGGTCATAAAGTGATGTTGCACGGCTGTACCATCGGTAATCGTGTACTGGTCGGCATGGGGTCAATTGTGCTGGACGGTGTAGTTGTGGAAGATGATGTCATAATTGGTGCTGGCAGCCTGGTACCGCAGAACAAACGTCTTGAAAGTGGCTATCTTTACTTTGGCAACCCAGTAAAACAAATACGCCCCCTGACGGAGGCGGAGGTTGCCGGATTAATATATTCAGCAAATAACTATGTAAAATGGAAAGATGATTATCTTTCTCAGGAAAACCAGACCCATCCTTGAGCATCTTCTTGCTGGTCGCAAATTAGCTCGTGAGCTTCGTCTTCCAGATCCCAGCGATGCTCACGAAAGGCGGCCAACCATTGTTCTGGCGCTTCACCACCAAAACGCTCCTGAAGTGTCGTCAATGTTAAGGCACAAGTTAACTGTATGCCGTTAACTAACGCCGGAAAAGCGATACACTGGCGCTCTTCATCCCACATTTCCCTGTCGGGGAATTGAATAGCCTGATTCACGCATTCAATTCCTTATGCAAAGCCTGAATAACCGGATCAATTTCTGGCAGGACGCCATGCCACAAGAGTACCGAGTGCGCAGCTTGCGCCACCAACATTCCCAACCCATCGGCGCACTTTTTAGCACCATGCTGCTGACACCATCCGACAAATGGTGTATCGCCTTTCTGGTAGAACATGTCATAACAATAGACATCGGCATTAATCAATGTAACGGGGATCGCAGGAACATCTCCGTCAATACCGCTGGATGTGGCATTAATAATGAGATCGAACGCCTGCCCATTTAATGCATCTGTAGCCAAAGCGCGGACGCTTCCGGTATGAGCAAACAGCGTTGCGAGCTCATGTGCACGAGAAAAAGTACGATTCACAATAGTGACAGCGCAATCCATCGACAAAAGAGGAAGCAATACCCCCCGTGAAGCACCGCCTGCACCAATGAGCAAAACCCGAAACCCAGGCCTGATAAAATTAAGCCGCTCCAAATCGCTCAGCAACCCGACGCCATCGGTATTATCCCCCAGCAAACGACCATCTTTCAGCCGTTTCAAGGTATTTACCGCTCCCGCCAGCGCCGCACGTTCGGTAAGCTCATCAGCCCGTGCAAAAGCTTCCTCTTTAAAAGGAACTGTAATATTCGCGCCCTTTCCCCCTTGATGAAAGAAAGCGTCAAGAGTCTCTACAAAGCCGTCGAGAGGCGCCAGGATGCGCCCATAAGGATGCGTAATCCGCAGTTGCTGTGCAAACAATTGATGAATAGCAGGTGATTTGCTGTGAGCAATCGGATGCCCAAATACTGCATAGGTTTTCATAGGTTATCCCTGGCGGAAGAGTTCGCCCGTCAAGGCATCTCGAATTTCGGAAGGGTTTTGACGCCCACCGGTTGCCCCCTCAATGACAGGAAAAGCAGCACCAAACTGTTTATAAACATCATCTGTAGTACGGCACGGCGGCTCGCCGGATAAATTCGCGCTGGTAGAAACCAGTGGTTTACCATAAGCCTTACATAATTCCACCACCAGTGGATGAGCCGTTACCCTCACCGCCAGCGAATCAAAGCGTCCAGTCAACCAATGTGGGGTTGAAGGCCGGGCAGGGAAAACGAACGTTATCGGCCCCGGCCAGCAGGAAAAGATAGCAGCACGCCGCTCATCGCTAAGACGGGTATCATCAACATACGGTTTCAGTTGCGCAAAGTCGGCTGCAATAAGAATGAGGCCTTTATCAACAGGCCGCTGTTTAAGCGCCAGCAGGCGCATGACGGCATTTTCGCTATCGGGGTCGCAACCAATACCAAAAACGGCTTCCGTAGGATACGCAATGACGTGCTCATTATTAAGAACCGTCAAAGCATGTGCGATGATTTCTGAAGGCTGGTAATTATTCACTGATTTTGTTCCGCCGGTACCGGCTTTCCACATTGTTTACTGGCACAAAAACGCTTAACGCCCTGCGCCGTTTTCTTTTCGATAAGTAACGGGTAATGACATTCAGGGCATTCGCCCACTACCGGTTTGAAGTTAATAACAAACTGGCAATCAGGATAACGATCGCAGGAATAGAAATTTTTACCGAAGCGCGAGCGCCGCTGGACCAGATGCCCTTGACGACACGCCGGGCAGACTATTGCGGTCTCATCCGGTTTGTCAATGAGTTCAGTATGCCCACACTCTGGATAGCGGTTACAACTAATAAACATACCGAAGCGCCCATGGCGCAATACCAGTACAGCTCCGCATAACGGACAAGACTGTCCCTCCAGGACTTTTACAACATGTCCGTCCGCCTGATTTTTCAGAGGACGGACATAATCACAATCTGGATAATGTGAACAGCCGAGAAAAGGGCCATGTTTCCCGGAGCGTATCACCAGTTCCCTACCACACTGGGGGCAAGGCTCGTTTTTACGCACCGAAAACAGTGCTGATTTGGTCATAACAACTCTAATGTCGCGGCAAAATATTAATGCAGCATACCTTCATTTACTTCAAAGAGTAATTCTTCCATTTGCTGATAGGCATTTTCGCAGCCTGGAATATTGAACAACACCATCAGGATGACCCACTTCAGATCCTCAAGATCAAACTCTGCTGTATCCAGCGCCAGCACCCGCTCTATCACCATTTCCCGCGTTTCGAGATTCAGCACCTGAATTTGTTCAAGGAAGAGTAAAAAACCCCGGCAACTCGCATCCAGACGCTGGCACTCCTCATCGGTATACACCCGCAACGAGAGTGGGTCAGAAGCCAATAGCATCGGCGCAACAAGCCCTTCCTGGTAATCAGCCAGTTTTTCGAGCCACATCAGCGCGTTATAAATATCCTCTCGTTCAAAACCAGCATCGGTAAGATCCCGAGTCAGCTTATCCTGGTCCACGTGCATTTCAGCTTCGTTATGGATATAAGTCTCAAACAAATACATCAGTACGTCGAACATGGCTTGCCCTCCTTAATCGGACATAGCCGCCGGGTACAGCTGCGATCCAGCCTGCTAACTCCAGTTCAAGTAGCTGGGCTACGGTTACTGGCACAGATTGGCCGGCACGTTCAGCGACAACGTCAACAGGTGTTACCTCATCTCCTACGTTAGCCAGGAGCTCTGGAAATGGCAATGCCACAAATGGCGGATCGTCGCAATTATTTACGCTATCCGCTTTATTGAGAACACATGACCATTCATCCTGCCAATATTCAACGATGTCTTCCGGTGTCGTCACGGGAATTGCGCCCTGCTTGATGAGCCAGTGGGGACCTTCCGAGCCCGGGCTCCCAATCGGTCCCGGTATGGCAAAAACGTCTCTTCCCTGATCGAGAGCACAACGAACTGTCACTAATGAGCCACTTTTCAGTGCTGCTTCGACAACCAGTACGCCAGCGCTTAACCCACTAATAATCCGGTTACGACGTGGGAAATTACAGGGTAATGGAGGAGTAAACAGCGGAAATTCAGAAAGTATGGTGCCGCCAGTATGAATAATCTGATCTGCTAATGCCTGATGACGGCGAGGATAGATCTTGCTTAGACCATTCCCCAAAACAGCAATCGTTTTGCCTTTCCCTTCCAGCGCGCCACGATGAGCAATACCATCAATTCCTAACGCCAATCCGCTAGTGATAATGACGCCATATCGAACTAAAACCTTGCTAAATAACTTTCCCCAACGAGCGCCATACCACGAATGTGCCCTGCTTCCAACGATCGCCAACTGTCGGCAACTCAGTAATGCAGGATCTCCACATACAAAAACCGCACCGGGAAAATCGACAATGGCTCGCAACTGGGGGGGATAAAGAGGCTCATCAGCAGTGAGTAGATGACAATTTGGTCGTTCCAGCCATTGCAACGTTGCATCAACCTCACTCTGGCTAACACCGAGAAAATGCTGAGACTGCACAGAATTTAGACCACAGGCACGCAGATTCTCATAATCTAATGTTGAACTTGAACGCAACTGGCGGGCAACCATGATGGCAGCCTCGCCATACAGGCTGCTCACCCTCATCAAACGTAACCAAATTTCCTTTGGCGTCATCCCTATTCCCCTGCCACAAGCGGCTCTGACAATCTTTGCGATTGGTCAGCGAGACTGTCAATTGGAGGGGGTTTTGTCTAGAATAGAAGTCATAGTCTTTCTAACTCCTGAACACAACTCTGGATAACTATGTCAGTTTTGCAAGTGTTACATATTCCGGACGAGCGTCTTCGCAAAGTCGCAAAGCCGGTAGAAAAAGTAAATGCAGAAATTCAGCGCATCGTCGATGATATGTTCGAGACGATGTACGCAGAAGAAGGTATTGGTCTGGCGGCGACGCAGGTCGATATTCATCAACGTATCATCGTAATTGATGTTTCGGAAAACCGCGATGAACGTCTGGTATTAATCAACCCGGAACTGCTGGAAAAAAGCGGTGAAACGGGGATTGAAGAAGGCTGCCTGTCTATTCCGGAACAGAGAGCTTTAGTGCCGCGAGCAGAGAAAGTAAAAATTCGCGCACTCGACCGCGACGGTAAATCTTTTGAGCTGGAGGCCGACGGTCTGTTGGCTATCTGTATTCAGCACGAAATGGATCATCTGGTCGGTAAGCTGTTTATCGATTATCTGTCGCCGCTGAAGCAACAGCGTATTCGTCAGAAAGTTGAGAAACTCGATCGACTGAAAGCCCGAGCTTAAGGACAGAAACCCACGTGTCAGACTCACTACGTATTATTTTTGCGGGTACACCTGACTTTGCAGCGCGTCATCTTGACGCGCTGTTGTCTTCTGGACACAACGTCGTTGGCGTGTTTACCCAACCCGACCGCCCGGCAGGACGCGGTAAAAAGCTGATGCCCAGCCCGGTGAAAGTGCTGGCGGAAGAGAAAGGACTAGCGGTTTTTCAGCCTGCCTCCCTGCGTCCACAAGAAAATCAGCATTTAGTCGCAGACTTACACGCTGACGTAATGGTCGTGGTGGCGTATGGCCTGATTCTGCCAAAAGCGGTGTTGGATATGCCCCGACTCGGCTGCATCAACGTTCACGGTTCCCTGCTCCCGCGCTGGCGTGGCGCAGCGCCGATCCAACGTTCACTTTGGGCTGGTGATGCCGAAACGGGCGTCACCATCATGCAAATGGATGTGGGTCTGGATACTGGCGATATGCTCTATAAACTTGCCTGTCCAATCACCGCAGAAGACACCAGCGGCACACTGTATGACAAGCTGGCGGATCTTGGCCCGCAGGGGCTGATTGAAACGCTGAAACAGTTAGAAAACGGTACCACGAAGCCAGAAGTACAGGACAACGCCCTGGCCACTCACGCTGAAAAACTCAGCAAAGAAGAGGCGCGTATGAACTGGTCTCTCTCTGCTGCACAGCTTGAACGCTGCATCCGTGCCTTTAATCCCTGGCCGATGAGCTGGATGGAAATTGACGGTCAGCCGGTAAAAGTGTGGCAGGCGTCAGTGATAGAGCGGGTAACGCAAGCGGAACCGGGCACCATTCTTGACGCGACTAAACAAGGCATTCAGGTTGCGACCGGCAACGGCATCCTGAACCTGCTCTCCCTTCAACCCGCAGGTAAGAAGGCAATGAGCGCGCAGGATCTTTTAAATTCACGTCGGGAATGGTTTATTCCTGGCAACCGTCTGGCCTGACGGTCACGTCTTACTACGCCCGGTGTTACCGGGCATTTTTATTTTTGCGGTTATGAAAAAACAAAATTTACGCAGTCTGGCGGCACAGGCCGTTGAGCAGGTCGTTGAGCAAGGGCAATCCTTAAGTAATGTCCTGCCACCACTCCAGCAAAAAGTCTCCGATAAAGACAAAGCGCTACTTCAGGAGCTGTGCTTTGGCGTGTTGCGCACCCTTTCGCAGCTGGAGTGGCTGATTAATCAATTAATGTCTCGCCCAATGACCGGTAAGCAACGTACCGTGCATTACCTGATCATGGTAGGGTTTTACCAGCTATTGCACACACGAATTCCACCACATGCGGCCCTCGCGGAAACGGTTGAAGGCGCTGTTGCTATTAAGCGCCCACAGCTTAAAGGGCTGATCAATGGCGTTTTGCGCCAGTTTCAGCGCCAGCAGGAAGAGTTGCTGGCTGAGTTTGCAACCAGCGAGGCGCGTTTTCTGCATCCATCCTGGCTGCTAAAACGTCTGCAAAACGCCTGGCCCACCCAATGGGAAGCGATTGTCGAAGCCAACAACCAACGTCCTCCAATGTGGCTACGTGTGAACCGTACACATCATTCACGCGATGGCTGGCTCACGTTATTGCAGGAGGCGGGAATGAATGGTTTTCCCCACCCGGCCTATCCTGACGCCCTGCGTATTGAGTCTCCGGTGCCGGTTCACGCTTTACCCGGTTTTGAAAAGGGTTGGGTTACGGTTCAGGATGCTTCCGCGCAAGGCTGTGTTAGCTTCCTCGCCCCACAAAACGGCGAGCAAATCCTGGATTTGTGTGCCGCACCGGGGGGGAAAACAACGCATATACTCGAAGCCGCGCCAGAAGCGCAGGTGTTGGCTGTCGATGTCGACGAACAGCGTCTTTCACGCGTTTACGATAACCTTAAACGTCTGGGGATGAAGGCAACCGTCAAACAGGGCGATGGTCGGTATCCCGCGCAATGGTGTGGCGAGCAGAAATTTGACCGTATTCTGCTGGATGCTCCTTGCTCAGCCACCGGCGTCATTCGTCGTCACCCGGACATAAAATGGCTACGCCGCGATCGTGATATTGCTGAACTGGCAAAATTACAGTCGGAAATTCTGGATGCCATATGGCCACATTTAAAGTCAGGAGGAACACTGGTCTATGCAACCTGTTCCGTCCTGCCGGAAGAGAATAGCCAACAGATTCAGGCCTTTTTACAGCGCACCCCGGACGCCACCCTGACCGGCACCGGAACCCTCGCTCAACCGGGCGTGCAAAATCTGCCAGGCGCGGAAGAAGGCGATGGCTTCTTTTACGCTAAGCTAATCAAAAAGTGATGAGATAACGGGTCGCGACTGATGAAAATTATCATTCTGGGCGCCGGGCAGGTCGGCGGCACGCTGGCTGAAAACCTGGTCGGAGAGAACAATGACATTACCCTGGTTGACACTAATGGCGACCGTCTTCGCAGTCTGCAGGACAAATTCGACCTGCGTGTCGTTCAGGGGCATGGTTCGCATCCCCGGGTGCTGCGCGAAGCCGGCGCGGATGATGCGGATATGCTGGTTGCCGTGACTAGCTCTGATGAAACCAACATGGTGGCTTGCCAGGTTGCTTATTCATTATTTAATACACCCAACCGTATTGCCCGCATCCGTTCACCAGATTATGTTCGCGATGCCGATAAGCTTTTTCATTCAGAAGCAGTTCCGATTGACCATCTAATCGCACCTGAACAGTTGGTCATTGATAACATTTATCGCCTGATCGAATATCCCGGCGCCTTACAAGTGGTTAACTTTGCCGAGGGAAAAGTCAGCCTGGCGGTCGTTAAAGCCTACTACGGTGGTCCTCTGGTTGGAAATGCGCTTTCAACGATGCGCGAACACATGCCGCATATTGATACCCGCGTTGCCGCGATATTCCGTCACGATCGGCCTATCAGGCCACAAGGCTCAACAATCGTCGAAGCCGGAGATGAGGTTTTTTTCATTGCTTCATCCCAGCATATCCGTGCAGTAATGAGCGAACTTCAGCGTCTCGAAAAGCCTTATAAGCGAATCATGCTGGTTGGTGGCGGAAATATCGGGGCAGGGCTTGCTCATCGGTTGGAAAAAGATTACAGCGTCAAACTTATTGAGCGAAATCAGCAACGTGCTGCGGAACTTGCTGAAAAATTACAGAATACAATTGTCTTTTTTGGTGATGCCTCAGATCAGGAACTACTGGCTGAAGAGCATATTGATCAGGTTGATCTGTTTATTGCTGTCACCAATGATGACGAAGCCAATATTATGTCGGCAATGCTCGCTAAACGCATGGGCGCCAAAAAAGTCATGGTGCTAATCCAACGCCGGGCCTATGTTGATCTGGTTCAGGGGAGCGTGATCGACATTGCAATTTCACCGCAGCAGGCCACGATTTCCGCACTGCTCAGCCATGTGCGCAAAGCCGATATCGTCGGCGTTTCTTCGCTACGCCGCGGCGTCGCTGAAGCCATTGAAGCCGTAGCACACGGTGATGAAAGTACTTCAAGGGTTGTTGGTCGTTCTATCGATGAGATTAAGCTTCCCCCCGGTACAATTATTGGAGCGGTAGTACGCGGCAATGATGTCATGATCGCGAATAACAACCTGCGTATTGAGCAGGGTGATCACGTCATTATGTTCCTGACAGACAAAAAATTCATTTCTGACGTTGAGAGGCTTTTCCAACCTAGTCCTTTCTTTCTATAGTTTTCAGACATCAGCCAGATGCGTTCTTTTATCCCTTATTACTTAATGGATAATATTTTTCGGCAATTATTTCTTGAGAATGGAAAATAGAGATACATTTGGTAAACTTATTAGTGTTAGCTGGCTCAAGGAGAATAGAATGAGTTTTTTGAAAGAATTTCGCGAATTTGCGATGCGCGGCAATGTTGTCGATCTGGCGGTCGGTGTCATAATTGGTGCCGCATTTGGTAAAATCGTCTCGTCATTGGTTGCCGATATTATTATGCCGCCGCTCGGCTTGCTGATTGGAGGGATCGATTTTAAACAATTTGCCGTTACGCTTCGGGATGCGCAGGGGGATGTTCCTGCTGTCGTGATGCATTACGGAGTATTTATCCAGAACATCTTTGATTTTGTCATTGTGGCATTTGCAATTTTTATGGCAATCAAACTGATGAACAAACTGAATCGGAAAAAAGAAGAGGCTCCGGCTACACCGCCAGCTCCGTCAAAAGAAGAAGTGCTACTGAGCGAAATTCGTGACCTGCTAAAAGAACAGAACAATCGTTCTTAATCAGACGATAAAAGCAGAAGGCCAGTGGTAAAAAAGTGATTCACGCTCTTGCCACTGGCCTCCCGGTCATTACGCCCCACATGTTTGTCCTTACGCTTATAGCTTCCTTTTCCCTTTTTATTCTTCTCAACTCGCTGCCTGAATAACGGGTCATGAAGAAGCGCTTCGATGGCATTATTTTGTATTTGTCCTTTGGTATGCTGATAACGACTCATAAACTCTCCAGATTAATACGACTATGATCCACACGGCATAAATCAACGTTCTCTGTGTGGGCTGTTTGCTCCTTGTTCCAGCGCTTCGAGAATTGAACAGTACACACTACTGTGGGCTGTTCCACAGCAGGCATCATTGAGACGCTGCAGTGAACGACGCATAGTTTCCAACTCTGCGATACGTGATTCAACGTCATTTAAACGCGCCTGGACGATCCCTTTTGACTCCTGACAGGTATGATGCTCTGGATCAATACGGATCGAAAGTAGCTCGCGGATCGATTCCAGAGTAAAGCCCAACTGCCTGGCATAACGAATAAACCGAAGCCTTTGCAGATCATTGTCTGAATAAAGGCGAAATCCTCCTTCTGTACGCACATCATGATCCATCATCTGCTGCTTTTCATAGTAACGGATGGTATCAGGCGTAACATCAGCCAGCTTTGCCAGTTCACCGATGCGATACATCATTACCTCTCGTTAATTTTATCCAGCAATCGATCCGCATAATCACCGCGCAAGAAATCAGTGTTCAGCCCAGCCTGGCGAAGCTTTAACTCAAGTAATAACAAGCGGCGACTCAATTCCGTATATCGGCTATCGTTTTCCTGAACCGTTTTAAGTAAGTCAGCAAGCTCAACGGCTTCTTTTCTCTGCTCCAGTTCAGGAGGTAAACATCCCGCGTTTTTAAGTAAGCGATAACCAGCCCGCAGCTCAGGAGGGACATGCGAATCATCATCCAGGGTTAACGGTTCCCCGCAACCAGCAAGATTATCAAATTCACCTTTGTTCTGAGCATCAAGGATATGGCGCTCTGCCCACTGATCCAGTAACCACATGACACGGCTCCGAGGATGAACAAAAATAATACAGGTATTGTAGTGAAGCACAGCTTCTGTGGATATAAAAAAACCCGCCGGAGCGGGTTTTTTTACGTTACTGTAGATTACTCTGCAGCAGCTTCTGCTTTCGATTCAGAGCGATCAACCAGCTCGATGTATGCCATCGGTGCATTGTCGCCTGCGCGGAAGCCACACTTCAGAATGCGAGTGTAACCACCGGCGCGGCTCGCGAAACGCGGGCCCAGCTCGTTAAACAGTTTTGCCACGATCTCATTATCACGAGTACGGGCGAATGCCAGACGACGATTAGCAACGCTATCAGTCTTGGCAAGAGTAATCAGCGGCTCAACTACGCGACGCAGTTCTTTCGCTTTCGGCAGGGTCGTCTTGATGATTTCATGACGAACCAGCGAACCAGCCATGTTACGGAACATAGCCTGGCGATGGCTGCTGTTGCGGTTCAGTTGACGACCACTCTTACGATGGCGCATGACCTTATCCTTCTCAGTAAAACCTTAACCTGTGATCCGGTTACTCGTCAGCAATGCTTGCCGGTGGCCAGTTTTCCAGGCGCATGCCCAGTGACAGACCACGAGAAGCCAGCACGTCTTTAATCTCAGTAAGAGATTTTTTACCCAGGTTCGGCGTTTTCAGCAACTCAACCTCGGTACGCTGTACCAGATCACCGATATAGTGGATAGCTTCTGCCTTGAGGCAGTTAGCAGAGCGGACAGTCAATTCGAGATCGTCAACAGGGCGCAGCAGGATCGGATCGAATTCTGGTTTCTCTTCTTTCACTTCCGGCTGACGTACATCACGTAAGTCAACGAAAGCTTCCAGTTGTTCTGCCAGGATGGTTGCCGCACGACGAATCGCCTCTTCAGGATCGATTGTGCCGTTGGTTTCCATTTCGATGACCAGCTTGTCCAGGTCGGTACGCTGTTCTACACGCGCTGCTTCAACATTGTAGGCAATACGCTCTACAGGGCTGTAGCATGCGTCGACCAGCAGACGGCCGATTGGGCGCTCATCTTCTTCCGAATGAATTCGGGCAGAAGCCGGCACATAACCGCGACCGCGCTGAACCTTGATACGCATGCTAATAGACGCGTTCTCATCGGTCAGGTGGCAGATCACATGTTGCGGCTTGACGATTTCGACATCCCCGTCATGGGTAATGTCGGCTGCGGTCACAGGGCCAATGCCAGATTTGTTCAAAGTAAGGATGACTTCATCTTTACCCTGAACTCTCACCGCCAGCCCTTTCAGGTTGAGCAGGATTTCAAGGATATCTTCCTGAACGCCTTCTTTGGTGCTGTACTCATGAAGTACACCATCAATCTCAACCTCGGTCACCGCGCAACCCGGCATCGATGAGAGCAGAATACGGCGCAGTGCGTTACCCAGAGTATGGCCGAAGCCACGCTCTAAAGGTTCAAGGGTCACCTTGGCGTGCGTCGAACTCACTTGCTCGATATCGACCAGGCGCGGTTTTAGAAACTCTGTCACAGAACCCTGCATTGTGTCCTCTCTTTGGTACTAAGCTTTACTTAGAGTAAAGCTCGACGATCAGGTGTTCGTTAATGTCCGCAGACAGATCAGAACGCTCAGGCTGACGCTTAAACGTACCTTCCATCTTGCCAGCATCAACTTCCAGCCAGGTTGGCTTTTCACGCTGCTCAGCCAGCTCCAGAGCGGCTTTCACGCGAGATTGCTTTTTCGCCTTCTCACGAATGCTAACAACGTCATTCGCTTTAACCTGATAAGAAGCGATGTTAACAACACGACCGTTTACCATGATAGCTTTGTGGCTAACCAGTTGACGTGATTCAGCACGAGTCGCGCCGAAGCCCATACGGTATACAACGTTGTCCAGACGACCTTCCAGCAGAGCTAACAGGTTTTCACCGGTGTTGCCTTTCAGACGTGCTGCTTCTTTATAATAGTTACGGAACTGACGCTCCAGCACACCGTACATACGGCGAACTTTTTGCTTTTCACGCAACTGCACACCATAGTCAGACAGACGCGGTTTACGCGCACCGTGCTGGCCAGGAGCTTGTTCAATTTTACACTTGGTATCGATCGCGCGAACGCCGGACTTAAGGAATAAGTCGGTGCCTTCACGACGGCTCAGCTTGAGCTTAGGACCCAAATATCTTGCCATTTTCTTTCTCCAACAAACCTGGAAACGAACGCGTTATACGCGACGTTTTTTCGGCGGACGACAACCGTTATGAGGGATCGGAGTCACATCAGTAATGTTAGTGATGCGGAAACCAGCGGCGTTCAGTGCACGAATAGTAGATTCGCGACCTGGACCCGGACCTTTGACCATAACTTCCAGATTCTTGATGCCGTATTCTTTTACGGCTTCAGCGCAACGCTCTGCTGCAACCTGAGCTGCGAACGGAGTGGATTTGCGGGAACCACGGAAACCGGAACCACCGGCTGTTGCCCAACCCAGCGCGTTACCCTGACGATCGGTAATGGTAACGATGGTGTTGTTAAAAGAAGCATGGACATGAGCCACGCCATCAGAGACTTGTTTTCTTACACGTTTACGTGCACGAACTGGTGCCTTTGCCATTATTCAATCACCCCGATTATTTCTTGATCGGTTTACGCGGACCCTTACGGGTACGTGCGTTGGTCTTAGTACGCTGACCGCGAACCGGAAGACCACGACGATGACGCAAACCACGATAGCAACCAAGGTCCATCAGACGCTTGATGCTAAGGGTGATTTCACGGCGCAGATCACCTTCAACGACAAATTTACCTACTGCTTCACGCAGAGAATCAATTTGCTCTTCAGACAGCTCACTGATCTTAACATTTTCAGCGATACCCGTGTCAGCGCAGATGGCTTTAGAACGGGTCTTGCCGATACCGAAAATTGCAGTTAAAGCGATTACGGTATGTTTGTGATCAGGAATGTTAATGCCTGCTATACGGGCCACTATGCACTCCTACTATTTAATATGTACGCACCATGCTGAAAAGCCCGTTTTCAGGATACTCAAATGGAAACGTACAGACATACAAAAGATTGGCTGGCTAATCTAGCCAGCTCAACCCAACTTTGCAAGAAAAATATGCGAATAAATCAGCCTTGGCGCTGTTTATGCTTTGGCTCGGCACTGCAAATCACACGGATGACACCATCACGCTTAACGATTTTGCAGTTACGGCATAATTTCTTGACGGAAGCACGAACTTTCATTTTTACTCTCCGTAACTTCTCGGGCGACCAATTAACGGCCGTAGCCTTTCAGGTTCGCCTTCTTCAATGCAGACTCATACTGACTGGACATCATCAGAGTTTGCACTTGAGCCATAAAGTCCATAATCACGACAACAACGATAAGCAGTGAGGTCCCACCGAAGTAGAACGGTACTTTCATTGCATCACGCATGAACTCCGGGATCAGGCAGATAAAAGTAATGTACAACGCGCCAACCAAAGTCAGGCGGGTCATTACTTTATCGATATACTTCGCCGTTTGCTCTCCCGGACGAATTCCTGGTACAAATGCACCGGACTTCTTCAGGTTATCTGCTGTTTCACGCGGATTGAAAACCAACGCTGTGTAGAAGAAACAGAAGAAGATGATTGCAGACGCATAGAGTAACACATAAAGCGGTTGCCCAGGCTGCAAATACAGCGAAATTGTTGTCAGCCAGTTCCAACCAGTACCGCCCCCGAACCATGATGTGATGGTTGCCGGGAACAGGATAATACTGGAAGCGAAGATTGCCGGGATTACCCCTGCCATATTCACTTTCAGCGGCAAATGTGTGCTCTGTGCAGCATAGACACGACGACCCTGCTGACGTTTCGCGTAGTTAACCACAATGCGACGTTGACCACGTTCAACAAAGACAACAAAGAACGTCACTGCAAATACTAATACTGCAACCAACAGCAACAGGAGGAAGTGCAGGTCGCCTTGACGCGCTTGCTCAATAGTATGGCCAATGGCTGGCGGAAGTCCCGCAACAATACCGGCGAAGATAATGATTGAGATACCGTTACCGATACCGCGCTCTGTAATCTGTTCGCCCAACCACATCAGGAACATGGTTCCTGTAACCAGACTAACAACAGCGGTGAAATAGAATGCAAAGCCCGGATTAATGACCAGGCCCTGCATACCAGGCATATTCGGCAGACCGGTAGCAATACCGATCGACTGGAATATCGCCAATACCAGAGTACCGTAGCGGGTGTACTGGCTGATCTTACGACGACCAGACTCCCCTTCTTTCTTCAATTCAGCTAACGGCTGATAAACAACCGTTAACAGCTGGACAATAATCGACGCCGAAATATACGGCATGATACCCAGAGCAAAGATAGAAGCACGGCTGAGAGCACCACCAGAGAACATGTTAAACATTTCAATGATGGTGCCTCGCTGTTGCTCAAGCAGTTTGGCAAGGACAGTGGCATCGATACCAGGGATCGGAATAAAAGAGCCAATACGGAACACAATCAGCGCACCGATTACAAACAGCAGTCTGCGTTTCAGTTCGCCAATCCCACCTTTGGCACTTTGAAAATCTAATCCTGGTTGCTTAGCCATCTGCTACTTATTCCTCAATTTTACCGCCAGCAGCTTCGATAGCAGCACGAGCACCTTTCGTCACGCGCAGGCCACGAACAGTTACCGGACGAGAGACTTCACCAGACAGGATCACTTTCGCGAACTCGATCTGGATACCGATAATGTTAGCCGCTTTCAGCGTGTTCAGGTCGATTACATCGCCTTCAACGTGAGCCAGATCAGACAGACGAACTTCTGCAGTGATCATCGCTTTACGAGAAGTGAAACCGAATTTCGGCAGACGACGGTACAGAGGCATCTGACCACCTTCGAAACCGCGACGTACGCCACCGCCAGAACGTGAATTCTGACCTTTGTGACCACGACCACCGGTTTTACCGAGGCCAGAACCGATACCACGACCCAGGCGTTTACCCGCCTTTTTGGAGCCTTCGGCCGGAGACAGAGTATTTAAACGCATCTCTTACTCCTCAACTTTAACCATGAAGTAAACCGCGTTGACCATACCACGAACAGCAGGAGTATCCTCGCGCTCTACGGTGTGACCAATACGACGCAGACCCAGGCCAAGCAGCGTTGCCTTGTGTTTCGGCAGACGACCGATTGCACTGCGGGTTTGAGTAATTTTAATAGTCTTTGCCATGGTTTATTTCCCCAGAATTTCTTCAACGGATTTACCACGCTTGGCAGCGACCATTTCTGGAGAATTCATATTTTCCAGGCCATCAATAGTTGCACGAACCACGTTGATCGGGTTGGTGGAACCATATGCTTTAGCCAGAACGTTATGAACCCCAGCAACTTCCAGAACAGCGCGCATTGCGCCACCGGCGATAATACCGGTACCTTCGGAAGCTGGCTGCATGAATACACGAGAACCCGTGTGAACACCTTTAACCGGGTGCTGCAGGGTGCCGTGGTTCAGCGCGACGTTAATCATATTGCGACGGGCTTTTTCCATCGCTTTCTGGATCGCTGCTGGAACTTCACGCGCTTTACCGTAACCAAAACCAACGCGACCGTTACCATCGCCAACGACAGTCAGAGCTGTGAAGGAGAAAATACGACCACCTTTAACGGTTTTAGATACGCGGTTTACCGCGATCAGCTTTTCCTGCAGTTCGCCAGCTTGTTTTTCGATGTGAGCCATCTTACACCTCTACCTTAGAACTGAAGGCCAGCTTCACGGGCAGCATCTGCCAGTGCCTGGACACGACCATGATATTGGAACCCGGAACGGTCAAAGGACACATCTTTGATGCCTTTTTCCAGAGCGCGTTCAGCAACAGCTTTACCCACAGCTGCTGCCGCGTCTTTGTTACCGGTGTACTTCAGTTGTTCAGCGATAGCTTTTTCTACAGTAGAAGCAGCTACCAGAACTTCAGAACCGTTCGGTGCAATTACCTGTGCGTAAATATGACGCGGGGTACGATGTACCACCAGGCGAGTTGCGCCCAGCTCCTGGAGCTTGCGGCGTGCGCGGGTCGCACGACGGATACGAGCAGATTTCTTATCCATAGTGTTACCTTACTTCTTCTTAGCCTCTTTGGTACGCACGACTTCGTCGGCGTAACGAACACCCTTGCCTTTATAAGGCTCAGGACGACGGTAGGCGCGCAGATCTGCTGCAACCTGACCGATCACCTGCTTATCAGCGCCTTTCAGCACGATTTCAGTCTGAGTCGGACACTCTGCAGTAACACCTGCTGGCAGCTGGTGGTCAACCGGGTGAGAGAAACCTAAAGACAGGTTTACTACATTCCCTTTAACCGCTGCACGATAACCTACACCAACCAGCTGCAGCTTCTTAGTGAAGCCTTCGGTAACACCGATAACCATTGAGTTCAGCAGGGCACGCGCGGTACCAGCCTGAGCCCAACCGTCTACGTAACCATCACGCGGACCGAAGGTCAGTGCATTATCTGCATGTTTAACGTCAACAGCATCGTTGAGAGTACGAGTCAGCTCGCCGTTTTTACCTTTGATCGTAATAACCTGACCGTTGATTTTTACATCAACGCCGGCAGGAACAACGACCGGTGCTTTAGCAACACGAGACATTTTTTCCTCCGATTAGGCTACGTAGCAGATAATTTCGCCACCAAGACCAGCCTGGCGCGCTGCACGATCGGTCATAACACCTTTAGAGGTAGAAACAACCGCGATACCCAGACCCGCCATAACTTTCGGCAGCTCATCTTTACGTTTGTAGATGCGCAGACCTGGGCGGCTGACACGCTGAATGCTTTCTACAACAGCTTTACCCTGGAAATACTTAAGCGTCACTTCCAGTTCCGGCTTGGTGTCGCCTTCAACTTTAAAATCTTCAATAAAACCTTCTTCCTTCAGCACGTTGGCAATTGCCACTTTCAGCTTGGAGGAAGGCATGGTGACCGCAGCTTTGTTCGCGGCCTGACCGTTACGGATACGGGTCAGCATATCCGCGATCGGATCTTGCATGCTCATCTGTCTTTACTCCCGTGATTCAATTGGTGACAATTACCAGCTAGCCTTTTTCAGACCCGGGATTTCACCGCGCATAGCGGCTTCACGGACCTTAATACGGCTCAACCCGAATTTCCGCAGGAAACCATGCGGACGACCTGTTTGACGGCAGCGATTACGCTGACGAGACGGGCTGGAATCACGCGGCAGAGTCTGCAGCTTGAGAACGGCGTTCCAACGATCTTCGTCAGAAGCGTTCACATCAGAGATGATAGCTTTCAGTTCAGCGCGTTTCGCGAAGAATTTATCAGCTAAAGCCACGCGTTTTACTTCGCGTGCTTTCATTGATTGCTTAGCCATTAAGTAACCCTACCTTACTTGCGGAACGGGAAGTCAAAGGCAGCCAGCAGAGCGCGGCCTTCTTCATCAGATTTCGCAGTAGTGGTAATGGTAATATCCAAACCACGAACGCGGTCGACTTTATCGTAGTCGATTTCTGGGAAGATGATCTGCTCACGGACACCCATGCTGTAGTTACCACGACCATCGAAAGACTTAGCGGACAAGCCACGGAAGTCACGAATACGCGGTACAGCAATAGTGATCAGGCGCTCAAAGAACTCCCACATGCGTTCGCCACGCAGAGTTACTTTACAGCCGATCGGATAGCCCTGACGGATTTTGAAGCCTGCAACTGATTTGCGTGCTTTGGTGATCAGCGGTTTTTGACCGGAGATTGCTGTCAGATCGGCTGCTGCGTTATCCAGCAGTTTCTTGTCAGCGATCGCTTCACCAACACCCATGTTCAGGGTGATCTTCTCGACCCGAGGGACTTGCATGACAGAATTGTAGTTAAACTCGGTCATGAGTTTTTTAACTACTTCGTCTTTGTAGTAATCATGCAGTTTCGCCATCGTACTACTCCAAATTACTTGATAGTTTCGCTGTTAGACTTAAAGAAACGGACTTTTTTACCGTCTTCAAATCTAAAGCCTACACGGTCAGCCTTGCCGGTTGCCGCATTGAAGATTGCAACGTTAGAAACCTGAATAGCGGCTTCTTTTTCAACGATGCCACCCGGTTGGTTCAGAGCCGGAACCGGCTTCTGGTGTTTCTTAACCAGGTTGATACCTTCAACAATGACCTTGCCGGAAGACAGGACATTCTTAACTTTACCGCGCTTACCTTTATCTTTACCGGTTAACACGATAACTTCGTCATCACGACGGATTTTCGCTGCCATGATTCGCTCCTTAGAGTACTTCTGGGGCCAGAGAGATAATTTTCATGAACTTCTCGGTGCGAAGTTCACGAGTTACCGGCCCAAAAATACGCGTACCGATGGGCTGCTCGCTGTTATTGTTCAGAATAACGCATGCATTACCATCGAAGCGAATGACAGAACCGTCCGGGCGACGAACACCCTTCTTGGTGCGCACCACTACCGCCTTCAGCACATCACCTTTTTTGACCTTACCACGCGGAATTGCTTCTTTGATGGTGATCTTGATGATGTCGCCTACGCCTGCGTAGCGACGGTGCGAGCCACCCAGAACCTTGATACACATTACGCGACGTGCACCGGAGTTGTCGGCGACGTTCAGCATAGTCTGTTCTTGGATCATTTTAGTGCTCCGCTAATGTCAACTACTACTGAGACCCAAAAATCAGGTCGTTAAAAAAGCCCCATATCGGGGGCGCGGCATTATAACACCGCAAATCAGATATGGGTAGAAAAAATAAACGGCCCATCACTGAGCCGTTTATTCGTTGAGAGCAGGTACTGTATTACAGAACCGCTTTCTCTACAACGCGAACCAGAGTCCAGGACTTCGTCTTGGACAGCGGACGGCATTCGCGGATTTCAACCTTGTCGCCGATACCGCATTCGTTGTTCTCGTCATGTACGTGCAGTTTGGTCGTACGCTTGATGAATTTGCCGTATACCGGGTGTTTCACCATACGTTCGATAGCAACAACAATGGATTTCTCCATTTTGTCGCTAACCACGCGACCTTGCAGAGTACGGATTTTATCGGTCATTACGCACCCGCCTTCTGAGTCAGTAAAGTCTTAACGCGTGCAACATCACGACGCACTTGCTTCAGCAGATGAGTCTGTTGCAGCTGGCCACTTGCAGCCTGCATACGCAGGTTGAACTGCTCACGCAGCAGGTTCAGCAGCTCAGCGTTCAGCTCTTCAACGCTTTTTTCACGCAGCTCTTTTGCTTTCATTACATCACCGTCTTAGTTACAAAGGTGGTTTTGATCGGCAGTTTCGCTGCTGCCAGGCCGAATGCTTCACGGGCCAGCTCTTCCGGTACGCCGTCCATTTCATAAAGGACTTTACCCGGCTGAATCAAGGCAACCCAATACTCCACGTTACCTTTACCTTTACCCATACGAACTTCCAGCGGCTTCTCGGTGATCGGTTTGTCCGGGAACACTCGGATCCAGATCTTACCTTGACGCTTAACTGCACGGGTCATAGCACGACGTGCTGCTTCGATCTGACGGGCAGTCAGACGACCACGGCCAACAGCTTTCAGACCGAAAGTGCCGAAGCTAACATCCGTACCCTGCGCCAGACCACGGTTGCGGCCTTTATGCACTTTACGGAATTTTGTACGCTTTGGTTGTAACATCAGCGACGCTCCTTATTTACGGCCTTTACGCTGCTGCTTTTTAGGTTGAGCAGCCGGTTCCGGTTGTTCAACAGCAGCCATACCACCCAGGATCTCACCTTTGAAGATCCATACCTTAACGCCGATTACACCGTAAGTGGTGTGCGCTTCAGAGGTGTTGTAGTCGATGTCAGCACGCAGAGTGTGCAGCGGTACGCGACCTTCGCGGTACCATTCGGTACGTGCGATTTCCGCGCCGCCCAGACGGCCGCTAACTTCAACTTTGATCCCTTTAGCGCCCAGACGCATTGCGTTCTGTACAGCACGCTTCATCGCACGACGGAACATAACGCGACGTTCCAGCTGAGAAGTGATGCTGTCAGCAACCAATTTAGCGTCCAGTTCAGGCTTACGAACTTCGGCAATATTGATCTGTGCAGGCACGCCAGCGAGATCCGCTACGACCTTGCGCAGTTTTTCTACGTCTTCGCCTTTCTTACCGATAACGATACCCGGACGAGCTGTATGAATAGTCACACGAATGCTCTTAGCCGGACGCTCGATAACGATGCGAGATACAGACGCTTTCGCCAGTTCCTTCGTCAGGTACTGACGTACTTTAAAATCGCTGTCCAGGTTGTCAGCGAATTCTTTGGTGTTCGCAAACCAGGTAGAGTTCCATGGTTTTACAATACCCAGGCGAATACCATTAGGATGTACTTTCTGACCCATTGCTAGTCTCCAGAGTCTCAGCGATCGGACACAACCACAGTAATGTGGCTGGTGCGCTTCAGGATGCGATCTGCACGACCTTTAGCACGCGGCATAATGCGCTTCATGCTTGGGCCTTCGTCTACGAAAATTTTCGCAACTTTCAGATCATCAATGTCAGCGCCATCGTTGTGTTCAGCGTTAGCAATGGCAGATTCCAGTACTTTCTTGACCAGTACAGCCGCTTTCTTATTGGTGTAGGTCAGAATATCCAGGGCCTGCGACACTTTCTTACCGCGAATCAGGTCAGCAACAAGGCGAACCTTCTGAGCAGAAGAACGAGCATGGCGATGTTGAGCTAAAGTTTCCATCTCTTCCTCCTACCTTATTTCTTCTTCGCTTTTTTATCAGCAGCGTGGCCGCGATAAGTACGAGTCGGTGCGAATTCACCCAGTTTGTGACCAACCATTTCGTCGGTTACAAATACCGGAACGTGCTGACGACCATTATGGACAGCGATGGTCAAACCGATCATGTTAGGAAAGATCGTTGAACGACGGGACCAAGTGCGCAGGGGCTTCTTGTCTCCGCTTTCCACCGCTTTCTCTACCTTCTTCAGCAAGTGCAGGTCAATAAAAGGACCTTTCTTGAGAGAACGTGGCATGGCTTATCCTCTAAAATTATTTGCTACGGCGACGTACGATGAATTTATCAGTACGCTTGTTGCTGCGGGTCTTCTTACCTTTGGTCTGTACGCCCCACGGAGTAACCGGGTGCTTACCAAAGTTACGACCCTCACCACCACCATGTGGGTGATCGACTGGGTTCATCGCGGTACCGCGAACGGTCGGACGAACACCACGCCAGCGTGCAGCACCTGCTTTACCCAGAACGCGCAGCATATGCTCAGCATTGCCAACTTCGCCCAGAGTTGCACGGCACTCTGCTTCGACTTTACGCATTTCACCAGAACGCAGACGCAGGGTGACATAAGCACCATCGCGCGCAACGATCTGAACGTAAGTACCCGCAGAACGCGCCAGCTGACCGCCTTTACCTGGTTTCATTTCTACGTTATGAACGGTAGAACCAACCGGGATGTTGCGCATCGGCAGGGTGTTGCCTGGTTTGATTGCAGCATCAACGCCAGACTGAATCTGGTCGCCAGCTTTCAGGCCTTTCGGGGCCAGGATGTAACGGCGCTCGCCATCTTTGTACAGAACCAGCGCGATATTCGCGGAACGGTTCGGATCGTACTCAAGACGTTCAACAACTGCCGGGATACCGTCTTTGTTGCGTTTAAAGTCAACAATACGGTAGGCCTGTTTGTGACCACCACCGATATGACGAGTGGTGATACGGCCATTGTTGTTACGACCACCGGATTTGCTGTTTTTTTCAATCAGCGGAGCAAAAGGTTTGCCCTTGTGCAGCTCAGGGTTAACCACTTTAACAACGTGGCGACGACCCGGAGATGTCGGTTTACATTTAACAACTGCCATTGTATTACTCCTCCGACTTACTCAGCGCCGCCAACGAAGTCCAGGTTCTGGCCTTCTTTCAGGGTGACGTAAGCTTTTTTCCAGTCGCTACGACGACCGATACGCTGTCCGTGACGTTTAACTTTCCCTTTAACAACCAGGGTGTTAACGACTTCGACTTCGACTTCAAACAGTTTCTGCACAGCAGCTTTGATTTCTGCTTTGGTCGCGTCTTTAGCAACTTTGAGAACGATGGTGTTGGTTTTTTCCATCGCAGTAGACGCTTTTTCAGAAACGTGCGGTGCGCGCAGCACCTTCAGCAGACGTTCTTCACGAATCATGCCAGCATCTCCTCAACTTGCTTAACAGCATCAGCAGTCATTACGACTTTGTCGAAGGCGATCAGGCTAACCGGGTCGATACCAGTTGCATCGCGTACGTCAACCTTGTGCAGGTTGCGCGCAGCCAGGAACAGGTTCTCGTCCAGCTCACCGGTGATGATCAGCACATCTTCCAGAGCCATGTCTTTCAGTTTCTGAGCCAGCAGCTTAGTTTTCGGCGCTTCTACAGAGAACTTCTCGACAACGATCAGACGATCCTGACGTACCAGTTCGGACAGAATGCTTTTCAGCGCGCCGCGGTACATCTTCTTATTAACTTTTTGACTGTGGTCCTGCGGACGAGCAGCGAAGGTCACGCCACCAGAACGCCAGATCGGGCTCTTGATAGAACCAGAACGGGCACGGCCAGTACCTTTCTGGCGCCACGGTTTTTTACCGGAGCCAGTGACTTCAGCACGCGTCTTCTGAGCACGAGTACCCTGACGAGCACCAGCTGCATAAGCAACAACAACCTGGTGAACCAGCGCTTCGTTGAAATCACGACCGAAGGTAGTTTCGGAAACAGTCAGCGCGCTCTGCGCGTCTTTCAATACTAATTCCATTGCTATCCCCTTACGCCTTCACAGCTGGTTTAACGATCAGGTCGCTACCGGTTGCACCCGGGACTGCGCCTTTAACCAGCAGCAGGTTGCGCTCAGCGTCAACACGTACTACGTCCAGGCTCTGAACGGTTACACGTTCGTTACCCAGCTGACCTGCCATTTTCTTGCCTTTGAACACTTTGCCCGGAGTCTGGTTCTGACCGATAGAACCCGGAACGCGGTGGGACAAGGAGTTACCGTGAGTCGCGTCCTGGGTACGGAAGTTCCAGCGCTTAACGGTACCAGCAAAACCTTTACCTTTAGAGGTACCGGTTACGTCAACTTTTTTAACATCAGCAAACAGCTCAACGCTAATATTCTGACCTACGGTGAATTCTTCGCCGTCAGCAAGACGGAATTCCCACAGACCACGGCCAGCTTCAACGCCAGCTTTAGCGAAGTGACCCGCTTCCGGCTTGGTTACACGGTTAGCTTTTTTAGCACCAGTGGTAACCTGAACAGCGCGGTAGCCATCGTTAGCCAGATCTTTAACCTGAGTAACGCGGTTTGCTTCAACTTCGATTACGGTTACTGGGATAGAGACGCCATCTTCAGTGAAGATGCGGGTCATACCCACTTTTTTACCGACTAAACCAATCATTGTTTCAACCTCTCAATCGCTCGATGACCTGATTAACCCAGGCTGATCTGCACGTCTACACCGGCAGCCAGGTCCAGACGCATCAGAGCATCAACGGTTTTCTCGGTTGGCTCAACGATGTCAACCAGACGCTTGTGAGTGCGAATTTCGTACTGATCGCGCGCATCTTTGTTGACGTGCGGAGAGATCAGAACGGTAAAGCGCTCTTTGCGGGTCGGCAGCGGGATCGGACCACGGACTTGCGCACCAGTGCGCTTAGCAGTCTCGACGATTTCCGCGGTTGATTGATCGATCAGACGATGATCAAACGCTTTCAGGCGGATACGGATTCTTTGGTTCTGCATGAGACCAGAGCTCCAATTATTTTATAAACGAAAATGATTACTCCTCGAACCCATTACGATTGATGGGAGAGTGTAACCGTTCTTACGTAGCCCCCCGATTGGGAGCATTGTTAGATAACCAAATCGGCTACCTAAGGTTCAGATTGAACCTACCGTCGATTAAGACAGGCCCGCGCATTATACGCAAATCTCAGACTGACGCAAGCGCTGCGTAGATATTAATCACCTGCCCGGTAATGCGAGCCGCTATCCACAATATGTTCGCTGGTTTTGCTTTGCGCTTTTTCTTCTGGAGGAACCGCATAACGACATCACGTCTGCGTTGTGCTGCGCGATCATTTTCGCGATGGTGGCCACAACGTATTAGATGGAGTAATCGATGCTAACCGCCCTCCCCTTCCTGATTGTCTATTTTACTTTATCGATACTGCTTTGGATCTCCGATCAGCGAACCGGGTTGCTGCCTGACCGGTTTACCTGCCCTCTCCTGTGGAGTGGGTTGCTTTATCACCAGTGCTGTTTATCGGCAGGACTGCCTGAAGCCGTGTGGGGCGCAATGGCAGGCTACGTGGTACTGGCGTTTCTTTACTGGATTTATCGCTGGCTATATCACAAGGAAGGGCTTGGCTATGGTGATGTAAAATTCCTTGCCGCGCTGGGCGCCTGGCACGGTTGGCAATCCTTACCTGTTCTGGTTTTTCTGGCTGCTCTTTTCGCCTGTGTCTTCACGTTAGTACTGTTCATAAGGAGGGGAAAAGCGGTACTAAAAAACCCGCTGCCTTTCGGGCCATTCCTGGCGACTGCGGGTTTTATCGTTAGTGGGCAAACGCTTCTGGCGGGAATACTCAGTCTTCCACTTTAATCTGCGATTGCAGATAATTCGGCAGACCAATTTTACCGATGAGATCCAGCTCAGTTTCAAGCCAGTCGATATGCCCTTCTTCATCCGCCAGAATTTCAATCATCATATCCCGGCTAACATAGTCATGGACAGTATCGGCGTAAGCAATAGCCTCACGCAGGTCTTTTGCTCCTTCCAGCTCTAGCCGAAGATCTGACTGCAGCATCTCTTCGACATCTTCACCAATTCCCAGCTTGCCAAGATCCTGCAAGTTTGGGAGCCCCTCAAGAAACAAAATACGCTCAATATATTTATCAGCGTGTTTCATTTCATCGATGGATTCATGGTATTCGACATCATTGAGACGAGTGAGCCCCCAGTTTTTAAACATACGGGCATGGAGAAAATACTGGTTGATTGCGACAAGCTCATTTCCCAATAGTTTATTGAGATAATTTATGATTTTAACATCACCTTTCATTTTATAGTCCCTCCGCTTCCACTCTTAGAGCGTAGATGGGGCTACCGGGATGTCAAAAAAAAAGTGTCGCTCAGGCGGTCTCTTTAAACTCTGGCACTTGTGTTAATTCATCCTGCATCACTTCTCGCACCGCACGGATGCATTTACCACATTGATTTCCAACGGGAATAAATTTACGCAATTGCTGAAATGATTGAGGGTGAAACTGACGTACAGCCTGACGAATTTTTTTATCACTTACACCATTACACAAACAAACGTACATAATCGCCCCCGTTCAATTTCTGCGCAAAGTGTAAATGAGAATAGTTATAATTACAATAGAGGAAATACGTTTATATACAGCAGATACGTATAAAAATTGCGACTAAATATGACTCTCTTTCTATGATGAGTAGGTATAAGGGATAGCAAAAAGGGCGCCGAAGCGCCCTTTTCAATTCAAAACTAATTAACGAGTAATTAGCCCAGAACTTTCGCTACAACGCCTGCGCCAACGGTACGGCCGCCTTCACGGATTGCAAAACGCAGACCGTCGTCCATCGCGATCGGGTGGATCAGGGTAACAACCATTTTGATGTTGTCGCCCGGCATTACCATCTCTACGCCTTCCGGCAGTTCGATGGTGCCAGTCACGTCAGTTGTACGGAAGTAGAACTGCGGACGGTAGCCTTTGAAGAACGGAGTATGACGGCCGCCTTCGTCTTTGGACAGAATGTACACTTCAGATTCGAACTTAGTGTGCGGCTTGATTGAGCCCGGCTTAGCCAGAACCTGACCACGTTCGATTTCTTCACGTTTGATACCACGCAGCAGAACACCAACGTTCTCACCGGCACGGCCTTCGTCCAGCAGTTTGCGGAACATTTCTACGCCAGTACAGGTTGATTTCTGCGTGTCTTTGATACCAACGATCTCAACTTCTTCACCTACTTTGATGATACCGCGCTCTACACGACCGGTAACAACGGTACCACGACCGGAGATGGAGAATACGTCTTCGATCGGCAGCAGGAACGGCTTGTCAATCGCACGCTCTGGTTCCGGGATGTAAGAATCCAGGTAGCCAGCCAGTTCGATGATTTTCGCTTCCCACTCTGCATCGCCTTCCAGCGCTTTCAGAGCAGAACCACGAACGATCGGCGTGTCGTCGCCCGGGAAATCGTACTGAGACAGCAGCTCACGCACTTCCATCTCAACCAGTTCCAGCAGC
>NZ_VCHQ01000024.1 GCF_005860775.1 Klebsiella indica
GGCTGATACCGCCCAAGAGTTCATATCGACGGCGGTGTTTGGCACCTCGATGTCGGCTCATCACATCCTGGGGCTGAAGTAGGTCCCAAGGGTATGGCTGTTCGCCATTTAAAGTGGTACGCGAGCTGGGTTTAGAACGTCGTGAGACAGTTCGGTCCCTATCTGCCGTGGGCGCTGGAGAACTGAGGGGGGCTGCTCCTAGTACGAGAGGACCGGAGTGGACGCATCACTGGTGTTCGGGTTGTCATGCCAATGGCACTGCCCGGTAGCTAAATGCGGAAGAGATAAGTGCTGAAAGCATCTAAGCACGAAACTTGCCCCGAGATGAGTTCTCCCTGACTCCTTGAGAGTCCTGAAGGAACGTTGAAGACGACGACGTTGATAGGCCGGGTGTGTAAGCGCAGCGATGCGTTGAGCTAACCGGTACTAATGAACCGTGAGGCTTAACCTTACAACGCCGAAGATGTTTTGGCGATTTGAGAGACAATATTCAGCATTGATACCGGATTGTAGTACGCAATAGTTTGCGCAGCGGCAAGGCGGCAAGCGCAGGAAAGGAAGGAGCATACAAGAGTATGTGACTGACTTTACAAGCGCAGCCAACGCAGCGGATGCGATAAAGTATTGCGTACAGAGCATCAAGAATTTGCTTGGCGGCCGTAGCGCGGTGGTCCCACCTGACCCCATGCCGAACTCAGAAGTGAAACGCCGTAGCGCCGATGGTAGTGTGGGGTCTCCCCATGCGAGAGTAGGGAACTGCCAGGCATCAAATAAAGCAAAGGGCTCAGTCGAAAGACTGGGCCTTTTGCTTTTTGTCGTCTAAGCCCATCCTGACGAATGGGCTTTTTTCGTTAAGGATAATAAAAAATGGTTAGGGATGCGGTCAGATCTGGCTGACTAAGTGTTGTTGCCCCATATTTTCAATATGCCACAACATTTTTGCTTTCAGATACCTTCATATTCTGTTGTCTGAATGCTGAGGAGAGGAAACTTTACCACTGGCAGCTCGATTAAAAGGTGGCAAATTAATGAAAGGGTTGCCACTGGTTGAGATCTTACTTTAGCTTCTGGAGTAAAACTAACGGATTGTGACTGATAGAACAACGCCTACCTGTTGTACTGCTATCAGTAACAGGCAACTTCATGAGTTATACGGTAATCATGGGTATGATTTTGATAAAAATAATTTATATCATTCACTTCGGGCGGTAACTAAAAGAGCCAATGCTGTGGCGATGCAAGGCAAAAGCTATTCTCAGACATGGTTTTTAAGAACAACATGATTGCTTGAAACTAAATAATAATATTAATTTAATATATAAAATACAATGGGTTACCTTATGGTGTTATTATTTTTTAGTTCTGATAGTGAATGAATATATAGGGAAAAGTCTTAATGTTGAATGTGAATACGGTGTGGCTTATTTTAAGTATAATTATTTAGTTACGATAATATAATTATATTAACAAATGGCGACAATACCCTCGCTTAATGTAGAACAATGGCGTAATGGCTGGACTTTTTCAGACAAATGTCTTAGTGTCCTTAACACTTTGTTAACTCGATCGGATTCAGGTTAATTCAAATCTGATAAAACATAGGAAGCATCACCTGTATGGCGGTGAATCCGATAACGTCTTTTGACGACTGATGTATGTCACCGGCTGGCAATATGAGAATATAGAATATAAATGAAAATTTTGATCAACTGTCCTCCTCTGCGCCAACTGATAATTTATATTCAGGAGCGTTTCACCTTTCTGGTTTTGCTCTGCTGGCCTGCGATTATCTGGCTGGTCTGCCGGGTGCTGGTATGGCTGACGGATGGCGTTATGACTCTGCTGGGAAAGCCTGTAGATCACTCATTTACCGTGTATCTTCAGCCCTTTATGACGCTAAATACGTTGCTGCGAATCTCAGTCAGTTGGGTGCTACTGTTGTTTATCTTATTCAGCATGGCAATGGGGTTCACCTGGCTGCTGCGCCGCTTTATGAACCGTAATAAATAACGCAGATACCACTACCTGATATTGCAATAACGGTACTGGCTCATGCCATTGCACCGATGGTCTTACGAAAGCGCAGTAGCGCAATCGTAAAAAACACACTACCAATAGCCAGAAGCGTCAGAAACTGCGGCCAGACTATTGCGAAATCCGCACTCCGATACAGAATCGCTTGCGCGAGGCTGACAAAATGGGTTGTCGGCATGGTGAGCATGATGTCCTGCACCGCCTGCGGCATACTTTCCCGCGGCGTTGATCCCCCTGAGAGCATCTGCAACGGTAAAAGGACCAGAATCATCAACAAACCCAGTTGCGGCATTGAACGCGCCACCGTCCCCATAAAAATGCCAATCGAGGTGGTGGCAAACAGACTCAGGGCCACCCCCAGCATAAACAGCGGTACGGAACCTTCAATCGGCACTTGAAGAACCCCCTGAACCATCAATATCAGGGATAGACCGGAAACCACCAGCACGACCAGCCCCATTGACCATATTTTCGCCAGCATAATCTCAAACGGCGTGACCGGCATAACCAACAGATGTTCCACGGTGCCGTGTTCACGCTCGCGTATCAGCGCCGAACCGGTAAGAACAATCGCCAGCATGGTGATATTGTTGATAATCGCCATTACCGCACCGAAACGTTCTTGTTCAAGGTTCGGATTAAAACGCATCCTGACGTTCAGCTCAACCGGCAGCGAGCTGTTATCCCGATAGCGAGCGACAAAGCTATTTACCTCACCAGTGACGATATTCTGAATATAGCTATTACCGGTAAACGCCTGACTCATTCGCGTAGCGTCAACGTTAACCTGTAGCTCTGGCTGGCGTCCGGCCAGCACATCGTGCTGAAATTCGGGCGGAATATTAATGGCGAAAGTGTAGCGCCCGGCATCCAGGCCCGCGTCCATTTCATCAGCGGTAATGAGTTCAGGCGGTAAAAACCAGGGCCGATAAAAGCCGTTAATAATACGCGATGAGAGCTGGGATTTATCCATATCAGCGATGGCGATAGGGGCTAAATGCAACGATCCGGGCATCACGGTGGCGGAGGAGTATACCGAGACGGTAAAAGCGAATACGATTAATGTCAGCATTGCTTTATCGCCTAGCAGACTGCGTAGCTCTTTCACGCCCAGATTATAAATATTGCGTAATCCGCGCATCATCCCTCCTGTTTTTTCAGCAGCCATACGCTCAGGCCAAGCACCAGAGGAACAGCAATGAGCAGAGGTATAAAGGACATCCATAGATCTGTCAGATTCAGCGCCTTCGAAAACGTCCCCCGCACAATCGTCAGAAAGTGGCTGGTTGGATAAATTTGACCAATCCAGCGGCCTGGCCCTTCCAGGGAGGCGACGGGATCGATCATTCCTGAAAACTGCGTCGCCGGGATAAGCGTGATGATCGCGGTGCCAAAAATCGCCGCAATCTGGCTTTTCATAAAGGTTGAGATCAGCAGGCCGAGCCCGGTAGCAATAGTGATATAGAGCAGCGCGGCCAGCATGAGAGTCAAAAAGCTCCCTTTATGCGGCACGCCAAAGACAAATACCGACAGCCCACAAAGCAGAAAGAAGTTGAACATCCCCAGAACGATATACGGCATCTGTTTACCCAGCAGAAATTCGCTACGGGTGGTTGGCGTCACGTATAAATTAATTATTGAGCCAAGCTCTTTTTCGCGAACGACGCTAAGCGCGCTGAGCATCGCCGGGATCATCATCAATAGCAGTGGAATAACCGCCGGGACAATGGCTGGAAGACTCTTCACATCCGGGTTATAGCGGTAACGGGTTTCGATGGAAATCAGAGAAGTATCGCGCTTGGGGCTCGACTGACGAGCAGCCATTTCCTGTAGCCAGGCCAGATGCATTGCCTGCACGTAGCCGCGTATTGTTTCCGCCCGGTTTGGCATCGCACCATCCACCCACACGCCAATTTGCACCGGCGTACCCCGGGCGATATTGCGGCCGAAATTGGGCGGAATCTCGATAGCCACCGCCAGTTCGCCGTCGCGCATTCGTCTGTCCAGTTCGCTATAACTTTGCAACGGCGCTTGTTCAATAAAGTAGCGTGAGCCGGTGATATTTTGCGACCAGCGTTGGCTACTGATGGTCTGGTCACGGTCGAGAACCGCGAATCGCAGATCTTCAACGTCCATACTGATCCCATAACCCATAATAAACATCAGGATCACAGTGCCGAGCAATGCCAGGATCGATCGTACCGGATCGCGGCGTAACTCAAGCGCCTCGCGGCGACTGTAGCTAAACAGGCGGGACAAGCTAAATGCCTGACGCGGTTGCGGCATTTCGTTTTTAAGTGCATTAACAGGACCCTGTGCGCGCTCAACCTCTGGTGGCCGGGCGGCGTCTGCTGCCTCCCGTAGCCAGGCGATAAACGCTGCTTCGAGGCTATCCGTTCCACGCTGTTCGACCAGTGCCTGCGGCGTATTACTGGCTAACACCTTCCCGGCATGCATAAGCGAAATGCGATCGCAGCGTTCCGCTTCGTTCATAAAGTGGGTGGAGATAAAAATCGTCACCCGATCCTGACGGGCTAAATCGACCATCAGTTGCCAGAACATATCCCGGGCAACGGGATCGACGCCGGAGGTCGGTTCATCAAGAATTAACATTTCCGGGCGGTGAATCACCGCTACCGCCAGTGATAATCGTTGACGAATCCCCAATGGCAGTGAGGCGGGCAGAGTATCCACAACGTCTTCCAGCATAAAGCGCCGGCTCATCTCAGCAACCCGATCGGGGATCTCGATATCCGGAATATGGAACAGGCGAGCATGCAGTTCGAGGTTTTGCCGGACGGTCAGCTCGCTATAGAGGGAAAAGGATTGCGACATATAGCCGACACGACGACGGGTTTCGATGTCCTTAGGATCCACTGGCTGGCCAAACAGCCACGCTTCGCCTTCGCTGGCCGGTAGCAGCCCGGTCAGCATTTTCATGGTCGTGGATTTACCGCAGCCGTTAGAACCGAGGAAACCGAAAATTTCGCCACGGGCGATGCGAAAGTTAACATGATCAACGGCGATAAAATTACCGAAGCGCATCGTCAGATCGCGAGCTTCAATTGCAATGTCATTCTCCCCGGCGTTGCGCGGCGGAATGAGCACCTCTTTATGCGCCCGGCGCTGCGTCTCCGGCAACAGAGCAATAAAGGCCTGCTCCAGCGTCCGGCTCTCCGTTTGGGCTTTTAATTCTTCGGCGCTGCCGGTCGCCAGTATCTCTCCCGCATTCATCGCGACCAGCCAGTCAAAACGTTCCGCCTCTTCCATATAGGCGGTGGCGACCAGTACGCTCATTTCCGGCTGACGCTGGCGAATGCTGTCGATCAAATCCCAGAATTGTGCCCGGGAGAGGGGATCGACCCCGGTAGTGGGTTCATCAAGGATCAACAACTGCGGATCGTGAATAAGCGCGCAGCAGAGACCAAGCTTTTGCTTCATCCCTCCGGAGAGTTTCCCTGCCGGACGGTCGCGAAACGGCGTCAGCCCCGTGCTGTGCAGCAACGCATGGATCCGGCTTTCGCGTTCGGCCTTGTCATGACCGAATAAGCGGGCAAAGAACTCAATGTTTTCGTATACCGACAAGGAGTGATAGAGATTCTTCCCCAGTCCCTGAGGCATCCAGGCGATTTTGGGACACACATTCAGACGGTGACGCGCATCGTGCATGTCACCGCCGAGAACCATGACGCTACCATGCTCAATCACTCGCGCACCGGAAATCAGCGATAGCAGGCTGGATTTACCCACGCCATCAGGCCCGATCAGCCCCACCATACCGCGGGCGGGAATATTCAGCGTAATGTCCTTTAGGGCGACGGTGGCGCCAAAGTGCTGACTCACATTTTCCAGGCTGGCGACCGTTTTCATCGCGGCACCCTCACCGTCAATGCTTCGGGCCACGTCTGCTGGTTATCCAGCCTTACCCAGGCCATGCCGGGCAGGCCCGTTTTCACATACTCAAGATGCTGTACAAGTAATTCAGGCGGAATGCGGGCTTTGACGCGAAACATCAGCTTCAGCCTCTCGTCGCGGGTTTCTACCGTTTTTGGGGTAAATTGCGCTACGCTGGCGACAAAACTGATATTGGCCGGAATGACCAGATTCGGTGCGGCATCAAGGATAATCCGCGCTTCGCTGCCCAGCGCCAACAGACCTGCCTGTTCAGTGGGCAGGAAGAAGGTCATATAGACATCGGACAAGTCGACCATATTTAGCACCCGACCACCTGCTGCCAGCACTTCTCCCGGCTCAGCAACGCGATACTGAATACGGCCATCGCGCGGTGCTTTAAGTTCGCTATCGTCAATATCGGCGATGATTCGACGTTCGGTGGCCTGAGCTGCTTCGACCCGGGTTTTGGCCTGAATAATGTTGGTTCGCGCCGCCTCGATAGCCGCTCTGGCCGCTGACACTTGCGCTTTTGCTGATTCCAGCGCTGCCCTGGCGCTTTCCGCTGTCGCCCGATCGTCGTCAAGCTGTTGAGCGGAGACTGCGCCGCGTTGCGATAGCGTGCTGGAGCGAGCGTGGCGTTTGGCGGCGGAATTTAATTCGGCCTGGCGTTGCTTCACCACTGCTTCGGCGGCGCGCATTTCGCTTTGGCGCTGGTCGAGCAGCGCTTTGGCAGCGGCGATTGCGCTTTCCGCTTCCTTAATTTGTGCGGAGGCTTCCAGGCGCTGTTCGTTGAGTACCCGGATATCCATCCGGGCCAGGACTTCGCCCTGGCGGACAAACTGTCCCTCATTAACCCGAATCGTGGCGATACGTCCGGCGGTTTTTGTGGCGATGTCGACTTCGGTCGCCTCAATTCTGCCATTGCTGCTGGCAAAACCTGCCGGCACCCCTGGCGGGCGTAGCATCCACCATGCCGCGGCGGCTATCACCATCAGTAAAGCCGTAGTGAATCCAACCCAACGTCGTTTGATTTTGTCCATACACGACTCGCTTTGTTCCATTTGCTGAGTGGCGCGTGTTTCTTCTTCGCATAGTGAAGTACTGTCTCTTCAGAGAAGTGAGGAATGAGGGGAAGGGCCAGTCGGCGCAGGGGGGCTGAGGAACTGCTAACCGGTCAGAAGGAGGTGCGATTAATGTGGTCATCATCAGCAATCCTCGCCTTAAATGAAACACGCATATTTTTTCTACCGTCAAGGCAAGACTAGCACCCGCAATAAATATGTCCATATGCAAAGCATGGACTTGTTGCAAGGTTAACAGAAAAACAGCAGAAGAAACCGGGAGCCAATATTCCCCATGATATTTATTGAGATTACGGCTCCGGGCGTCAGTTCATTTTATCTTCGTATCGATAAGCAATGCCTTCATGGCTAATAACCAGAGGATATTATTGGTGGCTGGCTGGCGCATTTTTAATCTGGTTACCCTGGGTGAACTGTTGTATGATCTCCGGCCCTGAAAATACACTAACGCCTGGCGAGTGCTGTATTCAATGAAAGATGAAAGTCAAAAATATATTGCCCTTATTTTTAAGGAGTGGTTGCCGTTGTACGACAGCCTGACGCCGGAAGTGAAGTCGGTACTTAAAAATATTGCGGGGCAGCAGGCGGAAGCGTTAGCGACCCGTTTTTATGACTTTATTTTCCAGGATCCGGATATCGCACGGTATCTCACCTATGATTTAGTCCAGGAGCGGCTCAGTAGCTCGCTGGCCGGGTGGGTGAAAGACCTCCTGACATGTGAGAAAGCGGGCCTGCAGGCGCTGGCGGAACGGCAGTACCTGATCGGCAGCATTCATTCGCGCATCGGGATCCCGGCAGAGGCCGTACTGCGCGGCGCGCGTCAGTTGAAGGCCGGATTGATTGAAACTATCCGCGATAGCGCCATTGACCGTGAAACCAGCATCGCCGCCATCCACTACGCCAGCATGGCGATTAGTATGGCGATAGAGATGATGTGTCATGCTTATACTTTATCGCACTCTCGGGCGACAAAAAATGAAGAGGCTTACCGCCTGTATAGTCTGATGGATAACGTGCCGCTGGAATACGGAAAACAGCAGGCTTCACTCTCCGGATGGGAAAATACCGCTATTTTTAATATTGTCAGCGATAATAAAACGGATATTAACAGTACGTTATTGTCTGATTCGGAGTTTGGTTTGTGGTTCCGCCATAAATGCGTGCGTTATTTTAATAAAAATCCGCAAATGCAAGAAATCGCTGACTTAATTAACAAGGTGGATACTCTGTTATCCGCCTGGAAAGCCTCGGTGGAAGGCTCAGACTATAAAAATACCCAAAGTCTGTTACAGGGTATCCATATCCATTGTCAGCAGATTGGCAGCCAGCTCGCTGTTCTCTTTAGCAGTTTAACGCAGATGCAAGGTGGCAAAGATGCGCTGACCAGCCTGTTGAACCGCCGTTATCTGCCGGTGGTTCTCAAGCATGAAGTCGCCCTGGCGATGAATTATGAGTTGCCGATGACGGTGGCCATTATTGATATTGACCATTTCAAAGAGATCAATGATCACTGGGGCCATATGGTAGGCGACCGTGCGATCAAGCTCGTCGCGGAGCTCATCAGCGATAATATCCGCTCCAGCGACTATATCTTCCGCTACGGTGGCGAAGAGTTTCTGCTGGTGCTGGTGGAGACCGGTGCGGCGGAAGCTTTTACGATTCTCGATCGTCTGCGCCAGAAAATTAGCCAACTGGCGTTTGACGTTGGTGCGGAGAGCGAGGTTTCGCTTACCGTCAGCATTGGCTACGCCGCCCACACCGGTCATCCGGATTACAATCTGCTGCTGCGCGACGCCGACAGCGCATTGTATGTTGCCAAGCGCAATGGGCGCAACTGCGTGAAATTGCACGAAGGCGACAGCGGTCATTAATCCCGGTTTTCGCCTGCGCCCGGGGCGTTCAGAACAGCACCGGTAATCCAAGGCCGCGTTTCACTTCATACAGCGTCTGCTGCGTTAACTGATGCGCCCGCTTGCTTCCCTGGCGCAGCAGTTCCAGTAGCATACCTTTATCCTGAATACAGGTTGCCCGACGTTCACGCATCGGCGCCAGCAATGCCTGAAGACAGGACTCGAGTTCATTTTTGCATTGTCGGTCCCCCAGCCCTCCACGCTGATAGTGCGCTTTCATGTCTGCAACCAATGCCTTATCAGGATGAAAGGCGTCGAGATACGTGAAGACAACGTTACCTTTTGTCTGGCCGGGATCGGCGACCCGGAGATGATTGGGATCGGTATACATGGCGCTGACCGTACGATGAATCTCCTCTTCGCTGGCCGAAAGCGTGAGCGTATTTCCCAGCGATTTCGACATCTTGGCATTGCCGTCGATGCCGGGCAGACGGCTGACTTCGCTGAGGAGGGCTTTACAGTGCCGCAATATCGGTGTTGTCGTCAGGCTATTCATTTTGTGCACGATCTCGTTGGTCTGTTCAATCATTGGCAGTTGATCGTCGCCCACAGGCACCAGCTCGGCTTTGAAGGCGGTGATATCGGCGGCCTGACTAATGGGGTAGGCTAAAAATCCGACCGGCAGCGAACGGGAAAAGCCCTTCTGGGCGATTTCATTTTTAACCGTGGGATTACGCTCGACGCGGGAGACGGTGACGATATTCATGTACAGCGCGCTGAGTTCGGCCAGTGCCGGCAGGGCCGATTGCAGGCAGATGGTGGTTTTCTGCGGGTCGATGCCGACGGCCAGATAATCAGCCATCACTTCAAGAATATTGCTGCTGACTTTTTGTGGGTTATTACCGTTATCGGTGAGCCCTTGCAGGTCCGCAATCAGGATAAATTGTTGATGGTCATGCTGAAGCTGTACGCGCTGGCGCAGGGAGCCGACGTAATGGCCGAGGTGCAGTTGGCCGGTGGGACGATCGCCGGTAAGAATAGTTTGTGTGGTGGTCATGAGTCACTCCTTACGGTGTAATCAGGCCGAAAGGCGCCACTCAGAAACAGCAAAGCCGCCTTCCGGCGGCTTTGAATAGAGGAAACGTAATCATGCCGCCTGTTATACAGGCAGCCACCAACGACGCGAGTAGGCAACGACAACGTTTCTGTTCATAACGGTTATCCTGCCACGAAAAGTGAGGGCAGTAAAAGCAGTTTTTCACTTAGCGATAAACCGGCATCAGGTTAACGCTGGATAAAATATGAATTAGCGCGTTGACGCCGCCGAAGCATAAGATCAGCAGAATCATGGCATTACCGCCCCATACCCGATAGTTTGGGCTGCCGAAACGCCGACGTGAGGCACGCGCCAGCAGAGCAGGTACGATAGCTGCCCAGACGGTGGCGGCAAGACCAGCGAAGCCGATGGCATAGATAAAACCGTTTGGCCACAGCAGTCCGCCGACGATTGGCGGCAGAAAGGTGACCAGCGCGGTTTTAAAACGTCCCAGTCGACTATCGTTAAACTTAAACAGATCCGCCAGATAATCAAACAGGCCGAGAGTCACGCCAAGGAACGAACTGGCGACGGCGAAGTTGGAAAAAACGGTCAGGAGTAAATCCAGCGTCGAACTGTTCAGCAGACCGCTTAAGGTTTGCACCAGTACATCGATATTGCCGCCTTTCGCGGCGATATCGATAAACGCCGGGCGCGGAATATTGCCCATAGTGCCCACCAGCCAGATAATATACAGCACCAGTGCCATCAGCGTACCGAACAGCAGGCAGCGGCGAATGATGAGCGGGTCTTTACCGTAGTATTTCATCAGGCTGGGGACGTTGCCGTGATAGCCAAATGATGCCAGGCAGAACGGCAGCGTCATTAGAACATAAGGCAGATACGTCGCATTGGCTTCCGAGCGGTTGAACAGAATGGCGGGTTCAACATGCCACATCAGGCCGCCAAAGGTCATAAAGAAGGTTATAATTTTGGCACCCAGAACGATGGTGGTCATCCGGCATACCGCTCTGGTACTGAGCCAGACAATAAAGGCGACCACCAGCGCGAACCCCAGGCCGCCTAAGCGCGCTGGTACAGCGAGATTTATTTGCGCGAAAGTATGCTGAATAACTGAACCGCTGGCGGAAATATAGGCGTAGGTCAAAATATATAATACAAAAGCGACGGTCGCACCATTAATAATATTCCAACCGTTTCCCAGTAAATCTTTGGTAATTGTGTCGAAGCTGGCGCCAATATGATAATTCAGATTCGCTTCCAGGATCATTAATCCGGAGTGAAGCATACAAAACCAGGTTAATATGAGCGCCAGCAGCGACCAAAAAAACCAGGCTCCGGACATCACCACTGGTAAAGAGAACATACCCGCGCCAATAATTGTACCGCCAATGATCATCGCTCCGCCAATGAGCGATGGCGTATTTTTTGTAACCGATAATGTAGCCATAAGGTGTATTCCTCATGCGGCTATATTTATTAAATAACAGGCTGCGCAAACAGCTACCCGGACGCAACCCGAGTGATTGAGGGTATTGGTACTGACTTGTGATTAAAGGCGCTCCCGTTGCGGGAGCGCTATGGGGAGGTTATTTCACCGGCTTCAGTCTGGCGACGAAGTGGCGCAGTACCGGTGGTTCATAGGTGAAGGTCAAGCCCTTAATCGTTGCGGCACGGGCCTTAACGGCGAGCAGCGCGTCAGCGATATAGTCCATATGATCGTTAGTGTAGACGCGGCGCGGAATGGTCAGACGTAATAGCTCCATTGGCGACGACTTCTGCTTGCCGGTTTCCGGGTCGCGCCCCAGCAGCAGGGAACCAATTTCCACGCTGCGAATTCCGGCCTCCAGGTAGAGTTCGTTGTTTAAGGCGTGGGCCGGGAACTGCTCTGGCGGGATATGTGGTAGCAGTAGTTTGGCATCGACGAACACCGCATGGCCGCCGGTCGGATACTGAATCGGAATGCCGCTTTCACGCAGGCGTTCGCCAAGGTATTCCACCTGGTTAATACGATAAGCGAGATAGTCCTCGTTGGTCCCTTCTTCCAGGCCGATAGCCATTGCTTCCATATCACGTCCCGCCAGTCCGCCGTAAGTGACAAAGCCTTCCATCGGCACGCAGCGAATGCGCACTTCGTTGAATAACGCTACGTCATCGCGGAAGCAGCACAACCCGCCAATATTGACCATCGGGTCCTTCTTGGCGGACATGGTCAGCATATCGCCGTACTGGTACATCTCCAGAATAATCTCTTTCACCGACTTATCGGCATAGCCCTCTTCACGTTGTTTAATAAACCAGGCGTTTTCGCAGAAACGGGCTGAGTCGATCACCACCGGAATATTATTCTGACGAGCGATCTGATACACCTCGCGCATATTGGCCAGCGATACTGGCTGGCCGCCTGAGCTATTGCAGGTGACGGTCGTAATGATTGCCACCACGTTTTCCGCACCCTGCTCGGCGATGGTCGTTTTCAGCAAATCGATGTCAAAATTGCCTTTCCAGTCATACCAGGAGGTGGTGTCGAAGGCTTTCGGCGTCACCACGTTAATGGCTTTTGCACCGTTGAGTTCGACGTGAGCGGCGGTGGTATCGAAGTGGAAGTTAGAAATAAATACCGGATGCGCCGACTTGCGGCGGGCAATCAGGCTCGGGAACAGGATCTGCTCCGCGCCGCGTCCCTGATGGGTTGGAATGGTGTATGGATAGCCGATGATCTCTTTGACCTTTTCACACAGGTGCTGATAGTTGCGCGACCCGGCATAAGCTTCGTCGCCCATCATCAGCCCGGCCCACTGGTGGTCGCTCATGGCGCCGGTACCAGAGTCGGTTAACAGGTCAATATAAACATCCTGACTATTAAGCAAAAACGGATTGTAGCCCGCTTCTTCCAGGGCTTTCACGCGATCGTCAAAGGTGGTCATACGAATGTTTTCAACCATTTTAATGCGGAACGGTTCAGGGATACGTTTCATTTATTTTCTCCATGGGAATGCTGTGCCGCGTTTAGTTATCTGGCGACAAATAACAGGCGCGACAAATAACGACTAAACGCAGTAATAAATTAATTTTTCAGAGAGTAAGCAGCAGCGGAGAATTAACGAGGGAAGTCGTTGGTGATGCGGTGATCCAAATTATACCAGTCGTCCAGGCCACCCTGGGCGATGAGACGATAAATCGATTTAGGTATCATTACATCGTCCTCTTGTTGGTTAAAGGGTGTAATCAAAATAGGGAAAAAGGAAAAAATAACCGCGATTGAAATCACAAAATGTTATTTATCGATAAGCACAGTGACAAACTTTGACATTCATCGTGTTTCTAGCAGCTTTGATTATCTGGTTGGTTCGTTATGGTTTTTTATTTCTTTGATTGCGGTTGTATGTATTATTTAGTGTATATGTTCAAAAAATAATTCGGGTCGCCCTCGGCTACGGTGACCCGGCTCATCCCTGAGCCTTGCCTTTTTGAGGCCAGCACAAGCGTTGTGCAAACGGTTAATCGTTTTGTCCTGCAACTTGCAGAAAGATCACTTGTGGCTGAGATGAATGCTAAGGCCGCTTTCTCCCGGCGCCAGTTCCGGGCGCAGCGTTAACGACGGGATCAGATAGTCGCCCTGATTCTGGCGGCGGAAGGGAATCGGAGCGGTTTCGGATAACGTATCCAGCCGTCGGGCCAGTTCCTCGCACAATGTGGCGAAGCGTGAATCGTCTATTTTATTTGTACGGTAAAATACCAGCGGTGGCAGTACGTCGAAGCCAGGATAGAACAGGATTCCGTGCTGAATAGGGAACAGGATGTCGTCGATAGAGCCGTTAATCCCCCGAGACGAGTAGTGCTCCGCCCACCCTCCAGCGGTAACGATCAGCATCGCCCGTTTGCCCGCGAACGTCCCTTCACCGTAGCGATCGCCCCAGTGTTTTTCGTTGTGCTCGCCGACGCCGTAGGCAAACCCGTAAGCGTAGACCCGGTCAATCCAGCCTTTCATGATAGCGGGCATAGAAAACCACCACAGCGGAAACTGAAAAATCACCGTATCGGCCCACAGTAGCTTCTCTTGTTCGCGAACGATATCCTCGCGTTGTGTACCATGAGCGAAGGCGTATTGCGAATCCAGCGTCGCTCGCCAGCACGCCCCCACCGGCGGGGCGCTGCTGTCATCGGCATCAAATCCGGCCTTCCAGCGCATGGCGTAAAGATCGGAAACCTGAACTTCGTGACCGGCATTGTGCAGACGCTGCACGGCAAAATCTTTCAACGCGCCGTTAAGGGAACGCGGTTCAGGATGGGCATAAACCAGTAACACATTCATTGAGAGCACCTCTGAGCAATGGAGAACTGCAGAGTAGAGTGGCTGGCGTTATAGTAAAAATGAATTACTTTAATAACAGGTATAGTTATGTCTAATCTCCAGCGTCTGGATCTTAATCTGCTCCGCACTCTTGATGTCCTGCTCAGTGAAAATAATGTGACCCGTGCGGCGCAGCGCCTTAATTTGTCGCAGCCGTCGGTTAGCGTGCAACTGGCAAGGTTGCGTGAAATATTTGCCGATCCTCTGCTGCTGCCTGGGCCGCGGGGTATGCAGCCCACCGCTCGCGCCGATGAACTACGCGGTCCTCTGCGCGATGCGCTACTGGCGCTGGAGCTGGCAGTGACGCCAGCTCAGGGGTTTGATCCGCAGACAGCGGTGCAGACCTGGCGAGTGGCGGCGACGGACTATATGGCATCGGCAATTTTGCTACCGGTGATTAATGCGCTGCGAATTGCTTCCCCGCTCAGTCGTCTGGCGGTATACAGGCTGCAACCTTCCCGGCTGATACAGCAGGCGGAGCGAGATGAAGTGGATCTGTTTTTTCATACTCACGATGGCGCGCCGCCGGGACTACATCAGCGTTTGTTGTTTCGTGAGCGCTACGTGCTGGCGGGCAGAGTGGGGCATTGGGCTCTGCAATCTGCGTTAAGCCTGGAACAGTTCTGCCAGCTGGAACAGGTGATTGTCTCGCCGGAAGGCGGAGGATTCAGCGCCGCGACTGATAGCGCACTGGCCAACCTGGGGCTAACCCGCCGGGTTGTGCTTTCTGTGCCACATTTTCTGTTTATGCTGGAAACCCTGCGCAATAGCGAGCTGGTGGCGGTGCTGCCGGAACGGCTGGTCCGTGGCGCTGGCGGCCTGACGGTGGTCGAACCGCCGCTGGCGGTGGCGGGATTTGATATGCTGATGCTGTGGCATGAACGCTGGCACCGTGACCCGGCGCATCGGTGGCTACGTCAGCAAATCGTGATGTCATTAGAGGATAAGCCATGTTAAGCGGATTGAATCATCTGACCCTGGCAGTCAGCCAACTGGCACCAGCCATTATGTTTTATCAGCAGCTTCTGGGTATGAGATTGCACGCGACGTGGGATACCGGTGCGTATCTCTCCTGCGGCGATCTCTGGCTGTGTCTGTCGCTGGATCCGCAACGGCGCGTTCCCCCGCCGGAGGAAAGCGACTACACACATTATGCGTTTAGCATAGCGGAAGAGGATTTTGCCCGCTTTGCCGCCCGCCTCGAGGTTGCTGGCGTGGCGGTATGGAAGGTGAATAAAAGCGAAGGGGCATCGCACTACTTCCTCGATCCAGACGGTCACAAGCTGGAGTTGCACGTTGGCGATCTCGCCAGGCGTCTGGCGTCCTGCCGGGAGAAACCCTATAAGGGGATGGTGTTTTTTGGGGAGTGAATGAGGCAACATTTTTTCCGAAGACGCTGCCTGGTGCACCGGGTGAGGGATACTATAGATTTTATCACTCTGGCGACCACTCTATTGCTAGAGTAACCGTTGCTCGCGGTTGCACCATCACCTCTCAATGCTTTTCAACCGGCAGCAGGATATTGTCGATTCGCCAGCAATTTTTGTATTGGATTTTCATGTGACACCGTGCGACAGCGCGCAATATGGTTTACGTTTCATCAGTGAACTCAGGTCGTCAGCGCCCGCTGCGCATCACGAAAAGCGTTATGCAATAGTCGCCACATATGATGGGCTGCGGGTGAAAACCGACGGTCGGAGTTGCGTAATAAGTGGCATTGGGCGCTACTGGCGATAGGATGGTCGATGGGGATCGCGGTCAGTATGCCATGGGCGATGGCTTCCCGGGCGGCATATTCGGTCATAAACGAGATCCCCAGACCAGCCTGGCTCAGGCTCATGGCGGTTGAAAAGAGGTTACAGCGATAAGCGGGATGAAACTGTAGTCCGGCGGTTTTAAACATGGCGTTCATATGGCGCTGGAGACCGAAGCTTTCGGTTAGCGCGATCAGGCGATATTGGGTTAACTCGTCAATCGTGACGATAGACTGCGTCGCTATGGGATGCTGCGGAGATACGACCGCGCAGATAGGCCCCCACTGAAAGCTGTGGCGTTTCAGCTCCGGGTTGCCGATGGGGCCGAAGGCCACTGCCATATCCGCTTCGCCGCTGGCGATATCATTAAGCATCTCCTGCATGCTGCTGACGATAATATCGACGAACACGTTCGGCCAGGATTGAGAGAAGGTGCTCATCACCGATTCAATAAAGGTGGTGACCAGTCCTCCGCCAATCCTCACCGATATACTCCCGCCGCGCATGTGGCGTAAATCCTTTAGATGGCTTTCCAGTTTTTCTCGTCGCTGGCGGCTTTCGCAGTAATCCTCCGCCAGCAGACGCCCCGCTTCGGTAAGCACGACATTGCGCCCCCGGCGCTCCAGCAAAGGCAGTTCCAGCGCTCGCTCCAGTTGTGCTATCTGGCGGCTAATGACCGACGGATTGATCCCCAGAATATCGGCTGCCCGCCGAATACCTCCCTGAATACCGACTTCATACAGATAGCTCATGGGCTTCTCGTGTAACATCGTTTCTCACTCCTTTGTTGACCTAAAGTCAACAATAACACCCTTTAGCAGGCATTTATCATCCTGTCTGGTTATAGATAATCGTTATTCGGACAAAAAACAGGAATGGAGGAAAATGCGGGGCGGATAAGACAGCGATACTAATCAGATAACCCAATTATGGGTGCTGATGAATAAGGTATTTATATAAAATAAATAAGATGAATAAGGTTTTGGTATGTCTGCCAGCCTCTTTTAAAAAAGGAAAGCCTTAGTTATCTATGGATGTTATTTCGTCAAAATAATAAGCCAGAAGAATAATAAATTGACAATATTGCACATTACATACAATCGGACAGATATTCCATGATGTGAGAGGATTGGGTATGAGTGAAAATAAAACGTTGGAATGTTCCTCCAACGATACAACAAATGAATGGAAAGTAGGGCCTGGCGCCTGGATTTCGCTGGTAATCGTATTATTGGTTTTCTCAGGGTTATTTTTTAAAGTTGAAGGGATGGCCTGGTTGGGGGCTTTTGACTTCACCACGCTTGGCGGCGCGTTTGGGACCATGAAAACGCCAGAAACCAACTCTTTTATCGGCAGTGGTGGGATCAGCGCGAAGGCCGGGTTTTTATTTGCCCTGTCACTGGTACCGACGGTAATGCTGGCGCTGGGGCTGCTGGAAATATTTACTCACTACGGCGCGATCCGCGCGGCGCATAAGCTGCTGACACCGCTATTACGTCCGCTGTTGGGTATTCCGGGGTACACCGGTCTGGCCTTAATTACCGATCTACAGAGCACCGATGCCGGTGCGGCGTTAACGAAAGAGTTGTATGACAGCAAAAAAATTAACCGCAAAGATGTGGTGATTATGGGGGCCTGGCAATATTCCGGCGCGGGCCTGATTAATAACTATTTCTCTATTGGTTCGGCGCTGTTCGCATCGTTAACGATCCCCATTATTATCCCGCTGCTTTTAATGTTTGTCCTGAAATTTGTTGGCGCAGTAATCGTCCGTATGGTTTTGAATACTGCCTATAAAGGAGATTTTGACAATGAGTAATTCGGCAAAAGTCGCCAGTAATCCGTTCGATATTTTTGTTATTGGCGCACGGAAAGGATTTAATATCGCCATCAACAATCTGATGCCGAATGTATTAATGGCCTACGTCATTGCCGAAATGCTTAACTTGCTCGGCGTGATGCAGATAATAGGCCATCTTTGCGCGCCGCTGATGGGGCTGTTTGGCCTGCCTGGCGAAGCGATTACCGTTCTGCTGACCTCCTGGCTTTCCGCTTCCGCGGGGACCGGTGTGGCGGTGAGCCTGCTGAGCAAAGGTACCCTCAATGTGACAGATATCACTATCCTGATCCCGGCGATTTTTCTGATGGGCTCGCAGCTCCAGTACATGGGACGGCTGCTCGGGGTGGCGGATGTACCGAAAAAATATTGGCCGCTGCTGATGGCGGTGAGCATTATCAACGCCGTTATCGCCATGCTGGTCATGCGCGTGATTGCATAATAAAAGACAAGGAGTAAAACGTGTCGCGAACTTTAGAGCATTTCAATTATTTGCATCAAATTCCGGAATTGGGCTTTGAGGAGTACAAAACGTCGGCTTATATCGGCGATGCGCTGGAAGCTGCGGGTTTTCAGGTTTCCCGCAACGTTGGCGGCACCACCGGCATTGTTGCGCAACTGGATAGCGGCAAACCGGGGCCGGTAGTGGCGCTGCGGGCAGATATGGATGCGCTGGGCCATATTATCGGTGGTCGTTTAGAGGCCCGCCATACCTGCGGCCATGACGGGCACTCTTCGGTGGTGTTGACCGCTGCCGAAGAGATCCTCGCTGAAGGTCTGGTGAAGCGTGGGACGTTAAAAATACTTTTCCAGCCAGCTGAAGAACTGGGAACCGGGGCGATAGCGCTGACGGAAGCGGGCGTTCTGGATGATGTGGAGATGTTGTTTGGTTTCCATCTCAGGCCGCTGGAAGAGTGTCCAAAAGGGAAGGCGGTTCCGGCGATGTACTACTCCGCTTCCGCGACGGTAATGGTTGATTTCCACGGTAAAGCCGCGCATGCGGCCCGTCCTCATCTGGGCATTAACGCGCTGGATGCCGCGTCGCATGCTGTGCAGGCGGTAAACGGTATCCACCTGGCGCCTTCGCTGACCTGGAGTGCGAAAGCTACACGTTTTCTTTGCGATGCGGGAGTGACGAATTCTGTTCCGGCTAAAGCGCACGTGTGCTGGGATCTGCGGAGCGCGGAAAATGACGGGATGGCAATGCTGAAAGAGCGCGTAGTCAGAGCGATAGAGAGCAGCGCGGCAGCTTACGGCGCCACAGTGGATATCAGGATCGTCAAAGAGATGCCTGCCGCCATTATTAATGAAGAGGCTACGGCCATTGTCAGCCAGGCGATTCGGGAAACGTTTGGCGATGCGGGCTTAACGGAAGCGAAGAGCACGCCGGGTAGCGAAGATTTTTTCCACTATCTGCGTTTGCGCCCGGAAGTGAAAGGCGGGTTCTGGGGACTGGGCTGTAACCTGGTGCCGGGTCTGCATCACCCGGAGATGCATTTCGATCGCGAATCGCTGGCGGATGGCGTGCGGGTGTTTAAATCTTGCATTCGTCAGGTGCTGGGTTAAGGGAAGCATCCGGCGATTGCGCGCGCATTTTTTCTGCTGGTAGGGTCATGGCCCTATCCTGAAGACAAAACCGTAAAATTCGGCGGTCCGCGTAAACAACGCGCCGCCGACTCATTCCGCATTGTGCGCTCTGCTGCAATGTGCGGGATGTTCTTAAGATCCCTCATGTTCATTGCGGGAAGCGGGTCAGTAGCTGGTAGTTATCCCCGGTGACACAAAATATTGCTTCCGTTTCGCCGGGGATTACCCACTGCTGCTGCTCTCCCGCCTTACAGCTCAGATAAATACAGAGTCCGCAGCCGCCGCGTAGCTGGCGGGGAATATCCTTTACCCGAAAATGCATTTCTGCGGCCTGCAGGGCTTTGCGCATCCTCACCACGCCTACCGTGGAATGAAATAAAAACAGATATTCCGTCATTTGCGACTCCTCTGGCGTAGACCAATCAGCGCCGCACCGATAGCCCCGGCAAACTGAGCGTCGGGGTGGGTATGCACCGCCATGCCGATGTGCCCCTCCAGCATTCGTGCGAATGCCGCGCAATGGCTGACGCCGCCGGTAAACAGCAGTGGACCATGCGCCGAAAGGCGGCCAATAAAATGGGCGCTGCGCCGGGCCATGGCATTGATGACCCCGGCAAGGATCGCCTCTGGCTGCACCCCTGCAGAACGCAGGCTGATGGCCTCGGATTCGGCAAATACCGTGCACATGCTGGTCATCTCATGCGGCTCAATACCCGCGGTGATGCTGTCCAGTTGCTCGACGCTGGCGCCCAGCGTGCGCGAGATCACCTCCAGGAAGCGACCGGTACCCGCCGCGCATTTGTCATTCATCAGAAAGTCGGTCAGATTACCGTCGTCATCCAGTTGGATAACCTTACTGTCCTGGCCGCCAATATCGATGATCGTGCGGGTGGCGGGGGCCAGCAGGCGAGCCCCCAGTCCATGGCAGGAGATTTCGGTGACCTGCTTATCGGCAAAATCCACTAACTGGCGACCATAGCCGGTTAAGGTTAAAAACGGGCGTTCGCTTAACCCGGCACAGAGCGTTTCCCAGGCTTCGACGATGGCGTCGGCGGGGCGAAACGGCGTTGGGCTAAGAAAACGGCGCTGAATGATGCCGTTTTCAAGCAGGATGCCCTTTGTGGCGGTGGAACCGGAATCAATTCCTACGCAAACACTCATGCTTACTCCTCGAGCATTTCAACAAAGGCTGCGACACGCGTGCTGAGCTGGCCGATATCCGCCGTTGAATAGTCGGTCTCGATAGCGATATAGGGAATGTTGTGCTGCTGGCGCACGTGACGTTTAATCGCCAGCGATTCCACCGCGTAGGTATGGCAGGCCTGCAAAATGACATCCACCACGCCATCGGCCTGATACTCGTCAATCATCTGGCTGAGCAGGGTTAAGCGCTGGTCATTCGGTGAGATGCAGGAGCAGCCGATGGCGAGATATTTGTCGGTCAGGGCGTCGTAAACGTCGCCGTTCTCCTCCACACAGCGTTCGGTGGCTTTGGCGCCGGTGCAGTTTTCAAAGCCCACCACCCAACCACCGTTCTCTTCAATAGCGCGGACGACTTTTTCCGCCGCGCCGCCAATCGGGCAGCCGGTGATCAGAATACGTGGCCGCGCTTCCAGCCGTTTACCCTCGTGCCACTCCTGGCGAACCCGTTCAGCCATGTTATTGAGTTCATCAATCAACGCCTCTTTATCGAAGCGGAATGTCGCGCCGTAGACCACTTTTAAGATATCGCTGCCGCTGAGCGCGGGAGGATTGAGTTGCCCGACGCGATAGAAATTCGCCAGCGCCCGGCGTTCACGATTCTTGAGGATAATCGCCTCGCGCAGTGCGGCTTCGGTGATCGGCGTGCCAAAACGCGCCTCAACCACCTGCTGCAGGCGCAGAATTTCCGCTTTCCACAGCGCTCTTGAGGCCGCGTCGTTGGCGCTATTGGGCAGTTGCATAATGTGCACCGCCTTAAACTCGGCCATGTATTCGTACATTTTCTTTTTGCCGTCGCAGGTGGTTTCACCCACCACGAGGTCGGAAAAGTAGAAGTAGGGACATTTGTCGGTTTTGCCAAAGCCGTAGCTGCTTTTTATCAGCGGACAGAGATTGCGCGGCAGATCTTTTTCCGCCTCTTCAATCGTTTCGTCAGAGGTTGAGCACAGCGAAACGACTACCGCACCTGCGGCCAGCGGGATCTCTTGTGGCATAAAGGTGCAGTAGGTACCAACCAGCGGAATATGGTGTTCTTTAAGCTCCATGACCGTGAGAAATCCCTTCTGGCGGGCTGCAGAGAACTGGTCAAAGATGGCGGGTAGATCGGTGATAAGTGACATGGTTTTCCTTCCCCGTACACGGGAGATGATGAAAGAAGCCACATTATAACCCTGCAAACACTACGTATTTATTGATCTCCCGCTAATAGATCTTTTTCAGATCCATCTCTTCCTGGATTCGATCGCTCCAGGCAAGGTGAGTGCTAATCGCCGCATCAATCCCGGCATTGTAAAACGTTGGGCCCAGTTCTTTAGTGATAAAGTCGATAAAGAATTCGGCATCAAATTGCTGCAGTTCCAGTTCAAAATTATCTTCGCAGTATTTACATAACTTTTCGCGCAGCAAATCGCGTTGCGCCAGGCTGAGATCGATATCGTTCATTACATTCCTTAATAAATATTGTTACCGTTAGACAGAATTCAAAATTATATCCGATATTAATGATTAACTTGCCCGAAAGCGCGATGTTTTTCCTCATCAGGAAGATATTGATAAAATATGTCAGAGTATAGAACATGATCTGGATCAAATTTCATCGGATTAAATGGAAATAATCAATATTTCTCATAACATCATGAATTTAAATGGGATAGTATCATCTCGCCAGTGTTAGCAACATTTAGTTGCGTTCGCCTTTTTTCAGCATAGTAATATCTATCTGAATATTCTCTGGCCTGATTCTGGATTATCAGGCTGACGGAATTTATCTATATCCGTCATATTTCAAGTTGCTTATGCGTTGACGACGCGCGTTATTCGGTCCGTTCAGGGCTGCTGCAGGCAGCGTTCAAATCTGTTTCTGGCAGATTTGTCTCCCGAATCACTTACTTGCGTAAGCTCATCGGGACACTCTTGCTTGCCGCATGGCCGGTCTTCGGTATCGTGTTTCGGAGTCGGCGTATGCGCGTTCAAAACGGTTATCGTTTGTCCTGCAACTCGAATTATTGAGGGTATATAAGTACATTTTGACAGCGATTCATTTATCATGGGTGAAGGATGAAGCTCGTAAAACTGAATATGAATGTTTTTGACGCTGCCCTGATGCGCTTAGATTGGGTATTTGATACCTTTGATCGGGTGTGTTTATCTTTTTCCGGCGGCAAAGATTCAACGGTATTATTTCATTTGGCTGCCGCCGTCGCGCGGAAAAAAGGGAAGACATTTGCGGTATTGTTTGTTGACTGGGAAGCGCAGTATTTATTAACCATTCAACATGTACAAAATATGAAAGACCGTTATCAGGACGTCGTGAGTCGGTTCTACTGGGTGGCGCTGCCTATGACAACGGTGAGCGGCGTATCGCAACATGAGCCCGAATGGGTTGCCTGGCGTCCAGGGGTGGAATGGGTGAGACAACCGCCTCATGATGCCATCACGGATGCGGCCTTCTTTCCTTTTTATCAGCCAGAAATGACATTCGAATCCTTTGTCCCGGCTTTTGCGCACTGGCTGGCCGCAGGCAAAAGTCTCGCCTCGCTGATCGGTATTCGTACCGACGAGTCGCTGCATCGCTATATGGCGCTAACCTCATCGACGAAACTGCGCTTTGAGGAAGATAAACCCTGGACGACGGCCTCGCCGGAAGGGTTTAGCTACACCTGCTATCCCCTCTATGACTGGCGGACCCGCGATATCTGGATTTTTAATCACAAGTCGAAACTGCCCTACAATCCACTTTATGATCTGATGTATCGTGCTGGCGTGCCATTGAAGAATATGCGCGTATGCGAACCTTTTGGCCCTGAGCAGCGTCGTGGGCTATGGCTCTATCATATTCTGGAACCTGATACGTGGGAGCGCATGTGCCGTCGGGTATGCGGGGCGCACAGCGGCGCGATTTACGCCAATACCAGCGGCGATTACTTTGCGCTGAAGACGAAAATCCGCAAGCCGCCGCACTATAGCTGGCGCGAGTATGCGCTCTTTTTGCTCGATAGCATGCCGGAAAAAACGGCCGAGCATTACCGGAATAAAATCGCGATTTATCTGCGCTGGTACCAGACCCGCGGTTTCCCCGATGATATTCCCGATGAGCAGGAAAAAGATCTCGGCTATCGTGATATTCCCTCATGGCGTCGTATCTGCAAAACGCTACTGAAAAATGATTTCTGGTGTCGGATGCTTTCATTCAGTCCGACGCAGCCTAAGCACTATGAACGGTACTGTCGGCTTATGGGTAACAAACGCAAAGAATGGAGAGTGTTGTGATATCACCGGATGTGGCTAAAACAGTGATTGAATATCTGCAATCGTTTGATGACCTTGATATGAAAATCAAGGCAATAAACGAGCTAAAGAGCCTGATTCATCAGCACAGTCCGTTTCGCCGTGAACCGGTGGACTGCGTTCTTTGGGTGAAGGCGCAAACGGTAGAGGCGAATGACTATAATCCAAACGTGATGGCGAGTGTGGAAAAGCAGCTTCTGGAGCGCTCCATCGAGCTGGATGGTTTTACGCAACCGGTCGTGGTGGCTCGCCAGCAGCAGCGTCATCTGGTTGTGGACGGTTTTCATCGCCATCTGATTGGCCAGCGTCGTCCACAACTGAGCCGACGCCTGCATGGTTATCTTCCGGTGACGCTGATCAATGCCGAACGAGAGGGAGAGAAAGAGCGTATTGCTGCGACCATTCGCCATAATCGCGCCAGGGGCAAACATCAGATCGCGGCGATGTCGGATATTGTGCGCGATTTACACCGTCAGGGGTGGGACGATCGGCGCATTGGCGAAGAGCTGGGTATGGATGCCGACGAGGTGCTGCGCCTCAAACAGATCAGCGGCCTGACGGAACTGTTTGCCGATGAGAACTTTAGCGAGGCCTGGACCGTGGAGTAGCGTTTCTCTACTCCTGCGTCTCCTGCATCGGCGTTGCATCCGGCAACTTGCGCATCCGGTTCAGCAATCCTGCCAGACAGAAAGCGGCTGCTATCCCTGCCGCGACGCCCAGGATGTGAAAAGGCAGTCTGCCGCCATTAAACCACAGCCAGCGTGCTGCTTCGATGGAGAGTGCGCTGACGCTGAGGATCACAATGTTCAGCGAAGCGGAAACGGTGCCTTTTGGCAGATCGTTAGAGAACAGGGTAAAGCGGAACAGCGTCGGGAAAATCAGCCCAATGCCAAAAGCATAGAAGCAAGTGCCCAGCACTGACCACAGCCAGATGTGCGGCCAAAGCAGATTGCCGGCGATCAGTAGCGTCAGTCCGGTCATTTGAATGGGTACTGCACGCCAGATAAAGCGTGGGTGGGCCGGATCTTTTACCCGGCGCGCCACTGACAGACTGGCGATAATCACTGAGCTGAATATGGGGGCCTGAGTCCAGGCAAACGCTGCGGAGCTCAACCCGCCGTCATCAATCAGAATAACCGGTGAAACCGCAACCCAGCTCATCAGCGGGATATAACTGAGCGAGATCGTGGCGGCGCCGAACAGAAAGATTCGGTTGCGAAACGCGTCGCGGAAGTCGCGGACGACGCCGCTGACGCTAAAGGCAACGTCGCCGCGTCGTATGGTTTCCGGCATATTCAGCAATAGCCCCAGCCAGGCGATAAATCCCATCGTGGCAATAATACCGAACAGCGTTTTCCAGTGGACGAAATGCATCAGCGCGGCGCCGGAGAGCGGGCCGATAATCGGGGCGATCAGCACGGTGGAGGTAATAATTGCCATTAGCTTGATCGATTTCGTCTCGCTGAACGCCTCCTGCACGGTGACGTAACCGACTGTAGCGATAAAACAGATGCTGGTGCCCTGGATAAAACGTGTTGCGAGGAATTGCGTCATCGAGGTGGTAAACATCGTCGCGCAGCAGGCAAGGGTAAAAATCAGCGCGCCGGTAAGCAGCACCGGCCGACGACCGACGCGGTCCGATAGCGGTCCGAGCAGCCACTGCAGTATCATTCCGCCAGCCATATACAGGCTAACCGATGCGGGCGCCAGCGCCACATCGGCGTCAAAATCATGCACGACGTGAATGATGCCGGGCTGGATAAGATCGGTGGTCAGGTAAGCGGCGAAATCATACAGGATCAGCGCCACAGGAAAGAACAGCGTGGCGGAATGCCGGGCGAAAAAACGAGTCATTCCTTGCAACATCAGTGGGCTCCTTGTCGAGTCTCTGTACATTTTATCGCCCGGCTCTGGCGTAATCCACCGCCTGACAGAAATGCGAGCACGGTCTGTAATACTGGTTGGTCATCGGGCTATCAAAACGCACAGCGTTTTGTTCAGGTACGGCCGGGAGGCAAAATGACCAGTGAAATAACCCCGGTGGGATAGATTCTGAACCGGCGCATGCTATTTCAGCAGTTCACACGGCAACAAATTTAGGGTCAATAGAAATATCCATATTTTTTAATATGTTAATTATCTTTATGATAAAAAGATATTAAAAACAATCTATTACGTCATATATGAAGATGCAGCAGCGACGGAATTTGTGAAAATAGCCACAATACCAGGCCGATAGTACCGCCAACCAGCGTGCCGTTGATGCGGATAAACTGCAGATCCTTGCCAATGTTCAGTTCGATTTGCCGTGACATGTCGCGTGAGTCCCAGCTTTTTACCGTATCGCTAATATGGCGTGTCAGGAACGTCGCAAATTCTGGCGCAACCCGATGCGCCGCCTGCTCAAGATGCTCGCTCAGTGATTCACGCAGCGCTTTATCATGGAGCAGCGTTTCACCAAACCATTGTCCGGCGTCGGCAATGCGCTGCTTAATACGTGAATGCTCGTGATTGACGTCGCGTTTGATCCAGCCGCGCAGGTCGGCCCATACCTCTCCAAGGTAACGATTAAAGGTTTCATCGTTTTTCAGATATGCCTTAATATGATCCGCTTTTTCCGCCATCTGCGGATCGGACTTAAGGTTGTCGATCAACGTCAACGTGGCGCGATCGAAGGCCTTGCGGATCTGATGGGCCCGATCCTGGCTGACTTCGTCAAGTAGCGTATTGACCGCATCGGTGACCATTTCCGCGCTGTGCTCGCCCAGCCATTCGGTGGGTAACAGTCTGGCCTTTAGCGGATGTTCGGTCTTCAGCCAGTGTACGATCCCGCGGGAGATAAATGCCCGTGAACTGTCGCGTTGTAGCAGGGCGATCAACTGGCTAATGAGCGAATCCAGCAGTTTCTGGTGGCGGTTATCGCGGGTCAGCCCTTCGAGCATCATGGCGCTGGTTTGGGTTAAATCAACCTTATCAATCGCCTTATGCACCGCCCGACGCAGCAGACGTTGAATTCGCGCATCATCGGTCAGTTCCAGAAAGCCGCTCATCACTTGCAGCAGATGCTGACCAATCCTGCGAGCGTTTTCCGGCTGGCTGAGCCAGTTGCCGAGCATTAGCGCCGGTTGATAGCGGCGGATTAGCGCCACCAGCGACGGCGTGTCGAGAAATTTTTCCTGCACGAAATGGCCGAGATTGTCCGCAATACGATTCTTATTGCGCGGGATAATGGCTGTATGCCGTGACACAAACGGCAGCGGAATGCGGCGAAATAGCGCCACTACCGCAAACCAGTCCGCCAGCGCGCCAACCATCGCCGCTTCGGAAATAGCCTTCAGCGCACCGACCCACGGAGCCGGCGGCAGCACGAGAGTAGTGATAAAAATAGCGGCTGCGATCAGCAGCAGCAATAACGCCAGTCGTTTGGCGCGTTTCAGGTCAGCGATTTTATTCATAGGGTTAAGCATATAACCTGACGGCGAACGGGTGCAAAAACTGCCACACAATCCAGCAACCAAAAGCCATCAGTATGCCACCGGCTACCTGCTCAATTCGCCAGACGACGGCGGAAAGGCGGCGTTGCACCGACGTGAGTGCCATTAGGGATACCAGTAACAGATCCCACAGCAACACGACGCCGGTCATCCAGACTCCGCTCACCACTTGTTGCAACATCGTGACATTTGGGCCAAGTAGCGAGGTCATCAGCGCGAGGTAAAACAGGGCGTTTTTTGGATTGAGCAGTGAGGAACCGAGCCCCAGAAGCAGTTGTTTTAGCTGCGACGGGCGTGAAGCCGGCGCGCCGCGTAAATCCAGCATTGTCGGGCGACTGCGTACAAGCAAACTGCCAATCCACAGCAAATACGCCGCACCCAGCAGTTCAATCAGCGTAAAAAGCAGGGGGTGCTGGCGCAGAATTTCCCAGCCGATAATCGCCAGCATGATATAGAGGCCATTACCGGCAGCAATACCGACGCACAGCCCGGCGCTGCCGCGCAGCCGATAGCGGATGGCGTAGCCCACCAGCAGGAAAAAATCAGGCCCTGGGCTTAACAAGGCAACAAAATGAGAGAGCGCGAGCGCCGGAAAGGCTGAGGGAAAGAGCGTAGTAAGTGTGTTCATAGCAACCTCAGTAATAAACTGAGGCCACCCTACGCCTGCGCGAACGTTAATTATTGTCTGATATTGATCGGCCCTGTGCGTACTGACGCGGCGTGGCGGCGGTATAGCTGACAAAGGTCTTATGGAAGTGACTCTGGTCGGCAAACCCGGCCTGATAGCCGACGTCGGCAATATTATCTCCGGCGCGCAGGCGCGTTTTGGCGAATTCAATACGCGCTATATTCAGAAAACTGGCAGGAGTCAGGCCAGTATCCTGCTTAAAGACGCGGATCAGCGTCTCTTTGCGCAGGGCGAACTCATCGGCGAGGTTATCCAGCGTAGGCGGAGCCTGCAGGCTTGTTCCCAGACGGTTAAACAGCCGTGAGCTGGTTTGGCTGAGCGCCAGAGGCGCGAGCGGGCGCAGAGGTAGGCACTGAAGTAATCGGGCTATGTTTGCGGGGAGCGTCGCGGTTTGTTGTTGTTTCATCTGGTCCACGATCTGCAGATACTGCGTGAAGAGCCCGCGGTCATGTATTACCGGCTGAGATGTCGCCAACTGGCACTGAAGAGGAATATTCACCAGCTGTTGTCGGCACCAGTTTAAATCGAGGTAAAGCATATGGTAACTGCGCGGCTGATCGTTACGCGGATTGCAACTGTGGGGCGTTTGTGCAGGGATAAGAATCAGATCGCCAGTACGCAGTAGATACTCCTGTCCGTTGCAGATACAGCGCGTTTCCCCTTCAATAATCGCCCCGAGAGAGAGTTGTGGGTGATGGTGGCATTTATAGGCCTGGCGGCTGCGCCAGGTGCTGCGCAGCTCCAGCCAGGGAAGCTGCTCGTTGCGCCAGAAGGTTTGCGGAATATCACGGGGTTGCGTCATGGTGCGCTCGTGTTGGCAAGGGATGGTTTGTTATAACACAGATGGACACATTGTTTGGCCGCAAGCCCTCCATTCCCGAATTAAAGCGTTGTGAACCCGAAGCTGGTGGTTATACGCCAGTAAGCGATCTCTTCTCCTGCCGGAAGGAGGACGTTTCATGTCATTGCCACTTTTATCGCGTTCCCCAATTTTTGCATGACTTCCCGATGTTTCTCATCTGGCGCTAACGCGCAGTTGATGCGCACGCAGTTGCGGTATTTTCCTGATGCGGAAAAGAGCGAGCCCGGTGCGACCTGGATTTTCAGGCGACATAACTGTCTGGCGACGCAGACCATATCAACCTGCTCCGGCAATTCTACCCACAGCATAAAGCCGCCTTTGGGGCGCGTAACGCAGATCCCGCAGGGAAAGTATTCTTGCGCCCAGCAGGTAAATATCTCCATATTACGCTGATAGATCTGACGCATCCGTCGGACATGGCGGTGATAATGCCCCTCACGAATAAAGGCCGCCGCCGCCAGCTGCGTGGCGGGGACATTGGTGCCGATAACGGCGTATTTCATGTGCAGCAGTTTGTCATGATAGCGACCGGGAACGGCCCAACCGACACGCAGACCCGGCGCGACAGATTTGGTTAATGAACTGCACAGAATGACCCGGCCGTCGATGTCCCAGGAGTGAATAGTGCGTGGACGCGGGTATTCCGTCGCCAGTTCGCCATACACATCGTCCTCAAAAATCACAATATCGTGGCGTTGAGCAAGGGACAGTACCGCTCTTTTACGGGCCTCCGGCATGATAAATCCCAGCGGATTATTGCAATTGGGGACCAGAATGACGCCTTTGATGGGCCACTGCTCCAGCGCCAGTTCCAGCGCCTCAATACTGATACCAGTGTCAGAATCGGTGGGGATTTCAATGACTTTTATTCCCAGACCGCGCAACAGCTGCATGGTGCCGTAGTAGGCGGGGGATTCAATAGCGACAATGTCTCCCGGCTGACAAACCGTCAACAGCGCCAGTGACATTGCGCTCTGGCTACCGCTGGTGATCACAATATCATCGGCGTCGATGACTGAACCGCTATCCAGCATCAGGCGGGCAATTTGTTGACGCAGTTCCCGGCTGCCGGGGAGTTGGTCGTAGCCCAGCACCGACTTCAGATTATGCTGCGCCACCCGGCTAAGCTCGCGCCAGAGCGGTTTCAGGCTGGGTTGACTGACATCCGGAATACCGCTACTGAACGGGACAATCGAGCTATCGTGATGGCCCTCAAGCATATCCAGCACCTGATCCCATTGCGTAATTTCTACCGGGCGCTGTACCGGACGTGACATGGGAGGGACTGGCGGCTGCGCTTTCCGCGGCGCGACAAAGTAGCCCGATCGCGGCTGCGGCGTAATGAGCTGCCGCATTTCCAGGGTCTGATACGCCTGCTGTACGGTACTGATGCTGACCCCGTGTTGCTGGCTCAGACTCCGCACCGACGGCAGTTTTTCCCCGTGCCGATACAGCCCTTGCTCAATACGCTCGGCCAGCAGATTAGCCAGATGTTGGTAACGCGTCACGCTGTATCCCTCATGGATGTCATACAGATAGAAAAACCAGTACAGATGGCGGGAATTAATCCGGTTCAGGTACCGTTTTAACCAATCTGTATGTTAAATAAAAGTATTTTGTGAATCTGTATTATACGGCCTGCAAGCCCTCAGAATGAAGCCTCTGCTAATCATATGGGGAGGTGGCGTGTGGAATTTCATGAGAACAAAGCAAAACAGCCGTTTATCGGTTTTGTGCTGATCTGGCGTGCCTACAAAGCGCGGCGACGGCAGGCACAAACCCGGCGCATCCTGCAATGCATGAGCGATGAGAGATTGAAAGATATTGGCTTACGGCGGGATCAGGTCGAGTAGCCATGAGGTCGTTTATAAAGGCTGAACAGGTTGATATCCGGCCTTTTTATATTCATAAAATTTATCAATTAATGCTTCCTGATAGTTTGTTTCTTGATACTTATCCTGGTAACTATTATTTTCTCTTCAGCTAAGAGGGAAAATACATGACCGAAGATGATCTGTTTGCCCGCCGCCCGATGGGGATGCGTATGGCGATGGTGGTGCGCCAGTGGCGAGCCATTATTGATGCCGCTATCACCGATACCGGCCTGACGCAGTCAAGCTGGACGGTGTTGATGCAACTGCATCAACTGGGTGATAACGTCTCGGTGAGTGAACTGGCGGAGGTACAGGGCATTGAGCTGCCGCCGCTGATGCGTACCCTTACTCAACTGGAAAATCAAGGTTATCTGGTGCGTTCAACATCGCCATATGATAAGCGCATCCGCCTGCTGACGCTAACGGAAGCAGGGCGCTCCCGGCTGGTAGAACTGAACCGGGTGATTGAGATCTATCAACATCGGGTCACGCGTACGCTTCCTGAAGCGGAACTCGCCGCTTTCAGCGCCACATTAAATCAAATCGCCTGCAATCTGCGGTTAATCCGCGAAGAAGACAATCAACACTAAAAATTATGATGACCCCAGAACAAAAATTTGCCCGTTGGGTAAGGGTGAGTATTGCCGCTTTCCTTGCAATATTCACCTGGTTTATCGTTGCCGATATCTGGATCCCGCTGACGCCGGATTCCACCGTGATGCGCGTGGTGACGCCGATCTCTTCGCGCGTTTCCGGCTATGTCTCTCACGTCTACGTACGCAACAATAGCCAGGTGAAAAAGGGCGACCTGTTGTATGAACTGGACCCAACGCCGTTTATCAATAAAGTTGAAGCCGCACAGATTGCCTTTGAGCAGGCGAAGCTGAGCAACCAACAGCTGGATGCGCAGATCGCCTCTGCGCGCGCCAACCTGCGCACCGCGCAATATACCGCCCGCAACGATAAACTCACGCTTGACCGCTATCAGCGACTGAGCGCAATGCAGAATGTCTCGCAGTCTGATCTGGATAAGGTACGCACGGCCTGGCAGACCAGCGAGCAGTCGGTGGCGGCGCTGAATGCCAGTATCCAGAACCTGCTGATCCAGCGCGGTGAACGCGACGACAGTCGCAATGTGACACTGCAAAAATACCGCAATGCGCTGGAGGAGGCGCAACTGAACCTGGAGTGGACAAAGGTGCGGGCGGAAACCGACGGGACGGTGAACAATCTCCAGCTCAACCCTGGGCTTTACGCCACTGCTGCCACGCCTTTACTGGCGCTGGTCAGTCCTGAGATGGATATTGTTGCTGACTTTCGTGAAAAAAGCCTGCGCCATACCCGTATTGGCACGGATGCGGCAGTGGTGTTTGACGCCATGCCGGGCAAAGTGTTTCCTGCGCATGTGACCAGTAGCGATGCCGGGATTCTGGCCGGGCAGGAAGCGGTTAACGGCCAGTTGTCGCAGCCGGAGCAGTCGACGCGCTGGGTACGCGATGCCCAACGGATGCGTATTCATGTGGCATTGAACGAGCCGCTGGAGACCACCCTGCCGACCGGGGCGCGCGCTACGGTGCAGTTGTATAACAGCGAAGGGCCGTTTGCCCGCACCTTTGCCGGGGTGCAAATTCACCTCGTTAGCTGGTTGCATTATGTTTATTAACTTGCTGGCGTCGATCAACACCCTGGCCCGTGTATTCAACTCGCATGATAATGTGGCCTACACCGCCAATGATTTTCGCCAGACCGTGCGTATTTCCGTTGCCGGGACGATAGCGCTGAGCATTTCGACCTTCTACAACGTGCAGTACGGCGTGTTCTTTGTGGTTTATCCGCTGATGCTGCTGTCGCTGGTGCCGGTGTTTAATCGCCATGTGGCGAGACAGTTTGTATTCAGCGCGGCGGTGAACTGTGTCGAAATGGTGTTGATTGTCGGCTATCTCTCGCAGTGGCCGGTCATTATGACGCTGGTGGTGTTTGGTTTGTACGTGATGCGCTTTCGTTTTATGAGCAAGGGGCCGCTGTTTTTACTCGGAGCGATGGGAGTGGTGTGCCAGAGCACGATGCTCAACTTTATGAGTTACCCCACCACCAACTGGCATACGCTGATGTTCTCCAATATGGAAGCCTGCGTGATGGCGGTAGCCCTGAGCGCGCTGCTGCATTATCTGATCCCCGATGTCGAACCGCGTCAGCCGCCGCCGCGTATTGAGAAAGATGATGCCCGGATTCGCCATGAGTCGCTGCTTTCCGGCACCGTGGCGACGATGATCTTTGTGATCTTTCAGATCTGCGATTTGAGCGATTCGTTGTCGGCGCTGATGGCGGGTATTTTGATTCTGTTTCCGATGCATTATCGCGGGGCGGTGTTAAGTTCTCTCTGGCGCGTGGTCGGCGTGGTCTTGGCCTGTCTCTATATTCTGCTGGTGCAGCTGCTCATTTATGACTTCAGCAACCATATGCTGCTGATGATGCCGCTGATCGGTCTCGGGCTGGCCTTTAGCGCTCGTCTGCATGTGATGGAAAAGGTCGGCGCGGGCGTCGGTTTTGCCAGTATCACCACCATCGGGATTATGTTCGGCCAGAACCTGCACCCGGACAGCGATCTGGTTTTCAGCGATCTGTACCGCATCACTTCAGTCACCGTCGCGCTGGTAGCGACGCTGACGATGGTGTTCCTGGTCCACCGCATCCTCAACTGCTTTGCCGCGACGCGGTTTGTGATTACTGAGTGAGTGGGGGGAGTGAGTGCCGGATGGCGGCTTCGCCTTATCCGGCCTGTGTCGTTGATTTGTAGGTCCGGTAAGCGCCACCGGACAATCCAGAATAAGGGTTACTTCTTCAACCCCGCAAATGCGGCTCTGATCTCATCTTCCGGCAACTGAATGCCGATAAACACCAGCGTGCTGTGCGGTTGTTCGTCGCCCCACGGGCGGTCCCAGTCGGCGCTGTAAAGGCGCTGGACGCCCTGGAACAGCAGGCGGTTCGGTTCGCCGTCAATCCACAGCATGCCTTTGTAGCGCAGAAGTTTCTCCGCCGATTCCAGCAGCAGGTTTTCCATCACTCGCGACACGTCGCTGATATCCACCGGATAATCCAGTTCCACCACAACCGATGAAACATCGTTTTGCTTATCGGCGATAAAGTGAAAACGCGGTTTGCTGCTAACCACGTTCTCTTCCAGCATAAAGCCGCTGGTGTCGAACAACAGGGAGAGGTCGATATCGCCGTGCGTGACGGTGTAAATCGGGGCACGGGCGTTGATACGCGCTAAACGCTCACACAGTTTTTCGCTTTCGCCTGCCACGTCGGTTTTGGTTAGCAGAATGCGATCGGCATAGCCGATCTGCGACTGGGCGATGGTGAACTGATTCATCTGCTGGTCGGCATGTACCGCATCAACTAAGGCAATGACGCCGTCCAGCAGGTAACGTTCGCACAGCACTTCATGGGAGAAAAAGGTCTGAATAATCGGGCCGGGGTCGGCCATGCCGGTGCACTCAATTACCAGCCGGTCAAAATGGATGTTGCCCTGGTCGAGGTTGTCGAGCAGGTCTAACAAGGCATCTTCCAGTTCATTGGAGCGGGTACAGCAGATGCAGCCGTTGGTCAGGGTTTTGATCTGGGTGGCGCGATCGCCGATGAGCTGATCGTCAACAGCAACCTCGCCAAATTCGTTTTCGATAACGGCGATTTTAAAACCGTGCTGTTCGTTGAGAATATGGCGTAGTAGGGTGGTTTTCCCCGCGCCAAGAAACCCGGTCAGCAGGGTCACTGCAATCGGTGTCATGTTTGCCTCCATTAACAGCAGCGCATACCGCCTTTGCCATCGCCACCGTAGCGGGCTAGCTGGCGTTCGCGAAAGAATTCATCGTAGGTCATATACGGCTTGTCCGGATGGTTGGTCTGCATATGCTCGACGTAGTTGTCATAATCCGGAATGCCAATCAGCATTTTCGCCGCCTGGCCGAGATATTTTTTTGCCTGACCTAAGTTACCAAACATTTTGCCGTCCCGTTAATGAATAAAGCCGGATGGCGGCTTTCGCCTTACCCGGCCTACGTTAACTGCATTTTGTAGGCCGGATAAGCGTAGCGCCATCCGGCATCAGGTTTAGTTAGTGATGTGAAGAGGTCTCCACACCGCCTTCCGGTACCGGCACGTACGGGGTCTCTTTATCGGTGCGCACTTTATTGTTGCGCACGTTGAGCCAGGTTTTGATGCCGTAGAAGATGATGCTGTAGACCACCACCAGGAACAGAATGCTAAGACCGGCGTTGGTGTAATTGTTCACCACGATATGGTTCATGTTGGCAATCTGCTGTGCGGTCAGTTCACCGCCGGAAGCAATCTTCTCTTTGTACTGCTGGGCCATGTAGAAGAAGCCTTCCATCTGCGGGTTGGTGCTGAACAGTTTCAGACCCAGTGCCCAGGTGGTGCACAGCAGCAGCCATACGGCGGGGATGACGGTAACCCAGATGTATTTGGTGCGCTGCATTTTGACCAGCACCACGGTGCCAAGCACCAGCGCCACGGCGGCCAGCATCTGGTTAGAGATACCGAACAGCGGCCACAGGCTCTTCACGCCGCCCAGCGGGTCGACCACGCCCTGATACAGGAGATATCCCCACAGACCGACGCAACCCGCAGTACCGATGACGCCAGCAACCAGAGAATCGGTTTTCTTGAGGAACGGCACGAAGTTGCCCAGCAGATCCTGGAGCATAAAGCGGCCTGCGCGGGTACCGGCATCCAGTGCGGTGAGGATAAACAGCGCTTCAAACAGAATACCGAAGTGGTACCAGAAGCCCATATCCGCCATCGGAACAATTTTGTGGAACACATGAGCAATACCGACCGCCAGGGTTGGCGCGCCGCCTGCGCGGTTCAGTACCGACGGTTCGCCGATATCTTTCGCGGTTTGCAGGATCTGTTCAGGCGAAATCACAAAGCCCCAGGAACTGACGGTTGCTGCGGCGTGCGCGGTCACATCCTTCAGTTGCGCGGCAATCATCGCGGCGTTCTCACCGCCCATTTCATGCAGGTTTGGCATGGTGATGCCAAGGCCAGCAGGTGGGGTATTCATCGCGAAGTAGAGGCCCGGCTCGATAATTGATGCCGCCACCAGCGCCATCACCGCTACAAAGGACTCCATCAGCATCGCGCCGTAGCCGATAAAGCGGGCGTCGGTTTCGTTAGCCAGCAGCTTCGGCGTCGTACCGGAAGAGATAAGGGCGTGGAAGCCGGAGACCGCGCCGCAGGCGATAGTGATAAACAGGAACGGGAACAGCGCGCCTTTCCACAGCGGGCCGGTGCCATCGATATACTGGGTCACGGCCGGCATTTTCAGATCCGGATTGAGAATCACGATACCCAGCGCCAGGCCGACGATAACGCCGATTTTCAGGAAGGTCGCCAGGTAGTCGCGCGGCGCCAGAATCAGCCATACCGGCAGCAGTGCGGAAATAAAGGCGTAGCCAATCAGGGTAAAGGTGATGGTGGTGTCTTTAAAGGTCAGCGCCGGGCCCCAGTACGGGTCGTGCGCAATGATGCCGCCGAACCAGATGGATGCAACCAGCAGAACGATACCGATAACCGACACTTCACCCACCCGGCCCGGGCGCAGGAAGCGCATGTAGATACCCATAAACAGGGCGATCGGTACGGTCGAGCAGACCGTGAACACGCCCCACGGGCTTTCCGCCAGCGCTTTTACGACAATCAATGCCAGCACGGCGAGGATGATGATCATAATCAGGAAGCAGCCGAACAGGGCAATGGAACCCGGTACCGGCCCCATCTCTTGCTTGATCATTTCCCCCAGCGAAGCGCCGTTACGACGCGAGGAGATAAACAGCACCATAAAGTCCTGTACCGCCCCCGCCAGCACGACGCCCGCCAGCAGCCACAGAGTGCCCGGCAGGTAGCCCATCTGCGCGGCGAGAACCGGGCCTACCAGCGGACCGGCACCGGCAATAGCGGCAAAGTGGTGGCCGAAGAGCACGTAGCGGTTAGTCGGTACGTAGTTCAGGCCATCGTTGTTAATGACCGCCGGCGTGGCGCGCGTGGGGTCGAGCTTCATCACCTTTTGCGCGATGTACAGGCTGTAGTAACGATAGGCGACAAGGTAGACGGAAACCGATGCCACTACGATCCACAGGGCACTAACGTGCTCGCCGCGGCGCAGGGCGATGACTGAGAGGCAAAATGCCCCGATGATTCCAAGAATCACCCAGGGTATGTGCTTGAATAACTTTTTAGTATCCATAGTAAAACCTGGCTTAATTAGATGAGTAATAGGCCGAAGCCGTCTGGTTCTGGGTTTAAGTTAGGGGTTGAGGAGATATTGACTCGCTATGCTGGAGACGATCTTGCCAGAACTTCATATGCGTAAAGTTGGGTAAATCTGCGAGTGGTTATATGCGGGGTTAAGCGGTCACTTGCCGGAGTAAGCGGTTGGGTATAAGGCCGACGGGTGGTAGATATGTGATTGAGATCACAACAAATTTTGACGCGAATGAAATAACTATTTTCATTTTTTAGTAATGACGCCAGTGAAGTCTTTACTCAGGAAACTCTGAACCAGAGACTGGAAGAGAAGTCCCCCTGCTTGTATAGGGGGACGAATGATACTAATGAGTAGAGTCGGGGACTGTCATGGCTGCGGATGAGGATTTCCCATGGTTTTTCTCTGGTGACGTATCATCCATATCACGTTTGATACCAATTCTGAAGATTGCTGCAAGCATGATCGCTCCGACAATGGCGATACCACCTAACAGATAAAGTCCTGCTATATTCGACTCAAACACACCTTCAGCCCACACACGGATATTCGGTGCAACAAATCCACCGAGGTTTCCAATTGAATTTATCAACGCAATGCCGGAAGCTGCTGCTGCACCTCCGAGATAACTGGTCGGGAACGTCCAGTAAATTGGTTGTACTGCGAGTAAACCAGCACAGCCAATGCATAATGCGATAAACGCCCATATAGGTGTTCCGGCCAGTGCGCCAGACATGGCAACTCCCAGTCCGCCGAATAATAGAGTGATGGTGCTGATCCAGCGCCGCTCTTTCAGTTTTGTCGAAAGATTGGGGATATACCATGCGGCAAAAAGAGCGCATAGCCATGGGATACCCGATAAGGCGCCAACGATAAAGCCGACTCCATGTCCTGACAGCGCTGCTATCTGAGAAGGCAGGAAAAAAGCAATACCGTATGAGCCAACCTGAATGGTAAAACAAATCAGGCACAGATAGAGTACTTTGGGGTCGCATAGTGCTTTTAATATTCCTTGTGGGCCATGGCTAACTTTTGCACGTTCTTCTGTATCCATAACAGCACTGAGTGCCTTTTTCTCTTCTGGTGTCAGAAATGTACATCGTTTATCTGAGGGTTTATTATCAAGGTAGAAAAAAGCGACTATGCCTACCAGTGCAGCCAATAAGCCTTCAACCATGAACATTAATTGCCAGTTATGTAATCCCCACAAATCATGAATAGTTAATAATCCACCGGAAATTGGCCCTCCAAGAATGAAAGCAATTGGTGGTCCGAACCAAAAATACCCAGAAACCTTCGCTCGAATATTGAGTGGGAACCAGAATGTCAGGTATAGCATAACGCCAGGCATAAAACCTGCTTCGGATGCCCCGAGAAGAAAACGTAAGATAATAAACGTTTTTTCATCATGGGCAAACATCATTGCTGCAGAAATAATTCCCCATGTTACCATTATTCGTGAAAGCCATAGACGTGCTCCTGTTTTATATAAAAAAATATTACTGGGAACTTCAAAAATAGCATAGCCGATAAAAAAAACGCCAGCACCAAACGCATATGCTGCATTACTTAAGCCAGTATCGACTTGGAAGGCATCTTTGGCAAAACCGATGTTGGCTCGATCCAGATAAGCCATAACATACATAAGTGCTAAAAACGGCAGTAGTCGAATAATAGACTTTCGCACTGCCGAATTAACAATTTTTTCATTGTCACTTTGGCTCATGATTTTTTCCAATAAAAATGTTCAAAATTGTATTATGGTTTCCATATGGATAATATATAGTTATATTTCCTAATGGATGTGAAAATAGCGAATTATTTACCTGTAAATACAGTTTTTGAAAAAATTCAGATGTTATAATTAACGCTTGATTGTACATCTCTTATCCAAGAGCCCATTCTTGCCCATCTGGCCATGAATAGCGTTGTAATGATTCTGCTTTCATTTTTACGCCATATCCGGGTTGCAACAGAGGGTAATAACGCCCACGTTTAATAACTAATGGTTCGACAAAATTTTCATGTAAGTGATCCACATATTCTAACACTCTGTTCTCCAGTGATGCAGAAACCGCGATATAGTCGAATAGCACAATGTTTAATGAGTATTGGCACAGGCCTACACCACCGCCATGAGGACAAACGGGAACACCAAATTTTGCTGCCATCAATACTACAGCGAGGACTTCATTCAGTCCGCCAAGGCGGGCAGGGTCAAGTTGACAAAAATCCATTGCACCAGTCTGGAAGAACTGCTTAAACATAACCCGGTTATGTGCATGTTCACCCGTGGCAATGCCAATATTGCCGATTCGGGCTTTAATTGCCGCGTGCCCCAGGATATCGTCGGGACTTGTCGGTTCTTCAATCCACAGCGGATCGAATTTCGCCAGTTTACGCATAGCATCAATAGCTTGATCAACTCCCCAGGTTTGGTTCGCATCCATCATCAGATGACGCTCCCAGCCTAATTCTTCGCGTAGGATCGTTGCCCGACGAATGTCTTGCTCAAGGTCTGCGCCCACTTTTTGTTTTAGGTGGGTCCAGCCGTCTTCAACAGCTTGCCGCGCGAGTTGGCGCATTTTTTCTTCGGAATAACCAAGCCAGCCAGCGGCGGTGGTATAGCCAGGGAAACCAGTTTCAAACATTTCCCTTTCGCGCTGAGCCTTACCTTTTTCTACTTTACGCAATAGTGCTATTGCTTCTTCAGGTGTGAGCACATCGGAGATGTACGTAAAATCGATACAACGCACAAGCTCTTCTGGTGACATATCAACAAGCATTTTCCAGACGGTTTTATTCTGCGAGCGTCCCCAAAGATCCCATAAGGCATTAATAATTGCCGCAGTAGCGAGATGAATAACGCCTTTTTCCGGTCCAACCCAGCGTAGCTGGCAATCGCCAGAAACCAGTTCATGCCAGAATAGACCAAAGTTAGCAGTAATGTCTTCTAGCGTACGACCAATAACAAATAACTCTGCTAAAGATTTTACCGCGCTAACGCACAAATCATTTCCACGACCAATTGTGAATGTTAGTCCATAACCTTTTAGCTCTTCTGAGTGGTCAGTTATTAATGTGACATAAGTTGCAGAATAATCTGATATTGCATTCATTGCATCAGAACCATCCAGATTTTTGGATGTTGGAAATCGAATATCTTTTACACATATGTCTTTGATTGTAATAGTCATATTTACTCCTGTGTCGATGCTTTTTTACTAATTATGATTGTAAAAAGATAGCTTTTAAAAACATCCTCAGTGTAAGGGTGGGTAAATAGAACAGTATGAGTTGATAATAATATTGTGGATTATTTTGCAATTTTATGTTTTTAATCTGTTTTTAATCCATGAGCGCCCTGTCTGATTGAGCGAATCATTGATTGTTTAGCGCTTTCCAGGTGAGCACGAAGTGCGAGGACCGCGTCCAGATCGCTGCGGCAGATGAGCGCGCTCAGGATGGTCATATGTTCATCGATGGCGATGATATTGCGCTGTTTAAGGTCGCTCTCATCCCACTGATAGTGAAAGTGGAAAATAACAGAAATAATCTCAAGCGATTGATTAAAAAATATATTATCAGCCGCTGACAGCAGCAGTGAGTGAAAATCGCGATCGAGCTGGGAAAACATGCGAAAGCTGTCGCCGATGCGGTCCCGCAGGGCACGATGGCGTTCAAGCAGAGTTTTTGCCTGCAGCCAGCGGGCGTCGTTGTCCGGCAGGTTGAGGAAGTGCTGAAGCGCATGGGTTTCCAGCATTTCCCGCAGTTCGAACAGTTGTTCCGCCCAGGATAACTCAAACTTCTTCATATTCCACTGGCCGCGCTTTTCGCTTTCAATCAGGTTGTAGCGGCTGAATTTCAACAAAAACTCTCTGACCACCACCGGGCTGACGCCCGCAGCGCGCGCCAGCTGTAGCTCGGAAAACATTTCTCCGGGGCGCAACTGACGTTGGTTAATCATGGTGAAAAACGCTTGTTCAAAGAGGCGATTCTGCTCGGCCAGCGTGGCGCTTGAACCATCGAAGCCGTCACGAACCTCCGGTTGGCGGAGGATCTTGTAATCCTGATTGACCTGATGCAGTACGCCGCGCTCGCATAAGTGGCTAAGGATATGGCGCACGGTGGTGCGGCTGATATTGTACATCTCGGCGAGCGCGCTTTGTGAGGGCAACGGCGACGGGAGAAAGCCGCGCGCCATATCGCTAATGACCTGGTTAATCACGTTGTGACGAAGGTTTTGTGAGCGGCTCATAATGGTTTTCCTGTTTTTTCGCTATTAAAGCCGGATTTAAAACAGTTTTGTGCGCGAGATTTCACAATTTTCACAATGACTTTATCCTCGATTCTATTTTTCATCGATATCTAAGCCAACAAAAACGGAGGCAGTAATTATGACGTCGATGAATACATTAGTGTGTCAGGAACCAAAAAAATTTCACTGGGAAAAACGCCAGATTCCCATTCCAGGTGATGATGAGGTTCTTATTAAAGTAAAAACGGTGGGGATTTGTGGGACGGATATTCATGCATGGGGTGGCAATCAACCTTTTTTTAGCTATCCACGCGTTCTCGGTCATGAAATATGTGGTGAGATAATTGGTCTCGGTAAAAATATTCTTAATCTGAAAAGTGGCCTCCAGGTTGCCGTTATTCCCTACGTCGCCTGTTGTCAGTGCCCGGCCTGTCTGAGCGGTCGGACAAACTGTTGTGAGAAAATCTCCGTGATCGGCGTCCATCGGGACGGCGGGTTTAGTGAATACCTCTGCGTCCCGGTCAAAAATCTGCTGGTGGTGGATGATGTCGATCCTGAAGCTGTGGCACTGATTGAACCCTTTGCCATTAGCGCTCACGCAGTGCGTCGTGCGGCTATCCAGCCGGGAGATCAGGTGCTGGTGGTTGGTGCGGGTCCCATCGGCCTTGGGGCGGCGGCTATTGCCAAAGCGGACGGAGCGCACGTAGTGGTGGCGGATACCAGTCCGGCGCGGCGCGATCATGTGGCTCAGCACCTTTGTCTGGCAACCCTCGATCCTACCGATCGGCTGTTCACCGAGCAACTGCGCACAACGTTTGGCGGTTCTTTGGCGCAGAAGGTCATTGACGCAACTGGAAACCAACATGCGATGAACAACACGGTCAATTTAATTCGCCACGGCGGCAGTATCACTTTTGTTGGCCTGTTTAAAGGTGATCTGACGTTCTCGGACCCGGAGTTCCATAAGAAAGAGACGACCATGATGGGGAGCCGTAATGCGACGGAAGAAGATTTTGTGAAAGTCGGACGACTGATGGCCGAGGGGAAAGTGACTGCCAGGATGATGCTGACCCACCGTTACGATTTCAGGTTGCTGGCGGAAATTTACGAAAGTGAAGTGATTAACAATCGCCAGCTCATCAAAGGCGTCATTCATTTTTAGCAGGAAAGGCTATGAAATCGTTAAACAGAAAAGATTTTCCCGGACCTCAGTACCCGACGCGTGTGATTCAGTTCGGTGAGGGTAACTTCTTGCGGGCATTTATTGACTGGCAACTGGATCTGTTGAATGAGAAAACCGATCTGGCTGCCGGGGTGACCATTGTTCGGCCGATTAACAGTAAGTTCCCGCCATCGTTAAATACCCAGGACGGGCTTTACACCACGGTGATTCGCGGGCTGAATGAGTGTGGCGAGGCAGTGAGCGAGGCGCGGATTATTCGCTCTGTTAATAATGAGATCAATCCATGGCAGGATTTTGCCGGTTATCTGGCGCTGGCCCGTAACCCGGATATTGAGTTCGTGTTTTCGAATACCACGGAAGCGGGCATCAGCTATCATGCCGGGGACCGACCTGACGCCAGGCCGCCAGTAAGCTTCCCGGCTAAGCTGGTACAACTGCTTTTCGAACGGTTCCGATATTTCAATGGCGCAGTGGATAAAGGCTGGACACTTATCCCGTGCGAGCTGATCGACTATAACGGCGAATCACTGAAAGCACTGGTGTTGCGCTATGCCGAAGAGTGGCGGTTGCCCGCGGCTTTTCGCGACTGGGTTGAAATCGCCAATACGTTTTGTTCGACGCTGGTTGACCGCATCGTGACTGGCTATCCGCGCGATGAAGTGGAAAAGCTGGAGACGGAACTGGGTTACCATGATGCTTTCCTGGATACCGCCGAATACTATTGGTTATTCGTAATCCAGGGGGCGCAGGCGCTGGCGGAGACGCTGCGGCTAGATCGCTACCCGCTCAATATCCGTATTGTAGAGGATATCCGGCCCTATAAAGAGCGCAAGGTTGCCATTCTTAATGGCGCGCATACCGCGATGGTGCCGGTGGCGTGGCTGTGCGGTGTGGATACCGTTGGTGAAGCGATGAATGATAAAGCCATTCGCCATTATGTGCAGCAAACCATCGGCGAGGAGATTATTCCGGCGCTGGATTTGCCGGCCGATGAGTTACGCCAGTTTGCCGATGCCGTGACCGGGCGTTTCCTTAATCCCTGGATTCGCCATCAGTTGTCCTCCATCGCCCTGAACGGCATGACCAAGTTTCGCACCCGGATCCTGCCGCAACTGCTGGCGAATATCCGCCGGCATGGCGTTATTCCGCCGCGGTTAACGTTCGCTCTGGCGGCGCTCATCGCCTTCTATCGCGGTCAGCGCGACGGGCAGGCGTATCCATTACAGGATGATGAAGTCTGGTTAACCCGTTTTTCCGAAGGGTGGGCGCAAGTGTCGCGTGGCCGCCCGCTGCATGAACTGGTCACTGAAGTCCTGCAGGATAACGCGCACTGGGGGGAAGATCTCACGGCAATTCCGGGCCTTGCTGAACAGGTCACGCGGTATCTGGAAGTGATGTTGAGCGCGGGAATGCGAGAGGCCCTGAGGCGGCTGTAGTGGGGTTGTTGTGCGGCGTCCGCGGATTTGGGCGCCGTTTTTTTGTGCTCTGAACCGCAAAAATGAATTAAGCGCCAACGGTTGGCGGATTTCCCGCATCATAAGCACCACTCCCATTATAACCGCCAGTTCCTGTTGGTTGATGTCTATCGCTCAAAAACTCAAGCAGGAAGGTCGACAAGAAGGTCGGCAAGAGGGGAGGCAGGAAGGCCGGCAGGAAGGGAGCAGGCGGGAAGCGCTGCGTATTGCCGATAGTATGCTGAAGAACGGTTTAGATACCGAGACGATACAGCGGATTACCGGACTGTCGGCGGATGAGTTAAAGCCGCTGCATGGCTGATTTCCGGCCTTAGTCACCACGACCCGGCACAGAAAGTCGCCGGGCGGGTTTATTTTATCCTTCGCGTTTTACCACTTTGATCTCAACCATACCGATACCGAGCTGGCGTGGGGAATGACCGAGAATATTGCCCTCGTTGGTTGACTGCGGATCTGGCGGCGTAATGGTCAAGGTATTGCTGCGTGACGGATTATCAAAATGCAGGGTGGTGGTGGTGACGGTGTTAGCCAGCGTGAGCGTTTGCTCGCTGTCGCCAACGCGTACGGGAATTGGCTTATTGGCATTCGGACCATAGGCTTTGGCGGTAATCACCAGATCGAATTTCTCCGGCAGCGGCGCTTTATATTCTATCTTCACGTCACCGCCAAGCTGCGCGTTGGACCAGCGCCCCCATGATTCCGGGCGGGAAATGCCGCTGAATTGTTTCACTTCCTCCGGCGCGCCGGCAACGTTAAAAATGAAACTGTCGGCTTTATAACGAATATCGTTATCGACAATCTTCAGGGTATTAACATTGCTCTTATAGCGCCCCATGTCGATAAGGGTATCGTTGAACGCCGTCTTGCCCTGCCATTGCGCTTTGTCGACACGCTGGACGTGCTGTTCGCCGCCCAACTGTCCCTGCGATACGCACCAGTCCGTAGAGAGCGCCAGCGCCGGCGACCATAGCTGGCCCATCTTGTAGCAGCGATCGATCCAGACGAAGTTGTCGCGCGGGGCAAAATCAGCCAACTGAAAGCGCAATGGCGCAGAGTATTCGCTTTCCGGCAGCGGTTCAACGCGCTTACTGGAGATACGCAGCAGTAACGGCAGGCGGAAATGGCTGCCGGAAAATGAAACCATGTTCTTCTGCGCATCGATGGTGAAATTCTTCATCTCTTTAGGGAAGTTCCACAGCCGGATGATATCTGGTTTCCATGCCAGCACTTTTTCTTTCATGTTCAGGAAAATAGCGGAAAGCGACTCGCCGGAAAGGCTGCTGCGGCCAAGGCCAATAAAGTTATCGCCGCCGAGGATATCAAGCACCGTTGCGCCGTTGTCCATCGTATTACGCTTGACCGTCAGGATATCCTGCTGCGGTTGATCGCCGCGCAGGACGAAAAAAAGATCCCGGCGATCCTGTTTGTTCAGATAATCCCACGCGGTGTTTTTCATCGCCAGGTGATCGGAAGATACGACGATGACCGTGTTTTTGAACCAGGGCGAGGCTTTTATCTTGTTAATCAGCGCGGCAATATGCTCCTGACTACAGGAAACGGCGCTGAAGGAAAGGTTCTTTTTACCATCGATTTCGTAGCTTTTTCGCTGGCAACTGCGGGAGATAAAACCATCCGGATGATGGGTATCGACCGTCAGCGCGAACAGCGAGAAGCGTTTTCCCGATTGTGAAAGGGCGACGAATTTTTTCCAGGTCTCATCAAGAACGGTGTCATCATAGAAACCCCAGTCGTTACGGTAAGTGGGATCGGCGACCGTTGCTTTGAGCTCTTCCGCACCGTACAGATGATCGAAGCCGTGAGATTTGAGGAAGACATCTTTGCCGGCGAAGCGCAGGTTAGCCCCCTGGACGAAGTAGTTTTCGTAGCCGGAGTTTTTCAGGATATCGCCCAGACAGATATTTTGCGGGAAAAAGCTGGAGACCGAGGCCGATGCATTGCCTTCAAACGGCGCAAACAGCGGGATCCCGCACTGGGAGGCGACCATCCCGGCAATGGTGTAGTCGGTACCCGGTAGCTGGGCGGTATTGCTGAAATCCAGACCCTCGTTTTTCAGTTTTCCGAGTTCGGGAGTCAGCTTCGGGAACGCGTCGTTGTCAAAATAAGTCCGTTCAAGGCTTTCCCCATAGATATACACCAGGTTCAGCTTCGGATGTGCAATGCTCTTTGACGGTTCTTTATAGTAAGCCACAAAATCGGGATCGCCATCGCGTGACTGGGATTTGACCAGTTCGCTAATCTGGCGAAAGGCGGGGCTGGCATCGACTGAAGCCATCGCCAGAACCAGTGCGGCAAGGCTGTAGCCAAAATGATGAGGATGATGCTGACGACGGCGCAGCACCCAGCCGAGCGCAGCAAACACCGCAACCAGCGCGATCACCAGCCCAATACCTGGCAAAATATATTTGCTCACGCCTGCGCCCGTCAGGCTGTTGGTCAATGTATAGAGTACTGCATCGTTGATACCGTCGCCGGTGAAGTAATCGCTGGCGTAAAGGGTAATATTCAGAATAACGAACAGGCCCAGTACGGTGAGCGTGACGGCGAACCACCAGGTATTACGACCTGCTTTTAATGCGTAAATCATCACCGAGGCAAGAAACAGGGCGATAGATAACAACTCAGACACAGCTCATCCTCATTCATGCCAGCTGTCGGCTGGCCGGGGCAGATCATTTTCCACACTACACTGTAATTGCCGCTTCATATTGCTGCAATTATAGGGTCATGAAATTGTGCTTTGGTTCAGAATTGGTTTAGAAAACGCCGTTTTTGATCTGCTTCACATCGTGCCCGGAGGGGGCTCAAACTGACATCTGTGCAACAAATTGCCATGACGGCCGCGCTGGCGGAGCTAAGTCGCCAAACGCGGCATGATAAGGAAGGGATCAGGAGAGGAAGTTAACGCCCTGTTTTAAGACCAGATCGCAGGCTTTAGTTTTCACTTTTTCCGCCAGTGGGCTGCTGCCAAGGCTATTCAGATTCAACTGCTGGCCGTCTTTGCTACTTAATAGCCCCTGAAGGCCCTCAAGGTAGTTGGTGTCCTCTTTTTGCTTCTCCTCAGTGTTGAGGCCCAGTTTATCCAGAACCTGATTTTTGATGTTTTCGCCATTAGTTACCGATGCCAGCTTCTGTTTCGCACAATAGGACATAATCCCGGCGGCATTATTCATGCTGCTGGAAGTCAACGACTGGCTTCCGCCGTTTAGTAAGCCGGTGAGCGAGGAGAGGGATATACCGCTGCTTTGCTGGCTATCGCTCTGGGCGCTGAGCTGGTTAGCGGCGCTGGAAAGAGAATCCTGCCAGGAGCTGGCGTGGGCGCCGAAAGTCAGTAAAGCGGCTGACACCATCGCCGTGCGGAACAACATTTTTGTAGATTTCATAGACATACTCTTCGCCGTGATTTAACGATCGTGTAATTATAGCGCTGGCAGGGTTCAGAAATATCTTAATACTCTTTCCCGGTCACACGGTCGCGATAACTGTCCCAGTTAAAATTGACCCACAGGCTGTTGCCGAGTCGCATGCGATCCATAACGCGCTCGCCAAGCAGTTTATTCATTTCGTCCATATTGCTGTTAGTCAGCATGCCGGTAGGGCGTTTTGATGAAGAGCGGCGGTCGACAATCTGGTTGATGATGACCTTCTCGTAGCGCGATTCCGTTTGCATGCCGATTTCGTCAATCACCAGCAGATCGACCTTACTCAGGTCAGTAAGGAGCTGCTCTTCGCTGGTTTCCCGGTTGCTAAATGTTTCTTTCATCGCCGACATAATATCGGCGACGGTAATAATTAATACTGACTTACCGCGTAGCAGCAGTTCATTGCAGATTGCGGCGGCGAGATGATTTTTTCCGGTGCCCGGTTTGCCGGAGAAGATAAAACTGGCGATGTTGCCGTCGAACTCCTCGACGTACTGTCGCGCCCTGGATAGCGCGATCATCTGGCCTTCGCACTCTACCCGGTAATTATCCAGCGAACAGTTCTGATGCAGGGGGCGAATGCCGGAGCGGTTAAACGTGCGCTGCATTTTCATGGCGCGGTTTTCACGCGCCAGCGCTTCCGAACGCAGTTTGCCCTGCTCTTTTTGCCAGGCCAGCAGTTCTTCACCTGTTTTAAACGCGGGTTCGATATGGGCTGGCATCATTTTTTGCAGGCGCTTCATTAAATCGCCGACATTTTTCATGCTCATCCTCGGAATCCTCGTGGAATATGGTTATCAGGTTCGCTGATCGCGTTGACATCGCGTCGCGGCTGACCCCCGTTGCTGGCCCGGCCAATCTGCACGCTGCGCGCCAGCTTCTGTTGCCACTGGACATGATGAAAGACCTTGCCTTCCGCCTGCCAGTAAGCGATGAACGCGGCCAGTTCTTCCGGCGTGACGGGCTGGCTCAGGGCAATGCCCCAAAGCGCGGCCAGACGCTGGAAATCCGCATCCGGCTGCCAGTCGGCATACATTGGAAATTTACCCATCGGCACGACGCAAGGTTCCGCCTGAGGAGGCTCGGCAAAAAACTGCGCGTCCAGCGCAATATCGCTACCAGGGCGCGATAGTCTGGCCTCCAGTTCCAGCAACGTTGCCAGACGTTCCGGCGTGAGCGCATAGAATGCGGGGGCATTGTTGGCGAAGACGGCGACGACGCCGCTGGCCGATTTTGCCAGTACCGTTGCGTGATCCTGCATGAAGTCATCCAGACCGCTAAAATCGGTAGTTAATATTCGTGAAGACATAAATCAATCTCAACTCTGAACGACAATGAAAGAGGGGAACTGCACACATAGTAGCATAGGGTGCGCTCAGGAAGGAGCGCCGCAGGTGACCCGGCGACGCGAACCGTTATACGCGCGGACGTTTGCGGTAGAGCCACAGGCCTGGAATAGAAAGGCCGATAGATAATGCGCCAACAATAGACGAGGTCTTAAGAAAGTTGCTCAAGAGCATCACCATCATCTCTTGCGAATAGCCAAAGTGGCTGATTTTTACCGCTGAAATCATCGCGGTATAGGCGGATATACCGGGAAACATAGGGATGACGGCCGCAACGGTGAAAATTTTCGGGTGCGCCAGATACCAACGGGACCACTGGATCCCGATGCAGCCAACCAGCAGGGAGGCCATAAATGTCGACCACTCAATATTAACACCCGCCGTCATCATCACCATGCGCGAACCGTGGCCGATGGCCCCCAGCAGGGCGCACCAGCGCAGCGCGCGCTGCGGCACGTTAAATACCATGGCAAAACCTACGGCAGGAATAGCCGCCAGGACCATATCCTGCGCAAGGGCGAGGAGATACATGATTATACCCATCCGCGTAACCCCCATATGGTCATTGCCATCACCACACCAATGCAGGTGGCGAGCGTTAGCAGACTGGCGATGGCCCAGCGTGCAAGACCGGTATTGATATGCCCTTTAAACATGTCGGCAACGGCATTAATCAGCGGAAAACCGGGAACCAACAGCAGTACACTGGCGGCCATCGCGATTGTCGGCGTACCGGCAAAAGCCGGAAGACGCAGCATCAGTCCGGATATTGTGGTGGCCACAAAGGCGGTAAGGCAGAAGTTAATCTGCGGATGCATTGAGCGGTGAGTGAGCACCTGGCGAATATACATGGCCACCGCGCTGGCGCAGAAGGTCACCAATGCCCCGTCCCAACCGCCATTGTTGAGTTTACAAAAGCAGGCGCAGGAGAGGCCGACCATTAAAACCAACTGCCATCGCGGATAGCGCAGCGGTTTGATTTGCGCGAACCGCTTTTCAACATCCTTATAATCCAGCAGCTTATGCTCCGCCATAATCACAATATGTTGAACTTCCGTAACGACATGCATGTTGATGCCGCGATCGGCATTTTTCCGCGTTGACGTCAGACATTCACCATCTTTAATGGTGGTGAGCACAATCGCGTTGGAAGAGATGGCGCTTTCAACGCTATCCATTCCCAATGCCCGTCCCAGGCGGGTTGAAAGCTCCTCAACCAGTGCGCTCTCTGCGCCATGTTGTAATAAGAAAAGACCACATTGAATGCACAATCGCGTGATTGCGCGTTGAGTTGCCTGCGTTGCTTGCATAAATACCTGCTGTCCGTGATGCCTGATGCTGTCGTGTCTGGCGATACTTTTACCTGAAGTCTTGTTTTAGCTGAGCGGTCAGGATCAAACAATGTGTAAAAAATCGCCCGTCTGTTGGCCTCTGGAATTTGACCTCTGCCACATTTCCGCAAGATTGATAAAAAGTGCAATTTTTGCACCAATTCTTACCTTCTTTTTCCTGCCCGACTTATCAAAAATGCAAATTCGAACTTTTAATAAACAAAAAATCAACAAATAATTAACTTGCTGAGGCGATCCTATGAAAACACAGGTTGCGATTATCGGCGCGGGTCCTTCCGGACTCCTGCTGGGGCAGTTGTTACATAACGCTGGGATCCAGACGGTCATTCTTGAGCGGCAAACGCCTGAGTATGTGTTAGGGCGGATTCGTGCGGGGATTCTGGAAACTGGAACGGTGGAGTTGTTGCGTGAAGCGGGCGCTGCCCGGCGGATGGATGCTGAGGGTCTGGTGCACCACGGGATCGAGTTTCTGTTTGAGGGACAGCGCGTACCGGTTGCGTTGACGGAGCTTACTGAAGGCAAAAGCGTCATGGTTTATGGGCAGACCGAAGTGACGCGCGATTTAATGGCGGCGCGTGCGGAATGCGCAGCACCGATTATGTATGGCGTTACGGACGTCATCATTAATGATGCGAAAAGCGACCGGCCCTCGATCTCGTTTCGCTGCGATGGTGAAAACTACCGTCTGGCGTGCGACTTTATTGCGGGCTGCGATGGGTTTCACGGTGTTTCCCGGCAAAGTATTCCTGACGGCATCCTTAAAGAGTATGAAAGCGTCTGGCCGTTTGGCTGGCTTGGGCTGCTGGCGGATACGCCGCCGGTTAATCCGGAGCTCATTTACGCCCATCATGAGCGTGGGTTTGTGCTTTGCAGTCAGCGTTCACTAACCAGAAGCCGCTACTACTTGCAGGTACCGCTCAGTGAAAAGGTTGAAGCATGGTCTGATGAACGTTTCTGGGATGAGCTCAAACGTCGGTTGCCTGATGATCTGGCGAATAAGTTAGTGGTTGGTCACTCACTTGAGAAAAGTATCGCGCCGCTGCGTAGCTACGTGGTGGAACCGATGCAGTATGGGCGATTATTTCTGGTGGGGGATGCGGCGCATATCGTACCGCCAACGGGGGCAAAAGGGCTGAATCTGGCGGCATCCGATGTCAACTATTTGTGGCGGATCCTGCGTGAATATTATCACCATGGACGCGCCGATCTGTTAGCAAGCTATTCTCGTCTGGCGCTGGATCGTGTCTGGAAAGGTGAGCGATTCAGCTGGTTTATGACGCGTCTGTTGCATGACTTCCCCCAGCAAAGCGAGTTTGACAGAAAAATGCAGGCGGCGGACCGTCGCTATTTTCTTGAATCACGTGCCGGTTTAACCACTATCGCTGAAAACTATGTCGGTCTGCCGATGGTGTGTGTGGCGTAAGCGATAAGATCCGGAGCCATCATGCAGACAGATAACATCGTTCCCGTTTTTAAACTGTATGGTGAAGATCGCGACTGGCCAACGCCCGACCTTTTGCACTGTGAATCGATACTGCAGCGTAGCCGTCTGTATGAATGGCATATCCGCGTGCATCAGCATGCGGAGTTGGTGCAATTGCTGTATCTGCATAAAGGGCAGGCTGCCATCGAAATTGAAGGGGCCACCACCGTGATGACGGAATCCTGTATTCAGGTTGTTCCGGCGTTATGTATTCATGGGTTTCATTTTTCGCCGGGAACGGAAGGATATGTTTTATCGCTGGCGTTGCCGCTGCTTAGAGGTTTCGAAAATCAGTTTGGGCGGCAACTGGATGTACTCGACCAGCCGCAGTGTGTGCCGGTGAAAACGTCCAGGAGCCATATCCGTGCCCTGTTTACCGCCATACAGGAAGAGTACCGTGAGGATCATGATGCGCGCGAAATGATGCTGCATTCGCTGTTGGGGGCGCTGCTGGTTTGGTTAAACCGGCGGTATCGACCGCAGCTAATCACGGAGGATAAAGCTGAGCGTAAGCGCACCGTCATGCGTCATTTTTCGCGTCTTATTGAAAGCCACTATCGCGAGCATATGCCTTTGACGGGTTATGCCCGGCGGGTTGGTATATCTGTGACGCATCTGAATTATTTATGCCATGAATTTTATGGCTGTAGCGCGCTGGGCGTTCTACATCAACGGTTGATGCTTGAGGCTCGTCGTAACCTGCAGTATACCAGCATGACAATTGCACAACTTTCTGATTATTTGGGATTTACTGAGGCTGCTTATTTCTCCCGTTTCTTTCGTCGCTATAGTGGGGAATCACCTAAAGCATTTCGGAAGAAAATAAAATAAATCATAGTTGGCTCATCTCTCTTGCGTTAGCATATCTAACGAAGGTTTTAACCATTTCTAATTTATTGCTGACAAATACCTGTGTTAATGTTAATTATTGGCATGGATAACGGCAATATGTTGCTCGCCATAATATAAATTGACTTCAGCGCACGAGATAGTGTGCTCGCCAGGGACGACAAAGATTTATTTCGGCAGAATAATCTGATGGATGCACAATTATTCATCTGATCTTTTGCCTGGGCTGAATCTTCAACAGGAAGCGGAGAGTTTATGTTACCAGGAGAGGGGAAGCACTGTATTATTATTAGTAGCGCTCCGGTTATGCAGTGTGGGCTAAAAGCCATTGTGGGGGAGTATCGCCCTGATTACGAATTCAGTTTCTGTCGCTCTCCGGAAGCGTTAACCTTACTACAATTACGTTGTGCGCTGCTGGTTATTGCAGATCTCTCCAGCGGAATCGATCAACCTGGAGATATATGTGAATATTACCATTCTTTAATGATTCAATATCAGAATATACACTGGGTATTTATGGCCGGAGATGCCTGTTATCCATTAGCGGTTGAGTTATTAATGCGGTCGGGAAGCACATTAATTTCTAACAGTGAACCGGTGAACTACCTCATCGACGCGATTTGCCCAGGAGGAAATGCGACTGAACGCGTCAGCGAGGCGGGATGCCGCCCGGAAAGGGGAAATATTGATGAAGAGATGCATCAACGGGCCATACTGACGTTTTCTGAGCGGAAGGTGCTGAGGCTTCTCGCAAAAGGGTGGGGAATTAATCAAATCGCCGCTTTATTGAAGAAAAGTAATAAAACAATAAGCGCGCAAAAAAATAGCGCTATGCGGCGCTTATCTTTACGCAGCAACGCAGAAATGTATGCCTGGATTAACAGTGTTCAGGGAATGAGAACGCTGAATATTGATTCGGCCAATGAGGACCGGCAGAATGGAAAATAATCACATAACGCGATATATTGCTGTCGTCGAAAAATGTACGATGACGGAAGTGGCGCTTCACCACATATTAATGAATGAAAGCGATAAGAAATTTTGTGTTCGTTTTTTTAAAGATACTCAGACATTAAAGCAAGCATTTAAATCTGATAATTTTTCCGCGATTATTTTTTCACTTTCGGGTAATCGTCGAGCGCGTCTGGAAAGTTTACTTTTCCTTAATGAAGTCGCACACTATTACCCTGAAATACAAAGAATTGTCCTGGCAAATGATGAAGCCGAAATGCGTTTGATCGTTCATCTGGTATCTTCTCGTTTACATGGTCTGTTGAATAAATCAGCGTGTCGGATTGAGTTGCAGGAACGCTTGCTGCAGATTCTTAATCTCAACCCTCAGGTAAATGCGGCAGATATGAACCCAAAAACGAGGTTGTGTCATCAGATCCTGAGCCCAATGGAACATACGATTCTGAGATATATGTCCTACGGCTATTCCCTGGCGGAGATAGCGACGCAGCTGAAACGAAATATCAAAACTATCCGCGCGCATAAATCGAATGCGATGACTAAGCTTGGCGTCAGTTCTGATATGGGGCTATTGAGCGCAGCAGATATTCTGCTGCGCCTGTAGTGGAGCTCGGATGTTGCCAGAAGCACGAGAGGCCTGCTCTCTCCAGCCTGGTGTTACTTAACAGCAAACATCAATCCAGGTGGCGTCAGTCAACTGCGCCATTCGTTCGGGTGAAATGCGAACGGCGCTATGGATTGATCCTGCGGCTGGCAGGACTTCGGGGTATTGCTTGAGTGAGATGTCACAGTAAACCGCCAGCGGAATTTCCAGGCCAAATGGGCACACACCACCGACGGGATGCCCGGTTAGCGTAACCACCTCATCACTGCTTAGCATACGTGCTTTAGCGCCGAACGCTTCTTTGAGTTTTTTATTATCCAGGCGTGCATCGCCTTTCGCGACAACAAGCACGACCCTTTCTTTGACTTTTAAGGACAGGGTTTTTGCTATTTGCCCGGGCTCAACGTTATGCGCCGCTGCGGCTAAGGCGACCGTTGCTGTACTCTGATTAAGTTCGATGATTTCGATATCGGGGGCGCGGTCAGCAAAGAACTGCCGCACGGACTGCAGACTCATTGGAATCTCCTGATTAAGGCTTGTTAAAAATCTGTCACAAGCTTCGCAAAGTGTAAATATCATTGGGGGATAATCAAGAATCTTTCCAATTTCTGGATCTCCTTCACAATCACTGCAACCGGTTACTGTAACCGGTTGCGGGTTTTCATATAGATATGAATACTGGCAACGTGATTTCCCGCGTCACCTATAACAAAAGAGCCGTATATGAACCGGATCTGGTTGCGCAGCCAGTGCGCCAGGAGTGCTATCCGACGTGCTGACCCACTCACCAATCCGGGGTCATTGCTGCGGCAAGATAATCGTTGCCGGGACTGTTTATCTGGCCTGTCAGGAGGGCTGCTATGTCTGCTAACCATGCTGCATTTAATTTGATATTTCGCTTTGTAGAAAATTACATCAGCCCGGCCGCGGGACGTATTTCGTCTCAGCGCCATGTTATGGCTATCCGCGACGGTTTTATTTCCGCCATGCCGTTTATGATTGTTGGCTCTTTTCTTCTCGTCTTTGCTTACCCGCCGTTTTCGCCGGATACCACCTGGGGGATTGCCCGTGCCTGGCTGGATCTGGCAAAAGAGTATGAGGGGCGAATTCTGACGCCGTTTGATATGACGATGGGCATTATGTCTATCTACATTTGTGCCGCGATTGCCTATAACCTCGGCAAGCATTACGAAAAAACGAATCAGCTTGATCCTTTTATGTGCGCGATGCTGTCGATTATGGCCTTTCTGCTCGTAGCGGCACCAAAGACGAATGGCAGTTTGCCGGTTGATAGTCTGGGGGGAACGGGGATCTTTACCGCCCTTCTTGTGGCGGTTTACTGCGTCGAAATGATGCGCTTTCTGAAAGCGCATAACATCGGTATTCGCCTGCCGGATCAGGTGCCGCCGATGATTAAAAACTCTTTTGATCTGCTGATCCCGGTGCTGGTTGTGGTGGTGACGCTCTATCCGCTCAGTCTGTTTATTCAGCATCATTTCGATATGCTGATCCCTCAGGCCATTATGGCTATCTTCAAACCGCTGGTTTCTGCGGCGGATTCGTTGCCCGCCATTTTACTGGCGGTACTGATTGCTCATCTGTTGTGGTTTGCCGGTATCCACGGTGCGGCGATTGTCTCCGGTATGCTGCAGATGTTCTGGCTAACCAATCTTGGCATGAACCAGCAGGCCCTGGCGCAGGGCGCACCGTTACCGCATATCTTTATGGAAGCGTTCTGGACATTCTTTATCGTCATTGGTGGTTCGGGAGCCACAATGGGGCTGGTATTTTGCTATCTGCGCAGTCGCTCCGCGCATTTGCGTTCGATTGGTCGTTTGAGCGTGGTGCCAAGCCTGTTTAACATCAACGAACCGGTGATTTTCGGTACGCCAATTGTGATGAATCCGGTGTTCTTTATTCCTTTCCTGTTGGCGCCGATGGTTAATGCGGTACTGGCCTGGGCGACAATGAAGCTGGACCTGATTAGCCGGGTGATTTCAGTGGTGCCGTGGACGGCGCCGGCACCGATTGGCGGCGCATGGGCGTTAGGCTGGGATTTCCGGGCAGCTATTCTGGTCGTTATTCTGGCGTGCGTTTCGGCGATCATTTATTTCCCATTCTTTAAAGTGTACGAGAAACAGTTGCTGACCCAGGAGGCAGAAGAGGCGCAGCGTATTGCCGCGGAGAGTCAGCAGACGGCATAAACATGACGGGTGGCCGGGCTGGTCGCCCGTTTCAGGAGAAGGCTATTTCAGCGTACAGTCGCCGCATTGTTGAACATCCGCCAGACGATAGCGCTGGCAGCAGGTGCGGCGCACGAGTTGTCCTTCGCGTAAAACCACCGTTCGCCACAGCGGGTTATCCTGACCGTCGGCAAGCTGTTTTTCAAAGAAGCAGTGTTGGCGAATTTCGGTGACTTTTTCATCCCCCAGCAGGGCTTTCATTTCCCCCAGATACCAGTTGATCAGATAGCCAGTATTGCTCCAGATAAGCTTGCCGTTGATATCACCAGTGGCTTCCAGCGCCTGAACGACGGGCTGTAAAGCATGGGTGACCAGCCTTTCCATTCGTGATGAAGCGGATTGTCCGGAGATGTTCTCCGCTGAATGGATGGCGATCCAAAAACAGGCGGCACGGCCAGTTTCATGAAATTCGACGCGAATATGCTCCGGCGCCAGGCTAATGGCACGCTCCTCGCTCAGCAGAGCCAGCATTAGCGGCGGAACCAGTAAACCGATGTACCATTGCGCCCACAGGGATAACAACGGTTTTTGTTCACGCGCATGCTTGGGATGGTTGCGATAAATGTGGTCTGAATACGTCGCCAGCAGGGAACTTAGCGCCACCGGCTGTGACCATTCTGTCAGGGTTAATGCATGATGTGGCGCTTGTTCATTCAGTCGGAGAAAATCCAACAGATGGGGGCGTAATGTCGCGATCTTGTCCCGAATCGTATTCGCCAATGCCTGCTCAGGCGAAGAGAGCGGCGCCCGCCAGATGAGATCATTGTTGAATGAGAGTGATCGGTAAGCCATCGGATATAAAATGAAAATATAAATGAGAATGATTTTTGATATTAATATCCTGATGTTGACCTGGCAAGAGATTTGTCTACGCGATGATGTCGTGCAGGGGGACAGCCAGATCTAGCTGGCGAGAATGATGTTACGCCCCATATTTTTGGCTTCATAAAGGGCGTTATCCGCCCGTTTCAGCGCACTATCAACATCGGCATCAATCAGCGGCGTCATACCAATACTGATAGTGACATTGGTCGCGACACTTTCATTAAACATATGGGGAATTTTCAGGTCGTAGACTCGTTGACGGATCCGTTCCGCAGCCTGAAGCGCATTTTCCGCCGTACTGTTGGTCAACAGCACCATAAATTCTTCGCCGCCAAAGCGGGCAACGATATCGCGTGAGCGCACGGCGTTGCGGATGGCGGCGGAGACCTGAATCAGCGCCTGATCGCCCATCATATGCCCATAATGATCGTTGTAAGCTTTGAAATGATCAATATCCAGCAGCAGGACGTAGTGCTCGGTATTTTCTAATGAAAGAACAGTATTCAACTGATTCTGTAAACCTCGGCGGTTATACAAACCAGTAAGCGGATCTAACATACTGAGATCGTTAAGCGTGTTACGTTCCTTCAGAAGCTTATCCATAAGCCCTTGAGTGAATATTTCGCTACGCTTCTGAATGACGTTCTGTAGCGTGATACCGACAATGGGCAGAAAAAAGTACCAGCACATCCGTATCCATTGCCCTCTGTCATCAAGAATCAAACAGACAGTAAATGTCGGCAAAGAGTACAGGGTGAACGCAATGATATTGCTGGAAAAAGCAATAGTGCCAATAAACAGTACGCTTAATAAGGCAATCACCAGGTAGTTAAAATGCGGTGAACCTATCACCGCTGATTTTACCGCAATGTGCCATGCCCAAAGCAGGCCAAATATAAGAGAAATAACTGAAATACTTATTTTACGCCGGGAAAATCGCCAGTGCCATAGCAACAAAACCGTACTGCAGCCAACAATCATAAAGCAAGGCAGAGTATAAGTAATGACGCTAAAGAGTGGACTGACCAGAGACAACGTGGCAGAAACAAAACTAAGCAACAGGAAGAGCCGTAAGGAATACTGATATTTTTGCTTGTGATGTACGCGCCAGGATTGTGCAGTCATGTTGGGGTAGTCATTATTAGTCGTTAAAATACAATATGATGGGTGCTAAAAATAAATAATGAAAAAACACCACACAAAATAAGCTTTTTTGTGCATTAATCAGGAATTTTAATATATAGTTTTCGTTCGCTTAATTTATCACCTTCATGAATGTATGTCATTACCGTAAACGTAAAGAATAGAGTCTTGCAGCTTACCAGATATGACAAATGATAAAAATTACCATATGATATTGGTTATCATTATCGTTGTGAGAGGTGGAAACATGTTGCAGCGAACCTTAGGGAGTGGTTGGGGCGTTCTGATCCCTGGCATATTGATTACCGCCCTCGGTTTTGCCGATTTGTCGGTTGAGGCCTGGCGCGGATTAGTCACTTCAGGAATGCTGATGTCAGCCGCGATGATTTGGCATCGTCAGTTACGGCATTTCGTTCTGTTACCGTCATGTCTCGCGCTGGTAAGTGGGATGATGCTGATGATAATGAATTTAAGGCTGATGGGATAATTCAGAAGGGGAAGAATATTGGTGCGAGGGGGGGGACTTGAACCCCCACGTCCGTAAGGACACTAACACCTGAAGCTAGCGCGTCTACCAATTCCGCCACCTTCGCACAGTATTCTTCATTTTTGATATCGCCTCGTTGGTGCGAGGGGGGGGACTTGAACCCCCACGTCCGTAAGAACACTAACACCTGAAGCTAGCGCGTCTACCAATTCCGCCACCTTCGCCCAGTGCGAGCAATATCAACGTGGTTTTGGTGCGAGGGGGGGGACTTGAACCCCCACGTCCGTAAGGACACTAACACCTGAAGCTAGCGCGTCTACCAATTCCGCCACCTTCGCATACCATCGACACTATGAAAGTATCGCTACCACGGAGGCGCATTCTAGTGGTTTTCAGCTATTCGTCAATAGTTAATTGTATCAGTTGGATTGATTGTTGCAAAAATGGACGGCTGAAGGGGGATGTCGGCGACAGGCATGCGCTGTCGCCGGAACAGGTGAAAGATTATTTCTTTGCCTGATGGGTCATAACCGTCCGGTAGACCTTAAAGCGACCGGTTTGGGCGATAACTTCGTGAAAGCCGAAGGTCTCATCCAGCACGTTCGGATAAGGCAGGAAGGCGTTGGCGACGATACGCAACTCTCCGCCGCTATTCAGATGACGGACGGCCCCGCGAATCAGCGTTTGCGCGGCTTCCAGACTGGTCTGCAGACCATCATGGAAAGGCGGGTTGGAGATAATCATGTCGAAGCGCCCCTTCACTTCGGAGAAGACGTTGCTGGCGAACACTTCCCCTTCCATGCCGTTGGCGGCAAGCGTGGCGCGGCTGGCCTCTACCGCCGGAGCGCTGACGTCGCACAGGGTTAAACGAACTTTTGGTGAATGGCTTGCCAGCACGGTTGCCAGCACGCCAGCGCCGCAGCCGACATCAAGCACTTTGCCTTTCGTATGGGGTGTCAGGGTAGAAAGGAGCAACTGGCTGCCAATATCCAGCCCATCGCGACTGAAGACGCCCGGCAGGGTTTTAATTGTCAGATTGTCCAGCGCGTATTCGCCCCAATACTGTTGTGGATTGAATTCGGGCTGTTTTTCCAGACGACCGTGATACAGCCCGCAGCGCCGCGCGCTGTCGATTTTGCTTAGCTGCGCATATTCGGCCAGCATCTGCTCCGCGCTGCGTACGCCGCTGCGGTTCTCGCCAACCACGAAAATATCGCTACCTGTGGGTAATAGCGAAAGCAGGTTCATCAACTGAAACTGCGCTTCCGGCTTGTTCTTTGGCCAGTAGTAAATAAGTGTGTCGCAACCGGCGACGTCGCTGGCTTCAGCGACCAGACTAAAGCGGGCATGTTCACCCATCTGGCGGCTCAGTACCTGCCAGTGGTGAAACTGCTGGGTATGGGCGCGGCTGGCGGCTGTGTCCAGACGTGCGGGCAGATCATCCTGCAGGTCACCGGCAAACAGAACGCGGGCGGACTCGAAATCATCACTGTGGCGCAGCAAGACTTCACTTGCCGGGGTAAAAGCGGACATGAAACACTCCTTCATTGAGACTGGCGCCGATTATACACGTTATCTTTCGGGCTGCCTCTTTGTCAGACGCGGGACACCGACCAGCGGCAGCGGCTTTGTTGGCGCAGATACGACGGATTTGTTATATTGCGCGCTGGATTAACAGGAGTGTTTCGCTATGACATCCCGACGAGACTGGCAATTACAGCAACTGGGGATTACTCAGTGGTCGCTACGTCGTCCTGGGGCGTTACAGGGTGAAATCGCTATCTCGCTGCCCGGGAGTATCCGTCTGGTGATGGTGGCGGAAGCATTGCCATCGCTTAGCGAACCGCTGGTCAGTGATATTTTACGCGCGCTGGCCCTGGCCCCGGAACAGGTTATGCAATTGACGCCTGAACGTGTCGCGATGCTGCCGCAGGATACCCGCTGTAATAGCTGGCGATTGGGCACGGACGAACCGCTGCCGCTGGCGGGGGCTCAGATATCGACACCCGCATTCGATGAACTTCAAACCAGTACGCCTGCCCGCAGGGCGCTCTGGCAACAAATTTGCGCACATGAACACGATTTCTACCCTCAACGCGGCTGATTTGCCCCGCGCCTGGCAAATCGAAACGCGCGCCCACGCGTTTCCCTGGAGCGAGCAGACGTTTGCCAGCAATCAGGGAGAACGCTATCTCAATTTTCAACTGGCAGTGGACGGCGAGATGGCGGCCTTTGCCATTACGCAAATCGTGCTCGACGAAGCAACACTCTTTAATATCGCGGTCGATCCTGCTTTTCAGCGTCGCGGCCTCGGCAGAGAACTGCTGGAACATGTGATTGACGAAGTGGAAAAACGCGGCGTCGTCACCCTGTGGCTGGAGGTGCGCGCCTCTAATCTCGCCGCCATCGCACTCTATGAGCGCTTAGGCTTTAACGAGGCGACCCTTCGTCGCAACTATTATCCCACGGTCGACGGGCGTGAGGATGCAATCATTATGGCGCTGCCAATCAGTATGTAAGACAAGGTGAGACGATGAAATGGGACTGGATTTTCTTTGATGCCGATGAAACGTTATTTACGTTCGACTCATTTAGCGGTCTGCAGCGAATGTTTCTCGATTATAGCGTGACGTTTTCCGCCGAGGATTTTCAGGATTACCAGGCCGTGAATAAGCCGCTGTGGGTGGATTATCAGAACGGCGCTATCACGTCTCTTCAACTGCAGCATCAGCGCTTCGATAACTGGGCCGAACGGCTGAATGTCCCCCCTGGCGAATTGAATGCCGCATTTATGAATGCGATGGCGGAGATCTGTTCGCCGCTGCCGGGGGCGGTATCGTTACTTAATGCGTTGCAGGGGAAGGTGAAAATGGGGATTATCACCAACGGTTTTACCTCACTGCAGCAGACGCGACTTGAGCGTACCGGATTATGCGATCACTTTGATTTATTGATTATTTCCGAAGAGGTTGGGGTGGCGAAGCCGGATGTGCGTATTTTTGACTATGCGCTGGCGCAGGCGGGAAGTCCCGAGCGTTCCCGGGTGTTGATGGTCGGCGATACCGCTGAGTCGGATATTCGTGGCGGCGTCAACGCCGGTCTGGCGACCTGTTGGTTCAACCCTCATCAACGGGAACTGCCTGCGGATCTCCATCCGGACTGGACGGTCACCTCGTTAAGCGAACTGGAGCAACGCCTGTGTAAACACTGATTGCCTCCCCTCCATTGATGGGTAAAATAGCCGCAATTTTTTCGTATTCAACATGCGCGGCGCGTTGTCGCGTTTACTAAGAAGATTGAATTATGACGTTGTCTCCATATTTGCAGGAGGTGGCTAAGCGCCGCACTTTTGCCATTATTTCTCACCCGGATGCCGGTAAAACCACCATTACGGAAAAGGTGCTGTTATTCGGACAGGCGATTCAGACCGCTGGTACGGTAAAAGGCCGTGGCTCCAGCCAGCATGCGAAATCTGACTGGATGGAGATGGAAAAGCAGCGTGGCATCTCTATTACCACCTCCGTTATGCAGTTCCCGTATCACGACTGTCTGGTTAACCTGCTGGATACCCCCGGGCACGAAGACTTCTCCGAAGATACCTACCGTACCCTGACGGCGGTAGATTGCTGCCTGATGGTTATCGACGCCGCGAAAGGCGTTGAGGATCGTACCCGTAAGCTGATGGAAGTCACCCGCTTGCGCGATACGCCGATCCTGACCTTTATGAACAAACTGGACCGTGACATCCGCGACCCGATGGAACTGCTGGATGAAGTGGAAAATGAGCTGAAAATTGGCTGTGCGCCGATCACCTGGCCGATTGGCTGCGGTAAGCTGTTCAAAGGCGTCTATCACCTTTATAAAGACGAAACTTACCTGTACCAGACCGGCAAAGGCCACACCATTCAGGAAGTGCGCATTGTTAAAGGTCTGAACAACCCGGAACTCGATGCTGCCGTGGGCGAAGACCTGGCGCAGCAGCTGCGCGACGAGCTGGAACTGGTGCAGGGCGCTTCTAACGAGTTCGATAAAGAGCTGTTCCTGGCCGGTGAAATCACGCCGGTTTTCTTCGGTACCGCGCTGGGTAACTTCGGCGTTGACCATATGCTGGACGGCCTGGTGGCATGGGCGCCCGCGCCGATGCCACGTCAGACTGATACCCGTAAGGTAGAAGCGAAAGAAGAGAAGTTCACCGGCTTCGTGTTTAAGATTCAGGCCAATATGGACCCGAAACACCGTGACCGCGTGGCGTTTATGCGCGTCGTTTCCGGCAAGTACGAGAAGGGCATGAAAATGCGCCAGGTTCGCACGGGCAAAGACGTGGTGATCTCTGACGCCCTGACCTTTATGGCTGGCGATCGTTCCCATGTGGAAGAGGCGTATCCGGGGGATATTCTCGGTCTGCACAACCACGGCACCATTCAGATTGGCGATACCTTTACCCAGGGCGAGATGATGAAGTTCACCGGTATCCCGAACTTCGCGCCGGAGCTGTTCCGTCGTATTCGCCTGAAAGATCCGCTGAAGCAAAAACAACTGCTGAAAGGGCTGGTCCAGCTCTCTGAAGAGGGGGCGGTGCAGGTTTTCCGTCCGATCTCTAACAACGATCTGATCGTCGGGGCCGTTGGTGTGCTGCAGTTTGACGTGGTCGTCGCGCGTCTGAAGAGCGAATATAACGTAGAGGCGATTTACGAATCGGTTAACGTGGCGACTGCGCGCTGGGTTGAATCAACCGACGTGAAAAAGTTCGAAGAGTTTAAGCGTAAGAACGAAACTCAGTTAGCGCTTGATGGCGGTGATAACCTCACTTATATCGCTCCGACGATGGTTAACCTGAACCTGACCCAGGAACGTTATCCTGACGTGCAGTTCCGAAAAACACGCGAACACTAATCCACTCCGGAGCGCGGTTTTCGCCGCGCTCCACGCACTTTACCCTCTGCGATTGCCTGTCTGGAAAGTTCTTAATTGTGGCGCTTCGTCGCGCTTTTTTACCTGCTCATGCCGCGTTTTCTGGTTTTTCTACTACATTTAATAAGTCATTCTTACATTTCTGGCTTAATAGACTGCTTATTTTGCTTTATCTGTTAAAAAATAACGAGGAACTCACAATGACAAGACCAAAGAACGCCAGGACAGTACTGGCTCTCCTCTTCGGCTCAGCCATCATCAGCGCCTCGGCATATGCGGAAAACTCAACCCTCGATAGCGTCAAATCTGCTGCCAGCCGTGCGGGGCAGGCGGTGGATAATTCGATGGATAAAGTCGGTAATTTCATGGATGACAGCACCATTACCGCCAGAGTGAAGGCGGCACTGATTGACCATAAAGAGATTCGCAGCACCGATATTTCTGTGAAAACCGAAAATAAAGTCGTTACGTTAAGCGGGACGGTGGATAGCGCTGAGCAGCGTAAACAGGCGCTTAGCGTTGCCAAAGCCGTTGAAGGTGTGGCCTCCGTTAACGACAAACTTAGCGTGCAGAACGAACAATCCGCGTCCCTGAAGGGTTACGCTGGCGATACGGCAGTCACCAGTGAAATCAAAGCTAAATTACTGGCTGACGATATTGTTCCGTCGCGAAACGTGAAGGTAGAGACCACCGATGGCATCGTGCGTTTATCCGGCACGGTCGCCTCCAGCAAACAGTCGGCGCGGGCGGAGGCGATTGCCCAGGCCGTTTCCGGCGTCAAAAGCGTAAAAAACGATCTTAGCGTCAAATAAATCCATTCATTAACAGCATTTCTCTGCGGTCTTTCCGCTGAATGTGTAGCACCACAGGGTTGTGTATGCGCGGTCTGAACGCGCAGAAAATCAACCGTCATTAACTCTGGTAAGGAGAGACGTATGTTTAGATGGGGTATTATTTTTCTGGTGATCGCGTTAATTGCTGCTGCCCTGGGCTTTGGTGGCCTGGCGGGCACCGCTGCCTGGGCTGCTAAAATTGTCTTTATCGTTGGTATTATTCTGTTTCTGGTCAGTCTCTTTACCGGCCGTCGGCGCCCCTGAACGTTAGCCTGTGAAATACCGTCTTACATAAAGCCAGTCGCTGCGACTGGCTTTCTCTGCTTCCGGGCGTTAAAAATTGCGTTACCTTTGTTTTTTACAATACGTAAGGCAGGAAGCAGGGTGGGGCATCGCATTCCCGTTACGCTGGGCAACATCACGCCATTATCTGTAAAACCCTTCCCGCCGGGCAAACTCGCCCTGGTGTGCGAAGGTGGGGGGCAGAGAGGGATTTTTACCGCCGGAGTGCTGGACGAATTTATGCGCGCGGGATTTAACCCATTCGATATGATGTTTGGCACTTCAGCCGGAGCGCAAAACCTGTCTGCCTATATCTGTAACCAACCCGGTTATGCCCGTAAGGTCATCACGCGTTATACCACCTCTCGCGAATTTTTCGACCCGATGCGTTTCGTTCGCGGCGGTAACCTTATCGATCTGGACTGGCTGGTGGAGACCACCGCGCAAAGGATGCCGCTGGCGATGGCTTACGCGGAAGAACGCTTTGCGCAGGGAAAAGCGTTCTGGATGTGCGCCTGCCGGGGTGATGACTATATGGCAAATTATTTTTCCCCGACCCAACAAACCTGGCTTGACCTGATCCGCGCGTCCAGCGCTATTCCCGGCTTTTATCGCAGCGGCGTGATGCTGGATGGCGTCAGCTACCTCGACGGCGGCGTCAGCGACGCGATACCCGTGCAGGAAGCGGCCCGCCGGGGGGCGCAGACCATCGTGGTGATTCGCACCGTTCCCTCCCAGATGTACTATACGCCGAAGTGGTTTCAACGAATGGAACGGTGGCTTGGCGAAAGTAGCCTGCAGACGTTTGTGAACCTGGTGCAGCATCACGAAACCACCTATCGTGCTACGCAACAGTTTATTGAGAAACCTCCGGGCAAGCTGCGTATTCTGGAGATATATCCGCAGAAACCCTTGAAGAGTATGGTGTTAGGTAGCCGTATTCCGGCGTTACTGGAAGACTACAAAACCGGACGCCAGTGCGGGCGTTATTTCCTCGCCACGATCGGTAAACTGTTGGCCGACCAGCCGCCGCTGTTGCGCCATGCGCCGCGTATCGCGGTGCCGAAAACGAGCGTTGTTCCGCCTGCACCTGTGGCCAATGAGATTCATCAGGCGTCGATTGTCGCCACGTCACAGGCCAATGATACCAGCATGAATAATGAGGATCTGGCGTGACCTTACGATTTATTGATACTCACTGCCACTTTGACTTTCCACCTTTTACCGGTGATGAAACCGCCAGTCTTGCCCGGGCGGCGGCCGCTGGCGTTACGCAGATCGTGGTACCGGCAATTGAAGCGGATAATTTCAGTCGGGTATTGGCGCTGGCGGAGCAACATGATGCGATATATGCCGCACTGGGCTTACATCCGATAGTCATTGAGCGGCATGATGAGCGTAGCCTTGAACAGCTTGAAATCTGTCTGACCGGGCGTCACGACAAGCTGGTGGCGGTGGGGGAAATCGGCCTCGATCTTTATCGTGAAGATCCGCAGTTTGAACGCCAGATTTCAATATTTGAAGCGCAACTGCGGCTGGCCAAACGTGACGATCTTCCCGTTATTATTCACTCCAGACGCACCCACGATAAGCTGGCGATGCTGTTGAAAAAACATGCTTTACCGCGAACCGGCGTGGTACATGGTTTTTCCGGTAGCCTGCAGCAGGCGGAGCGCTTTGTACAGTTGGGCTATAAAATTGGCGTAGGTGGGACGATTACCTATCCACGCGCCAGTAAGACCCGCGATGTGATGGCCAGGTTGCCGCTTTCGGCGCTGCTGCTGGAGACCGATGCGCCGGATATGCCATTGAATGGCTTTCAGGGACAGCCGAACAGCCCTGAACAGGTGGCTCGCGTTTTCGCCAGCCTGTGCGAGCTTCGACGGGAACCTGCGGAAGTGATCGCCCATGCCATAATGTGTAATACCAAAGACGTTTTTGCCCTCCTGTGACGATCTGTTAAGTGACGGATATCTCATTATTGCCTTTTTATATCATCGATTTGCTTAAAATATGTGAGCTGAAATGAGAATGATGATTTCATACCGTTATAATCGCGTGGCTTTTAGGTCGAACTATTAATACACAGGTATTCTGTATGCAAATTCTCATGGGACTTTTTGGCATGGTGGTGCTGTTAGCTATCGCTGTGCTTCTCTCCAGCAATCGAAAAGCCATCAATCTGCGTACCGTCCTCGGCGCCTGGATTATCCAGGTGGGGATCGGTGCACTGGTTCTTTATGTACCGGCGGGTCGCACGGCGCTGTTGGCCATGTCGAACGGTGTTGCCAACGTGATTGCTTATGGCAATGAGGGGATCAGCTTTATTTTCGGTGGGCTGGTTTCCGATAAGATGTTTGAGGTTTTCGGCGGCGGTGGATTTGTTTTCGCTCTCCGCGTACTGCCGGTGATTGTCTTCTTTTCTTCGTTGATCGCGGTACTCTACTACCTCGGCATTATGCAGTTTATTATTCGCATTCTTGGCGGGGCGCTGCGCGCGGTGCTGAAAACTTCGCGCACGGAGTCGCTCTCAGCCACGGCGAATATCTTTGTTGGTCAAACAGAAGCGCCGCTGGTGGTGCGTCCTTATATTGCGACGATGACGCGCTCGGAACTGTTTGCGGTGATGTGCGGCGGCCTGGCGTCTGTTGCCGGGTCGGTTCTTGCCGGCTATGCGCAGATGGGTGTGCCGCTGGAATACCTGATTGCCGCTTCGTTTATGGCGGCGCCTGGCGGCCTGCTGTTCGCGAAGATTATTGTACCGGAAACCGAGAAACCGCAGGACAGTCCGGCGATGGGGAAAAATGACGCCGACCCAGAGGCTCCGGCGAATGTGCTGGATGCCGCCGCCTCCGGCGCGGCTTCCGGGATGCAGTTAGCGCTTAACGTTGGCGCGATGCTGTTGGCGTTTATCGCCCTGATCGCGCTGGTGAACGGTATTCTTTCCGGCGTTGGCGGCTGGTTTAACTATCCCGATCTCTCTTTGCAATTGATCCTCGGTTGGGTTTTCTCGCCGCTGGCGTGGGTGGTTGGCGTACCGTGGAGTGAGGCTACCGTTGCCGGTTCTTTTATCGGCCAGAAGCTGATCATCAATGAATTTGTCGCTTATATGAATTTTGGTGAATATCTGAAAGCTGATGCTGACGTTGCCGCCGCAGGTTTACAGGTGATTTCCACGCATACCAAGGCTATCATCTCTTTTGCGCTTTGCGGCTTTGCTAACCTGTCATCCATTGCGATTCTGATCGGTGGGTTAGGAGGAATGGCGCCTAACCGTCGTCAGGATATTGCCCAGTTGGGTATCCGCGCCGTTGCGGCAGGTACGCTCTCTAACCTGATGAGCGCCACAATCGCGGGTGTATTCCTCGCGTTATAACTCACGCTTAACGATAAAACAGGCCAGCGGCAACACCGCTGCTGGCACTCGCCTTCTGATTGTTAAAATTCCCTCATTTCAGCAATAAAATAAATTTATTATTTATCAATAAATAATAAGGATTCTCTGTCGCTTTGGGTAAATTCTGCACACCGACAGCACGTTTTAATATGGTGTTATGTTATTATTGTCACATTTACGATCTGGCAGAAGAGGGGATGATGCGTACGCACCGGTTGACCCTGAACGCCTGAGTTCGGGTTTTTGTGTGAGTAATATCACATTTAATTAATGCAAATTAGCGATTGTCTTTCATTAATTGTGATACGTATCGAAGTGTGAGTGCGAGATGATGTTACAATAGTAACAGTCTCGCAAAGTGAATAAACGTTAAACCGGCAATACGCCGTCGGAGTATAAAATGACTGATTTAGCTGCAAGCAGCCTGCGGGCGCTGAAACTGATGGACCTGACTACCCTGAATGACGATGACACCAATGAAAAAGTGATCGCGCTGTGCCATCAGGCAAAAACCCCGGTTGGAAATACTGCTGCAATCTGCATTTACCCGCGTTTTATCCCTGTTGCCCGTAAGGCCCTGAAAGAGCAAGGCACGCCGGAGATCCGCATTGCGACCGTCACCAACTTCCCGCACGGTAATGATGACATCGACATCGCGCTGGCGGAAACCCGCGCAGCCATCGCGTATGGCGCGGACGAAGTTGACGTGGTATTCCCGTACCGTGCGCTGATCGAAGGTCGACAGCAGGTGGGCTTCGATCTGGTGAAAGCCTGTAAAGAGGCCTGTGCAGCGGCAAACGTGCTGCTGAAAGTGATCATCGAAACCGGTGAGCTGAAAGAAGAAGCGTTAATCCGTAAAGCGTCTGAAATTTCCATCAAAGCCGGTGCGGATTTCATCAAAACCTCTACCGGTAAAGTCCCGGTTAACGCAACGCCGGAAAGCGCACGCATCATGCTGGAAGTAATCCGCGATATGGGCGTTTCCAGAACCGTTGGTTTCAAACCGGCTGGCGGCGTGCGTACCGCTGAAGATGCGCAGCAGTTCCTGGCTATTGCTGACGAACTGTTTGGCGCTGACTGGGCGGATTCCCGTCACTACCGTTTCGGCGCATCCAGCCTGCTGGCAAGCCTGCTGAAAGCGCTGGGCCACGGGGACGGCAAGAGCGCCAGCAGCTACTAAGCCTTATATTGCCGGAGTTGTAGTGACGTAGGCCGGATAAGGCGCAGCCACCATCCGGCATCAATACGACTGCCGGGTGGCGCGTTGCTTACCCGGCCTACAATGGCCTTCTACTCTTTTCCCCTGGGGGTTACCGTGTTTCTCGCACAAGAAATTATTCGTAAAAAACGTGATGGTCATCCGTTAAGTGACGAAGAGATCCGCTTCTTTATCAATGGTATTCGTGATAACACCATCTCTGAGGGGCAGATTGCCGCGCTGGCGATGACCATTTTCTTCCACGATATGTCGATGCCTGAGCGTGTGTCGCTGACCATGGCGATGCGAGATTCAGGAACCGTTCTGGACTGGAAGAGTCTCAACCTTAACGGCCCCATTGTTGACAAACACTCCACCGGCGGCGTGGGTGATGTGACTTCGCTGATGCTTGGCCCTATGGTGGCGGCCTGCGGCGGCTACATTCCGATGATCTCCGGGCGCGGCCTCGGTCATACCGGTGGTACGCTCGACAAACTGGAAGCGATCCCGGGATTTGATATTTTCCCGGACGACAACCGTTTCCGCGAAATCATTAAAGACGTGGGTGTGGCGATTATTGGGCAGACCAGTTCGCTCGCACCGGCGGATAAACGTTTTTACGCCACCCGCGACATTACCGCGACGGTGGACTCCATCCCGCTGATCACCGCTTCAATCCTCGCGAAAAAACTGGCGGAAGGGCTGGATGCGCTGGTGATGGACGTGAAAGTGGGCAGCGGCGCCTTTATGCCGACCTACGAACTTTCTGCCGCACTGGCTGAAGCCATCGTTGGCGTTTCCAACGGTGCAGGCGTGCGCACAACGGCGCTGCTCACCGACATGAACCAGGTGCTGGCCTCCAGCGCCGGTAACGCCGTCGAAGTGCGCGAAGCGGTGCAGTTCCTGACAGGTGAATACCGCAACCCGCGTCTGTTCGACGTCACGATGGCGCTGTGTGCGGAGATGCTGATCTCCGGCAAGCTGGCGAAAGATGACGCCGATGCGCGAGTGAAACTACAGGCGGTGCTGGATAACGGCAAAGCGGCGGAAATCTTTGGTCGCATGGTAGCGGCACAGAAAGGGCCGAGCGATTTCGTGGAAAACTACGCGAAATACCTGCCGACGGCGATGCTCAGCAAAGCCGTCTATGCCGATACGGAAGGTTTTGTCTCCGCGATGGACACTCGCGCATTGGGCATGGCGGTGGTCTCAATGGGCGGCGGTCGTCGCCAGGCGTCGGACACCATTGATTACAGCGTCGGCTTTACCGATATGGCGCGTCTGGGGGACAGCGTTGACGGGCAGCGTCCGTTGGCTGTTATCCACGCCAAAGACGAAGCCAGCTGGCAGGAAGCGGCGCAAGCCGTCAAAGCGGCAATCAGCCTTGACGACAAAGCGCCTGAAATTACACCGACAGTCTATCGTCGTATTACCGAATAGCGGTATACTGATCTGATCGCTTTTTTGCAGCGCAAAAGGTACGGAGAATAAGATGAAACGTGCATTTATTATGGTGCTGGACTCTTTCGGCATCGGTGCGACTGAAGATGCGGATCGCTTTGGCGACGTAGGTTCAGATACCCTGGGCCATATTGCAGAAGCCTGCGCCAAAGGCGAGGCTGACCACGGCCGCAAAGGTCCGCTGAATTTGCCTAACCTGACTCGTCTGGGGCTGGTGAAGGCGCATGAAGGTGCTACCGGTAAAATTGCTGCGGGTATGGACGGTAACGCAGAGGTTATCGGTGCTTACGCATGGGCGCATGAGCTCTCTTCCGGTAAAGATACCCCATCAGGACACTGGGAAATCGCCGGTGTGCCGGTTCTGTTCGACTGGGGCTACTTCAGCGACCACGAAAACAGCTTCCCGCAGGAACTGCTGGATAAGCTGGTAAAACGCGCCAACCTGCCGGGTTACCTCGGTAACTGTCACTCTTCCGGCACGGTCATTCTGGATCAACTGGGCGAAGAGCATATGAAAACCGGTAAACCGATTTTCTATACCTCCGCTGACTCCGTATTCCAGATCGCCTGTCATGAAGAGACCTTTGGGCTGGATAAGCTGTACGAGCTGTGCGAAATCGCCCGTGAAGAGCTGACCGAAGGCGGCTACAATATTGGTCGCGTTATCGCGCGTCCGTTTATCGGCGATAAGGCCGGTAACTTCCAGCGTACCGGCAACCGTCACGATCTGGCCGTTGAACCGCCGGCGCCGACCATCCTGCAGAAACTGGTCGACGAGAAAAAAGGGCAGGTGGTTTCCGTCGGTAAGATTGCGGATATCTACGCCAACTGCGGCATCACCAAAAAAGTGAAAGCCACTGGCCTGGACGCGCTGTTCGACGCCACCCTTAAAGAGATGAAAGACGCGGGCGACGAGACGATCGTCTTTACCAACTTCGTTGATTTCGACTCATCCTGGGGGCATCGCCGCGACGTAGCGGGCTATGCTGCGGGTCTGGAGCTGTTTGACCGCCGTCTGCCGGAACTGATGGAACTGGTCGGTGAAGATGACATTCTGATCCTCACCGCCGACCACGGTTGTGACCCGACCTGGACCGGTACGGACCATACTCGCGAGCACATTCCGGTGCTGATTTATGGCCCGAAAGTGAAAGCGGGCTCGCTCGGTCACCGTGAAACCTTTGCGGATATCGGTCAGACGCTGGCAACGTACTTCGGTACGTCGCCGATGGACTACGGCAAAAACATGCTGTGATGCAATTGCCCGGCGGCGCAAGCTTACCGGGCCTACGGTTTTGTAGGCCGGGTAAGGCAAAGCCACCACCCGGTAAAAACAACTAATTAAAGAGAGCTGAAGATGGCAACTCCACATATTAATGCAGAAATGGGTGATTTCGCTGACGTCGTTTTGATGCCGGGCGACCCGCTGCGTGCGAAGCACATTGCTGAAACTTTCCTTGAAGATGTACGTGAAGTGAACAACGTGCGCGGCATGCTGGGTTTCACCGGGACGTACAAAGGCCGTAAGATTTCCGTTATGGGGCATGGCATGGGGATCCCATCCTGCTCTATTTACGCGAAAGAACTGATCACCGACTTCGGAGTCAAGAAAATCATTCGCGTGGGTTCCTGCGGTGCTGTGCGTATGGACGTTAAACTGCGCGATGTGGTGATCGGTATGGGTGCCTGCACCGATTCCAAAGTTAATCGTATCCGCTTCAAGGATCATGATTTTGCGGCCATCGCCGACTTTGACATGGTGCGCAACGCGGTAGACGCGGCGAAAGCGCTGGGTGTTGACGCGCGCGTGGGCAACCTGTTCTCCGCCGATCTGTTCTACTCTCCTGACGGCGAAATGTTCGACGTGATGGAAAAGTACGGCATCCTGGGCGTGGAAATGGAGGCGGCAGGTATTTACGGCGTTGCGGCTGAGTTTGGTGCGAAAGCGCTGGCTATCTGCACCGTATCCGACCATATCCGTACTCATGAACTGACCACCGCCGCTGAACGCCAGACGACGTTCAACGACATGATCAAAATCGCGCTGGAATCCGTTCTGCTGGGCGATAAAGAGTAAGGCCTGTTGTGCCGGGCGGAGCTTCACCCGACCCGGCCTGCGGTTTTGAGGCCCGCTAAGCGCAGCGGGCTTTTTTAATTAGCGCACCGCTCCGGCAATCCATGCCGACAACTCCCGTAGCGCTTTCTCCTGCTCTGGAAAATCGACTAACAGCGCATCACAAGCCTGCTGTAGCATTTCAGCGCGATACAGGCAGCCCTGTAATTTCGTGGCCAGCGCTTCCAGCGGCGCAGGGTCAAGGCTGTCGGTAAAAACCTGAGCACGTGTGATATGCCCTTTCTCAACGTCGAAGTGCAGTTCAACGCCGCCCCAGATAAAGCGTTCATCCAGAAGATGCGTAAAAGCTGGCGCCTGGCCGAAGTTCCATTGCCAACTGCTCTGGCGAGCGAACGTTTCGGCAAAATTGGGCAGATCCGGCGTTTTATCTGGAGAGATTATCTCGGCGTCCACGCGTTCGCCGTAATGGCTGAAGAACGCCTCGGTAATAGCGTCGCAGATGTGTTCATGGGTAATGCCTGGCAGCAGATCCACCAGATTTGCGACGCGCCCGCGTACAGAAGTGATCCCTTTGGCCTGTAACTTTTTCTTATCAGGGTTGAGGTAGTTCGCCAGACGGCCGAGATCGGCATTCAACAGCAATGTACCGTGATGGAAGCCGCGATCTTTGGTTTCCCGGTAGGCCGAGCCGGAAACCTTGCGGTCGCCTTCCGCTGTTTTCACCACCAGATCGTTACGGCCGGAAGCTTCTGCGGTAACGCCCAGCGCGTTCAGCGCATTGAGCACTATCGCGGTGGAGATCGTTTTGTCGTACTCCGGCTTCCCGGCCATAAAGGTAAAACAGGTATTGCCCAGATCGTGAAACACCGCGCCGCCGCCGCTGCTGCGGCGCGCCAGGCGGACATTGTCTTCTTCCATGCGCCGGGTGTTGCACTCTTTCCACGGGTTTTGCGCGCGGCCAATGACCACAGTGTCGGCATTCCGCCACAAAAACAGCACACGCTGGCTGGCGGGCATCTGACGGAAAATAGATTCCTCAACCGCCAGATTGAACCACGGGTCGTAAGAGTCAGAGAGCAGCAGACGAAGTCCAGGCATCGCGATTTCCTTATTCCGATTCATCTTTATCTTCATCCTGCACCGGTTTATTCGCGGTCAACAGGAAGGGCGATTGCTGCCAGCGGGTGCGCTTACCTTGCAGCAGGGTACGCGTCAGTACCACGCCGATGGCCAGTGATAATAACAGCATCAGGCGTAAGATATTGGTGGTATTATCGACCTGTTGCGATTCAGTGGCTAAGGTATGTGTATCCAGCGTCAGCCGCAGGTAGCCGAGTGGACCATTTTTACCCTGAACAGGCTCGACGATTTGCTGGTTGAAGTAGCCGCCCGCTTTTTTGCCGTCCAGCGCCAGCCGATCGCGTACTTCAACGCTTTCACCGGAACGCGCGATCAAATCGCCCTGTTGGTCATAAACACCCGCATCCAGGACCCGACTTTTGTCGGTAAGCTGTTCCAGCAACTGGCCGATCCTTTTCTCATCTGGCGTTTCGCTACGCATCAGCGGCGTCAGATTTAGCGTCACCTGTTGTGCCAGCGTGCGTGCCAGTTCTTCCAGTTGCGGATTACGCTGTTTTTGACTGTTCTGGCTGAACCACGACGCGCCCTGCATCAGAGCAACGAGCAGCGCCAGACAGATCAAAACGATCACCGCGCGATGCAGCCGGAATTTAAGTTTTGCGCGTACCATATTCCACCTTTGAAAATTTGCAGCTTAATGTTGCCAGAAGCGTTGGTTACAAGGTAGCCTCATGCGTTATTTTCCTCGCCTGAATGAAGTGATGTGGAGCCGTGATGCCAAATAGTTTGACCTGGTGCGACCTGCCTGAAGATGTTTCCCTGTGGCCTGGATTGCCGCTTTCCCTCAGCGGTGATGAAGTTATGCCGTTGGATTACCACGCCGGACGTAGCGGCTGGTTGCTGTATGGCCGGGGCCTTAACAAGCGCCGTCTGACGCAGTGGCAGCGTGAGCTGGGCGCGGCGCTGGTTATCGTCTCCTCGTGGGCGGTCGAAGATTATCAGGTGATTCGTCTGGCAGGTTCATTGACGCTACGGGCGACGCGGCTGGCCCACGAAGCGGGACTGGATGTCGCGCCGCTGGGCAAAATCCCGCACTTGCGCACGCCCGGTTTACTGGTGATGGATATGGATTCAACGGCGATTCAGATTGAGTGTATCGACGAAATCGCCAAACTGGCCGGTACCGGCGAACTGGTTTCGCAAGTCACCGAACGAGCGATGCGTGGCGAACTTGATTTCACCGCCAGTTTGCGTCAGCGGGTGGCGACCCTGAAAGATGCCGACGCCAACATTTTGTTGCAGGTGCGCAAAACCCTGCCGCTGATGCCGGGGCTGACGCAACTGGTGCAGAATCTGCAAACGCTCGGCTGGAAAGTGGCGATCGCCTCCGGCGGTTTCACCTTCTTTGCCGAGTATCTGCGCGACAATTTGCATCTCGATGCGGTATTTGCCAATGAACTTGAGATTATGGACGGTAAGCTGACCGGCAACGTTATTGGCGATATCGTCGATGCAAAATATAAAGCCAATACGCTGCGCAAACTGGCGGAAAAGTATGCGCTCCCGGCGGCGCAAACCATAGCGATTGGCGATGGCGCTAACGATCTGCCGATGCTTAAAGCGGCAGGGCTCGGCATTGCCTATCATGCCAAACCAAAAGTAAATGAACTGGCGGAAGTGACTATCCGTCACGCTGACCTGATGGGGGTATTCTGTATTCTCTCCGGCAGCATGAATCAAAAGTAAGAGGTGAACGTGGCGAAAGCTCCAAAACGCGCATTTGTCTGTAATGAATGTGGTGCGGACTACCCGCGCTGGCAGGGGCAGTGCAGCGCCTGTCATGCGTGGAATACGATCACCGAGATGCGCATAGCCGCTTCACCGCAGGTGGCAAGGAACGAGCGCCTGTCAGGCTATGCCGGTAATGCCGGGATCTCGAAAGTACAGAAGCTTTCTGATATCAGCCTTGAGGCATTGCCCCGTTTTTCCACTGGCTTTAAAGAATTCGACCGTGTGCTGGGCGGTGGTGTCGTGCCTGGCAGCGCCATCCTGATTGGCGGCAATCCCGGGGCGGGTAAGTCGACGCTGCTGCTGCAAACCCTGTGCAAACTGTCTGAAGGTATGAAAACGCTGTACGTTACCGGGGAAGAGTCGTTGCAGCAGGTGGCGATGCGCGCTCATCGTCTGGGGTTGCCGACCGCCAATCTCAATATGCTGTCAGAGACCAGTATTGAGCAGATTTGCCTTATTGCGGATGAAGAAAAGCCGCAGCTGATGGTTATCGATTCCATCCAGGTGATGCATATGGCCGACGTGCAGTCGTCGCCGGGGAGCGTGGCTCAGGTGCGCGAAACGGCCGCTTATCTGACGCGCTTTGCCAAAACGCGCGGCGTGGCTATTGTGATGGTTGGTCATGTCACTAAAGATGGCTCTCTGGCCGGGCCGAAGGTGCTGGAGCACTGTATCGACTGTTCGGTGCTGCTCGATGGTGACGCCGATTCTCGTTTTCGCACCCTGCGCAGCCATAAAAACCGTTTTGGCGCAGTAAATGAACTGGGCGTGTTCGCGATGACCGAGCAGGGACTGCGTGAGGTCAGCAATCCCTCCGCAATTTTCTTAAGCCGTGGTGATGAAGTGACTTCCGGCAGTTCGGTGATGGTGGTCTGGGAAGGGACGCGCCCGCTGCTGGTGGAGATCCAGGCGCTGGTGGATCACTCGATGATGGCCAATCCACGCCGTGTGGCTGTGGGGCTGGAGCAAAACCGTCTGGCGATCCTGCTGGCGGTGCTGCATCGCCACGGTGGCCTGCAGATGGCGGATCAGGATGTGTTCGTCAACGTCGTCGGTGGGGTAAAGGTCACTGAAACCAGCGCCGATCTGGCGTTGCTGCTGGCGATGGTCTCCAGTCTGCGCGACCGCCCATTGCCGCAGGATCTGGTGGTCTTCGGCGAAGTGGGGCTGGCCGGGGAGATTCGCCCGGTGCCGAGCGGTCAGGAGCGTATCTCGGAAGCGGCTAAGCATGGATTTCGTCGCGCAATCGTTCCGGCGGCCAACGTACCGAAAAGAGTGCCGGAAGGGATGCAGATCTTTGGTGTGAAAAAACTTGCGGACGCGTTAAGCGTCTTTGACGACTTATAATCATCTGTATGCACTGATGTTGTATAATTTGCCGGATGGCGGCGCAATGCGTCGCCATCCGGCCTACGGATTGATGTTGTAGGCCTGATAAGCGAAGCGCCATCAGGCATTGTTACGCGTTTTTTAGCAGGAGGCTCTTGTGTCATCGTTTGACTATCTTAAAACCGCGATCAAGCAGAAAGGTTGTACGCTACAGCAGGTGGCGGATGCCAGCGGGATGACCAAAGGCTATCTGAGCCAGTTGCTGAACGCTAAAATCAAAAGCCCGAGCGCGCAGAAGCTGGAAGCGCTGCATCGGTTTCTGGGGCTGGAGTTTCCGCGTCGGCAAAAGAGCGTGGGTGTCGTTTTTGGTAAGTTTTATCCGCTGCATACCGGGCATATTTACCTGATTCAGCGTGCCTGCAGCCAGGTGGATGAACTGCATATCATTATGGGTTACGACGCTCCCCGTGACCGTGAACTGTTTGAAAAGAGCGCCATGTCACAGCAGCCGACCGTACCCGATCGTCTGCGCTGGTTGCTGCAAACCTTTAAATATCAAAAAAATATTCGCATTCATGCTTTTAATGAAGAAGGAATGGAGCCTTATCCGCACGGCTGGGATGTCTGGAGCCGCGGGATCCGTGCCTTTATGAGCGAGAAGGGTATTGAGCCAAACTGGATTTATACTTCAGAAGAAGGGGATGCGCCCCAGTATCTGGAGCATTTAGGGATCGAGACCGTCCTTATCGATCCGAAACGCACTTTTATGAACATTAGCGGGGGGCAGATCCGTGAAAACCCATTCCGCTACTGGGAATATATTCCGACTGAAGTAAAACCATTTTTTGTGCGTACGGTGGCGATTCTTGGTGGTGAGTCCAGCGGTAAATCGACGCTGGTAAATAAACTGTCCAATATTTTTAATACGACCAGCGCCTGGGAATATGGTCGTGACTATGTGTTTTCGCATCTTGGCGGCGATGAGATTGCGTTGCAATATTCTGACTATGACAAAATAGCTCTTGGACATGCGCAATACATTGATTTTGCAGTAAAATATGCCAATAAAGTGGCGTTTATCGACACCGATTTTGTCAGCACTCAGGCTTTTTGTCTGAAGTATGAAGGGCGCGAGCATCCCTTTGTTCAGGCGCTGATCGATGAGTATCGCTTCGACCTGGTTATTTTGCTGGAGAACAATACTCCGTGGGTAGCGGATGGTTTGCGCAGTCTTGGCAGTTCAGTCGATCGTAAGGAGTTCCAGTCGCTGCTGGTCTCTCTGCTAAAAGAGAATGAAATAGACTTCGTGCATGTGAAAGAAGCGGATTACGACGCGCGCTTTCTGCGCTGTGTTGAACTGGTGAAAGAGATGATGGGCGAGCAGGGGCAGCCCGGATAAGGCGCGGACAGTGCGACCTGATGCCCTCACCCCGGCCGTCTCAGCCTACAGAGAGACGGGATACATAAAAAAGGGCAATTTGCTTTGTAATGCCGTTCACTTAAGCAAATCATCGGTGTTGTCTTTTGTTTTATTTGCCTGTGGCAATCGCATTATCGGTGGTTTAAACGAAAATCTGATTCAGTTGATTCGCTTACTGAGCTGATACGGGCTGAAATATAAAGGATATAACTTTTTTATAATTTTCAGCCTCTGAAAAGCCACTGACGAATAACGGACTCACCGCATGGGGGTTGGGCGCATCAAGGAAACCAGGCGAGAACGCAGGCGCGCATCCAGGACTGGCCGCCAGGACGGCGGCCAGAGGCTGAGTCGCGGCAAGGATGCCGCGTCTCAGCCGGTCCGCCAGATGAAGCCGGAGTGGAGCGGACCGCGGAGCGGCAGGTTTTCAGCGCCATGCCGGGGGTGCAGGGGGACGGGCGAAACGTCCCCCTGCCCGTTCACACGCTGTGGATATAACGAATATCTTCGTATTACCCGTGAACGGAACAGACCACGGAATTTGAATGGGCGAAAACGAAAAACGCGCCATGTTCGCCATAACTACCGATTAGCGGAGCTGCTTACCCGCTATAACACCGGGTGAATTTCCCTAAACTGACCAGCACCACAACTTGCTTTGTCTTTTTCAACGAGCGTTCTTCAGGAATTGTCCGGCGGCGCTTCGTTTGCACGGGCCAGCAGGTGATTGATAATTTATTGATATTTTAGAACATGTAGGCCGGATAAGGCGTTAGCCGCCATCCGGCGGAAATGCGGGCACAGTATCTGATGCAGGTTTGTCATCAGCCTGAAAAGGGCAACTTGCGTTGCCCTTTTGCATTTATTTCGAGATACGCTTGTACTTGATACGCTTTGGCTCAAGGGCATCGGCGCCCAGGGTGCGTTTCTTGTACTCTTCGTACTCGGTAAAGTTCCCTTCGAAGAACTCCACCTTACCTTCATCCTGGTAATCCAGGATGTGAGTGGCGATACGGTCAAGGAACCAACGGTCGTGCGAGATAACCATTGCGCAGCCCGGGAACTCCAGCAGGGCGTTTTCCAGCGCGCGCAGGGTTTCAATATCGAGGTCGTTGGTCGGTTCATCGAGCAGCAGCACGTTGCCGCCAACCTGCAGCAGCTTCGCCAGATGCAGACGACCGCGCTCACCGCCGGACAGCTCGCCCACGCGTTTGCCCTGGTCAACCCCTTTGAAGTTAAAGCGGCCAACGTAGGCGCGGCTCGGCATCTCGGTATTGCCGATCTTCATGATATCCAGCCCGCCGGAAACTTCTTCCCACACGGTTTTGCTGTTATCCATGGCGTCACGGAACTGGTCGACGGAAGCCAGCTTGACGGTATCACCCAGGGTGATGGTGCCGCTATCCGGCTGTTCCTGACCGGACATCATGCGGAACAGCGTGGATTTACCCGCGCCGTTCGGGCCGATGATGCCGACAATCGCGCCTTTCGGCACGGAGAAACTCAGGTCGTCAATCAGCAGGCGGTCACCGTAGGACTTACGCAGATTGCTGACTTCCACCACTTTATCCCCCAGACGTGGGCCAGGCGGAATAAACAGTTCGTTGGTTTCGTTACGTTTCTGGTATTCGACGCTGTTAAGTTCTTCAAAGCGTGCCAGACGGGCTTTGCCCTTAGACTGGCGGCCTTTCGCGCCCTGGCGTACCCACTCCAGCTCTTTCTCGATCGATTTACGACGGGCCGCTTCCTGAGAGGCTTCCTGCGCCAGACGCTGATCTTTCTGCTCCAGCCAGGAAGAGTAGTTACCTTCCCACGGAATCCCTTCGCCGCGGTCAAGTTCAAGGATCCAACCGGCAACGTTATCGAGGAAGTAACGGTCGTGAGTAATCGCCACGACGGTACCTTCGAAATCGTGCAGGAAACGCTCCAGCCATGCCACGGATTCTGCATCCAGGTGGTTAGTTGGTTCGTCAAGCAGCAGCATGTCCGGCTTTTCCAGCAGCAGACGGCACAGCGCGACGCGGCGGCGCTCACCACCGGAAAGATTGGCGATTTTCGCCTCCCAGTCCGGCAGACGCAGAGCGTCGGCGGCACGCTCCAGCTGTACGTTGAGATTGTGGCCGTCGTGCGCCTGGATTATCTCTTCAAACTTACCCTGTTGCGCGGCGAGTTTGTCGAAGTCGGCATCCGGCTCAGCGTACTTAGCGTACACCTCGTCGAGACCCTTCAACGCGTTGACCACTTCGGCCACCGCCTCTTCGACTGACTCGCGTACGGTCTGCTCCGGATTTAACTGCGGCTCCTGTGGCAGGTAACCAATCTTGATGCCGGGCTGCGGGCGCGCTTCGCCTTCGATATCGGTATCAATACCGGCCATAATGCGTAACAGGGTCGACTTACCGGCGCCGTTCAGACCGAGAACGCCGATTTTCGCGCCAGGGAAGAAGCTCAGGGAGATATTTTTCAAAATATGACGTTTCGGCGGAACCACTTTGCCGACACGATGCATAGTATAAACGAATTGAGCCACGTTGGAGTTCGCCTCTCATTTATATACTCTCTATCCTTCTGGCGGCCTCTGTGTTGGCTGCATTCGGAACACCCGGTAATGCTTTCAGGGATCTCTTCTTATTGCCGCTTTGATGCAGCCAGAATAATTTTGAGTAGCGTAGTGAATAGTTTTCAAAGGCGAAGTGTAGCCTTTTTCGCGCGTTAATCCCAGCGAGGCGATGGGATTAACAAAAGCGTAAAAAAATGTTCAGGACATGGCGTGATTTGCGTTGTCTGATTAGCATATCTATCTGATACATGAAATTTTGCCAGCGGCATGATGCTGCAGTGGCGCACCTGAAGAGAGGATGAGCTTGTGGAAAAAGCCAAAACTGTGGCCTGGCGTGTTCTGGCTGCCAGCGTGAGTCTGTTGGTGTTAAGCCAACTGGCGCATGCGGATTCACTGGATGAACAACGCAGCCGCTATGCTCAAATTAAACAGGCGTGGGACCATCGACAGATGGATGTTGTCAACCAACTGATGCCCACCCTGACGACCTATCCGCTCTATCCTTACCTTCAGTATCGGCAGATAACCGACGATCTCATGAATCAGCCTGCGTTGGTGGTGACCAATTTTATCGCTGCCAACCCGACACTGCCTCTGGCGCGGTCGCTGAAATCACGATTTGTTAACGAGCTGGCGCGTCGTGACGACTGGCGTGGCCTGCTGGCCTTTAGTCCGGATAAACCGGCCAGCACTGAAGCGCAGTGTAATTACTACTATGCAAAATGGAACACAGGCCAGACTCAGGAAGCCTGGAGCGGTGCAAAAACGCTGTGGTTGAGCGGAAAAAGTCAGCCAAACGCCTGCGATCGGCTATTTGGCGCCTGGCGCGCTTCCGGTCAGCAGGATCCGTTGGCGTATCTTGAGCGGATCCTGCTGGCGATGAAAGCGGGGAATACCAGTCTGGTGCGAGTTCTTGCCCAACAGATGCCGCCTGATTATCAAACGATTTCGACAGCGGTCATTGCGCTGGCTAACGATCCGAATAGTGTAATGACGTTCGCCCGTACCACCGGCGCGACGGATTTCACCCGCCAGATGGCAGCGGCGGCCTTTGCCAGCGTTGCGCGTCAGGATGTGGAAAACGCGCGCCTGATGATCCCCGCATTGGCGCAGGCGCAGAAGCTGAATGAAGAGCAGACTCAGCAACTGCGGGATATTGTCGCCTGGCGACTGATGGGTAACGACGTTACCGAAGAACAGGCTAGCTGGCGCGACGACGCCATTATGCGTTCGCAATCGACGACTCTGGTGGAGCGTCGGGTGCGTATGGCTCTAGGTCTCGGCGACAGACGCGGTCTGAACACCTGGCTGGCTCGTTTGCCGATGGAGGCGAAAGAGAAAGATGAATGGCGATACTGGCAAGCAGATCTGTTGCTGGAGCGCGGGCGCGATGATGAAGCGAAAGAGATTCTGCACGCTCTGATGCAGCAACGCGGTTTTTACCCGATGGTCGCGGCCCAGCGTCTTGGCGAGGAGTACACTTTTCGCATCGACAAAGCGCCCGCTAATATCGATCCGACGTTAACCTCCGGGCCTGAAATGGCTCGCGTGCGTGAGCTGATGTACTGGAATCTGGATAACACTGCGCGTAGCGAATGGGCAAATCTGGTGACCAGTAAAACGAAAGATCAGCAGGCTCAGTTGGCGCGCTATGCGTTTAATCAGGACTGGTGGGATCTCAGCGTTCAGGCCACGATCGCCGGTAAATTATGGGATCAGCTGGAAGAGCGTTTTCCACTCGCCTATAAAGATCTCTTTGCCCGCTATACCAGCGGCAAAGATATTCCACAAAGCTACGCGATGGCGATTGCCCGCCAGGAGAGCGCCTGGAATCCGAAAGCCGGTTCACCGGTTGGCGCCCGCGGCCTGATGCAGATTATGCCGGGAACGGCCACGCACATGGTCAGCATGTTCAGTATTCCGGGTTACAGCAGCCCATCGCAACTGCTGGACCCGGAAATGAACATCAATATCGGCACTCGCTACCTGCAATATGTTTATCAACAGTTTGGCGATAACCGCATTTTCGCCTCTGCAGCCTATAACGCCGGCCCAGGGCGAGTTCGAACCTGGCGCGGCAATAGCGACGGGCGGATAGACGCAGTGGCGTTTGTCGAGAGTATACCGTTCTCGGAAACGCGTGGTTATGTGAAAAACGTTTTGTCCTATGACGCTTACTATCGCTACTTTATGGGGCAGAAAGATACGCTGTTGAGCGATGCGGAGTGGAAACTGCGTTATTAGCCCCGTCGTTTTCAGGCAACATAGCATTTTGCTATGTTGCCTGAAATGCGTAGAGTACGGACAGAAGTATGTTATGCTTTGTACTCGTTAGTGAGTACATCCGACAGGTGGCGTAACATGACCCAACAATCCCCCTATTCAGCGGCGGTGGCCGAACAGCGTCATCAGGAATGGCTGCGTTTCGTGGCGCTATTACAGCAGGCGTACACCGACGATTTACAACTGCCGTTTTTACAGCTCATGCTGACCCCCGATGAACGTGAGGCGCTGGGGACGCGCGTTCGCATCATTGAAGAACTGCTGCGCGGCGAGATGAGCCAGCGCGAGCTAAAAAATGAGCTCGGCGCGGGGATCGCCACTATTACCCGTGGTTCAAATAGCCTGAAGTCCGCTCCGGCGGAATTGCGCCAGTGGCTGTCGCAGGTGCTGCCGAAAGTTAACGATAAATAGCGTTATGAAACGGGCTTAGCGCCAGCACGACCGCCTGATGATAAACGCTGCTGCGCGTTAGCTTTCCGGCGGTAAAGATGCCAATCGCTCCCTCTTTACGGCCAATTTCAATGATACCGGTATGCTGTGACATCACCGATCCCAGCGCTTCGCCAGCGTGAACCTTTTCCAGAATGGTTGGCGGTAGCGGCAGGGTCGCGGAGCGCGATTCTCCACGCTGTGCGCCATCGTCGATAACCACCCAGCTAAAAGTACTGCCTTCGTCGATCCCGGCTTCAATGGCTACCCAGAAGTCCGCGTTCGGCCGTATACGTCGCGCGTTGGCTACGCGATTTCGTGCGCCAGCGCGCGTTTCCTCGTTGCCAAAAGGCTGTTCCGGCACATCGCTCTCGACGGCGATAGACTCAATATGGCAGGATCCTTCGCCGAAGATCTCGTTAAAAGCCTGCAGAATTGCCTGAATTTTGGCGGGATTAGTGGTCGCTGAGACAACATGGTGCATAATCAAAACAACTCAGAGTGACATAACATCATCGCAGTATACTCCAGATCAGTCTGGTTGCAGGTAAGCTATGCTTGTAGCTCGAAGATTGAGAGTTCAGAACGGATAATAAAGCATGTTACAGGTTTACCTTGTTCGCCACGGTGAAACGCAGTGGAACGCCGAGCGACGTATTCAGGGCCAGTCTGACAGTCCGCTTACCGCCCATGGTGAGCGTCAGGCCTGGCAGGTTGGTGAGCGTGCCAGAACGTTAGGCATTACGCATATTATCACCAGTGATTTAGGCCGTACGCGGCGTACCGCGGAGATTATCGCCGAAGCTTGCGGTTGCCGTATCATTGCGGACGCACGCTTGCGTGAGCTGGATATGGGGGTGCTTGAAAAGCGCCATATTGACTCGCTGAATGAAGAAGAAGAGGGCTGGCGTCGACAACTGGTGAACGGCACGCCGGATGGCCGCATTCCGCAGGGGGAGTCAATGCAGGAGTTGAGCGAGCGCATGCACGCGGCGCTGGCATCTTGTCTGGCGTTGCCTGCGGGAAGTCGGCCGCTGCTGGTGAGCCACGGGATGGCGTTGGGTTGCCTGGTGAGTACAATCCTGGGTTTACCGGCTTATGCGGAACGTCGTTTGCGCCTGCGCAACTGCTCTATTTCCCGCATTGACTACCAGCAAAGCCCGTGGCTGGCCTCAGGATGGGTGGTGGAAACGGCGGGGGATGTTTCGCATCTGGATGCCCCCGCAATGGATGAGCTTCAGCGTTAACGGCGAATCGGGATCAGGTATTCACAGCGCACGTTAACTGGCGGTTCCTGATCCCCACTTTCAATTTCCGGGAAGAAGCGTTCGATATCCAGGCCTCTGCGTCGGGTAAGGTTGAGCATCGGCATACAGGTACCGTAAACCGTCAGGATGAATTCCTGTAACCCGGTGCCCAGGCCTTCGTAGGTAAACATCACGTATTCTCCGCCTTCAAGCGTCATCGGATGAGCGTTATGCAGGTGGCCGTTAGCCAGCTCCGGCGTCAGCGCAGTGGTGTAGAAAACTTCCTGCTCGTCATCTTTATCGAGGCTAGGACGCGGCTCATGCAGGCCATACAGGGTCGGCGGAATCGACGGCGTATTGGCAAGAAACTCTCGCCAGAATTGTACGCGCATCTGATTACGGAAGTCAGAAATCTCTTCGAGTTTGCAGGTATAGCTCTGGGTTAAGCCAACCAGTTCAGTAGTCTCAAGCGTGACGAACTCATGCTTTGGCATCGTGAATTCGCCGAGACGCAGCGGTGGACGTATACCATACGAACTCCAGTCAGGAGAGCGTCGGTAGAGCGCTGGCGTGAGCGAGAATTGCTTCTTGAACGCTCGGGTAAAGGTCTGCTGTGAGTCGAAGCGATACTGTAAAGCGATATCGAGAATCGGGCGTGCGGTCAGTCGCAGGGCGACAGCCGATTTGGATAAGCGACGGGCACGGATATAGGCGCCGATGGCATGACCGGTTACGTCCTTGAACATTCTTTGTAAATGCCACTTGGAATAGCCCGCTTTTGCTGACACATTATCCAGTGAGAGTGGTTGATCCAGGTGACCTTCCAGCCAGCTAAGGAGATCGCGAATAATCCCTGCTTGATCCATAAAATATCCCCATCCTTAAACTCAGGTGCCCGCTACTAAAGGTAGCGGATAATAGCATTTTTTGACGTTTTAGCATTCAGTGTTTTTTTTGCTTTTAAATGCGATTATTCAGAAAGTATTGGCGGTACGTTTTTAACGCTGTGATCTATAAAACTTTTCTTCTTGATGTGTGATAATGGCTCAGTAAATTATTTAATAATGGTAACAATATGAAATACAAGAAATTAGCTGCGGGCATGTTTTTATTCGCGGGCTGCCAGCTGGCGCAGGCGGAACAAATCGGCTCTGTTGATACTGTTTTTAAATTCCTCGGACCGGATCATAAAATCGTGGTTGAGGCCTTTGACGATCCCGATGTTCAGAATGTTACGTGCTATATCAGCCGGGCAAAAACGGGGGGAATTAAAGGCGGACTGGGGCTGGCGGAAGATACTTCCGATGCAGCGATCTCCTGCCAGCAGGTGGGGCCCATTGAGTTAACGGATAAAATCAAAAAGGGCAAAACCCAGGGGGAGGTGGTATTCCAGAAACGTACCTCGCTGATATTTAAAAAGCTGCAGGTTGTGCGTTTTTACGATGCCAAACGTAATGCGCTGGTTTATCTGACCTATTCAGATAAAATTGTCGACGGTTCGCCAAAGAATGCGATTAGCGCTGTGCCGATTATGGCATGGGATAAATAACGGGCAATGCTAATTCAGTCGCCGGTATATAATTGGTGCTGGATGGGCCGGGTATGGGATAATGCGCGTCTGTTCCCGTCAAACTGCAGGTGCGCAGGTCGCCGGAGTGGCCAGTCTTACTCATAAGACCCGCTCTCACGGGGCGCAGCTATTATGGTGTTCAACTCTGTTGCTGACCGATTTGCCGTTCATCGTTATCCGCTTCACGGTCTGAGAGCTGTGATGAGGCGGGAAGCGTGGCATCTGTAAATAAAAAACGGCGCTAGTTGCGCCGTTTTTACGTGATGACAGCAAGAAAAACGCTGTTATTCCTGCAGGTCGCCACAAAAACGGTACCCCTCGCCATGGATAGTGGCGATAATTTCCGGGGTATCCGGGGTGGACTCAAAATGCTTACGAATGCGACGGATGGTCACGTCCACGGTACGGTCGTGCGGTTTAAGCTCACGGCCGGTCATTTTCTTCAACAGTTCTGCACGCGACTGAATTTTGCCCGGATTTTCACAGAAGTGAAGCATGGCACGGAATTCACTGCGCGGCAGTTTGTACTGCTCGCCATTCGGGCTAACCAGCGAACGGCTATTGATATCCAGCTCCCAACCGTTGAACTTATAGCTTTCTACGCTGCGATGCTCTTCGCTTACGGTGCCGAGGTTCATGGTTCGGGACAGCAGATTGCGTGCGCGAATCGTCAGTTCACGTGGGTTAAATGGTTTCGTGATATAGTCATCGGCACCGATTTCGAGGCCAAGGATTTTATCCACTTCGTTGTCGCGGCCTGTAAGGAACATCAGCGCGACGTCTGCCTGTTCACGCAGTTCGCGCGCTAACAGGAGACCATTTTTACCTGGCAGGTTGATATCCATGATCACCAGGTTAATATCATTTTCAGACAGGATCTGATGCATTTCCGCGCCATCGGTCGCTTCGAATACATCATAACCTTCTGCTTCGAAAATACTTTTTAACGTGTTGCGTGTTACCAACTCGTCTTCAACGATAAGAATGTGCGGGGTCTGCATGTTTGCTACCTAAATTGCCAACTAAATCGAAACAGGAAGTACCAAAGTCCCTGACCTGCCTGGTACATGTCGCAAATTAACATGTCCGGCGTAACATGACTAAAGTACGTAATTGCGTTCTTGATGCATTTTCCATCAACGTCAACAACATCATTAGCTTGGTCGTGGGTACTTTCCCTCTGGACCCGACGGTGTCAAAAACGGCTGTCATCCTAACCATTTTAACAGCAACATAACAGGCTAAGAGAGCCCTGACACCCAATAAAACTACGCTTCGTTGACCTATATCAAGTTCAATTGTAGCACGTTAATAGTCATGTGAAATCATTGCATTGAAATGCGATTCATCATCACAATTTACCTACGGCTCAATTAATCGCGCTCAGCAAATAATGAATAGGGTGAATCCACTACCCGCAAAGACGCTTTGACATAAATATCATTGTCAAACATACGGATAAATGCGTTCTGTTAACATACTCCGGGTAATGGGGTCTTGGGAATAGTTTAGTTTTCTTTATGAGTGATAAAGCTCAAATTTAGCGTCTTTTGTTGCAAATTTGTAAATTCATGGCGCGTAAAATGAGGGGATGAATGGTCATTCCTGCCGCTGAAAGATAAAAGGGAAACCGAATGCGTTTATCAATTGTGTTAGTGTCTCCCGCTCGGGCAGAAAACGTTGGCGCTGCCGCGAGAGCGATGAAAACAATGGGGTTTAGCGACCTGCGTATCGTCGATAGCGATGCCCATATGCAGCCTGCCGCGCGCTGGGTTGCGCATGGCTCCGGCGACATTCTCGATAATATCAGTACTTTTGCCACATTAGAGCAGGCGCTGCACGACGTCGATTTTACCGTCGCCACAACCGCTCGCAGCCGGGCGCGTTTTCACTATTACGTGACGCCGCAGCAGCTTTTGCCAATGCTGGAGGAGAAAGCGCAGTGGATGAATCATACCGCTCTGGTGTTTGGCCGGGAGGATTCCGGGCTTACTAACGAAGAGTTGCTCCTGGCCGACGTATTGACCGGTATCCCCATGGTGGCGGACTACCCTTCGTTGAATTTAGGGCAGTCTGTGATGGTGTATTGTTATCAACTGACTTCGTTGCTGCAGCAAAACCGGACCATGTTAGTCGACGGGGATGACAATCAGCTCCAGGCGTTACGTTTACGAACTCGCGATCTACTTACCCGTCTGGGCGTTGAAGATGATGTCAAACTCAGCGACTGGCTACAGCAGCGTATCGGTCTTTTGCAACAGCGCGACACCGCAATGCTTCATCGTTTATTGCACGACATTGAAAAAAAACTCTCAGACTAAAATCCCGTCATAGCGTTTTAGTATGGATATGTGTGCTGATTATTGACATTTCTTTGCATAAATTCCGGTGAGTAATTGGGGTATTTTGGCGGATTGTCTATTCACGAAAAAAACGCCTGTAAGTAGAAATTCGTTGACTTAAGGCGACAGATACTTTAACCAATATAGGCACAGGATACAGACAGATAAAAATTACAGAGTACACAACGTCCATGAATCGCATCGGCATGATCACCACGATTATCACCATCACTATTACCACAGGTAACGGTGCGGGCTGACGCGTACAGGAAACACAGAAAAAAGCCCGCACCTGAACAGTGCGGGCTTTTTTTTCGACAAAAAAATCAAGGGGTCACAACCATGCGTGTGTTGAAGTTTGGCGGTACATCAGTGGCAAATGCAGAGCGTTTTCTGCGCGTTGCCGATATTCTGGAGAGTAATGCCAGGCAGGGGCAGGTAGCGACCGTTCTGTCTGCCCCGGCAAAGATTACTAACCACCTGGTCGCAATGATCGAAAAAACAATCAGTGGTCAGGAAGCGCTAACGAATATCGCCGATGCTGAACGTATTTTTGCCGAACTTTTGCAAGGGCTCGCCGAGGCGCAACCCGGATTCCCGCTTGCGCAATTGAAAGTCTTTGTTGAGCAGGAATTCGCGCAAATTAAACACGTACTGCATGGTATCAGCCTGCTCGGACAGTGCCCGGACAGCGTCAACGCGTCGTTGATTTGCAGAGGAGAAAAGCTCTCTATTGCCATTATGGCCGGTTTGCTGGAAGCGCGCGGTTATCACGTTACGGTCATTAACCCGGTCGAAAAACTGCTTGCCGTAGGGCATTACCTCGAGTCGACCGTAGATATCGCTGAATCGACCCGGCGCATTGCCGCCAGCCAGATCCCGTCTGACCATATGGTGCTGATGGCAGGTTTCACTGCGGGCAACGAAAAGGGTGAACTGGTGGTGCTGGGACGTAATGGCTCCGACTATTCCGCGGCGGTACTGGCTGCCTGCCTTCGTGCCGACTGCTGTGAGATCTGGACCGATGTTGATGGCGTTTATACTTGCGACCCACGCCAGGTGCCGGATGCCCGCTTGCTGAAGTCAATGTCCTATCAGGAAGCGATGGAGCTTTCCTATTTCGGCGCTAAAGTTCTCCATCCGCGCACTATCGCCCCCATTGCCCAGTTCCAGATCCCGTGCTTAATCAAAAATACCGGTAACCCGCAGGCGCCGGGTACCCTTATCGGCGCCAGCCGTGATGAAGACGATCTGCCGGTGAAGGGGATCTCTAATCTTAACAATATGGCGATGTTCAACGTCTCCGGGCCGGGGATGAAGGGGATGGTGGGGATGGCGGCGCGCGTATTTGCCACCATGTCTCGCGCGGGCATTTCCGTTGTTCTGATTACCCAATCCTCTTCCGAATACAGCATCAGCTTCTGTGTTCCGCAAAGCGACTGTGCGCGAGCGAAGCGGGTAATGGAAGATGAATTTTACCTGGAGCTGAAAGAGGGGTTGCTTGAGCCACTATCGATCATGGAACGCCTGGCGATTATCTCCGTTGTCGGCGATGGTATGCGGACTTTACGTGGGATCTCCGCCAAATTCTTCGCTGCGCTGGCGCGCGCCAATATTAATATCGTCGCGATTGCTCAGGGCTCTTCCGAGCGCTCTATCTCTGTTGTCGTAAGCAATGATGACGCGACAACCGGTGTACGCGTGACTCACCAGATGCTGTTCAATACCGACCAGGTGATTGAAGTGTTTGTGATCGGCGTCGGCGGCGTTGGCGGCGCGCTGATCGAACAGATCAAGCGCCAACAAAGCTGGCTAAAAAGCAAGCATATTGACCTGCGCGTTTGCGGCGTCGCCAATTCTCGTGCCCTGCTGACCAGCGTACATGGTCTGAACCTTGAGCACTGGCGCGACGAGCTGGCTGAGGCGAAAGAGACGTTCAATTTAGGCCGACTTATCCGTCTGGTGAAAGAGTACCATCTGCTGAACCCGGTTATTGTCGACTGCACTTCCAGCCAGACGGTAGCCGATCAGTATGCGGATTTCCTGCGTGAAGGTTTTCACGTGGTGACGCCGAATAAAAAAGCCAACACCTCCTCGCTCGATTACTACCATCAGTTGCGCCATGCTGCGGCCAGTTCCCGGCGTAAGTTTTTATACGATACCAACGTTGGCGCGGGTCTGCCGGTCATTGAAAACCTGCAAAATCTGCTGAACGCGGGTGATGAGCTGATGCATTTCTCCGGTATTCTTTCCGGCTCGCTGTCATTTATCTTCGGTAAACTTGATGAAGGCATGAGTTTTTCTGAGGCGACGAAGCTGGCGCGTGAGATGGGCTATACCGAGCCGGATCCGCGAGACGATCTGTCCGGCGTCGACGTCGCGCGTAAACTGCTTATCCTCGCGCGTGAAACCGGGTGTGAGCTGGAGTTGTCTGACATTATCGTCGAACCGGCGCTGCCGGCCGATTTCGATGCCAGCGGCGATGTTGAAAGCTTTATGGCGCGTCTGCCTTCTCTGGATGATGAGTTTTCCTCGCGGGTCGCGAAAGCGCGCGATGAAGGTAAAGTCTTGCGTTATGTGGGTAACATAGAAGAGGATGGCACGTGTCGGGTGAAAATTGCCGCGGTTGACGGCAACGATCCGCTGTTCAAAGTGAAAAACGGCGAGAACGCGCTGGCTTTTTACAGCCACTATTATCAGCCGCTGCCGCTGGTGCTGCGCGGCTATGGCGCGGGTAACGATGTGACGGCGGCGGGCGTTTTCGCCGATCTGTTGCGTACCCTGTCATGGAAGTTAGGAGTTTAAGATGGTCAAAGTATATGCCCCGGCTTCCAGTGCCAATATGAGCGTCGGGTTTGACGTGCTGGGGGCGGCGGTGACGCCGGTCGACGGTACGCTGCTGGGGGACAACGTGACGGTGGAGGCGGCTGAAAGCTTCAGTCTGCAAAACGTTGGCCGTTTTGCCAGCAAACTGCCGACGGCTCCGCAGGAAAATATCGTCTATCAATGCTGGGAGCGCTTCTGCCAGGAGGTTGGCAAAAAAGTACCGGTCGCGATGACGCTGGAAAAAAACATGCCGATAGGCTCCGGGCTTGGTTCCAGCGCCTGCTCCGTGGTCGCGGCGCTGGTGGCGATGAACGAATTTTGCGGTAAGCCGCTCAACGAAACCCGGATGCTGGCGCTGATGGGCGAGATGGAGGGGCGGATTTCCGGCAGCATCCACTACGACAATGTGGCGCCGTGCTACCTTGGCGGTATCCAGTTGATGCTTGAGGAAAACGGCATTATCAGCCAGCAGGTTCCGGCATTTGACGAGTGGCTATGGGTGCTGGCTTATCCGGGCATTAAAGTTTCGACGGCGGAAGCGCGGGCGATTCTCCCGGCGCAGTATCGCCGTCAGGACTGCATTGCTCATGGTCGTCATCTGGCGGGCTTTATTCATGCCTGCTATACCCGTCAGCCGCAGCTGGCGGCGAAATTGATGACGGATGTGATTGCCGAGCCGTATCGTACCAAATTGCTGCCGGGCTTCAGCGAAGCGCGTCAGGCGGCGATGGAAATTGGCGCGCAGGCGTGTGGTATTTCCGGCTCCGGCCCGACGATGTTCGCGTTATGCGATAAACCGGAAACCGCGCAGCGTGTCGCCGATTGGCTGGCAAAGCACTATCTACAAAATCAGGAAGGCTTCGTTCATATTTGCCAGCTGGATACGGCGGGCGCTCGAGTAGTGGGATAACCAATGAAACTCTATAACTTAAAAGATCATAACGAACAGGTCAGCTTTGCGCGGGCCGTGGCGCAGGGGCTTGGCAAGCAGCAGGGGCTGTTCTTTCCGCACGATCTACCGGAATTTAGCCTGACTGAAATTGACGATATGCTGAAGCTGGATTTCGTCCCGCGCAGCGCGAAAATCCTGTCTGCGTTTATTGGTGACGAGATCCCGCAGGACATGCTGCAACAGCGTATTGCCACGGCATTCACCTTTCCGGCGCCGGTCAGTAAAGTGCAGAAAGATGTGGGATGCCTGGAGTTGTTTCATGGCCCGACGCTGGCGTTCAAAGATTTTGGCGGCCGCTTTATGGCGCAGATGCTGACCCATATCGCGGGCGACAAACCGGTGACCATCCTGACGGCAACCTCCGGCGACACCGGCGCGGCGGTCGCCCATGCGTTCTATGGTCTGCCGAACGTTAACGTCGTCATTCTCTATCCGCGCGGTAAAATCAGCCCGCTGCAGGAAAAACTGTTCTGTACCCTGGGCGGCAATATTGAAACCGTCGCTATCGACGGTGATTTCGATGCCTGCCAGGCGCTGGTGAAACAGGCCTTTGACGACGAAGAGCTGAAAACCGCTCTGGGGCTGAACTCGGCTAACTCCATTAATATCAGCCGCCTGCTGGCGCAGATTTGCTACTATTTTGAGGCCGTCGCGCAGTTGCCGCAGGAGGCCCGTAATCAGTTGGTTATCTCGGTGCCAAGCGGCAACTTTGGCGATTTGACGGCTGGTTTGCTGGCGAAATCGCTGGGGCTGCCAATTAAACGCTTTATCGCGGCGACCAACGCCAATGATACTGTGCCGCGTTTCCTGCAGGACGGTAACTGGTCGCCGAAAGCGACCCAGGCCACGCTGTCTAACGCGATGGACGTCAGCCAGCCGAACAACTGGCCGCGCGTAGAAGAGCTGTTCCGGCGCAAAACCTGGCGTCTGAATGAGCTGGGCTATGCGGCGGTGGATGATGAAACCACGAAATCCACCATGCGCGAACTGAAAGCCATTGGCTATACCTCGGAACCGCATGCGGCGATAGCTTATCGCGCGCTGCGCGACCAGCTGCAGCCGGGCGAGTATGGTCTGTTCCTCGGTACGGCGCATCCGGCGAAATTTAAAGAGAGCGTGGAAGAGATTCTGCAAGAGACGCTGCCGCTGCCGAAAGCGCTGGCGGATCGTGCGGATCTGCCGCTGCTGTCGCATAATCTGCCGGCTGATTTTGCCGCCCTGCGTAAGCTGATGATGGGTTAAGCCTGACTCCCCTGCTGCCTTATCCGGCGGCAGGGGAGCGTGATTTTTACTGTTCGCGGCGTTTAAATACCAGTTCGTCCGGCCCTGATGCATCGGCATCAAAGAAATAACCTTCGCTATCAAAGCGGGCCAGCTGCTCTGGCCTGGTTAAGCGATTTTCAATGATGTAACGGCTCATTAATCCGCGCGCTTTTTTGGCGTAGAAGCTGATTACTTTAAACTTACCGTTTTTCTCATCAAGGAAAACCGGCTTAATTATCCGACCCGCAAGCTGTTTGGCTTTAACCGCCCGGAAGTATTCATCAGAGGCCAGGTTAATGACGATATCGTCGCCCTGCGCTTTCAGTGCCTGATTCAGCTTATCGGTAATCACCTCTCCCCAATACTGATACAGATCTTTGCCTTTCGCGTTTTCAAGCTTAATTCCCATCTCCAGCCGGTAAGGTTGCATCAGATCGAGCGGGCGCAGAACGCCATAAAGGCCGGAAAGCATCCGCAGATGCTGCTGGGCAAAATCAAAATCGGCTTCGCTAAAGGTCTCTGCCTGCAGACCGGTGTAAACATCGCCCTTAAAAGCCAGAATCGCCTGTCGGGCATTCGCCGGGGTGAAATCCGGGTGCCAGTCGTGAAAACGGGTGGCATTGAGGTCAGCCAGCTTGTCGCTGATGCTCATCAGTTTACCTATCTGCGGCGCAGACAGCTGGCGAGCGATATTGATCAGTTCCTGAGAGTATTCCAGCAGTTCAGGCTGGGTATAGCGAGCAGTCGCTAGCGGGCTTTGATAATCAAGCGTTTTGGCAGGTGAAATCAGAATGAGCATATCCAGTCCTTTCAGGAGATTTTTGACGACTTTAGCAAAAAAACGCCACAGAGGGAGCGATAGCTGTAATTGCCGCGCTATTTACGCGGCAGATTATCCCAGATACCCGACATCACCTGCTGATGAATTTCGGGGTAACGCGTAACGTCAAATTCCGGCCGCGTGCCCAGCCGACGCTGGCGTAGATAATCATCGGTGATGATCCGTACCGTTGGCGACAGGAGCAGGATAGCCGTCAGGTTCGTAATCGCCATCAACGCCATGACGATATCCGCCATTTGCCAGGCGACCGGTAAGCTGATTACCGTTCCGGCGATGACCATGCTCAGGGCGAGGAACCGCAGCGCCCAGATATTTCGCCTGCTGTCCATCCGCAGAAAGACAAGATTATTTTCCGCATAGATATAGTTTGCAATGATGGCGCTGAAGGCGAAAAGCAGCATGATAAAAGCGACAAAACCGGCGCCCCAGTCGCCAACAAGATTGTTCATGGCAAGCTGAAGCGCCTGAATACCGTTTATTGCGGCGCTGTTATCGTTCCTCGGGGCGAGCATGATGATGACGGCGCTGGCAGTGCAGATCACCACCGTATCAATGAAGACGCCAATCATTTGCACGATCCCTTGAGTGGCAGGGTGCGACGGCCAGGTCGCTGCCGCCGCTGCGACATTGGGCGTCGACCCCATGCCCGCTTCATGGGAAAACATACCGCGCTGAAAGCCGCTGGTGAGCGCCTGGCTGATGGTATAGCCGACAGCGCCTGCCGCCGCCTCTTGCCAGCCGAAGGCGCTGCGGAAAATGGTGGCAAAAACGGTTGGTAGCTCGTCGATATGCCACAGACTGATAACCAGGCTCGTCAGGATCCATACCATAGCCAACAGCGGCACAAACCACTGCAGTAATCGCGCCACGCCTCGAATGCCGCGGACGATAACCAGCAGAATAAGAATGGCCAGCACGCAACCTGTGACGATTTCAGGTGCATGGAATGCATACTTCATGGCATAGGCAACGGAGTTTGCCTGCACGGTGTTAAAAATAGTGCCATAGGCCAGCAGCAGCAAAATGGAAAACAACACCCCCATCCAGCGCATACCTAAACCCCGGGCCATATACCAGGCGGGGCCGCCGCGAAACTGGCCACGGGCATCGCGTTCTTTATAAAGCTGAGCAAGAGAACATTCGGCAAAGCTGCTTGCCATCCCGAGCAGCGCCGAGATCCACATCCAAAAAACGGCTCCCGGTCCACCGGCGGTGATGGCCAGGGCGACTCCCGCCAGGTTGCCGCTCCCGATACGTGCCGCCATACCTGTGCACAATGCCTGAAAAGACGTGACTCCGCCGGGCCGGGACGCAAGGCTTTTTTTCAGACCCTGGCTAAACTGATGGACGCAACGAAACGGAATAAACTTTGTTCGCCAGGTAAACCAGGCGCCAGCGCCCAGTAACAGATAAATCATTACCGAGCCCCAGAGTATTTCATTGATGAAGAACAGAAAATCAGGCATTAAACATCCCCTGGCCCATACTGGCGCGTGAGTGTAAGCGCCACCAATTCAGTGGTAATCCCTTTACGTTCAGATAATTAATTGGTGTAGTTTATCACACTCTGCGCTCGTGCATTGTCGGCGGTTGCGCTGATCCAGCAGCGTGTTATCATCTTGGCAGACCGGTTACATCCCCTTAACTGCTGTTTAAGAGAAACACTATCATGACGGATAAATTAACTTCTCTGCGTCAGTACACCACTGTCGTAGCTGATACCGGAGATATCGCGGCGATGAAGCTGTATCAGCCTCAGGACGCCACGACTAACCCTTCTTTGATTCTCGGTGCGGCTCAGATCCCTGAGTACCGTAAGCTGATTGATGATGCTGTTGCCTGGGCTCGCAGCCAGAGCAGCGATCGCGCGCAGCAGATTGTTGATGCTTCCGATAAGCTGGCGGTGAACATTGGTCTCGAAATCCTTAAGCTGATCCCTGGCCGTATTTCCACTGAAGTTGACGCTCGCTTGTCCTATGACACCGACGCCTCCATCGCTAAGGCTAAACGCATCATCAAGTTGTACAACGATGCCGGCATCAGCAACGATCGTATTCTGATCAAACTGGCTTCCACCTGGCAGGGCATCCGCGCGGCGGAGCAGTTGGAAAAAGAAGGCATCAACTGTAACCTGACTCTGCTGTTCTCTTTCGCTCAGGCTCGTGCTTGCGCGGAAGCAGGCGTATTCCTGATCTCTCCGTTTGTTGGTCGTATTCTTGACTGGTACAAAGCCAATACCGATAAGAAAGAGTATGCGCCGGCTGAAGATCCGGGCGTGGTTTCCGTAAGCGAAATCTACGAATACTACAAACAGCATGGCTACGAAACTGTGGTTATGGGCGCAAGCTTCCGTAATGTCGGCGAGATTCTGGAACTGGCTGGCTGTGACCGTCTGACCATCGCGCCGGCCCTGCTGAAAGAGCTGGCGGAAAGTGAAGGCGCTATCGAACGCAAACTGGCGTTCAGCGGCGAAGTTAAAGCGCGCCCGGCGCGTATCACGGAATCCGAGTTTCTGTGGCAGCACAACCAGGATCCGATGGCGGTAGATAAACTGGCGGAAGGTATCCGTAAGTTTGCGATCGACCAGGAAAAACTGGAAAAAATGATCGGCGATCTGCTGTAATCCCGCGCGTGGCCGACGTCCGTCGGCCACATTAAACTGTCTGCCTTGCTCCCCTCGGTGTATTATTCTGTTTATTAATACTGTTTGAACGGAATAATCATGAACACCTTACGAATCGGCTTAGTTTCCATTTCCGATCGCGCCTCCAGCGGCGTCTATCAGGATAAAGGTATCCCGGCGCTTGAAGAGTGGCTGGCGCGTGCGCTGTCCACGCCTTTCGAATTGCTGCCCCGCTTAATCCCCGATGAACAGATTATTATCGAGCAAACATTGTGTGAGCTGGTTGATGAGATGGGCTGTCATCTGGTGCTGACCACCGGTGGTACCGGCCCGGCAAGGCGCGATGTGACCCCGGATGCGACACTGGCGATTGCCGACCGGGTGATGCCGGGCTTTGGTGAGCAAATGCGCCAGGTCAGCCTGCATTTTGTACCGACAGCTATTCTTTCGCGTCAGGTTGGCGTTATCCGCAAGCAGGCGCTGATCCTTAATCTGCCCGGTCAGCCAAAGGCGATTGAGGAGACGCTGGGGGGGGTGAAAGATGCCGAAGGTAACGTCCTGGTACAGGGTATTTTTGCAAGTGTACCGTATTGTGTACAGCTGCTTGAAGGGCCATATGTCGAAACAAATGGGGATGTGGTAGCAGCTTTTCGCCCTAAAAGTGCAAGGCGTGAAACTTTATCCTGAATTTGATGCATTTCTGATATAACCTGAATTGCCTGTGGTGTGTTGTTTTATTTACGGTATAGTGTTTTTTACTTTACACATTGCGTAAAACACCCTTCATACCTCTGGATGATTGCTCGTTATGTCACAATATACCCGACCTCTGAATCGACAAGATTATAAAACTCTGACGCTGGCTGCCCTGGGCGGCGCGCTGGAGTTTTATGACTTCATCATCTTTGTCTTCTTCGCTGCTGTCGTTGGCGAACTGTTCTTTCCGGCCGATATTCCGGAGTGGCTGCGTCAGGTGCAGACCTTCGGTATTTTTGCCGCAGGATATTTAGCCCGTCCCCTTGGCGGCATTATTATGGCGCATTTCGGCGATCTGGTCGGGCGTAAGAGAATGTTTACTCTGAGCATTCTGCTGATGGCGCTGCCAACGCTGGCGATAGGCCTGTTGCCGACTTACCAATCGATGGGCATCGTGGCGCCGCTTTTGCTGCTGTTTATGCGTATTCTTCAGGGGGCTGCTATTGGCGGGGAAGTGCCGGGTGCATGGGTGTTTGTTGCAGAACATGTTCCGGAGAAAAAAATCGGTATCGCCTGTGGCACGTTGACCGCTGGTCTGACGGTGGGGATCTTACTGGGATCGGTCGTCGCGACGCTGATTAACACTCATCTGACGCCACAGGGGATCCACGACGGCGGCTGGCGCATTCCTTTTTTGCTTGGCGGCGCATTTGGTCTTGTGGCCATGTATTTACGCCGCTGGCTACAGGAGACGCCGATTTTCCTTGAGATGCAACAGCGAAAAGCCTTAGCTCAGGAGATGCCGGTTAAGGCCGTTACGCTGAAGCACCAGAAAGCGGTGATCGTCTCAATGTTGCTGACCTGGCTATTATCTGCCGGAATAGTGGTCGTGATTTTGATGTCGCCAGTTTGGTTACAAAAGCACTACGGTTTTGCTCCGGCAATCACTCTGCAGGCGAACAGTATTGCCACCATTATGCTGTGCATTGGCTGTTTGTTGGCGGGTCTGGCAGTCGATAAGTTTGGCGCCAGCCGCACATTTATCGTCGGGAGTTTATTTCTGGCCGCCAGTAGCTGGGCTTTCTACCATCTTTCTGGCGGCAACTCGCAGCAGCTGTTCCTGCTCTATGGCGCGGTTGGCCTGTGTGTCGGCGTGGTGGGGGCGGTACCTTACGTGATGGTGCGCGCGTTCCCGGCGGAAGTTCGCTTTACCGGCATTTCATTCTCTTATAACGTCTCGTATGCCATTTTTGGCGGCCTGACGCCGATCGCGGTGACAATGCTGATGGGCGTTTCGCCGATGGCGCCGGCCTGGTACGTGCTGGCCCTGTCGTTTATGGGACTGGGATTGGGCGTGTGGCTGAATCAGGGACTGGATAAGCAGGTCGCTACGCCGGAAGCTGAACTGCAGCGCCTGTCTTAACGCCGTGCGGTTATCTCGTTGCCGCCCATGTCCGGGCGGCAACATCAATCAATGCTGTTCGCCGATTGGCAGAACGGTGCGGCCAAACTGTTCGTTCAGCACTTCACCCATCGCCAGATAAATCGCGCTGCCGCCGCAAATCAGTCCAACCCAGCCCGCAATCTTAACGATGCCTTCGTTATCTGCCAGGTGGCCGATCGCCAGCAGAGCAAACAGTATGCTCAGACTCAGAAACACGAACTGCAGCATACGCGGGCCTTTGAGAGTGCCAAAGAACATAAACAGCGTAAAGATCCCCCACAGTGCGAGATACATACCGAGAAAGTGTGCGTCAGACGCTTCGGCAAGACCTGTTTTCGGCATCAAAAGGATCGCGACCAGCGTCAACCAGAAAGCGCCATAGGAGGTAAATGCAGTTAAGCCAAAAGTATTACCTTTTTTAAATTCCAGCAGACCGGCAAAAATTTGTGCGATACCGCCGTAAAAAATGCCCATTGCCAGGATAGCGACATCAAATGCGAACAAACCGCTATTTACGAGGTTAAGCAGAATAGTGGTCATGCCGAAGCCCATAAGGCCCAGCGGTGCCGGATTAGCTAATTTAGAGGTATCCATAATTTCCCAACTTAATGATTATAATAAAAATATTAACAGCCGCTGGAGAGCGGGGCGCGGCATAATAATGAGGCGCCAGAATACTGTCCATGATCTGGAGGGGGGTTTTTAAGCAATTTGTGATTCTGCCTGACGACGGTAGGTTATCGACCCTGGGCAGGCGGGGTGCCGAGAATTTATTGCGAATTATGCCTGGGTCATATATTACGCTACCGATTAGCGCTATTTTTATCGGGTGTACTCTTTTCCCTCTCTTGTTGCCAACTGCCGCCGTTTTGCCCATCCATCAGGGGAGCAGAGGTAAAATTTTTTTGTGTCTCCCCCTTGATGACGCGGTGGCTGACCCCATCTTGTAGTCAACCGCAGTGAATGAACCTGAAAAAAAATGATGTCCGGGCGGTTGAAACCGCACGTTTCGCCCTTATTACAGGTTCACAACCACATGTTGACTGAATTTTTAGTGGAGACGTTTAGATGGGTAAAATTATTGGTATCGACCTGGGTACGACCAACTCTTGTGTAGCGATTATGGATGGCACTACAGCTCGTGTGCTGGAGAACGCCGAAGGCGATCGCACCACGCCTTCTATCATTGCTTATACCCAGGATGGTGAAACTCTGGTAGGTCAGCCGGCTAAACGTCAGGCAGTGACAAACCCGCAAAATACCCTGTTTGCGATTAAACGCCTGATTGGCCGCCGCTTCCAGGATGAAGAAGTCCAGCGCGACGTTTCCATCATGCCGTATAAAATTGTTGCTGCAGATAACGGCGACGCATGGCTTGATGTGAAAGGCACCAAAACGGCACCGCCGCAGATCTCTGCTGAAGTGCTGAAAAAAATGAAGAAAACTGCAGAAGATTACCTGGGTGAGCCGGTAACCGAAGCGGTTATCACCGTACCGGCTTACTTCAACGATGCTCAGCGTCAGGCAACGAAAGACGCCGGTCGTATCGCTGGTCTGGAAGTCAAACGTATCATCAACGAACCGACCGCCGCCGCACTGGCTTATGGTCTCGATAAAGAAATCGGCAACCGTACTATCGCGGTATATGACCTCGGTGGGGGGACTTTCGATATCTCTATTATCGAAATCGACGAAGTTGATGGCGAAAAAACCTTCGAAGTTCTGGCAACCAACGGCGATACTCACCTGGGTGGTGAAGACTTCGATACCCGTCTGATCAACTACCTGGTTGAAGAATTTAAGAAAGATCAGGGCATTGACCTGCGTAACGATCCGCTGGCGATGCAGCGCCTGAAAGAAGCGGCAGAAAAAGCGAAAATTGAGCTCTCTTCCGCACAGCAGACCGACGTCAACCTGCCGTACATCACTGCAGATGCCACCGGTCCGAAACACATGAACATTAAAGTGACTCGCGCGAAACTGGAAAGCCTGGTCGAAGACCTGGTGAACCGTTCTATCGAGCCGCTGAAAGTCGCGCTGCAGGATGCTGGCCTGTCCGTATCGGATATCAACGACGTTATCCTCGTGGGCGGTCAGACGCGTATGCCGATGGTGCAGAAAAAAGTGGCGGAGTTCTTTGGTAAAGAACCGCGTAAAGACGTTAACCCGGACGAAGCTGTTGCTATCGGCGCAGCGGTGCAGGGCGGCGTACTGACCGGCGATGTGAAAGACGTTCTGCTGCTCGACGTTACTCCGCTGTCTCTGGGTATCGAAACCATGGGCGGCGTAATGACCGCGCTGATCAGCAAAAACACCACTATCCCGACCAAGCACAGCCAGGTGTTCTCTACCGCTGAAGACAACCAGTCTGCGGTAACCATCCATGTGCTGCAGGGTGAGCGTAAACGCGCGTCTGATAACAAATCTCTGGGTCAGTTCAACCTGGATGGCATCAACCCGGCACCGCGCGGTATGCCGCAGATCGAAGTCACCTTCGATATCGATGCTGACGGTATCCTGCACGTTTCCGCGAAAGACAAAAACAGCGGTAAAGAGCAGAAGATCACCATCAAGGCCTCTTCTGGTCTGAACGAGGACGAAATTCAGAAAATGGTTCGCGATGCTGAAGCGAACGCTGAATCTGACCGTAAGTTTGAAGAGCTGGTTCAGACCCGCAACCAGGGCGACCATCTGCTGCACAGCACCCGTAAGCAGGTTGAAGAAGCGGGCGATAAACTGCCGGCTGATGATAAAACCGCAATCGAGTCTGCGCTGAGCGCGCTGGAAACGGCGCTGAAAGGTGAAGACAAAGCGGCTATCGAAGCGAAAATGCAGGAACTGGCGCAGGCTTCCCAGAAACTGATGGAAATCGCTCAGCAGCAGCATGCACAGCAGCAGGCTGGCGGCGCTGACGCTTCTGCAAACAACGCGAAAGATGACGATGTTGTCGATGCTGAGTTTGAAGAAGTAAAAGACAAAAAATAATCGCCCTTTGAACGGGTAAATACTGGCACGGGCGAAGAGGGTTCCTCTCCGCCCGTGCACGCATGTTAAGGGGCTGAACAACACCAATGGCAAAGCAAGATTATTACGAGATTTTGGGCGTTCCCAGAACCGCGGAAGAGCGTGAAATCAAAAAGGCGTATAAACGCCTGGCCATGAAGTATCACCCGGACCGCAATCAGGGCGATAAAGAGGCCGAAGCGAAATTTAAACAAATTAAAGAAGCGTATGAAATCCTGACTGATGCTCAGAAGCGCGCTGCTTACGATCAATACGGTCATGCCGCCTTCGAACAAGGCGGCATGGGGGGCGGCGGTTTTGGCGGCGGTGCTGATTTCAGCGATATTTTCGGCGATGTTTTCGGTGATATTTTTGGCGGAGGTCGCGGCCGCCAGCGTGCGTCGCGCGGTGCCGATTTGCGCTATAACATGGATCTGACGCTGGAAGAAGCCGTTCGCGGAGTGACCAAAGAGATCCGTATTCCGACGCTGGAAGAGTGTGATGTCTGCCACGGTAGTGGCGCGAAAGCAGGCACTCAGCCGCAGACCTGCCCGACCTGTCATGGTTCCGGCCAGGTGCAGATGCGCCAGGGCTTCTTCGCCGTGCAGCAAACCTGTCCGCACTGTCAGGGCCGCGGTACGCTGATTAAAGATCCGTGCAACAAATGTCATGGTCATGGTCGCGTAGAGAAGAGCAAAACGCTGTCGGTTAAGATCCCGGCAGGCGTCGATACCGGGGATCGTATTCGCCTCGCCGGTGAAGGCGAAGCGGGTGAGCATGGCGCACCGGCTGGCGATCTGTACGTTCAGGTACAGGTTAAGCAGCACGCAATTTTTGAGCGTGAAGGCAATAACCTGTATTGCGAAGTTCCGATCAACTTTACCATGGCTGCGCTTGGCGGTGAGATTGAGGTCCCGACGCTGGATGGCCGGGTGAACCTGAAGGTGCCCGGCGAAACGCAGACCGGTAAGCTGTTCCGCATGCGTGGTAAAGGCGTAAAATCTGTGCGTGGCGGCGCGCAGGGCGATCTGCTGTGTCGCGTAGTGGTCGAAACGCCGGTGGGGCTTAATGACAAACAAAAGCAATTGCTGAAAGAGCTTCAGGAGAGCTTTGGTGGGCCCACGGGTGAGAAGAATAGCCCGCGCTCGAAAAGTTTTTTTGATGGCGTGAAGAAATTTTTCGATGATTTAACCAGCTGATCTTTTTTGATTGCCTGTTGCATCTCAAGCCTGGGTTTTGTTACTCAGGCTTTTTCTCTTTTAGCCGCTACACTACCTGAATTAACGATTATCCACCATCTCGCCTCGCCCCTGAATTATTGAGAGCGGTTTACGCTTATTCTTCCTCTGACAAACGCTATGTCGTCTTACTTGTTAATTCGGAAAAACCGTCTATAAAGGCAATTTAAAACTGGTTTTTTCGATGTATTTGCGTCTGTATGATTCTTTTATCGAGTTGTTTACCGATAAGGTGAGGTAAAAGTGAAACATCTGCAGCGTTTTTTCCATAGCGATGCATCCGGAGGCATTATCTTAATTTTTGCCGCCGTAATGGCGATGTTATTCGCCAATACTGGCTTGACCAGCGATCTGTATCGTTCTTTTCTGGAAACGCCCGTTCAACTGCGCGTAGGGGCGTTAGAAATCAACAAAAATATGCTGTTGTGGATTAACGATGCGCTGATGGCGATATTTTTCCTGCTGATAGGCCTGGAAGTGAAGCGCGAGATGAATCAGGGGGCGCTGGCCAGCCGTCGCCAGGCCGTGTTTCCGCTCGTCGCGGCGTTGGGCGGAATGGTGGTTCCGGCACTGGTTTATCTGGCGTTTAACGGCCGGGATCCGATTGCCAGAGAAGGGTGGGCGATTCCGGCTGCGACCGATATCGCCTTCGCGTTGGGCGTACTGGCGCTGCTGGGGAATCGGGTTCCCGCTGCGCTGAAGATTTTTCTGATGGCGCTGGCCATCATTGACGATCTGGGTGCCATTATTATTATTGCGTTGTTCTATACGCACGACCTTTCCGTCATGTCATTGATTGTTGCGGCTGGATCTATCACGGTACTGGCGGCATTAAATCTGAGCGGCGTACGACGCACCGGCATCTATATTCTGGTCGGCGCCATACTCTGGACCGCGGTTCTGAAATCGGGCGTTCACGCAACGCTGGCCGGCGTCATTGTCGGCTTTATGATCCCGCTAAAAGAGCAGAAAGGTAAATCGCCGGCGAAGCAGCTTGAGCACGTACTGCATCCGTGGGTGGCATTCCTGATCCTGCCGCTGTTCGCCTTTGCTAATGCGGGCGTTTCTTTGCAGGGGATCACGGTAGAAGGGCTGACCTCGCTGCTGCCATTGGGTATTATTGCCGGGTTGTTTATCGGTAAACCATTGGGAATTAGCCTGTTCTGCTGGCTGGCGCTAAAGCTGAAATGGGCCTCGTTGCCTGAAGGGACGAGCTGTAAGCAAATTATGGCGGTTGGCATTCTATGTGGGATTGGTTTCACCATGTCGATTTTTATTGCCTCCCTGGCTTTCAGCAGCGTTGATCCCGCATTGAACAACTGGGCCAGGCTTGGCATCCTTATTGGATCGATATTATCGGCAGTGACGGGATACATCATACTGCGTAAGCGCGTAGCGGATTCGGGCTACGCGGCTTAACATTTCACGGAAAGCCGCTACGGTTCTCCTCGACATAATCAGGGAGAGAAGCATGTCACATATCAATTACAACCATCTGTACTATTTCTGGCATGTCTATAAAGAAGGCTCAGTGGTTGGTGCTGCGGAGGCATTGTTCCTGACGCCGCAAACCATTACCGGACAGATCAAAGCGCTGGAAGAGCGTCTGCAGGGGAAGTTGTTCAAGCGTAAAGGACGAGGGCTTGAGCCCAGTGAACTGGGGGAACTGGTCTTCCGCTACGCCGATCGTATGTTTACCCTGAGCCAGGAAATGCTGGATATCGTTAATTATCGTAAAGAGTCGAATCTGTTGTTTGATGTCGGTGTGGCTGACGCACTGTCAAAAAGGCTGGTCAGCGGTGTACTTGATGCCGCCGTCGTCGATAACGAACAGATCCATTTACGCTGTTTTGAGTCAACTCACGAAATGCTGCTGGAGCAGTTGAGCCAGCATAAGCTCGATATGATCATCTCCGATTGCCCCATTGACTCCACCCAGCAGGAAGGCTTGTTTTCAGTGAAAATCGGCGAATGCAGCGTCAGTTTCTGGTGCATGAATCCTCCGCCGGAAAAGCCGTTCCCGGCCTGCCTGGAAGAGCGTCGTTTGTTGATTCCGGGGCGTTGTTCCATGCTGGGGCGTAAGCTGCTCAACTGGTTTAACTCGCAGGGATTGCAGGTGGAAATTCTGGGGGAATTCGACGATGCGGCGTTGATGAAAGCCTTCGGGGCGCTGCATAACGCGATATTCGTCGCGCCAACGCTGTATTCACATGATTTCTATAGCGATGAGTCGATCGTCGAGATCGGGCGTATGGATAATGTGATGGAAGAGTATCACGCTATTTTTGCCGAGCGCATGATCCAGCATCCGGCAGTGCAGCGTATTTGTCACCGCGACTATTCAGCGCTTTTCACCTCTTCCCGGAGATAGGCCAGAACAGTTTCCTGCTACGTGGAAAATGCCGCAGCCAGTCCATGCTGAAGTATGAACCGGCTGCGATAACCAGAACGCGAGTATTGACGTTTGACGTGATAAACGACAGACATAAAAAAACCCGCTTTCGCGGGCTTTTTTACAAAGCGACAACCAACAGACGATTAAGCCAGTTTGTTGATCTGAGCAGTCAGGTTTGCTTTATGACGTGCGGCTTTGTTTTTGTGGATCAGACCTTTAGCAGCCTGACGGTCCACGATCGGTTGCATTTCGTTAAATGCTTTCAGTGCAGTCGCTTTGTCGCCAGCTTCGATAGCTGCGTATACTTTCTTGATGAAAGTACGCATCATAGAGCGACGGCTCGCGTTGTGCTTGCGGGCCTTTTCAGACTGAACGGCGCGCTTCTTAGCTGATTTGATATTAGCCAAGGTCCAACTCCCAAATGTGTTCTATATGGACAATTCAAAGGCCGAGGAATATGCCCGTTTAGCCTTCTTTTGTCAATGGATTTGTGCAAATAAGCGCCGTTTAAACCAACAACGCTTTATTACGTAGTGATGGCGCAAGATTCTATCAGCTTGTTGCTGGCGAATACAGCCTTTCGACCAGAAAAATCGACGACAGCGGGGTGTTTTTCCAGCGATCTTGCGCTGAGTGAATGAATTACCGGGATCTTTCGGTGTAGAGGTGCAATCGCTGGTTAACGTTGCCAGTTGTACAAGGTATACTCGGACGATTTTCACTGTTTTGAGCCAGACATGAAGCTGATACGCGGCATACATAATCTCAGTCAGGCCCCGCGCGGGTGTGTGCTGACCATTGGAAATTTTGACGGCGTGCATCGCGGGCACCAGGCGTTACTGCAGCGTTTGCGTGCGGAAGGTCGTCAGCGTGGCTTACCGGTGGCAGTGATGATTTTTGAGCCGCAGCCGCTGGAGCTTTTTGCCGCCGATAAAGCGCCCGCACGTTTAACGCGTCTGCGTGAAAAGCTTAACTATCTGGCTGAAAGCGGCGTCGATTACGTACTGTGCGTGCGCTTTGATCGGCGCTTTGCGTCGTTGACCGCCCAGGATTTTATTAGCGAACTGCTGGTCCGCAGATTAGGCGTTCAGTTCCTCGTCGTGGGGGATGATTTCCGCTTTGGCGTTAGCCGCCAGGGGGATTTCTTATTATTACAAAAAGCCGGCGTGGAATACGGCTTTGATGTCACCAGTACCCACTCATTTTGCGAGGGCGGGGTGCGTATTAGCAGTACGGCGGTACGCCAGGCGCTGTCGGATGACGATCTGGCGCTGGCCGAGACTTTGCTGGGGCATCCGTTTACTATCTCCGGTCGCGTTGTCCACGGCGATGAGCTGGGGCGCACCATTGGTTTCCCGACGGCGAATTTACCGCTGCGTCGTCAGGTCTCCCCGGTACAAGGGGTTTATGCGGTGGAAGTGATGGGGCTGGGAGAGCATCCCTTGCCTGGCGTCGCCAATATCGGCACCCGTCCGACAGTGGCAGGCGTACGCCAGCAGTTAGAAGTGCATCTGCTGGATGTTGTAATGGACCTCTATGGTCGTCATATAGATGTAATACTGCGTAAAAAGATACGTAATGAGCAGCGATTTGCGTCGCTTGATGAACTAAAGGCGCAAATTGCCTGCGATGAGTTAACGGCCCGCGAGTTCTTTGGGCTAACCGGGCAGGCCTGACCCTGACGGTGTTTATCAAACCGAAATAACGGAACCGAGAATCTGATGAGTGACTATAAATCGACCCTGAATTTGCCGGAAACAGGGTTCCCGATGCGCGGCGACCTCGCCAGGCGTGAACCGGGAATGCTGGCGCGTTGGACCGATGATGACCTGTACGGCATCATCCGTGCAGCCAAAAAAGGCAAAAAAACCTTCATTCTGCATGATGGCCCTCCTTATGCGAATGGCAGCATTCATATTGGTCACTCGGTTAATAAAATTCTGAAAGACATTATCGTTAAGTCCAAAGGGCTGGCGGGCTATGACTCTCCGTATGTGCCGGGCTGGGATTGCCACGGTCTGCCGATTGAGCTGAAAGTGGAGCAGGAGTACGGTAAGCCGGGGGAAAAATTCACCGCGGCTGAATTCCGCGCTAAATGCCGCGAATATGCGGCTACCCAGGTCGACGGCCAGCGTAAAGACTTTATCCGTCTGGGTGTGCTCGGCGACTGGTCGCATCCGTACTTGACCATGGACTTCAAAACTGAAGCCAACATCATCCGCGCGCTGGCTAAAATCATCGGCAACGGCCACCTGCATAAAGGCGCTAAACCAGTACACTGGTGTGCAGACTGCCGCTCCGCGCTGGCGGAAGCGGAAGTGGAGTATTATGACAAAACGTCTCCGTCCATCGATGTGGCATTCCACGCGGTGGATAAAGCGGCGGCGCTGGCCAAATTTGGCGTGGCCGATGTGAATGGCCCGGTTTCTCTGGTTATCTGGACCACCACCCCATGGACGCTGCCAGCCAACCGCGCAATCTCTTTGTCACCAGAGTTTGATTATGCGCTGGTGCAGGTTGAGGGGCAGGCGCTGATCGTCGCTAAAGACCTGGTCGACAGCGTGATGAAGCGCGCCGGCATCGCTGACTACACCATTCTGGCGGTGGCTAACGGCGGCGAACTGGAGATGTTACGCTTTAAGCATCCGTTCCTCGATTTTGACGTACCGGCGATCCTTGGCGATCACGTCACGCTGGATGCGGGTACCGGGGCGGTGCATACCGCGCCAGGCCACGGTCCGGACGACTATGTCATTGGGCAAAAATATGGGCTGGAAGTCGCTAACCCGGTTGGCCCGGACGGCGCTTATCTGCCGGGAACTTATCCGACTCTGGACGGCGTCAACGTCTTTAAAGCCAACGACATCGTCGTAGCGCTGTTGCGGGAAAAAGGCGCGCTGCTGCACGTAGAAAAGCTACAGCATAGCTATCCGTGCTGCTGGCGTCACAAAACGCCAATCATCTTCCGCGCCACGCCGCAGTGGTTTGTCAGCATGGATCAGAAAGGTCTGCGCGCGCAGTCGCTGAAAGAGATCAAAGGTGTCCAGTGGATCCCGGACTGGGGGCAGGCGCGTATCGAATCGATGGTCGCCAATCGTCCCGACTGGTGTATCTCCCGTCAGCGCACCTGGGGTGTCCCGATGTCGCTGTTCGTGCATAAAGAGACGCAAGAATTGCATCCGCGTACGCTGGAGCTGATGGAAGAAGTGGCTAAACGCGTGGAAGTCGATGGCATTCAGGCGTGGTGGGATCTCGACTCCCGCGACATCCTCGGCGCCGATGCTGATAACTACGAAAAGGTGCCGGATACCCTCGACGTGTGGTTTGACTCCGGGTCGACTCACTCCTCCGTCGTTGACGTGCGTCCTGAATTTGCCGGTCATGCCGCCGATATGTATCTGGAAGGTTCCGACCAGCATCGCGGCTGGTTTATGTCCTCGCTGATGATCTCCACCGCGATGAAAGGCAAAGCGCCGTACCGTCAGGTACTGACCCACGGCTTTACCGTCGATGGCCAGGGCCGCAAGATGTCCAAATCCATCGGTAACACCGTTTCTCCGCAGGATGTAATGAACAAACTGGGGGCCGATATTCTGCGTCTGTGGGTGGCTTCTACCGACTATACCGGTGAAATGGCGGTTTCTGACGAGATCCTCAAACGTGCCGCCGACAGCTATCGCCGTATCCGTAATACCGCGCGCTTCTTGCTGGCGAACCTGAATGGTTTCGATCCGGCAAAAGACATGATGAAACCGGAAGAGATGGTGGTGCTGGACCGCTGGGCGGTTGGCTGTGCGCAAGCGGCGCAGGATGATATCGTCAAATCCTATGAGTCTTATGATTTCCACGAAGTAGTGCAGCGCCTGATGCGCTTCTGCTCTGTCGAAATGGGGTCATTCTGGCTTGATATCATCAAAGACCGCCAGTACACCACCAAAGCGGACAGCGTCGCGCGCCGTAGCTGCCAGACTGCGTTGTACCATATTGCCGAGGCGCTGGTGCGCTGGATGGCGCCAATTATGTCCTTCACCGCCGACGAAATCTGGGGTTATCTGCCGGGCGAGCGTGAAAAATATGTCTTTACCGGTGAATGGTACACCGGTCTGTTCGGCCTGACTGCCGACGAAGCAATGAATGACGCTTTCTGGGACGCGCTGCTGAAAGTGCGCGGCGAAGTCAATAAGGTAATCGAACAGGCGCGTGCGGATAAGCAGGTGGGCGGCTCTCTGGAAGCGGCGGTCACGCTGTATGCCGATGCCGATCTTGCGGCGAAGCTGAACGCGCTGGGCGATGAATTGCGATTTGTCCTGTTGACCTCCGGGGCGAAAGTTGTCGATTATGCGCAGGCTCCGGCTGACGCCTGGCAGAGTGAACTGCTGAAGGGGTTGAAAGTTGTGCTGAGCAAAGCCGAAGGTGACAAATGCCCGCGTTGCTGGCATTACACCACGGATATCGGCAAGGTGGCGGAACACGCGGATATCTGCGGACGCTGTGTCAGCAACATCGCCGGTGACGGTGAAAAACGTAAATTTGCCTGATGAGTAAACCGATTGGTTCAACGGGGCTACGCTGGTTGTGGATCGTCGTAGCCGTGCTGATTATCGATTTAGGCAGTAAATACCTGATCCTCCAGAATTTTGCACTGGGGGATACGGTCTCGCTGTTTCCATCGCTTAATCTGCATTATGCGCGTAACTATGGCGCGGCTTTTAGCTTCCTTGCCGACAGCGGCGGCTGGCAGCGCTGGTTCTTTGCTGGTATCGCTATCGGTATCTGCGTGATCCTCGCGGTGCTGATGTATCGCGCTAAGGCGACGCAAAAGCTGAATAACATTGCCTATGCGCTGATTATTGGCGGTGCATTGGGTAATTTATTCGACAGGCTCTGGCACGGCTTTGTCGTCGATATGATCGATTTCTACGTCGGGGAGTGGCATTTTGCCACCTTCAATCTTGCCGATACCGCCATTTGCATCGGCGCGGCGCTGATTGTGCTGGAAGGGTTCCTGCCGAAAAAGCAGGCGTAATAAAATGCCGGATGGCGGCGAAATGCCTTATCCGGCCGACAAAATAGCGCGATCTTTGTTTGTCCGGTAACGTTAGCGCTACCGGGCAAACAGGCGGTAAAACAAGTGAGCAACCTGCATGTCTAAATCAGTACAGAGCAACAGTGCGGTGCTGGTGCACTTCACCTTAAAACTCGACGATGGCTCCACCGCAGAGTCAACCCGTAATAATGGTAAACCCGCGCTCTTCCGCCTGGGCGATACTTCGCTTTCTGAAGGTCTTGAGCAACACTTGCTGGGGCTGAAAGAGGGGGATAAAACCACCTTTTCGCTGGAGCCGGATGCGGCGTTTGGCGTACCGAGCCCGGATTTGATTCAATATTTCTCCCGCCGGGAATTTATCGACGCGGGTGAACCTGAGACTGGCGCGATTATGCTCTTTACCGCAATGGATGGCAGCGAAATGCCTGGAGTGATCCGTGAAGTGAACGGTGATTCGATCACCGTGGATTTCAACCATCCGCTGGCCGGGCGTACCGTTCATTTTGATGTTGAAGTGCTGGAGATCGATCCGGCGCTGGAGGAGTAAAATGCAGATTCTGTTGGCTAACCCGCGCGGATTTTGCGCAGGCGTTGACCGCGCTATCAGCATTGTCGAAAACGCGCTGACGCTTTACGGTGCGCCGATCTATGTGCGTCATGAAGTCGTCCACAACCGCTATGTGGTGGATAGTCTGCGTCAACGCGGCGCTGTTTTTATCGAGCAGATTAGCGAAGTACCGGACGGCGCAATCCTGATTTTTTCCGCCCACGGCGTCTCTCAGGCCGTGCGCAATGAGGCGAAAAACCGCGATCTGACGGTTTTTGACGCCACCTGCCCGCTGGTGACCAAAGTGCATATGGAGGTCGCCCGCGCCAGCCGCCGCGGTGAAGAGTCGATTCTGATTGGCCACGCCGGTCACCCGGAGGTCGAAGGCACCATGGGTCAGTACAGTAACCCGAAAGGGGGGATGTATCTGGTGGAATCACCGGATGATGTCTGGACGCTGGATGTGAAAAACGACGCGAAGCTGTCGTTTATGACCCAGACAACGCTCTCCGTTGATGATACTTCTGACGTGATTGACGCCCTGCGCGAACGCTTCCCGAAAATCGTCGGACCGCGTAAAGATGATATCTGTTATGCGACCACTAACCGTCAGGAAGCGGTCCGCGCGCTGGCTGAACAGGCCGACGTGGTGCTGGTCGTAGGGTCGAAAAACTCCTCTAACTCCAACCGTCTGGCCGAGCTGGCTCAGAGAATGGGTAAAGCGGCGTATCTGATTGATGATGCGGCCGATATTCAGGAGGCGTGGGTGAAAGAGGCGCAATGCGTGGGCGTAACCGCGGGCGCATCGGCGCCGGATATTCTGGTGCAGAACGTCATTTCGCGTTTGCAGGAACTGGGCGGCGGCGAAGCCGTGCCGCTGGAAGGCCGCGAAGAGAACATTGTTTTCGAAGTGCCGAAAGAGCTGCGGGTCGATGTCCGTGAAGTCGAATAGATTCTTTTTCGCCATAGTATGAGAAGATGCCAGACTGAATGTCTGGCATTTTTTTATGGAGAAACGATGCGCTTACCGATCATTCTGGATACCGATCCCGGCATTGACGATGCGGCGGCGATTGCCGCGGCGCTGTTTGCCCCAGAGCTGGATCTACAACTGATGACCACCGTGGCGGGGAATGTCTCCGTGGAGAAAACGACCCGCAACGCCCTGCAATTGCTGCATTTCTGGAACGCTGATATCCCGCTGGCCCAGGGGGCATCAATGCCGCTGGTTCGCCCGCTGCGCGATGCTGCTTCCGTTCACGGCGAGTCCGGGATGGAAGGCTATGCTTTCGTTGAGCATAATCGCCAGCCGCTGGCCAAACCGGCGTTTCAGGCCATGCGCGATACGCTGATGCATGCATCGGAGCCGATAACGCTGGTGGCGATTGGTCCGTTAACCAATATCGCGCTACTGCTGACTCAGTATCCCGAATGCCGTTTTAATATCCGCCGCCTGGTCATTATGGGCGGTTCCGCCGGGCGTGGTAACTTTACGCCGAGTGCGGAATTTAATATCGCTATCGACCCGGAAGCGGCGGCGAAAGTCTTTAACAGCGGGCTGGAAATCGTCATGTGTGGGCTGGATGTAACCAATCAGGCGGTGCTGGCTCCGGATTATCTCGCGACGCTGCCCGCGCTTAATCAGACCGGGAAAATGCTTCATGCGTTGTTTAGCCACTATCGTAGCGGCAGCATGCGCAGCGGCTTGCGTATGCATGATTTGTGCGCGATTGCCTGGCTGGTTCGCCCGCAGCTCTTTACCCTCAAACCGTGCTTTGTGGCGGTGGAAACTCAGGGAACATGGACATCCGGCATGACGGTTGTCGATATTGAAGGTAAGCTGGGGCAGCCAGCAAATGCGCGGGTAGCATTGGGGCTGGATGTCGCCGGGTTCCAGCGCTGGGCGGCAGAGGTGATTGCGCTGGCGCCTTAATATGGCGATGAAGCGGCTTTTCGGGAACTCAGGTATTCTGATTTGAGTCGACGACATTGCGCCATAGCGTGCCCGCTTCATTTGTCCACATAAGAAGTAATAGTGACGCGAATCGTTCCGATGCTTCGGACAGCGGACGGTTTTTTGCGCGGATCATACCAAGCGTGCGTCTGATAACCGGTTCGACAAGGGGAATGCTCACGACCTTGTTATTCGCGTTATGAGACATCGCCAGGCACGGTAGCGCCGATACGCCCAGGCCAGCCTCGACAAGACCGAGCGAGGTTGACAAATGTCTCACTTCATAAAACCAATCCAGCCTCCAGGGTTTATCCGCCAGGCATTTTTCTATTAGCTGTCTATTGACACTTGATCTTCTTACACCGATTAAGGTCTGGTTGACGAGTTCCTGCCATTCGACCAGTTTCCTGGTTGCCAGGGGATGATTTTGTCGACAGACCAGAACAAAAGGCTCATTCAGCAGCGGGATAAAATCGACGTCAGGGTATGTGACGAAGTTCATATTTATTCCAAAATCAACATTGCCTTTTCGTACTGAGTTCAGACATGTTTCTACACCTTGCTCATAAATTCGTACTTTGATGTTGGGATAGCGTTGATTGAATTGAATGATAGCACGCGGTAAAAAGTAAAACACGGCAGTAGGAATGCAGGATAGCGTGACGGTATCATGTAATTGAGATGTTAAATTGCTGAGGTTAAATATTGCCGCATCAAGGTTGGAAATCAAAGACTTTGCCTTTGGGAGAAGAGCTTTTCCGGCCTGAGTCAGCGCAATTTTTCGCGTCGTTCGTTCGAATAGCGCAATATTCAGATTACTCTCTATTTTTTTTATCTTTTTGGTTAATGCTGGTTGCGTGAGATTGAGTGACTCGGCAGCTTTACTAAATGAGCCTAGCTCTGCAATTGTGACAAAGGCTTTCATTCCAGATAGTTCATTTTTCATTTTTTCTCCATAAGGGGTAATAAATTTTCTCTAACCCGATGAAAAATGGTGATTAATCGGCAAAGTTTTTTTAATTAATGCTCAGCAGGAATAACTCCTATGGCAAAATTTTATCAACCAATAAATTTCTTGCAAGTAGAATGAATTTGTAAAATGCCTGAGATGATTTACATGTGGCGTTGATTAAGGAAATAAAAACTTAAAGAGCATAAAACTAATTAAATTCACAAGGCTGTTTTATTCAATTCTTCTATTTCTTATGGTGTGAGGAACATGCTATGAAGCGCATTCCCTGTGTATTAATGTGCGGAGAGACATCCACAGATGCCTTTCTTTTGGACGATGATTTACCTAAGGATCTTCAACAACGAGATGAGTTCTTGTTAGCCATAATGGGATCGGGTTATGCGCTGGAGATGAATGGCATTGGTGAAAGGAGTCCACAAAGCAGTAAAGTCACTATTATCAGTCAATCTCTTAGCGATAAAGCAGATATCGATTATCTGTCTGTTCAGGTTTCGGTTAACCAACTGCAAATCGACACCTTGCCAAACGACGGAAATATGCTGTGTGCTGCGGGGGATGTGAATGCGTTCCACAAGCATCCTTTAATCCTGAGTGCAGGTAAGGAATAAAAATGCAAAAGAATACGTTATGGAAATTACTTGTTATAATAGCAATACCGTTGCTCATAAGTTTATTTCCGGCACCCGCAGGGTTATCACAACTTGCCTGGATATTATCCGGTATATATCTGGCAGCCATTGTCGGTTTAGTTATTAAACCTTTTTCTGAACCTGTCGTGTTACTGATAGCTGTTGCTGCATCAATGGCGATTGTCGGTAATTTAGGGGACGGAACTGTAAAAGCCGTTAGCGTATTAAGTGGATATTCATCCGGTACAACCTGGTTAGTTTTTTCCGCATTTACACTAAGTGCGGCATTTGTCATTACCGGATTAGGTAAAAGAATTGCTTATATTCTTATTGGCAAGATTGGCAGTACGACTTTGGGGCTTGGCTATGTTACTGCTTTTCTTGACCTGATTCTGGCTCCAGCCACGCCTTCGAATACTGCTCGTGCTGGCGGTATAGTATTACCCATTATCAATAGTGTCGCCGTCGCTCTTGGATCAGAGCCTGAGCAGAGCGCAAAGCGAGTTGGCCATTATCTCATGTTGAATGTCTATATGGTTACTAAAACAACCAGTTATATGTTTTTCACCGCCATGGCCGGAAATATACTTGCGCTGAAAATGATCGAGGATATTTGCCACATAAAATTGAGCTGGGGAGGATGGGCGCTGGCTGCGGGATTACCTGGCGTCATCATGTTACTATTAACGCCACTGATTACCTACAAGCTTTATCCACCTGAACTGAAGATCGTAGATAATAAAAAGATCGCTAAAACAGGTATCGAATTGTTGGGGCCAATGACGTTACGCGAAAAGATGCTGTCTTGTATTTTTGTTCTCGCCCTGGCTGGCTGGGTATTTAGTAAGCCACTGGGGATCAACGCGTCAACCGTTGCAATCTGTGTCATGGCGTTGATGCTGGTGTTGAGAATCGTTACCTGGGATGACGTGATTAAAAATAAGGGAGGATGGAATACGCTCATATGGTACGGTGGCATCATTGGCTTAAGTTCACTGCTATCCAGGGTCGGTTTTTTCTTATGGCTGGCTGATTTATTAAAAAACAATATATCATTTAACGGTCACGGTAATTTAGCCTTTATTGTTATTACTGCATTAAGTATTTTGGTGCGTTATTTCTTTGCATCGGGAAGTGCTTATGTTGTAGCGATGATTCCAGTATTTGCTATGCTGGCGAATGTGTCAGGCGCACCGGTGATGCTAACAGCACTCGCCTTACTCTTCAGCAACTCTTATGGCGGTATGGTAACCCACTATGGCGGTGCTGCAGGGCCGGTTATTTTTGGCGCTGGCTACAATGATATCAAATCATGGTGGATTATCGGCGGAATATTAACGTTTCTTACCTTTCTTCTTCAAATTACATTTGGGGTATGGTGGTGGAGAATATTAATGAACTGGGGGATGATTTGAATGGTCATTGAAAAAATAGATACCCGTCATATTTCAAGTTGTCGGACAAAACGCTTAACCATGTTGAACAGCATTCGCGCTGGTGACGAAAAAGGGAGGTCAAAGGCCGATTCCTGCCCAGGCGTGAGGCGCTGCGGCTAATTGCTGAAGGCCGTCGGGCGTGTTTGGCGCGCAACGGCAGGAACGTTGCTCCGTTCGATAATCTGCACGAACAGGACCAGAGGGGGGAAGTAAGCTCAGATTCATTTGTACTTCCAGAGCAAATGAATCTGAGCTCAGGTCGAGATGCGAATCAGCAACATCAAACTTTCGCCAAAACCGGCCAAAAATGAATTCCACGCAGATAAACGAGACGGCATAAAACCTCAGGCGTGTACTTAACTCACTGCCATAGCCCAATAAACAGGGGCTCGCCTGATGTTTAAGTGGGGTCAGAATGTTTACCATGATATATCCGTTCCGGTCTGCCGACTTTACCGTAGCTGATTTCAGCCTCAAGAAAATCGTTTTTAACCCCTTGTTCCAGGTAACGGCGGGCGGTGGTTTTACTGCTGCCGAGAATACGGGCCAGTGAGTCGGCGGTGTGGACTGTCTCCGGGTCAGCAAACAGCTGCAGAACTCGGTTGAAAGTGCTTTCGTCAATGCCGCGTAGCGGGGAACCGGCGGCTTCGGTATGTTCTTTGGCCTGAATATTGAAAAGAGCGTCAACGTGGGTCTGGCTGGCCTGTTCGCTGGAACGCAGGGAACTGCGGTAACGGGCAAAACGCTCAAGCGTATGCTGCAAGCGCTGATAGTGAACCGGCTTAATCAGATAATCAAAAACCCCCATCCGCAATGCTTCGCTGATGGTATCCATGTGGTTATCGGCGGTGATGAAAATGATACGCCCTTTATAATTAATCGAGACGGCGTGGCGGATTAAATCGAGGCCTTTGCCATCGGGTAAGAAATTATCCAGCAGGATCAACTGCGGTTGATAGAGACGGAGCTGTTTTTTTGCGCTTTCAAGTTTATCCGCGATACCAATGACTTCGAACTGAGGGAATTGTTTGATGGTATCCACCAGAATTTCCGCCAGCATAGGTTCGTCTTCAACGATGAGGGTTGTTATGCTATCCATGATGTTCATCTCGGGTCAGGGGGATATAGAGGGAAAAAATTGTGCCAAAGGGGATATTGTCATCAATGACGATATGGCCGCCAGCCTGCGCAACGTAGCTACGCACCAGCCATAATCCGATGCCGTGATCGCTGCTGTCGCTGCTGGTGACGCCGCGCTCAAAAATGCGATCGCGCAGCGCCTCGTCAATACCGCACCCTTGATCGGCGATTTCGATGATGACTTCACTGCCTTCACTGTTGATCAGGCACTCAATCTGTCTTGAACCTTCCGGCTGACGTAACGTGGCATTGTAAGCATTGTCCAGCAGATTCCCGACAATCGAGATCCACTCATTGTGCGAAAGTGATGGGGGTAACGTATCGACATAGCAGCCGGGGTCGAACACCAGTTCTAAGCCAAGTTCCTTAGCACGGTAGTATTTGCCAATCAGCAGCCCGGCAAGATGATTAACTTTAAAATTACGCGCAATAAAATCGAGGACTTTCTGGTGTCTCTCCGACTGTTGTTGAATCAGATCCAGCGCGTTATCGTAGCGTTTCAAAAACAGCAAACCGGCAATGGTGGATATCAGGTTGCGATGTTCATGCTGCACGGCGCGCAGGTTATCCGCATATTGCTGGACCTGACTAAGCTGTAGACTCAGGGTATTAATATCATCTTTGCTGCGAAAGCTAATCACCCAACCCTGAGGTTCATTATTGAGGGTCACGGCCATCCGGCTGGCGATGACTTTAATTTGATTAAAAGTAACGATTTCGTCTTTCTTATTTGTTTGCGGCGCATCATAGAAAAAGTTTTCCTGGGAAATCACGCTGCTGATGCATTTACCTATCAGACTTGTTTCCGCCTGGCTCAGGTTTAATAGCCGTCGTGCGGTTTGATTGATGGCGGTAATGTTGTAATGTGAGTCGATTGCAATCAGCCCTTCAAATACTGATTCAAACAGCACGCTCTGCTGGATAAGCAGTTGTGAAAGCTGTTGCGGCTCCATATTCAGCATCTGTTTTTTTATATGCAGGGAGAAGCGTCGGGCGCAATAAAGCAGCAGGAGAAGCATGATCGCCATGGGGATCATCAATGAACCGATCTGCAGACTCAACCAGTTTTCCAGCTGTTCAATGGTGTATCCCACAGAGACGATGCCAATCACTTTTCCGGTGCTGTCCTGGATCGGCGACTTACCGCGTAATGAAGAACCCAGCGAGCCTTTACGTACCGAAACATAGCTTTTGGCGTTAGACAGCGCTTCGTCGTTGTCGCCGCCTTTCATATATCTGCCGATTTCATCAGGATTAACGTGATAGAGACGCAGGCCGTTTACATCGCCGACGGTGATATAGGTGGCATCAGAAAAGGAGCGCATTGGGTCGATAAGTTTTTTAATTCGCGCCAGATCGTGCTTTTCCACCGCTTCAACCAGCTCAGGCATGGCGGATATTTGCATTGCCTGAATCAGCGCGCGCTGTCCGACCTGATAATGCAGGCGCTCTTTTGTAATACTGGTGAGATACCATGACATGGCCAGCATCACGATGGTTGAGGTAAACAGGATCAACAGAAAGATGCGGTTCTGGAATGAACGGCGGGCAAACCAGTGCGTGATTTTTCGGCTAATCATTGGGCGAATGGACATCAAATGGTCATGTTCTCCTTTTTAGTGGCTGACAACGCCGAATCGGCCCACAGTTTTGCTGATTTCGGAAGATATTTAGCTTGCAATACGATATTTTCGTATCCCCGGGATGCGGCACCGGCGTCAGACCCGGATCATCCGAACGCACGGAGCCGCACCCCGGACAGGTGCGCAGCACCGCCGCCTGGATACGTACCGAACTACATTGCCATCACGTACTTGAGCATCACGCCAGCGGCAATAGCCGAGCCAATCACTCCGGCCACATTCGGCCCCATTGCGTGCATCAGCAGAAAATTCTGCGCATCCGCTTCCAGCCCCACCTTGTTCGATACTCTCGCCGCCATTGGTACTGCGGAGACGCCGGCCGAGCCTATCAGTGGATTTATCGGATGCTTGCTGAACTTATTGAGTAATTTCGCCATCAAGACCCCAGCCGCGGTTCCGACGCAGAAGGCCATCACCCCCAGAACCAGAATACCCAGCGTCTGCGGTTGCAGGAACTTGTCCGCCACCAGCTTGGCGCCAACGGATAATCCGAGAAAAATAGTGACGATATTAATCAGTGCGTTCTGCACCGTATCGCTCAGACGTTCCACCACGCCGCTTTCGCGCATCAGATTGCCGAAGCAGAACATCCCCAGCAGCGGGGCGGCGTCCGGTAACAGCAGCGCCACCAGCAGTAACAGCACCACCGGGAAGAGGATCTTTTCCCGCTTGCTTACTGTGCGCAATTGCATCATGCGGATTTTCCGTTCCTTTGTCGTGGTCAGCGCCTTCATAATTGGCGGTTGGATCAGCGGCACCAGCGCCATATACGAATACGCTGCTACCGCGATAGCCCCGAGCAACTCCGGCGCCAGCTTGCTGGCGAGATAAATTGCGGTCGGGCCATCCGCGCCGCCGATAATGCCTATCGCCGCCGCCTGCGGCAGCGTGAAGTTGATAAAGCCAAGATAATTCAGCGTCAGTGCGCCGAGTACGGTGGCAAAGATACCGAACTGCGCCGCCGCCCCCAGCAGTAGGGTGCGCGGATTGGCCAGCAGCGGACCGAAATCGGTCATCGCCCCCACGCCCATAAAAATGACCAGCGGGGCGACGCCAGAGCCTATCGCCACCTGATAAAACAGCGCCAGCACGCCCGGCGTGTAGCCCATATCGGTCGCCAACGCTTCTGTTTGTTGTTGCACTGATGGTATGGCCAGTGCGAATGCCTCCTTAATGGCGTGGACATCCGGTATGCAGTTGAGCTTTGCGGCAATCACTGCTAGCTGTCCGGCATCGTGGTGCGCCAGCAGGTTTTCCAGGGCGGTTAGCGCCAGCCCGGCCTCCGGGATGTTGGACAACAGGCCGCCGAAGCCAATCGGCAGCAGCAGTAACGGCTCGAACTTTTTCGCGATGGCCAGCCACAGCAGCAGCAGACTCACCAGCAGCATGATGGCCTGCCCGAAGCCGAGGTGCATCAGCCCCATGCCCTGAATCAGGGCGTTCAGACTTTCCATGGTTCCTGTTCCTTACGCCAGCATCATCAGGGTGTCGCCCACGGAGACCGCATCGCCGGCTTTCACCGTAATACCGCGAACGATCCCGGCCTGCGGCGCGCGGATTTCGGTTTCCATTTTCATGGCTTCCAGAATCAGCAGTACGTCACCTTCCGCGACCGTCTGGCCTTCGTTGGCGATGACTTTCCAGATATTGCCCGCCAGCGGTGCCGTGACCGGTGCGCCGGTTCCTGTCGGCGCTGGCGCGTTGGTTGTCGGTACCGGCGCAGAAGGGGGACTGAGCTGGCTGATGTCGCCGCCGTCGCTGACCTTCACCACAAAGGCTTTCCCCTCTACTTCTACGGTATAGATACCGGACGCTGCGGGCTTGTCGGCTTTCGCGGCAGGCTGCGCGGTTTCCGCCTGCGGTTCCGGCTCAAAGGCCGACGGATTGTTACGGTTCTCAAGGAACTTCAGGCCGATCTGCGGAAACAGGGCCACGATGAGCACGTCGTCGATAGCATTCTCCGCCAGCACGATGCCCTGCTTTTGCGCCTGTTGCTTCACATCCATTTCCAGCTGTACCAGCTCCGGTTTGAGCAGATCCGCCGGGCGACAGGTGATAGCCTCTGCGCCATCCAGTACCCTTGCCTGTAATGCGGCGTTAACCGGTACCGGGGTGTGGCCGTATTCCCCTTTCAGAATCCCCGCAGTCTCTTTGGCGATGGTTTTATAGCGCTCCCCGGTCAATACGTTGAGCACCGCCTGGGTACCGACAATCTGTGAGGTGGGGGTGACCAGCGGAATAAAACCGAGATCCTCGCGCACGCGGGGGATTTCCGCCAGCACGTCGTCCAGCCGGTCGGCGGCATTTTGTTGCTTTAGCTGGCTTTCCAGATTGGTGAGCATCCCGCCCGGCACCTGAGCGACCAGAATACGGCTGTCATAGCCTTTCAACTGGCCTTCAAAGGCGTGATATTTTTTGCGCACTTCGCGGAAGTATGCCGCAATGCTTTCCAGCTTGTTGATATCCAGTCCGGTGTCATACTGCGTTCCGGCAAGGGTGGCGACCAGGGCTTCAGTGGCCGGATGACCGTAGGTGGCGCTCATGGAGGAGATCGCCGTATCCACGCCGTCAACACCGGCTTCAATGGCCTTCAGCAGGGTCATTTCCGCTATTCCGGTGGTGGCGTGGCAGTGTAAATGCAGGCGCACATCGTGGCGTTTTTTGATTTCACTCACCAGTTCAAAGGCGGCGGACGGCGTCAGGATACCGGACATATCCTTGATGGCGATGGAGTCAACCCCGGCTTCCAGCAGCTGTTCAGTCAGATCCAGCCAGGTTTGCAGCGTGTGCACCGGGCTGGTGGTATAGGAGAGCGTTCCCTGAGCATGCGCGCCGTGGTTGTGCACCGCCTGCAGCGCCGTTTTCATATTGCGCGGATCATTCATGGCGTCGAATACGCGGAACACATCCATGCCGTTTTTGACGGCACGTTCGACAAAACGCTCCACCACGTCATCAGCATAGTGGCGGTAGCCGAGCAGATTTTGCCCGCGCAGCAGCATCTGCAGCGGTGTTTTCGGCATGGCCTTTTTTAGCTCTCGCAGGCGGACCCAGGGGTCTTCGCCCAGAAAGCGGATACAGGCGTCATAGGTGGCGCCGCCCCAGCATTCGAGTGAGCCGTAGCCCACATCATCAAGCTGAGCAGCGATAGGCAGCATATCGTCAAGACGCAGGCGGGTGGCGAAAAGGGACTGGTGGGCGTCGCGCAGGACGACATCGGTAATGGCAACGGTCATGGATTCCTCTGTGAATTAGGGGTTAAGGCGACGATGGTGGTGAATAGCGGCGACAATCACCGGCTTGAGGCGGGTGAAGTCGTCAGTGTCTGGCGCGGCAGATGTCGGGGCCGTTCCCTGGGCGTGAACCGGTTCGGGAAAGAAACGGTTCACGGCGATGGACATGCCCTGGATGGCGAAAATCAGCAGCAACAGAAACGTCAGCACAAAACCCATACCAAGAAACATCAGGGTGAAACCTTCACCCAGCAGAACTGCATTACTCATGAAATAGTCCAAAAATAAGGGCACGATGGCGTGTCTGAAGATGAATCCGTTGGTGCTTCTGGCTAAGGAGCAGGGTGGATTTCCCGGAGCCGCCCCTGGCTCAGGGCCCTGATTTGCACCACCGTGATTTATGCCCAGATAGCGCCATCGTGCGTATTGGTTACATCATCATGCCGAACACGATGCTGGCGATGACCAGTACAATACCGCCGCCCAAACGGGAGGATATTTGGGCATAAGAGATAAGATTCATACGGTTGCAGGCAGAGAGAACTTCCAGGTCGCCGGAACCGCCGCGGTTAGCCATACACAAACCGGCGGTAATTGCTGATTCAATCGGGAAGAAGCCAATCAGCCAGCCGCCGACAGCGGCCCCAACGACGGCACCGACGACAATCACCGCGGCAATGATGACGTTGGCGAAAGTAATGGCGTCAATAATTTCTTGCAGGTCGGTGTAGCATACGCCCACGCCAACCATCAGCACCCATAGCAGCTGTTTAGAGAAGAAGTCAGACAGACGTTTAGCGCCGGCTTTGATTTCCGGCGAGCAGAGGCCGGAGGCGTTCAGCGCGGCGACAATCAGTACCATCCAGGCGAAATAGTGGATGGACACGCCGCCAATACTCGGCAGAATTTTTTTGGCGAGAACGTAAGCCAGCAGGAAGCAGGTCGTGGAGAGCACCAGGCCGACAGCCGTTTCACGATGGGTGATTTCACCGGCTTTTTCGTCATCTTCCACTTTGAATGAGGCTTTGCGCACCAGTTCGCCTTCACCGCTCATTGCCGGATATTTTTTGCCAATAATATTGAGCAGCGCGGCAAACACGATGGCAAAGATATTGGCGATAGTCAGAATGGCAATTGCCGTTGAGTAGTACTCTTCACGGGAACGACCGGTAATAGAGTGATAAATTTCAGACAGTGGAACCGCGCCTGCGCCGTTGCCGCCGCCCATGATCGGCAGCACGTACAGCATCATGATACGATCCACAGGAATGCCGAAGCACAGACCAATAAGCATACCGAATATTGATGCGCCGAGGATCCCCATTAAGATGGTCGGAATATAACCCAGCAGGGATTTAAGTAGCAGTTTGCGGTTAACCGACAGGATTGCGCCGGTTATCAACACTGCGATGAATAAGTTCAGGAAATTCGTTTTTTTCATCACATTGGTGATGGCATCAATTTCTTTTTGTGTGAAAATTCCGGCATACACAAAATATGCGGCAACCAGAAAGATCATCACCGGCGCACCGCCAATATATTTATTAAATATGGGTAAGCGTTTACCAATTTCACCGAAAATGGCGCCAATAATAAACATCACCGCGAAGCCACCGACAACGTCGGTCGGTAATGCGTTATAAAAATGTGAAAGAAGTAAAGTAATTAATGCTAACGCGTAAAGCGGAAGTGGCATACCGAAGATTTTAAATCCCAGTATATCGTTAACGCTCTTTTTCTCCGTCTCCGGAACCTGGCTCATGTTAGTCATAAGACGTCACCCTGTTATAATAAGGAATAATGCCGTTAGAAAAGTAATAATAGGACGGTGGCATAATAATAAATCCGTCCCCGGTGGATATGTGATTATCTTCACTGATTAGCGGTGTTTTTTATTAATTTAATTGTTTTTATTCTTCTGAATTAATTAACAACATAAAAGCCATAAAGCCAATTAAGGTACGAAAAAAAGTGTGACTTAAATAAAAGAACCACTCTGGGAACAGTGGCGAAATACAGTCCGTTTTTGGTCAATGAAGCGCTAAAAAATGAATCTGATATTAAAACGTGTCGCGGTACAAAAAGATCCGCAGCGGCGAGAGAGCATCGATCTCTTTCTTCATCAACATCAGCTCTCGTTAGAAGCCGATTGCGAAATTGTGATTGTTGCGGAGTATCAACGTCGCATTGTCGGGTGTGGCGCGATTGCCGGATGTGTTCTGAAGTGTATTGCCGTCGAACCGTCACTGCAGGGAGAAGGGGTGAGCCTGAAGCTGTTGACCGAACTGATGACTCAGGCGTATGAACTGGGGCGCAGCGAACTGTTTTTGTTCACCAAACCCTCCAATGCCGCGCTATTTTCCTGCGCTGGATTCTGGCCGATAGCCCAGGCAGGTGAGCAGGCCGTTTTAATGGAAAATAGCTGTGAGCGTCTGGCCCGTTATTGCCGTCAGCTTATGATGTATCGCCAGCCTGGGGAAAAAATTGGCGCTATTGTGATGAATGCCAATCCCTTCACCTTAGGACACCGCTGGCTGGTTGAGCAGGCCGCTCATCAGTGCGACTGGCTGCATCTGTTTGTGGTGAAGGAGGACGCTTCACTTTTCAGCTATCAGGATCGTTTCGCGCTCATTGAGCAGGGGATCGCCGGGATCGCCAACGTAACTTTGCATCCGGGATCGGCTTATTTGATTTCGAGAGCCACTTTCCCTGGTTATTTCCTCAAAGACAACGGCGCGGTTGACGATTGCCACAGCCAGATCGATCTACAACTCTTTCGCCAACATTTAGCTCCGGCGCTACAGATCACCCACCGCTTTGTCGGCAGCGAGCCACTGTGTCCCCTGACCCGTAATTACAACTTGCGCATGCGGCAACTGCTGGAAGCGCCCGGTGATACGCCTGCCATTAAGGTCGTCGAACTGCAGCGGGTTGAGAAGGATGGCGGACCGATTTCCGCTTCCCGCGTGCGCACGCTCTATCAGCAACGCAAGTGGTCAACGATCGCCTCACTGGTTCCGCCGGGAACACTCTCTTTTCTGAAGCATCTGGCGGAAAGCGAGCAGCAAACCGCCTGATTTTACCTCCATAACTAAGGATCTGCCTCTATGGAAATAATGATTGATGCCCTGGCCGGCACGCTGGAGTCCAGCGATGTCATGGTCAGGATCGGGCCTGCCGATGCGCCAGGTATTCAGCTTGAAATAGACAGCGTGGTGAAGCAGCAGTTTGGTGCCGCGATCGAACAGGTGGTCAGAGAGACGCTGGCGAAGCTTGGCGTCACCCGGGCAAATGTGATCGTCGATGATAAAGGCGCGCTCGAATGTGTACTGAAGGCGCGCGTCCAGGCCGCGGCGCTGCGTGCTGCGCAACAATCTCAACTGCAATGGAGCCAGTTATGAAACCTCGTCGCAGTATGCTGTTTATCCCGGGCGCCAACGCCGCAATGTTAAGCACCTCTTTTGTTTACGGCGCAGATGCGGTGATGTTTGACCTCGAAGATGCGGTGTCGCTACGTGAAAAAGATACCGCTCGCCTGCTGGTACACCATGCGTTGCAGCATCCGTTGTATCAGGACGTGGAAACCGTGGTGCGTATTAATCCGCTCAACACACCGTTTGGCCTCGCTGACCTTGAGGCCGTCGTGCGCGCGGGCGTGGATATGGTTCGTTTGCCGAAGACCGACAGTAAAGAAGATATCCATGAACTGGAAGCGCACGTCGAGCGCATTGAACGTGAGTGTGGCCGGGAAGTCGGCAGTACCCGGTTAATGGCGGCGATTGAGTCGGCGTTGGGGGTGGTGAATGCGGTCGAGATCGCCCGTTCCAGTCCGCGTCTGGCGGCAATTGCGCTGGCGGCCTTCGACTACGTGATGGATATGGGCACCTGCCGGGGCGATGGCAGCGAGCTGTTTTACGCTCGCTGCGCGGTGCTGCATGCCGCCCGCGTCACCGGTATCGCGGCCTATGATGTGGTGTGGTCGGATATTAATAATGAAGAAGGTTTCCTTGCGGAAGCCAGCATGGCGAAAAACCTCGGTTTTAACGGCAAATCGCTGATCAACCCACGTCAGATTGAGCTGCTGCATCAGGTTTATGCCCCAACGCTTAAAGACGTCGAGCATGCGCGGGATGTTATCGCGGCGGCGGAAGAGGCGGAAGCGCGTGGTCTGGGCGTGGTATCGCTAAACGGCAAGATGATAGATGGGCCGATTATTGCTCATGCGCGCAAAGTTGTGGCGCTATCGGCGTCCGGCATTCGGGATTAAGGAGAAAATCATGAAAGAGACCGTGGCAATGCTTAATCAGCAGTACGTCATGCCGGAAGGATTAGCGCCCTATGTGGGCGTGACGGCGAAAAGTCCGTGGTTATCCAGTGAAAGTGAAAAACGGCATCGTAAAGTTTGTGACTCGCTGGAGGAAGCGATCCGGCGCTCCGGGCTGACAGACGGTATGACCATCTCCTTTCACCACGCTTTTCGCGGTGGCGATAAGGTGGTCAATATGGTGGTGGAGAAGCTGGCGGAGATGGGATTTCGCGATCTTACGCTGGCGTCCAGTTCGCTTATTGACGCACACTGGCCGCTGATTGAGCATATTAAAAACGGCGTAATTCGTCAGATTTACACCTCTGGCCTGCGCGGTAAGCTGGGCGAAGAGATCTCTGCGGGTCTGATGGAAAATCCGGTACAAATCCACTCTCACGGCGGGCGGGCGTATCTGGTACAGAGTGGAGAACTGAGTATTGATGTCGCGTTCCTCGGGGTGCCGTGCTGCGATGAGTTCGGGAACGCCAATGGTTTTAGCGGGAAATCACGCTGCGGATCGCTGGGTTACGCCAGGGTGGATGCCGAGGCTGCAAAATGCGTGGTGTTGCTGACCGAAAAATGGGTGGATTACCCGAACTATCCGGCCAGTATCGCTCAGGATCAGGTGGATTTGATCGCCCAGGTTGAGGAAGTGGGCGATCCGGCGAAAATCACCGCCGGGGCGATTCGCCTGACCAGCAATCCGCGCGAGTTATTGATTGCTCGCCAGACCGCAAAAATTATCGAACATTCCGGCTACTTCAAAGACGGCTTCTCTCTTCAGACCGGTACCGGCGGTGCATCTCTGGCGGTCACGCGTTTTCTGGAAGACAAAATGCGCCGTAATAACATTACCGCCAGCTTTGGCCTGGGTGGGATCACCGGCACGATGGTCGATCTGCATGAAAAAGGATTAATTAAAGCGTTATTGGATACCCAGTCTTTTGATGGCGATGCCGCACGTTCGCTGGCGAATAACCCGAATCATATTGAGATTTCCGCTAACCAGTACGCCAATCCCGGCGCGAAAGGCGCTTCCTGCGAACGCCTGAACGTGGTGGTGCTGAGCGCGCTGGAAATCGATACCGGGTTTAATGTGAACGTGATGACCGGCTCTAACGGCGTGCTGCGTGGGGCATCCGGCGGCCACAGCGATACCGCGGCCGGTGCTGACTTAACCATTATTACCGCGCCGCTGGTGCGCGGGCGCATTCCTTGCGTGGTGGAAAACGTCCTGACTCGCGTCACGCCGGGCGCCAGCGTCGACGTGCTGGTGACCGACCACGGTATCGCCGTAAATCCGGCGCGCCAGGATCTGATCGATAACCTGCGTAATGCCGGTATTCCGCTGATGACCATCGAAGCGCTACAGCAGCGCGCTGAGCTTTTGACCGGCAAACCGGCGCCGATCGCATTTACCGATCGCGTTGTTGCCGTGGTGCGCTATCGCGATGGGTCGGTGATTGATGTGATTCATCAGGTTAAAACCGCCCGCTAAACGCGTCGAGGAGATGAGGCATGAGCGAAGTGATGATGAGCCAGCATCGCCAGTCGCGTCGTCAAACAGTCACGGCAGAGGATATTGTTTCTCGCGTGGAGCGGGCGCTGCTGACTGAAGTTCGCCTGACGCCGAAGCCAGGGCTGGTGGATATTTGTAACACCGGCGCGCATCAGGATATGGATCTGGCCTCGTTTGAGGCCAGTACGGCGGTTGTCGCCCCGTGGATGGAGAAGTTTTTCATCATGGGTCACGATACCGCGAATATCGTGTCAGATCAGGTATTGATGATGCTGCGTCCAGTGGGTATGGCCTGCGAAACGGATATGCTGGAGGCGACTGGCGGGGTGAACACACATCGCGGCGCGATCTTCGCTTTTGGTCTGCTCAGCGCGGCGATTGGAAGACTGGTTGCCTGGAGGGAACCGGTTGAGCAACATCGGGTCTGCGATCAGGTCGCCAGATTCTGTCGTGGCCTGGTGGGGCGCGAGCTTTCCGCCTGTGAAGGAAAAAAGGTGAGTAAGGGGGAAGGGCATTTTCTGCGTTACGGACTGTCTGGCGCCAGAGGTGAGGCGGAAAGTGGCTTTCGTACCGTGCGCACTCAGGCGATGCCGGTATTTAATCGCGTGATGGCTGAGACCGGAGACACCAATCTGGCGCTGCTGCAGACTTTACTCCATCTGATGGCCTGGAATGACGATACCAATCTGGTTTCTCGCGGTGGCCTGGAGGGCCTTAACTTTGTCCAGCAGCAGGCGCAAAGACTGCTGTGGGAAGGTGGGGTACTGGCTGATGGCGGGCTTGAATCGTTGCGCCAACTGGATGATGAACTGATCGCTCGTCATCTTAGCCCCGGCGGTAGCGCCGATCTGCTGGCGGTCACCTGGTTCCTGTATGGTTTCCCTGCCGGTGAACTGTACCTGCACTGATTGCTCGCTTTTATACTGTTGATTGAGCCCGGATAGGCCTGTCTGCTGACCGATCCGGGCTTTTCAGACTCGACCAGACTCATCCTTTCCGGTTGCCAGCCCGCCGATTCCCGGCACAATCTTATAGTTTTTACTGATATCAGCGGCAGTTTGTCATAAATTTCTAATTATCGGCGTTTTTGAGTAGCGGCGCAGCGATGGGCTGGTTACTCTGAAAACAATTTACGTAGTATTAACAAAAGAGAATAGCTATGCATGATGCACAAATCCGCGTGGCCATCGCGGGGGCGGGCGGCCGGATGGGACGCCAGTTAATTCAGGCGGTACAGCAAATGGAAGGGGCGGTACTTGGCGCCGCGCTGGAGCGAGAAGGTTCCTCGCTGATCGGCAGCGATGCGGGAGAACTGGCGGGCACGGGTAAGTCAGGGGTCGTGGTGCAAAGCCACCTTGAGGCGGTCAAAGATGATTTCGACGTCTTCATCGATTTTACCCGTCCGGAAGGTACGCTGAACCATCTCGCTTTTTGCCGTGAGCACGGCAAAGGGATGGTTATTGGCACGACGGGTTTTGATGATGCCGGAAAGCAGGCGATTAGTGACGCGGCGCAGGAGATTGCTATCGTGTTTGCCGCCAACTTTAGCGTCGGCGTCAACGTGATGTTAAAGCTGCTGGAAAAGGCGGCGAAAGTGATGGGCGACTACACCGATATTGAGATTATCGAAGCGCACCATCGCCACAAAGTGGATGCGCCATCGGGCACTGCGCTGGCGATGGGTGAGGCGATTGCTGGCGCACTGAATAAAGATCTGAAAGCGTGCGCGGTATACAGTCGTGAAGGCTATACCGGTGAACGGGTACCCGGTACGATTGGCTTCGCCACCGTGCGCGCCGGGGATATCGTTGGCGAACATACGGCGATGTTTGCCGATATTGGCGAACGCATCGAAATCAGCCACAAAGCCTCCAGCAGAATGACTTTTGCTAATGGTGCCGTCCGCTCTGCATTATGGCTAAAAGGCAAGAAAAATGGTCTTTTCGATATGCGTGATGTGCTTGAGTTAAACAGTTTATAACGATTATTACCCATCGTGATGTGGTTATTGTGATCAATAAGTAATTGATTGCAAGGGGCAATATCTTGTTGCCCTTTTTATTTTTCGTCGTTTTTTATTGTATTTACAACGAAGTAAGAGAAATTTGATGTTTTATTCGTATTTTTTGTGGCTTCGTTGTGAATTTTGACCAGTTGGTCTGTTTTTTTACTCTCGCAGGATTGATTTCACAATCACCTGGCTCCGCAAGCGTTTTCCCTGGTCAGTTAGTTGATCTTTTTGCCCGTTAAAGCCGGTATTTCTGAATAGTCGCCTGAAATAAGGTTAAAAATATCCGCTTTAAGTTGACTTTTACCTGCCTTCTCTCCAGAATGCCGCCGTTTGCCAAAATTCTGCGGGCAACAGATTTGCATTGATTCAGATCTATATTATGAATTAATATGCAAATAAAGTGAGTGGATATTCTTTGGAGGGTGTTTTGATTAAGTCAGCGCTATTGGTTCTGGAAGACGGAACCCAGTTTCACGGTCGGGCCATAGGGGCAACAGGTTCGGCGGTTGGGGAAGTCGTTTTCAATACTTCAATGACCGGTTATCAAGAAATCCTCACTGATCCTTCCTATTCCCGCCAAATCGTTACTCTAACTTATCCCCATATCGGCAACGTCGGCACCAATGCCGCCGATGAAGAGTCTTCGCAGGTGCATGCGCAAGGCCTGGTGATTCGCGACCTGCCGCTGATTGCCAGTAACTTCCGCAATACCGAAGACCTCTCTTCTTATCTGAAGCGCCATAATATTGTGGCGATTGCCGATATCGATACCCGCAAGCTGACGCGCCTGCTGCGTGAAAAAGGCGCGCAGAACGGCTGCATTATCGCGGGTGATAACCCGGATGCGGCACTGGCGCTGGAAAAAGCGAAAGCGTTTCCGGGGCTGAACGGGATGGACCTGGCGAAGGAAGTAACCACCGCAGAAACCTATAACTGGACCCAGGGGAGCTGGACGCTGGAGGGTGATTTACCGGAAGCTAAAGCCGAAAGCGATCTGCCTTTCCACGTCGTGGCCTATGATTTCGGCGCCAAACGCAATATTTTGCGCATGCTGGTGGATCGCGGCTGCCGCCTGACGGTGGTTCCGGCGAAGACCTCCGCCGAAGAGGTGCTGAAGATGAACCCGGACGGTATCTTCCTCTCTAACGGCCCTGGCGATCCGGCGCCGTGCGATTACGCTATCGAGGCGATTCAGGCATTCCTCGAAACCGATATTCCGGTTTTCGGCATCTGCCTCGGCCATCAGTTGCTGGCGCTGGCCAGCGGCGCGAAAACCATCAAAATGAAGTTCGGCCACCACGGCGGTAACCATCCGGTTAAAGATATCGATAATAATACCGTGATGATTACGGCGCAGAACCACGGTTTTGCGGTGGATGAAGCTTCTATGCCTGCCAATCTGCGCGTGACGCACAAATCGCTGTTCGATGGCACTCTGCAAGGGATTCATCGCACCGATAAACCGGCGTTCAGCTTCCAGGGGCACCCGGAGGCGAGCCCAGGCCCGCATGATGCCGCGCCATTGTTCGACCACTTTATCGAGTTAATTGAGCTCTACCGTCAGTCCGCGAAATAATCAGAACCTGTTTATGTTCTGCTGTGCTCGGGAATACGGCGTTAAAAATTTGTTCAAAATGCTCATTTACGTTTTGTAAACTGCGCTTTCTCACAAATTTTTTCCTTGTCTGCCCATCGCTCGCGACGACCATAAACAGGTTCTTCGGAGAAGAAAGCAATGCCAAAACGTACAGACATAAAAAGTATCCTGATTCTGGGTGCGGGCCCGATTGTTATCGGCCAGGCGTGTGAGTTTGACTACTCCGGTGCCCAGGCGTGTAAGGCGCTGCGTGAAGAGGGGTATCGCGTAATACTCGTGAACTCTAACCCGGCGACCATCATGACCGACCCGGAAATGGCCGATGCGACCTACATCGAGCCGATTCACTGGGAAGTGGTGCGTAAAATTATTGAGAAAGAGCGCCCGGATGCGGTGCTGCCGACGATGGGCGGCCAGACGGCGCTGAACTGCGCGCTGGAGCTGGAGCGTCAGGGCGTGCTGGCTGAGTTCGGCGTGACCATGATTGGCGCCACCGCCGATGCGATTGATAAAGCTGAAGACCGCCGCCGTTTTGACGTGGCGATGAAGAAAATCGGCCTCGACACTGCCCGCTCCGGTATTGCGCATACGATGGAAGAGGCGCTGGCGGTTGCCGCTGACGTCGGTTATCCGTGCATTATCCGTCCCTCCTTTACGATGGGCGGCACCGGCGGCGGTATTGCCTACAACCGCGAAGAGTTTGAAGAGATCTGCGCCCGCGGGCTGGATCTTTCTCCGACCAACGAGCTGCTGATTGATGAGTCGCTGATTGGCTGGAAAGAGTACGAAATGGAAGTGGTGCGTGATAAGAATGACAACTGCATCATCGTCTGTTCCATTGAGAACTTTGACGCGATGGGCATTCACACCGGTGACTCCATCACCGTCGCGCCAGCCCAGACGCTGACGGACAAAGAGTACCAAATCATGCGTAACGCCTCGATGGCGGTACTGCGTGAAATCGGCGTGGAAACCGGCGGTTCCAACGTTCAGTTTGCGGTGAACCCGAAAAACGGTCGTCTGATTGTCATCGAAATGAACCCGCGCGTCTCCCGTTCCTCGGCGCTGGCGTCAAAAGCCACCGGCTTCCCGATTGCCAAAGTGGCGGCGAAACTGGCGGTGGGTTACACCCTCGACGAACTGATGAACGACATCACCGGTGGCCGCACTCCGGCATCGTTCGAACCGTCCATCGATTACGTTGTGACCAAAATTCCTCGCTTCAACTTTGAAAAATTCGCCGGCAGCAATGATCGTCTGACCACCCAGATGAAGTCGGTCGGCGAAGTGATGGCGATTGGCCGCACTCAGCAGGAATCTCTGCAGAAAGCGCTGCGCGGCCTGGAAGTGGGCGCCACCGGTTTTGACCCGAAAGTGAGCCTGGATGACCCGGAAGCGCTGACCAAAATTCGTCGCGAATTAAAAGACGCCGGCGCTGAGCGCATCTGGTACATCGCGGACGCTTTCCGCGCCGGTCTGTCCGTTGATGGCGTGTTCAACCTGACCAATATCGATCGCTGGTTCCTGGTACAGATTGAAGAGCTGGTACGCCTGGAAGAGAAAGTGGCTGCAGTCGGTATTACCGGCCTTGATGCGGACTTCCTGCGTCAGCTTAAGCGTAAAGGCTTTGCCGATGCGCGTCTGGCGAAGCTGGCAGGCGTGCGCGAAGCGGAAATCCGCAAACTGCGCGACCAGTACGATCTGCACCCGGTTTACAAGCGTGTGGATACCTGTGCGGCGGAATTCGCTACCGATACCGCCTACATGTACTCCACTTATGAAGATGAATGTGAAGCGAACCCATCCGTTGACCGGGATAAAATTATGGTCCTCGGCGGCGGCCCGAACCGTATCGGTCAGGGTATTGAGTTTGACTACTGCTGCGTACACGCTTCACTGGCGCTGCGCGAAGACGGCTACGAGACCATTATGGTCAACTGTAACCCGGAAACCGTTTCTACCGACTACGACACCTCTGACCGCCTCTACTTCGAACCGGTGACGCTGGAAGATGTGCTGGAAATCGTGCGTATCGAGAAGCCGAAAGGCGTTATTGTCCAGTACGGCGGCCAGACGCCGCTGAAGCTGGCGCGTGCGCTGGAAGCGGCTGGCGTGCCGGTTATCGGCACCAGCCCGGATGCGATTGACCGCGCGGAAGACCGTGAGCGCTTCCAGCATGCGGTTGACCGCCTGAAACTGAAACAACCGGCTAACGCCACCGTGACGGCGATTGAGCAGGCCGTTGAGAAGGCGAAAGAGATTGGCTACCCGCTGGTGGTGCGTCCGTCCTACGTTCTCGGTGGGCGGGCGATGGAAATTGTCTATGATGAAATCGACCTGCGTCGCTACTTCCAGACCGCCGTCAGCGTCTCCAACGATGCGCCTGTGCTGCTGGACCGTTTCCTTGACGATGCGGTGGAAGTGGATGTGGACGCCATCTGCGACGGCGAAATGGTGCTGATTGGCGGTATCATGGAGCATATCGAGCAGGCGGGCGTCCACTCCGGCGACTCCGCCTGTTCGCTGCCCGCCTACACCCTGAGCCAGGAGATTCAGGATGTGATGCGCGAGCAGGTGCAGAAGCTGGCGTTTGAGCTGCAGGTGCGCGGTCTGATGAACGTACAGTTCGCGGTCAAAAACAACGAAGTTTATCTGATTGAAGTCAACCCGCGTGCGGCGCGTACCGTGCCGTTCGTCTCGAAAGCCACCGGCGTGCCGCTGGCGAAAGTGGCGGCGCGCGTGATGGCGGGCAAATCGCTGGCCGAGCAGGGCGTGACGAAAGAAATTATCCCACCGTACTACTCGGTGAAAGAGGTGGTGCTGCCGTTTAACAAGTTCCCTGGCGTTGACCCGCTGTTAGGGCCGGAAATGCGCTCTACCGGTGAAGTGATGGGCGTAGGCCGCACCTTCGCGGAGGCGTTCGCTAAGGCGCAACTGGGCAGTAACTCAACGATGAAGAAATCGGGCCGTGCGCTGCTCTCCGTGCGCGAAGGCGACAAAGAGCGCGTGGTGGATCTGGCGGCGAAACTGCTGAAGTTTGGTTTTGAACTGGATGCAACTCACGGCACGGCGATTGTGCTGGGCGAAGCCGGTATCAACCCGCGTCTGGTGAACAAAGTGCATGAAGGTCGTCCGCATATTCAGGATCGCATCAAGAATGGCGAATACACCTACATTATCAACACCACCGCAGGTCGTCAGGCGATTGAAGACTCCAAGCTGATTCGCCGCAGTGCGCTACAGTACAAAGTACACTATGACACTACGCTGAACGGCGGGTTCGCCACCACGATGGCGCTGAATGCCAACGCAATGGAGAAGGTGACATCGGTACAGGAAATGCACGCGCAAATTAAAAAGTAAGGTAATTTGTTGATAAAAGCGCCTCCGGTGGTCGACGCCGGAGGCGCTTTTTTTGTTGCGGCAAGATCCTGCGCATTATCATGAGGCGTAAAGTGTCGCCATACGTTTGGGCACCGACAGGCGTGGAACGACCGAAACCTATGCCTGGATGCTCAACTGATAGATGAGCAGGATATCTAAACGCTATCTATGGGCTCGCTGGAATTGCTGCGAGGCCGATTCATTAAAGCAAGGCGTGGTCTATTTTGACAATAATCTTGCGCAGCGGGGCGCCCGTATCCATGGCGGACATTGGCCGGTGCAGCTCTCCGGGGAACAGAATCGCCAGTTCCTCGGGGTACAGATGAATCAGCGTTTCGCTGCTGATTTTCTGACAGAACCCAATATCATGCGCCGTATTAAACGGGCCATCTTCTACGATCTCCAGACCCTGATTACCGGCACCGATAATCTCCTCGCCTTTCAGTACAATATGAATATCTATGTACTGATGATGATATTCGGGGCGCTGTTCCACCAGCGGTTTCGTCCTGCCTTCAACGACGGTAAAAAACAGATTATCGCCATCAATGGTGTATTTCCCCGGTGGCAGTGTCTGTGGATCCTGCTGCAATACCGCCTGTAACGCTTTGCGGATAACCGGTGGGTAAACGTTATTTTTGGCGGCGGCGGTTAAGGTATCAATAATCATGCCGGGATCCCCTGTCGTTGATGATGGTTGAGTAGCGTGATGGAATGCGCCACGATGTCCGGGACATCGGGCGTGATATCGACGGCTAAAACATCGCTTTCGCTGGCGTCCGGCGTCTCCAGGGTGGCGAACTGGCTGCGCAACAAGGCCTCTGGCATAAAGTGGCCCTTACGCGTCTGCATACGCTGCAAAATGCAGTCATAGTCGCCGGTCAGCCACAGGAAGCGCAAATGGGGGTTGCCCTCGCGCAGCTGGTTGCGGTAGCGCTTTTTCAGCGCTGAGCACACCAGTACGCCGGACTCGTTCTTCTGTCCAAGGCTGAAAATCACATCGCCGATGCGCTCCAGCCACGGCTGGCGATCGTCATCATCAAGCGGCTGGCTGGCGGCCATTTTGACGATATTTTTCCGCGGATGCAGATCGTCACCATCGATAAATTTTGCGCCAAGCGCCTGGGCTAAGGCCTGACCGACGGTGGTTTTGCCGGTCCCGGAGACGCCCATTAAAATAATGCATTGCCCTGCCATAGTGAGTGAACTCCTTGTTCAGACGGCGACAAGCATGCCGCCATCGACGAACAGCAGGTGACCGTTAACGAAATCCGAGGCTTTGGATGATAAGAATACCGCTGCGCCAACCAGCTCCTGCGGGTCACCCCAGCGGGCGGCGGGGGTACGTTTGCATAGCCAGTCGGTGAAGGCTTGATCGTCAACCAGCGCCTTTGTCATCGCCGTTTTAAAGTAACCCGGCGCGATACCGTTGACCTGGATGTTGTAGCGCGCCAGCTCGACGCACATCCCGCGGGTTAACATCTTCACCGCGCCTTTCGCCGCAGCATATGGGGTGATCGTGTCGCGTCCCAGTTCGCTCTGCATCGAACAGATATTGACGATTTTTCCCTGCTGGCGGCTAATCATGCGTTTAGCAACGGCCTGGGAAACGAGAAATACGGCGGTTTGGTTTACCGAAATAACGTCATTCCATTCCTGTACCGGAAACTCGGTAAACGGATGACGGCGCTGAATTCCGGCATTATTAAATAAGACATCAATTGCGCCGGTTTCATTTTCAATTTGATTAATCGCGTTTTCTACGGAATCGGCATCGGTAACATTAAATACCGCAGCATGCGCGGTAGCACCTTCATCGCGTAATTTCATTACCGCATCATCAGCGCGCGATGCTGAAATATCGTTAATAATAATTTCCGCACCATATTGCGCAAGGCCCTGCGCCATGACAAAGCCAATCCCTTGTCCTGCGCCAGTAATTAAAATACGTTTGCCTTGTAAGCTGAAAAGATCTTTCATCTTGATGTCCTGATTAACGGCTGAATATAAATGATGTTGCGCCCGGTAATTCTGATTTGATAAAAAACGTAACCGGAATAACCTGTGCTCTATCTCACGGATTTTTGTTGGGTAAAACTGTGATAAAGATCACTCAAAACGGTGTTACCAAAAGGGGTTACGCTAAACGTGAAGCGGGATGGAAATTACCGTAGCTCAGCAGGTTAACACGGGAGCCGTAAGATTCTCTTTTTAACCTGTGACAGGCATAATGGCCTGATGCAGTGGATGTATTTGACGGGTCGATAAATGAAAGTACAACGCATTACGCTCAATGATATTGCAGCGCTGGCAGGCGTAACCAAGATGACCGTCAGCCGCTATTTACGTACGCCGGACAAGGTCAAGCCGGAAACGGCAGAGCGTATCGCCAGCGTTATTGCCGAAATCGGCTACGAACCGGACCCTGATAATCCGGCGATGATTAGCGTTGCCGTTCCGCGTATTGGCGTGCTTATTCCCTCCTTTCATAATCAAATTTTTGCCGATCTGCTGGCCGGGATTGAGTCGGTCACCGCTACCCACGGTTATCAGACGCTGGTGGTGAATTACGACTATGACCGTCAGCGTGAAGAGGAGCAGATTGCCGCTGTGTTAGCCTTTAACGTCAAAGGCCTGCTGCTAACCGAGTCGGTCCATACGTTGCGGGCGGATAAATACCTCAATGCGGCAAAGATTCCCGTGGCCGAGGTGATGGGGCTGACGGATAACGTCGGGCGCATTAATGTCGGCTTTGATAACTTCAACGCCGGATTCGATATGACCAATATGCTGCTGGCGAGCGGTAAGCGGCGGGTAATCTATTTTGGTTCGATGTCCGACGTGCGAGATGAGCAGCGCTATGCCGGTTACTGTCAGGCGATGACCAATGCTGGATTGCCGCAGGGACGTATCGCGCCGAACAAAGTGTCGTCGGTGTCGATAGGAACCGGGATGATGACCCTCGCTCGTCAGATGTACGCAGATATGGATGCGATTCTTTGTACCAATGACGATCTTGCCGTTGGCGTGTTACAGGAGTGCCTGGCTTCCGGTATCAATGTGCCGCAGGAACTGGCGATTGCCGGTTTTCATGGTCTGGAGATCGGGCAGATCGTCTCCCCGCGTCTTGCCAGCGTACTGACGCCACGCTTTGAAATGGGTAAAGTCGCAACGGAAATTTTAATTAAGAAAATCAAAGGACTGCCCACGATTGAGAAAGTCGATCTGCATTATCGCTTGTCGATGGGGGAAACGATTTAACTCTGCCTGACCGTTAATGGCGCGGTGTTAGCGGAACGTTAACGTATTTTCCGCTGTCATGCCGCTGCAGGCCGGTTTTGTCTTAGCGATCACGGAGCGCGTAACAGCTATTTTTAACACGATTCAGCGTGATGCAGATCGCAAAAAACCACATAGAAAATCCGTTTGATAGTGACTACCGTCGTACTGAAATATCAAACAGGTGATCTGATGAATAATGCTATTACCCGCGCCGTCCTTTTAGTGGCCCCCGTTATCGATACCCTACAGGCGCAGCTGGCCGCCGAGTTTCCATTGTATCGCCTGTATGAGCAGGACGATCCGATCGCTTTTCTGCGCGAACAGGGGGAGAACATTGCGGTCGTGGTCACCCGGGGTGATGTTGGCGTTCAGAACAGCGTTCTGGAGCTGCTGCCGCACGTTGGGTTGATTGCTATCTTCGGCGTGGGTACCGATGCCGTCGATTTGGAGTTCACCCGCACCCGGCAGATCGCCGTCTCTATTACTTCTGGCGTGTTGACCAACGATGTCGCCGACCTGGCGATGGGGCTTCTGCTGGCCGGTTCGCGTCAGTTGTGTCAGGGCGATCGTTTCGTGCGGGAAGGGCGCTGGCTGACCGGCGGGCTGCCGCTGGCGACTCAGGTGAGCGGCAAACGCATCGGCCTGCTGGGGATGGGCAATATCGGCCAGGCTATCGCTCGCCGCGCCCGCGGATTCGATATGGAGGTGCTTTATACGGATCGCAAAAAAGTGAAAGGACTCAGTTATCAGTGGTGCGCGGACCTGCACACGCTGGCCCATGAAAGCGACTTCCTGGTGATTGCCGCCTCGGGAGGCGAAGCTAATCGCGGGCTGATTGACGCTTCCGTGTTTAACGTCATGCCGAAACATGCCTGGCTGATTAATATTGCCCGCGGCTCGCTGGTGGACGAGAAAGCACTGATCCAGGCGTTACAAAACGGTGTTATCGCCGGAGCCGGTCTTGACGTCTTCGAAGATGAGCCAAATGTACCGGCAGAGCTGATTGCGCTCAATAATGTAGTACTACAGCCGCATGTTGCCAGCGCCACTCATGAGACGCGGCAGAAAATGAGCGATGTGGTTTATGCCAATGTGGCGGCTTATTTCGCCGGTACGGTATTGCCGAACGCAATTAATTAATTCTCACGTTTATTTCTCTGTTCCTACGCTCACTTTATTACAATGATAACCTCTGCATAGAGAGTGCGATATATGAACGATAAAATTCCCAGCACCCGCTGGCTGCGTATTATTACGCCGGTATTGATTGCTTGTATTATTTCGTTTATGGACCGGGTTAATATTAGTTTTGCGCTGCCCGGCGGAATGGAAACGGATTTAGGTATTACCAGTCAGATGGCTGGTGTCGCCAGCGGAATATTTTTTATTGGTTATTTATTTCTGCAAATACCCGGCGGCAGAATTGCGGTAAACGGCAGTGGCAAGACGTTTATTGCCTGGTCACTGATCGCCTGGGCGGTTGTGTCTATCGCCACCGGTTTTGTGACTCATGAATATCAATTGCTGGTGTTACGTTTTATTCTCGGGGTCTCTGAAGGTGGCATGCTGCCGGTGGTGCTGACGATGATCAGCAACTGGTTTCCGGAAAAAGAGCTTGGTCGGGCGAATGCTTTTGTGATGATGTTTGCCCCACTGGGCGGCATGCTGACCGCGCCAGTGTCGGGCGCCATTATTGCGGCGCTGGACTGGCGCTGGCTGTTTATCATCGAAGGGCTGCTGTCGGTAGTCGTGCTGGCGGTATGGTGGTTTATGATTAGCGACCGCCCGGAAGAAGCCCGCTGGTTGCCGGAAAGCGAGCGTCAATATCTTGTCACTACGCTTGCGGCTGAACGAGCGGTAAAACTGGCCGAAGCGCCAGTGAGCAATGCGCCGGTGAAAGACGTGTTCCGTAACCCTGGCCTGATGAAGCTGGTGATCCTCAACTTCTTTTACCAGACCGGTGATTATGGTTACACGCTATGGCTGCCGACGATCCTTAAAGGACTGACCGGCGGTAGTATGGCTAGCGTCGGATTCCTCGCCATACTGCCGTTCATCGCGACCCTGGCCGGGATCTACGCGATCTCGCTATTCAGCGATCGCAGTGGTAAACGTCGTCTGTGGGTTCGTTTCTCGCTCTACTGCTTCGCGGCGGCGCTGGTGGCCTCAGTCGTGCTGCGCGAGCATGTGGTGGCGGCTTATATTGCGCTGGTGGTCTGTGGTTTCTTCCTGAAGTCGGCAACCAGCCCATTCTGGTCGATGCCCGGACGTATCGCCTCGCCGGAAGTGGCCGGGAGCGCTCGTGGTGTGATTAATGGTCTGGGTAACCTTGGCGGTTTTTGCGGTCCATATCTGGTCGGCGTGATGATTTATCTTTATGGTCAGAACGTCGCGGTCTGTGCGTTGGCCGGGTCGTTGATCATTGCCGGAACCATCACTTTCTTGTTGCCGAAGAAGTGCGACCTTGATACCTCCGAGTCGGATATCGCGGTCAATAAACAGCCGCGGAATGCGTAAAATAACGCGGTATAGATCGCACTTATCGTTGTAAGCGTTTTGATTAACTGTCTACACTCTTGCTGATTACTACAGGAGCGAATGCAGGCTAATCAATGATTCTTATAATTTATGCGCACCCTTATCCGCAGCACTCGCATGCGAATAAACGGATGCTTGAGCAGGCAGGGAGGCTTGACGGCGTAGAGATACGTTCTCTCTATCAACTTTACCCTGATTTTAATATCGACGTCGCCGCCGAACAGGCGGCGCTGGTTCGCGCCGATCTGGTTATCTGGCAGCATCCGATGCAGTGGTACAGCGTGCCGCCGTTGCTGAAACTGTGGATGGATAAAGTCCTGTCGCACGGCTGGGCATATGGTCACAACGGCAGCGCGCTGCGCGGTAAATCGCTGATGTGGGCGGTGACGACCGGCGGCGGTGAAAGCCACTTTGATACTGGCGCTTTTCCCGGTTTTGATGTTCTGGCCCAGCCGCTACAGGCGACCAGTCTGTACTGTGGCATGAAGTGGTTACCACCGTTCGCCATTCATTGCACGTTCGTCTGTGATGATGAAACCCTCCAGGCGCAGGCGCGCCATTATCGGCAACGTTTAATAGAATGGCAGGAGGCACATCAGAATGGATAGCCACACGCTTATACAGGCGCTGATCTATTTAGGTTCTGCCGCGCTGATTGTCCCGATTGCCGTGCGCTGTGGGCTGGGATCGGTGCTCGGCTATTTAATCGCCGGGTGTATTATCGGCCCGTGGGGGCTGCGGCTGGTCACGGATGCTGAGTCAATTCTGCACTTTGCTGAAATCGGCGTGGTGCTGATGCTGTTTGTCATTGGCCTGGAACTGGATCCTCAGCGCCTGTGGAAGCTGCGCGCTTCGGTGTTCGGCGGTGGGGCGTTGCAGATGGTGGTCTGCGGCACGCTGATTGGGCTGTTCTGTATGTCGCTTGGCCTGCGCTGGCAGGTGGCGGAGCTGATAGGTATGACTCTGGCGCTCTCCTCAACGGCGATTGCGATGCAGGTGATGAACGAGCGTAACCTGATGGTGACGCAACTGGGCCGTAGCGCTTTTGCGGTGCTGCTATTCCAGGATATTGCCGCTATTCCGCTGGTGGCGATGATCCCGCTGCTGGCGGCGAGCGGCGGCTCGACGACGCTGGGCGCGTTTGCCCTGTCGGCGCTGAAGGTCGTGGGGGCGCTGGCGCTGGTGGTGGTGCTCGGGCGCTACCTTACCCGACCGATGCTGCGCTTTGCCGCACGTTCCGGCCTGCGAGAAGTGTTCAGCGCCGTGGCCTTGTTTCTCGTATTTGGTTTCGGATTGCTGCTCGAAGAGGTTGGCCTGTCGATGGCGATGGGCGCGTTCCTTGCCGGGGTGCTGCTGGCGAGCTCGGAGTATCGTCACGCGCTGGAAAGCGATATCGAACCGTTTAAGGGCCTTTTGATGGGGCTCTTTTTTATCGGTGTCGGCATGTCTGTCGATTTTGGTACCCTGGCGACCCATCCGCTGCGCATTCTGATTTTACTGGTGGGTTTTCTGGTGATTAAATCCCTGATGCTGTGGCTGATTGCCAAACCGCTGAGCGTACCGCGCGCCCAGCGCCGCTGGTTTGCGGTACTGCTGGGACAGGGGAGTGAGTTTGCCTTTGTCGTGTTCAGCGCAGCGCAGATGGCCGATGTGCTGGACAGCGAATGGGCGAAGGCGTTAACGCTGGCCGTCGCACTGTCGATGGCGGCAACGCCGATTCTGCTGGTACTGCTGACGCGTCAGGAAAAATCTACGGGGGGCCAGCAGCGCGAAGCTGATGAAATTGATGAAGAGCAGCCGCGGGTGATTATCGCCGGATTTGGTCGTTATGGGCAGATCGTCGGTCGTGTGCTGCTCTCCAGCGGCGTAAAGATGGTTATCCTCGATCATGATCCTGACCATATCGATACCTTGCGCAAATTTGATATGAAAGTGTTTTACGGCGATGCCACGCGCGCTGATCTGCTGGAATCCGCCGGGGCGGAGAATGCGGAAGTGTTGATTAACGCTATCGATGATCCGCAGACCAGCCTGCAACTGGTGGAACTGGCAAAAGAGCACTTTCCGCATCTGCACATTATTTCCCGTGCCCGTGATGTTAACCATTACATCAAGTTGCGTCAGGCCGGGATAGAAGCACCGGAACGTGAAACCTTTGAAGCGGCGCTGAGATCCGGGCGCATGACCCTGGAGGCTCTGGGGCTGGGGGCATACGAGGCCAGGGAGCGCGCCGATCTGTTCCGCCGTTTTAATCTGCAAATGGTTGAGGAGATGGTGGTCATGGCGGAAAACGATTCGGCTTCCCGGGTGGCGGTGTTCAAGCGTACCAGCGAGATGCTGGCCGATATCATCAACGAAGATCGCAACCATTTGTCGCTGGTTCAGCGTCATGGCTGGCAGGGGACGGAAGAAGGAATACATACTGGCGATATTGCTGATGAGCCGCAGAATAAGCCGGTGTCATGAAATGAATTCAGGGTGTCACGTGAGTTTTACAAGTAATATTTTGTTTTCCATTTAAATCCGCTGCTGGCGGCTCACCAGGCTTACGTGGGCTTGCCAGCAAATCTAAAAATTTCCTTATTCTTTACTCTCTGTCCAGTCGACGAAGTATTACGCTTTCCGTATAGTGGCGGCAATTTTTTGTATTCGGGAATTAATCAATGATCAGTCTTATTGCGGCGTTAGCGGTCGATCGCGTTATCGGTATGGAAAACGCCATGCCGTGGAATGTGCCCGCCGATCTCGCCTGGTTTAAGCGCAACACGTTAAACAAACCGGTAGTGATGGGGCGTCTGACCTGGGAATCCATTGGTCGCCCTTTACCCGGGCGTAAAAATATTGTTATCAGCAGCCAGCCAGGCACCGACGAACGCGTACAGTGGGTAAAATCGGTTGATGAAGCCATTGCCGCCTGCGGCGATGTCGAAGAGATGATGGTGATTGGCGGCGGTCGTGTTTATGAACAGTTTCTGCCGAAAGCGCACAAGCTCTATCTGACGCATATTGACGCGGAAGTCGAGGGTGATACCCACTTCCCGGATTACGATCCGGATCAGTGGGAGTCCGTATTCAGTGAGTTCCACGACGCCGACGCGCAGAACTCTCATAGCTACTGTTTCGAGATTCTGGAACGTCGTTAATCGGTCGTGGTCATGCAGATTTGTCGGCCTGATAAGCAGCTATCTCAGATAATGATGTGGCGTGAATGCCGGATAGCGGCGTAAACGCCTTATCCAGCCGACAACATAAGACTCAGGCGTTTACCGCTTCGCCTTTGCCTGAATCAAGATGACGGTTCGACGGCTGCACAAAGTAGCGTTTATCTTCCCAGCGCAGGCAGGTGAGATCCCCGCCCCAGCAGCAGCCGGTATCCAGCGCATAGATCCCTTCCGGCGTGCCTTTTCCTTCCAGCGAAGCCCAATGACCGAAAGCAATGCTGTATTCGCTGGCCACCGGGCCAGGAATGGCAAACCACGGTTTTAGCGGCGCGGGGGCGTTTTCCGGCGCCTCTTTGGCGTACATATCCAGTTGCCCGTTCGGAAAACAGTAGCGCATGCGGGTAAAGGCGTTGGAAATAAAGCGCAGGCGCGCCAGGCCGCTGAGTTCATTGCTCCAGTTATTTGGCATATCGCCGTACATGGCGTCGAGGAAGAACGGGTAGGAGTCGCTGGACAGCACCGCTTCCACATCGCGAGCGCACTGTCTGGCGGTGGCCAGATCCCATTGCGGGGTAATCCCGGCATGGGTCATCACCAGCTTTTTCTCTTCATCGATTTGCATCATCGGCTGGCGACGCAGCCAGTTGAGCAACTCATCGGCATCAGGCGCTTCAAGCAGTGCTTTTAGCCGATCCTTCGGCTTATTGCGGCTGATACCGGCGAAAACCGCCAGCAGATGAAGATCGTGATTACCCAGGACGATGCGTACGCTATCGCCAAGCTGTTTCACGAAACGCAGCACTTCGAGAGAACCGGGACCGCGCGCGACCAGATCGCCGGTGAGCCACAGGGTATCAACCTCAGGATTAAACTCCACCTGCTCTAATAATGCGATCAATTCATCGTAACAACCGTGAACGTCGCCAATAAGGTATGTAGACATTGTTTTAATGGATGAGCGTTGGTACTGCGAGACGGAAAACAGGGATTTCAATGGCGAACGGCGTACCGTTCACATCGATCATTTCATAATGACCCTGCATGGTGCCCAGCGGCGTTTCGATAACCGCGCCGCTGGTGTATTGAAATTCGCCGCCAGCGGGAATATATGGCTGTTCGCCGACAACCCCTTCCCCCTGAACTTCGGTCTCACGACCATGACCGTTGGTGATAAGCCAGTAGCGGCCAAGAAGCTGAACCTGAGTCCGCCCCAGATTGCGAATGGTGACGGTATAAGCGAAGACGTAGCGCTCTTCTTCCGGGGAAGATTGCGATTCGATATAGACGCTTTGCACCTGCACACACATTCGGGGCGAATTAATCATGGTTAGCTCTCCTTGACAGGGGGATGATCGGATAACCAGTTAGCTAGCTGACAGTACTGCGCCACGGAAATATTCTCTGCGCGCATTGCCGGATCGATGCCCAGTTCGCTCAGAACCTCTATGCTGAACAGATTACCAAGGCTGTTGCGGATGGTTTTGCGCCGCTGGTTAAACGCCTCGGTCGTAATACGGCTCAGCACGCGTACTTCTTTTACCGGATGGGGCAATGTGCGGTAAGGCACCAGACGTACGACGGCGGAATCGACTTTAGGCGGCGGCGTAAAGGCGCTCGGCGGCACTTCAAGCACCGGGATTATCTGGCAGTAATACTGCGCCATTACGCTTAACCGACCATACGCCTTACTGTTCGGCCCGGCGACCAGACGATTGACCACCTCTTTTTGTAGCATAAAGTGCATATCGGCAATGGCATCAGTATAGCTGAACAGATGAAACATGAGCGGCGTTGAGATGTTATATGGCAGGTTGCCGAAAACGCGCAGCGGCTGGCCCAGGCTCCGGGACAGCTCGCCGAAGTTCATGGTCATGGCATCCTGCTGATAAATCGTCAGCTTTGGCCCGAGAAACGGGTGGGTTTGCAGACGGGCGGCCAGATCGCGGTCCAGCTCGATGACGGTCAACTGGTCGAGGCGTTCGCCGACCGGCTCGGTCAGCGCGGCGAGGCCGGGGCCGATTTCAACCATTGCCTGACCTTTTTGTGGATTGATGGCCGAGACAATGCTGTCGATCACGAAGCGATCGTTGAGAAAGTTTTGCCCGAAGCGTTTACGGGCTAAGTGGCCCTGATGGACTCGATTATTCATTGAGTATTAACAATCATTTTGATGGCGAGATTAAGCGCCGTGATAAAACTGCCGACTTCCGCTTTCCCCTGGCCCGCAAGTTCAAGCGCGGTACCGTGGTCAACGGAAGTGCGAATAAAAGGTAAACCGAGCGTAATATTCACGCCGCGGCCAAAGCCCTGGTATTTTAGCACGGGCAGGCCCTGATCGTGATACATCGCGAGTACCGCATCGGCATGGTCGAGATATTTTGCCTGAAACAGAGTATCCGCCGGTAACGGGCCGCTGAGGTTCATGCCCTTCGCGCGCATCTCTTCCAGCACCGGAATTATCGTATCGATCTCTTCCGTGCCCATATGGCCGCCTTCACCCGCATGCGGGTTCAGGCCGCAAACCAGTACGTGCGGGTCCTTGATGCCAAATTTGCTGCGCAAATCATGATCGAGGATGGTGATGATTTCGCGCAGCAGCTCGGGGGTGATCGCCTCGCTTACCGCTTTGAGCGGCAGATGGGTGGTCACCAACGCCACGCGAAGCGCTTCGGTTGCCAGCATCATGACCACTTTACTGGCCTGTGAACGCGCTTCGAAGAACTCAGTATGGCCGGTAAAGGGGATTCCCGCGTCGTTGATAATACCTTTATGCACCGGCCCGGTAATCAGCGCGGCGAATTCGCCGTTCAGGCAACCATCGCAGGCGCGAGCCAGCGTGTCGACCACATAACCGCCGTTTTTGACGTTGAGCACGCCCGGTTCAACCGGCGCATTGAGGGCGACGGGAAGCAGCGTCAGGGTACCTGCGCGTTGCGGCGTCGCCGGCTGCGTGGGTTCGTAAGGCAAAAGGGATAAAGAGAGACCGAGCAGCTTTGCTCTGTCAGACAACAGCGCGCCGTCAGCGCAAACGACCAGTTCGACCGGCCAGTCGCGCTGTGCAAGCTGCACCACGAGGTCGGGGCCAATCCCTGCGGGTTCGCCGGGAGTGATAACAACGCGATTCATACACTTCATCCTTCAGACGATCTCTTACTGGCTGCGCTTCGTCACCCCGGTCAAAGGCCGGGGCGATTCGCTTAGCCGCCTCGATACACCCTGAACGATGTTGTGTATGAGGCTTATGCGATTAGTTGTTCAGAATCTTAACGTAGGCGCTGGCGCGCTGTTCCTGCATCCAGGTGGCCGCTTCTTCAGAGAATTTGCGGTTCATCAGCATGCGGTAAGCGCGGTCTTTTTGCGCGGCATCGGTTTTGTCAACTTTGCGGGTATCCAGCAGCTGAATCAGGTGCCAGCCGAAAGAGGAGCGAACCGGGGCGCTGATCTGACCTTTGTTGAGATGCATCAGCGCATCGCGGAACGCCGGATCGAAGACATCCGGCGTCGCCCAGCCTAAATCACCGCCCTGGTTGGCGGAACCCGGATCTTCGGAAAACGCTTTCGCTGCCTGAGCGAAGGTGGTTTTACCGCTCTTAATGTCAGCCGCGATCTGCTCCAGCTTCTCGCGTGCCTGATCGTTGTTCATAATCGGCGACGGTTTCAGCAGAATATGGCGAGCGTGAACTTCGGTGACCGAGATGTTCTGGTTGCCGCCGCGCATATCGTTAACCTTCAGGATATGGAAGCCAACGCCGGAACGAATCGGGCCAACAATATCGCCTTTCTTCGCGGTACTCAGCGCCTGAGCAAAGATGCCTGGCAGCTCCTGAATACGCCCCCATCCCATCTGGCCGCCTTTCAGCGCCTGCTGGTCGGCAGAATAGGTAATAGCCAGTTTGCCGAAGTCTGCGCCGTTGCGCGCCTGCTCAACCACCGAGTTTGCCTGCGCCTGCGCAGCGGCAACCTGCTCGGAAGTTGGATTTTCCGGCAGCGGGATCAGGATGTGGCTAAGGTTCAGTTCAGTGCTGGCATCGTTCTGATCGCCAATCTGTTTGGCCAGCGTTTCCACTTCCTGCGGCAGAATGGTGATGCGACGACGAACTTCATTGTTACGCACTTCCGCAATCAACATCTCTTTGCGAATTTGATTACGATAGGTGTTGTAGTTGATCCCGTCATAGGCCAGACGGCTACGCATCTGATCCATGGTCATATTGTTTTGTTTGGCGATGTTGGCGATGGCCTGGTTGAGCTGATCGTCAGAGATCTTCACGCCCATTTTCTGGCCCATCTGCAGAATGATCTGGTCCATGATCAGCCGTTCGAGGATCTGATGACGTAAGGTTGCGTCATCCGGCAACTGCTGCCCGGCCTGGTGGGCGTTAAGTTTTACCGATTGCATCAAACCATCGACGTCGCTTTCCAGAACAACGCCATTATTGACGACAGCCGCTACTTTATCGATAACCTGTGGGGCAGCGAAACTGGTATTCGCGATCATGGCGATACCGAGAAGCAGCGTTTTCCAGTTCTTCATACTTTTTCCATTTCAATTAACCGCAATTGCGGATTACGTTGTAAACCAGCCACATCACAGGGAGCTCTGGTACGGTAAAATGTTCGAACGCAGCATTTGTTGGGTGCCGAGACCGTAGTTGGAACTCAGACCACGCAGCTCAATGTTAAAGCCGAAGGTATTATCGTATTTGCTTTCGCTGCTGTCGTTATCCCAGCCGTTGATCTTGCGTTCATAGCCGACGCGGATAGCGTAACAGCAGGAGCTATACTGCACCCCTAACATCTGGTTCGCTGATTTTCTGGTATTCGTGTCGTAGTAGTACGCGCCGACGACAGCCCAACGATCGACGATTGGCCAGCTGGCGGTGATACCTACCTGCGAAATCCCATCTTTATACTGCTTAGCGGTGGAATACGAAGGCAGTGTCGCCTGAATGTACTCCGGGCTTGCGTAACGGTAGTTAAGTTGTACTAAACGGTTTTCGTCGCGACGGTATTCCACGGTTCCGTTGCCGGTTGCGACGTTATCCAGACGCGTATCGTACTGAATGCCCCCGCGTAAACCCCAGTCATCGGTGATGCGCCAGTAGGTGTCGCCAGCCCATACCAGTGAACCTCGCGTGTCGTTGTTCTCCCAGTTGATGTTGTCGTCACCGGTTCGTGCCTCGGTGAAATAGTAGATTTGACCAACGGAAATATTAAAACGTTCAACGGCGGCGGAATCATAAACGCGCGATGTGACGCCGGTAGTCAGCTGATTGGCCGAAGCAATACGGTCGAGGCCGCTATAGGTGCGGTCGCGGAACAGGCCATTGTAGTCCGATTGCAGCAGCGTGGAGTCGTAGCTGCCGATCTTGCTCTGGTCACGATAGGGGATATACAGATACTGCACGCGCGGTTCAAGCGTCTGGGTATAGTTCTCTTGCATATCGCGCTCGAAAACCATTTTGCCATCGACTTTAAACTGCGGCATGACGCGGTTAACGGAATCTTTATAGTCAGTCCCGTTGGCTGCGTTATAAGTATCAAGGTTGCTCTGCTGATAATGCGTTGCCAGCAGTTTTGCCTCGGTATCGAGACTTCCCCAGCCGTTAGACAGCGGCAGATCGATGGTCGGTTCAAAGTGAACCCGGGTGGCTTCCGGCATATTGCTGTTTGAGTTAACAAAGTGCACCGCCTGGCCATAAAGATGGGTATCAAACGGGCCGACATCGTTCTGATAATAATTGACATCCAGCTGCGGTTCGGCGGAATAGGCGTTACTTGATTCCCGGTTAAAGACCTGGAACTGCTTCGTCGACACGGTGGCGTCAAAGTTCTGATTGGCGTAGCCCGCGCTCAGTTTTTGCGTGGCGTAGCCATCGGTACTGGAACCGTATTTGGAGCTAAAATCGTTGAAGTAATCGGGATCGCTGACTTTGGTGTAGTCGGCATTCAGACGCCACACCTGGTCGATAACGCCGGAATGCTTCCAGTAGAACAACCAGCGGCGGCTGTTACCGTCGTCCGGGTGATCGTTGCGATAAATGCTATCCGATGGCAGATAATCGAACTCCAGCAGGCCGGTGCCCGCCTTGGTGAGATAGCGGAACTCGTTTTCCCACATGACGCCGCCGCGCTTGCTCATATAGTGCGGGGTCAACGTGGCATCGAAGTTAGGCGCGATATTCCAGTAGTAAGGAAGATAGAACTCCACGCCGTTTTTGGTACTGTATTTGGCGTTCGGGATCAGGAAGCCTGAGCGGCGTTTATCGCCCACCGGCAGTTGCAGGTAAGGGCTGTAAAAAATCGGCACCGAGCCGAGTTTAAACCGCGCGTTCCAGATTTCCGCCACCTGCTCCTGGCGGTCGTGGATAACTTCGCTGCCGACGACGCTCCAGGTGTCAGACCCTGGCAGGCAGGAGGTAAAGCTGCCGTTTTCTAAAATCGTATAGCGGTTTTCACCGCGCTGCTTCATCAGGTCAGCGCTGCCGCGGCCCTGACGACCCACCATTTGGTAATCGCCCTGCCAGACGTTAGTATCTTTGGTGTTCAGATTCGACCAGGCCTTCGGCCCTTTCAGGATCACCTGATTGTCGTCATAGTGAACATGGCCGAGGGCGTCAATCGTGCGTACGGGTTGCGCCTGGCCTGCGGCTTGCTGCTGATGAAGCTGAACCTCATCGGCCTGGAGACGGCTGTTCCCCTGATTAATATCAACGTTGCCGGTAAATACGGCATTATCAGGATAGTTGCCTTTCGCGTGATCGGCATTGATCGTCACTGGCAGGTCGTTGGGCTTCCCTTCAACCAAAGGACGTGTATAGGCAGGGACGCCAAGCATACACTGCGTGGCGAGATCGGCAGCGAAGCCTTGTTGGCTATACAAGGCGCTGGCAATCATGGTTGCCAGTAGGCTGGGAATACGTTTTTTCATACGTTGTATTTGTTGTTCCGTCATCATGTAGCAGCGGCTTGCAAACGGTCAGAGCCTAACGTACTCATCTTAATCGCGCTAGTGTTAATCCGGCCCGTTTTATTCCCGAGCGTTAGGCACCGTGTAGAATGACGAGTATGATAAAGCAAATTATAGGCTATGTCCCATAATTGACCGAGGCGTCAGCGCTTTGTAATGTGCGGTCAGATATAGCTTAACTGGCGGCTGAGAGATTGGGGAGTCTATGCAGTATTTGGGGAAAATAATTGGCGTTGCGGTGGCGTTGATGATGGGGGGCGGCTTCTGGGGCGTGGTGCTGGGCTTCTTAGTCGGGCATATGTTTGACCGTGCACGTAGTCGCCGTTTGAATGTGTTTGCCAACCAGCAGGAGCGCCAGTCGCTGTTTTTTTCCACCACTTTTGAAGTGATGGGGCATCTGACCAAATCGAAAGGGCGTGTCACTGAAGCGGATATTCATGTCGCCAGTCTGATGATGGATCGGATGAATCTGCATGGCGAAGCGCGTACCGCGGCACAGCAGGCATTTCGGGTCGGAAAATCAGATGATTATCCGCTGCGCGAGAAAATGCGTCAGCTGCGTAGCGTCTGTTTTGGGCGCTTTGATTTAATTCGGATGTTTCTGGAAATTCAGTTGCAAACCGCCTTCGCCGATGGCGAGTTGCATCCGAATGAGCGTGAAGTGCTGTTTGTTATTGCCGATGAGCTGGGGATTTCCCGCGCCCAGTTCGATCAGTTCCTGCGTATGATGCAGGGCGGCGCGCAGTTTGGCGGTGAGTCGCAGCAGCAATCGTATGGCCAGCGCGGCGGCCATGCCGGTTGGCAGCAGGCGCAGCGAGGGCCAACCCTTGAAGATGCCTGTAACGTATTAGGGGTAAAGCCCACTGATGACGCCGCGACCGTTAAGCGCGCCTATCGTAAGCTGATGAACGAACACCATCCGGATAAACTGGTGGCGAAAGGCTTGCCGCCGGAGATGATGGAGATGGCCAAGCAGAAAGCGCAAGAGATCCAGAAAGCCTGGGAGCTTATTAAAGAGCAGCGCGGATTCTGAATTACCGCCCTCTCCCCGGCGCGGGAGACGGCGTTACGATGTGCCGACGGCGCGGCGGTACATCCGCCGCGGATGGCCGATTTTGCCGTATAGCATTTCCACATCCAGAAAGCCGATTTCCACGCAGTGTTCCAGATAGCGTCGGGCGGTGGTTTTACTTAACCCCGCCTCATTTACCACTTCATCAACCGAAAAGCAGCGATCTTCTCTGTCGGTAAACAGGCTTTGCACCCGCGCCAGGGTTTTTTCTTCAATGCCTTTACTGCCGCTTTCGGCGCGGAAGTTTTTCGCCTGCAACTGATACAGTGAATCAACGTTCTGCTGGTCGACAATCTTCCATTCGCGCTGTTGATCGTAGAACTGCACGAACCGTTCAAGCGACTGGCTCAGACGCTTCCATGACACCGGCTTGAGGATGTAGTCGAAAGCACCGTTGCGGATTGCCAGACTGCAGGTTTCCATGTCACTGGCGGCGGTAATAAAAATCACCGAACAGTTAGCCTGGGCCAGAATGGGGTCGTTCATCAGGGTGACGCCTTTTCCGTCCGGCAGGTAGTTATCAAGCAGTAGCAGCTGCGGCGGCCTGGCGTTGAGTATCTGCCGCGCCTGGGCGAGGGATGCCGCCATTCCCGTGAGTCGCATGCGCGGGTGTTTGTGGATAAGCTCGGCGTGCAGCCGCGCCAGTTCGCTTTCATCTTCGATGATCAGTACATCGACCAGGTCATGATGCATAGTGCGTCTCTTGTTGCGGAAGGGCTGGCCCGTTGGCGGGAATAAACAGCGTGAAAATCGCGCCGCGCGGCGTGTTATCGGCCACTTCAATCGTGCCGCCAGCCTGGGTGACATAGTGCTCAATAAGATAAAGACCAATACCGTGATCGCCACGGGTTTTGGTTGTGATGCCGCGTTCAAAAATGCGCTCGCGGATTTCCGGGCGAATACCGATCCCGCGGTCAGCCACCTCAATGATTAATTCCCGGGCATTAAGCTGAATCAGGATCTCGACCGCTTCGTGCGGCGGCGCAGCGCGCTGGGTGGCCTCAATGGCGTTATCCAGCAAATTACCGATGATAGAGATAAGTTCAGACTCCATCAATGACGGCAGCGGGCGGTCAATACGGCAGGCGGGGTCAAAGCTGAGTTCCACCCCTTTCTCCCGTGCGCGGGCGGCTTTACCCAATAGCAGGCCGCACAGCGTCGGGGAATGAAAACGCGATGAGATAAAGTCCAGCAGTTCCTGGGCGTGTTCCGACTGGGCCTGAATATAGCGAATCGCCTCATCATAGTGGCCCATATGCAGTAGACCGGAAAGCGTCGTCATACGGTTTAGCTGCTCGTGACGCATAATACGCAAGTTATCGACATAGCGTTTTACCTGGCTGAGCTGGGCGCTAAGGGAGTTAATTTCATCGCGATCGCGGAAGGTAATCACCCAACCCTGTAGCGCATTTTCCAGCATGATGCGTACCCGGCTGGCGAGGACGGTAAGCTGGTTAAATCGGCACAACTCATCGTGAGTATCGTTTTCGAGCATCTCATCGCCGGTGAAAAACGGCTGTGGGGTAATGACGCTATCGATTGATTTACCGCGCAGTTGGTGCGCGGGCTGGGTCAGCCCGAGCAGGCTGCGGGCAGCGTGGTTAATCACTTCAATGCGCCGATTATGATCGATCGCAATCACGCCTTCGTATATCGATTCCATCATTGCTTTTTGCTGGCGAACCAGCAGGCCGATTTCGCGTGGTTCCAGCGAAAAAATCTGTTTTTTGATGCTGCGGGTGAAGTACCAGGAGAATACAAACAGTGCGATCAGCAGTATCAATGCGGCGATAAAGAGATTGAGCGCTTTTTCCAGCGTAATGCTGTCGAGATAGCTGGTGAGGTAGCCGACGGAAACAATCCCGATAACCTGGCCTGCGTCATTGAAAACGGGCGCTTTGCTGCGCAGGGAAATCCCCAGCCCGCCTTTACGGATGGTGGTGATGCTTTTCCCCTCCAGTACGGCCTGGTTATCGCCGCCAACCAGCCGGGTGCCAACCCATTCCGGATGGACCGAATGAAACAGATGCAGGCCATGCTTGTCGCCAATCACAATAAAACTGGCGTCGCTGCGGCTGGCGATATGTTGCATAAACGGTTTGATGGCTTGAGCGTCTTCACGCGCCACCCACTGACGTAAATCCGGCATCAGGGCGATTTCTTCTGCCTGTATTTTCGCCCGGGCGCTCATTTCCTGATAAAGCTGATGGCTGGCGTCGAAATAATAATAAACGCCGAACAGTGAGAACAGCACTGAGAAAAAGGCGACCAACGAAATGAATAACTTAAATTGAAATGAAACTTTCATAAGTATTATGCACAATATCAGAGTGGCGGCAGGCGATCATCTTTTGCAATGCCAACAGGGTTCTTGAGGGAAACTTTTGAGCGTCCACGCAGGGCAGGGGCCTGGTACCAGCATTATCCGCTGGCGGTGATTTATCAAGGTGAATTCGGCCACGGATTTAAAAACCATAAAAACCACGCCAATAAATCAGCGCGATATCACACCAATAATAAAAACCATAAAAACCATAGTGACCATAAAAACTTCGTTTTTAATCTGTTGATCCTCACATTAAGTCTGTGCGTGGCGCTCTAATCTGCAAAGGAATAATAATCAGAGGGCTTAATCATGAGCACCACAGACAACGCATTCCCTGCAACCATCGATCCTATTAATACGCCGAAAGCACCGCTAAAACAGCGCTGGTGGCACATTCTTGATAACTGGAAAGTCGGTATTATCCCCTTGCCGCTGTTTTTGCTGGCCGGCGGCCTGATCGCGATAGATTGTCTGGGCGGCAAGCTACCGAGCGATATTGTGGTTATGGTGGCGACACTGGCTTTTTTCGGTTTTGCCTGCGGCGAATTTGGTAAACGCCTGCCGGTGCTGGGGAAGCTCGGGGCGGCGGCCATCTGCGCGACCTTTATTCCTTCGGCGCTGGTGCATTACGGACTGCTGCCGGATGTGGTAGTGGAATCAACCACCAAATTCTATAAATCGACCAACATTCTCTATCTCTATATTTGCTGCATTATCGTCGGCAGCATTATGAGCATGAACCGTACCACGCTGATTCAGGGTTTTTTGCGGATTTTCTTGCCGATGCTGTGTGGGGAAATCGTTGGCATGCTGGTGGGGGTCGGCGTCGGTACCGTGCTGGGTCTGGAGCCGTTTCAGGTATTCTTCTTTATTGTGTTGCCAATTATGGCCGGTGGCGTAGGGGAAGGCGCGATACCACTGTCAATTGGCTACGCCGCGCTGATGCATATGGAACAGGGCGTTGCTTTAGGTCGGATTCTGCCGATGGTGATGCTGGGGAGTCTGACCGCGATTGTTATATCCGGCGGCTTGAATCAGTTGGGTAAACGCTTCCCGCATTTAACCGGTGAAGGGCAACTGATGCCAAACCGCCGCAACGAGATACAGGGTGAAAAGGCTGCCGAGGGCAAAATGGATGTGACGACGCTGGCGTCCGGCGCGCTGTTGGCGGTACTGCTGTACATGCTGGGTATGCTGGGGCAGAAGATGATCGGCTTGCCAGCGCCGGTGGGAATGCTGTTCCTCGCGGTGCTGCTCAAACTGGCGAACGGCGTCTCTCCTCGTCTGCAGGAGGGGTCGCAGATGGTGTATAAGTTCTTCCGCACGGCGGTGACTTACCCGATTCTGTTTGCTGTCGGCGTGGCGATCACCCCGTGGCAGGAGCTGGTTAACGCATTTACCGTGACCAATCTGCTGGTGATTATCAGTACCGTGTCGGCGCTGGTGGCGACGGGGTTCCTGGTAGGGAAAAAGATTGGCATGTACCCGATTGACGTGGCGATTGTCTCCTGCTGCCAGAGCGGTCAGGGCGGTACCGGCGATGTGGCGATTCTGACGTCCGGCAACCGCATGAATCTGATGCCGTTTGCCCAGATTGCCACGCGAATCGGCGGCGCGATTAATGTTTCGCTGGGATTGCTTTTTCTTAGTCATTTCCTGGCATGATTTAACTTTTTTGTAACGATTAAGTCTGTTATTTATCGCAAAATGACGCAGAAAATTTCTGCGTCCTGTCTCCAAAATGCGGTGCATTTAGCGATACAATCAGCGCCGAAATTGGTGAGAGCGACGGTCGCCTGAGCGCTGTCTTTTATTGATGAGGAGAGAAACAAATGTCGGTGGATAGTCCCGCCTGTGAGGGCGTAAGCATGGAGGCGCTGCTGGCGGCGAGAGAGCAGCGTGCGGCTCGCCAGGCCGACTGGCTGGCCCATTATCAACAGCCGGTCATTTCGTTGACCCTGGTAACGCCTGGCGCGGTAAAAGACAGCATTCGCTATCGCAATATGATGGGCGTGGCGCTGCAGGCCTGTGACCAGATGTTATGGACACACCGCTGGCACACCCTGGACCGTCAGGTGCTATGGCTGCCGACCGGGCCGGAAGCGCTGTGGTGCGTTGAACATAACGCGAGTGAAATCAAAGCGTTTTGTACCGATCTGGAGCAGAGTCATCCGCTGGGCCGTCTGTGGGATATTGATGTGATCTGCCCGAAAAATGGCCTGGTTGGCCGGCAGTCGATGGGAGAAGATAAGCGCCGTTGCTTGCTGTGTGAAGAACCGGCGCACGCCTGCGCCCGTAGTCGTCGTCACGAAACCGGGCAGGTTGTTGCCCGCGTTGAACAGATGATTGATGCGTGGTTTGCCCGCGATTAACGCGAGCTTCCTGTTGGTACTATAAGCGTCCCGGGTGCGCCGCTGGCGGCACGACCGGGACGGAGATCGTCGACCGGTCAGAAATCGATCGGCGCGCGGAACGTCATCGCGTTACCGTAAGCGGGATGGGTAATGGTCAGCGTTTCGGCGTGCAGTAACAGACGCGGTGCCATGGCCAGCGCTTCCGGCGGAGCATAAAAGCGATCGCCGAGAATCGGATGGCCCAGCGCCAGCATATGCACCCGCAACTGGTGCGAACGCCCGGTAATGGGCTTCAGGCGCACGCGGGCAGTGTTATCTTCCGTGAATTCCAGCACTTCATACTCGGTTTGCGCCGCTTTGCCGGTTTCGTAACACACTTTCTGCTTTGGCCGGTTCGGCCAGTCGCAAATCAGCGGCAAATCCACCAGACCTTGCGCTTTTTCCGGATGCCCCCACACGCGGGCGACGTACTGCTTTTTCGGCTCTCGTTCGCGGAACTGGCGCTTGAGTTCGCGCTCTGCCGCTTTGGTCAGGGCGACCACAATCACGCCGCTGGTGGCCATATCCAGCCGGTGCACCGATTCGGCCTGCGGGAAGTCGCGCTGAATGCGCGTCATCACGCTGTCCTTGTGCTCCTCCAGCCGACCCGGCACGGACAGCAAGCCGCTGGGCTTGTTGACCACCATAATGTGCTCATCCTGGTAGAGGATAATCAGCCAGGGATCCTGCGGCGGATTGTAGTTTTCCATCGCCATATTCGCGTTCCGTTACTGGTGAGTGACCACGATTAAGCGCAGCGCATCAAGACGCCAGCCTGCTTGTCCCAGGGCGTCCATCACCTGCTGACGGTTGTTCTCGATAGCCGCCAGTTCATCATCGCGGATGTTCGGGTTAACGGTGCGCAGCGCTTCCAGACGCGACAGTTCAGCGCTCAGCTTGTCGTCCGCCTCGCTACGCGCTGCATCGATCAGCGCCTGGGCCGCTTTTGCCGCCTGGCCCTCGCCCTGTAGCAAAATTGCGTGCACATCCTGCTGGACGGCGTTGACCAGTTTACTCCCGGTGTGACGGTTAACGGCGCTCAACTGGCGGTTAAAGCTTTCAAACTCGACTTGACCGGCGAGGTTATTGCCGTTTTTATCAAGCAGCATGCGCACCGGCGTCGGCGGCAGGAAGCGGTTAAGCTGCAGATGTTTCGGCGCCTGCGCTTCCACGACGTAAATCAGTTCCAGCAGCAGTGTTCCTACCGGTAGTGCTTTGTTTTTCAGCAGCGAGATGGTGCTGCTGCCGGTATCCCCGGAGAGGATCAGATCCAGACCGTTGATAATCAGCGGGTGTTCCCAGGTGATGAACTGCGCATCTTCACGGGACAGGGCGACATCACGTTCGAAAGTAATGGTGCAGCCATCTTCCGGCAGGCCCGGAAAATCCGGGACCAGCATATGATCGGACGGGGTCAGCACAATCAGGTTTTCGCCGCGATCGTCCTGGTTGATACCGACGATATCAAACAGGTTCATGGAGAAGGCGATCAGGCTGGTGTCGTCGTCCTGTTCTTCGATGCTTTCCGCAAGCCGCTGGGCTTTTTCACCGCCGTTGGAGTGGATCTCCAGCAGACGGTCACGGCCCTGTTCCAGTTGCGCTTTCAGCGCTTCGTGCTGCTGGCGGCAGGTTTTGATTAGCTCATCGAAGCCATCGCTGTTTTCCGGCGCGGCGAGATAGTTAATCAGCTCGTTATGCACGCTATCGTAGACGGTGCGACCGGTCGGGCAGGTATGTTCGAAGGCGTCGAGTCCCTCGTGATACCAGCGCACCAGCACCGACTGGGCGGTTTTTTCCAGATACGGCACGTGGATCTGAATATCGTGGGCCTGGCCGATACGGTCAAGACGGCCGATACGCTGCTCCAGCAGATCCGGGTTGAACGGCAGATCGAACATCACCAGATTGCTGGCGAACTGGAAGTTACGCCCTTCGGAGCCGATTTCAGAACACAGCAGCACCTGAGCCCCGGTATCTTCTTCGGCAAACCAGGCGGCGGCGCGGTCACGCTCGATGATGGACATCCCTTCATGGAACACCGCCGCACGAATACCTTCGCGCTCACGCAGCACCTGCTCCAGCTGTAGCGCAGTGGCCGCTTTGGCGCAGATCACCAGCACTTTCTGCGAGCGATGACTGGTGAGATAGCCCATCAGCCATTCGACGCGCGGGTCGAAGTTCCACCAGGTACCCGTATCGCCTTCAAATTCCTGGTATATCTGCTCCGGGTAGAGCATATCGCGGGCACGTTCCTCTGCGGTTTTGCGTGCGGCCATGATGCCGGAAACCTTGATGGCCGTCTGGTACTGGGTCGGCAACGGCAGACGAATCGTATGCAGTTCGCGTTTCGGAAAGCCTTTGACGCCGTTACGGGTGTTGCGGAACAGCACGCGACTGGTGCCGTGGCGGTCCATCAGCATGGATACCAGTTCCTGACGCGCGGTCTGCGCGTCATCACGGTCGCTATTGGCGGCCTGCAATAACGGTTCAATATCCTGCTCGCCGATCAGGTCGCTAAGCGCGTTCAGCTCGGCGTCGTTCAGCTTCTTACCAGCCAGTAGCAGGGCGACGGCATCGGCAACCGGACGGTAGTTTTGCTGTTCTTCAACAAACTGGGCGAAATCGTGGAAACGGTTGGGATCGAGCAGGCGCAAACGGGCAAAGTGGCTCTCCATCCCCAGTTGTTCCGGGGTGGCGGTGAGCAGCAGAATGCCCGGCACGCGTTCCGCCAGTTGTTCGATGGCCTGGTATTCACGGCTCGGCGACTCTTCGCTCCACACCAGGTGGTGCGCTTCATCGACCACCATCAGATCCCATTCGGCGTCACACAGATGTTCCAGACGCTGTTTACTGCGGCGCACAAAATCCAGCGAGCAGATAACCAGTTGTTCGGTTTCGAACGGGTTAATGGCGTCGTGCTGGGCTTCGGCGTAGCGCTCGTCATCAAACAGGGAAAAGCGCAGGTTAAAACGACGCAGCATTTCCACCAGCCACTGGTGTTGCAGGGTTTCCGGTACCACGATCAGTACGCGTTCGGCAGCGCCGGAGAGCAACTGCTGATGGAGGATCATCCCGGCTTCAATGGTTTTTCCTAAACCGACTTCATCCGCCAGCAGGACGCGGGGCGCGTGGCGGCGACCGACGTCGTGGGCGATATTCAGCTGATGTGGGATCAGGCTGGTACGCTGGCCGCGCAGACCGCTCCAGGGCATGCGATACTGTTCGCTCTGAAATTTGCGCGCGCGATAGCGCAGGGCGAAACGGTCCATACGGTCGATTTGCCCGGCAAACAGACGATCCTGGGGTTTGCTGAAGACCAGCTTGCTGTCGAGCAGGACTTCCCGCAGGCTGATGTTGGTTTCCTGGGTATCGAGACGGGTTCCGGTATAGGTCAGCAGGCCATTCTCTTCTTTAACTTCGTCAATCTGGAGTTGCCAGCCTTCATGACTGGTGACGGTATCGCCCGGGTTAAACATTACGCGGGTGATGGGGGAGTCGTTGCGTGCGTACAGACGGTTTTCGCCGATGGCGGGGAAAAGCAGGGTAACCATGCGCGCATCCAGGGCAACGACCGTCCCTAATCCCAGTTCGCTCTCTGTATCGCTAATCCAGCGTTGACCAAGTGTAAAAGGCATATATGTTCGGCTCTTTAGTTCTTTAATTGCAGGCAATAGTTGCTTATCTCCGAAAGAATCGAAGATGCGTTAAAATTGGGTCCGGGAATGGAAAGGGCGCTATATTACTGGATGGCGGAACGTTCGTCACCACCTCCTCGCCCTTCATTTTTCGGCTTTTGTGCCAGCGGCGTGCGTAAGGCAATATCAAAATAGGCCCAGTTGCCCGGTCACAATTGTAGCAAAATCATCGTCGACAAAGGGAAGAATTCCTTCGGCGACCGGCTGTAATTGCTTTGACAAATAGTGCTCATAATCCAGCGGTGATTGTTGATAATCCACCGGCTCAGGGCCGTTGAGGGTCCAGACGTATTTAATGCTGCCGCGTTGCTGGTACTGCTGCGGCCTGCCCAGCCTGACGTTTTGCTCATCCGCGAGCCTTGCGGCGCGGACATGGGGCGGCACGTTACGCTGATACTCCACCAGCGGACGGCGCAGGCGTTTACGATAGACCAGCCGATCGTCAAACTCGCCGCTCATTAGCTTATCGATGGTCTCGCGCACATAGTCGCGATAGGGCTGATGGCGGAAGATGCGCAGATAGAGCTCCTGCTGAAACTGCTGGGCCAGCGGCGTCCAGTCGGTACGCACCGTTTCCAGCCCTTTAAACACCATTCGCTGTTCGTTTTCTTCCTGAATCATCCCGGCATAGCGCTTTTTACTGCCGGTGTCGGCGCCGCGAATGGTGGGCATTAAAAAGCGACAGAAGTGGGTTTCAAACTCCAGCTCCAGGGTGCTGGTGAGCTCCTCTTTGCCCAGCGCCGTCGCCCACCATTCGTTGACGAAGGCCACCAGCGAGCGGCCGATGTTGCAGGCCTCCTCTTCGCTATGGGCTCGTTTGAGCCACACGAAGGTGGAGTCGGTATCGCCATAGATAACGTCATAGCCCCGGGATTCAATCAGCGCTTTGGTCTGGCGCATAATCGCGTGTCCGCGCATAGTGATGGATGAGGCCAGACGCGGATCGAAAAAGCGGCAGGCGCTGGTGCCGAGCACGCCGTAGAAGGCATTCATGATTATTTTCAGCGCCTGCGCCAGCGGTTTGTTTTTATGTTGTTTGGCCTCGTCGCGCCCGTGCCAGATTTGCCCGACAATCCCCGGCAGGCAGTGCTTTTCTCGCGAGAAACGGGCGCCAAGGAAGCCTTCGGTGCTGTGCGCGTCATCGGGCTGCGCCAGCCCTTCAACCAGCCCCACCGGGTCAATCAGAAAGGTGCGGATAATCGACGGGTACAGGCTCTTATAGTCCAGTACCAGCACCGAGTCGTACAGGCCGGGGCGTGAGTCCATCACGTAGCCGCCGGGACTGGCCTGCGGCGGCACTTCGCCGAGGTTCGGCGCGACGTAGCCCAGCCGGTGCATACGCGGGAAATAGAGATGGCTGAAGGCCGCTACCGAGCCGCCGTGACGATCCGCCGGCAGGCCGTTGACCGTGGCGCGTTCCAGTAAAAACGGCATGATCTCGGTTTTATGGAAGATGCGGGTGACCAGCTCGCAGTCCTGCAGGTTGTAGGTGGCCAGCGCTGGTTTATCCTGGTGAAAACGGCGGTCGATTTCATCCATCCGATCCCAGGGATTATCAATGGCTTTGCCCTCGCCGAGCAGTTCGCGGGCGACCGACTCCAGCGCAAAAGAGGAGAAGTTCCAGAATGCCGATTTAAGCGCTTCAATGCCGTCGATAATCAGGCGGCCGTTGGCCTGAGCAAAGAAGACGCCGTTTTTAAAACCGTGCTCGCGCCACTCCAGTTCACTGTTGCCGCGGCCGAGTATTAGCGGGATACGGTAACGCTCGGCGTGCTTTTGTAAAACGCGTAAATCGAACTGCACCACGTTCCAGCCGATCAGCACATCAGGATCGTGAACGGCAAACCAGGCGTTTAGCTTTTCCAGCAGTTGCGGGCGGCTGGCGACGTAGTGCAGATCGAAATCGACGGCAGGCGCTGAGGCGGGTTCAGGACCAAGCATATAGACGACACGCTGACCGCATCCTTCAAGACCGATGCAGTAGAGTTCGCCGTTACGGCTGGTTTCAATATCCAGCGAAACCCATTTTAGCGGTGGGCGGTAGTGGGGATTGGGCTTCATCCGGGCGTTGACCAGTTGCCGACCGCGCGCGTCGCCTTCTACCCATACAGGCGCGTTAATAAAGCGTTCCATCAGGTAACGCTCCGGCGGGCGAATATCGCCTTCGTATACCGTGACGCCGTTTTCGCGCAGCTTCTTTTCCAGCCGCATAAGCTGGCGATGCGCACGGCAGTAGAGGCCAAAAACGGGCTGGCGGTGAAAATCTTTCAGGGCGAGAGGCGCAAGGCGCAGGCCGTTTTCCCCCTGCAGCAGGCGCTCAACCTGCGCGCGCTGGGATTCAGGGATAAACGCGACGGATTCCTGCGGCGGCAGCGTAACCTCCAGCGGGCCATTATCGGTCGCCAGCCAGAACGTCAGTTCGGTGCCCTGCGGGGTATCCCGCCAGTGACGGGTGAGTAAAAAACCTTCTCGTGGCTGCGTCACGCCGTGCTCTCATCAATAAAAACCAGGCCTGATTATAACCTGGTTTATGGCGTGATGCTGGGGTTTTATACAGGTGTGGCGTGCGCTATCTCCCGGAGGCGGCGCTGCGCACCTGTCCGGGCTACCAGTCCCGCAGACGGCTGTGCACCTGTTGCCCGGCTAAGCGCAGCGCGAGCCGGGAATGCTGTGCCGTTACTGCCCGTAATAGGCTTTCGCGCCATGTTTGCGCAGGTAGTGTTTATCCAGCAGCGTCTGCTGCATATCCGGCAACTGCGGCGCCAGCTGGCGGCAGAAAATACCCATATAGGCGATCTCTTCCAGCACGATGGCGTTATGTACTGCATCCTCGGCGTTTTTCCCCCAGGCAAACGGCCCGTGGGAGTGCACCAGCACGCCGGGCATTTGCGCCGGATCGAGGCCTTTTTCACGGAATGTTTCGACGATCACCGCCCCGGTCTCCCACTCGTATTCACCGTTGATTTCATCGTCGGTCATCAGGCGAGTACAGGGGACTGCGCCATAGAAATAGTCGGCGTGGGTGGTGCCGGTCGCGGGAATCGACAACCCGGCCTGCGCCCAGATGGTGGCGTGACGGGAATGGGTGTGGACGATGCCGCCCAACGTCGGGAATGCCAGATACAGCAGACGATGCGTTGGCGTATCAGAAGAGGGTTTCTTATTGCCTTCAACCACTTCGCCCGTTTCCAGACTCACCACAACCATATCCTCGGCGGTCATTATGCTGTAGTCGACGCCGGAGGGTTTGATCACCAGCACGCCCCGTTCACGGTCAACGGCGCTGACGTTGCCCCAGGTCAGCGTGACAAGGTTGTGCTTTGGCAGGGCCAGATTAGCTTCCAGTACCTGGCGTTTGAGATCTTCTAACATAATGTGCTCCGAAATAGCAGGCAAGTCAGATTTCCTTCACCCCGGCCTCTCCCAAAAGGAGAGGGCGAAAATCGGCAGGATGATCGGGTTTTTCTCCCGGGCTTACATCGCGCGATCGGTTCTCTCTCCCCGTTGAGGGGGAGAGGGTGAGGGGACAGCCGCTTAGCGTTTTGAACCGTAATAAACGTCGTTCCAGCGCAGCGCATCCTTGAAGGACGGCAGGCGCGTTTCGTTATCAATCACCGTCAACTCGATATCCTGGAGTTCGGCAAACTGGCGCATATCGTCGAGCGTCAGCGCCTGGCTGAAGACGGTGTGATGCGCGCCACCGGCAATAATCCAGGCCTCGGAGGCGGTGCGCAGATCCGGATGCGCTTTCCACAGGGCATTGGCCACCGGCAGCTTCGGTAGCTCGTGCGGAGTTTTTACCGCTTCAATGGTATTCACCAGCAGACGATAGCGATCGCCGAGATCGATCAGACTGGCAACGATCGCCGGACCGCTCCGGGTGTTGAAAATGATACGCGCCGGATCGGCCTTACCGCCGATGCCCAGCGGCTGGACGTCGAGAATCGGTTTCTCGGCGGTGGCGATGGTCGGGCAAACTTCCAGCATATGCGAGCCCAGCGCCAGATCGTTGCCGTTCTCGAAGTGGTAGGTGTAATCCTCCATAAAGGAGGTGCCGCCCTGCAGACCGGTTGCCATCACCTTCATGATGCGAAGCAGAGCGGCGGTTTTCCAGTCGCCTTCGCCGGCAAAGCCATAACCCTGCTGCATCAGGCGCTGTACGGCGAGCCCTGGAAGCTGTTTCAGGCCGTGTAAATCTTCAAACGTGGTGGTGAAGGCGTGAAATCCACCTTGTTCAAGGAAACGCTTCATTCCTAGTTCAATTCGCGCGGCATCAAGGAGGTTCTGCCGCTTTTCGCCGTGGATTTGTACCGCAGGCGTCAGGCGATAGCTGCTTTCGTACTCATCAACCAGCGCGCTGATTTCGCCATCGGTAACGGCGTTGACCACCTGCACCAGATCGCCAACCGCCCAGGTGTTAACCGAGAAACCAAACTTGATCTGCGCGGCGACTTTATCACCGTCGGTAACCGCCACTTCGCGCATGTTGTCGCCGAAACGGCACACTTTCAGATGGCGGGTATCTTGTTTAGAAACCGCCTGACGCATCCATGCCCCGATACGCTGATGGGCATCGCGATCCTGCCAGTGGCCGGTTACCACGCTGTGCTGCTGACGCATACGCGCGCCGATAAAGCCGAACTCGCGGCCGCCGTGCGCGGTCTGGTTCAGGTTCATAAAGTCCATATCAATAGTGTCCCACGGCAGCGCCGCGTTGTACTGGGTATGGAACTGCAGCAGCGGTTTGTTGAGGATAGTGAGGCCGTTAATCCACATTTTCGCCGGTGAGAAAGTATGCAGCCATACCACCATCCCGGCGCACTTATCATCATAGTTCGCGTCGCGGCAGATATGAGTGATCTCATCCGGCGTGGTGCCCAGCGGTTTAAGCACCAGTTTGCACGGCAGTTTGGCTTCCGCATTCAGACTGTTCACCACATGTTCTGCGTGTTTCGTAACCTGGCTTAGCGCTTCAGGGCCATACAGATGCTGGCTACCGATGACGAACCACACTTCATAATTATTAAAAATAGTCATTTTCATGTCCTTAATGGGTGAGGGCGGCCTGGGATTGCGGGGCTGTTTCCGCCTTTGCAGTCGAAGGGAGATAAAGCTGTTCTGCGCTGACCGACCACTGCTGGTAGCGCTGATAGAGTTGTTCAAACCGTTGCGCCTGATTAGGGTGCGGCTGAAGGGTGCGCTCCACCTGGCTGGCCATATGCTGCTGTGCGGCGGGAATATCGGCGTAGACGCCAGCGGCGACGGCGGCAAAGATAGCCGCGCCCAGCGCGCAGCACTGATCGGACGCGACGATTTGCAGCGGGCGATTCAGCACATCACAGCAAGCCTGCATGATCACCGGGTTTTTCCGCGCGATACCGCCAAGCGCCATCACGTTATTCACCGGAATGCCCTGTTCGGTGAAGCACTCCATAATGGCGCGCGCGCCGAAGGCGGTGGCGGCAATCAGCCCGCCGAACAGCGCCGGGGCGTCGGTGGCGAGGTTCAGATCGGTAATCACCCCTTTCAGGCGTTGGTTAGCGTTCGGCGTGCGGCGACCGTTAAACCAGTCCAGCACCACCGGGAGATGATCGAGTGACGGATTGTTTGCCCAGGCTTCGGTCAGCGCGGGCAGCAGCTGTTTTTGGCTGGCTGTGATCTGCTCTTTTAGTTCCGGATGGGTCTGCGCCAGTTGTTCCAGCGGCCAGCCGAGAATGCGGCCAAACCAGGCGTAAATGTCGCCAAAAGCGGATTGCCCGGCTTCCATACCGATAAAATCAGGGACAACGCTGCCGTCGACCTGGCCGCAAATCCCCTTCACCGTGCGCTCGCCAACGTTTTGCTTATCGGCAATCAGGATGTCGCAGGTTGAGGTGCCGATCACTTTGACCAGGGCATTCGGCTGCGCGCCAGCGCCGACGGCGCCCATATGGCAGTCGAAAGCGCCGCCGGAGATGGTGACGGTTTGTGTCAAACCGAGGCGCTGAGCCCACTCGGCGGTCAGGGTGCCGACCGGGATATCCGCGGTGAAGGTATCGCTGAACATCGGGTAGGCGAGGTTCTGATTAATTATTGGGTCGAGTTCATCGAAGAAGCCGGCCGGCGGCAGGCCACCCCAGCTCTCATGCCACAGAGATTTATGCCCGGCGCTACAGCGACCGCGGCGAATATCCTGGGGACGCGTCGTCCCGGAAAGCAGGGCGGGCACCCAGTCGCATAGCTCAATCCATGACACGGCGGCGCGGGCGACGGCGCTGTCCTGGCGGGTGACATGAAGGATCTTGGCCCAGAACCACTCGCTGGAGTAGATACCGCCGATATAGCGGGAGTAATCCTCTTTGCCCGGCTGGTGGCACAGGCGGGTAATCTCCTCCGCCTCCTCTACCGAGGTATGGTCTTTCCACAATACGAACATTGCGTTCGGGTTACTGGCGAACTCTTCGCGTAGCGCCAGCACATTACCGTCGGCGTCAACTGGCGCGGGGGTTGAGCCGGTGCTATCGACGCCGATACCGACAACGGTAGCGCGTTGCTCAGCGCTCAGTGATGCCAGGACGCTTTTCAGCGCCGTTTCCATCGATTCGATATAGTCGCGTGGATGATGACGGAACTGATTGTTTGGGGCATCGCAGAACAGCCCTTTTTGCCAGCGCGGATACCACTCGACGCAGGTGGCCAGCTCTTCGCCGGTTGCGCACTCTACGGCCAGCGCGCGTACTGAATCACTGCCAAAATCGAGGCCAATCGCAATTGCCATGCTGTTACTCCATGCTAAAAATCATTCATGGTGAAACAGTAGATAGTCAGGCAGAAAACCGTCAGGCCGTATTCGCTAATCTTATGGACTATATTGCTGTGACGCTGCAAAGTGTGACATCGTGCAAATATTCAATGTGGACTTTTCTGCCGTCTTTATAGACACTTCAGTTATGCGCTGAAAGCGGTGGAATTGTCCGATTTTCTCAGTTATTACCGAGAAGCGGCGGGTTTTAATTCGATTTCAAACCCGCGTCGCAGTACAGGCTGTCAGCCAGGCGATAAAATGCAAGGTATGGACAATTGGTGTCCTTAATGTCTCCGGGAGAGCTGAGGTTATGGCCGAAACGCAAAACGATCCTTTATTGCCGGGTTACTCTTTTAATGCCCATCTGGTGACGGGCCTGACGCCGATTGACGCCGATGGCTATCTGGATTTCTTTATCGATCGTCCGCTGGGCATGAAGGGCTATATCCTTAATCTGACGATCCGTGGCGAAGGGGTGATCAAGAACCACGGGGAGCAGTTTACCTGTCGGCCTGGGGATATGCTGCTGTTCCCGCCGGGCGAAATTCACCATTATGGCCGTCATCCCAATGCTGGCGAATGGTATCACCAGTGGGTTTACTTCCGTCCACGCGCTTACTGGCATGAGTGGCTTAACTGGCCGACGATTTTTGCCCAGACCGGGTTTTTCCGCCCGGATGAGCAGTGGCTGCCGCGCTTTGGCGAGCTGTTCGGGCAAATCGTTGAGGCCGGGCAGGGGGCGGGGCGCTATTCCGAACTGCTGGCGATCAATCTCATGGAGCAACTGTTGCTGCGGCGTATGGAGGCGATCAATGAATCGTTGCATCCGCCGCTGGATAACCGGGTGCGCGACGCTTGCCAGTATATCAGCGATCATCTGGCGGACAGCCATTTCGATATTGCCAGCGTTGCCCAGCATGTGTGCCTGTCGCCGTCGCGGCTGTCGCATCTGTTTCGCCAGCAACTGGGGATCAGCGTGCTGGGGTGGCGTGAAGATCAGCGGATTAGCCAGGCGAAGCTGCTGCTCAGCACCACGCGGATGCCGATAGCCACCGTGGGGCGTAACGTCGGCTTTGAAGACCAGCTCTACTTTTCACGCGTCTTTAAGAAGTGCACCGGCGCCAGCCCCAGTGAGTTTCGCGCTGGATGCGAATAGAAAGTAAAGAAAGTGAAATGATGGTCCGGTTAATTAACGCAGCCAGTAAACAGGATCTACGCTAAATAATTCACGTTGCCATCTGCAACGTAAAATATGACGGGTAGAAACAATTGATGGCTTGACGAAGTATTCACGGCTCCGGAGAATCCGTGCTTCGTTTTAAAACCGGGTACATTATGCAAGCATTGCTGGAACACTTTATTACGCAATCCACGGTCTATTCTCTGCTGGCTGTTCTGCTGGTCGCTTTCCTCGAATCGTTGGCGTTGGTCGGGCTTATTCTGCCGGGAACGGTGATGATGGCCGGGTTGGGCGCGCTGATCGGTAGCGGCGAGGTTAATTTCTGGCAGGCATGGCTGGCGGGGATTATCGGCTGCTTGCTCGGCGACTGGGTGTCATTCTGGCTAGGCTGGCGGTTTAAGAAGCCGCTGCATCGCTGGTCTTTTTTGAAGAAAAATAAAGCGCTGCTCGATAAGACCGAGCATGCGCTACATCAGCACAGCATGGTGACCATTCTTATCGGGCGGTTTGTCGGGCCGACGCGTCCGCTGGTGCCGATGGTCGCCGGGATGCTTGATCTGCCGGTGGCGAAATTTATCCCGCCAAATATTATTGGCTGCCTGCTGTGGCCGCCGCTCTATTTTTTACCGGGAATCCTCGCCGGGGCGGCGATTGATATTCCGACGGATGAACACAGCGCCAGCTTTAAGTGGCTGCTGCTGGGGGCGGCCCTGCTGGCCTGGCTGGCGGCCTGGTTGTGCTGGCGACTGTGGCGGGGCGCTAACAGCGCGGGCGATCGTTTAACCCGTTTCCTGCCGCGTTCGCGCCTGCGGTGGCTAACGCCGCTGACGGTATGCGTTGCCGCGGCCGCGCTGGTTTTTACCTTCCGCCACCCGCTTATGCCGGTCTATCTTGATATTCTGTATAAGGTTATTGCGCGCTAATCCCCAGCAGCGCTGAGGCGCTGCTGTTGCCCCTGAGCAGCGCGGTAGTCTCGCCGTCCCAGAGTATCCGTCCCTCAGCCACTACCAGCGAACGCGGCGCGATGCGCGCCGCGTCCTCTACGCTGTGCGACACCATTAATAGCGTCAGTTGCTGCTGCTGGCAGACGTCGGCAACCAGCGCCAGCATCTCCTGACGTAGCGCGGGATCGAGCGCTGAGAAGGGTTCATCCAGCAGCAGTACCGGTTGCTGACGCACCAGACAGCGCGCCAGCGCCGCACGCTGGCGTTGCCCGCCGGAAAGCTCGCCAGGCAGGCGATCCAGCAATGCGTCAATCGCCATCTGCCCGGCAATGGTCTGCAAACGGGTGGCCTGCTCTGCGTTCAGCTTTAATCCCGGATGCATCCCCAGCGCGATGTTCTGGCGGATAGTCAGGTGATTAAAGAGATTATTTTCCTGAAACAGCATCGATACCGGACGGCGCGCGGGCGGCGTGTGGGTATGAGGCTGACCGTCGATCTCAATGCTGCCGCTGGCGGGTGATAAAAAACCGGCGATCAGATTCAGCAGGGTACTTTTCCCGGCACCGCTGGGACCGAGGATGGCCAGGCATTCGCCGCGTTCAGCAGAGAGGGTAAAACGCATCGGCAGATGCTGGTAAAGCCAGGTGACATCATTCAGTTTTAGCATCACGCCCCGGAAGTTTTTCAATCACGCTAAAGAGTAAAAAGCACAGCGCCAGCAGCAGCAGAGCGGTAACGGCGCCGTCCTGGCTACGATAAGCGCCAATTTGCTGATACAGATAGAACGGCAGGGTACGAAAATCTTCATTGCCGAACAGCGCCACGACGCCGAAATCGCCGATCGACAGCACGCAGGCGAAAGCCAGCGCCTGGGCCAGCGGGCGTGTTAAGGCGCGAAGCTCCACCACCCTAAGGCGCGTAAAGCCGTGCAAATCCAGCGACTGGCAAAGCGCGCCATAGCGGGTGCTGATATCGCGCATAGGATTTTCCAGCACCTTCAGCGCATAGGGAATCGCCATCAGCGCATTGGTGAAAATCACGATACCGTCGGCGGATTCCGGTAGCCCTGTGCTGTTATTGAGCAGCAGGAAGAATCCGGTGGCCAGTACGATGCCCGGCATGGCGAGGATCAGCATGCCGCTGAGTTCGAGCGCCTGTCCGGCCAACGGGCGATTACGGGCGCGAAGTTCGCGACTGCTCCACAGCAGCATCATGGTCAGCATCACGCTTAACAGCCCGGCGGCAAGGGCGATACGCAGTGAGGTCCCCAGCGCCTGCCATAGCGCAGGCTGTTGCAGGACGCTAAACAGATTGTTATTCAGACCGTCGTATATCACCGCCAGTAGCGGAGGCAGCAACAGTAAAAGCGCGATGACAATGAGCGCAATGTCGCTCAGTCGACTGAACAAACGGTCGTCAGGATCGCGCCAGCCGTGGATGTTGCTGACCCCGATGGCGAGGGCTTTGCTCAGGCGCTGGCTGAGTAATACCAGCCCGAGGCAGCAGACCATCTGGATCAGCGCCAGCATCGCCGCGCGCGCCGGGTCATAGTCGAAATTGAGCGCCTGGTAGATCGCCAGTTCGATCGTGGTCGCGCGCGGGCCGCCGCCCAGCGACAGCACGGTCGCAAAGCTGGCGAAACAGAGCATAAAGATCAGCGCCGCGACAGGCAGAATTTGCCGACGCAGCCATGGCCATTCAACCAGCCGGAAGAAGGCGTAGCCGCGCATTCCTAGCTGGGCGGCGATTTGCCGCTGTTCGCCGGGGATATTTTCCAGCGTTTGCAGTAGCAGGCGCGTGGCCATTGGCATATTGAAGAACACATGCGCCAGCAGGATCCCTTGTAATCCGTAGGGTGAAAACGTCCACTGCCAGCCGAACACGGTAAACAATTCAGCCAGCCAGCCCTGGCGACCGTAGACGCTAAGAATGCCGAATACCGCCACCAGCACCGGCAAGATTAAGGTCATCGCGCACAGGCGCAGCAGCAGCGTGCGCCCGGGGAAGCGCCGACGGTAGAGCGCGCGGGCGAGAAAAATCGCCGGTATCACGGAAAGCAGCGCGGAAAGAAACGCCTGCCAGAAAGAAAAGCGCACCACATGCCAGAGATAGCTATCGCTAACCATCGATCCCCAGACCGCTTCCGGCGCGCTGAACCACAGCGCCAGAAAAGCAGCCAGCGCGACGGCGACCAGTAAGGTCGCCGCCGTCAGGCCGGGCAGCAGCCAGCCGAAAGTTAGCGGCTGACGGCGCGTTGCCATGCGCTGATCCAGTTCTGGCGCTCAGCCGCCACCTGTTGCGGCGTAAATTCAAGGGTGGTTTGCGGTTTGATCAGCCCGTCAAAACCTGCGGGAAGCGCAACCTGGGTAACCGGGTACATCCAGTTGCCGGTGGGGATCGTGTTCTGGAAGCCGGGAGAAAGCATAAATTTGAGGAATTTCTCTGCCAGCTCCGGTTGTTTGCTGGCCGCGGTGCGGGCGGCAACTTCGACCTGCAAATAGTGGCCTTCCGCGAAGTTGGCCGCCGCGTAGTTATCTTTTTTCTCTTCGATAATGTGATAAGCCGGGGAGGTGGTGTAGCTGAGCACCAGGTCGCTTTCGCCCTTGAGGAACAGGCCGTAGGCTTCGCTCCAGCCTTTGGTGACGGTGACGGTTTTCGCCGCCAGTTTCTGCCAGGCTTCCGGCGCGTTATCGCCGTAGACTTTTTGCATCCACAGCAGCAGGCCGAGGCCCGGCGTGCTGGTGCGCGGATCCTCATAAATGACCCGCCATTTCTGCTGGCTCTCAACCAGCTCTTTCAGGCTTTTCGGCGGATTTTTGAGCTTGTTTTTATCGTAAACAAAGGCGAAATAGCCGTAATCGAATGGAACGAAGGTATCGTTGCGCCAGCCGCCGGGTACGCTGACCGCGCGGGTAGATACGCCGCTTTTGGCGAACAGCTTGCTCTGGGCCGCGGCTTCCAGCAGGTTGTTATCCAGTCCAATCACCACATCGGCTTTGCTGTTTTTGCCTTCCATTCGCAGACGATTGAGCAGCGAGACGCCATCTTCCAGCGCCACGAACTTCAGTTCGCAGTCGCAGTCCGCTTCAAAGGCTTTTTTGACCGCCGGGCCTGGCCCCCAGTCGGCGGCGAAGGAGTCGTAGGTATAAACGGTCAGGGTGGGTTTGGCAAAAACCGGCGCGGCGACCAGCGCCAGCAGGGGAAGTAATTTTTTTAACACTTTGCACCTCAGAAGAAGGGGGGGCAAAGGATTTTGAGTGGGCCTCAAATCCCTTCGCCGGCGTTATCCGGATCAGGTTCGACGGGTATTTTCTCAGCCCATACGCTTTATCTTTCTGGTTGCTTCCGGGCTAACCGCGCGTCGATGCAACTCGAATGATATTGTGTATGTTTATTAGCACCCCGTTGAGAACGGCAGTTAGTGTAATGATTTTATCTGCTAACGAAAAGCGTTACGGCTCCGGCGGCGCAAACCAGGCTGACTTAAAGTCAAACCAGCCAAGGGTGTTCATTCGCACGCCGCGCATACTGCGTTGCCCCTGGATCATCAGCCAGTGGTGAATGAGCGGCACGATAGTTTGCGTGGTGAGCAACTGCTGGCTCCAGGCCGCCGGATTAAGCTCTCCCGCGCGCCAGCGGCCGGCATCGCGCTCCCAGTCAATGGGAATACATTTGCGAATCAGCGGGACTTCATACAGCCAGGCAAACAGGGAAAAATCGATCGGCAGCGTAAAGTTGGCGCTGTTGAGCCACACGTCACTCACTACCTCTCCGCGATGCCACTCTTCGTATTCCAGTTCCTGAATCTCCAGCTTCACCTGATGTTCAGCCAGCAGCGTCGCCATGATCTTGCCCATGACGCGATGTTCGACGTGCTCCTGATAGTAGGTCAGCCTGACCGTTTCCAGACCTGGCGGTTTTTCACAGGCATGGCTGCGCGCATGATGCCAGCGGGGCAGCAGGCCATAGGCTGGAAACCAGTTGCCCTGGTAGTGTTCACCAGCGTGATAGAGCAGGTTAGCGGGCTGGAACAGATAACTTAACCACTGGCGTACCGCCGTATTACCGCCGAGCGGGCTGCGGGAGTCGAACAGCAGGTAATAGCAGCCTTCTTCAAGGCGGCTTTCTACCGCTTTTTCACTCTCCGTACTTCCCTGAAGCGTTAACCCGCCGTTGGACTCTTCACCAATTTCCGGCAGTACCCAGACGTTGACTTCATCAATTAGCGCCCGGTAGCCGAAATAGTCGTCGAAAGCGTGAATTTTAAGTTGATTCTGGTTATTACGCACAACCGAGTAAGGGCCGGTGCCAATGGGCGTGCTGGCGAATTTTTCCATCGACCGCCACTCCTGGGGCAGGATCATCGCCTGAACCTGGCTGAGTAACCACGGTAGCCAGCGGTCGGGCTGACTAAGATGAATATCCAGGGTCCATGCGGTGGGGGAGTCGATACGCTCAATATGGGAGAAGAGCGGCAGCGTGTTGCTACGCTGTAAGGAAGAGATGACATCCGCCATCTCCAGTTCCCGACCATGATGAAAATGTATGCCCGGACGAAGAAAAAAACGCCAGTGAGTGGCGGTGATCTGCTGCCAATGGTGAGCAATATCCGCTTCCAGTTCCCCATTTTCCTCATTTACTCGCGTCAGCGCGCTAAAAATCTGCCGCACGATGTGCGTTTCTGAGCGGCGCAGCGCGCTGCCTGGCAGCAGATTTTTCATCGGTCGATAGTAGAGCACGCGCAGAATATGCCGACCCTGGCGGAAGCTGCGGCCAAGATGGGAGATCAGCATCTGTCGGACGGCGGCTTTATCACCGACTAACTGTACCAGCTGATCGATCCTGTCCTGTTCCAGCAGATCTTCCGCTCTTTGCTGCTGCAGGGCCAGACCGGTATAGAGAAAAGCCAGTCGGGAACGCTTACCGCGTCCGGCTTCCGCCTGCCAGGTCAGCCAGCCACGCTCTTCCATCATATTCAGTAAGGTGCGCATATGGCGGCGCGAGCAGCTCAGCATATCTGCCAGTTCATTAAGCGTCGTCTCCTGCGACTTACCGTCGCAGCACTGCCATAAGCGGATGAACTGCTGTTGTAAACGGCTGGAAGACATAAAAGGGGAACTCCTGATAAAAACTCAGCAATTTATGACTTCCTATATTAAGTCAATAATCACCTTCGATGAAGTGAGGAGGTGAATATGATGAGGTCTACCACACAACAGTTCTACCAACGCTACTTTTCTGCGACGCAGGATGCGTCCTGGCTGGCCCGCCTGATGGCAGGAAGACAGCAGAAAATGCTCGGCGAACTGATGCAGTGGGGAGTGACGTCGCAGACCTCGGTTCATTGACTTGCAGACATCATGTGTGACTGAGTATTGGTGTTATATTCGCCCGTTTTTCAAGCTGCAGTTATCTGTGTCGCCAGAGATTGACAGTCTGGCTGCATGATTCAGCCTGGGTCCCTCCTCTGGTGAGCCAGGGTAAGCGCTGTTCAGTAACCTTTGTATAGTTATTGTCCTGCAACTCGAAATTCATAGAGTATAGAATCACCCGCCAGCAGAAATCTTCTGCTGGCTTTTTTCTTTTTTTCGCGCGCTAAAGGATATGTGATGCTGTGGTTAATGACGATGGGGCGCCGTCTTAACGGCGTGTACGCCGCTTTTATGCTGGTCGCGTTTATGATCGGTATTGCAGGCGCGCTGCAGGCGCCGACGCTCAGTTTATTCCTTAGTCGCGAAGTGGGCGTGCAACCCTTTTGGGTGGGACTGTTCTATACGGTTAACGCGATTGCCGGCATTCTGGTCAGCCTGGCGCTGGCTAAGCGCTCGGATAGCCGGGGCGATCGTCGACGCCTGATCATGTTCTGCTGCCTGATGGCGGTAGGAAACGCGCTGCTGTTTGCGTTTAATCGTCATTATCTGACGCTGATCACCGGTGGCGTGATGCTGGCCTCGGTGGCGAACGCCGCGATGCCGCAGCTTTTTGCGCTGGCGCGGGAATACGCCGATAGCTCGGCCCGTGAAGTGGTGATGTTCAGTTCGATAATGCGTGCTCAGCTCTCGCTGGCATGGGTGATCGGTCCTCCGCTGGCCTTTATGCTGGCGCTTAATTATGGCTTCACGACCATGTTTTCGATAGCGGCGGGGATCTTTGTCATCAGTCTGGCGCTCATCGCTTTCAGGCTCCCGTCGGTCGCCCGTGTTGAACAACCCTCGGAGGAGGGGGGAGTGCTGAGGCAGGTCGGGGGATGGCACGATAAAAATGTCCGTATGCTGTTTATCGCCTCCACGCTGATGTGGACCTGCAACACTATGTATATCATTGATATGCCACTGTGGATCAGTAGCGATCTCGGACTGCCGGACAGCCTCGCCGGAGTCCTGATGGGGACGGCCGCCGGACTGGAGATTCCGGCGATGATTCTGGCGGGTTACTTCGTTAAGCGCTGGGGCAAGCGCAATATGATGGTGGCGGCGGTTGCCGCGGGCGTGCTGTTTTATATTGGCCTGATTCTGTTTCACGGCCGCGTGGCGCTGCTGGTTTTACAGCTGTTTAATGCGGTGTTTATCGGTATTATCGCCGGGATTGGCATGCTGTGGTTTCAGGATCTGATGCCCGGACGAGCAGGGGCGGCAACGACGCTATTTACCAACAGTATCTCCACCGGGGTCATTCTGGCAGGCGTCATTCAGGGCGCGCTGTCGCAAAGCTATGGGCATACCAGCGTTTACTGGATGATTACGGCGATTTCGCTGGTGACGCTGTTTATGACCAGCAGGGTTAAGAATATTTAGCGCCTGAGTGCTCCGGCAGCCTGCCGGAGCACTGTCCGTCATGCGTTATTTCAATACAATTCGTTTGATATCGCCGATAATGAAGATATACGCAATAACGCCAATCAACGCGGTCACACCGATATAAATGAGCGCGTAGAAGAAATTACCGGTCATTGAGATGATAACGCCAATGATTAATGGGGTAATGATTGACGCCATATTTGCACAAAAATTAAAAATCCCCCCGGTAAGCCCGGCCATATTCTTCGGCGCTATATCTGAGATCAATGTCCAGCCTAGCCCGACCATGCCCTGGCCAAAAAAGGCAATTGACATGATGATAATAACGGCGGTGTTACTATCCACCCAGTTAGCGGTAATTATTGTGCCGGAAAGTAATAGTCCGGAAATAATCGGGAGTTTTCTGCTAATATTTACTGAACATGTCTTTTTTAATATTTTATCCGATATCCAGCCGCCGAAAATAATGCCGATGGCCGCTGCCAGAAAGGGCCAGGAAGCAAAGAAACCAACGTGAAGCCACGGTAAATGACGCTCGTTCGCGAGATAGGTCGGGAACCAGGTCAAAAAGAAAACCAGCGTCGTGTTACCGGCATATTGCCCCAGGCTGGCGCCAATGATTTGTCGGCAGCACAGCAGGCGTTTCGCATCAGGCCAGTTAAAGGGAATATTTTCATTGGGTTGTGCGGTATTTTCTGCGCCGATATATTCCAGTTCGGCTTGATTTGCGGTTTTTGACTCATGAGGTTCATGATAAAACTTCCACCACACAAAGGTAAATACAATACCTAATCCACCGGTAATAAAAAATAATGTTCTCCAGCCATGATGTTCAAGAATTAAAAAGAGCAATGGAGAAAAAGCGGCCAGGCCAATATATTCTCCGACGGTGTAGGTCGCCGTTGCGCGCGCGCGTTCATGCTGTGGAAACCATTTACTGACAACCCGGCTGTTGACCGGGAAACAGGGCGCTTCGCTGATACCTAACCCTAAACGCAGCAGCAGTAGGGATTTCAACCCCACGCTAAAGCTTTGTAATAGGGTAAAGGTGGACCAGAAAAAAATTGACAGGGCATAGGTTAATTTATTGCCAAAACGATCTAAAAACATCCCGCCAGGAATTTGAGCCAGCGCATAAGTCCAGGCGAAAGCGGAAAAAACGATACCCATCATCGTCGGGTCGATATGTATTTCGCGGGTTAAACTGGGTGCAACAATACCCAAAATGGTACGATCGAGATAATTTATCATCGTCCCAATAGAGAGTAACAGTAGAATGACAATTCGCGTTTTGCTTCGTTTCTGTGTGGCCGACGGCAGAATCGGCCGTTCCTCAGCATTTATCGTCCTCATATAGAATTCCTTTAAAGTTTAAAATATTTTTGCATGACTACAGGCATGCAAAAATACTCTGTTGCAGGACCGATACATCGATCATCGGCAATACCGTATGCGTCGCTGGCATTAAATAACAAAATAATATTTGATATAGCCCTGGTATTTCTCTTTTATGGCTTATCAGCGATGGCTTGTATGGTATATTAGATCTATTTTTATATTATACGAGAAAAAATAATGAACCTGAAGCAACTTTATTATTTTAAGAGACTGGCGGAAACGGAGCATTACACGGAAGCAGCCTCCAGTCTTTTTATCACCCAACCCTCCCTGAGCCATGCTATTTCTGAACTGGAGAAAGAGCTGGGCGTCGCGCTGTTCGCCAGAAAAGGGCGCAATGTTAAGATCACGCAGAATGGCAAACGCTTTCTGCCCTATGTCGAGGATGCGCTGGCCTCTTTAGAAAATGGCCGTATGACGTTGCAAAAAAATAACTCAGAGAACAAAGAAAACATTCGCATCGCGTTTATTTACACCATGGGAGAGCATGTTGTTCCACGGTTAATCCATAAGTACTCACTTTCACCCTCTCGTCACAATGTGACATTTTCTTTTACTCAGGGTACCTCGCTAAGTTTATTGCAGGATCTTAAGGCCGGGAAAAGCGACCTGGTTATTTGTTCCTATATTGCTGATGAACCGGATATTGATTTTATTCCCATTATTCAGCAAGAGCTGGTGGTCGTGACGGCGAAAGATCATCCTCTGGCCAGATTGTATGAAAATGAAGTCGATCTGGCGGAAACGATTCATTATCCCTATATCTATTTTTCAGAAAACAGCGGACTACGACCTTTTATTGATAATGTCTTTATGCAACAAAAACTGGTGCCGGATATTGCCTGCTATGTGGAAGAGGATACGGCGATGGCGGGACTGGTCAGTATTGATTATGGTATTGCGATCATGCCGCGAATTTCCGCACTCTCATATTATAACGTGCATATCCTGACGATAAAAAATGCGATTCCTCCTCGTTATATTTATCTGGCAACGATGAAAGAAAGGGTGTTTTCCCCGGCAATTCAGTCATTTAAAGAAGTCATTATCAATGACAGCCAAAAAATCAGTTGAACAGATGCCCGGAGAGATTCTCCGGGCAACCTCATTCTCAGGAGAGAATGTCCATAAGCTCACGCAGTTGGCTAATGGCGATTTGTCCCGGTGCCGAGGCGTGGCCCACGGTACCGAAAGTCATTGCCGAACCGAACAGGCGACCTGTTACCCGGCTAACGCCGCCGGATTTTCCCATCGACATGGTGATTAATGGGCGAGTGGCATATTTTTCTTTCATGGTCAGGGTCGCAGAGAGCAGCGTTAGTACATCCTGCGGTGACTGCGGCATAACCGCGATCTTCGGCAGGTCGGCACCCAGGTCCTGCATACGGCGCAAACGGTAGATGATATCTTCCTGAGCCGGTGTTTTATGAAAATCATGATTACTCATGATGACTTTTACACCAGCAGAGTGCGCATCGTTTACCAGCGAGCGAATTTGCGCTTCGTCGTTGAACAACTCAATATCAATGACGTCGGCCAGACCACTGTTGACCGCCTGGCGATTCAGCTCGAAATAGGCTTCATCGCTGATTTCCGTTTCTCCTCCCTCTTTTTTACTGCGGAAGGTGAACAGCAGCGGCATATTTTTTAGCCGCTGGCGAATTTCACTCAGTGCCAGCAGTACCTGCTCCGTCTCTCTAACCTGCGTGAAGTGATCGACGCGCCATTCGATAATGTCGGCTCCGGCCGTTGCCAGCGCGCAGGCATTGTCTTGCAGCTCCTCAAGCGTTTTGCCGATCAGCGGCACGCAAATTAAGGTTTCCCCTTCCCGGAAGGTAATGTTTTTTACTGTTACTGCGTTCGTCATGTGGGTATCCATTCTTTTTGTCAGCGACTATCAGAGGGTTGCCGCGACATGCGCGGTTTTTGCCGCGGCGCGAGTCTGAAACTGACGATAACCGATGTACAGCGCAATCACAAAACCAATGATGGCGATAAAGAAATCAAACCACATAATGCTGGCGATGCCGATCTTCGAGAGTTTTGCCGTGATCAACGGGATCGTAAAGCTGGCCACACTCCCTGCAGTGTAGAAAATCCCGGTAGCTTTGCCTTTCCCGTCCGGGAAACTCATAGCCATAATGGTCGCCCCTATTTGCATCACCCCGCCGGCGGCGGAGAAGCCAAAAACAAAAGCGAAACCGGTAACTATCATTGGCGTGGGGAACAGGCAGACGATCAGCAGCGAAATCATCGACAGACAGGTATATATCATCATCGCAACTGCCGAACTGACGACGCCTCTGACAAGCGCGGCGGTGACGAATACGCACGTCAGCGAGCCCATGGTATAGATACTCAGCAGTTTGATGGCTGATGCGTAAGGGATCCCGGCAACAAACTGACCATACTGTGCGAGCCACTGGCTGACCAGATAGAACGTGGCCATGCTGATGTAGCCGTACAGAGTAAATACGATCATATCAAGCTTGTTGGCGTTGCTCTCCGGCGCTGGGGTCACCTGTACTTTTGCGACGCTCTCCTTTTTCGTCTGCTGGTCCGGGAACGGCATTTTCAGCAGATAGAGACCGCTGATAACGAACAGCGCGGCGGCAATGATAAACGACCAGCCAAACCACAGATTTGCCCATATCAGAAAACTAATGATAAATGGCAACAAGAACTGCCCGGCAGAGATAAAGGCTTTGATCAGCACATTCGCGCGGCTGGCAGAGTCAGGAAAAGATTCCATCAGCGCCGGGTAGGTTCCGGAGTCGAGGAAGCTGTTCGCCAGGCCCGCCATAATACCGCAGAAGTAGGCCAGATAGATGTTCTTCGTCATCAATATACCGATAAAGAAGACCAGATAGCTGGCTATCCCGAGATAAACAAAGGGTTTGCGGCCAAAGCGGTCGGACAGGAACCCTGTCACGATCGTGGCGAGCTTACCGATACCAAGCGACGAGATAACAATGGAGACGCCGGCAGCATCAGTTCCCCACTGTGTCTGTAAATTCGCCATATTGAGGGTAATTAACAAAACCCCCATGCCGTGGATCATGTAGTTGAGGTATAGCCCGGCTGCCGTTGGAACATATTTATTTTTCATCGCGCCCCATCCTTAAAAAAGGATACTTTTGACGTGTTCAACCGGCATCTCTTTTCCGGTCCAGATTTCGAAAGCTTTCGCCCCCTGCCAGAGCATCATTCCAAGGCCGTTTAAAGTACGGCAGCCTTTTTTCTCAGCGACTTCGAGCAGATAGGTTTTGCGCGGGTTGTAGACGACATCGGAAACAATCAGGTCCGGTCGCAGGAAGCTGTCGTCAGGCAGTAACATCTGGCCTTCAAACGGTTTCATGCCCACGCCGGTGGCGTTGGTCAGAATGACGCTACTGTCGATCTCGGCGCGCAGTTTATTGTGGTCGGCAATATCGTACAGGTGGATCTCGCAGTCGGTGTTGCGGCGGATCTTGGCGACAGTTTCTTCCGCGTTGGGGAAGAATTTGTCTTTCTGGTTAAAAATAGCGATCTCTTTTACGCCATCCAGCGCCGCCTGTACGCAGATCGCGGTAGCCGCGCCACCAGCGCCTAACACGGTCATTTTTTTGCCAATAATGTCGATGCCCGCTTCAGACAGGGCGCGCATATAGCCGGTGCCATCGGTGATGTGGCCAGTCAGCACGCCATCGTCGTTCACTACGGTATTTACCGCGCCGACCAGTTCCGCCGCCGGAGAGAGTTTATCCAGATACTGGCAAATATCAGTTTTGTTCGGCATTGAGACGTTCCAGCCCCGCAGCTTTAACCCTCGAAAGCCCTGTACGACATCTTTTAATTCCTTATTACCCACCTCGAATGCCAGGTAAACATAGTCCAGCCCCAGATAAGCAAAGGCTTCGTTATGCATGGTTGGCGACATGCTGTGGCGAATCGGGGTGGCAATCAGACCAATCAGCTCAGTATGCCCGGTAATACGTTCTGCCATGATAAAACCCTCAATATGTTAGAAATGGAATTTTTGTTGATTCGAGATTGCCCCCCAGAGCACCCATGTCTTCAAGGATGTCCAGTACGTTGCGTCCTTCGCGTACGCCATCAATGATTCGCCGGGCCATCAGGCTGTCGCCGATGTTCATCACTTTTACGTTATTGTCTCTGGCCCATTGTTCAATCTCATTGAGGCCACGGGTATTGGCGCGCATTCCCAGACAGACGAAGCCGTAATCAAACGGAATATCAAAGGTGCCATCTGCGTTTTTAACGGTGAAATGGGTTGGGGTAACGGCCACTAACTGTGTACCCATGTGCTGTTCCACGCGATGCTCATTAAGCATGGTCAACATGGCGTTTTTGGTAATAATGTCCAGGTCGCGGCCAGGGGCATCCTGCATTTCGATAAGTACGGCGTTGACGCCGCGAGTGGAAAAATATTCAATCACATCCAGACCGACGGCTCCCGCGCCGACGACGGCGATACGTTTACCCGCGGCATCGGCAAATCGATCCAGATTATGCAGCATATGGGTAATCGAAAAGACGCTGCCGCCGACGACATCGATGTTCTCGCGCAGTCCCTCAATCGGCGGCAGCAAGGGAACAGAACCGGTGGCATTGACGATTAGATCCGGGCGCAGCGCGGCAACCGATTCGACACTGGCGCGCTTACCGACCTGCAACATCAGGTTATCAAGCGAGGCGATACGGTTTTTCATAAACTGCGGGAAATCGGCGATACGTTTTTTCTCCGGCAGCAGCGAAATCTCGCTGGCCAGCCCGCCGATATTGTGTTTCTCCTCAAGCAACCAGGTATGGCAGCCGACTTCAGCCGCGGTGCAGGCCGCTTCCATGCCCGCCGTCCCGGCACCGATAACGACGACGTTGACATCACGGTTTACGCGCCGCTGTTTGTAGGCGTCACCGTGGATAATATCCGGGTTAATAGAGCAACGCAGAGGGCGGGAACGGGCAATACGGTGATCCGCACAGCCGATGTTGCAGGAGATGCATTTGCGCATCAGGCGTTCATTACCGCTCTGCACTTTCTGTACCCATTCTGGTTCGGCGATAAGCCCGCGGCCAATGGCAATCAGGTCGGCATCGCCGCTGGCGATAATGTCTTCGGCGACCTTCGGCGACCGAATGTTGCCGGCAATCACCGTCGGCTTATGGAATTTTTCGCGAACCGCCCGCGAGAGGTAGCGTTTCCAGCCATCTTCCAGTGACATCTGGTCAATCTGGAAATTCAGGTTATCGTTTTGTGCGGCGGAGACGTTGATAATATCGACTTTGTCCTGGCACAGTTCGAGGATACGCAGAGAGTCTTCGAGCGTATTGCCGCCTTTCTGGAAATCATCAGCGCTAATACGCAGACTGATCGGGAAACGCGGGCCGACGCAGGCGCGTATTTTATCCACAATTAAGGTTAATATTCTGGTGCGATTCTCTATACTGCCGCCAAATTCATCCGTGCGTTTATTAAATAGCGGCGATAAAAACTGGCTAATTAAATAGGAGTGGCCCGCGTGAATTTCCACGCAGTCAAATCCGGCCCGGCGTACGCGTTCCGCCGCATCGCCAAATTTATTCACCACATGATAAATTTCCTCATGTGTCATCGGCCGGGGAATATTTCCGTTCTTTTTTGACGGTGTGCTGGAGGATGAAAGCGGCATTTCCCCATTCAGGCGATATGCATAGGCTGAAGCGCCCGCATGATTTAATTGAATACTGACGCAGGCGCCGTGTTTATGCAAAGTCTCGGTTAATTTGAACAGTCGCGGGATATATTGATCGTTATCGATGCGCAACTGCGTGGTACCGTTAGACGCAAAAGGAAAATCGATACAAATATTTTCAATAGTGATAAGCCCGGTGCCGCCCCGCGCGCGTAACTCATAGTATTCAATCTGCTCCTGGGTGACTTCACCGTTCAGACTCGCCATGTTGGACCCCATCGGCGGCATGATGATACGGTTTTTGATGGTCATCCCGTTGATGGTCAACGGGGAAAAAAGATGGGGGTAGTGGCTCATATACTCTCTCTCCACGGGATGCCAGGCAGACGCTATACGGTGTCCTGGCCGATCCAAAGTTAATCTCTCTCTGTGGGGGAAGATAACGAGGCACGAAATGGAAAAATAATGCTTTTTTTTACGTTGAGCTATAGGGGAATTCTATAGGATTAACATTTCATTCACGCGTTGATGTTTTTATCTTAAATATTTCAATCGATTGTTTACTTGTCCATGTGAATTGACACAAAACAGGTCGCGGAATGATTGAATAGATGCCCAATTGATAATGACTTATTTTTAAAGATTCAAATATTCCTGTCTGGCATAATGGCCAATATGAGTATATGTGCGTCAGGTCTCATTTTCGCGGGAAGAAAAAAAGCCCGAACTCACGTCCGGGCTGAGATATACACTTCTGGCCGCTTTACCCCATAAAGGCCGGCTGCTTGTTCTCATAGGCTGAGATTGCCTCTTCATGCTGCAGAGTCAGGCCAATACTGTCCAGACCGTTAAGCATGCAGTGACGGCGGAAGGCGTCAATTTTAAAGGGATAGGATTTATCTCCCGCTTTGACGACTTCAGCTTCAAGGTCGACTTCAAATTTAATGCCGGGCTGTGACAGGACCAGCTTAAACAGCTCATCGACCTGTTCTTCGCTCAGGGTTACCGGCAGCAACTGGTTGTTAAAGCTGTTGCCGTAGAAGATATCAGCGAAGCTGGGGGCAATAACCACTTTAAAGCCGTAGTCGGTCAGCGCCCAGGGCGCATGTTCCCGCGAGGATCCGCAGCCAAAGTTTTCCCGCGCCAGCAGAATGGATGCCCCTTTATATTCAGGGAAATTCAGCACGAAGTCCGGGTTGGGCTGTTCGCCTTTGTCATCCAGGAAGCGCCAGTCGTTAAACAGGTGCGCGCCAAAGCCGGTACGTGTGACTTTCTGCAAGAATTGCTTGGGAATGATTGCATCGGTATCCACGTTCGCAGCATCCAGCGGAACCACCAGGCCGGTATGTTGGATAAATTTCTCTGCCATAATGGTTTCCTTATTTCAAGCTACGGATGTCGGCGAAATGGCCGGTAACGGCTGCCGCGGCGGCCATTGCCGGGCTGACCAGATGAGTACGGCCACCGCGGCCCTGACGGCCTTCAAAGTTACGGTTGCTGGTGGATGCACAGCGCTCGCCCGGATTCAGACGGTCATTGTTCATCGCCAGGCACATGGAGCAGCCCGGCAGACGCCATTCAAAACCAGCTTCAATAAAGATTTTATCCAGGCCTTCCGCCTCGGCCTGGGCTTTCACCGGACCAGATCCTGGCACCACCAGCGCCTGGACGCCCGGCGCGACTTTGCGGCCTTTGGCGATTTCCGCTGCGGCACGTAAATCTTCGATGCGCGAGTTGGTGCAGGAGCCGATAAAGACCTTATCAATCGCCACTTCGGTTAACGGTACGCCAGATTTCAGGCCCATGTAGGCCAGCGCTTTTTCCGCGCTTGCCCGCTCGACCGGGTCAGCGAAGGATGCCGGGTCCGGGATGGTATCGGTGACGGAGATCACCTGACCGGGGTTCGTTCCCCAGGTTACCTGCGGGGAAATGTCTTCCGCCTGCAGAGTCACAATACGGTCAAAAGTGGCATCATCATCGGTGCTCAGGGTCTTCCAGTATGCGACGGCATCGTCAAAATCCTTGCCCTTCGGCGCGTGCAGACGGCCTTTTACGTAATTAAAGGTGGTTTCATCCGGTGCAACCAGGCCCGCTTTCGCGCCTAACTCGATAGCCATATTGCACAGGGTCATGCGGCCTTCCATGCTTAAATCACGAATGGCTTCGCCGCAGAATTCCACAACGTAACCGGTGCCGCCAGCGCTGCCGGTTTTACCGATGATCGCCAGGACGATGTCTTTGGCGGTGATGCCCGGCGCGGCTTTACCCATGACTTCGATCTTCATGGTTTTAGCACGCCCTTGCTTCAACGTCTGGGTCGCCAGCACGTGTTCAACCTCGGATGTACCGATACCGAAGGCCAGCGCGCCGAATGCGCCATGCGTCGCCGTGTGGGAGTCGCCGCAGACAATGGTCATCCCAGGCAGCGTCACGCCCTGTTCCGGGCCCATGACATGAACAATCCCCTGGTACGGGTGATTCAGGTCATACAGTTCGACGCCAAACTCTTTGCAGTTTTTAATCAGTTCCTGCATCTGGATGCGTGCCATTTCGCCGGAGGCATTAATGTCTTTGGTCTGCGTCGAAACGTTGTGATCCATCGTGGCGAAAGTTTTGCCTGGCTGGCGCACCGGGCGGTTGTGAACGCGCAGGCCATCGAAGGCTTGCGGTGACGTCACTTCATGCACCAGATGACGGTCGATATACAGCAGCGGAGTTTCGTCAGGCGCCTCATAAACCACATGAGCATCAAACAATTTTTCGTATAACGTCTTCGCCATGATTACACCCCTTCAGCGACATAGCGGGCAATGATATCACCCATTTCATCGGTACTCACCGCCGCCGCGCCGCGCGCCAAATCGCCGGTACGTACGCCTTCTTCTAACGCACGGTTGATTGCATTTTCGATAGCCGTCGCCGCGTTATCCGCATCCAGACTATAGCGCAGCAGCAGCGCAAGCGACAGGATTTGCGCGATCGGGTTGGCGATATTTTTGCCGGCGATATCCGGGGCGGAGCCACCAGCGGGTTCATACAGACCGAAGCCTTGTTCATTGAGGCTGGCGGACGGCAGCATCCCCATTGAGCCGGTGATCATCGCGCACTCGTCAGACAGGATGTCGCCAAACAGGTTGGAACACAGCAGTACGTCGAACTGGGACGGATCTTTAATCAGCTGCATGGTGGCGTTGTCGATGTACATATGCGCCAGTTCAACGTCAGGGTACTGCTTACCAATTTCGCTCACGATTTCGCGCCACAAAATAGAAGACTGCAGCACGTTGGCTTTATCGATAGAGGTGACTTTGCGACGGCGTTTGCGGGCGGATTCGAAAGCGATGTGAGCGATGCGCTCAATCTCAAAGCGGTGATAGACCTCGGTATCAAACGCTTTCTCATGCTGACCGCTACCCTCGCGGCCTTTCGGCTGGCCGAAGTAGATGCCGCCGGTCAGTTCGCGGACGCACAGAATATCAAAGCCACTGGCGGCAATATCCGCACGCAGCGGGCAAAACTCTTCCAGCCCCTGATACAGCTTAGCCGGACGCAGGTTGCTGAATAATTTAAAGTGCTTACGCAGCGGCAGCAGCGCGCCACGCTCCGGCTGCTCTGCGGGGGGCAGGTGTTCCCATTTCGGCCCGCCAACGGAGCCGAACAGAATGGCGTCGGCCTGCTCGCAGCCCTCAATGGTGGCCTGCGGCAGCGGGGTACCCTGATGGTCGATGGCGATGCCGCCAACGTCATGCTGGCTGGTGGTAATACGCATATCAAAACGATGACGAACGGCTTCCAGTACTTTCATCGCCTGGCTCATGACTTCCGGGCCAATACCATCACCTGGTAAGACAGCGATATGGTAATTCTTCGACATTACACGGTTTCCTTATTGTTCTCTTTATTTTGAGCTTTGCGTTGCAGCTCTTTTTCGACTTCTGCGGCGCGCCAGATGTTGTTCAGGACGTGAACCATCGCTTTCGCGGACGATTCCACGATATCCGTTGCCAGACCCACTCCGTGGAAACGACGGCCATTGTAGTTAGCGACGATGTCTACCTGACCCAGCGCGTCTTTGCCCTGGCCTTTGGCGTTCAGGTCATATTTGACCAGCTCAACGTCATAGCCGGTAATACGGTTAATTGCCTGATAAATCGCATCAACCGGGCCGTTGCCGTTGGCGGCTTCGGCTTTGGTCTCTTCGCCGCAGGCCAGTTTCACGGACGCGGTTGCGATATCGCTGGAGCCTGACTGCACGCTGAAGTAATCGAGGCGGAAATGTTCCGGCTCTTCCTGCTGTTTGTTGATGAATGCCAGTGCTTCCAGGTCATAATCGAAGACCTGGCCTTTTTTGTCCGCCAGCTTCAGGAAGGCGTCGTACAAGTGATCCATATTATAGTCGGTATCTTTGTAGCCCATCTCTTCCATGCGGTGTTTCACCGCGGCACGGCCGGAGCGGGAGGTCAGGTTCAGTTGTACCTGGTTCAGACCGATGGATTCCGGCGTCATGATTTCGTAGTTTTCACGATTTTTCAGCACACCGTCCTGGTGGATACCGGATGAGTGCGCGAAAGCCCCGGTGCCGACGATGGCTTTGTTGGCAGGGATAGGCATATTACAAATCTGGCTGACAGTTTGGCTGGTGCGCCAGATTTCATTGTGATTAATGCGGGTGTGCACATCCATAATGTCTTTGCGCACTTTGATAGCCATGATCACTTCTTCCAGCGCACAGTTGCCCGCGCGTTCGCCGATACCGTTCATCGCGCCTTCCACCTGGCGAGCACCAGCGTGAACCGCAGCAATGGCGTTACCGACCGCGATGCCTAAATCGTCATGGGTATGGACGGAGATAACCGCTTTGTCGATGTTAGGAACCTGTTGGTACAGGCCGGTAATGATGTTGGCGAACTCGAACGGCATGGTGTAACCGACAGTATCGGGGATATTGATCGTGGTCGCCCCCGCGTTGATGGCGGCCTCGACGACGCGAGCCAGATCGGCAATTGGCGTACGGCCGGCATCTTCACAGGAAAACTCAACATCGTCGGTGTAATTACGTGCGCGTTTAACCATATAGATCGCCCGTTCAATCACCTCATCCAGGTTACTGCGCAGCTTGGTCGCAATATGCATTGGCGAGGTGGCGATAAAGGTGTGGATGCGGAACGCTTCCGCGACTTTCAGTGATTCTGCTGCCACATCAATATCTTTTTCGACACAGCGTGCCAGGGCGCAAACGCGGCTGTTTTTAACCGTGCGCGCGATGGTTTGCACGGATTCAAAGTCGCCCGGAGATGAGACCGGAAAGCCGACTTCCATCACGTCAACGCCCATACGCTCCAGGGCCAGGGCAATCTGCAGTTTCTCTTTCACGCTCAGGCTGGCTTGTAACGCTTGTTCTCCGTCGCGTAAGGTCGTATCGAAAATAATGACTTGCTGGCTCATGGTTTAGATCCTTGGTCTGTGTCCTGGCGCCTTGCTCGCGAGCATAAAAAAACCCGCGCATTGGCGCGGGTTTTATCGTCTTGCTGGAAGATGACTTAACGATGAACGTCGCCCAACAGCCTACCGCGCAAAATGGATGCGTTTAGTAGTAGTAGGCTGAGTAAGCGAATGCTGCGAATCATTACGTCATGCTCCAGATGAAATCGTTATGCCTTTAGAGTTACTGGATATGGCTTTTGATGTCAACCCCCGAGAGAAGAAAACGGCTTTTTACCAAAAAGAGTCGTCAGCGTATTATGCTGGCGACTGCGCTTTTTTTACGACGATCGTTTTGTGCTATCAGCCGGGCCGCTTGCTGAGTGACTTTGATATCGTGATGTAGAGGGATCTTCAATTAAGCTCCGGGTCCATCAGGTAACGATATCTGTATAGCCATTTGTTTTACGGCTGTTATTTATGTGTGGGTTGGGTGTTGTGAATGATAATGATATGTAAATTAAAAAGGGGTAAACATATCGTATAATAAAACCCATGTCGTGGTTAGCGTTATCTGTTTTTATTCATTTTTAGAACCTATCCCACCAGGCGTTATTGGCGCCGACAGTTTGAACACGGCCAGCGCGGAAGAACCGGAGCGTACACGTAGTACGTGAGGATTCTGAGCACTGCCCAGGTTCAAAATGACAAGCAAAATAGCCCTAATGGGATAGGCTCTTAATCTTTATGTGACACTTAATACTAGCAAATAAAAGATAGAGATTTATTGAATACAGATGCTGTCAAATTGTTCGATTTCTGTCGGTATTCATAATCTTGATATATTCCTAAAATCGATTCCGACCCTTTTGTCAGTGTCATATGCATGATAAATGATATTCTCTGAATTAATTAATGTATTTCGGTAAAAGGATTTTAGTGTAACAGGGGAGTTAGATATGTTAAATAAAGGTACTGAATATAAATCTGTTTCTGAGGGAGAAAACAAAAAACCTCAGTTACGCATGGTGGATCTCAATCTGTTGACCGTATTTGATGCGGTAATGCAGGAACAAAATATTACGCGTGCGGCGCATTCTCTGGGGATGTCGCAGCCAGCGGTCAGTAATGCCGTATCGCGTCTGAAAGTGATGTTTAATGATGAGCTGTTTGTTCGTTATGGGCGCGGCATTCAGCCAACAGCAAGGGCTTTTCAGCTATTTGGAGCCGTTCGTCAGGCATTGCAGCTGGTACAAAATGAATTACCCGGCTCTGGCTTTGAGCCACTCAGCAGCGAGCGGGTATTTAATTTATGCGTTTGCAGTCCGCTGGATAACTACCTGACTTCAGTTATCTTTAATAAAGTAGCTGAGATTGCGCCGAACATTCATTTAGTTTTTAAATCTGCCTTGAATAAGAATACTGAGCATCAATTACGTTATCAGGAAATCGAATTTGTTATTGGTTATGAAGAGTTTCGTCGTCCTGAGTTTGCCTGTGTCCCCTTATTTAAAGATGAAATGGTGATGGTGGCGAGTCGGAAACATCCACGAATTTTCGGGCCGTTGGCGGGGAGTGATATTTATCAGGAAGAGCACGCCGTCGTCGCGCTTGATAGTTATGCATCATTTAGTCAGCCATGGTATGACACGGTTGATAAACAATCCCGTATTGCTTATCAAGGTAATGCGATGATAAGTGTATTAAATGTGGTTGCCAAAACCAACATGGTTGCTATTGCGCCACGCTGGCTGGCGGGTGAATTCGCCGATAAGCTGGACCTAAAAATATTGCCTCTACCGCTGAAAGTGAATAGCCGGACTTGCTATCTTTCCTGGCATGAAGCGGCCGGGCGTGATAAAGGTCATCAATGGATGGAAGAACTGCTGGTGAGTATTTGCCAACGTTAACAGCGTGTACAAAGGGGGGCCTCGGCTCCTTCTTTGTGTGATAAAAATCACAAAATGCAGCATTTTATGCTGTTTGCATTTATCACATGCTCTCTGTATCAGATAAAAAATGGATGATTTCCTGTAGTTAGTTATTTTCTCCGAGCATTGGCTATCATATTTTCTTATATCTGAAGTTTTTCACCGTCTTTTGCTCCGGATTCTATCTTTTCTTCTTTTTATGCGTCTCTTGCGCCGACGGTCACCAATTGCCTGCCCGTTAGTGAGCAGTTATGGTAACGCCATGCAGTCTATTCACCTCAATGCGGAGCCGTTGTGCTCCGTCTTGTGCGAGCGCGCGGAAATCGGATTCCGCTGTCGTTAAAAACAATAAGCCGGGAGGCAAATCATGGAGATGTTGTCAGGAGCCGAGATGGTCGTCCAGTCGCTGGTCGATCAGGGCGTCAAGCAAGTGTTCGGTTATCCCGGGGGCGCAGTCCTCGATATCTATGATGCGTTACACACCCTTGGTGGCATCGATCACATTCTGGTTCGCCATGAGCAGGCTGCCGTGCATATGGCCGATGGCCTTGCTCGTGCGACGGGCGAAGTTGGCGTTGTGCTGGTCACGTCCGGCCCCGGGGCAACGAACGCGATTACCGGTATTGCGACGGCCTATATGGACTCCATTCCGCTGGTGATCCTGTCCGGGCAGGTGGCAACGTCATTAATCGGCTACGATGCTTTCCAGGAGTGTGACATGGTAGGGATCTCCCGACCGGTGGTGAAACACAGTTTCCTGGTGAAGCAAACTGAGGATATTCCCGGCGTGCTGAAAAAAGCCTTCTGGCTGGCGGCCAGCGGGCGTCCTGGCCCGGTTGTCGTCGATTTACCGAAAGATATTCTGAACCCGGCTAAAAAACTGCCTTATAGCTGGCCGGACACGGTTAGCATGCGCTCTTATAACCCGACGACGATGGGCCATAAAGGGCAGATCAAACGTGCGCTGCAAACGCTGATGACGGCAAAAAAACCGGTGGTTTATGTCGGCGGTGGCGCGATTAACGCGCAATGCGAATCCCCGTTATACACGCTGGTTGAGAAGTTGAAGCTGCCGGTGGTTTCTTCGCTGATGGGGCTGGGGGCTTTTCCTGCATCGCACCAGCAGGCATTAGGGATGCTGGGCATGCATGGCACTTATGAAGCTAATATGACCATGCACCATTCCGACGTGATTTTCGCCGTCGGCGTGCGCTTTGACGATCGTACGACGAACAATCTGGCAAAATACTGTCCGAACGCCACGGTGCTGCATATTGATATTGATCCCACGTCTATTTCAAAAACCGTGTCTGCTGATGTGCCTATCGTGGGCGATGCCCGTCTGGTGCTGGAACAAATGCTGGAGTTGCTCGCATCTGATGACTCTCAGCAGCCGCTGGATGACATCCGTGACTGGTGGCGGCAGATTGAACAGTGGCGTGCGCGCCATTGCCTGAAATACGACACGCAAAGCGACAAGATTAAGCCGCAGGCGGTGATTGAAACGATCTGGCGTCTGACCAACGGCGATGCGTATGTCGCGTCCGATGTCGGCCAGCATCAGATGTTCGCCGCACTCTATTATCCTTTCGATAAACCGAGGCGCTGGATTAATTCCGGTGGCCTGGGCACGATGGGATTCGGTTTGCCTGCCGCCCTTGGCGTCAAAATGGCGCTGCCGGACGAAATGGTTATCTGTGTGACCGGCGATGGCAGTATCCAGATGAATATTCAGGAACTCTCTACCGCGCTGCAATACGAATTGCCGGTACTGGTTCTGAATCTGAACAACCGCTATCTCGGAATGGTTAAACAGTGGCAGGACATGCTCTATTCTGGTCGCCATTCACAATCCTATATGGCGTCGCTGCCCGACTTTGCCCGCGTGGCGGAAGCTTATGGCCATGTCGGGATTCGTATTAGCGACCCCCAGGAGCTGGAGGAGAAACTCGCTCAGGCACTGGAACAGGTGCGCAATAACCGTCTGGTTTTCGTTGATGTGGCGGTTGATGGCAGCGAGCATGTCTATCCGATGCAGATTCGCGGTGGCGGTATGGATGAAATGTGGTTGAGCAAAACGGAGAGGACCTGATTATGCGCCGGATATTATCAGTATTACTGGAGAACGAATCGGGGGCATTATCCCGTGTAATCGGCCTCTTTTCGCAGCGTGGTTATAATATTGAAAGCCTTACGGTCGCGCCGACCGACGATCCGACGCTTTCCAGAATGACAATTCAGACCGTCGGCGATGAGAAAGTGATTGAGCAGATAGAAAAGCAACTGCACAAGCTGGTGGACGTCTTACGCGTTAACGAGCTTGGCCAGGGCGCGCATGTTGAGCGTGAAATTATGCTGGTGAAAGTGCAGGCCAGCGGTTACGGACGTGACGAGGTGAAGCGTAATACGGAAATTTTCCGTGGGCAGATTATCGATGTGACGCCCTCTATCTATACCGTGCAACTGGCCGGAACCAGCGACAAGCTGGATGCGTTTTTGGCTTCTTTGCGTGATGTCGCACGAATTGTCGAAGTGGCCCGCTCGGGGGTCGTTGGATTGTCCCGTGGCGACAAAATCATGCGCTGATCCCCTGAAATTGATGTAAAAATAGCCCGGCACAGCTTGTCGGGCTATTTTTTTGCGAAATCGGTGGGAACTGTAGACTAAAGCGGTTGCTGTGCTAACTTTTCTGCGTTTAGATGTTATAAAAATGAAGCCATACCTGAAGAATGGTTATGTTTTGTACTTATTACCCAAGGGGCAATTGTGAAACTGGATGAAATCGCCCGGCTGGCCGGTGTCTCGCGAACCACCGCCAGCTATGTGATTAATGGTAAAGCGAAGCAGTATCGCGTTAGCGATAAGACTGTTGAAAAGGTGATGGCGGTTGTTCGTGAGCATAACTATCATCCGAATGCGGTCGCTGCCGGCTTGCGTGCAGGACGTACGCGCTCTATTGGTCTGGTTATTCCGGATCTGGAGAACACCAGCTATACGCGTATCGCCAATTACCTGGAGCGCCAGGCGCGTCAGCGTGGTTATCAACTGCTCATTGCCTGTTCCGAGGATCAACCGGATAACGAGATGCGCTGTATTGAGCATCTGCTGCAGCGCCAGGTCGATGCGATTATCGTCTCCACTTCGTTACCGCCTGAGCATCCGTTCTACCAGCGCTGGGCCAACGATTCGTTCCCGATTGTTGCCCTTGACCGCGCGCTCGATCGCGAACACTTTACCAGTGTCGTTGGCGCCGATCAGGATGACGCTGAAATGCTCGCGGCGGAATTACGCAAATTTCCGGCGGAAACGGTACTGTATCTTGGCGCATTGCCGGAGCTTTCGGTGAGCTTCCTGCGTGAGCAGGGATTTCGTACCGCGTGGAAGGACGATCCACGAGAGGTGCATTTCCTCTATGCAAACAGTTACGAACGTGAAGCGGCGGCGCAACTGTTCGAAAAGTGGCTGGAGACCCATCCTATGCCACAGGCGCTGTTTACGACTTCGTTTCCGCTGCTGCAGGGCGTAATGGATGTTGCGCTGCGCCGGGAAGGGAAATTGCCTTCTGAGCTGGCGATTGCCACTTTTGGCGATAATGAACTGCTGGATTTTCTCCAGTGTCCGGTGTTAGCCGTTGCTCAGCGCCATCGCGATGTTGCGGAACGCGTTCTGGAGATCGTGCTGGCCAGCCTGGATGAACCCCGTAAACCGAAACCGGGCTTGAGCCGTATCCGGCGTAATTTGTATCGTCGCGGCACGCTAAACCGCCGCTGAGCATTTGCGCTAATAGGTTACCAGGATTATGCGTAAAGCGTTCGCCAGACCGATGCGCGTCTGGCGATAATTCGGATGAATGGTGTAAAAATGGCAGGGTGAAGCATCTTTCAGATAAATCCTTAATCTTTCTGCCACCTTTTTTAATTTTATTCTTACGGCCAATTATTTTGCGCTTTTATTACTCGCTAAATGGATTGGCTAAACTGTTTGTATTATTTTGTTACACTCAATCGGCGCGTTGCTGAATTAATCCTCGTTTTCTCACTATTATGCTGGCCACGAACCCTGCCTCACGCTGTAAAAGGCCCTCTCAGGCGCTAACTGATGCTGTTAACCCGCATCAGAATGACCTAAAATGCCGCTCGCGTCGCAAACTGACACTTTAATATTTTCCTGCCGAAGATATTTTGCAGCTTTTAACTGTTACACGTTTGTTGGTTATTTTCTTACCGATATTCATAGCGTTAATTTGCCTCGTTTGTTGGTTGATTTTTCGTCAGGGCGAATATCGGCTGTAAATAATGGGTTTTTAGGCTCCGTTGGTATTCGTGCTAGCTTGACAAGCTTTTCCTCCGCTCCGTAAACTCCTTCTTGTGGGAATTTGTGGGATAAAGTGGCGAAAAGAGGTGAGGCTGGCATGTTCCGTGGGGCAACGTTAGTCAATCTCGACAGTAAAGGCCGTATGGCTATCCCGACGCGCTATCGCGACGGGCTGATCGAGGGCGCTTCCGGTCAACTGGTATGTACCATTGACCTCCATCACCCATGCCTGCTGCTTTACCCCTTGCCTGAATGGGAAATCATCGAGCAAAAATTGTCGCGTTTATCGAGCATGAATCCCGCTGAGCGGCGCGTACAGCGTCTGCTTCTGGGGCATGCCAGCGAATGTCAGATGGATAACGCCGGGCGCCTGTTGATAGCGCCGGTGCTGCGGCAACATGCCGGGCTGACAAAAGAAGTGATGCTGGTCGGGCAGTTCAACAAGTTTGAACTGTGGGACGAAACGACCTGGTATCAACGGGTCAAGGAAGATATTGACGCTGAGCAGTCCGCTTCCGGGGAACTGTCGGAGCGCCTGCAGGATTTGTCTTTGTAAATGATGGAAAATTTTAAACATACTACGGTCCTTCTGGATGAAGCCGTCAATGGTCTGAATATTCGTCCGAACGGTATCTACATTGATGGCACTTTTGGACGCGGTGGTCACTCGCGTCTGATTCTCTCCCGGCTGGGAGCGGAAGGACGCCTGCTGGCAATCGATCGTGACCCGCAGGCTATTGCCGTGGCAAAAACCATTGATGATCCTCGTTTTTCCATCGTTCATGGTCCTTTTTCACTGCTGGCTGACTATGTTGGCGAGCGCAATCTTACCGGTAAGATCGACGGTATTTTGCTCGATCTTGGCGTCTCATCACCGCAACTGGATGATGCGGAACGTGGTTTTTCGTTTATGCGCGATGGCCCGCTGGATATGCGTATGGATCCGACTCGCGGCCAGTCAGCCGCTGAGTGGTTACAAACCGCCGATGAAGCCGATATCGCCTGGGTGATAAAAACCTTTGGCGAAGAGCGTTTTGGCAAACGCATTGCGCGTGCGATTGTCGAGCGTAACCGTATTGAGCCGATGACGCGAACCAAAGAACTGGCGGAAGTGGTGGCGGCGGCAACGCCGGTAAAAGACAAATTCAAACATCCCGCGACCCGTACCTTCCAGGCGGTGCGCATTTGGGTGAACAGTGAACTGGAGGAGATAGAGCAGGCGCTAAAAAGCTCGCTCAGCGTGCTGGCCCCGGGAGGGCGGCTTTCCATCATCAGTTTCCACTCGCTGGAAGACCGTATTGTGAAGCGTTTTATGCGTGAGCAAAGCCGCGGTCCGCAGGTTCCCGCGGGGTTGCCGATGACGGAAGAGCAGCTCAAAAAACTGGGCGGCCGTGAGCTAAGAGCATTAGGCAAGTTGATGCCGGGCGAAGAAGAAGTGGCGGAAAATCCACGGGCCCGTAGTTCAGTGCTGCGTATTGCAGAGAGGACGAACGCATGATCGGCAGAGTGACAGAAGCCCTCAGTAAGGTTAAAGGATCGATAGGAAGCAACGAGCGCCATGCTTTGCCTGGCGTGATCGGAGACGATCTTCTGCGGTTTGGGAAACTGCCACTCTGCCTGTTCATTTGCATCATTATCACGGCGATTACGGTGGTGACGACGGCGCATCATACGCGCCTGTTAACTGCGCAGCGCGAACAGCTGGTTCTGGAGCGTGATGCGCTGGATATTGAATGGCGCAACCTGATCCTTGAAGAGAACGCGCTGGGCGATCACAGCCGGGTTGAGCGGATTGCGACGGAGAAATTACATATGCAACACGTCGATCCATCACAAGAAAATATCGTTGTACAGAAATAAGGATTATTGCGACGCATGAAAGCAGCGCCGAAAACGTTAAAAGCAAAACGTCAGGAAGAACAGGCCAACTTTGTTAGTTGGCGTTTTGCGTTGTTATGCGGCTGTATTCTGTTGGCGCTGGGTTTTCTGCTGGGCCGCGTGGCCTGGCTACAGGTGATTAGTCCCGACATGCTGGTGCGTCAGGGCGATATGCGTTCGCTGCGTGTGCAGGAAGTGTCCACCGCACGTGGGATGATAACCGATCGCTCCGGTCGTCCGCTGGCAGTGAGTGTGCCGGTGAAAGCGATTTGGGCCGATCCGAAAGAGTTGCATGATGCCGGCGGCGTCACGCTGGACAACCGTTGGAAGGCGCTGGCAGATGTGCTGAATATGCCGTTGGATCAGCTGGCTTCGCGTATCAATACCAATCCACGGATGCGCTTTATCTATCTGGCGCGCCAGGTTAATCCTGATATGGCCGATTACATCCGTAAGCTGAAGTTGCCGGGGATTCATCTGCGCGAAGAGTCCCGCCGTTACTATCCGTCAGGCGAAGTAACCGCTCACCTTATTGGTTTCACCAACGTCGACAGCCAGGGGATCGAAGGCGTTGAAAAGAGCTTTGATAAGTGGCTCACCGGTCAGCCTGGCGAACGTATTGTGCGTAAAGACCGCTATGGTCGTGTGATTGAGGATATCTCCTCTACCGATAGCCAGGCGGCGCATAACCTCGCGCTAAGCATTGACGAGCGTTTGCAGGCGCTGGTGTATCGCGAGCTGAACAACGCCGTGGCGTTTAACAAAGCGGAGTCGGGAAGCGCGGTACTGGTGGATGTTAACACCGGTGAAGTGCTGGCGATGGCTAATAGCCCATCCTATAACCCTAACAATTTCTCCGGAACCGCCAAAGATGCCATGCGTAATCGCGCCATTACCGACGTGTTTGAGCCGGGTTCAACGGTGAAGCCGATGGTAGTGATGACGGCGCTTCAGCGCGGTATTGTTAACGAAAATAGCGTGCTGAATACGATTCCTTATCGAATTAACGGTCACGAAATTAAAGACGTGGCGCGCTATAGCGAATTAACCCTGACCGGGGTACTACAGAAGTCGAGTAACGTCGGTGTTTCTAAGCTGGCGTTAGCGATGCCGTCCTCAGCGTTAGTGGATACTTACTCACGTTTTGGACTTGGAAAAGCGACCAATTTGGGGTTGGTCGGAGAACGCAGTGGCTTATACCCTCAAAAACAACGGTGGTCTGACATAGAGAGGGCCACCTTTTCTTTCGGCTATGGGCTAATGGTAACCCCGTTACAGTTAGCGCGAGTCTATGCGACGATCGGCAGTTATGGCATTTATCGCCCGCTGTCGATTACCAAAGTTGATCCCCCGGTTCCCGGAGAGCGCGTGTTCCCGGAATCCATCGTGCGTACCGTTGTTCATATGATGGAAAGCGTGGCGCTGCCAGGCGGCGGCGGCGTGAAGGCGGCCATCAAAGGCTATCGCATCGCCATTAAAACCGGTACGGCGAAAAAAGTCGGGCCGGATGGCCACTATATCAATAAATATATTGCTTACACCGCAGGCGTTGCGCCCGCCAGTCACCCACGCTTCGCGCTGGTGGTGGTGATCAACGATCCGCAGGCGGGTAAATACTACGGCGGCGCCGTTTCCGCGCCGGTCTTCGGTGCCATCATGGGAGGCGTGTTGCGTACCATGAACATTGAACCGGATGCGTTAGCAACGGCCGAAAAAAGTGAATTAGTGATTAATAAAGGCGAGGGGACAGGTGGCAGATCGTAATTTGCGCGACCTTCTCGCTCCGTGGGTGCCTGGCGCGCCGGAGCGAATTCTGCGAGAAATGACGCTGGACAGCCGGGTGGCGGCTTCTGGCGATCTTTTCATTGCGGTTTTAGGTCATCAGGCGGACGGGCGTCGTTATATCCCGCAGGCGATAGCGCAAGGTGTTGCTGCCATTATTGCTGAGGCCAAAGATGAGGCTAACGACGGTGAAATCCGTGAAATGCACGGCGTACCGGTCATTTATCTGAGCCAGCTCAATGAGCGTTTATCTGCGCTGGCCGGGCGCTTTTACCATCAACCTTCGGAGCAACTGCGCCTGGTCGGCGTAACCGGGACGAACGGCAAGACCACCACCACTCAACTGCTGGCGCAATGGGCGAAGCTACTCGGCGAAACCAGTGCGGTAATGGGCACAGTCGGGAATGGCCTGCTGGATAAAATCATCCCGACGGAAAATACCACCGGTTCGGCAGTCGATGTTCAACAGGTGCTTTCCCGCCTGGCGTCGCAGGGCGCGACCTTTGCCGCGATGGAGGTTTCCTCTCACGGTCTGGTACAGCACCGCGTCGCCGCGCTGAAGTTTGCTGCATCGATCTTTACCAACCTGAGCCGGGATCACCTTGATTATCATGGCGATATGGAGCATTACGAAGCGGCGAAATGGCTGCTCTATTCAACCCACCATTTTGGTCAGGCTATCGTCAATGCGGACGATGAAGTCGGCCGCCGCTGGTTAGCGAAACTGCCGGATGCGGTTGCTGTATCAATGGGAGAACACATTAATCCGAACTGCCGGGGACGCTGGCTCAAAGCAACCGCCGTAAACTATCACGACGGCGGCGCGACCATTCAGTTTGACTCCACCTGGGGCAAGGGGGAGATCGAAAGCCGCCTGATGGGCGCCTTTAACGTCAGTAATCTGTTACTGGCGTTGGCGACGCTGCTGGCGCTGGGTTATCCGTTGGCTGAGCTATTGAAAACGGCTCCTCGCCTGCAGCCGGTTTGCGGGCGAATGGAAGTGTTCAGCGCGCCGGGAAAACCGACAGTAGTGGTCGATTACGCCCACACGCCCGATGCGCTGGAAAAAGCGCTACAGGCGGCGCGTCTGCACTGCGCCGGTAAACTGTGGTGTGTGTTTGGCTGCGGCGGGGACCGCGACAAAGGCAAACGCCCGCTGATGGGCGCTATCGCGGAAGAATTCGCCGACATTGTTGTGGTCACCGATGACAACCCGCGCACCGAAGAGCCGCGGGCGATTATTAACGACATCCTCGCCGGTATGCTCGACGCGGGGCGTGCTAAAGCGGTTGAGGGGCGTGCCGAAGCGGTAACCAGTGCGGTGATGCAGGCGAAAGAAAGCGATGTGGTGCTGGTGGCGGGAAAAGGCCACGAAGATTACCAGATCGTTGGCAATCGCCGGCTTGATTATTCTGACCGCGTCACCGTTGCGCGTCTGCTGGGGACGGTCGCATGATTCGCTTGACTCTCAGCCAGCTTGCCGACATTACGCGCGGCGAACTGCACGGCGGCGATGTGGCGATTGATGAGGTCACGTCGGATACCCGTAAGATCACGGCTGGCTGCCTGTTTGTGGCACTGAAAGGTGAGCGCTTTGATGCCCATGATTTTGCCGACCAGGCAAAAGCCGCTGGCACCGGGGCATTGCTGGTCAGCCGTCAACTGGCGTGCGATTTGCCGCAGGTGGTGGTGAAGGATACCCGACAGGCCTTCGGCGAACTGGCGGCATGGGTGCGTCAGCAGGTTCCCGCGAGGGTCGTCGCGCTGACCGGTTCTTCCGGTAAAACCTCGGTCAAAGAGATGACCGCCGCGATTCTGAGCCAGTGCGGCAATACGCTGTATACCGCAGGCAACCTGAACAATGATATCGGCGTGCCAATGACGCTGCTGCGTCTGACTAAAGACCATGATTATGCGGTTATCGAGCTAGGTGCCAATCACCAGGGCGAAATTGCCTGGACCGTTAGCCTGACGCGACCTGAAGCGGCGTTAGTCAATAACCTGGCCGCCGCGCATCTTGAAGGTTTCGGCTCGCTGGAAGGTGTTGCGAAGGCCAAGGGCGAAATTTACACCGGTCTGCCCGTCAACGGTATTGCCATTATGAACGCCGATAACAATGACTGGCTGAACTGGCAAAGCGTGATTGGCGAACGTAAGACCTGGCGCTTCTCGCCGAACGCCGCCAATAGCGATTTCACCGCGACGAACGTTCGCGTGACCTCACGCGGTACAGAATTTACCGTGTGCACTCCAACGGGCAGCGTTGATGTCCTGCTGCCATTGCCGGGACGTCACAACATTGCCAATGCGCTGGCTGCCGCCGCGCTCTCGATGGCGGTGGGGGCGACCCATGCGGCGATTAAAGCCGGTTTGCAGGGGCTGAAAGCGGTGCCGGGAAGATTATTCCCGATCGCGTTGACCGATAGCCAGCTTCTGCTGGATGACTCCTACAACGCCAACGTCGGCTCAATGACCGCCGCGGTACAGGTGCTGTCAGAGATGCCGGGTTATCGGGTGCTGGTCGTTGGCGATATGGCCGAACTCGGTGCGGAAAGTCAGGCCTGCCATCGTCAGGTCGGTGAGGCGGCGAAAGCGGGCGGGATCGATCGCGTATTAAGCGTTGGTACATTGAGCGCAGCCATTAGCGACGCCAGCGGCGTCGGCGAACACGTTAGCGATAAAACGCAGCTGGTGACGCGACTACAAGAATTGATGTCAGAACACAAAATTATGACCATTTTAGTGAAGGGTTCACGTAGTGCCGCCATGGAAGAGGTAGTACGCGCATTACAGGAGAACGGAACATGTTAGTATGGCTGGCCGAGCATCTGGTCAAATATTATTCCGGCTTTAACGTCTTTTCCTACCTGACGTTTCGTGCCATTGTCAGCCTGCTGACCGCGCTGTTCATCTCTTTGTGGATGGGCCCGCGGATGATCGCCCGTCTGCAAAAACTCTCTTTCGGCCAGGTGGTGCGTAACGATGGCCCGGAATCACACTTTAGCAAGCGCGGCACGCCAACCATGGGCGGGATCATGATCCTGACCGCCATTGTCGTTTCCGTTCTGCTGTGGGCCTATCCATCCAATCCTTATGTCTGGTGTGTGCTGACGGTACTGGTCGGCTACGGCGTTATCGGTTTCGTTGATGACTATCGCAAAGTGGTGCGTAAAGACACCAAGGGTCTGATCGCCCGCTGGAAATACTTCTGGATGTCGGTGATTGCGTTAGGCGTCGCCTTCGCGCTGTATATGGCGGGTAAAGAGACGCCCGCCACGCAACTGGTGGTGCCATTCTTTAAAGACGTGATGCCGCAGTTGGGGCTGTTCTATATCCTGCTGGCCTATTTTGTCATCGTCGGTACCGGCAACGCGGTCAACCTGACCGATGGTCTCGACGGGCTGGCGATTATGCCGACCGTATTTGTTGCCGCCGGGTTCGCGCTGGTGGCCTGGGCCACCGGTAACATGAACTTTGCTAACTATCTGCATATTCCCTATTTGCGTCACGCCGGTGAGCTGGTGATTGTCTGTACGGCAATTGTCGGCGCCGGTCTCGGTTTTCTTTGGTTTAACACCTATCCGGCGCAGGTCTTTATGGGAGACGTTGGGTCGCTGGCGCTGGGCGGCGCACTGGGGATTATCGCTGTGCTGCTGCGCCAGGAGTTCTTGCTGGTGATTATGGGGGGCGTTTTCGTCGTTGAAACATTGTCGGTGATTCTGCAGGTCGGCTCCTTCAAGCTGCGCGGTCAGCGCATCTTCCGTATGGCGCCGATTCACCATCACTATGAATTGAAAGGCTGGCCGGAACCGCGCGTTATTGTGCGCTTCTGGATTATTTCGCTGATGCTGGTGCTGATTGGCCTGGCGACGCTGAAGGTACGTTAAACATGGCAGATTATCAGGGTAAAAAAGTCGTCATTATTGGGCTGGGCATGACCGGCCTGTCGTGCGTGGACTTTTTCATGTCTCGCGGCGTGACGCCGCGGGTAATGGATACCCGTGTCGCGCCTGCCGGGCTGGATAAACTGCCGGAAGCCGTTGAGCGCTATGTCGGCGGTCTGAACGATGACTGGCTGCTGGCGGCGGACCTGATTGTCGCCAGCCCTGGCATCGCGCTGGCGCATCCTTCCCTGAGTGCTGCGGCAGATGCTGGGGTGGAGATCGTCGGCGATATCGAACTGTTCTGCCGTGAGGCGCAGGCGCCAATCGTCGCGATTACCGGCTCTAATGGCAAAAGTACCGTGACCACTCTGGTCGGCGAAATGGCGAAAGCGGCGGGCGTCAATGTCGGTGTAGGGGGCAATATTGGTCTCCCTGCGCTGATGCTGTTGGCCCCTGAACGTGAACTGTATGTACTGGAACTTTCCAGTTTCCAACTGGAAACCACCTTCAGTCTGCGGGCGGTAGCGGCGACGATCCTCAACGTTACCGAAGATCATATGGACCGCTATCCGTTGGGGCTGCAGCAGTACCGTGCCGCTAAGTTGGGCATTTATGAGCATGCCCGGGCCTGCATCGTTAATGCTGATGATGCCTTAACCATGCCGGTACGCGGCGCTGATGAGCGCTGCATCAGCTTCGGCGTTGACGTTGGCGATTATCATCTGAACCGCCAGCAGGGAGAAACCTGGCTGCGCGTAAAAGGTGAGAAAGTACTCAACGTTAAAGAGATGAAAATTAGCGGTCAACACAATTACAGCAATGCCCTGGCGGCATTAGCGCTGGCCGATGCCGCAGGCCTGCCGCGCGCCAGCAGCCTGAAAGCGTTGACCACATTTACCGGGCTGGCGCATCGCTTTCAACTGGCGCTGGAACATAACGGCGTGCGCTGGATCAATGATTCCAAAGCCACTAACGTCGGCAGTACCGAAGCGGCGCTCAATGGCCTGCATATCGATGGCACGCTGTATCTGTTGCTGGGGGGCGATGGGAAATCCGCCGATTTCACTCCGTTAAGCCGCTATCTGACAGGGGAAAATATCCGGCTGTACTGCTTTGGCCGCGATGGCGCGCAGCTGGCGGCGCTGCGCCCGGAGGTTGCTGTGCAGACGGAAACCATGGAACAGGCAATGCGCCTGATCGCTCCTCAGGTCGTTGCCGGCGATATGGTGCTGCTGTCGCCGGCGTGCGCCAGCCTCGATCAGTTTAAGAACTTTGAACAACGCGGCGATGTTTTTGCCCGTCTGGCGAAGGAGTTAGGCTGATGCGTTTATCACTCCCGCGCCTGAAAATACCGCGACTGAGACTGCCGGGAATGTCTATTTTCGCCTGGCTGTTCGCCGCGCTGAAAGGGTGGGTGATGGGTTCGCGTCCGAAGGACAGCGATAGCCTGGTGATGTACGATCGCGTGCTGCTGTGGCTGACCTTTGGCCTGGCGGCAATCGGTTTCATTATGGTGACCTCGGCCTCGATGCCGGTAGGACAGCGTCTGGCCAACGATCCGTTTCTGTTTGCCAAACGTGATGGTTTATACATTCTGCTGGCGTTGGGGCTGGCGATGGTGACGCTGCGCCTGCCAATGGAGTTTTGGCAGCGCTACAGTACCGCGATGCTGATCGCCTCTATCGTGATGCTGTTGATCGTTTTAGTGGTCGGCAGCTCGGTTAACGGCGCGTCGCGCTGGATTGCACTGGGGCCGTTACGTATTCAGCCTGCGGAGTTTACCAAGCTGTCACTGTTCTGCTACATCGCCAACTACCTGGTGCGTAAGGCTGATGAAGTTCGTAATAATCTGCGCGGCTTCCTCAAGCCGATGGGCGTGATTTTTGTGCTGGCGATTTTGCTGCTGGCGCAGCCCGATCTCGGTACAGTCGTCGTGCTGTTTGTGACCACTCTGGCCATGCTGTTTCTTGCGGGCGCCAAGCTGTGGCAGTTTATCGCGATTATTGGTATGGGCATTTCTGCAGTGGTGCTGCTGATCCTCGCCGAGCCGTATCGTATTCGCCGTGTCACCTCTTTCTGGAATCCGTGGGAAGATCCGTTCGGCAGCGGTTACCAGTTAACTCAGTCGCTGATGGCTTTTGGTCGTGGTGAGATGTGGGGGCAGGGCCTCGGCAACTCAGTACAGAAACTGGAGTATTTGCCTGAAGCGCATACCGATTTCATCTTCGCCATTATCGGTGAAGAACTCGGTTATATCGGTGTGGTTCTTGCGCTTTTAATGGTATTCTTCGTCGCTTTTCGCGCCATGTCCATTGGGCGTAAAGCGCTGGAAATCGACCATCGTTTCTCCGGTTTTCTGGCCTGCGCCATTGGCATCTGGTTTAGCTTTCAGGCGCTGGTTAATGTCGGCGCGGCGGCGGGTATGTTGCCGACCAAAGGTCTGACGTTACCGCTGATTAGCTACGGTGGTTCGAGTTTGTTGATTATGTCGACGGCCATCATGTTGTTGTTACGTATTGATTATGAAACGCGTCTGGAAAAAGCCCAGGCGTTTACACGGGGTGTGAGATGAGCGGTCAGGAAAAGCGGTTAATGGTGATGGCGGGCGGTACCGGCGGGCATGTGTTCCCGGGACTGGCCGTTGCGCACCATTTAATGGACCAGGGCTGGCACGTTCGCTGGCTGGGTACCGCGGATCGTATGGAAGCGGATTTAGTGCCGAAGCACGGTATTGACATTGATTTTATTCAGATTTCTGGTCTGCGAGGCAAAGGTCTGAAAGCGCTACTGCTGGCGCCGCTCCGTATTTTCAACGCCTGGCGCCAGGCTCGGGCGATTATGCAGCGTTTTAAGCCGGATGTGGTGCTGGGCATGGGCGGATATGTTTCCGGGCCTGGCGGTCTGGCTGCATGGTCGTTGGGGATCCCGGTTGTGCTGCATGAGCAAAACGGTATTGCCGGGTTGACCAATAAATGGCTGGCGAAAATTGCCAAAAAGGTGATGCAGGCGTTTCCCGGCGCTTTTCCCCATGCCGATGTCGTCGGTAACCCGGTGCGCACGGATGTGCTGGCGCTGCCGCTGCCGGAGCTGCGCTTGATCGGGCGTCAAGGGCCGACGCGCGTATTAGTGATAGGCGGTTCGCAGGGCGCGCGCGTGCTCAACCAGACGATGCCGCAGGTGGCGGCGAAGCTGGGATCTGCCGTGACCATCTGGCACCAGAGCGGCAAAGGTGGCGAGGAAACCGTGCAGCAGGCATATGCCGATGCCGGCCAGCCGCAGCATAAAGTGACCGAATTTATTGATGACATGGCGGCAGCTTATGCCTGGGCCGATGTTGTTGTGTGTCGTTCCGGCGCGTTGACGGTGAGTGAAATTGCCGCCGCGGGGTTACCGGCGCTGTTTGTGCCTTTTCAGCACAAAGATCGTCAGCAGTACTGGAATGCACTGCCGCTGGAGAAAGCGGGCGCAGCAAAGATCCTTGAACAACCGCAGTTTACCGTGGATGCCGTCGCCCGGATCCTGGCCAGTTGGGATCGGGAAACGCTGCTGGATATGGCGGAGCGAGCGCGTAGAGCCTCGATTCCGGACGCTACCGAGCGGGTAGCAGAAGAAGTGAGCGCCGCAGCACTGGCGCGCTAATCGCGGTGAATATCACCGTCCGAATAAAGAAGTTGATGGCGTAAAGAATGAATACACAAGATCTGGCAAAACTCCGTTCCATCGTGCCCGAGATGCGTCGCGTCCGGCACATTCACTTTGTTGGCATTGGTGGTGCCGGCATGGGCGGTATTGCCGAAGTTCTGGCTAACGAAGGTTATCAGATTAGCGGCTCCGATCTGGCGCCGAACCCGGTAACCCAGCAGTTGACCCGGCTTGGCGCCACGATTTATTTCAACCATCGCCCTGAGAACGTGCGCGATGCGAGCGTGGTTGTTGTTTCCAGCGCGATTTCTGCGGATAACCCGGAAATTGTCGCTGCTCATGAAGCGCGTATTCCGGTGATTCGTCGCGCCGAGATGCTGGCGGAATTGATGCGTTTTCGTCACGGTATTGCCATTGCCGGGACGCACGGAAAAACCACGACGACGGCGATGGTATCGAGCATTTATGCAGAGGCGGGGCTTGATCCCACCTTTGTTAACGGCGGACTGGTGAAAGCCGCGGGCGTGCATGCGCGCCTGGGGAATAGCCGTTATCTGATCGCTGAAGCGGATGAGAGCGACGCTTCGTTCCTGCATTTGCAGCCGATGGTCGCTATCGTGACGAATATCGAAGCCGATCATATGGATACTTACCACGGCGACTTCGAAAATCTGAAGCAGACGTTTATTAACTTCCTGCACAATCTGCCGTTCTACGGACGCGCGGTGATGTGCGTGGACGATCCGGTTATCCGTGAACTGCTGCCGCGCGTTGGTCGCCAGATCACGACCTACGGATTCAGCGATGATGCTGATGTGCGCGTTGAAGATTATCGCCAGATCGGCGCTCAGGGGCATTTCCGTCTGGTGCGCCAGGACAGAGACGTTATCCAGGTGACGCTGAACGCACCGGGGCGTCATAACGCACTGAACGCGGCTGCGGCGGTTGCCGTTGCGACGGAAGAGGGCATTGACGATGTCGCCATCCTGCATGCGCTGGAAAACTTCCAGGGAACCGGACGTCGTTTTGATTTCCTTGGCGAATATCCGTTAGCTGCGGTGAACGGTAAAGATGGCACCGCCATGCTGATTGATGATTATGGCCATCATCCGACGGAAGTTGACGCTACCATTAAAGCGGCACGCGCGGGCTGGCCGGATAAACATCTGGTGATGCTGTTTCAGCCGCACCGTTTTACCCGTACGCGCGATCTGTACGACGATTTCGCCAACGTGCTAACTCAGGTTGATGCTTTGCTGATGCTGGATGTCTATCCAGCCGGAGAAGCCGCTATCCCAGGTGCGGATAGCCGTTCGCTGTGCCGCACGATTCGCGGGCGCGGGAAAGTGGATCCGATTCTGGTTTCAGATCCGAACCAGGCGGCGGAAATGCTGGCTTCCGTATTGACCGGCAACGATCTGGTGCTGGTTCAGGGCGCGGGAAATATCGGTAAAATCGCCCGCCATCTGGCTGAAATTAAATTGCAACCGCAGAAAACGCCGGAGGAGCGCCATGGCTGATAGAATCGCCGTTCTCTTTGGTGGGACTTCGGCTGAACGTGATGTTTCGCTCAAGTCAGGCTCGGCTGTGCTGGCCGCTTTGCGTGATGCTGGCGTTGATGCGTATCCTGTCGATCCGCGCGATGTTGATATTACCCAATTGAAAAATATGGGATTTCAGAAAGCGTTTATTGCGCTGCATGGTCGTGGTGGTGAAGATGGGACATTGCAGGGGCTGCTGGAATTGATTCAACTGCCTTATACCGGTAGTGGCGTGATGGCCTCGGCGATTTCAATGGATAAGTTGCGCAGCAAATTGCTGTGGCAGGGGGCTGGCTTACCCGTTGCGCCATGGGTGACCGTGACGGGAAAACAATTTAATGCAGGGCTGTCCCCTGAAGTTGAACAGCAAATTTCGGCGCTTGGTCTGCCGCTGGTTGTTAAACCCAGCCGGGAAGGCTCAAGCGTTGGTATGTCGATAGTGAGTGAAAGTTGTGCATTGCAAGCCGCATTGACGCTGGCTTTTCAGCACGATGACGAAGTTTTAATTGAAAAATGGCTCAGTGGGCCTGAATTTACCGTCGCTATCCTTGGAGAAGACATTTTACCGTCAATACGTATCCTGGCGGCTGGAACCTTCTATGATTATGAGGCGAAGTATCTTTCTGATGAGACACAATATTTCTGTCCTGGTCTTGAAGATCCTGCCCGCGAGTCCGAAATCAAGACGCTGGCGCAAAAAGCCTGGGATAGTTTTGGCTGTCGCGGATGGGGGCGAATTGACGTGATGATGGACAGCGATGGTCAGTTTTATCTGCTGGAAGCAAACACATCTCCTGGCATGACCAGCCATAGTCTGGTGCCAATGGCGGCGCGCCAGGCAGGGATGAGCTTCTCGCAGCTTGTTGTTCGAATTTTGGACCTGGCGGGGTGATATGTCGCAGGCTGCGCTGAATACGCGGAACCACGAAGAGGACGAAGGGATCTCTTCGCGTCGAAGCAATGGAACTCGTCTGGCAGGTATCTTCTTCCTGCTGGTGGTCCTGTGTACCGTGCTGGTCAGCGGATGGATGGTTCTGGGCTGGATGGAAGATGCACAGCGTTTACCGCTGTCGAAAATGGTGGTCACCGGCGAGCGCCACTATACGCGCAACGATGATATCCGTCAGGCGATTCTTGCGTTAGGGCCTCCGGGCACCTTTATGACTCAGGATGTCAATATTATTCAAAGCCAGATTGAGCGTCTGCCGTGGATTAAGCAGGCGAGCGTCAGAAAGCAGTGGCCGGACGAATTGAAGATTCATCTGGTTGAATATGTGCCGTTTGCGCGCTGGAATGATCAGCATATGGTCGATGCGGACGGGAATTCTTTCAGCGTGCCTGCCGAGCGCATCGGCAAACAGAATTTACCGATGTTATACGGTCCCGAAGGCAGTGAGAACGAAGTTCTGCAGGGATACCGCGAGATGGGGCAGGCGCTGGCAAAAGATAAATTTACGGTGAAAGTGGCGGCGATGACCGCGCGTCGTTCCTGGCAGTTGACGCTGAATAACGATATTAAGCTCAACCTTGGTCGGGGCGATACCATGAAACGGCTTCAGCGCTTTATAGAACTCTACCCGGTTCTTCAGCAGCAGGCGCAGACCGACGGCAAACGGATAAGCTACGTTGATTTGCGTTATGACTCGGGGGCAGCAGTCGGTTGGGCACCGGTTCCCGTGGAAGAGAGTAATCAACAACAGAATCAGGCACAGGCAGAACAACAATGATCAAGGCGACGGACAGAAAACTGGTAGTTGGACTGGAGATCGGCACCGCGAAGGTGGCCGCTTTAGTAGGGGAAGTTCTGCCCGACGGTATGATTAATATCATTGGCGTGGGCAGTTGCCCATCGCGTGGTATGGATAAAGGCGGAGTGAACGACCTGGAATCCGTGGTGAAATGCGTACAGCGCGCCATTGACCAGGCTGAACTGATGGCGGATTGCCAGATTTCGTCAGTCTATCTGGCGCTTTCCGGCAAGCATATCAGTTGTCAAAATGAAATTGGTATGGTGCCGATTTCGGAAGAAGAAGTGACGCAGGATGACGTCGAGAATGTGGTACACACCGCGAAATCGGTGCGTGTACGTGATGAGCATCGCGTTCTGCACGTGATTCCGCAAGAGTACGCGATTGATTACCAGGAGGGGATTAAAAATCCCGTCGGGCTCTCTGGCGTGCGTATGCAGGCGAAGGTGCATTTGATTACCTGCCATAACGATATGGCGAAAAATATTGTCAAAGCGGTGGAACGCTGCGGCCTGAAAGTCGATCAGCTCATTTTCGCCGGGTTAGCCTCCAGCTATTCCGTATTAACGGAGGACGAGCGTGAACTGGGGGTCTGCGTGGTGGATATCGGCGGTGGTACAATGGACATCGCCGTATACACCGGTGGCGCGCTGCGTCATACCAAAGTGATCCCGTATGCGGGCAATGTGGTGACCAGCGATATCGCTTACGCCTTCGGAACGCCGCCGAGCGACGCGGAAGCCATTAAGGTGCGTCACGGCTGCGCGCTGGGCTCCATTGTCGGTAAAGATGAAAACGTCGAAGTTCCGAGCGTTGGCGGGCGTCCGCCGCGTAGCCTGCAGCGTCAGACCCTGGCCGAGGTGATTGAGCCGCGTTATACCGAATTGCTCAACCTTGTCAATGAAGAGATTCTGCAGTTGCAGGAGCAACTCCGTCAACAAGGTGTTAAGCACCACCTGGCGGCAGGAATTGTATTAACCGGCGGCGCGGCGCAAATCGAAGGCCTTGCCGCCTGTGCGCAGCGCGTGTTCCATACGCAGGTACGAATTGGGGCGCCGCTGAACATCACCGGATTAACGGATTATGCCCAGGAGCCGTATTACTCAACGGCGGTTGGGCTGCTGCACTACGGGAAGGAATCTCATCTCAGTGGTGAAGCTGAAGTGGAAAAACGCGTGACGGTCGGGTCGTGGATCAAGCGGCTCAACAGTTGGTTGCGAAAAGAGTTTTAATTTTTTAAGAGAACGCAGAAAATTAGCGTTCTCAGGCGACAGGCACAATACACAAAGCCATTTATGTCGCATCGAGTCGGCAACGACGTGAGTTTCCGGGCGCTTATATGGGTAAGCGACCGGGAAGGAACGAAGGCGCTAACAAAGAGGCGGCCTGAAGAGCGAAGTGTAAAACGGAGAGAGAAATTATGTTTGAACCTATGGAATTAACCAACGACGCGGTGATTAAAGTCATCGGCGTCGGTGGCGGCGGCGGCAACGCCGTTGAGCACATGGTGCGCGAGCGCATTGAGGGTGTCGAATTTTTCGCGGTGAACACCGATGCGCAGGCGTTGCGTAAAACGGCTGTTGGCCAGACAATCCAGATCGGTAGCGGTATTACCAAAGGTCTTGGCGCAGGCGCAAACCCGGAAGTCGGTCGTAACGCCGCTGATGAAGACCGTGAAGCGCTGCGTGATGCGCTTGAAGGCGCAGATATGGTGTTTATCGCCGCCGGTATGGGCGGCGGCACCGGCACCGGCGCCGCGCCAGTGGTGGCTGAAGTGGCAAAGGATTTGGGGATCCTGACCGTTGCTGTCGTGACTAAGCCTTTCAATTTCGAAGGCAAGAAGCGCATGGCATTCGCTGAACAGGGTATTACCGAGCTGTCCAAACATGTCGATTCGCTGATTACCATCCCGAACGACAAACTGCTGAAAGTCCTGGGCCGCGGCATTTCGTTGCTCGACGCCTTTGGCGCGGCAAACGACGTGCTGAAAGGCGCGGTGCAGGGTATCGCAGAACTGATTACCCGCCCAGGCTTAATGAACGTTGACTTTGCGGATGTGCGTACCGTGATGTCTGAAATGGGCTACGCAATGATGGGCTCCGGCGTGGCGAGCGGTGAAGACCGTGCGGAAGAAGCGGCGGAAATGGCAATCTCTTCTCCGCTGCTGGAAGATATCGATCTGTCCGGCGCGCGCGGCGTACTGGTCAACATCACTGCGGGCTTCGACCTGCGTCTGGATGAGTTCGAAACCGTGGGTAACACTATCCGCGCATTTGCGTCGGATAACGCGACCGTGGTTATCGGTACCTCTCTGGACCCGGATATGAACGACGAACTGCGCGTGACCGTTGTGGCAACCGGTATCGGTATGGATAAACGTCCGGAGATTACCCTGGTAACCAACAAGCAGGTTCAGCAGCCGGTAATGGATCGCTACCAGCAGCACGGTATGTCTCCATTGACGCAAGAGCAGAAATCGGTCGCTAAAGTGGTTAACGACAATACGCCGCAAACCGCTAAAGAGCCGGATTATCTGGATATCCCAGCCTTCCTGCGCAAGCAAGCCGATTAAGAATTGGCCGGAAGTTGGGCATCTGTGCTCTTTATGCTAAACTGCTCTGCCGAATGTGCTAAATGTATTGTACACTATCGGTTGAATAGGTAACCTGGCGAGATTATACGATGATCAAACAAAGGACACTTAAACGTATCGTTCAGGCGACTGGCGTCGGTTTGCATACCGGCAAGAAAGTCACCCTGACGTTGCGCCCTGCGCCGGCAAATACCGGGGTCATCTATCGTCGCACTGACTTGAATCCCCCGGTTGATTTCCCGGCCGATGCCAAATCTGTGCGTGATACCATGCTCTGTACTTGCCTGGTAAACGAGCATGACGTACGGATATCGACGGTCGAGCACCTTAATGCCGCGCTGGCAGGCTTAGGTATCGACAACATTATTATTGAAGTCGATGCGCCGGAAGTCCCGATTATGGACGGTAGTGCAGCGCCGTTCGTTTATCTGCTGCTGGATGCCGGCATTGATGAGCTAAACAGCGCGAAGAAATTTGTGCGTATCAAAGAGACGGTTCGCGTTGAAGATGGCGATAAATGGGCTGAATTCAAACCGTACAATGGTTTTTCACTGGACTTCACCATTGATTTTAACCATCCGGCGATTGATTCCAGCAACCAGCGCTATGCGATGAACTTCTCGGCTGATGCGTTCATGCGCCAGATTAGCCGTGCACGTACTTTTGGCTTCATGCGCGATATCGAATATCTGCAGTCCCGCGGTCTGTGCCTGGGCGGTAGTTTCGATTGTGCCATCGTTGTTGACGATTATCGCGTCTTGAACGAAGACGGGCTGCGTTTTGAAGATGAGTTTGTCCGCCACAAAATGCTGGATGCGATTGGCGATCTGTTTATGTGCGGGCACAATATTATCGGCGCGTTTACGGCGTACAAATCCGGTCACGCGTTAAATAACAAATTGCTGCAGGCTGTTCTGGCCAAACAGGAAGCCTGGGAATATGTGACCTTCGAGGACGAAGCAGAAATGCCGCTGGCGTTTCGAGCGCCGACTATGGTTCTGGCGTAATAAGTCAGTCCATGCTAAATGCGACTGGTGACCTGGTACTCTCTCCGGCCAGGAAGCCAGTCGTTTTCTTTTGATATATTTGTTTCCCGCTTCGATTTCTCATCCGTATTTATTGCGCGTTTGTTCCTTTTTTAAACGTTTTTACCTTATGTGGCGCCTCATTCATGCTGCTGTGAAGGCGTATTAATGTTAGTATTTGAACGCAAAAATTTTCTCTGGGTTGCGATAAACAAAAGGTAATGCAAGTGAGTGGATTGCTGACGCGCTGGCGACAGTTTGGCAGACGATATTTCTGGCCGCATCTCCTGTTAGGAATGGTCGCGGCAAGTCTCGGTTTGCCTGCGCTTAGCAACGGTCATGAGCATGAAAGCGCATCGCCTGCAAAGACGACCTCCAGCAACCATAATCCTGCTAAAGTTAATTTCTCTCAGCTGGCGCTGCTGGAGTCTTCCAGCCGTCGGCCCAATTTTGCCGTTGATTACTGGCATCAGCACGCGATTCGCACGGTCATTCGTCATCTCTCTTTCGCGATGGCGCCGCAAACGCTGCCAGTAGCCGAAGAGTCTTCGCCGCTCCAGGCCCAGCATCTGGCTCTGCTTGATACGCTTAGCGCCCTGTTAACCCAGGAGAGCAAACCGCCAGCCGTTGTTCACCCGGTGGCGTATAACCCATCTTATTCCCACTGCGCATTTCGCGTCAGTACCTGGATTAGCCAGGTTGCTGGTATTCGCGCCGGGCCTCAACGTCTCAGCTAAACCAAAAATAAACCATTCCATTTTTGTGACTCCGCATCGCGGGGCGTTTGAGATTTTATTATGCTAATCAAGTTATTAACTAAAGTGTTCGGTAGCCGTAACGACCGTACGCTGCGTCGTATGCGCAAAACTGTCAACGTTATCAATGCCATGGAACCGGCCATGGAGAAGCTCTCTGATGACGAGTTGAAAGGGAAAACCGCTGAGTTTCGTGCGCGTCTGGAAAAGGGCGAAAGCCTGGAAAGTCTGATCCCTGAAGCGTTTGCGGTTGTTCGTGAAGCCAGCAAACGCGTCTTTGGTATGCGCCATTTCGATGTCCAGTTACTGGGCGGCATGGTACTTAACGATCGCTGCATTGCCGAAATGCGTACAGGGGAAGGTAAAACCCTGACCGCAACCCTGCCTGCATATCTTAATGCGCTGACGGGCAAAGGCGTTCACGTCGTAACCGTCAACGACTACCTGGCGCAGCGCGACGCGGAGAACAACCGCCCGCTGTTTGAATTCCTCGGTATGACCGTAGGCATTAACATGTCCGGCTTGCCTGCACCGGCTAAACGTGAAGCCTACGCCGCCGATATCACTTATGGTACCAACAACGAATATGGTTTTGACTATCTGCGCGACAATATGGCGTTCAGTCCTGAAGAGCGCGTGCAGCGCAAACTGCACTATGCGCTGGTGGATGAGGTCGACTCCATCCTGATCGATGAAGCGCGTACTCCGCTTATCATTTCCGGCCCGGCTGAAGACAGCTCCGAAATGTATAAGAAAGTGAACAAAATTATTCCGCATCTGGTGCGTCAGGAGAAAGAAGACTCCGACACTTTTACCGGCGAGGGGCATTTCTCGGTTGATGAGAAAGCGCGCCAGGTTAACCTGACGGAACGCGGTCTGGTATTGATTGAAGAACTGCTGGTGCAGGAAGGTATTATGGACGAAGGTGAGTCTTTGTATTCGCCAGCTAACATTATGCTGATGCACCATGTTACCGCTGCGCTGCGTGCGCATGCGCTGTTCACCCGCGATGTTGATTATATCGTGAAAGAGGGTGAAGTTATTATCGTCGATGAACATACCGGCCGTACCATGCAGGGGCGCCGCTGGTCTGATGGGCTACATCAGGCCGTAGAAGCGAAAGAGGGCGTTGAAATCCAGAACGAGAACCAGACGCTGGCATCAATTACTTTCCAGAACTATTTCCGCTTGTATGAGAAGCTGGCGGGGATGACCGGTACTGCGGATACCGAAGCGTTTGAGTTTAGCTCGATTTACAAGCTGGATACCGTGGTGGTACCGACCAACCGTCCGATGATTCGTAAAGATATGGCGGATCTGGTCTATATGACCGAAGCGGAAAAAATTCAGGCCATTATTGAAGATATTAAAGAGCGTACCGCTGCGGGTCAGCCGGTTCTGGTGGGGACTATTTCTATCGAAAAATCGGAAGTGGTCTCTCATCAATTGACTAAAGCGGGTATCAAGCACAACGTGCTGAACGCGAAGTTCCACGCCAGCGAAGCGGATATCGTTGCTCAGGCTGGTTATCCGTCCGCGGTGACCATTGCGACTAACATGGCTGGTCGTGGTACGGACATTATGCTGGGGGGGAGCTGGCAGGCTGAAGTCGCCCAACTGGAAGACCCGACCCCGGAACAGATCGCGCAGATCAAAGCCGACTGGCAGGTACGTCACGATGCGGTTCTGGCTGCTGGCGGTCTGCATATTATCGGTACTGAGCGCCATGAGTCTCGTCGTATCGATAACCAGTTGCGTGGTCGTTCTGGTCGTCAGGGGGATCCCGGTTCTTCCCGTTTCTATCTGTCGATGGAAGATGCCCTGATGCGTATCTTCGCTTCTGACCGCGTGTCCGGCATGATGCGTAAACTGGGTATGAAGCCTGGTGAGGCGATTGAGCACCCGTGGGTGACCAAGGCGATCGCCAATGCCCAGCGCAAAGTTGAAAGCCGCAACTTTGATATTCGTAAGCAACTGCTGGAATATGATGACGTGGCCAACGACCAGCGCCGCGCTATTTATACCCAGCGTAATGAACTGCTTGATGTGACTGATGTTAGCGAAACGATTAACAGTATTCGTGAAGACGTGTTCAAAGTGACCATTGATGCGCATATTCCTCCTCAGTCGCTGGAAGAGATGTGGGATGTCGAAGGTTTGCAGGAACGTCTGAAAAATGACTTCGATCTTGATCTACCGATCAAAGAGTGGCTGGATAAAGAGCCAGAGCTGCACGAAGAAACTCTTCGCGAGCGTATTTTGCAGAGCGCCATCGAAACTTATCATAGTAAGGAAGAAGTGGTTGGCGCTGAGATGATGCGTCATTTCGAAAAAGGCGTCATGCTGCAGACTCTGGACTCGTTGTGGAAAGAGCACCTGGCCGCAATGGACTACTTGCGTCAGGGTATCCATCTGCGCGGTTATGCGCAGAAAGATCCGAAGCAGGAGTATAAGCGTGAATCTTTTTCCATGTTTGCTTCGATGCTGGAGTCGCTGAAATATGAAGTGATCAGTACGCTGAGTAAAGTTCAGGTGCGGATGCCGGAAGAGGTTGAAGCGATGGAACAGCAGCGTCGCGAAGAAGCCGAGCGTCTGGCGCAGATGCAACGCCTGAGCCATCAGGATGATGACGCCGCCGCTGCCGCAGCGCTGGCCGGGCAAACCGGCGATCGTAAAGTAGGGCGTAACGATCCTTGCCCATGCGGTTCCGGCAAAAAATATAAACAGTGCCATGGACGTCTGAGCTAAGCTTGATAAAATTGAGTATAAAGGCGCAGATATCTGCGCCTTTTTTATGGAATAAGTACAATGAAAAATCTGCAAATTTCAGTGGGCATTATCCGTAATTCGCAAGGGGAGATCTTTATTACCCAGCGGGCTGCCGACGCGCATATGGCGAATAAACTCGAATTCCCCGGTGGAAAAATAGAAACGGGTGAGTCGGCTGAGCAGGCTTTGGTTCGCGAACTGCAGGAAGAAGTGGGAATTACGGTAAAATCATCCCGCCTGTTTGAGCAACTGCAACATCAGTTTCCTGACCGTCATATTACGCTGTGGTTTTGGCTGGTGGAGGAGTGGGAAGGCGAGCCGTGGGGCAAAGAAGGGCAACCGGGGCGCTGGATCGCACAGCGTGCGCTGACTGCCGCCGATTTCCCTCCAGCAAATGCATCCGTGATTGCGAAGTTAGTTCAGCAGGTTCAGGCAGAATAAGGTAACTTTGGTGAATTGTGGCGGCTGCGCAACGCGTATCCGCCTTTGATGAACTTACGCTTCCTTTTCGCTCCAGCCGTCGCTGTCGGACAGGTCGCTGCTGCTTGGGATGCGTTTTTCTTCCGCAGCCCATTCGCCTAAATCAATAAGCTGGCAGCGTCTGGAACAAAACGGACGGTGGCGGCTCAGTTCGTTCCAGACCACAAGTTTGCCGCAGGTCGGGCAGTTGACGGTTATCTCTTCTGACATGTTCTTGACTCCTTAACAGCAGGCCAGTTCAAAATCAAACCGCTGCGGGATGATGCCGTGTTCGCTGTCCTGCGGTAAAAAACGAATGGCAAAACGGCTCTTATGGCCTGAAATTTGTGGATAGAGCTGGCTGGCAAGGTCCAGACGCAGGCGCAGCAGATCGGCATCCTCACTGTTATCCTGATAAAAGCCATTCAGGCTGGTTTGCTTGCGGAATGTGGCTGAGTTGCGAATCAGATCGAGAATAAGCGTCAGCGATTGCGATAGAGGGTCAAGGCTGGTCAGCCATGTCGAGACCTGCTCATCCCGATGTTCCTGCGGTATATGCAACCAGAGATGCAGCGTCGGGAGATCAAAGTTACAGCAGCCGCCCGGAATACTTAGGCGCTGGCGCACCAGCCCAATCAGGCGATCTTCTCGCAGATATTGGCCGATACGCGGGGCGGACATTAATGTGCTGCCCGATTGTTTCAGTTGCTGGCGAAGCGTGTCGATACGATCCTGATCAACCCCTGGAACTTCCGCCCACGATTGCAGCTTGCGCTGCTGGCGCTCAAGCTCTTTCAGCAGATCGGTACGGACTTCACCGCGCTCAAAAACATCTAAAAGATCGCCGATATTGCGGAAAAAATGCAGCGCATCCGCATGGCTGGTAATGGCCGGATATACGGACAGTTGCTGTAGCAAAAATTCAATACGTAGCCAGGTGCGCATTTTTTCATTAAGCGGATGTTCAAACAGAACAGCGGTATGCATTACGTTTTTTCCTGTGAGACGCCCTGCGATGCCAGCAGTTGATACTTTGCATGCAGGCGGGCAACATCCGAAGCGATGGCATCAGGTGAGCCCATATTTTCAATAACATCATCCGCAACGGCAAGGCGCTGTTCGCGCGTTGCCTGTGCGGCAAGAATATGTTCCGCATGTTGGCGGCTTACCCGGTCGCGAAGCATCGTGCGCTCTATTTGCGTCTCTTGCGGCACATCGACAACCAGCACGCGATCGGCTTTGGCGGACAAACGATTTTCGACCAGTAACGGCACAACCCAGAGAAGATAAGGCGAGGTGGCAAGTTGCATCTGCCGATGCGTTTCCCGTTGAATTTGCGGGTGCAGCAGTGCATTCAGCCAGCGCTTATCCTCGACGTGGGCAAAGATGCGTTCACGCAGAACGCGACGGTTCAGAGTGCCATCTTCGTTGTTGAGTATCTGCGGGCCGAAGCGTTCAGCAATTGCGTCGAGCGCCGGCGTGCCGGGCTCGACAACCTGGCGCGCGATGATGTCTGCATCAATAACGTTAACTCCGAGGCGTGCAAATGCGTCGGCTACGGTACTTTTACCACTGCCGATTCCGCCTGTTAACGCCACTGTGTAGGTCATACACCTCAATCCTGAAACTGACTACATGCATATTGTTTAATAAACAGGACCGTTATTTACAGCACAACGACTCTGCGGCAGTGATTTTATCGATGTGATATCAAACCGACAAACTGTTGTCACCACGCATTCTGATTTTTGGGTGCATGTAAATCAAATGGTTAAAGATAATTCGCTGGCGAGTCGCTACCGCGTATTCGCTTTGGCTATTCACCAGGTAAATTTATACAATTGTAGCGTAAAAAAAGCGAAAATCGCAGTCTTGCGCGGCTATGATTCATGCGTATGATAACGTTACTGGAGTTGTGCTCTCACAATAATGCAATTAACCCCAGGAATTCGCTCATGCGTATTGAAGAAGATTTGAAGCTTGGTTTTAAAGACGTTCTTATCCGCCCGAAACGCTCTACCCTCAAAAGCCGTTCTGACGTACAGCTGGAACGTGAATTCACTTTCATACATTCAGATCAGACCTGGTCCGGCGTGCCGATTATCGCGGCCAATATGGACACCGTCGGCACCTTTGCTATGGCGAAAGCCCTTGCCGCTTTTGGCGTTCTGACTGCGGTACACAAGCATTACAGCGCTGAACAATGGCAGGCGTTTGTACAAAGCGTATCTGCAGATGTACTACGCTACGTGATGGTTTCTACCGGTACTTCCGATGCGGACTTTGCCAAAACGGAACAGATTCTGACGCAGAGCCCACAGATTAACTTTGTGTGTATTGATGTTGCGAATGGTTATTCGGAGCATTTTGTGCAGTTTGTCGCCAAAGCCCGCGAAGCCTGGCCACAAAAAACCATTATCGCAGGTAACGTTGTCACCGGTGAAATGTGTGAAGAGTTGATTCTTTCTGGCGCTGATATTGTGAAAGTAGGGATTGGTCCCGGTTCGGTATGTACGACTCGCGTGAAAACCGGCGTGGGATATCCGCAGCTTTCCGCCGTGATTGAATGTGCGGATGCGGCGCATGGTCTGGGAGGACAGATCATCAGCGACGGTGGCTGTACTATGCCTGGGGATGTGGCTAAAGCGTTCGGTGGCGGCGCGGATTTCGTTATGCTTGGCGGTATGCTGGCGGGCCATGAAGAAAGTGGTGGCGCTGTAGTCGAAGAGAATGGCGAAAAATTCATGCTGTTCTACGGTATGAGCTCAGAGTCGGCGATGACACGTCACGTTGGCGGTGTCGCCGGGTACCGTGCGGCGGAAGGCAAGACCGTTAAGCTGCCTCTGCGCGGCCCGGTGGATAACACCGTGCGCGACATACTTGGCGGTTTGCGCTCCGCCTGCACTTACGTTGGCGCATCACGCCTCAAAGAGCTAACCAAACGCACGACTTTCATTCGCGTACAGGAACAAGAGAATCGCGTGTTTAACACACTGTGATACTGCGCGCTGGCGCGTGGGCGCCAGCGCTATCCCCCCATCCCGCTAATGGCGTCGCCGAGATGAAAAATGGGTAAATACATTGCCACTACCAGTAAGCCGACAAGCGTTCCGGTGACGATCAGTAAGACGGGTTCCAGTATGGTTGCCAGGTTATCTGCCTGCTGATGTGTCTGCTCACTGTGATGGCGAGCCAGATTCTCCAGCATGGTATCCAGCGATCCCGAGGCTTCACCGGTACGAATCAGTTGCAGACAAAGCGGTGTAAAACCTCCGCTGCGGGTGAGCGCCTGCCAGATGGGATCGCCGTGAGTAATGTGCAGGCAGGCCTGCTGTAGCCTTTGTCGCCACAGCGGGCAGCTTAAGGTTTCCTCTACGCTTTGCAGGCCTTGTAAAAAGCTAATACCTGCGCTTTGCGTTAAGGCGAGTACGGTAAAAATTTGGCTAAGTCGTTGCCCGGATAGCAATTTTCCAAATACCGGGAGTGAGTGCAGCAGTTTTTGACGGCGGAGCAACCAGTCTGGTCTCTGGCGAATGACCCTGTTGAGAACGATCGGTAAAATGCCTGATGCAACGAGCAACGGCCAGGAGTGGGTTAGCCCTGCGCCAGCGCGCATGACCGCACGGGTCAGTAGCGGCAGCGGAGTATTAAAAGTCTGATAAATAGCGGCAAATTCTGGCAAAACGAAGTACAGCATTCCCATAATCACCAGTAGCGCCAGGGATAAAATAATGCCCGGATAGCGTAGCGCTTTTTTCACTTTCTCGGTAAGAAGTAACTGCTCTCGCTGCTGCTGTGCCAACTGGGTGCAGCAACGTTCCAGTTTACCGGTCAGTTCACCGGTACGGATCATGGCCAGATACAGTGGGGGGAATACTTCTGGCCATTTTTCCAGCGAGCTGGAAAGCGAAACGCCTTGCGCCAGATCCTCCGCCAGCGTTTGCAGAAGCGCCTGCCATTGTGCTTGAGGTTGCTGTTGTGCCAGCAATTCCAGCCCTTCCGACAGAGGGAGGCCAGCCTGCAGCAGCGTGGCTAACTGGCGGATGATTTCGCCGCTGTGGCGGGGATGCCAGAGGCTGTTTTGGACGCTGCAGCGGCGTAGCGAAAGCGGGATGATGCGTTCCTGCTGTAACATTTGCACTGCCTGCGAGCGATTATCACGCCAGAGTGTTCCCTGGCAGGGGATGCCCTGAAGGTTGATACCGCGCCAGCGCCAGAGTCGTTTAGTCGCCATGGGGGAGCCCTAAAACGCGAATCACTTCTTCCGATGTGGTCATTCCTTGCTCCACGGCCAGACACCCGCTTTCAAAGAGCGTTATCATTCCGGCGCCTCGTGCCAGGGACTCAATCTCCGTGGCGCTAAAGCCCTGAGTAATCGCCTGGCGTAGCGCACTATTGACGGGTAAAAGTTCAAATAGCGCCAGGCGACCATAGTAACCGTGATAGCAGTGCTGGCAACCCGGGGTTTCCCAACGCGGAAGCGCCCGTGGCCAGAGATTGTGCGGTATCTCGGTTACGCTGTCGGTTTCCCGACGACAGTGTGGACACAGTTTGCGTACCAGACGTTGAGCAATAACCAGTGACAGCGCAGATGAGATCATCCAGCGCGCAACGCCCATTTGCTGCAGGCGGAGCAGGGTTTCGCTGGTCGAATTGGTGTGCAGAGTGGAGAGAACCAGGTGCCCGGTTTGTGCCGCTTTTATGGCTATTTCAGCGGTTTCCGCGTCGCGTATTTCACCGACCATGATGATATCAGGATCCTGACGTAGCAGGGCGCGCAGCACGCTATGGAAGGTCAAACCGGCCTTTGGGTTAATCTGCGTTTGATTCATGCCCAAAATCGGGATCTCCAGCGGATCCTCTACGCTGCAGATGTTGACTTCATCACGATTTCGCACCTGTAGCGCACTATATAAAGTGACGGTTTTTCCGCTTCCCGTCGGGCCGGTGACCAGCAAAAGCCCCTGCGGCTGATTAAGCGCCGAATGGAAGAGAGCAAGCTGCTGAGATGAGAGCCCCAACGCCTCAATATCCAGAGCTTGTTTGACCTGGTGCAATAAGCGAAGAACGATTTTTTCCCCACCGCGACAGGGTAGTGTGGCGATACGGAAAGAGATCGGGCGATCTGCCAGTGTCAGCGTAAACTGGCCGTCCTGTGGTATGCGGTGTTCGGCAATGTCCAGATTGCCGAGCACCTTAAGCCGGGCGGTGACGGGAGCGGCGAGCTCCGGAGCAAGCGGCACCAGCGGTTGAAGGACGCCATCGACACGTAGACGAATTCTCAGGTGATTTTCACTGGGTTCAATATGGATATCGGATGCGCGTTGGCGTAGCGCTTGCTCCAGAATGTGATTAACCTGGTCAATTACATTGACTGACGTTTCGCTGTGGAGTGAGGCCAGCGCTGTTCCCGGAGCCTGTAGCCGCTTGTCCATCTGCTCCTGGCTCCAGCACTCGATGTCGATCCGTTTCCGGGTAGAGAAACGTAATGCTTCCATCAACTCCGGTGCTGGCGCATCAACGACGGCGATAGTCATGGTGGAATCATCGCTGTCGAGTAGCAGCGCCTGGTAGCGTTGGCAGAGAGGGGTTAATTGTTCAGTGTTCACGGTATGGCCCTCAATTAAAACGGAACACGTCTTCGCAGGCCTGCTTAAGCGCGCTGTCTCCGGAAATGCTACATACGCGCTGCCAGCCGGTGATGCCGCTGGCGTTATCCCAGCCCGGGGTCATGGTGACGCTTAAACCATTGAGGCTTTCCTGACCGGTGAGCGTTACAACGCCTGTGGCTACATTCATCGCTGAAATATAGCGGGTGGTTGCGGGCTCCGGGATCCCGTTGCTGCCGCCATCACAGGTGGTTAATCCGCCGTGCTCCAGCGCGCATAGCTCAATCGCGGTGCGAAAAGGCACGAAGGTTTGTAGCATGTCGGTGAGGGCCGCTTTTCGCAGGTAGTTCTGATAAGCGGGAATGCCGATAGCGCTGAGAATGGCGATGATCCCGATAACCACCATCAGTTCGATTAGCGTAAAGCCGCGTTGTTTGTCCATATGTTGCTCCTTGTTATCTTCGGGAGCACTGTGCCGGGCAGCAGAAGATGATGCGAGCAGGGGATTGTCGGCTGTGAAGCCGGATCCCTGGCTTTTTCAGCCGATTGCACTGAATGGCTACAGGGATGCGAATCGGCTCGTAAAAGAGAGCCCCGGCATGACGCATCTGCCGGGGAAGGGCGGTTAGCGGAAACGCATAGAGAGGTCGAGAGCGTGAACGTGTTTGGTCAGCGCGCCTACGGAGATGTAATCGACGCCGGTCTCGGCGAATTCGCGGATGGTATCAAAGGTGACATTACCGGATACTTCCAGCGCAGCCTGCCCATGAGTGCGTTTAACCGCTTCACGCATCAGGTCGGTAGTGAAATTGTCGAGCATAATGATGTCGGCACCGGCTTTCAGTGCTTCCTCTAGTTCATCAAGCGTTTCGACTTCAACTTCGACCGGGACATCCGGATGCAGCCAGAACGCCTTTTCTACCGCCTGCCGTACCGAGCCGGAAGCGATAATGTGGTTCTCTTTAATCAGGAAAGCATCGGACAGGCCCAGACGATGATTGGTGCCGCCGCCGCATAAGACCGCGTACTTCAGCGCCGTGCGCAGGCCGGGTAGCGTTTTACGCGTATCAAGCAGTTGGGTTTTCGTACCTGCCAGCAGATCAACATAGCGACGGACTTCGCTCGCCACGCCGGATAGCGTCTGTACGAAATTAAGCGCGGTACGCTCTCCGGTGAGCAGGATTCGTGAGGGGCCTTCCAGTTCGAATAACTGCTGATTTGCCTTCACCACGTCGCCGTCGGCAATATGCCACGTGAGGTTGACGTCATCTCCCGCCAGTTGAATAAACACTTCTTCTACCCAGCGCTTACCGCAAAATACGCCATCCTCACGGGTGATCACCACTGCATGGGAACGCGCCTCTTGCGGCAACAATTGGGCGCTGATGTCATTGTTCGCATCCACTTCACCGCCCAGATCTTCCCGCAGGGATTGGGCGACGGCATCGGTAATATCAAGATTAATACGTTCCAGCAGCGCGTCACGGCGGAGGTCGGGATTGTAGCGACGAGGCGACATGATAAAGCTCCAGATAGATAAGATTCAGAAGTAGGAAACATGCTAACCTGAACAACGTTTCCGTACCACATCCACTTCATTTTGCAGGCTGTTTCAGCGCCGGGGCTTTAGCTCCAGAGGGATGAATGAGAGTGCGTATGGCGGCAGGTATGCTTTGGCCACAATGCTGCAGGTGCATAAGTTAGTAAAAGGAGACTCAACATGCAGTTGAACGGGGGATGGCTGGTGGATGTGCGTCGGGTTCCTTCACCCCATCACGATAACCGCCCGGATAATGAAATTCCTTCTTTGTTGGTGGTGCATAATATTAGCCTGCCGCCAGGTGAATTTGGTGGTCCATGGATTGATGCGCTGTTCACCGGCAAGCTTGATCCTGATGCACACCCTTTCTTTGCTGAGATAGCGCATCTGCGTGTTTCGGCGCATTGTCTGATTCGTCGCGACGGCGAAATCGTGCAGTATGTGCCTTTCGATAAGCGCGCGTGGCACGCAGGCGTTTCCTGCTACCACGGGCGTGAGCGTTGCAATGACTTTTCGATAGGTATTGAGCTGGAAGGGACCGATACACTGGCCTATACCGATGCGCAGTATCAGCAACTGGCGGCTGTTACCCGGTCGCTGGTTGCGCGCTATCCAGCGATTGCTGACAATATCACTGGCCATAGCGATATTGCGCCAGTACGTAAAACGGATCCCGGCCCGGCCTTTGACTGGGCAAGGTTTCGCGGTCTGTTGACCCCGATGTCCGATAAGGAGAGGCTATGACGTTGTTTACTACGCTGCTAGTCCTGATTGCTGAGCGTTTGTTTAAGCTGGGCGAACACTGGCAGCTCGATCACCGGCTGGAAGTGTTATTTCGCCGTGTGAAGCATTATTCCCTCTTGAGCACTGTATCGATGGTGGTCGCAGCGGTGGTGGTCGTTTTTATTATTCAGCGTCTGTTGCAAGGGCAGTTGTTTAATGTTCCGCTGCTGGTGTTTTGGATCCTGCTTGGCCTGTTGTGTATCGGCGCGGGTAAGGTCCGTTTGCACTATCATGCTTACCTGAAAGCCGCCTCCCGTGGTGACAGCCGTGCCTGCGATGCTATGGCCAGCGAACTGACCCTGATTCATGGCGTGCCGCCAGGGTGCGATCAGCGTGAGTATCTGAGCGAACTGCAAAATGCGTTGTTGTGGATTAACTATCGCTACTATCTTGCTCCGCTGTTTTGGTTTGTTGTCGGTGGCGCATGGGGGCCGTTAACGCTTATTGCCTACTGTACACTGCGAGCCTGGCAGACATGGCTCGCACGTTACCAGACGCCGCGCCATCGTTTACAGGCGGGGATTGACGCTATCCTGCACGTGGTCGACTGGGTTCCGGTACGTCTGGTCGGCGTGGTCTATGCTCTGGTGGGACATGGAGAAAAAGCCTTACCGGCCTGGTTTGCGTCGCTGGGCGATTTGCACGCTTCTCAGTATCAGGTGCTGACACGCCTGGCGCAGTATTCTCTGGCGCGTGAGCCGCACGTGGATAATGTGGCTACGCCGAAAGCGGCGGTCTCAATGGCGAAAAAAACATCGCTGGTGGTAGTGGTGATTATGGCGCTGCTGACGATTTACGGGACGCTGATTTAATCCGTTTTCCGTCTTTCGAACACATCAAATGCTCTGCGCCCGCCCACCGTACAGGCGGGCACAGAGTCTTGGTATGTTATGCCTTTATCGCACTTGCGGTTTTCTGTTTAAACAGATAGCCGACGCCGAGAACGGCAATCCATACCGGGATCAGGTAGACGGAAATGGCCATGCCTGGAGTCATCAGCATGATAACCAGTACACCCACCATAAACAGCAGGCAAATCCAGTTTCCTAGCGGATAAAACAGCGCGGGAAAGCGAGTCACTACGCCCTGCTGCTGTTTGGCGCGACGGAATTTGATGTGCGCCAGGCTAATCATTGCCCAGTTGATTACCAGGGCAGAAACCACCAGCGCCATCAGCAGACCAAACGCTGATTCCGGGGCAAAGTAGTTAATCAGTACGCACAGCGCGGTGATCACTGCGGAGACGAGGATAGTGTTGACCGGCACACCGCGTTTATCAACGCTCATCAGCGCTTTTGGCGCGTTACCCTGTTGGGCGAGGCCAAACAGCATACGGCTATTGCAGTAAACGCAGCTGTTGTAAACGGAAAGCGCGGCGGTTAATACCACGATATTCAGGGCATTGGCCACCAGGTTATCGCCCAACTCATGGAAGATCAGGACGAACGGGCTGGTATCTGCGGTCACGCGGCTCCACGGCAGCAGGGAGAGCAACACCGCCAGTGATCCCACATAGAAAATCAGGATGCGGTAGATAACCTGGTTGGTGGCTCTGGGAATGCTTTGTTCCGGGTTGTCAGCTTCTGCTGCGGTGATACCCACCAGCTCCAGGCCGCCAAACGAGAACATAATAATCGCCATCATCATCACCAGCCCGGAGAATCCGTGCGGCAGAAATCCACCTTGCTCCCACAAGTTGCGCACGGTGGCCTGCGGGCCGCCATTGCCGCTGAACAGCAGCCAGCCGCCGAACAGGATCATCGCCACAACGGCGACAACTTTAATGATCGCGAACCAGAATTCCAGCTCGCCAAACACTTTGACGTTGGTCAGGTTGATGGCGTTGATGACAATAAAGAAAACGGCAGCAGATACCCAGGTTGGGATCTCCGGCCACCAGAACTGAACGTATTTCCCGACGGCAGTCAGCTCGGCCATCGCCACCAGGACATAAAGCACCCAGTAGTTCCAGCCGGATGCGAAGCCCGCAAAGCCGCCCCAGTATTTGTAAGCGAAGTGACTAAATGAACCTGCTACCGGCTCTTCTACGACCATTTCGCCCAGTTGACGCATGATAAGAAAGGCGATAAAACCGGCAATCGCATAGCCCAGAATAATACCGGGACCTGCATTTTGGATGACGGATGCGCTACCCAGGAACAGGCCGGTACCGATAGCCCCTCCTAGCGCAATAAGCTGAATATGGCGGTTTTTAAGGCCGCGCTTTAGCCGATCGCCATGCTGTTGACCTTCCATCATGAAACCTCGTGTGTGGTTATGGTTATTATGTTTGTACGCGTCATCCTTCAGGTGACCTCTTTTCTTTTCGTCGCTGGCGGGCGCATCGTCAGCGACGAGTCAGTCAGTCTGCGGTCCGTTTCGCCCAGAGTGATGTAACGCACATATTGTTGTGTTTGTGTAATTATGGAATTCCGTTTTTGTACTCATTTCTTTACTTAAGGCCTGGTAGTAATTCATGTAAAAGCCTTTCGTATCATCGAGAATAGTGGTAAGTGCCGGGGAATGCACCTGCTTTGTGAAGGGATGAAGGCGAAGCGAACAAAAAGAAACCATTTGTAAATGATGCCCCGCAATTTAACATTTGTTGTCACTCATTTAGCTATTCACATTTAATGAATTTATATTCATTAAGTGAGGGTTTGAATCGGTTCAGATAGCGTAGTTTTTCGTTTCGATTAAGTTAATTCCCCTGTTTTGCTGGTAAACGCAACATTTGTGCATAGTTACATTTTTGAAATGTTATTTCTGTAAGGTTGTTAAAACATGCCTGCATTAATGATTTCAATCAAAACCTGTATGGACAGAAGGTGAATACTTTGTTACTTTAGCGATACGAATTATAAATTGGTAAGACCAATTGACTCCGGGCTAATGGCAGAGACAGGGAATATGGCCTACAGCAAGATCCGCCAACCAAAATTATCCGATGTGATAGAGCAGCAACTGGAGTTTTTAATCCTTGAGGGGACGTTGCGCCCCGGAGAAAAGCTTCCGCCCGAACGTGAACTGGCAAAGCAGTTCGACGTTTCCCGTCCCTCGCTGCGTGAGGCGATTCAACGCCTCGAAGCCAAGGGATTGTTGCTTCGTCGCCAGGGCGGCGGAACGTTTGTACAGAGCCGCTTATGGCAGAGCTTCAGCGATCCGCTGGTTGAGCTACTGTCCGACCACCCTGAATCCCAATTTGATCTGCTGGAAACCCGCCACGCGCTGGAAGGCATCGCCGCTTATTACGCGGCGTTACGTAGCACGGATGAAGACAAAACCCGCATTCGTGAACTTCATCATGCCATCGAGCTTGCGCAACAGTCCGGCGATTTGGACGCCGAATCCGACGCGGTTCTCCAGTATCAAATTGCCGTGACTGAAGCGGCGCACAATGTGGTGTTGCTCCATCTACTACGCTGTATGGAGCCCATGCTGGCCCAGAACGTTCGCCAGAATTTTGAATTGTTGTATGCCCGTCGGGAGATGCTCCCGCAGGTCAGCAATCATCGTACTCGAATTTTCGAGGCGATCATCGCCGGGCAGCCGGAGCAGGCGCGTGAAGCTTCGCACCGTCACCTGGCGTTTATTGAGGAAATCTTGCTGGATCGTAGCCGTGAGCAGAGCCGTCGTGAACGCTCATTGCGTCGTTTACAGCAAAGAAAGGATGAGAACTCCGGTTCTTAAGCGCCACTTTTAGAGCGCGGCAACTAAACGCAGAACCTGTCTTATTGCACTTTTAGTTGTTCAAAATACTTTTCGATGTATCACGACGGCAAGTGACTGACCCCCAAAACATAGTGAACTATGTGTCAGGGGAGGCGGTATTGCCAGGCCGGATATCACCGGAAAGCAAGATGAAGAACAAAGAGCGCAATGGGACAGGTTCCAGATTAATCAACGATTAGATAGATAAGGAATACCCCCATGTCAGAACGTTTACCAAATGACGTGGATCCGATCGAAACTCGCGACTGGCTACAGGCGATCGAATCGGTCATCCGTGAAGAAGGTGTTGAGCGTGCTCAGTATCTGATTGACCAACTCCTTTCTGAAGCCCGCAAAGGCGGGGTGAAAGTGGCTGCTGGCACATCGACTGGCGGTTACGTGAACACTATTGCCGTTGAAGATGAACCCGAATATCCGGGTAATCTGGATCTGGAACGTCGTATCCGTTCTGCGATCCGCTGGAACGCCATTATGACCGTTCTGCGCGCATCGAAAAAAGATCTTGAACTGGGCGGCCATATGGCTTCCTTCCAGTCTTCTGCAACCTTCTATGAAGTGTGCTTTAACCACTTCTTCCGCGCCCGCAACGAGCAGGATGGCGGCGATCTGGTTTACTTCCAGGGCCACATCTCTCCGGGCGTATATGCGCGCGCCTTCCTGGAAGGTCGTCTGACTGAAGAGCAGATGAACAACTTCCGTCAGGAAGTCCACGGTAAAGGCCTCTCCTCTTACCCGCACCCGAAACTGATGCCGGAATTCTGGCAGTTCCCGACCGTTTCCATGGGTCTGGGCCCAATCGGTGCGATCTACCAGGCTAAGTTCCTGAAATATCTGGAACACCGCGGTCTGAAAGACACGTCAAAACAGACCGTTTACGCTTTCCTCGGCGACGGCGAGATGGACGAGCCGGAATCCAAAGGGGCGATCACCATTGCCACCCGTGAAAAGCTGGACAACCTGGTCTTCGTTATCAACTGTAACCTGCAGCGCCTTGACGGCCCGGTTACCGGTAATGGCAAAATCATTAACGAGCTGGAAGGCATCTTTGGCGGTGCTGGCTGGAACGTTATCAAGGTTATCTGGGGTGGTCGCTGGGATGAACTGCTGCGTAAAGACACCAGCGGTAAACTGATCCAGTTGATGGAAGAAACCGTTGACGGCGATTATCAGACCTTCAAATCCAAAGATGGCGCCTACGTGCGTGAGCACTTCTTCGGTAAATATCCGGAAACCGCCGCCCTGGTGGCTGACTGGACTGACGAACAGATCTGGGCGCTGAACCGTGGCGGCCACGATCCGAAGAAAGTTTACGCTGCACTGAAAAAAGCGCAGGAAACCAAAGGAAAAGCAACCGTCATTCTCGCCCATACCATTAAAGGTTACGGCATGGGCGACACCGCTGAAGGTAAAAACATCGCCCACCAGGTTAAGAAAATGAACATGGACGGCGTACGCTACGTCCGCGATCGTTTCAACGTGCCGGTATCCGATGCCGATATCGAAAAACTGCCGTACGTGACCTTCCCGGAAGGTTCCGAAGAGCACACCTACCTGCACGCGCAGCGTCAGAAACTGCACGGCTACCTGCCGAGCCGTCAGACTCACTTCTCTGAGAAGCTGGAGCTGCCGACCCTGGAAGATTTCGGCCCGCTGCTGGAAGAGCAGAGTAAAGAGATCTCTACCACTATCGCCTTCGTTCGTGCCCTGAACGTGATGCTGAAGAACAAATCCATCAAAGACCGTCTGGTGCCGATCATCGCCGATGAAGCGCGTACCTTTGGTATGGAAGGTCTGTTCCGTCAGATTGGTATCTACAGCCCGAACGGCCAGCAGTACACCCCGCAGGACCGTGAACAGGTTGCGTATTACAAAGAAGACGAGAAAGGCCAGATTCTGCAGGAAGGTATCAACGAACTGGGCGCTGGCGCATCCTGGCTGGCTGCTGCGACCTCTTACAGCACCAACAACCTGCCGATGATCCCGTTCTACATCTACTACTCCATGTTCGGGTTCCAGCGTATTGGCGACCTGTGCTGGCAGGCGGGCGACCAGCAGGCGCGCGGCTTCCTGATCGGTGGTACTTCCGGTCGTACGACGCTGAACGGCGAAGGTCTGCAGCACGAAGATGGCCACAGCCACATTCAGTCTCTGACTATCCCGAACTGTATCTCTTACGATCCGTCTTACGCGTACGAAGTTGCGGTCATCATGCACGATGGTCTGGAGCGTATGTACGGTGAGAAACAAGAGAACGTTTACTACTACATCACCACGCTGAACGAAAACTACCACATGCCAGCCATGCCGGAAGGTGCTGAGGAAGGTATCCGTAAAGGTATCTACAAACTCGAAACCCTCGAAGGCAGCAAAGGTAAAGTTCAGCTGCTGGGCTCCGGTTCTATTCTGCGTCACGTTCGTGAAGCCGCAGAGATCCTGGCGAAAGACTACGGCGTAGGTTCTGACGTTTACAGCGTCACCTCCTTTACTGAACTGGCGCGTAATGGCCAGGATTGTGAGCGCTGGAACATGCTGCACCCGCTGGAAACGCCACGCGTTCCGTACATTGCTCAGGTAATGAACGACGCGCCAGCAGTGGCATCGACTGACTATATGAAACTGTTCGCCGAGCAGGTGCGTACTTATGTACCGGCGGATGATTACCGCGTACTGGGTACTGACGGTTTCGGCCGCTCTGACAGCCGTGAAAACCTGCGTCACCACTTCGAAGTGGATGCATCTTATGTGGTTGTTGCGGCTCTGGGCGAGCTGGCTAAACGTGGCGAAATCGATAAGAAAGTGGTAGCGGAAGCCATCACCAAATTCAACATCGATGCAGATAAAGTTAACCCGCGTCTGGCGTAAGAGGTAAAAGAATAATGTCTATCGAAATCAACGTACCGGACATCGGGGCTGATGAAGTTGAAATCACCGAGATCCTGGTCAAAGTGGGCGACAAAGTTGAAGCTGAACAGTCGCTGATCACCGTAGAAGGCGACAAGGCCTCTATGGAAGTTCCATCGCCGCAGGCGGGCGTCGTTAAAGAGATTAAAGTCTCTGTTGGCGACAAAACTGAGACGGGCGCACTTATCATGATTTTCGATTCCGCCGACGGTGCAGCTGACGCTGCGCCAGCTCCGGCAGAAGAGAAGAAAGAAGCCGCTCCGGCAGCCGCGCCTGCGGCTGCGGCTGCGGCAGCGAAAGACGTACACGTACCGGATATCGGCGGCGACGAAGTTGAAGTCACCGAGATCCTGGTGAAAGTGGGCGACACCGTTGCGGCTGAGCAGTCGCTGATCACCGTAGAAGGCGACAAGGCCTCTATGGAAGTGCCGGCGCCGTTCGCGGGTACGGTTAAAGAGATCAAAGTCAACGCTGGCGATAAAGTGTCTACCGGCTCTCTGATCATGGTCTTCGAAGTAGCGGGCGCTGCGCCTGCTGCTGCGCCCGCTCAGGCGGCGGCACCAGCGGCGGCTCCGGCAGCAGCGGCTGGCGCGAAAGACGTTAACGTACCGGACATCGGCGGCGACGAAGTTGAAGTCACCGAAGTGATGGTTAAAGTCGGCGATAAAGTGGAAGCTGAACAGTCGCTGATCACCGTAGAAGGCGACAAAGCCTCTATGGAAGTCCCTGCGCCGTTTGCGGGCGTGGTGAAAGAGCTGAAAGTTAACGTTGGCGACAAAGTCTCTACCGGCTCGCTGATTATGGTCTTCGAAGTGGAAGGCGCCGCCCCTGCCGCAGCGCCGGCTGCTGCTGCTCCGGCACCTGCCGCTGCACCTGCTCAGGCCGCTAAACCGGCCGCCGCGCCTGCGGCAAAAGCGGAAGGCAAATCTGAGTTTGCTGAAAACGACGCTTACGTTCACGCGACCCCGCTGATTCGCCGCCTGGCGCGCGAGTTCGGCGTTAACCTGGCGAAAGTGAAGGGCACTGGCCGTAAAGGTCGTATCCTGCGCGAAGACGTTCAGGCTTACGTGAAAGACGCTATCAAGCGCGCTGAAGCGGCTCCGGCTGCTGCGGGTGGTGGTCTGCCGGGTATGCTGCCGTGGCCGAAAGTGGACTTCAGCAAGTTTGGTGAAGTGGAAGAAGTTGAACTGGGCCGCATCCAGAAAATCTCCGGCGCCAATTTGAGCCGTAACTGGGTGATGATCCCGCACGTTACGCACTTCGACAAAACGGATATCACCGATCTGGAAGCGTTCCGTAAGCAGCAGAATGCCGAAGCTGAGAAGCGCAAACTGGACGTGAAATTCACGCCGGTTGTCTTCATCATGAAAGCCGTTGCCGCTGCGCTTGAGCAGATGCCGCGCTTTAACAGCTCTCTGTCTGAAGACGGTCAGCGCCTGACGCTGAAGAAATACATCAACATTGGTGTCGCGGTTGATACGCCGAATGGTCTGGTTGTTCCGGTCTTTAAAGACGTGAATAAGAAGAGCGTTACCGAGCTGTCTCGCGAACTGACGACTATCTCCAAAAAAGCGCGTGATGGTAAGCTGACTGCTGGCGAAATGCAGGGCGGTTGCTTCACTATTTCCAGCATCGGCGGCCTGGGTACCACTCACTTTGCGCCGATTGTTAACGCGCCGGAAGTGGCCATCCTGGGCGTGTCTAAATCCGCGATGGAGCCGGTGTGGAATGGCAAAGAGTTTGTTCCGCGTCTGATGATGCCGATCTCTCTCTCCTTCGACCACCGCGTGATTGACGGTGCCGATGGCGCGCGCTTTATTACTATCATCAATAACATGCTGAGCGATATTCGCCGCCTGGTGATGTAAGCGAAAAAGCCGGCCTGACGGCCGGCTTTTTTCTGGTAATCTCTTCTGTGTTTTGAGGTTATCGGCAATAAAGGACAAAATCGTTTTTCGTTTGTTGTTTCAAAATTGTTAACAATTTTGTAAAATGCAGGCGGATAGAACGTCCCGGTGGATATGGGCGTAATTTACACAAAAAAATTCGAGTTGCTTCAAGGCGGCAAGGGAGTGAATCCCTGGAGCGTACAAGCGGTACGTGACCGGGGTGAGCGAGCGCAGCCAACGCAGAGGCGGCTTGAAGGATGAAGTGTATAACAATAGCGTCAGACCCGCCGGATACAAATTACAGAGGTCATGATGAGTACTGAAATCAAAACTCAGGTCGTGGTACTTGGGGCAGGCCCCGCAGGCTATTCTGCTGCCTTTCGTTGCGCTGATTTAGGTCTGGAAACCGTTATCGTAGAACGTTACAACACCCTTGGCGGTGTTTGCCTGAACGTCGGCTGTATCCCTTCTAAAGCACTGCTGCACGTTGCGAAAGTTATTGAAGAAGCGAAAGCGCTGGCTGAACACGGCATCGTTTTCGGCGAACCGAATACCGATATTGATAAGATCCGCACCTGGAAAGAAAAAGTCATCACTCAACTGACCGGCGGTCTGGCTGGTATGGCGAAAGGCCGTAAAGTGAAAGTGGTAAACGGTCTGGGTAAATTCACCGGGGCCAACACCCTGGAAGTGGAAGGCGAGAACGGCAAAACCGTGATCAACTTCGACAACGCGATTATCGCAGCCGGTTCCCGCCCGATCCAGTTGCCGTTCATTCCCCATGAAGATCCGCGCGTCTGGGACTCCACCGACGCACTGGAACTGAAATCCGTACCGAAACGTCTGCTGGTTATGGGCGGTGGTATCATCGGTCTGGAAATGGGTACGGTGTACCATGCGCTGGGTTCAGAGATCGACGTGGTTGAAATGTTCGACCAGGTTATCCCGGCGGCAGACAAAGACATCGTTAAGGTCTTCACTAAACGCATCGGCAAGAAATTCAACCTGATGCTGGAAACCAAAGTGACTGCCGTTGAAGCGAAAGAAGACGGTATTTACGTTTCTATGGAAGGCAAAAAAGCACCAGCAGAAGCACAGCGTTACGATGCGGTGCTGGTGGCTATCGGCCGTGTGCCGAACGGTAAAAACCTCGATGCTGGCAAGGCTGGCGTAGAAGTTGACGACCGTGGCTTCATCCGCGTAGACAAACAGCTGCGCACTAACGTACCGCACATCTTTGCTATCGGCGATATCGTCGGTCAGCCGATGCTGGCGCACAAGGGTGTTCACGAAGGTCACGTTGCCGCTGAAGTTATCGCTGGTAAGAAACACTACTTCGATCCGAAAGTTATTCCGTCCATCGCTTACACTGAGCCAGAAGTTGCATGGGTAGGTCTGACGGAGAAAGAAGCGAAAGAGAAAGGCATCAGCTTTGAGACCGCCACCTTCCCGTGGGCTGCATCTGGCCGTGCTATCGCTTCTGACTGCGCAGACGGTATGACCAAGCTGATTTTCGACAAAGAATCTCACCGTGTTATCGGTGGTGCGATTGTCGGCACCAACGGCGGCGAGCTGCTGGGCGAAATCGGTCTGGCGATCGAGATGGGCTGTGATGCTGAAGACATCGCGCTGACTATCCACGCTCACCCGACTCTGCACGAGTCCGTTGGCCTGGCAGCCGAAGTGTTCGAAGGCAGCATCACCGACCTGCCGAACCCGAAAGCGAAGAAGAAATAAGCTTTCGTTCTGGCAAAATGAACAGGCGGCTCGGTGAGCCGCTTTTTTAATTCCCGATGCTGAGAACGTCTCGGTGTAAATAATACGACATGCCTGTCACTGTCTGCCAAACACTCCTGATCGCATAGGACAAATATTCCGCTCACTGACCAGAAAACCTGCAATATCCTGTCCTTAACGATTCAGCTAATTTTTAATGTTGCTTTTTTGTAAACAGATTAACACCCCGCGAAAATCCTGCTATGCTGCCGATGCGGTATCGGGCATTTACCCTACAAACTGCTGTCTCACAGGAGCGTGAAGAGAATCGCCTGCCGCATTTTACAATGAGAGCGAGGAGAACCGTCGTGCTAGAAGAATACCGTAAGCACGTAGCTGAGCGTGCCGCCGAGGGGATTGTTGCCAAACCCTTAGATGCAACCCAAATGGCCGCGCTGGTAGAACTGCTGAAAAACCCGCCTGCGGGTGAAGAAGAATTCCTGTTAGACCTGTTAATTAACCGTGTACCGCCGGGCGTCGATGAAGCCGCCTATGTTAAAGCCGGATTCCTTGCCGCGATTGCCAAAGGCGAAGCGACTTCCCCACTGCTTACCCCGGAAAAAGCCATCGAATTGCTGGGCACCATGCAGGGTGGTTACAACATTCATCCCCTGATTGATGCGCTGGAAGACGCGAAGCTGGCGCCGATTGCCGCTAAGGCGTTGTCCCATACTCTGTTGATGTTCGATAACTTCTATGATGTTGAAGAGAAAGCCAAAGCGGGCAATGAATATGCCAGACAGGTAATGCAATCCTGGGCTGACGCGGAGTGGTTCCTGAGCCGTCCTCCACTGGCCGACAAAATTACCGTTACCGTTTTTAAAGTCACCGGCGAAACCAACACCGATGACCTCTCGCCAGCGCCGGATGCCTGGTCGCGCCCGGATATCCCGCTGCATGCTCTGGCAATGCTGAAAAATGCCCGTGAAGGTATCGACCCGGATCAGCCCGGCGTGGTGGGGCCGATCAAACAGATCGAAGCGTTACAGCAAAAAGGCTACCCATTAGCCTACGTGGGCGACGTTGTTGGCACCGGCTCTTCGCGTAAATCCGCCACCAACTCTGTGCTGTGGTTTATGGGAGATGACATTCCGAACGTGCCGAACAAGCGCGGCGGCGGACTGGTGCTCGGCGGAAAAATTGCGCCGATCTTCTTTAACACCATGGAAGATGCGGGCGCGCTGCCCATTGAAGTGGACGTAAGCAACCTGAATATGGGGGATGTGATTGACGTTTACCCGTATAAGGGTGAAGTCCGCCATCACGAAACCGGTGAACTGCTGGCGAGCTTTGAACTGAAAACCGACGTGCTGATCGACGAAGTACGCGCGGGTGGTCGTATTCCGCTGATCATCGGTCGCGGCCTGACCACCAAAGCACGTGAAGCGCTGGGACTGCCGCACAGCGATGTGTTCCGTCAGGCGAAAGACGTGGCGGAAAGCGCTCGTGGCTACTCGCTGGCGCAGAAAATGGTTGGCCGCGCCTGCGGCGTCGCCGGTATCCGTCCGGGCGCCTACTGCGAACCGAAAATGACCTCCGTAGGCTCTCAGGATACCACCGGCCCAATGACCCGTGACGAACTGAAAGACCTGGCGTGCCTGGGCTTCTCGTCCGACCTGGTGATGCAGTCTTTCTGCCACACCGCGGCCTATCCTAAACCGGTCGATGTGACCACCCATCACACGCTGCCGGATTTCATCATGAACCGTGGCGGTGTCTCTCTGCGCCCGGGCGATGGCGTCATCCACTCCTGGCTGAACCGGATGCTGCTGCCGGATACCGTGGGTACCGGCGGCGATTCCCATACCCGTTTCCCGATTGGCATCTCCTTCCCGGCGGGTTCTGGCCTGGTGGCCTTTGCGGCGGCGACCGGCGTTATGCCGCTGGATATGCCCGAGTCGGTGCTGGTGCGCTTCAAAGGCAAAATGCAGCCGGGTATTACCCTGCGCGATCTGGTACACGCGATCCCGCTGTACGCGATCAAACAGGGTCTGCTGACCGTTGAGAAGAAAGGTAAGAAAAACATCTTCTCCGGCCGCATTCTGGAGATCGAAGGGCTGCCGGATCTGAAAGTCGAGCAGGCGTTTGAGCTGACCGATGCCTCTGCCGAGCGTTCCGCCGCGGGTTGTACCATCAAACTGAACAAAGAGCCGATCATCGAGTACCTGAACTCCAACATTGTTCTGCTGAAGTGGATGATCGCGGAAGGCTACGGCGATCGTCGTACTCTGGAACGTCGCGTTCAGGGGATGGAAAAGTGGCTGGCGGATCCGCAATTGCTGGAAGGCGATGCGGATGCCGAATATGCGGCAGTGATCGATATCGATCTGGCCGATATCAAAGAACCGATCCTCTGCGCGCCGAACGATCCTGATGACGCGCGTCTGCTCTCTGATGTGCAGGGTGAGAAGATTGATGAAGTGTTTATTGGTTCCTGCATGACCAATATCGGTCACTTCCGTGCCGCCGGTAAGCTGCTGGATAGTCATAAAGGCCAGTTGCCGACTCGTCTGTGGGTGGCTCCGCCAACCCGTATGGACGCGGCGCAGTTGACCGAAGAGGGCTACTACAGCGTCTTTGGTAAGAGCGGCGCGCGGATTGAAATCCCCGGTTGTTCCCTGTGTATGGGTAACCAGGCGCGCGTCGCCGATGGAGCGACGGTGGTTTCGACCTCAACCCGTAACTTCCCGAACCGTCTGGGGACCGGGGCGAACGTCTATCTGGCCTCAGCAGAGCTGGCGGCGGTCGCGGCGCTGATCGGTAAACTGCCGACGCCGGAAGAGTACCAGACTTATATTGCGCAGGTGGATAAAACGGCGACAGATACCTACCGTTATCTGAACTTCGACCAGTTGGGTCAGTATACTGAGAAAGCTGACGGGGTTATTTTCCAGACCGCGGTGTAACGGCTCCGACCTGCTCTGCGTAAAAACGCATCAATGCCCGGTGAACCTTGCGTCACCGGGCATTTTTATTTCTATTCCTTCCGCCCGTTCCGCTTTTTTTCTTCCGTTGTACTGCGATAATTACAGCACAGACGCAATGCGGTAATGGCGCATTGCCGGGAGCAGAGGAACACATTATGGATTACGAATTTCTGCGCGATATTACCGGAGTGGTAAAAGTGCGTATGTCCATGGGCCACGAGGTGGTAGGGCACTGGTTTAACGAAGAAGTGAAAGAGAACCTGGCCTTGCTTGATGAAGTGGAACAAGCGGCGCGTGCGCTAAAGGGCAGTGAGCGTTCCTGGCAACGGGCAGGGCATGAGTATACGCTCTGGATGGATGGTGAGGAGGTGATGATCCGCGCCAATCAGCTGGATTTTTCTGGCGATGAGATTGAAGAGGGGATGCGCTATTACGACGAAGAGAGCTTATCACTCTGCGGCGTGGAAGACTTTCTGCAGGTGGTGGTGGCGTATCGTCATTTCATCCAGCAAGGTTAAATATGGCGGAGCCTCCGTGCTCCCCCGTTATGTTTACACGGCAGGGATATTGCGGCCGTAATAGATCTCGCGCATCTCTTTCCACAGCAGGTCGGTAATGACCTTGCGCTCTTCTTCAGTTAAATCTTCCGGTTTGGTATGGAACATGTAGTGCTTAAGATCGAACTCCTTAAGCAGCATTTTGGTATGGAAGATATTTTCCTGATAGACATTCACATCCACCATGTCGTACAGCGACTTCATATCCTCAGACATAAAGTTCTGAATAGAGTTAATTTCATGATCGATAAAGTGCTTCATGCCGTTGATATCACGCGTAAACCCACGCACGCGATAATCAATGGTGACGATATCGGACTCTAGCTGGTGGATCAGGTAATTCAGCGCCTTCAGCGGGGAAATCACGCCGCAGGTGGAAACTTCGATGTCGGCGCGAAAGGTGCATAGTCCGCCTTCAGGGTGGCTTTCCGGGTAGGTATGCACGCAAATATGGCTTTTATCCAGATGGGCGACGACGGCCTCGGGTAGCGGGCCCGGGTGCTCTGTTTTGTCGATAGACTGTGGGTCGACCGGTTCTTCGCTAACCAGGATAGTGACGCTGGCGCCCTGGGGTTCATAATCCTGACGAGCGATATTCAGGATATTTGCGCCGATAATGGCGCATGTCTCTGACAGAATTTCCGTCAGGCGGTTGGCATTATAGAGCTCATCAATATAGGCGATATAACCATCGCGTTCTTCTGCTGTTTTTGCGTAGCAGATATCGTAAATACAAAAACTCAGGCTTTTTGTCAGGTTGTTAAAGCCGTGCAGTTTCAATTTTTTCAATTTAGATCACCCCCTTACTTAACGGTGGACAGCGCATCCTGCAAATATTGCGGTAACGCGAATGCCGCTGTGTGGATAGACGGATTGTAATAACGGCATTTGAGCGCAGTTTGATGGAAACGCGCCTGGATAATTTCACTGGAAAGGTGGCGCAGGGCTTCGTTATCCGTGGCCCATGCGAAGGTCATTATGCCGCCGTAATAGGTTGGAATCGCCGCCTGATAGAAACTCACATCGCGGAAGTAGTGGCTAAGCTTACGGTGGCTGTCAATAGCTTCGTCCTGCTGCAGGAAGCAGACGCCATTCTGGGCGACAAAAATCCCGCCAGGATTCAGGCAACGTTTACAGCCTTCATAAAATGCGGAAGTAAACAAACTCTCACCGGGGCCGATCGGGTCGGTGCAGTCGGAGATTATTACGTCGAACGTTTGCGTTGTCTGGTTAACAAAATTGACGCCATCGTCAATCACCAGCGTAAAACGCGGATCGTCATACGCCCCGGCGTTATGGGCAGGAAGGTACTGGCGACAGAAAGAAACGACGCCCGCGTCGATCTCAACCATCGTAATGGTTTCTATACTGCGATGACGAGAGACCTCGCGTAGCATGGCGCCGTCGCCGCCGCCGATGATCAATACATGTTTTGCCTGACCGTGGGCCATCAGAGGAACATGAGTCATCATTTCATGGTAGATAAACTCATCGCGTTCAGTCGTTTGCACCACGCCGTCCAGCGCCATCACCCGGCCAAAGGCGGCGTTTTCGAAAATGATTAAGTCCTGATGCGCGGTTTTTTCATGATACAACACATTATCCACAGTGAAATACTGACCAAAATGGTCGTGCAATGTTTCATGCCACAGCTCGTTGTCAGCCACAGGTCGTTCCTCCTTTGTTAACATCCGTTACCCCCATTAAAATGAGCGCAACATCATAGCCAACTATAGATGATGATGCACGGTGGATAAATCAGCAGGGGATACTCTGATGCCGGACAGTTAAGCCGTCGATCGGGGGATTCCGGTGAATAGCCTTGTCACGAACCGCCTTCTGGCTGTCGTCCTCGCGGTCAGGCCGATTTTCTAAGGAGGGTAACGTCTTGTGGCTACGTGGGGCCGAAGGTCATAAAAGTAAATGCTCACCGAAATAATTCAGATGGAATTAAGAGCCTATCCCGTTAGGGCTATTTTGCTTGTCATTTTGAACCTGGGCAGTGCTCAGAATCCTCACGTACTACGTGTACGCTCCGGTTCTTCCGCGCTGGCCGCGTTCAAACTGTCTGCGCCAATAACGCCTGGTGGGATAGGATCTAAGCTTCCGGTAAGTAAACAATATCGGGTTTTCGCCAAAACCACCGACAGGTCATCACTGTTGTGTGATTTAGCATCAAGTGGCTTCTGTAGTTGATGGATGGCTCAGACTTTGTGAGCTGCGGCCGGATGATATTTTCGGGCGGCTTGTCGGGGATGTTTCCGCGCTTATAGCGCCTGTCGGCAAGGATCAATACGCGCCTGCTCTGCTGCGTTGTCACAGGAATTATTGGCGATAATTATTTTACGTAAGCCAGCAAGCTCAGTGAATCACGCGCCAGCGCTTTGCATTTTTTACTGGTGGGGATTTTTATTCCGCGGAGGTCCCGGTAGCTGTCTTCGCCCAATGCTTTCATGTTGAAGCTATCATAATTGTTTAAATCCCACTGATTCTGCTGAGCGAAGAAGATCAGCGCCCGGCGGATTTGCGTGTTAGGCAGATTTTGATAACCGCAGTCGTTCTTCAGAAAGACAAATACTGCCGTTAAATCAGCCATATCTTCCGCTTCGGACTCGCTTAATGCATAGCTATTGGCGGAAAGAGTAAGCAGGCTGCCAAGCACTATTGTTCTGAAAAGCGTCTTCATTTTTTCTACCATTGGATCACGGACAAATAACGTTAGCATACTTCTTTATAGTACGCTGAGCTTTATTCTTACTCTTCTGCTTGACCTTCCAGCAACGGGAAGGTTTAAGCTTAAACATTCATCAGCAGAATGAAAGGATGTGAGAATGCAACGTCGTGAGTTTCTCAAATTAACCGCTGCGCTTAGCGTAACCAGCGCATTGCCGTTGTGGAGTCGCTCGGTTTTGGCTGCCGGTCGTCCGGCGCTACCGGTACCCGATCTGTTGACTGGTGACGCGCGTAATCATATTGGTTTAACTATTCAGGCGGGCAAAACGCAGTTTAATTCTCACCTTACGACCACCTGGGGGTATAACGGCAGTTTGCTGGGGCCAGCGCTGCAGCTTAAACAAGGCGAAACGGTAACGATCGATATCCATAACCGCCTTCCAGAGGAGACTACCGTGCACTGGCATGGTCTGGAGGTTGCCGGGGAGGTGGATGGCGGCCCGCAGGGCGTGATTGCCGCAGGTGCCTCCCGTTCGGTGAGCTTTACCCCCACCCAGCGGGCCGCTACCTGCTGGTTTCATCCTCACAAGCATGGCAAAACCGGTCGTCAGGTGGCGATGGGGCTGGCAGGCCTGGTAGTGATTACCGATGAAGAGAGCGAAAAGCTGCTGCTGCCAAAACAGTGGGGGATCGATGATGTCCCGGTGATTGTACAGGACAAAAAATTCACTTCATCGGGCGAGATTGATTATCAGCTCGATATGATGAGCGCCGCCGTTGGCTGGTTTGGCGATACGCTGCTGACTAATGGGGCGATTTATCCCGAACATGCTGCGCCTCGCGGCTGGCTGCGTTTGCGTCTGCTTAATGGCTGTAATGCGCGTTCGTTGAATTTCTCCACCAGCGATAATCGGCCTATGTATGTCGTCGCCAGCGATGGCGGTTTGCTGGCTGAACCGGTGAAAGTTGACGAATTGCCGCTGTTAATGGGGGAGCGTTTCGAAGTGCTGGTGGATACCTCTGACGGTAAACCTTTTGATTTGATAACGCTGCCGGTGAGCCAGATGGGCATGGCGATCCCACCGTTTGATAAACCGCAGCCGGTACTGCGCATTCAACCGTTGGTGATTCAGGCTTCGGGTAAACTGCCTGATCGCCTGGCGGCTATGCCAGCGCTCCCCGCTTTAAACGGGTTAACGCAGCGGACGCTACAGCTTTCTATGGATCCGATGCTTGATATGATGGGCATGCAGGCGTTGATGCAAAAATATGGCGACCAGGCGATGTCCGGAATGGATCGGGACATGATGATGGATCACGGGGCGATGGGAAATATGAATAATATGAACCACGCGGGCACGGGGCATATGAGTCACGGTGAGGGAGGCTTTGATTTTCATAATGCTAACCGCATCAATGGTAAAGCCTTTGATATGAATGTTCCCATGTTTGCGGCGGCCAAAGGCCAGTATGAGCGCTGGGTGATTTCTGGTACTGGCGACATGATGCTCCACCCGTTCCATATCCACGGTACCCAGTTCCGTATCTTATCTGAAAACGGCAAAGCGCCCGCTGCGCATCGTAGCGGCTGGAAAGATACCGTGCGGGTAGAGGGCGATGTCAGTGAAGTGCTGGTGAAATTTGACCACGACGCGCCGAAAGAACACGCGTATATGGCGCATTGTCATCTGCTGGAGCATGAAGATACCGGCATGATGCTGGGATTTACGGTGTAGGATGTTATCGTCTGGGCCTGTCGTTCTGGTGAACGCGCCTGATGTGAACCATTAAAAAAGGCCCGATTTCCGGGCCTTTTTCCGGGCCTTGCGTTTACTGCTCGTCGTCAGGTAAAGCGTAAGCGACGATGTAGTCGCCCATCTTCGTGCCAAACGAACCGTGACCGCCGGCAGAAATGACAACATACTGCCTGCCATTCACTTCATAGGTCATTGGGGTTGCCTGGCCGCCAGCAGGCAGACGGGCCTGCCATAACTTCTCACCGTTGCTCATATTGTATGCGCGCAGGTAATTATCCGCTGTCGCACCAATAAACAGCACATTACCGGCGGTTGAAATGGGGCCGCCCAGCATCGGCATACCCAGGGTGAACGGTAGCTTAATCGGCATCGGGAACGGCAGACTATCCTGCGGCGTACCGATACGTTTTTTCCAGATCACTTCGTTAGTTTTCAGATCCAGTGCGGAGATATAGCCCCAGGCAGGCTGTTTGCACGGCAGGCCAAACGGCGACAGGAACGGATTCAGCGTCACGCCATAAGGAACGCCGTACTGTGGCTGAATACCGGATTCGGTGCCGGAGCCTTTGGCGTCTTTCGGCTGCTCCATTGGATTACCGGGGCCGCGAGGGATCAGTTTTGACACAAACGGCAGCGCCATCGGGTTAGCAATAGCGACCTGACGGTTCGGATCGACGGAGATTCCGCCCCATTCGAACATACCCAGGTTGCCGGGGAAGACCAGCGTACCTTGCTCAGATGGCGGCGTAAAAATCCCGTCATAGCGTAACCGATGGAAGATAACGCGGCACACCAGCTGATCGAACAGGGTGGCGCCCCACATATCTGCGCCGGTCAGATCTTTCTTCGGGCGGAAGCTCAGGTCGGAGAACGGCTGAGTTTTCGCAACATAGTCACCTTTGGCCGCGCCCTGCGGAACCGGTTTTTCCGGCGCCGGGACAACCCGTTCTCCGTTGCGGCGATCCAGCACAAAAATGTTGCCGGTTTTTGCCGGGGCGTAGATCACCGGAACGGTTTTGCCGTTAACGTCGATATCGGCCAGCGTTGGCTGCGACGGCATATCCATATCCCACAGATCGTGGTGAACGGTCTGATAACTCCACACCAGCTTACCGGTGGTGGCATTCAGCGCCACGATGGAGCTGGCATAACGTTCCTGTTCTGGCGTCCGGTTGCCGCCCCAGATATCCGGCGTGGTCACGCCCATGGGCAAATAGACCAGATCCAGCTTCGCATCATAGGCCGCTGGTGCCCAGGAGTTCGGCGAATTCAGGGTGAAATGATGTTCATCTGCCGGGATAGCGTTTGGATCTTTGGCACCCGGGTCGAATGCCCACAGCAGCTTACCGGTGTTGACGTCAAAACCGCGAATCACGCCCGACGGCTCGCGGGTTGAGAAGTTATCAGTCACAGCACCGGCGATGACAATGGTTTTGTCGGTAATAATCGGCGGTGAAGTGGGTTCATACATGCCTGGTGTGGTGACCGGCATATTGGTTTGCAGGTTGAGAATGCCTTTATTAGCAAAGGATTCACACAGCTTTCCGTTGTCGGCGTTGATGGCGAACAGCCGACCATCGTTGACCGGCAGAATGATACGGCGCGGGCAGTCTGCAAGCACATCGGCAGGCGTGTTATCTGCTTTGGCCTCATGATAAGAGACACCACGGCAGGTAACGTGCTGGAAGGACGGGTTGGCATTGAGCTGCGGATCGAAATGCCACTTCTCTTTCCCGGTGGCCGCATCAAGGGCGAACAGACGCTGATGAGCGGTACAGAGGTAGAGCGTGTCGCCGACTTTGATCGGCGTCACTTCGTTGGTGATTTCACCCGGATCGTTAGGTTGTTTGAGATCCCCGGTACGGAAGACCCACGCTTCCTTCAGGTTCTTCACGTTATCGGCATTGATCTGTTTCAGCGGCGAGTAACGCTGGCCTTCCTGATTACGGCCATATGCCGGCCAGTCGCTATCGGCAACATCGGAGATGGCTGCAGCGGGCGTCGCATCAGCGTTCAATGTACCATTGATCTCCTGCGGGTCGTTGAAGCCAGCCCAGGTCAGGATGCCGCCGCTGATCAGCAGGGCGATAACCAGTCCGGCCACCGCGCCGCTGGATGGAACAGGCAGACGACGCCAGACAAAGGGCAGAATAAGCCAGATGCCGAAGAAGACCAGGATATCGCTGCGCGGCGTCAGCGCCCAGAAATCGAAGCCAACCTCCCATACGCCCCAGATCATGGTCGCCAGCAGTAGTGCGGCGTAAAGCCAAAGTGCAGAACGCTTACCGCGGAGTAGCATAACGGTAACACCCAGCATCACCAGGCCTGCGATAGGGTAATACCATGAGCCGCCAATCGCGACCAGCCACACTCCGCCGATCAAAAGATACAGGCCACAGAACGCTGCAAAAAGTGCCGTCAGCGTCACGAGTCGCCGTGATTGTTGATTTTTTGTTTCTGCCATAAAAAAACACTCGGTTGTTTGTAAATTTTTAACTGCAATTAATTATAGGATTTAACAAGTGTGACCGATATCACAAAATTGGCTTTATTAATCCCTGCACCGTAAATTTCTTTTTACTGGTATACTGCGTGGCTTGCCGGTCAATGTCGGCTGCGATAGCAGCGGATTTGATGATTTATATTAAGAATCAAATGGTTAGTTTATGAAACATACTGTAGAAGTGATGATCCCGGAAACCGAGATCAAAGCCCGTATCGCTGAGCTGGGGCGTCAAATCAACGAACGTTACAAAGAGAGCGGTAGCGAAATGGTGCTGGTGGGGCTATTACGCGGTTCATTTATGTTTATGGCCGACCTGTGTCGTGAAGTTCAGGTACCACATGAAGTCGATTTCATGACCGCTTCCAGCTACGGTAGCGGTATGTCTACTACCCGTGATGTAAAAATCCTCAAAGACCTGGATGAAGATATCCGCGGTAAAGATGTGCTGATCGTGGAAGATATCATCGACTCTGGCAACACGCTGTCAAAAGTGCGTGAAATTCTTAGCCTGCGCGAACCAAAATCACTGGCAATTTGTACTTTGCTGGACAAGCCAAGCCGTCGTGAAGTGGATGTTCCGGTGGAGTTTGTTGGTTTTGCCATCCCTGATGAGTTCGTCGTGGGCTACGGCATTGATTATGCTCAGCGCTATCGCCATCTGCCGTATATCGGCAAAGTGATTCTGCTGGACGAGTAAGATTTTACACCCTATCCCGGAGCGTGCTGCCGCTTATCCGGGATAGATGCAAGCGGGTGAGTTACCTGTGGCTGGCGTGCCGGCTTTTAATGTTGGAAATGCCCTGGCGATAGCGCTGTTCCAGCGTTTCACGGCTGACGGCGGTCACGTCAAGATCGCGTAACATCCCATCGTGGATACCGTAAGCCCAGCCGTGGATAGTCACTTTTTGTCCGCGTTTCCATGCCGACTGCATAATTGTGGAATGCCCCAGGTTGTAGACCTGTTCCATCACATTCAATTCGCAAAGGGTGTCCAGACGACGCTCTTCCGGCATGTCGCCCAGCAATGAGCTGTGTTTAAACCAGATATCGCGAATATGTAGCAGCCAGTTGTCGATAAGACCGAGTTCGGTATTTTCAACTGCCGCCTGTACGCCGCCGCAGCCATAGTGGCCGCAAATGATGATATGCTCAACCTCCAGTACGTCAACGGCGTATTGCACAACGGAAAGACAGTTCAGGTCGGTATGAATCACCAGATTAGCGACGTTACGGTGGACGAACAGTTCGCCAGGTTCCAGGCCAGTCAAACGTTCAGCGGGGACGCGGCTATCAGAACATCCAATCCACAGAAAGCGCGGTTTCTGCGTATGTGCCAGTTTTTCAAAAAAACCGGGGTCTTCCTCCACCAGCATTTTTGACCATAGTGCATTATTGCTGATGAGTGTATCTATATCGTTCATGGATGTTTACGGGCCTGTAACCAAGTAAGTGCGTTGCGCTAATATAGGTTAACCTTACCGTTTTTAAAACAACCCATCGCGTGTCAGGACACGAGAAGAGATATTTAATGACCATTGCTCTGGAACTAAAACAGCTGAAGAAAACCTACCCCGGCGGGGTTCAGGCGCTGCGAGGAATCGATCTGCAGGTTGAAGCTGGCGATTTCTACGCGCTCCTGGGGCCAAACGGCGCCGGGAAATCCACCACTATTGGCATTATCAGTTCACTGGTAAATAAAACCTCCGGCGAGGTCAATGTATTTGGCTATGACCTGCAAAAAGATGTGGTCAACGCGAAACGGCAGCTCGGCCTGGTGCCGCAGGAGTTCAATTTTAACCCCTTTGAAACCGTACAACAGATCGTCGTCAATCAGGCGGGCTACTATGGCGTTGAACGTAAGGTAGCCACTGCTCGTAGTGAAAAGTATCTCAAACAGCTCGATCTTTGGGAAAAACGTCATGAACGCGCGCGGATGCTCTCCGGCGGGATGAAACGTCGCCTGATGATTGCCAGGGCGTTAATGCATGAGCCTAAGCTGTTGATTCTTGATGAACCAACGGCGGGGGTGGATATTGAACTTCGCCGCTCAATGTGGGGATTTTTGAAAGATTTAAATGATAAAGGCACCACGATTATCCTGACCACGCACTATCTGGAAGAAGCTGAGATGCTGTGTCGCAACATCGGCATTATTCAGCGTGGTGAACTGGTGGAAAACACCTCAATGAAAGCGCTGCTTTCCAAGCTGAAATCAGAGACGTTTATTCTCGATCTGGCGCCCAAAAGCCCGTTACCGGTACTGGAGGGTTACCACTATCGCCTGGTTGATACCTCGACGCTGGAGGTTGAAGTGCTGCGTGAGCAGGGAATTAACAGCGTATTTACCCAGTTGAGTGCGCAGGGAATACAGGTGTTAAGTATGCGTAATAAGGCTAACCGCCTGGAAGAGCTGTTTGTCACGCTGGTACATGAAAGAAAAGGAGAATCAGCATGATACAGCTGTACTGGATTGCGCTGAAAAGCATCTGGACCAAAGAAATTCATCGTTTTATGCGCATCTGGATCCAGACTCTGGTACCGCCGGTTATTACGATGACCCTCTACTTTGTTATCTTCGGCAATCTGATCGGCTCGCGTATTGGTGAAATGCACGGTTTTACCTATATGCAGTTTATTGTGCCGGGTCTGATTATGATGGCGGTGATCACCAACTCTTATGCCAACGTGGCTTCTTCTTTCTTTAGCGCAAAATTTCAGCGCAATATTGAAGAGCTGCTGGTCGCGCCAGTGCCTACGCATGTGGTTATTGCCGGTTATGTTGGCGGCGGCGTCGCCCGTGGTCTGTGCGTCGGGATTCTGGTAACCGCGATATCGCTGTTTTTCGTTCCGTTTCAGGTTCACTCCTGGCTATTTGTTGCTTTGACGCTGATATTGACCGCAGTGTTATTTTCCCTTGCGGGCCTGTTGAATGCGGTATTTGCCAAAACGTTTGATGATATCAGCCTGATTCCGACCTTTGTACTGACGCCGCTGACCTATCTGGGTGGGGTTTTTTATTCTTTGACGCTACTGCCGCCGTTCTGGCAAGGGCTGTCGCACCTGAATCCTATCGTCTACATGATCAGCGGTTTCCGCTATGGTTTCCTCGGCATTAACGATGTGCCACTGGCCACCACTGTTGGCGTGCTGGTGGTGTTTATCATCACCTTTTATTTATTGTGCTGGTATCTGATTCAGCGTGGGCGCGGGCTCCGCAGCTAATGAATTCAGCAGTAGCGCTTCGCGGCCCATCAAGCGAAGCGCTATCAGGCAATCTTTGACTGTCATCACCGATATTCATCACTTTCCTTGTTAGATTGTTTGCTTGCTAAGGAGGGGGCGATGTTAGGTTGGGTAATTATCTGCCATGATGAACTGGCGCAGGAAATGCGGGATCGTCTGGAGAAAAAGTTTGGCCCTCTGGCGCAATGCCGGGCGGTGAATTATTGGCGTAATCTCAGCAGTAATATGTTGAGTCGCATGATGTGCGATGCGCTGCATGAGACGGACAGCGGCGAAGGGGTGATTTTTCTTACCGATAAAACCGGCGCGGCGCCTTATCGCGTGGCAGCGCTGATGAGCCATAAACATACCCATTGCGAAGTGATCTCCGGGATTAGCTACCCCCTGCTGGAGGAGATGTATCTCCTGCGCCAGACGCTGAGCAGCGCGGCCTTTCGTCAGGCCATCGTCAGCGCCGGCGGCCCTGCCGTCAGCAGCCTTTGGCATCAGCAGCAAAAAAATCCGCCTTTCCGGCTGTTGCATGAGCCGTACGGGAATTAAGCATTGGTATTGATAGCGCTTTTGTTACAATGATAACCGCCTTTGTTTACCGGTTCGATACGCATGTTTGCCCGAGTTCTTGCTTTACTTTTCCTGTTTATGTCACTTAGCGTTTCCGCCAGTCTGCTCACTCCGCAGAGTGCCTCTGTTCGTTACATGCAAACCACGGAAAATGCCGATATCTGGGCGCAGGTTGGTCATCAGGTGGTGAGCGTGGGCAACGTAAGGGCAGGGCAAATTCTGGCGGTGATGCCGTCAGCGGCTGATTACGACACGTTTAATTTTGGTTTTGCGACGGGTTTTATTGATAAAGGGCATCTGCAGCCGGTGCGGGGCAAACGGCGGGTTGAAGATAGCCTGGGTGACCTGAACAAACCGCTGAGCAATCAAAACCTCATTACCTGGAAAGATACGCCGGTCTATAATGCGCCTTCTATCGGTAGCGAGAAGTTTGGCATGCTGGCCAGTAATTTGCGCTATCCCATTATTAGCAAGCTTAAAGACAGGCTGCATCAAACCTGGTTTCAGATCCGCATCGGCAACCGGCTGGCATGGGTGAGTAGCCTGGACGCGCAGATAGACAATGGCATTCCAGTGCTCACTTATCATCATATCCTGCGTGACGAAGAAAACACCCGATTCCGCCATACGTCGACCACCACCTCCGTACGCGCCTTCAGCAACCAGATGACCTGGCTACGCGACCAGGGTTATACCACTCTGAGCATGTATCAGCTGGAAGGTTATCTGCACAATAGCGTGAATCTTCCTGCGCGTGCTGTCGTTATTACTTTTGACGATGGTCTGAAGTCGGTCAATCGCTATGCGTATCCCATACTCAAACGGTATGGTTTTCATGCGACGGCGTTTATTATCTCGTCACGCATCAAGCGCCACCCACAGAAATGGGCGCCGAACTCGTTGCAGTTTATGAGCGTTTCTGAATTAAAACAGATTCAGGACGTCTTTGATATCCAGTCGCATACGCATTTTCTGCACCGGGTTGATGCACATCGCCATCCGATCCTGCTCAGCCGCAGTTATCATAATATTTTGTTCGATTTTGAACATTCACGGCGGGCGCTGGCGCAGTTTAATCCGCATGTAATCTATCTTTCTTACCCTTTTGGCGGCTATAACGCGACGGCGATCAACGCGGCCAACGACGCCGGTTTTCACATGGCGGTGACGACGGTGAGAGGAAAGGTCAAACCGGGAGATAATCCGTTCTTATTGAAAAGACTCTATATTTTAAGAACGGATTCACTGGAGACCATGTCGCGGATGATTAGCAACCAGCCGCAGGGGTAAATCAGGCCACCTGCACCGGAATTGCTTTTGCCTGGCGCTTCATTTCATTGTCGCCTTCAAAATAGGCGATTTTCGGCTGCCAGCTGCGGGCCTCTTCGTCAGGCATAGTCACGAAGCTGGCGATAATCAGAATATCGCCGACGCTCGCGCAGTGCGCCGCCGCGCCGTTGACGGAAATTATTCGCGAACCGCGTTCCGCGGCGATGGCGTAGGTGGAAAAGCGCTTACCGTTGGTCACGTTCCAGATATGAATGGCCTCATTCTCAAGAATGCCGGATGCATCGAGAAAGTCCTGATCAATAGCGCAGGAGCCTTCATAGTGCAGGTCGGCCTGCGTGACTTTAACGCGGTGGAGTTTGCCCTGCAGCATATTACGAATCATAACGTCTACCTTTAAAGCTTATTGATAACAAAGCGGATGCGGCACCCGCTTTGAGGAAATTCCAGGCAAGTATTGCCCGATTTTTAACCCCTGTCTACCGGGCGAGCGTCACGATCTGGTTGTCGATCAGTCGTGCCTGGCCGAGCCATGCGGCCATCAGGATCACTGCCCGTTTACTGGTTTCCGTCAGCTCAAGCAGCGTGTCGGCGTCGCGGATCTGAATATCATCGGCACGAAAGCCTTTCTCGTTCAACTCCTGAGCCGCGATGGCAATTAGCTCATCAGGATTACGCGCATCGGCTGCCAGTTTTTCTGCCATGTTGCTCATTACCTGATGCAGCCCCGGCGCAATTTTGCGCTGATCGGCGCTGAGATAGCCGTTACGCGAGCTCAGCGCCAGGCCATCTTTGGCGCGTATAATGGGTACGCCGATAATCTCGATGTCATAGCCCATATCGGCCACCATCTTGCGAATCAGCGCCAGTTGCTGGAAATCTTTTTCGCCGAAGCAGGCGACATCCGGCTGAACCAGGTTGAACAGCTTACTGACGATGGTGGAAACGCCGCGGAAGTGACCCGGACGGCTGGCGCCTTCAAGCATGGTCGACAGGCCGGGAACATCAACGTAAGTCTGGTTTTCGGTCCCCTGGGGATAGATTTCCGCCGGGGCCGGCGCGAAGACAAAATCGACGTTACGTTTATTCAGCTTTTCGCAATCCTCCTGCAGCGTGCGCGGGTAGCGCGTTAAATCATCGGCGCGATCAAACTGCATTGGGTTAACGAAAATACTGACTACCACAATGTCCGCGCTGGCTTTCGCCGTCTCCACCAGCTTCATATGCCCTTCGTGCAGGTTGCCCATGGTGGGAACCAGCGCAATGCGTTGACCTTCCTGGCGTAAACGACGGATATGCTGGCGCAGTAGCGGCAGGGTTTCAATAATCAGCACAACAACACTCCTGTAGCGCTAAACCTTATCCCCGCGTGGCGGGCGACAGGTTCGTATGGTCTGATAACCCGGGTAAGACGATGACGCCGCCACCCGGGGATGCCTGAGAAATTTAATGGAAACTGTGTTCATCTCCCGGATAAACGCCGGCTTCTACTTCGGCAATATATTGCCGCACCGCAGCGCGCATATCGCCCGCCGTGCTAAGGAAATTTTTGGCGAATTTCGGTATATGGCCGCCGGTAATACCGAAGGCGTCATGCATCACGAGGATTTGCCCGTCGGTAACGTTGCCTGCGCCGATGCCGATCACCGGGATGCTTAGCGTTTCAGTGATGCGTTTCGCCAGCTCGACCGGCACGCACTCCAGCACCAGCAACTGCGCGCCAGCCGCCTCTAATGCCAGCGCATCATCAAGCAAAACTTGCCCGGCATCGCCGCGTCCCTGGATTTTGTAACCCCCGAAGACATTCACCGACTGGGGCGTCAGGCCGAGATGTCCGCACACCGGTACTGCGCGCTCGGTAAGCATTTTTACGGTATCAGCCAGCCATGCGCCGCCCTCGATTTTCACCATATTGGCCCCGGCGCGCATCACGACAGCGGCGTTCCCGAAAGCGTGTTCCGGTGTGGCGTAAGCCATAAACGGCAGATCCGCGAGCAGCAGGCAGTTCGGCGCGCCGCGACGCACCGCACGGGTGTGGTAGGCGATATCTTCTACTGTCACTGGCAGAGTGGAATCGTGGCCCTGTACCGTCATGCCCAGCGAGTCTCCGACCAGCAGCACGTTAATCCCTTCGTCTGCAAACAGCTTCGCAAAGCTGTAGTCATAGGCGGTGATGGTAGCGAAGCGCTTCTTCTCCTGTTTACATTTCTGCAGCAGGGCGATAGTCGTCGGTTTCATAACGTTTCCTGATGATGAAAGTCATATTAATCGGCATTCTAACAGCAGTACTCGGGGGGGCAATGGTTTTAGGCAACCGATTACCACGATTGCCGCCATTGTTGAAAAACGGAGAAATATTACCAGAACGCGGGTTTATCCGCGGCGAGATTCGCCAGAACGGTACTTAGCGCCAGCCCGTCCGGGAAACGCAGTTCCGGGGCGATTTCAAATAGCGGCCACAGCATAAAACCACGGTTTTTCATATCGTAGTGCGGAACGGTCAGGCGCGAGGTATTTATCACCTCTTCGCCGAACAGCATGATATCGAGATCCAGCGTGCGCGGCCCCCAGCGTTCGGCTTTACGCGTGCGTCCCTGCTGGCGTTCGATGCGCTGGGTATGGTTGAGCAGCGCTTCAGCTGTAAGCGTGGTTTCCAGCGCAACGGCGGCGTTCAGGTAGTCAGGCTGATCCTGCGGCCCCAGCGGCGGCGTACGGTAGAATGAGGATACGCTGACTACCTGGCTGTCAGGAATTTCCGCCAGCGCGCTAATGGCAGCGTTGACCTGCGCCAGCGGCGAGGCGAGGTTGCTGCCGATGGCAATCCAGGCGCGGGTCATGCGCTACCTTCGCGGCGAGGCGCGCGTTTGCGCGGACGACGGTGACGGCGGCGGGGAGCAGGATCGTCCCCCAAATCGTCAAGCATATCTTTCTGATCTGGCGGTGTGGCGACCTGAAATTCGCCCCACCATTTGGTCAGACGCTGCAGTTCGCTGTTGTTTTCCGCACCCGCGCGCAGCTCCAGCAGATCGTAGGCGGCGCGGAATTTTGGATGCTCCAGCAGTTTCCATGCGCGTTTGCCCTGGCGGCGAGACATCCGTAGCTGAAGCTGCCAGATATCGCGCACCAGCGTGGTGATGCGTTTAGGGATCGCCAGCGTGCGGCAGGCTTCATCCAGCACGTCGTTCATCGCCAGCGCGAAGGCATCGTAGTAGGCCAGACCGCTCTCCTGGGCGATTTTCTGCGCCGTTTCCAGCAGTGGATACCAGAATATCACCGCAAAAAGGAACGCCGGGTTAACGCGCATATCGTTGCGAATACGGTTATCGGTATTTTTCAGCACCTGGCTGATGATGCGCTCCATCGGACTATCGCCGCGCTCGGTGAAATAGCGGGTAATGCTGGGGAACAGGGGCTGGAACAGATTGTATTCGCGCAGCAGGAGGTAGGTTTGATATCCGTCGCCGGCCTGCAGCAACTTTAATACCTCTTCAAACAGACGCGCCGGGGGCACATCGTGCAGCAGCGTCGCCAGGCGTGGAATCGGCTCGGCGGTTTCTTCGCTGATACTCATGTTCAGCTTGGCCGCAAAACGCACTGCGCGCAGCATCCGCACCGGGTCTTCGCGATAGCGGGTTTCCGGATCGCCGATCAGGCGGATCACGCCATCCTGCAGATCTTTCATGCCGCCGACATAGTCGCGCACGCTAAAATCAGCCACGCTGTAATAAAGGCTGTTGATAGTGAAATCACGGCGCTGGGCATCTTCTTCAATTGAACCGAAGATATTGTCGCGCAGCAGCATGCCGTTCTGACCGCGCTGAGAGGTGACGCGATCGGTGGTGTGGCCTTCGTGATGGCCGCGGAAGGTGGCGACTTCAATAATTTCCGGCCCGAACATCACGTGCGCCAGGCGGAAGCGACGGCCTACCAGACGGCAGTTGCGGAACAGTTTACGTACCTGCTCAGGTGTCGCATTGGTGGTAACGTCGAAATCTTTGGGCTTTTTGCCTAGCAGCAGGTCGCGAACCCCGCCGCCGACCAGCCACGACTCGTAGCCCGCTTTATTGAGTCTGTACATGACCTTGAGAGCGTTTTCACTGATATCTTTGCGGGAAATTGCATGCTGATCTCGCGGGATAACCGTCATATGTTGCTGTTCAACGGCGGCTTCAGTCTCGCGTTCTTCACGGCTTAGCACCTTACGGCAAAAATTAGCGACTCGGGTAAAAATGGTACACCTCGTAGTGTCAGACGGACTTCAGGACAAAAATATTACTCTATGCATTGCGGATTGCAGCAAGATGGTAAACTTGCGACGCCCGGACGCACAGAAAAGCAACGGACCGGGGGAAACAAGCGCAGCCAACGCCGGAGCAACCTGAAAGTCGACGAGTAAAAATAGCGGCTAATCATAGCTCAGGAGAAAGCGTTTGAGAATGCTGGATTTGTTCCAGCCGCCAGTTTGCTACCGCGTGCTTGAGTAAATCTTCAATACTCAACGCCTGCCATTCCTGAATAACATCCTGGTTAAGAAACGTTAACGCCCGCACAATTTCCGGGCGCGGATCGCCTTGCGAAAGCGCAGGCGCATGGTTTTGCTTCGACAGTTTATTGCCCTGCGCATTAAGGGCCAGCGGCAAATGGATATAGTCCGGCGCCTGCCAGCCAAAATGCTGATAGAGCGAAATCTGCCGCACCGTCGGCTCGATAAGATCGGCGCCGCGGACAATTTCGCTGACGCCCTGAAAGTGATCGTCCACGACCACCGCAAGATTATAGGCGAACAGGCCGTCGCGGCGATGGATAATGAAATCTTCACGCGCCAGCGGTTCGTCGGCGATAATGGTGCCGCGCAGCCGATCGTAAAATGCCAGCACCGGGCGGGTTTGCCGCAACCGCAAAGCGGCGTTTTCTGCGCCGAGCCTTAAACTCCGGCAATGGCCATCATACAGGCCGCCAATTGCGTGAATGCGCGCACGGGGACAGGTGCAGTAATAGCAAAGTCCCTGCTCATGCAGCCAGGCCAGGCGTTCGCGATAAGCGTCATGGCGCTGCGACTGCCAGAGCACTTCGCCGTCCCAGTGCAGGCCGTAATGTTCTAACTGACGGAGAATCGTCTCTGCGGCACCGGGGATTTCACGCGGCGGATCGATATCTTCTATGCGTACGCGCCAGATACCGTTCTGCGCCCGTGCCTGTAGATAGCTGCCAAGCGCGGCAATCAATGAGCCGAAGTGAAGTTCGCCGGAAGGTGAGGGAGCAAAGCGCCCGATATAGTGTGAATCTTTCATGAGGTGACAAAAACATCAGGGCGGGAGAAAACTCCCGCCGGAAAGATGCCAGCGAAGTGATTAGCCTGCCATCTGTTTTTCGCGAATTTCCGCCAGCGTTTTGCAATCAATGCACAGGTCAGCGGTCGGGCGCGCTTCCAGACGACGGATACCAATCTCGACGCCACAGGATTCACAGAAGCCGAAATCTTCGTCTTCCACTTTTTTCAGTGTTTTCTCGATCTTTTTGATCAGTTTACGTTCGCGATCGCGGTTACGCAGCTCCAGGCTGAACTCCTCTTCCTGAGCGGCACGGTCTACCGGATCCGGAAAATTAGCGGCTTCATCCTGCATATGCGTTACGGTGCGATCCACTTCATCCCTAAGTTGATTACGCCATGCTTCAAGAATGCGCTTGAAGTGCGCCAGCTGGGCTTCGTTCATATACTCTTCGCCCGGCTTCACTTGGTACGGCTCCACCCCAGCGATGGAGAGAATACTCAGGGACGATGTTTTACGGTTTTGCCCTTCTTGCATGTTGCTTCTCCTTAACACGCACTATCGATCCCCGTGTTGGGGGAAAATCAGGCCGCTATAAATAGCAGATGCTTTTCCGGATAGCAATTATCTAAACGTTACACTTGACAACCCTGTGAAGAAAAGCGTATTCGCGCTCACGATCAGAATACTATTTAGCCGTTTACTTACCGGGGGTTAACGCCACGGTAATCGGATTATTCAGAGTCATCATTTCAGTAGAAAGTTCCGCCTTGTATGCGAGAATTTCTACCCCCTTGCTTTGCGCTTCAATCAATAACTGTGCGTATCTGGCATCAATATGATGCGCGGGTGAGAAACGGTCGATTGCCGAATGCAGCACGGCGAAAAGAATCACCGCCCGTTTACCCGTCGCCGCGACGCTCATCAGCTCCCGCAGGTGCTTCTGACCGCGCGCGGTGACCGCATCGGGAAAATAACCGTATTCTTTCTCCGCCAACGTAACCGATTTCACTTCAATATAGCAGTCTTGTTGGCAATCTGCCTGTAACAAAATATCAATGCGGCTGCCTTCATCACCGTATTTCACTTCGCTTTTAAGCGTTTGATAACCCAAAAGCTGCGGAATATTTCCCGCCAGAATCGCCTCTTTCGCCAGGGCGTTGGCGCGTAGAGTATTCACACAAATTACCGCGCCTTGTACGGTTTCCGTTAATTCCCACGTATGCGCATATTTGCGCTTAGGATTCTCCGAGGTGGAATACCAGACAGTATCGCCGGGTTCGGCGCAACCGGTCATCGCGCCGGTGTTGGGACAGTGCAGGGTCAGCTCGCGGTCATCGGGGGTTACTACGTCGGCGAGAAACCGCTTGTAACGTTTAATTAAGGTGGCGGACTGTAGCGGAGGAGTAAATTGCATCAGCTTTCCTTGTCGAAAGGGTAACGTTCCAGCACGTTGTAGCGGGTACGTCCGCGGCTAAAACCGGACTCGTAGAGCACAAATTCATTGACCGCAAACGACCAGTTGAAGCCGGGCGGCGGAATAGGCACCGCGTGGCGCACGTCGCGCAGCAGGGTGATATGAGGATGGAACGGCTGCGGGCTCTGGTAGCAGCCGCTACGGGCCGCCTGGGCGCGCAGCATATTCGCCAGTTGCAGCACCCCGCGCGGCGGCTGACGAATGCCCAGCCACACCACCCGTGAGCGCAGCCACTGCCCGGCATCGTCAAGGGTCAGGGTAAAGCCCGGCTGGCGAATACGACCGGCCATCGCCGCCAGCGCCCGCTGTTTTTCCGCGCTGACTTCGCCGAGAAACGCCAGCGTCAGATGGAGGTTATCCGCTGCGACTGGCCGACCGGCATCGGCGAGAAAGCAGGCGGCGCGCCAGTGAACGATCTGCTGCTGAACCTCGTCAGGAAGTTCAAGGGCGAAAAACAGCCTTTTCGGCTCGGACATGATAGAGACTCGGTAATGAATTATCAGAATGCTACAATGCCAGCCTTCAAATGTTAACCTCCGGAGTTTTTCGTGTCTTCATTGCCGGTTGCCGCCGTTCTCCCTGAACTTCTCTCTGCCCTGCGGCATGCGCCGCAGGTTCTGCTCAATGCGCCGACCGGTGCCGGGAAATCCACCTGGCTGCCGCTGCGTATTCTCGCGGAAGGTGAAATTAACGGTCGTATTATCCTGCTGGAGCCGCGACGGCTGGCGGCGCGGAATGTGGCGCAAAGGCTGGCGGAACAGCTAGGGGAGAAACCCGGCGAGAGCGTGGGCTATCGTATGCGCGCTGAGACCTGTGTCGGACCGGATACACGTCTTGAAGTGGTGACGGAAGGCATTCTGACACGCATGATCCAGCGCGATCCTGAACTGACCGATGTCGGGCTAGTGATCCTTGATGAATTCCACGAGCGCAGCCTGCAGGCGGATCTGGCGCTGGCGCTGCTGCTGGATGTTCAGCAGGGGTTTCGCGACGATCTCAGGTTGCTGATCATGTCGGCAACCCTGGATAACGACCGTCTGCAGCGGTTGCTGCCGGATGCGCCGGTAATTGTTTCTGAAGGGCGTGCATTTCCGGTTGAGCGGCGTTTTGCGCCGCTGCCGATCCACCAGCGATTTGATGAGGCGGTGGCTATTGCCGCCAGCGAGTTGCTGCGCGGTGAAAGCGGATCGATGCTGCTGTTTCTGCCCGGCATCGGGGAAATTCAGCGGGTGCAGGAGCAACTGGCTGAACGAGTGGCGAACGATGTTGTCCTCTGTCCGCTGTATGGTGCGCTGCCGCTGAGCGCACAGCGTAAGGCGATACTTCCCGCTCCTGCCGGGATGCGTAAGGTGGTGCTGGCGACCAATATTGCTGAAACCAGTCTGACCATTGAAGGTATTCGCCTGGTGGTCGATAGCGCACAGGAACGGGTCGCCCGCTTTGATGCCCGGACGGGATTAACCCGTCTGGTGACGCAGCGTATTAGTCAGGCCTCAATGACCCAGCGCGCCGGACGCGCCGGGCGGCTGGCGCCGGGGATCTGTCTGCATCTGATGAGTAAAGAGCAGGCCGAGCGCGCGGCGGCGCAGAGCGATCCGGAAATTCTGCACAGCGATCTGTCGGCGCTGTTGCTGGAGCTTTTACTGTGGGGATGTCCGGAACCGTCCCAGCTTCGCTGGCTGGATCTGCCGCCAGCGGTTAACCTGGCGGCGGCCCGTCGTTTGCTGACGGCGCTCTCTGCGCTGGATGGCGAACGGTTGTCGGCGCATGGGCGCAAAATGGCCGCTCTGGGTAACGATCCACGGCTGGCGGCGGTGCTGACAGCCGCAGATGATGCTGATGGCGTGGCGACGGCAGCAAAGCTGGCGGCGATCCTCGAAGAGCCGCCGCGCGGCGGTAGTGGCGATCTCAGTACCGTGTTTTCCCGTCAGCAGAGCAACTGGCAGCAGCGGGCGCAGCAGCTAATGAAACGGCTGGCGGTTCGCAGCGGCCAGCCTGATGCGGATCGTATGGCCGAGCTTCTGGTTGCCGCGTTTGCCGATCGTATCGCTCAGCGTCGTGGTCAGGAGGGGCGCTATCAACTGGCGAACGGGATGGGGGCGATGCTTGACGTCGATGATGCGCTGAATCGCCACGAATGGCTGATTGCACCGCTGTTGTTGCAGGGCAGTTCATCGCCGGATGCGCGGATCTTACTGGCGCTGCCGGTGGATATTCACGCGCTGATCGCCCGGTGCCCGTTGCTGGCCCGGTGCGCCGATATTGTGGAGTGGGATGACGCGCTGGGTACCCTGAAGGCCTGGCGACGCACCTGCATTGGTCAACTGGTGATCAAGACTCAGCCGCTGGCGAAGCCTTCTGAAGAAGAGCTGCATCAGGCGATGCTCAACGGTATCCGTGATAAAGGATTAAGCGTGCTCAACTGGACGCCGGAGGCGGAGCAACTGCGTCTGCGACTGCATTGCGCCGCGCAGTGGTTGCCGGAAGAGGCATGGCCGGCAGTGGATGATGCTTCGCTGCTGGCATCCCTTGAGGCCTGGCTGCTGCCGCAGATGAGCGGAGTCCACTCTTTGCGCGCGCTGAAGGCGCTGGATGTGCGTCAGGCGCTGCAAAACTGGCTGCCGTGGCCGCTGCGCCAGAAGCTGGATAGCGAACTGCCCACGCACTACACGGTGCCTGGCGGTAGCCGCATCGCGATTCGTTACCACGCTGAAAACCCACCGGCGCTGGCGGTACGGATGCAGGAGATGTTTGGCGAAGCCACTACGCCGGTTATCGCTCGGGGGCGCGTGCCGCTGGTGCTGGAGCTGCTTTCACCCGCGCAGCGTCCGCTGCAAATCACCCGCGATTTGGCCGCGTTCTGGCAGGGGAGCTACCGCGAAGTACAAAAAGAGATGAAAGGGCGCTACCCGAAGCATGTCTGGCCGGACGATCCGGTCAATACCGCCCCAACCCGGCGCAGCAAAAAGTATTCATAGCGTGTTGGTGACTGTCCCGGTTCCGGTGGGAATAGAATGTATTTTTATGTCATTAAAAAACATAATTATTTCCATTTTTGGCGCTGGTGAACATGTAAAATGCTGGTTAAGAATGTCGCGGTTTAGTGCTATCCTGTCTCTTTCGGGCAGGCAGGGCGATGTCATGAACTGTTTTGCTGATGATGCTTCTAATTATTTGATTTATATGTTTAATTTAAATTAAAAATGATACAAGCAAAATGATCATCCATGGCGTCATCCATGAATGGCAGCCTGAAGGCCAGGAGATTTTGGCGTCAATTTGAGAGATTTCTTCTTTCCCTGATTCGGGGAAATATTGAGAATCAGGCCTTTACGCCTGTAAGTTGCGGAGAAACAGCATGGCGGGAGATGACCGCGAGCCGATCGGACGTAAGGGGAGACCCTCGCGTCCGACAAAACAAAAGGTAACTCGCCGTCGGGTTCGGGAAGAGAACTACGACGATGATTACGATGATGATGACTATGAGGATGAAAAACCGATGCCGAGGAAAGGAAGAGGCAAAGGCGGTAAACCCCCTCGTCGTAAACGCACCTGGTTGTGGCTGCTGATTAAGATTGGCATCGTCTGTGCGGTAGTGATTGCTGCCTACGGCGTTTATCTCGATCAGAAAATCCGTAGCCGAATTGACGGTAAAGTCTGGGACCTGCCTGCCGCGGTATACGGTCGGATGGTTAACCTTGAACCGGATATGCAGATCAGCAAAAACGAAATGGTGCGTCTGCTCAACGCCACGCAGTATCGCCAGGTGAGCGCTATGACGCGCCCGGGCGAATACACCGTTCAGGCCAACAGCATCGAGATGATCCGTCGTCCGTTCGATTTCCCGGACAGTAAAGAAGGGCAGGTGCGCGCGCGTCTGACCTTTTCTGGCGGTCATCTGGAAACCATTGTGAATATGGATAACAACCGCCAGTTCGGTTTCTTCCGCCTCGATCCGCGTCTGATTACCATGCTGCAATCGCCGAATGGCGAACAACGCCTGTTCGTGAAGCGCAATGGCTTCCCGGATCTGCTGGTCGATACGCTGCTGGCGACGGAAGACCGCCATTTCTACGAACACGACGGGATTAGCCTTTACTCCATTGGTCGTGCGGTGCTGGCCAACCTGACCGCCGGCCGTACGGTGCAGGGCGCGAGTACCCTGACCCAGCAACTGGTGAAGAACCTGTTCCTCTCCAGCGAACGTTCATACTGGCGTAAGCTTAATGAAGCCTATATGGCGCTGATTGTCGATGCGCGCTATAGCAAGGATCGCATCCTTGAGCTGTATATGAACGAAGTTTATCTCGGTCAGAGCGGCGACAACGAAATTCGCGGCTTCCCGCTGGCAAGCCTGTATTACTTTGGCCGCCCGGTGGAAGAGCTGAGCCTTGATCAGCAGGCGCTGCTGGTGGGGATGGTGAAAGGCGCGTCGATCTATAACCCGTGGCGTAATCCGAAGCTGGCGCTGGAGCGACGTAATCTTGTGCTGCGTCTGTTGCAACAGCAGAAGATTATCGATCAGGAACTGTATGACATGCTGAGTGCGCGTCCGCTGGGGGTGCAGCCGCGTGGCGGGGTGATCTCGCCGCAGCCCGCGTTTATGCAACTGGTACGTCAGGAGCTACAGGCGAAGCTGGGCGATAAAGTGAAAGATCTTTCCGGCGTGAAGATCTTTACCACCTTCGATCCCGTCGCGCAGGATGCGGCGGAAAAAGCGGCGATAGACGGTATTCCGGCACTGAAAAAACAGCGTAAGCTGCCGGATCTGGAAACCGCGATCGTGGTAGTCGATCGCTTTACCGGCGAAGTGCGGGCGATGGTCGGCGGCGCGGAACCGCAGTTTGCCGGTTACAACCGGGCGATGCAGGCACGCCGTTCGATTGGTTCTCTGGCGAAACCGGCGACCTATTTAACCGCCCTGAGTCAGCCGAATTTGTATCGTCTCAACACCTGGATTGCCGATGCGCCAATCTCCATTCATTTGTCTAACGGCCAGACGTGGTCGCCGCAAAACGATGATCATCGTTATAGCGATGGCGGCAAAGTGATGCTGGTGGATGCGCTGACGCGTTCAATGAACGTGCCGACGGTGAACCTCGGCATGACGCTGGGTTTACCGGCGGTGATTGATACCTGGACAAAACTGGGGGTATCGAAAGATCAGCTTAATGCGGTTCCGTCTATGCTGCTGGGGGCACTGAACCTGACGCCGATAGAAGTGGCTCAGGCGTTTCAGACCATCGCCAGCGGCGGTAACCGCGCGCCGCTGTCGGCGCTGCGTTCGGTTATCGCCGAAGATGGCACCGTGCTGTATCAGAGCTATCCGCAGGCGGAGCGCGTGGTTCCGGCCCAGGCCGCCTACATGACCTTATGGACTATGCAGCAGGTGGTGCAGCGCGGTACCGGTCGTCAACTGGGCGCGAAATATCCCGGACTCCATCTGGCGGGTAAAACCGGGACCACCAACAATAACATCGATACCTGGTTTGCCGGTATTGACGGTAGCCAGGTGACCATTACCTGGGTGGGGCGCGATAATAACCAGCCGACGAAGCTCTATGGTGCGAGCGGCGCGATGTCGATTTATCAGCGCTATCTGGCTAACGAAACCCCAACGCCGTTGGATCTGACGGCGCCGGAAGATGTGGTGGATATGGGGATCGACAGTAACGGTAACTTCGTTTGCAGCGGTGGGATGCGCTCGCTGCCGGTATGGACAACGTCGCCGGATGAGCTCTGTCGCCAGGGAGAGCAGATGCAACAGCAGCAGCTCCAGCAGCAGCAGGAGAATAACCCGTTCAATCAGTCTTCCGGGCAGCCGCCGCAACAGCAGCAAAATCAGCAGCCTGAGCAGGAGAAAAGCGACGGCGTCGCGGGCTGGATTAGAGAGATGTTTGGCAGTAAATAATTACTCGCTTAAGCCTTAAAGCCGCTTTTTGTTGGCGACGTTCAGAAACCCCAGTGGCATCGTTATCGATGCTGCCGGGGTTTTTTCTTTATATTGCCATATTGCCGTAATGAGTTGGGTATCTGTAGCCCGAAGTATGATGACTACAAACTGCCTAACGGAAATGTAACTCCATAATAACTGTCTGGTTATTTATTCAGCATCGCCTCCTTTTCGGGGGCATATTCCTTGCCATATATTCCATTTTTCGCCTATTATTCCATTCGGCATAATAATAATTCTCGTTTTCTTTATCATTCAATTCTATTAGAGATATCCTCATGGCGCGTCCAAAAACTGCTCAGCAAAATCACTCGCTGCGTAAACTCGCAGTGGTAGTAGCCACAGCGGTTAGCGGCATGTCTGTTTATGCGCAGGCAGCAACTGAACCGAAAGAAGACACCATCACCGTTACCGCGGCACCAGCCCCACAAGAGAGCGCCTGGGGGCCGGCGGCGACTATCGCGGCCAGACAATCCGCTACGGCGACCAAAACGGATACCCCCATTCAAAAAGTGCCGCAGTCTATTTCTGTGGTGACCGCGGAGGAGATGGCGCTGCATCAGCCTAAATCGGTGAAAGAAGCGCTAAGCTACACGCCAGGTGTTGCTGTGGGAACGCGTGGCGGGTCTAACACATATGATTACCTGATTATCCGAGGTTTCGCCGCTGACGGCCAAAGCCAGAATAACTATCTGAATGGCCTGAAGATGCAGGGCAATTTCTACAATGACGCAGTGATTGATCCGTACATGCTGGAGCGCGCTGAAGTCATGCGGGGCCCGGTTTCCGTTCTCTACGGAAAAAGTAACCCAGGTGGTTTGTTGAATATGGTCAGCAAGCGTCCGACAACGGAACCGCTGAAAGAAGTTCAATTTAAGATGGGTACCGACAGCTTGTTCCAGACCAGCTTCGATTTTAGTGATGCGCTGGATGATGACGGTGTTTATTCTTATCGCTTAACTGGTCTTGCCCGTTCTGCGAATGCCCAGCAACAAGGTTCGAAAGAACAACGCTATGCAGTCGCACCATCTTTCAGTTGGCGTCCGGATGATAAAACCAACTTTACGTTCCTCTCTTACTTCCAGAACGAGCCGGAGACGGGTTATTACGGCTGGCTGCCAAAAGAGGGAACGGTAACGACATTGCCGAACGGTAAGCGTCTTCCCACTGATTTCAATGAAGGTGCTGACAATAATACTTACTCTCGTAACGAGAAAATGGTGGGTTACAGCTTTGACCATGAGTTCAACGATACCTTTACCGTGCGTCAGAACCTGCGCTATGCGCAAAACAAGGTCTCGCAGAACAGCGTTTATGGCTATGGCATGTGTTCGGATCCTCTCTATACAAAGGATCCGAATAACAGCCCTTGTGCCAGTATTCCACAATCACAATGGGATCACACGCTGACTCGTCAATACGTGATTGATAGCGAGAAGTTACAGAACTTTTCTGTCGATACGCAACTGCAAAGCAAGTTTGTGACCGGAGCTTTAGAGCACACGCTGCTGACTGGCATTGACTATATGCGTATGCGTAATGATATCAATTCCTGGTTTGGTTACGCAGGTTCTGTCACGCCGTCTGATATTTATAATCTTGATCGTGGCGACTTTGATTTCAGTTCACATCCGGGGCCGTCTGGCGCATATCAGGTACTGAATAAACAGCAGCAGACTGGTCTGTATGTACAGGATCAAATGCAGTGGGATAAAGTACTGGTGACCCTCGGTGGGCGTTACGACTGGGCGAAGCAGGACTCTTTAAACCGTGATTCTGGCGTTCAGAATTCCCGTAACGATAAAGAATTTACCTGGCGTGGCGGTGTTAACTATTTGTTCGACAATGGGGTAACACCTTATTTCAGCTATAGTGAGTCATTTGAGCCAGCTTCACAAACGGGGGCAACCGGTAATATTTTCTCGCCGTCTAAAGGTAAGCAATACGAAGCCGGCGTGAAGTATGTACCGAACGACCGTCCGATTGTCATTACTGGTGCTGTGTACCAGTTGACCAAAACGAATAATTTGATGGCGGATCCAAACGGTACGATATTCTCCGTTGCTGGTGGTGAAATTCGTTCTCGTGGTGTGGAAGTTGAAGCGAAAGCGGCGCTGTCGGCAAGTATCAATGTCGTGGGATCTTATACTTACACTGATGCTGAATACACTACAGATACCAGCTACAAAGGGAATACGCCTGCTCAGGTGCCAAAACATATGGCGTCACTATGGGGTGATTACACCTTCTTTGATGGTTCATTGTCCGGTCTGACGCTGGGGGCCGGTGGACGTTTCACTGGCTCCAGCTATGGCGATCCGGCGAACTCCTTCAAGGTTGGAAGCTACACGGTCGTCGATGCGTTGGTTCGTTACGATCTGGCACGTGTCGGTATGACGGGTTCCAACGTGGCATTGCATGTGAATAACTTGTTTGATCGCGAGTATGTCGCAAGCTGCTTTAATACCTATGGTTGCTTCTGGGGCGCCGACCGTCAGGTCGTGGCAACCGCAACCTTCCGTTTCTAATTTCCCTTTGGGCACGGTTTACCGTGCCCGCTTGACAAGTTGGCCGCTATGCAGGAAAACATCTCTCATCACGATACGACTTTCGCCCTCCGTCATGTCGCTTTTCGCGTCCCTGGCCGCACGCTTTTACATCCTCTCTCATTAACTTTCCCTGCGGGGAAAGTGACGGGCCTGATTGGCCATAACGGCTCCGGTAAATCGACGCTGCTAAAAATGCTTGGTCGCCACCAGCCCCCTTCTGATGGGGATATCCTGCTCGGCGGGCAGCCGCTCGACAACTGGGGCAGCAAAGCGTTTGCCCGCAAAGTCGCCTACCTGCCGCAGCAGTTGCCGTCGGCGGAAGGCATGACGGTGCGCGAACTGGTGGCGATTGGCCGCTATCCGTGGCACGGGGCGCTGGGGCGATTTGGCGTGGCGGATCGGGAGAAAGTGGAAGAGGCCATCGCGCTGGTCGGCCTGAAATCCCTGGCTCATCGGCTGGTGGACAGCCTCTCCGGCGGTGAACGTCAGCGCGCGTGGATTGCCATGCTGGTGGCTCAGGATAGCCGCTGCCTGTTGCTTGATGAACCCACCTCGGCGCTGGATATTGCCCACCAGGTGGATGTCCTGGCGCTGGTTCATCGCCTCAGCCAGCAGCGAGGGCTGACGGTAATTGCCGTGCTGCATGACATTAATATGGCTGCCCGTTACTGCGACTATCTGGTGGCCCTGCGCGGCGGTGAAATGATTGCCCAGGGAACGCCGACGGAACTGATGCGTGGCGAAACCCTGGAACACATTTATGGTATTCCGATGGGAATTCTGCCGCATCCGGCGGGCGCTGCACCGGTAAGTTTTGTCTATTGATGGAAAATTTGAATGTAATCACGCGGCGACGTTTGCTGGCCGCAATGGCGTTGTCACCGCTGCTGTGGCAGATGCGCGACGCACGGGCGGCAGAGGTTGATCTGCGGCGAATTGTCGCTCTGGAGTGGCTGCCGGTAGAGTTGCTGCTGGCGCTGGGGGTGACCCCTTACGGCGTCGCCGATATTCCGAACTATACGCTATGGGTAAACGAACCGGCGCTTCCGTCATCGGTGATTGATGTTGGCTTGCGCACCGAGCCGAATCTGGAACTGCTGACGCAGATGAAACCCTCGTTCCTCGTCTGGTCGGCAGGATATGGTCCTTCGGCGGAAAAGCTGGCGCGTATTGCGCCGGGGAGAGGATTTACCTTCAGCGACGGCAAAAAACCGCTGCAGGTGGCCCGGCAATCGCTTAATGAAATGGCTGAGCTGCTCGGCAGACAGCGGGAAGCGAAGCGCCATCTGGCGGAATTTGACGCGCTCATGGCGAACCTTCGTCCGCGCTTTGCAAAACGTGGCGATCGTCCATTGCTGATGATGACCTTGCTGGATGCCCGTCATGCGCTGATCTTTGCGCAAAACTGTCTGTTTCAGGATGTGCTCAATCGTTTTGGTATCAACAACGCCTGGCAGGGCGAAACGACCTTTTGGGGCAGCGTCACCGTCGGCATCGACCGACTGGCGGCCTACAGAGACATCGACGTTATCTGCTTCGATCATGGTAATGAACGGGAAATGGCGCAATTAATGGCGACACCGCTGTGGCGAGCGATGCCCTTTGTCCGCGCAGGGCGTTTTCAGCGCGTTCCGGCGGTGTGGTTCTATGGCGCGACGCTGTCGGCGATGCATTTTGCCCGCATTCTGGCCGATGCGCAGGGAGGTCCGGCGTGAGAGCGCGAATTTCTCCTCTGTCGATGGTGTTACTCGCCATTCTATTTATCGCCGCTTTCGGGTTAACGCTTTCCAACCTCAATACGGTTTTGCCGCGAACCGCCTGGCGACAGGCGCTCTGGCGGCCGGATATCGACAATATCGCGCAAATGCTGTTCCACTACAGCCTGCTGCCGCGGCTGGCGATATCGCTGCTGGTTGGCGCCGGGCTTGGGTTGGTCGGGGTGCTATTCCAGCAAGTACTGCGTAACCCGCTGGCGGAGCCAACGACCCTTGGCGTGGCGACAGGGGCGCAGCTAGGGATTACGGTAACGACGCTGTGGGCGATTCCCGGCGCGCTGGCCACGCAATTTGCGGCGCTGGCAGGCGCGTGCGTGGTGGGGGCGCTGGTGTTTGGCGTCGCCTGGGGAAAACGCCTGTCACCGGTCACCCTGATCCTGGCGGGGCTGGTGGTGAGCCTGTATTGCGGGGCGATTAACCAACTGATGGTGATTTTCCACCATGACCAGCTGCAAAGTATGTTCCTGTGGAGCACCGGAACGTTGACGCAGACCGACTGGAGCGTGGTACAGCGCCTGTGGCCGCAACTGTTGGGCGGTGGGATCCTCACGTTACTGCTCCTGCGTCCCCTGACCCTGATGGGGCTGGACGATGGCGTGGCGCGTAACCTCGGGCTGGCGCTGTCTCTGGCGCGTCTGGGGGCATTGACCCTGGCGATAGTGCTCAGTGCGCTGCTGGTTAATGCGGTGGGGATCATCGGCTTTATCGGTCTGTTTGCGCCGCTGCTGGCGAAGATGCTCGGCGCTCGCCGGTTGCTATCGCGCCTGCTGCTGGCAACCGTGATGGGCGCATTGTTACTGTGGCTCTCCGATCAGCTTATCCTGTGGCTGACCCGAGTATGGATGGAAGTTTCCACCGGTTCGGTGACCGCGTTGATTGGGGCGCCGCTACTGCTGTGGCTGTTGCCACGTCTGCGTAGTATGAGTGCCCCGGTGATGAACGGCGGCGATAACATCCGGGCTGAACGACAAAATGTGCTGGGGTTTGCGCTCGGTGGGCTACTGATCCTGCTGCTGACAATCATCGTTGCGTTGGCCTTTGGCCGTGATGCGCAAGGCTGGCACTGGGCCAGCGGTACCTTACTGGATCAACTGTTGCCCTGGCGCTGGCCGCGCATCCTGGCGGCGCTGTTTGCCGGGATGATGCTGGCGGTTGCAGGCTGTATTATTCAGCGTTTGACCGGTAACCCGATGGCCAGCCCGGAGGTACTCGGCATCAGTTCCGGCGCAGCGTTCGGCGTGGTTGTGATGCTGTTCTTTGTGCCGGGTAATGCGTTTGGTTGGTTGCTGCCTGCCGGTAGCCTTGGGGCGGCGGCAACGCTGCTGGTTATTCTGATCGCTGCCGGGCGCGGCGGGTTTTCGCCGCATCGTATGCTGCTGGCCGGTATGGCGTTGAGTACCGCGTTTACCATGCTGCTGATGATGCTGCAGGCCAGCGGAGACCCGAGAATGGCGCAGATCCTGACGTGGATTTCCGGTTCAACCTACAGCGCAACGCCAGAATTAGTGGTGCGTAGCGGTATCGTGATGCTGATCCTGCTGGGGGTGTCTCCATTTTGTCGTCGCTGGCTGACGATTCTGCCATTAGGTGCTGAGACGGCGAGGGCCGTCGGGATGGCGCTGACGTGGTCGCGTATTGGATTATTGCTGTTAGCGGCATGCCTGACGGCGGCGGCAACCCTGACAATCGGCCCGCTAAGTTTCGTGGGACTGATGGCGCCGCATATTGCCCGCATGATGGGGTTCCGGCGTACGATGCCGCATATGGTGATGTCGGGGCTGATTGGCGGAATGTTGTTAGTGTTTGCTGACTGGTGCGGGCGGATGATGATGTTTCCGTATCAGATCCCGGCTGGGCTGTTGTCGACCTTTATTGGCGCGCCGTACTTTATTTATCTGCTAAGAAATCAGCGTCGGTAGTTTGTACCTCTCTGCACCGTAAAACCCCGATTTCAGGCCTGATGCCGTTCACACGCAAGGAATATCAAAAATATTCTCGTATTGCCAGTGAACGGAACAGGCCAGGGCTATCGCTCATCTCCCGATAGCCCGGATTTTTATTTACAGCTTCGCGAAAGCGTTCCGCGCCGCGGCGATGGTATTATCAATATCTTCTTCGCTGTGGGCGATGGACATAAAGCCCGCTTCAAACGCCGACGGAGCAAGATAGATACCTTCTTCCAGCATCAGGTGGAAGAAGCGTCTGAAACGCGCCACATCGCACTTGACCACATCCTGATAGCAGGTGACGGCTGGCGCATCGGTAAAGAAGATACCGAACATACCGCCAACGTTATTCACCACCAGCGGAATTCCGGCGTCGCCGGCGGCGTCCAGCAGACCCTGAGCCAACTGGTTAGTCAGTTCGGTAAGGGTTTCATGCACGCCTGGCTGAGCGACTTCGTTTAAGCAGGCGAAGCCCGCCGCCATCGCTATCGGATTGCCGGACAGGGTACCTGCCTGATAAACCGGCCCCGTCGGTGCCAGTGCATCCATCACTTCCCGGCGTCCGCCGAAGGCGCCGACCGGCATACCGCCGCCAATGATTTTGCCAAGACAGGTCAGATCCGGCACGACGCCGTAGTAATCCTGCGCGCCAGCCAGCGCCACGCGGAAACCGGTCATCACTTCATCAATAATCAACAGCGCGCCGAACTCGTCGCACAGTGCGCGCAGCCCCGGCAGGAACTCTGGTAGCGGCGGGACGCAGTTCATATTTCCGGCGACCGGCTCCACGATGATACAGGCGATATCCTGCGGATATTGTTCGAACGCAGTGCGAACCGATGCCAGATCGTTATAGGTGCAGGTCAGGGTGTGTTTAGCGAAATCAGCCGGGACCCCTGGAGAGTTCGGCTGGCCGAGGGTCAGCGCGCCGGAACCGGCTTTCACCAGCAGGCAGTCGGCATGGCCGTGATAGCAGCCCTCGAATTTGATGATTTTGTCGCGGCCGGTAAAGCCGCGGGCCAGGCGAATGGCGCTCATGGTCGCTTCGGTGCCGGAGTTCACCATGCGCACCATATCCATCGTCGGAACCAGTTCGGTGACCAGCGCCGCCATTTTGACTTCCATCTCCGTTGGCGCACCAAAACTTAGACCACGCCCGGCCGCTTCAATAACCGCGTTGCGGATTGCCGGATGATTGTGCCCCAGAACCATCGGGCCCCAGGAACCGACATAATCGATATACGCTTTACCATCGACGTCGTAGAGATAGGCGCCGTCGGCGCGCTCGATAAACAGCGGCGTTCCGCCGACGCCGGTGAAGGCGCGTACCGGAGAGTTCACGCCGCCGGGGATGAGTTCACGCGCAGCGTTATACAGGTTTTCAGATTTGCTCATTGCCAGGGTCCTGGTTCGTGAAAAATGTTTTGCTGGCTATTCTAAGTTATTCCCGAAAGGTTATATACCCGTCATACTTCTGTTGCATGTGCCCTGGCTTCTGAGCGACTCGTCTCATCCATGAGACTCACTCTTACGGGCCGTCGCCCGGCGACGTGCAAATCTGTTCCTGACAGATTTGTCGCTCACCCCTGTCACGCACTGGAGTACGCTCCCGGAGATTCACTGCGTCGCCGCGTGATTCCGCCTGTGGCCTCACCTCTGTGAGGCCCGCGCAAGCGCTGTTCAAAACGGTTAACCGTTTTGTCCTGCAACTCGAATTATTTAAGGTATAAAAGCTTTGCCCAAGTGAAACAGTATGGCAATTGTGCATTTTTTTGGCGACGGAACCGATTAGTGCGGCTAAAATGCCCTCTTTCCATTTGTATTACCAATAATTGATAATGGCATGAAAGCAGAAAACCCCTCTTATGCAGAACATCAGTTTGTGCGGATTCGCCGTGGCGATGCTGTGCGGCGACTGATTCAGCGTGATAAAACGCCCCTCGCGGTCTTATTAATGGCGGCTGTAGTTGGCATCCTGGCCGGGCTGATTGGCGTCGCTTTTGAGAAAAGCGTTAACTGGGTGCAAAACATACGTATCGGTACGTTGGTTGAGGTGGCGGACCACGGTTTTTTGGTCTGGCTGCTGGCTTTTGTTTTTTCCGGCTTGCTGGCGATGGTGGGGTATTTGCTGGTGCGTCTTTTTGCGCCGGAAGCCGGGGGCTCCGGGATCCCGGAAATTGAGGGCGCGCTGGAGGAACTGCGGCCCGTACGCTGGTGGCGCGTGCTGCCGGTAAAATTTATTGGCGGGATGGGAACGCTGGGCGCAGGTATGGTGCTGGGGCGTGAAGGGCCGATGGTGCAGCTTGGCGGCAATATCGGGCGTATGGTGGTCGATATTTTCCGCATGCGCAGTGCGGAAGCCCGGCATACGCTGCTGGCCACCGGCGCGGCGGCCGGGCTTTCCGCCGCGTTTAACGCGCCGCTGGCCGGTATTCTGTTTATTATTGAAGAGATGCGCCCGCAGTTTCGCTACAATCTGATCTCCATTAAAGCTGTGTTTACCGGCGTGATTATGGCGACCATTGTTTATCGCATTTTTAATGGCGAGAACGCGATTATTGAAGTCGGTAAACTGAGCAATGCGCCGGTTAACACGCTGTGGCTCTATTTGATTCTGGGGATGATTTTTGGCTGTATCGGCCCGTTGTTTAATACTCTGGTGCTGCGTACCCAGGATATGTTCCAGTATATTCATGGCGGAAATACCCGGAAGTGGGTACTGATTGGCGGCTTGATTGGTGGATGCTGCGGCGTTCTTGGCTTTATTCAGCCAGCGGCGGCGGGAGGTGGATTTAACCTGATTCCAATTGCCGCAGAAGGCAACTTTTCTGTTGGTTTGCTACTGTTTATTTTTATCGCCCGGGTGATTACCACGCTGCTGTGCTTCTCTTCCGGCGCGCCTGGCGGTATCTTTGCGCCGATGCTGGCGCTGGGGACGCTGTTGGGAACGGCATTCGGTATGGCTGCGATGCCGCTGTTTCCGGCGTATCATCTGGATGCGGGAACCTTTGCCATCGCCGGCATGGGGGCATTGCTTGCAGCCTCGGTACGTGCGCCATTGACCGGTATTGTGCTGGTGCTGGAGATGACCGACAACTATCAGCTCATTTTGCCAATGATTATTACCTGTCTCGGCGCAACACTATTGGCGCAGTTCCTCGGCGGCAAGCCTTTATACTCGACAATTCTGCAGCGTACTCTGGCGAAACAAGAGGCTGAACAGGCAGCAAAGGCGCAGCCGGTCGGTGGGGAGAATACTTGAACGAATTACTCGGGTATTGGATAATGGCTCAAAAGACCGGGTCATTCTTTAACCGGTCAGAAGTATCAATGGGAGCATAAAATGAGTGATGATGTAGCGTTGCCGCTTGAGTTTACCGACGCCGCAGCGATAAAAGTAAAAGATCTGATTGCGGATGAAGATAATCCGAACCTGAAGCTGCGGGTGTATATCACCGGTGGTGGTTGCAGCGGTTTCCAGTACGGTTTTACCTTTGACGATCAGGTTAACGATGGGGATATGACTATCGAGAAGCAGGGGGTTGGCCTGGTGGTTGATCCAATGAGCCTGCAGTATCTGGTCGGCGGTTCCGTCGATTATACTGAAGGCCTTGAAGGGTCGCGTTTTATCGTCACTAACCCGAATGCGAAAAGCACCTGCGGCTGTGGGTCTTCGTTCAGCATCTGATACTTGCCCCGGCGGATATTCCTCCGCCGGAGAAGATTTTCAGCGCCCGTTCTCATCAAGCGCAAAAGTTGGCAGCTTCAGGTGCCAACGAATTGCCGCCAGTCGAATTGTCAGTGTAACGACCATTCCGGTCATTGCCGCATTTTCTAGCGGAACATGAAAGATGTAATACGCCGTTGCGTGTACGATACCGCCGATGATGCAGGCCGTGGCGTAGATTTCCGTGCGCAGAATCATCGGGATTTCACGCGCCAGCACATCGCGGATAATCCCACCGCCGACGCCGGTAACCACGCCCATACAGACGGCCACTAATGGCCCGCTATGGGCAAGAAACGCTTTGTTGACGCCAATGCCGACAAATACCGCCAGGCCGACGGCATCCAGTACCGGCAGCACCCATTTAGGTAACCGACGCGGCTGGCGAACCAGCAGGATAGTGAGCATACTGGTGACCATCGCCACCACCAGGTCGGTGGGATCTTTTACCCAAAATACCGGCCCGTTAGCGAGGGCCATATCGCGAATCGTGCCGCCGCCCACTGCGGTGACCACGCCTAATACCAGCACGCCGAAAGGGTCCATACGCAGCTTTCCGGCCAGCAGGACGCCGGAGATGGCAAATACGGCAGTGCCAATAATATCGAGCCAATAGACAAGCATCGTTAGTTTCCACTTAGAGCCTATCCCATTAGGCTATTTTATTTGCCATTTTGGCCTCAGGCAGCGCTCACAATCCTCACGTACTGCATGTACACTCCGGTTGTTCCGCGCTGTGCGTGTCCAAACTGGCTGCAACAATTACGCCTACCGGGATAGGCTCCTGACACCTGGTTAGCAGGTGATTATTTTATCTGCTCAAGCGCCGTACAGAGTTGTTTTGCGGCGAGGATAATACGTGGACTTGCCCGTTCAAACCAGTCGCCATGTAGCGCAATAAGCGAAATTTTTAACTGATTCCGCCAGAAGCGGGCAACGGCGGGAAGTTCACTGGCGTCGCCAGCAATGACAATCGCCTGAGGTTGCCTTGCCAGCACCTGTTCACGGCTGACCTGCGGCCAGGGGACCCGGCTGCCGGCAAAAATGTTTTCTCCTCCACACAGCGTCAGCACCTGATCCTGAATCGATCCTTTGCTGCTGGTAAAGAGAGGGTTAGCTCCGAACTGTAAAAACACGCGTTTTTTGGGCGTTCTGGCATAGCGGGCTTTCAGCGTCAGGTACGCCTCTTCCATCTTCTGCGCCGCCTGTCGCGCTTTTTCTGGCTGCGGGCTCCACTGCGCCAGTTGACGAAGCGTGGCAATGATGTCTTCGATGGTCGAAGTCTTGACCCAGATAACCTTAATCCCAAGCGAGCTTAGCTGGTTGACCTGTCGTTCCGCGTTGCCGCCGCGCCACGCCAGCACCATGTCCGGTTTGAGTGCGACGATGCGTTCCAGATTCATTCCCTGCCAGCTGGAAACCTGCTCTATCTTTGCGGCTTCGGGAGGGTAATCGGAATAGCTACTCACGCCAACAGGCGTAATGCCGGCAGCAAATGCCAGTTCGGTATTGGCGGGAGAGAGGGTAATCACTCGCGGCGCGGCGAATAGCCACGCCGGAACCAGCAGCAGAACGGCAAGCGCTGTTTTAAACGACTTAACCACGGGACAGGTGCTGCACCAGGTTTTCCACCATCAGGGTGGACTGCTTAGCGGCGACGGCGAGGAATTCATCGAAACTCAGATGAGACTGCTGATCGGCAACATCGGAGATGGCGCGAACGACAACAAAGGGCACACCGTAGCTGTGGCAGACATGTGCGATGGCGGTCGCTTCCATTTCTACCGCGACGGCCTGCGGGAAATGGTGACGGATTTTGGCCAAACCCGTGGAGCCGTTGATAAAGGCGTCGCCGCTGACAATCAGGCCGCGTACCGCGTTAAGGTTCAGCGCTTTGATGCAGGTTTCCGCGGCGGCAATCAGTTTTTCGTCGGCGTTGAAACCAACAGGGCAGCCCGGCAGTTGACCATACTCATAGCCAAACGCGGTGACGTCGGCATCATGGTAGCGCGTTTCGTCGGAGACAACGATATCACCAACCTTCAGGGTCGACGCCAGACCGCCTGCTGAGCCGGTATTAATAACCACATCTGGTTTACAGTGTTCCATCAGCAGAGTCGCTCCCATGGCGGCGGCAACTTTACCAATACCCGATTTCAGTAGCGCGACATCGGCGCCCTGAAGCTGGCCGGTGTAGATTTCGCTGCCGCCGATAGCGATAGTCTGACGGTTGTCGATTTTGTCGCGCAGGAGGGTAACTTCTTCTTCCATAGCGCCAATAATGCCGATTTTCATAGATTTACTCGCGATGTGTGGGTTTTAACGGCATAGTCTATCATGCGCTTAGAAGGAAACGTATTGCTCGCTCGGGGGAGATCATGGCAAAGATTGATTTTCGCAATAAGATTAACTGGCATCGCCGCTACCGTTCACCGCAAGGGGTCAAAACGGAGCATGAAATCCTGCGCATTTTTGAAAGCGATCGCGGGCGTATCATCAATTCACCGGCGATCCGTCGATTGCAGCAAAAAACCCAGGTTTTTCCGCTGGAGCGTAATGCAGCGGTGCGTACGCGTCTCACCCACTCCCTTGAGGTCCAGCAGGTTGGGCGCTACATCGCTAAAGAGGTGCTGAGTCGTCTGAAAGAGCAAAAGCTGCTCGAGAGCTATGGGCTGGATGAGCTCACCGGGCCGTTCGAAAGTATCGTCGAGATGGCCTGCCTGATGCACGATATTGGCAATCCGCCATTTGGTCATTTTGGTGAGGCGGCGATTAATGACTGGTTCAGCCAGCGGCTGTTTCCCGGCGATGCGGCCAGCCAGCCATTAACGGACGATCGCTGCGTGGTTGAGGTGCTGCGTTTGCTGGAAGGGGAGAGCCCGTTGAATGACTTACGCCGTAAAGTTCGCCAGGATTTATGTTGGTTTGAAGGAAATGCGCAGAGTATTCGTTTAGTTCATACCCTGATGCGTATGAATCTGACCTGGGCGCAGGTAGGCTGTATTTTAAAATATACTCGTCCGGCATGGTGGCGCGGCGAACCGCCGGTTAGCCATAATTATTTAATGAAGAAGCCTGGTTATTATTTAGCCGAAGAAGAGTATGTCGCGAGGTTGCGTAAAGAACTTGATCTGGCCCCTTACAATCGATTCCCGTTAACCTGGATTATGGAAGCGGCGGATGACATCTCATATTGTGTCGCCGATCTTGAGGACGCGGTAGAAAAACGGATCTTCAGCGTGGAACAGCTTTATCAACATTTGTATGATGCCTGGGGCGTTCACGAAAAAGGTTCTCTGTTTAATCAAATTGTCGAAAATGCCTGGGAAAAATCGCGTGCGAATTCTCTTAGTCGAGGCACTGAAGATCAATTCTTTATGTATTTACGGGTCAATACGCTGAATAGGCTGGCGCCATATGCGGCCCGTAGATTTATTGATAACTTGCCGAGAATTTTTCACGGCGATTTTAATCACGCGCTGCTTGAGGATGATAGTGACTGCAGTCAGTTGCTTGAACTTTATAAAAATGTCGCAGTGAAACATGTGTTTAGTCATCCTGATGTTGAGCAGCTGGAATTGCAGGGCTACCGCGTTATTAGTGGTTTGTTAGATATTTACCAGCCGCTGCTCAAATTATCGCTGGATGAGTTCAGTCTGCTGGTGGAAAAAGAGCGGGTGCGAAGCTTACCCATCGCATCACGCCTGTTGCAGAAACTTTCAGCCCGTCATCGGCTGGCTTATGTCGAAGCCGTAAATAAGATCCCGCGTGACAGCAAAGAATTTCCGGTGATGGAATATTATTATCGCTGCCGTCTCATTCAGGACTATATCAGCGGGATGACTGATTTGTACGCATGGGATGAATATCGACGACTGATGGCCGTGGAATAAGCATGAGTTTTGTAAAGACGGACAATAAATTTTTACTTTTTGCCGAAACATCATGCCGGAACTTCGCGCTATAAAATGACTCTGATAGTCACGTACACAGCAACTATTCATTATCTGAAATCGAGATTGAAACATATGAAAAAAACCACGTTAGCAATGAGTGCTCTGGCTCTGAGTTTAGGTCTGGCGTTGTCCCCTCTCTCTGCGAGCGCGGCGGAAACGGCTTCTTCGGCTACGAATGCACAGCAGATGCCGAGTCTGGCGCCAATGCTGGAAAAGGTGATGCCGTCGGTTGTGAGCATTAACGTTGAGGGGAGCACCACCGTTAATACCCCGCGGATGCCGCGTAACTTCCAGCAGTTCTTCGGCGATAATTCACCGTTCTGCCAGGATGGTTCGCCGTTCCAGGGTTCTCCATTCTGTCAGGGCGGCGCGTCAGGTAATAACGATGGTAGCCAGCAGCAGAAATTTATGGCTCTCGGCTCTGGGGTAATTATTGATGCCGCTAAAGGTTATGTCGTCACTAATAACCACGTTGTAGAGAATGCCACCACCATCAAGGTTCAACTGAGCGATGGGCGCAAATTTGATGCGAAAGTGGTGGGTAAAGACCCGCGCTCCGATATCGCACTGATTCAAATCCAGGATCCAAAAAACCTGAGCGCGATTAAGCTGGCTGACTCCGATGCTCTGCGCGTTGGGGATTACACCGTGGCGATTGGTAACCCTTTTGGTCTGGGTGAAACCGTGACGTCAGGGATCGTGTCCGCATTAGGTCGTAGTGGGCTTAATGTTGAAAATTATGAAAACTTTATCCAGACCGATGCGGCAATTAACCGCGGTAACTCCGGCGGAGCGTTGGTTAACCTGAACGGTGAATTGATCGGTATCAATACTGCGATTCTGGCGCCGGATGGCGGCAACATTGGTATTGGTTTCGCGATCCCCAGCAACATGGTGAAAAACCTGACCGATCAGATGATTAAGTATGGTCAGGTTAAACGTGGCGAACTGGGGATCATGGGAACCGAGCTGAATTCCGAACTGGCGAAAGCGATGAAAGTTGACGCTCAGCGCGGGGCATTCGTGAGCCAGGTTCTGCCGAATTCTGCGGCTGCTAAAGCGGGCATTAAAGCGGGGGATGTGATCACCTCTCTGAATGGCAAGGCGATCAGCAGTTTTGCCGCGCTGCGTGCTCAGGTGGGGACGATGCCTGTCGGCAGCAAAGTTGAGCTTGGGCTGTTGCGTGAGGGTAAACCGGTCACCGTGACCGTTGAACTGCAGCAAAGCAACCAGAATCAGGTTGACTCCAGCACCATCTTCAATGGTATTGAAGGGGCGGAAATGAGCAATAAAGGCCAGAATAAAGGCGTGGTGGTGAGCAGCGTAAAAGCTGGCACCCCGGCTGCGCAGATTGGTCTGAAGAAAGGCGATATTATTGTTGGCGCTAACCAGCAGCCGGTGAAAAATATTGCCGACCTGCGCAAAATATTCGATTCCAAACCGTCGGTTCTGGCTCTGAATATTCAGCGTGGCGACACGTCTATCTATCTGCTGATGCAGTAATCGTTCTCTGTCGCTGAAGCCTCTTTTCTTCTTGCGAAGGGAAGGGGCTTTTTGGGCGCTGCCGGTTATTTTCTCCGGCGTTCTGTGATGCTTCCCACAACTCCATACTTATTCTTCCGGCTTTGTGCAAATGCACAATGCGACGTGTTGCCAACTCTTCTATTCTGTTAGCCTGCTCACGGGAGGGTTACATGGCTGGCTGGCATCTTGATACCAAAATGGCGCAGGATATCGTGGCGCGCACGATGCGCATCATTGATACCAATATTAACGTAATGGATGCTCGCGGGCGCATTATTGGCAGCGGAGACCGCGAACGAATTGGGGAATTGCACGAAGGGGCGCTGTTGGTATTATCTCAGGGACGCGTTGTGGATATTGATGATGCCGTAGCCCGGCATCTGCACGGCGTGCGTCAGGGGATCAATCTGCCGTTGCGTCTGGAAGGCGAAATCGTTGGCGTTATCGGCCTGACCGGTGAACCGGAGTCGCTACGTAAATATGGCGAACTGGTTTGTATGACTGCCGAGATGATGCTGGAGCAATCACGGTTGATGCATCTTTTGGCCCAGGATAGCCGTTTGCGTGAAGAGCTGGTCATGAACCTGATTCAGGCGGAAGAGAATACGCCAGCGCTGACTGAATGGGCGCAGCGCCTGGGGATCGATCTGAACCAGCCGCGCGTGGTCGCGACGATTGAGGTGGATAGCGGCCAGTTGGGCGTCGATAGCGCGATGGCGGAGCTTCAGCAGTTACAAACCGCGCTGACAACCCCGGATCGAAATAATCTGGTGGCCATTGTTTCGCTGACTGAAATGGTGGTGCTGAAACCGGCTCTGAATGCTTTTGGTCGCTGGGATGCGGAAGATCACCGCAAACGTGTTGAGCAGCTAATTAGCAGAATGAAAGAGAATGGCCAGTTGCGTTTTCGCGTGGCGCTGGGCAACTTCTTCACCGGCCCGGGCAGCATCGCGCGTTCTTATCGTACCGCCCGGACCACAATGATGGTCGGCAAACAGAGAATACCGGAGAGCCGGAGCTATTATTACCAGGATTTGATGCTGCCGGTGTTGCTCGATAGCCTGCGTGGCGGCTGGCAGGCCAACGAGCTGGCGCGTCCTCTTGTGCGCCTGAAAGCGATGGATAATAACGGTCTGTTGCGGCGTACCTTGCTGGCATGGTTTCGGCATAATGTACAGCCGCTGGCAACCTCAAAGGCGCTATTTATTCACCGTAATACCCTGGAATATCGTTTGAATCGCATTGCTGAACTGACGGGGCTGAATCTGGGGAGTTTTGACGATCGTCTGTTGCTGTATATCGCGCTGCAGCTTGATGAGCAAAGATAGTCTGCTGTTCCCGGCAGAGCTGATCCCCGCCGGAAACAGAGCAAAACTTATTTATTGCGCGTCAGTTTTTCCAGATCGGCTTCAATTTCGCTGATCTTGTTGGTAACGACGCTTTCCAGATGACGCAGATCGTCAAGGATCTTGCGTTTCAGATCGACTTCAGTGCGATCGCGCTGACAGATTTGATCCAGCTCATCAATGATATAGCGCAGATTGGGGCTAATTTCCTGAACCTCTTTATACCCCTGACCCACGCCGTCAGCAACAATGGTTTTGCGCTGACGCGGATATTTAAACTTAACGCTTTTGGCAAAAAACTCGCCTTTATCCTTGTGAAAATAGATTTTCAGAATGTCGTTGTTGGCTTCCTGTCGCAGGCTATAGCGATCGATTTCATCAGGATTGGTAATACCAAGACTTTTCAGATTATCGTACATAACGGTACCTTTGATGTCATCGTAATCTATGAATAATTAACGAAAAAATCTATTTCCGCCAGCGTCAAAGAGAAAAAAAGCGGGAGATATCCCGCTTTTACACTGCTTAGTCGATGGTTCGCAGGAGTTCGTTGATTCCGACCTTTCCGCGGGTCTTCGCATCGACCTTTTTCACGATGACGGCGCAGTACAGACTGTACTTACCATCTTTTGACGGCAGGTTGCCCGACACCACCACGGAGCCTGCCGGTACGCGGCCATAATGTATTTCGCCGGTTTCACGGTCATAAATACGGGTGCTCTGACCGATGTACACGCCCATAGAAATAACCGAGCCTTCTTCGACGATAACGCCTTCAACGACTTCAGAACGCGCGCCGATAAAGCAGTTGTCTTCAATGATGGTCGGGTTAGCCTGCAGAGGCTCCAGTACGCCACCGATGCCGACGCCGCCGGACAAGTGAACGTTTTTACCGATTTGCGCGCAGGAACCGACGGTTGCCCAGGTATCCACCATGGTGCCTTCGTCAACGAATGCGCCGATGTTCACATAGGAGGGCATCAGTACCGTATTGCGAGCGATAAACGCCCCCTGGCGCACGGCCGCTGGCGGAACCACGCGAAAACCTTCCTTCTGGAAACGCGCATCATCATAATCCGCAAACTTCATCGGGACTTTATCGAAGTAGCGGCTTTCCGCACCATCGATAACCTGGTTATCGTTAATACGGAAAGAGAGCAGAACCGCTTTCTTCAGCCATTGATGCGTTACCCACTGGCCGTCGATTTTTTCAGCGACACGCAGCGCGCCGGAATCAAGCAAAGAAATGACCTGGTTAACCGTTTCACGGGTTACGGTATCCACGTTTGCCGGCGTGATGTCGGCGCGACGCTCGAAAGCGGACTCAATAACGTTCTGTAACTGCTGCATTGTTAAACTCTTTCCATATGAATAAACACACTACCCTTTATCGTTTGGATTGAGGGCCTCTGTCAACCGTTGTTGCACTTCTTGTTGCAGCTCATTATTAAGGGCACGCCGGTCTGCGGTGGCGATTATAAATAAATCTTCTACTCGCTCACCGATTGTCGTAATTCGCGCGCCGTGGAGTGAGATCCCGAGGTCGGCAAACACCTGGCCGACGCAGGCTAGCAGACCCGGCTGATCGAGGGCGATAAGCTCAAGAAAGGATTTCCGCTCAGTATGCGTCGGCAGGAAATTAACCTCGGTCGGGACCGAAAAGTGTTTGAGTTTCGATGCCTGGCGACGAGGAGCCGGCGGTTGCCAGCTGCGCTGGGTGATGGTCTGTTCCAGGCCCACGCGAATCATCTCGTGCCGGTCGGTGGAAAGCGGGCTGCCATCCGGCTCAAGAACGATGAAGGTATCCATCGCCATACCGTCGCGGGTCGTAAAGATTTGCGCATCGTGGACGCTAAGGTTACGGCGATCCAGCTCGCCGCAGACCGCCGCGAACAGGTATGGGCGATCCGGGCTCCAGATAAAAATCTCGGTGCCGCCGCGCGTAGCGTGGGAACTCAGCAGGATCATCGGTTTGCTGAGATCGTGTTGCAGCAGGTTGCGCGCATGCCAGGCGAGCTGGTTTGGCGTGTGACGCACAAAATAGTTGGCGCGACAACGGTTCCAGATCTGGTGCAGCGCCTGTTCATTAATATTTTCCATTCGCAATAGCGCCAGCGCCTGTAGCTGGTGGTGGCGAACCCGCTCGCGCATATCCGGGATGTTTTGCATGCCGCGACGAAGCTGTTTTTCGGTGGCGAAATAGAGCTCGCGCAGTAGACTTTGTTTCCAGCTGTTCCACAAATTTTCGTTGGTGGCGCAGATATCGGCAACGGTCAGACAGATCAGATAGTGAAGTCGGTTTTCCGTCTGTACCTCTTCGGCAAACTGCTTGATCACTTCCGGGTCCTGAATATCCCGGCGCTGGGCGGTTACCGACATCAACAGATGATGGCGTACCAGCCAGGCGACCAGCTGGGTTTCGCGGGAATTAAGGCCATGCAGTTCGGCAAATTTGAGCACGTCCTGGGCGCCGAGAATCGAATGATCGCCGCCGCGCCCTTTGGCGATGTCGTGGAAGAGGGCAGCGATAAGAATCAGTTCTGGATGCGACAGGCGTGGCCAGAGTTCCACGCAGAGTGGATGAATGCCGCGGTTCTCCTCTTTGGCGAAACTTTCGAGCTTGAGCAGCACGCGAATGGTGTGTTCATCCACGGTATAGGCGTGAAACAGGTCGAACTGCATCTGGCCGACAATATGCGACCACTGCGGCATATAGGCCCACAACACGCTATGGCGGTGCATTGGCAGCAGTCCCCGGCTCACCGCGCCCTGATGGCGCAGCATACTGAGAAAAATGGTGCGCGCTTCCGGAATGTAGCACAGCGGCTGCGTCAGATGACGCCGGGCGTGGCGCAGGTGGCGAAGGGTGGTGGAGTAGATGCCAGTAATACTGCTGTTGCGTACCATCGTGAAGAACATGCGCAGGATAGCCTGCGGTTCGCGGATAAACAGCGTGTCATCACGTAAATCGATAAGCGTCCCACGTAGTTGAAAATCATCATCAATTGGCCGCGGCTTTTCATCCTCAGTGAGCGCGAGAATCGCCTCTTCGAACAGCTGGATCAGCATATGGTTCAGCTCACTCACCCGTCGCGTGACGCGGAAGAAATCCTTCATCATGTGCTCGATAGGCTGATTGCATTCGCCTTCATAGCGCAGTCGGCGGGCGACGCTGAACTGCCTGTCAAATAGCAGTCGGTTGTCATAGCGATTTAGCTCAAGATGAAGGGCGAAGCGAATGCGCCAGAGCTGGTGCAGACACTCGTTAAGCTCGTTCCGTTCGGCTTCTGTGAGGAAGCCGAAGCCGACCATTTCATCCAGCGAAGTGGCGCCGAAATGACGACGGGCAATCCACTGCAGTGTGTGGATATCGCGCAGGCCTCCGGGGCTGCTTTTGACGTCCGGCTCAAGATTATAGCTGGTACCGTGATAGCGCTGATGACGTGCATTCTGCTCTTCGACTTTTGCCGCAAAAAACGTTTCCGATGGCCAGAAATCATCGCTGAATATATGCTTTTGCAGCTCAAGGAAGAGCGCGACGTCGCCGATAAGCAGGCGGGACTCAATCAGGTTGGTGGCGACGCTGAGGTCTGACAGCCCTTCCTGCAGGCACTCTTCGAGCGTGCGCACGCTGTGGCCGACTTCCAGCTTGATATCCCACAATAAGGTTAACAATTCGCCGACTTTTTGCGCCTGCCCATCGGGCAGCTTGTGACGGCTCAGAATCAGCAGGTCGATATCGGAGAGCGGGTGAAGCTCGCCGCGACCGTAGCCGCCGACCGCCACCAGAGCGATATGGTTAACCGAACCGAAACCGTACTCAATCCACAGTCGCTGGAGCAACTGATCGATAAATTCGGTACGCGCTTCGATCAACTTTTCTGCGGCGATACCGTTATCAAAAGCCTCTCCCAGCCAGTGCTGGAAAGTGTCGAGATGCGCTTTAATGTCGGCACAGTTAAAGTCGCTCTGCGGCCAGTCTCCCGGATTATCCGGTTGAGCGGACAGGTCGGGGGGGACAGCGTCAGGTAAAGAGTTGCTCATTGCGTCACCATAAAAAAACTATCGCCCATAAAAAATCGCCGGGAGCGATTTTTAACGTCGCTTGCGGCGGCCCAAGGGGGGACGGGCAGGGCGCCCGTCATCAACAATCGCTTGTGGCTGCCCGAAGGTATCGGGCGTGCCCGTCATAAAAAAACCGGCTGGCGCCGGCTTCTCATCATTCGTTGTGCGAGATTATCGCCGGGATGGTGTCATCCTTACGTAACGTCAGGATTTCGCAGCCGTTATCTGTTACCACAATAGTATGCTCGTATTGCGCAGACAAGCTCCGGTCTTTGGTTTTTACCGTCCAGCCGTCTTTCATGCTGCGGATCTCTTTTTTACCCGCGTTGACCATCGGTTCAATAGTGAAGGTCATACCCGGTTTGAGCACCACGTTGGTTTCCGGGGAGTCGTAATGCAATACCTGCGGCTCTTCGTGGAAGCCGCGGCCGATACCGTGACCGCAATATTCGCGTACGACGGAGAATCCTTCGGCTTCAACGAATTTCTGGATTGCCGCGCCGATGGCTCGCAGGTTGATGCCAGGCTTGACCATTTTTAGCGCCAGGTAGAGGCTTTCCTGGGTGATACGGCACAGACGCTCACCAAGAATGGTTGGTTTGCCGACGATAAACATTTTTGAGGTATCGCCGTGGAAATCATCTTTAATCACGGTGACGTCGATGTTGACGATATCGCCATCTTTCAGCCGCTTTTCGTCGTCAGGGATCCCGTGGCATACCACTTCATTGATAGAGATACAGACGGATTTGGGAAAACCGTGATAGCCGAGGCAGGCAGAGACGGCTTTTTGTTCGTTAACGATGTAATCGTTGCAGATACGATCTAACTCGCCGGTGCTGACGCCCGGTTTCACATAGGGTTCGATCATTTCCAGCACTTCAGCGGCCAGACGGCCAGCAACGCGCATTTTTTCGATGTCTTCAGGTGTCTTGATAGAAATAGCCATGGATAGTGTCCAGCTGCGTCGTTTTTGCGACAATAATAAATGATGTGCGATCAATGTTAACAGTCCGGGTGTCCTGCTGCCAAATTGAGAATCATTAACGGCAAGGCCGCGTCAACAACTGTTGGTTTCCGGTCCTGTTTTGTGGTATAAAGCGCGCCGGACTTCTGCTCCATTCGAAGACTACACAAGATGGACGGAAGCGATAAATCTCACTTTGTGTAACAACACACACGTATCGGCACATATTCCGGGGTGCCCTTTGGGGTCGGTAATATGGGATACGTGGAGGCATAACCCCAACTTTTATCTATAGAGGTTTTAAACATGGCAACTGTTTCCATGCGCGACATGCTCAAGGCTGGTGTTCACTTTGGTCACCAGACCCGTTACTGGAACCCGAAAATGAAGCCTTTCATCTTCGGCGCGCGTAACAAAGTTCACATCATCAACCTTGAGAAAACGGTACCGATGTTCAACGACGCGCTGGCTGAACTGAACAAGATTGCTGCTCGTAAAGGTAAAATCCTTTTCGTTGGTACTAAGCGCGCTGCAAGCGAAGCGGTAAAAGACGCGGCTAACAGCTGCGACCAGTTCTTCGTGAACCATCGCTGGCTGGGCGGTATGCTGACTAACTGGAAAACCGTTCGTCAGTCTATCAAACGTCTGAAAGACCTGGAAACGCAATCCCAGGACGGTACTTTCGACAAGCTGACCAAAAAAGAAGCGCTGATGCGCACTCGTGAGCTGGACAAGCTGGAAAACAGCCTGGGCGGTATCAAAGATATGGGCGGTCTGCCGGACGCACTGTTCGTTATCGACGCTGACCACGAGCACATCGCAATCAAAGAAGCAAACAACCTGGGTATCCCGGTATTTGCTATCGTTGATACTAACTCCGATCCGGACGGCGTTGATTTCGTTATCCCGGGTAACGATGACGCAATCCGCGCAGTTAGCCTGTACCTGAGCGCTGTTGCTGCTACCGTTCGTGAAGGCCGTTCCCAGGATCTGGCTTCTCAAGCGGAAGAAAGCTTCGTAGAAGCTGAATAATAAGGCATACCCTTATTTAGTACCGTGTATAAATAGGGGCCTCTTCGCGGCCCCTTTTTCACTTTCAAGTTTGTCTGGTTCCCTGAACCGGGCAGATTACATCTCCCGAGGATTAAAGAATGGCTGAAATTACCGCATCCCTGGTAAAAGAGCTGCGCGAGCGTACCGGCGCAGGCATGATGGATTGCAAAAAAGCGCTGACTGAAGCGAATGGCGACATCGAACTGGCAATCGAAAACATGCGTAAGTCTGGTGCGATTAAAGCAGCGAAAAAAGCAGGTAACGTTGCTGCTGATGGCGTGATCATTACTAAAATCGACGGCACCTATGGCATTATTCTGGAAGTTAACTGCCAGACTGACTTCGTTGCTAAAGATGGTGGTTTCCAGGCGTTTGCTAACAAGGTTCTGGATGCAGCAGTTGCTGGCAAAATCACTGATGTTGAAGTGCTGAAAGCACAGTTCGAAGAAGAACGTGTTGCGCTGGTGGCGAAAATTGGTGAGAACATCAACATCCGTCGCGTTTCTTCTCTGGAAGGCGAGGTTCTGGGGTCCTACCAGCACGGCGCGCGTATCGGCGTTCTGGTTGCGGCTACAGGCGCGAGTGAAGAGCTGGTTAAACAGCTGGCGATGCACATTGCGGCAAGCAAGCCTGAATTCGTTAAACCGGAAGATGTGTCTGCTGACGTGGTAGAAAAAGAGTACCAGGTTCAGCTGGACATCGCCATGCAGTCTGGCAAGCCGAAAGAAATCGCAGAGAAAATGGTTGAAGGCCGCATGAAGAAATTCACCGGCGAAGTTTCTCTGACCGGCCAGCCGTTCGTTATGGAACCGAGCAAATCCGTTGGTCAACTGCTGAAAGAGCACAACGCTGACGTCACTGGCTTCATCCGCTTTGAAGTGGGTGAAGGTATCGAGAAAGTTGAGAGTGATTTTGCAGCAGAAGTTGCTGCGATGTCCAAGCAGTCTTAATTTTCTAAAGGAGCCGCCTGAGGGCGGCTTCTTTTTGTGCTTAATGTGTAAAATCAGCCAGTCGCTCTAGTGGGCATGCTGAAAGTCGACATACAATGTCGCCGGAATTAACTCATCTCAATCGTTGACAGTCTCAGGAAAGAAACATGGCTACCAATGCAAAACCCGTCTATAAACGTATTCTGCTTAAATTGAGTGGCGAAGCTCTGCAGGGTTCGGAAGGCTTCGGTATTGATGCAAGCATACTGGATCGTATGGCTCAGGAAATCAAAGAACTGGTGGAACTGGGTATTCAGGTTGGTGTGGTGATTGGTGGCGGTAACTTATTCCGTGGTGCTGGCCTGGCGAAAGCGGGTATGAACCGCGTTGTGGGCGACCACATGGGCATGCTGGCCACCGTAATGAACGGTCTGGCGATGCGCGATGCGCTCCACCGCGCCTATGTGAACGCCCGTCTGATGTCCGCCATTCCGCTGAATGGCGTGTGTGACAACTACAGTTGGGCAGAAGCCATCAGTCTGCTGCGCAATAACCGGGTGGTTATTCTGTCTGCGGGTACCGGTAATCCCTTCTTCACCACTGACTCTGCGGCCTGCCTGCGTGGTATCGAGATTGAGGCCGATGTTGTGCTGAAAGCAACAAAAGTCGATGGTGTGTTTACCGCAGATCCGGCTAAAGATCCCTCTGCCACCATGTACGATCAGTTGACGTACAGCGAAGTGCTGGATAAAGAGCTGAAGGTGATGGATCTGGCCGCATTCACCCTGGCGCGTGACCACAAATTGCCTATTCGCGTTTTCAATATGAATAAGCCTGGCGCACTGCGTCGTGTGGTGATGGGTGAAAAAGAAGGAACATTAATCACGGAATAATTCCCGTGATACACTTCATCCTTCAAGCTGTCTCTGCGTTGGCTGTCTTCGCTCACCCCTGTCGCTTACGGAAGTCAAATGCCTGGGGGTAAATGAGGGGCGTCTTTGTTCCTCACCGGGGGCAATCTCTGGCTGTTCAAATTCGTTCCTGGCGAATTTGTTACTCAGTCGCCGTCTTGATACAACTTGAATGATTTTGTGTAGAAATAAGAGTAATATTCTGCGTCAGAATCGCGGGGCTTACCCGCACTATTTTAACAGGGCTATACTTAGCACACTGCCGTTGTGTGCGACCGTCTGGTCTGACTGAGACAAGTTTTCAAGGATTCGTAACGTGATTAGCGATATCAGAAAAGATGCTGAAACACGCATGGAAAAATGCGTAGAAGCGTTTAAAAACCAAATCAGCAAAATTCGCACGGGTCGTGCTTCTCCCAGCCTGCTGGATGGCATTGTCGTGGAATATTACGGCACCCCGACTCCGCTGCGTCAACTGGCGAGCGTGACGGTAGAAGACTCCCGTACGCTGAAAATCAACGTCTTTGACCGCTCCATGAGCCCGGCGGTTGAAAAAGCGATTATGGCTTCCGATCTCGGTCTGAACCCGAGCTCTGCCGGTAGCGATATCCGTGTTCCGCTGCCGCCGCTGACTGAAGAGCGTCGTAAAGACCTGACTAAAATCGTTCGCGGCGAAGCAGAGCAGGCGCGCGTGGCCGTTCGTAACGTTCGCCGTGATGCCAACGATAAAGTGAAGGCTCTTTTGAAAGAAAAAGAGATCAGCGAAGATGACGATCGCCGTTCTCAGGACGAAGTACAAAAACTGACTGACGCCGCGATTAAAAAAGTCGATGCGGCGCTGACGGAAAAAGAAGCGGAACTGATGCAGTTCTGATTCTTTGCCGATACGTAGCCGTAATCGTCTGCGTAAAATCTGAAACGCCGTACAGGAGACCGTACGCTCAATTTTCGGGATTGCGTATATACCCTAATTCATTCGCGTTGCAGGGCAAAATGGTTAACCGTTTTGAACTGCGCGGGCGTTAACGCTAAAAGGGCGAGTATTGTCAACGCACATGCAACGTGAAGCATGACGGGTATAGATGGCGGGTTTTGCCGCTTTTGGTTATATCAAAGGCTGGCACCGCCGTCCGATAACCTGATGATTGATGCCAGCGGGCGCTGACGGCGTTTTGCTTTTTTATCCTGTCGTTATTTCTTCTGGACGCCTCATGAAGCAATTAACCATTCTCGGTTCAACGGGTTCTATCGGCTGTAGCACGCTGGATGTGGTGCGTCATAACCCCGGCAGCTTTTCCATCGCCGCGCTGGTCGCGGGGAAAAATGTTGACCGTATGGTTGAACAATGTCTGGAATTCTCCCCTCGTTACGCGGTAATGGATGATGCGCACAGCGCTGAATTGCTGCGGACAAAACTGCGTGAGCATAGCAGCCGTACTGAGGTCATGAGCGGTCAACAAGCCGCAGCTGATGTTGCGGCACTGGACGACGTTGATCAGGTGATGGCGGCTATTGTTGGTGCGGCAGGCCTGGTACCAACGCTTTCGGCGATTCGTGCCGGAAAAACGGTGCTATTGGCGAACAAAGAATCGCTGGTGACCTGCGGTCGTCTGTTTATGGAGGCCGTGCAGCAAAATGGCGCACGTTTGTTGCCGGTGGATAGTGAACATAATGCGATTTTTCAGAGTATGCCGGAAACCGTTCAGCATCATCTCGGATATGCTGATCTAACGCTTAATGGCGTGGCGTCGATTCTTCTCACTGGCTCCGGCGGTCCGTTCCGGGAAACGGCGATCTCTGAACTGGCGGCAATGACGCCGGATCAGGCCTGCCGTCATCCAAACTGGTCAATGGGGCGCAAGATTTCCGTCGATTCCGCGACCATGATGAACAAAGGTCTGGAGTATATTGAAGCGCGCTGGCTGTTTAATGCTTCCGCGCAGCAAATGGAAGTTCTGATTCATCCGCAATCGGTGATTCACTCGATGGTGCGTTATCAGGATGGCAGCGTCCTGGCGCAGCTCGGCGAGCCGGATATGCGTACGCCGATTGCCCACACGATGGGCTGGCCAACGCGTCTTCGTTCCGGGGTGAAACCGCTGGATTTCTGCCAGTTGAGCAATCTGAGCTTCTCGGCGCCGGATTATGCGCGTTATCCCTGTCTGAAGCTGGCGATGGACGCCTTTGACGTCGGTCAGGCGGCGACAACGGCACTGAATGCGGCGAATGAGGTTTCGGTGGCGGCCTTCCTGAATGGCGATATCCGCTTCACCGATATTGCGGCGATAAACCAGGCGGTCCTCGATCAACTGGCGCTGAACGACCCGCAATGTATTGATGAGGTGCTCACCATTGACGCGATGGCCCGGGCCTGCGCGCGTCAGTTGCTGACGATGAGGGGCTAATCTGATACGCGCTGTGATATTTGTGGGCGCTGGGCTTCGGTGATATAGTCTGCGCCATCCGATCGTTGCATGTTGTTGTGAAAGATTACGGTGGCCGTGGCAAGACACGGCTTTTTTGCGTAAAGCATTTGGTTGTTCTCTGCGATTGGCCGTAGCACTGGCACCGGATGAAAATGCGTATCCAGCGCTGACCTGTGGCCGTGTTTGGTAGCTTAGCTAATCCTTATTATGGACTTAAAACGCGTGATGTTGTCTGCTAATCAAACTGTCAGCGAAATGTCGCCTGCACATGGCTGTCGCCATGTCGCCATTATTATGGACGGCAACGGTCGTTGGGCGAAGCGCCAGGGGAAGATTCGTGCCTTTGGTCATAAAGCCGGGGCGAAATCTGTTCGTCGCGCAGTCTCTTTCGCGGCAAATAATGGGATTGAAGCGTTAACGTTATACGCGTTCAGTAGTGAAAACTGGAGTCGACCGGCGCAGGAAGTCAGTGCGCTGATGGAACTGTTTGTCTGGGCGCTGGATAGTGAAGTGAAGAGTTTGCACAGGCATAATGTGCGGCTGCGTATTATCGGCGAGACGACGCGTTTCAACGCACGTTTACAGGATCGTATCCGTAAAGCGGAAGCGTTGACGGAGAACAATACGGGGTTGACCCTGAACATTGCGGCGAACTACGGGGGGCGTTGGGATATTGTCCAGGGCGTTCGCCATCTGGCAAGGCAGGTTCAGGATGGGGGGCTGCAACCCGATCAAATTACGGAAGAGATGCTGAGTCAGCAAGTCTGTATGCATGAACTGGCGCCCGTCGATTTAGTTATCAGGACCGGGGGAGAGCATCGCATCAGTAACTTTTTGATTTGGCAAATTGCCTATGCTGAACTCTATTTTACGGATGTTCTTTGGCCCGACTTTGCGGAAGAGGACTTTGAAGGTGCACTCCATGCCTTTGTTAATCGAGAGCGTCGATTTGGCGGTACTGAACCGGGTGGCAACAATGACTGATGGGGGTCACTTTTGCTGAAGTATCGGCTGATTTCTGCTTTCGTCTTAATTCCCGTCGTTATTGCGGCGCTTTTTCTATTGCCGCCCGCGGGGTTTGCCATCGTCACGCTGGTTGTCTGTATGCTCGCCGCCTGGGAGTGGGGGCAATTTAGCGGTTTCACTTCAACGGCCCAGCGTGTCTGGCTATCATTGCTTTGCGGTCTGCTGCTGGCGTTGATGCTTTTTCTGATGCCAGAATACCATTATGACGCTCATCAACCGCTGGTGGAAGGCGCGCTATGGGCGTCATTTGGCTGGTGGATCGCTGCACTCTTTTTAGTCCTCACTTATCCCGCTTCAGCGGCCTTCTGGCGGCATTCAAAAACATTACGTTTGATTTTTGGCTTCCTGACCATTGTCCCTTTCTTTTGGGGTATGCTGGCGCTGCGGGCCTGGCATTATGCTGATGACCACTATAGCGGCGCGCTGTGGTTACTGTATGTGATGATCCTGGTCTGGGGCGCGGATTCCGGGGCTTATATGTTTGGTAAGATGTTTGGCAAGCATAAGCTGGCGCCGAAGGTTTCTCCGGGTAAAACCTGGCAGGGTTTTTTCGGTGGGTTATTAACGGCGGCGGTGATTTCGTGGGTTTACGGTTGGTGGGCGCAACTGGATGTTACGCCTGCGGTGCTGTTGGTTTGTTCTGTTGTCGCGGCCCTGGCCTCAGTGCTCGGCGATCTAACCGAGAGTATGTTTAAGCGGGAGGCCGGCATCAAAGATAGCGGAAATCTGATACCTGGACATGGCGGTATTCTGGATCGCATCGATAGCCTGACGGCTGCGGTACCTGTGTTCGCATGCCTGCTATTGTTAGTATTCAGGACGATTTGACGGAAGGTGTTATGCTGAGCATTCTCTGGAATCTGGCTGCTTTTATTATTGCGTTGGGCGTGCTGATTACCGTCCATGAATTCGGCCATTTCTGGGTTGCCCGCCGCTGTGGCATCCGCGTTGAGCGTTTTTCTATTGGCTTTGGTAAGGCGCTGTGGCATCGCTATGATAAGCAGGGAACAGAATTTGTCATCGCGCTTATCCCGTTGGGCGGTTATGTCAAAATGCTTGACGAACGCGTCGAGCCAGTGGCGCCAGAGATGCGCCACTATGCGTTCAACAACAAATCTGTTGGTCAGCGTGCGGCGGTGATTGCTGCCGGGCCAGTTGCGAACTTCCTTTTTGCTATTTTTGCCTGGTGGTTAGTCTTCATTATCGGTGTTCCAGGCGTTCGTCCGGTTGTTGGCGATATATCGCCCAACTCGATCGCCGCGCAGGCACAAATTGCAAAAGGTATGGAACTTAAAGCGATAGATGGTATCGAAACGCCTGATTGGGATGCGGTACGTATGGCTCTGGTGGCGAAGATAGGCGATCGGCAGACAATTGTTACCGTCGCCCCTTTCGGGAGTAACCAACGCCAGGATAAAATCCTCGATCTGCGGCACTGGGCGTTCGAGCCGGATAAACAAGATCCGGTCACGTCGTTAGGTATTCGGCCGCGTAGCGCGCAGATCGGTACGGTTCTGGCGGAAGTACAATCTCACTCGGCGGCGCAGAAGGCGGGTTTGCAAGCGGGCGACAGGATCGTGAAAGTCGATGGTCAACCGTTAACACAGTGGATGACGTTTGTTAATCTGGTGCGTGATAATCCGGGCAGGGCGTTAGTTCTGGAGATCGAACGGCAGGGGAGTCCTTTGTCGGTAACCTTGACGCCAGATACGAAGTCCACCCGGGGCAAAGCTGAAGGGTTTGCAGGGGTGGTACCGAAGGTCATCCCGCTGCCTGATGAATATAAGACAGTGCGTCAGTACGGGCCGTTTACCGCCATCGCTGAAGCCACGGATAAAACCTGGCGATTGATGTCGTTAACGGTCAGGATGCTGGGCAAATTGATAACCGGTGATGTCAAACTGAACAACCTCAGCGGGCCGATCTCTATCGCCCAGGGGGCTGGGATGTCAGCGGAGTTTGGGTTGATTTATTATCTGATGTTCCTTGCGCTGATTAGCGTGAACCTCGGAATAATCAACTTGTTCCCGCTTCCCGTTCTTGACGGGGGACATTTACTGTTTTTGGCGCTTGAAAAGCTGAAAGGCAGACCGGTATCCGAGCGAGTTCAAGACTTTAGTTATCGCATTGGCTCTCTGTTGCTGGTGCTGTTAATGGGGCTTGCACTTTTCAATGATTTCTCTCGGTTGTAAGAGAGTTTGTTAGGAAGAACGCATAATAACGATGGCGATGAAAAAGTTGCTCATAGCGTCGCTGCTGTTTAGCAGCGCAACCGTATACGGTGCTGACGGGTTCGTGGTGAAGGACATTCATTTCGAAGGCCTGCAGCGTGTCGCTGTTGGTGCGGCCCTCCTCAGTATGCCAGTGCGTCCTGGCGATACCGTAACCGATGATGATATCAGTAATACCATTCGTGCTCTGTTTGCCACTGGCAATTTCGAGGACGTCCGTGTTCTGCGCGATGGTGATACCCTGCTGGTGCAGGTGAAAGAGCGTCCGACGATTGCCAGCATCACTTTCTCCGGCAACAAGTCGGTGAAGGACGATATGCTCAAGCAAAACCTTGAGGCATCTGGCGTACGCGTAGGGGAATCCCTCGATCGCACCACGCTTGTTGATATCGAAAAAGGGCTGGAGGATTTTTACTACAGTGTTGGCAAGTATAGCGCCAGCGTGAAAGCTGTGGTGACGCCGCTGCCGCGTAACCGTGTCGACCTGAAGCTGGTGTTCCAGGAAGGGGTCTCGGCGAAAATCCAGCAGATTAACATTGTCGGCAACCACGCATTCAGTACCGATGAGTTGATTTCAACCTTCCAGCTGCGCGATGAAGTGCCGTGGTGGAACGTGGTTGGCGATCGTAAATATCAGAAACAGAAACTGGCAGGGGACCTTGAAACGCTGCGCAGCTACTATCTGGATCGCGGTTATGCCCGTTTCAATATTGATTCCACGCAGGTTAGCTTGACGCCGGACAAAAAAGGTATCTACATCACCATCAACATTACCGAAGGCGATCAGTATAAGCTTTCCGGTGTGCAGGTGACGGGCGATCTGGCGGGCCATTCGGCAGAAATTGAAGCGCTGACCAAAGTCGAACCGGGCGAGCTGTATAACGGCACCAAAGTGACTAAAATGGAGAATGACATTAAGAAACTCCTTGGTCGCTACGGGTACGCCTACCCGCGAGTTCAGTCTCAGCCGGAAATCAATGATGCTGATAAGACCGTTAAGCTGCATGTCAACGTTGATGCGGGCAACCGCTATTACGTGCGTAAAATTCGCTTTGAAGGCAACGATACCTCGAAGGATTCCGTTCTGCGTCGCGAAATGCGTCAGATGGAAGGTGCCTGGCTGGGTAGCGATCTGGTCGAGCAGGGTAAAGAGCGTCTGAATCGCTTAGGCTATTTTGAGACGGTCGATACCGATACGCAGCGCGTACCGGGGAGTCCGGATCAGGTTGATGTCGTCTATAAGGTTAAAGAACGTAATACCGGTAGCTTTAACTTCGGTATCGGCTACGGTACCGAGAGCGGCGTGAGCTTCCAGGCTGGCGTTCAACAAGATAACTGGTTAGGTACCGGCTACTCCGTTGGGATTAGCGGCACGAAAAATGATTACCAGACCTATACTGAACTGTCGGTGACGAACCCGTACTTTACCGTGGATGGCGTCAGCCTCGGTGGTCGTATTTTCTATAACGACTTCGATGCCAGCGATGCGGATCTCTCTGACTATACTAACAAAAGCTATGGTACAGATGTTACGCTGGGCTTCCCGGTTAACGAATACAATACGCTGCGCGCGGGTCTTGGCTATGTGCATAACAAGTTGTCGAATATGCAGCCTCAGGTAGCGATGTGGCGTTATCTGCATTCGATGGGGCAATACCCGGACGATACGAACGACAGAAACTCGTTCAGCGCGGATGATTTCACCTTTAACTATGGCTGGACCTACAACAAACTGGACCGTGGTTTCTTCCCAACGGAAGGTTCGCGCGTCAACCTGAACGGTAAAGTAACCATCCCGGGTTCCGATAACGAATACTACAAAGCGACCCTTGATACGGCGACCTATGTGCCGATCGATGACGATCATAAATGGGTCGTTCTGGGGCGTACTCGTTTTGGCTACGGTAATGGTCTGGGCGGTAAAGAGATGCCGTTCTATGAGAACTTCTATGCTGGCGGCTCAAGCTCAGTACGAGGTTTCCAGTCTAATACCATTGGTCCTAAAGCTGTGTACTATCCGGCGACCAGCCGTCATGACGACGACGATAGCTATGATAATGAATGTAAGAGTACGGAAACCGCGCCATGTAAGTCTGATGATGCGGTGGGCGGTAACGCCATGGCGGTCGCCAGCCTTGAGCTGATCACCCCGACGCCATTCATCAGTGATAAATATGCGAACTCGGTTCGTACTTCCGTCTTCTGGGATATGGGGACCGTATGGGATACTCACTGGGATTCTGGTGCGTATGCTGGTTATCCGGACTACAGCGATCCAAACAACATTCGTATGTCTGCGGGTATCGCAGTACAGTGGATGTCGCCGTTAGGGCCGTTGGTATTCTCCTACGCTCAGCCGTTTAAAAAGTACGATGGAGACAAAGCTGAACAGTTCCAGTTTAACATCGGTAAAACCTGGTAATTGTGTTTGGCGACAATGGAATGTGCGTGCAGTATAGCGCTGGCTATTGGCGATAACCGAGGTTATCGCCTGGCCACGCAAAGAACGGTACCCCAGGGTACTCATGGGATGGTAAGGAGTTAATTGTGAAAAAGTGGTTATTAGCTGCAGGTCTGGGGTTAGCAATAGTAACGTCCGCTCAGGCGGCAGATAAAATTGCAATGGTTAACATGAACAGCCTGTTCCAGCAGGTTGCCCAGAAAACTGGCGTTTCTAACACGCTGGAAAACGAGTTCAAAGGCCGCGCCAGCGAGCTGCAGCGAATGGAAGGCGATCTGCAGTCTAAAATGCAGCGTCTGCAGTCGATGAAAGCGGGCTCTGACCGGACCAAACTGGAAAAAGACGTGATGGCGCAGCGCCAGACTTTCTCTCAGAAAGCCCAGTCTTTCGAACAGGATCGCGCCCGTCGCTCTAACGAAGAGCGCGGCAAACTGGTGACGCGTATTCAGACTGCGGTGCAGAAAGTTGCCAAAGATGAGGATATTGATCTGGTTGTCGACTCCAATGCCGTTGCATACAACAGCAGCGATGTGAAAGACATCACCGCTGATGTGCTGAAACAGGTTAAATAAGTAATGCCTTCAATTCGACTGGCTGATTTAGCCCGGCAGTTGGATGCAGAACTACACGGTGATGGCGATATCGTCATCACCGGCGTTGCGTCCATGCAGTCCGCGAAAACGGGCCATATTACTTTCATGGTAAATCCTAAGTACCGTGAACGCCTGACCGCTTGCCAGGCATCTGCCGTTGTGATGACGCAGGATGATCTCCCTTTTGCTCATAGTGCCGCGCTGGTCGTGCGCAATCCCTACCTGACCTATGCGCGTATGGCTCAGATTCTTGATACCACGCCGCAGCCGGCGCACGATATTGCGCCCAGCGCGGTCATTGATGGGACAGCGAAGCTGGGAGCCGGCGTTGCTATTGGGCCGAATGCCGTTATCGAATCGGGCGTGGTTCTCGGTGATAACGTCATTATCGGCGCAGGGTGTTTCGTTGGGAAAAATACGAAAATAGGTGCAGGTTCGCGTTTATGGGCCAATGTCACCGTTTATCACGATATAGAGATTGGCGAAAATTGCCTGATTCAGTCCAGTACGGTGATTGGCGCGGACGGCTTCGGTTATGCCAACGATCGCGGCAACTGGGTGAAGATCCCGCAGCTTGGGCGCGTCATCATTGGCGATCGTGTGGAAATCGGCGCCTGCACAACAATTGACCGCGGCGCGCTGGACGATACCTTGATCGGTAACGGTGTCATCATTGATAATCAGTGCCAGATTGCGCATAACGTGGTGATTGGCGACAATACCGCGGTTGCCGGTGGTGTAATCATGGCGGGTAGCCTGAAAATTGGCCGCTACTGCATGATTGGTGGCGCCAGCGTGATTAACGGGCACATGGAGATCTGCGATAAGGTCACCGTGACGGGAATGGGGATGGTGATGCGTCCTATTACCGAGCCAGGGGTTTACTCTTCGGGTATTCCGCTGCAACCAAACAAGGTTTGGCGTAAAACCGCGGCATTAGTGCTGAATATTGATGATATGAGCAAGCGTCTCAAAGCCATTGAGCGCAAGGTTAATCAACAAGATTAGTGTCCCCCTGCCCGGCACATTAAATTTTCGGCCTGTTGCGTCCATGGGATTGCTGCAGGCCGTGTTATTATTGTCTTTTAGTATATTTGACAGGAAGAGTATTTTGACTACTGACACTCATACTCTGCACATTGAAGAGATTCTGGAACTTCTGCCCCACCGTTACCCGTTCCTGCTGGTCGATCGGGTGCTGGATTTTGAAGAAGGCCGTTTTCTGCGCGCAGTAAAAAATGTTTCTGTAAATGAGCCGTTTTTCCAGGGGCACTTCCCTGGTAAGCCGATTTTACCTGGTGTACTGATTCTGGAAGCAATGGCTCAGGCTACCGGTATTCTGGCGTTCAAAAGCGTCGGAAAACTGGAACCGGGCGAGCTCTATTATTTTGCCGGGATTGATGAAGCGCGTTTTAAACGCCCGGTCGTGCCAGGCGATCAGATGATTATGGAAGTCACTTTTGAGAAAACCCGTCGCGGTTTGACGCGTTTCAAAGGCGTTGCGCTGGTGGACGGGAAAGTGGTTTGCGAAGCAACGATGATGTGTGCCCGTAGCCGGGAGGCCTGATACGTGATTGATAAAACCGCCTTTATTCATCCAACCGCTATTGTGGAAGACGGCGCTCGTATTGGCGCAAATGCTCATATTGGCCCGTTTTGTATTGTTGGCGCTGACGTCGAAATTGGCGAAGGCACCGTACTGAAATCTCATGTTGTTATTAACGGTCATACCAAAATTGGCTGCGATAACGAGATCTATCAGTTCGCTTCCATTGGTGAAGTTAACCAGGATCTGAAATATGCTGGTGAACCGACACGTGTGGAAATTGGCGATCGCAACCGCATCCGCGAAAGCGTCACCATTCATCGCGGCACAGTACAGGGCGGTGGATTAACGAAGGTGGGCAGTGATAACCTGCTAATGATCAACGCCCATGTGGCACATGATTGTACGCTTGGCGACCGCTGTATTCTGGCGAATAACGCCACGCTCGCGGGTCATGTTTCGCTGGATGATTTTGTTATCATCGGCGGAATGACCGCTGTGCATCAGTTCTGCATTATTGGCGCGCACGTCATGGTTGGCGGCTGCTCTGGCGTCGCGCAAGACGTTCCGCCATTTGTTATTGCGCAGGGTAACCACGCAACGCCGTTTGGCGTCAATATCGAAGGGTTGAAGCGCCGTGGTTTCAGCCGTGAAGCGATCACCGCGATTCGCAACGCGTATAAGCTGCTGTATCGCAGCGGCAAAACGCTGGATGAAGCGAAGGCAGAGATCGCCGAACTGGCGGCACAGCACCCAGAAGTTCAGACATTTACCGACTTCTTTGCGCGTTCAACGCGCGGTCTGATTCGTTAATGGCTGGACAGCGTCCCTTAACGATTGCCCTGGTCGCCGGAGAAACCTCCGGCGATATTCTTGGTGCCGGCCTTATCCGCGCACTCAAGGCTCGCGTACCTGATGCCCGCTTTGTTGGCGTAGCGGGGCCGCTAATGCAGGCCGAAGGCTGCGAAGCCTGGTATGAGATGGAAGAGCTGGCGGTCATGGGCATTGTTGAAGTGCTCGGTCGCCTGCGTCGTCTGTTGCATATTCGCGCCGATCTGACCCGACGATTCACCGAACTTAAACCCGATGTGTTTGTCGGTATTGATGCCCCTGATTTCAATATCACGCTCGAAGGCAACCTGAAGCAACAGGGTATTAAAACGATCCATTACGTGAGCCCATCGGTTTGGGCATGGCGGCAAAAACGCGTTTTCAAAATTGGCAGATCCACCGATCTGGTGCTGGCATTTCTGCCTTTTGAAAAAGCGTTTTATGACAAATTCAACGTTCCGTGCCGGTTTATCGGCCATACAATGGCCGATGCGATGCCTCTGGACCCGGATAAAGGTGCGGCGCGCGATCGCCTGGGAATCGCCCGGGAGGCGCACTGCCTGGCGCTACTGCCCGGTAGCCGCGGCGCGGAAGTGGAGATGCTCAGCGCAGATTTCCTGAAAACGGCGCAGATCCTGCGAAATGATTATCCTGACCTGGAGATTGTCGTGCCGCTGGTTAATGCAAAGCGTCGCGAACAGTTTGAGCGCATCAAAGCGCAAACAGCGCCGGATCTGGCTGTGCATCTGCTTGATGGCCAGGCGCGGGATGCGATGATCGCCAGTGATGCCGCGCTGCTGGCTTCCGGGACGGCGGCGCTGGAGTGTATGCTGGCGAAATGTCCGATGGTCGTTGGCTATCGGATGAAGCCGTTTACCTTCTGGCTGGCGAAGCGACTGGTTAAAACCGACTATGTGTCGTTGCCGAATTTGCTTGCCGGACGCGAACTGGTCAAAGAGTTGCTGCAGGATGAATGCCAGCCACAGGCGTTAGCCGATGTGCTGAAGCCGCTGCTGGACGATAGCAAAGCCAGCCACGATATGCATGAGACTTTCCGTACGCTGCATCAGCAGATCCGTTGCAACGCTGATGAGCAGGCGGCGGATGCAGTACTGGAGTTAGCAAAATGATGGAATTCGTTTATCCGCACGCCCGTCTGGTTGCCGGCGTTGATGAAGTTGGCCGCGGTCCGCTGGTTGGCGCTGTGGTTACTGCGGCGGTTATTCTCGATCCGGAAAGGCCGATCGTCGGTCTTAATGACTCAAAAAAGCTAAGTGAAAAACGCCGTCTGGCGCTATTTGACGAGATCAAAGAAAAAGCGCTGTGCTGGAGCCTTGGCCGTGCGGAACCGCATGAAATCGATACGCTGAATATTCTGCATGCGACTATGCTGGCAATGCAGCGCGCCGTCGCTGGCCTGAGTATTCCTCCTGAGTTTGTCCTGATTGATGGTAACCGCTGTCCCTCACTACCCATGCCTTCGCTGGCGGTTGTTAAAGGAGACAGCCGGGTGGCGGAAATTAGCGCTGCGTCGATTCTGGCGAAGGTGACACGCGATGCTGAAATGGCTGAACTTGATCGGGCCTTTCCCCAGTACGGCTTTGCGCAACATAAAGGTTATCCCACCGCTTTTCATCTGCAAAAGCTGCTGGAACATGGCGTCATCGAGCAATACCGGCGTAGTTTCGGCCCGGTGAAACGTGCGCTGGGCCTGGCGTCCTGAATTGGTATGCAAGCAATTAAGTAACGCAGGATCTGAAGATGGCTGAACCACGTTTCGTACACCTGAGGGTGCACAGCGACTATTCCATGATTGATGGGCTGGCGAAAACCGGTCCGCTGGTGAAACAGGCTGCCGCGTTAGGCATGCCTGCGCTGGCGATTACCGATTTTACCAACCTCTGTGGTCTGGTGAAGTTTTACGGAGCGGGTCATGGCGCCGGGATTAAACCCATCGTTGGCGCTGACTTTAATGTTCAGAGCGAGTTGATGGGCGATGAACTCACGCATTTGACGGTACTTGCCGCCAACAATAGTGGCTATCAGAACCTGACGCTGCTGATTTCCAGAGCTTATCAACGCGGCTACGGGGCAGCGGGGCCGGTCATTGATCGCGACTGGCTGATCGAGCTGAAAGAAGGTTTGATTCTTCTCTCCGGCGGCCGGATGGGCGATGTCGGGCGTAGCTTGCTGCGCGGCAACAATGCGTTAGTCGAAGAGTGCGTCGCGTTTTATGAAGAACACTTTCCCGATTGCTACTTCCTGGAGCTAATCCGCACGGGGCGCCAGGATGAAGAAACGTATTTGCACGCCGCGGTTGAGCTGGCGGAAACGCGTGGCTTACCGGTTGTCGCGACGAATGATGTCCGCTTTATTAACAGCGATGACTTTGACGCGCACGAAATCCGCGTCGCGATTCACGATGGTTTTACGCTCGACGATCCGAAACGCCCGCGTAATTATTCTCCTCAGCAGTATATGCGTAGCGAAGACGAGATGTGCGAGCTGTTCTCCGACATCCCGGAAGCGCTGGAAAATAGCGTTGAGATCGCCAAACGCTGTAACGTAACGGTGCGTCTTGGCGAATATTTTCTGCCGCAGTTCCCTACAGGGGATATGACCACCGAAGACTTCCTGGTACAAAAATCGAAGCAAGGTCTGGAAGAGCGTCTGGCGTTTTTATTCCCGGATGAAGAGGAGCGTAAAAAGCGCCGCCCTGAGTATGATGAACGTCTGGATATTGAACTGCAGGTGATTAACCAGATGGGATTCCCGGGTTACTTCCTCATCGTGATGGAATTTATCCAGTGGTCAAAAGATAACGGCGTACCGGTAGGGCCGGGACGCGGTTCCGGTGCAGGGTCGCTGGTGGCCTATGCGCTAAAAATTACCGATCTTGATCCGCTGGAGTTCGACCTGCTGTTCGAACGTTTTCTTAACCCGGAACGTGTCTCCATGCCTGACTTCGACGTTGACTTCTGTATGGAGAAACGCGACCAGGTTATCGAGCACGTCGCGGATATGTACGGCCGCGATGCGGTATCTCAGATTATTACCTTCGGTACGATGGCGGCGAAAGCGGTTATCCGCGACGTGGGGCGCGTGCTGGGGCATCCGTACGGTTTTGTCGACCGTATCTCCAAGCTGGTACCGCCAGATCCGGGTATGACGCTGGCGAAAGCGTTTGAGGCGGAACCACAGCTGCCGGAAATTTACGAGGCGGATGAGGAAGTTAAAGCGCTGATCGATATGGCGCGTAAGCTGGAAGGCGTCACGCGTAACGCCGGTAAGCATGCGGGTGGGGTGGTTATCGCGCCAACTAAAATCACCGATTTTGCGCCGCTGTATTGTGACGAAGAAGGGCGCCATCCGGTTACCCAGTTTGATAAAAGCGATGTGGAATACGCCGGGCTGGTCAAATTCGACTTTCTGGGGCTGCGCACGCTCACTATCATTAACTGGGCGCTGGAGATGATTAACGCCCGCCGCGAGAAAAACGGCGAGCCGCCGCTGGATATCGCCGCGATCCCGCTGGATGACAAGAAAAGCTTCGACATGCTGCAACGCTCGGAAACCACGGCGGTTTTCCAGCTTGAATCCCGCGGCATGAAGGATCTGATTAAGCGTCTGCAGCCTGACTGCTTCGAAGATATGATCGCCCTGGTGGCGCTGTTCCGCCCCGGCCCGCTGCAGTCGGGGATGGTGGATAACTTTATCGACCGTAAGCACGGGCGCGAAGAGATTTCTTACCCGGATGTGCAGTGGCAGCATGAGAGCCTGAAACCGGTACTGGAGCCGACCTACGGCATCATTCTGTATCAGGAACAGGTTATGCAGATTGCCCAGGTGCTCTCCGGTTATACCCTCGGCGGCGCGGATATGCTGCGTCGAGCGATGGGTAAGAAAAAGCCGGAAGAGATGGCCAAGCAGCGCTCTGTTTTTGAAGATGGCGCAAAGAAAAATGGCGTCGATGGCGAGCTGGCGATGAAAATCTTTGACCTGGTGGAGAAATTTGCCGGTTACGGGTTTAACAAATCGCACTCCGCCGCCTATGCGCTGGTCTCTTATCAGACGCTGTGGCTGAAAGCGCACTATCCGGCTGAGTTTATGGCGGCGGTAATGACTGCCGATATGGACAACACCGAGAAGGTGGTAGGTCTGGTGGACGAATGCTGGCGCATGGGGCTGAAAATTCTGCCGCCGGATATCAATTCCGGGCTGTATCACTTCCATGTTAATGACGACGGTGAGATCGTTTACGGTATCGGCGCGATCAAAGGCGTGGGTGAAGGCCCGATCGAGGCGATTATCGAAGCGCGCAATAACGGCGGTTATTTCCGTGAGCTGTTTGACCTGTGCGCGCGAACCGACACCAAAAAGCTTAACCGCCGGGTGCTGGAAAAACTGATCATGTCCGGGGCGTTTGACCGTCTGGGTCCGCACCGCGCCGCGCTGATGAACTCGCTCGGCGATGCGCTAAAAGCCGCCGATCAGCATGCCAAAGCGGAGGCCATCGGTCAGGCCGATATGTTTGGCGTACTGGCGGAAGAGCCGGAGCAAATTGAACAATCCTATGCCAGCTGTCAGCCGTGGCCAGAGCAGGTGGTGCTGGACGGGGAACGTGAAACGTTGGGGCTTTACCTGACAGGGCACCCCATCAATCAGTATTTAAAGGAAATTGAGCGTTATGTCGGAGGCTACCGGCTGAAAGACATGCATCCAACAGAACGTGGCAAAGTGACCACGGCTGCGGGGCTCGTGATTGCCGCAAGGGTTATGGTCACCAAGCGCGGCAATCGTATCGGCATCTGTACCCTGGATGACCGTTCCGGACGTCTGGAAGTTATGCTGTTTACCGACGCTCTGGATAAATATCAGCAACTGCTGGAAAAAGACCGCATACTTATTGTCAGCGGACAGGTCAGCTTTGATGACTTCAGCGGGGGACTTAAAATGACCGCCCGCGAGGTCATGGATATTGACGAAGCCCGGGAAAAATATGCTCGCGGGCTTGCTATCTCGCTGACGGACAGGCAAATTGATGACCAGCTTTTAAACCGACTCCGTCAGTCTCTGGAACCCCACCGCTCGGGGACAATTCCAGTACATCTCTACTATCAGAGGGCGGATGCACGCGCGCGGTTGCGTTTTGGCGCGACGTGGCGTGTCTCTCCGAGCGATCGTTTGCTAAACGATCTCCGTGGCCTCATTGGTTCGGAGCAGGTGGAACTGGAGTTTGACTAATACAGGAATACTATGAGTCTGAATTTCCTTGATTTTGAACAGCCGATTGCAGAGCTGGAAGCAAAAATCGATTCTCTGACAGCGGTAAGCCGCCAGGACGAGAAACTGGATATTAATATCGATGAAGAAGTGCATCGTCTGCGTGAAAAAAGCGTAGAACTGACGCGCAAAATCTTTGCCGATCTTGGCGCATGGCAGGTTGCTCAACTGGCGCGCCACCCGCAACGTCCATACACGCTGGATTACGTTCGCCTGGCGTTTGATGAATTTGACGAACTGGCGGGGGACCGCGCCTATGCGGATGATAAAGCGATTGTTGGTGGTATCGCGCGTCTGGATGGTCGCCCGGTGATGATTGTTGGTCATCAGAAAGGCCGTGAAACGAAAGAGAAAATCCGTCGTAATTTCGGCATGCCGGCACCAGAAGGGTATCGCAAAGCGCTGCGTTTGATGGAAATGGCCGAGCGTTTCAACATGCCGATTATTACCTTTATCGACACCCCTGGCGCTTACCCTGGCGTGGGGGCGGAAGAACGCGGTCAGTCCGAAGCGATCGCCCGTAACCTGCGTGAAATGTCGCGCCTGAGCGTACCGGTGATTTGTACCGTTATTGGCGAAGGCGGTTCCGGCGGCGCGCTGGCGATTGGCGTGGGCGATAAAGTGAATATGCTGCAGTACAGCACCTATTCCGTTATCTCCCCGGAAGGCTGCGCGTCCATTTTGTGGAAAAGCGCGGACAAAGCGCCGCTGGCTGCCGAAGCGATGGGGATTATCGCGTCGCGCCTGAAAGAGCTGAAGCTGATTGATTCCATCATTCCTGAGCCACTGGGTGGCGCGCATCGTAATCCGCAAGCGATGGCGGCATCTCTGAAAGAACAGCTGTTGGCCGATCTTGCCGATCTCGATGTTCTGGATAAGGACGAGCTGTTGAACCGTCGCTATCAACGTTTGATGAGCTACGGTTACGCCTGATTATTTATCTGATTTCTTATCGCTAATGGCCGGATTCTCCGGCCTTTTTTATGTGTCATTCGCGAAGATGCGATGAAATGAGCAAGCGGATGATATTGTCGCGTAACGCGATGCAACAAGAGAAATACGCCAGTGCTAAGCGCTGGCGTGGTTGTTATGATGCTTTCATCGGGTAAATTTCAGGAGGAAGGCGTGAATATCATCGCGATCATGGGTCCCCAGGGTGTCTATTATAAAGACGAACCGATTCAAGAGCTGGAAGCCGCGCTGCAACGGCAAGGCTTCCAGACTATCTGGCCGCAGAACAGCGCCGACCTTTTGCTGTTTATCGAGCATAATCCGCGGATCTGCGGCGTTATTTTTGACTGGGATGAATATAGCGTTGATCTGTGCAGCGATATTAATCGTCTGAATGAATACCTGCCCCTGTACGCTTTTATCAACGCACATTCGACGATGGATGTCAGCGGCCAGGATTTGCGTATGACGCTGTGGTTCTTTGAATACGCGCTGGGGCTGGCGGAAGAGATCGCTACCCGCATTGGTCAGTACACCCGCGAATACCTTGATAACATTACCCCGCCGTTTACCAAAGCATTATTCAACTATGTCCAGGAGGGGAAATATACTTTCTGTACCCCCGGCCATATGGGCGGATCTGCCTATCAAAAAAGCCCGGTGGGATGCCTGTTTTATGATTTTTTCGGTGGCAATACCTTAAAGGCGGATGTCTCGATTTCGGTGACGGAACTGGGGTCGCTGCTCGATCATAGTGGTCCACATCTGGAAGCGGAAGAGTATATTGCCCGCGCATTCGGTGCCGAACAGAGCTACATGGTCACCAATGGCACTTCGACGTCGAATAAAATTGTCGGCATGTATTCCGCCCCGGCGGGCAGCACGCTGCTTATCGATCGCAATTGCCATAAATCGCTGGCGCATCTGCTGATGATGAACGATGTGGTGCCACTGTGGTTAAAGCCGACGCGTAACGCACTGGGGATACTCGGCGGTATTCCGAAGCGTGAATTTACCCGCGATGCGATACAGCAAAAAGTCAATACCGTTGGGGGCGCCGGATGGCCCGCCTATGCGGTGATCACCAACTCCACTTACGACGGACTGCTGTATAACACCACCTGGATCAAAGAGACCCTTGACGTGCCGTCGATCCACTTTGATTCCGCCTGGGTACCTTACACCCATTTTCACCCGATCTATCAGGGAAAAAGCGGAATGAGCGGCGATCGCATCCCGGGAAAAGTGATCTTTGAAACCCAGTCGACGCATAAAATGTTGGCTGCGCTCTCGCAGGCTTCGCTTATCCATATTAAAGGCAACTACGATGAAGATACCTTTAATGAAGCCTTTATGATGCATACCTCAACTTCCCCGAGCTACCCGATTGTCGCCTCCATTGAAACCGCGGCGGCGATGCTGCGCGGTAATTCCGGCAGGCGACTCATCGAGCGTTCAATTGAACGAGCGCTGGATTTTCGTAAAGAAGTGCAGCGGTTACGCGAAGAGTCTGACGGCTGGTTCTTTGATATCTGGCAGCCGGAGGAGATCAATGATGCGCAGTGCTGGCCGGTGGCGCCTGGTGAGCCGTGGCACGGTTTTCAGGATGCCGATGCCGACCATATGTTCCTCGATCCGGTGAAAGTCACGATCCTGACGCCAGGTATGGATCAACAGGGTCATATGGATAACGAAGGCATACCGGCCGCGCTGGTGGCTAAATTTCTTGATGAACGCGGGGTGGTGGTCGAAAAAACCGGGCCGTACAACCTTCTGTTTCTCTTCAGCATTGGTATTGATAAAACCCGGGCGATGGGGCTATTACGCGGGTTAACCGAGTTTAAGCGCTCCTACGATCTGAATTTACGGGTCAGGAATATGCTGCCGGATTTGTACGCCGAAGATCCGGATTTTTACCGCAATATGCGCATTCAGGATTTGGCGCAGGGCATTCATCGTCTGATCCGCCAGCATCAGCTTTCGCAGCTGATGCTACGCGCCTTTGATGTCCTGCCGGAGATGAAAATGACGCCGCATCAGGCATGGCAGCGGCAGATTAAAGGCGAAGTGGAAACCATTGAACTGGAGAATCTGGTCGGACGCATTTCAGCGAATATGATCCTGCCGTATCCGCCTGGCGTGCCGTTGCTGATGCCCGGGGAGATGATCACGGAGGAGAGCCGCGCAGTGCTCGATTTCCTGTTAATGCTGTGTTCAATTGGCCGCCACTATCCTGGTTTTGAAACCGATATCCACGGGGCGAAGCGTGATGAAGATGGCGTATATCGGGTCCGGGTGTTAAAAAATGACTCAGCGGCTTGCGCAGTCATCAACTGAGCGAGTAACGTTATCGGCTTCAACGGGAGGAATTTTAATATGCTGGGTTTAAAACGGGTTCATCATATTGCCATCATCGCGACAGATTATGCGCAGAGTAAGGCTTTCTACTGCGATATTCTGGGTTTTACTCTGTTGGCGGAGTTTTACCGTGAAGAACGTGATTCATGGAAGGGCGACTTGGCGCTGAATGGTGAATATGTTATTGAACTGTTTTCTTTCCCGTTTCCGCCTTCGCGTCCGAGCCGTCCCGAAGCCTGCGGGTTACGCCATCTGGCGTTTAGCGTTGAGGATATTGACGCCGCTGTTGCCCATCTTGAGCTGCACGGCATCGCTTGCGAAGGTATTCGTATTGACCCGTTTACCGATAAACGCTTCACCTTTTTTAAGGATCCGGATGGCCTGCCGCTGGAGATTTATCAACAGTAATTCTTGTCAGGTCGTGTCCTGCCGGGTAACGTGCCGGACACGCTTTCTTCAGTCAGAACGCTCATCATGATGATCCCGGATATTGCTCAAACGCTCCAGCCGCATCGCCAGTTTTTGCTGGCCTTCAGCGGTGGGCTGGATTCGACCGTGCTCCTGTATCGGCTGGTGCTCTGGCGCCAACTGGACCCAACAATTCATCTGCGGGCGATGCATATTCACCACGGGCTCAGCGCTAACGCCGACGGTTGGGTGGCGCACTGCCAGCAAATTTGCCAGCAGTGGCAGGTGCCGCTGCTGGTCGAACGGGTGACGCTCGGCGATGAGGGCCTGGGGATTGAGGCCCACGCGCGGCAGGCGCGCTATCAGGCATTCCGTGAGGCGCTTTTGCCAGGTGAAGCGCTGGTGACCGCGCAGCACCTTGACGATCAGTGTGAAACTTTCCTGCTGGCTCTTAAACGGGGGAGTGGCCCAACCGGACTATCGGCGATGGCCGGCGAATCCGACTTTGCCGCGACGAAACTGCTGCGCCCGTTACTGAATGAAAGCCGCGAGTCGCTGCAGCAGTGGGCGCTCGCCCATCAGCTCACCTGGATTGAAGATGAAAGCAACCAGGACGACGCTTACGACCGTAATTTTCTCCGTCTGCGTATTGTCCCGCAGCTCCGGGCTCGCTGGCCGCACTTTGTCGATGCTGTTGCGCGCAGTGCCAGTTTGTGCGGCGAACAGGAACAACTGCTGGACGAAATGCTGGCGACGGAACTGGCGACGCTGGTGGCTGAAGACGGCTCGCTGGCTATTGCGCCATTGCGAACAATGAGCGCACCGCGTCGGGCGGCGCTGCTGCGCCGTTGGCTGGCAGGACGCAATGTGCCGATGCCTGCCCGCGAGGTGCCGGAGCGTATCTGGCGTGAAGTGGCGCTGGCGCGTGAAGATGCTTATCCCTGCCTGCGTCTTGGCCATTATACCGTTCGTCGCTATCAGCAGCGGCTGCATTGGGTGAAATATATTCCCGGCCAGAGTGAGACAGTGCTGGTATGGGATGATATCTTTAAGTCGCTGCCGTTACCGGATGGCCTCGGTGAGCTGGCGATACTGCCCGCCGGGCCGTTGCGCAGGCCAAATCCGGGGGAAGCGGTAACAATCCGCTTTCGCGCCAGCGGGAATCTGCATATCGTGGGTCGTCAGGGAGGACGCAAGCTGAAGAAGCTCTGGCAGGAGCTGGGCGTTGCTCCCTGGCGTCGCAATACTACGCCGTTACTGTTTTATGGCGAAGCGCTCATTACCGCGGCAGACAGTCTGTTTATTACGGAAGATGGGCGCGTTCGGGAAGGCGAAGGCGTACAGATGGAATGGAGGAAAACGGGCGGCTGAGCCACCCGTTTGGGTTCAGGACTCGCTGACCACCACGGTACCGATTTCCGGGTGGCTGAAGCTGGCGATTTTATCCAGGCGTAGCTCGCGGACGTTACCGGCGAGTTCCACCACCAGATACTCGATATTTTTGCGTGAGATAAGATCGTTGGCCTTCGCCTGCAACTGCTCGCCATCTTTAAGCGCCAGTGCCAGGACAAGATGGTGCTGGCAGGCAAGCTCGAGATTGTCATAATCATCGCAATTGATGGGTTGATAAGTATCATTCATTGACATAATCGCTCACCAGTAAGTTTGCCGCCGCATACGCGGCCTTTTCCTTGACTGACTCAGAAAGAGCCTGATCCACCGCAATCTCATTCAATACTTTCAGTACGCAACCGAGCGCATCCGGGATATATCCCAGGTCCCCGCTGGCTATTTCCGCATACCGCTTGCGTATTAACTCACAATATTTGTCCACATGCCCTCCTGTCAGCGCTCTGACTCAACCGTGGGATGCAAGTTTAAGCCTACGAAGATAAACTCTGTTTAGCAAGGTGACTATACCATAGGCATTTAAACAATATCAGCAGGATGAAACAGGAGCCGTTGAATGCTGACAGCCTTTTGTTGCCAGTTTCGCTACAATGTACGCCATTTTTATCAGGAGATGATTCATGGCGCTGAAAGCGACGATTTATAAAGCAACGGTGAATGTAGCCGATCTAGACCGCAACCGGTTTCTGGATGCCAGTCTGACGCTGGCTCAGCATCCGTCAGAAACCCAGGAGCGCATGATGCTACGTCTGCTGGCGTGGATTAAATATGCCGATGAGCGTCTGGTGTTCACCCGCGGTTTGTCCTCTGAAGATGAAGCGGAACTCTGGCTGCTGAACGATCATCTGGGCGTAGACCTGTGGGTTGAGCTGGGGCTGCCGGATGAACGGCGAATTAAAAAGGCTTGCTCACGGGCGCAAGAGGTTGTGCTATTTGCCTATAATAGCCGGGCGGCTGAAATTTGGTGGCAGCAGAACAAGAGCAAAATGACGCAGTTTTCGAAGCTGACGGTATGGTATTTAGATGATACTCAACTGGCTCAGCTCAGTACCTTTGCCGATCGCACGATGTCGCTCCAGGCGACCATTCAGGATGGCAGTATCTGGTTATCTGATGCTCAGAATAATCTGGAAATTCATTTGACGGCCTGGCAAACACCCGCATGATTACGATTAGCCATCGCGTGGCCATTGCGGATGAAGAAGTTATGCTCTCCGGGATACGCGCGCAGGGGGCGGGGGGACAGCACGTAAATAAAGCATCAACGGCTATTCATTTGCGCTTTGATATTAGGGCCTCAAGTCTGCCAGAATATTATAAGGAGCGTCTGCTTACCGCCAGACACCACTTAATTTCTGCCGATGGGGTGGTTATTATTAAGGCTCAGGAATATCGCAGCCAGGAAATGAATCGCGAAGCGGCGATTGCCCGTCTGGTTGCCTTAATACAAGAATTAACCGCAGTGCAAAAGCGTCGGCGGCCATCGCGGCCGACCCGGGCGTCAAAAGAGCGCCGACTCGCTTCGAAGGCGCAAAAGTCGTCAGTCAAAGCGCTGCGTGGGAAAGTTCGCCATTAATTAAGGGAATGGCAAACTGGTTGAATGGATGATAAGGAATTTACAGTGAAGACCGCTATATTTTCAGTTGTCGCAGTCTGCTCGCTTTTTGTGCTATTTGGCTGTAATAATCGCCCGGAGGTTGAAACGCTTCAGGCCGCACCGATGGCAGAAATGAAACCCATGCAGCAAAGCTGGCGCGGCGTGCTGCCTTGTGCCGATTGCGAAGGTATCGAAACGTCGCTCTTTCTGGAAAAAGACGGTACCTGGGTGATGAATGAACGCTATCAGGGCGTGAGTCGCGAACCTTCTTCTTTTGCGTCATACGGTACCTGGGCACGAACGGCGGATAAGCTGGTGCTGACCGATAGCAAAGGCGAGAAGTCTTATTATCGGGATAAAGGCGACAGGCTTGAAATGCTCGATCGTGATGGTAACCCAATTGAATCGGCGTTGAACTATACGCTGGCATCAGTAAAAGCCAGTCTGCCCATCACGCCGATGGCGATGCGTGGAATGTACTTCTTTATGGCGGATGCCGCGACCTTTACCGATTGCGCAACCGGCAAACGCGTCGTGGTAGCCAGCAATGCTCATCTAGAGCGCGATTATGCCGCTGCGCGTGGTACGGATAGTCGCCCGGTGCTGCTACAGGTGGAAGGACATTTTACCTTTGATGCCAACCCGGATAGCGGCGCGATGGTCAAAACGTTGGTGGCGGATAAGAATATTAAATTTATTCCGGGAAAAGAGTGTAACCAGTAAAAATTGTCGGCGTAAAAAAGAAAGGCCTCTTATTTCCGAGGCCTTTTTGCATTTGAAGGTGCTAATTAACCTTTAATGGCTTTCACCAGGAAATCGACGATCTCGCCAGTTTTAATCAGCTGCTTCTCGCCGTTACGACGGTATTTGTATTCAATATCGTCGTTGTCGAGGTTACGGTCGCCCAGCACGATAGTGTGCGGGATGCCGATCAGTTCCATATCCGCAAACATCACGCCCGGACGCTCTTTACGGTCATCCATCAGCACTTCAATACCCAGGGCGCGCAGTTCGCCGTACAGTTTTTCCGCCAGTTCCTGCACGCGGAAGGATTTGTGCATGTTCATCGGCAGAATGGCAACCTGGAATGGCGCAATGGCGTCAGGCCATACGATCCCGCGTTCGTCGTGATTCTGCTCAATCGCCGCCGCCACCACGCGCGTTACCCCGATACCGTAGCAACCCATCGTCAGGATCTGGTTACGACCATCTTCGCCCTGTACGGAGGCTTTAAGCGCTTCGGAATACTTGGTGCCCAGTTGGAAGATATGACCCACTTCGATGCCGCGTTTAATCAGCAGCGTGCCCTGGCCGTCCGGGCTTGGATCGCCTGCCACGACGTTACGGATATCGGCGACGTCTGGCGTCGCGACATCGCGATCCCAGTTGATGCCGAAGTAGTGCTTGCCGTCGATATTCGCGCCAGCGGCGAAATCGCTCATCGCGGCTACGGTACGGTCAATGATCACCGGAATCGGCATATTCACCGGCCCCAGAGAACCCGGGCCGGCTTTCACTAGCGCACGAATCTCGTCTTCGGTTGCGAAGGTCAGCGGGCTGGCAACCTGCGGCAGTTTTTCCGCTTTCACTTCGTTCAGCTCGTGATCGCCACGTACCAGCAGGGCAACCAGCGGAAACTGGCTCTCTTCAACCGCTTTCACCAGCAGCGTTTTGACGGTTTTCTCAATCGGCAGATTGAACTGCTCAACCAGCTCTGCGATGGTTTTCGCGTTTGGCGTATCAACCAGCGTCATCTCCTGGCTGGCAGCCGCGCGCGGCGCTTTCGGCGCAACGGCTTCGGCGAATTCGATGTTAGCCGCGTAGTCAGAAGAATCAGAGAAGATCACATCATCTTCACCGCTTTGCGCCAGTACCTGGAACTCGTGGGATGCGTTACCGCCGATTGACCCCGTGTCTGCCTGTACCGCGCGGAAATCCAGGCCCATACGGCTGAAGATTTTGCTGTAAGCGGCATACATGGTGTCGTATGTTTCCTGCAGGGATTCCTGAGAGGTATGGAAAGAGTAAGCGTCTTTCATCAGGAATTCGCGAGAACGCATCACGCCAAAGCGCGGACGGACTTCGTCACGGAATTTGGTCTGGATCTGATAGAAGTTCAGCGGCAGTTGTTTGTAAGAGCTCAGCTCGTTACGAATCAGGTCGGTGATGACTTCCTCATGGGTTGGGCCGAGTACGAACGGACGCTCGCCACGGTCAACAAAACGCAGCAGTTCCGGGCCGTACTGTTCCCAGCGACCACTCTCTTGCCACAGGTCAGCGGGCTGAACCACTGGCATCGACACCTCGATGGCACCGGCGTTGTTCATCTCTTCACGCACGATGTTTTCGACTTTTTTCAGGACGCGCACGCCGGTCGGCAGCCAGGTGTATAACCCGGAGGCCAGCTTGCGGATCATCCCGGCGCGCAGCATCAGCTGATGGCTGATAACCTCGGCGTCGGCAGGCGTCTCCTTCAGAGTGGAGAGCAGGTATTGGCTAGTACGCATGTTGTTACGGTTCCAGTTGAACGATCGATACAGGCTGAAAACCAGCCTGACACAAAAAAGTGGTTTAGTTTACCAGCGTGGCAAAGATGCCAAAAGAGAGGAAAATAAAATTAGCGTGGTTCGAGAGAAAAGACTTCAAAACCAGACGAAATCACCCGCCAGCGCACGTTAAAATCGAGTAGCCAGACGGCGTATGTTTTCCCTTCCTCTTCTTGTTTACGATATGCCGGACGCGGATCTTGCGCCAGAACCTCGGTAATGAACGATTTGAGCCGAGGATAACGTTTTTCGAGGGTTAAAAGCTGCGCGTCTGTTTCCGGCGTAAAGCGCACCGCCATTTCCGCCGACGGTGCCTGCTGAGCATAGCTGGCGCTGGCATCCGGCAACGCCTCGGCAAAGGGCAGGTAAGGTTTGATATCCACGACCGGAGTGCCGTCCACCAGATCCAGACTACCTAACTCCAGAATAACCTGCTCTTTATGACAGCGAACGGCTTTGAGCTCGACCAACGACATTCCGATGGGATTAGGACGAAAGGTCGAACGGGTGGCGAAAACGCCCATTCGCACATTGCCGCCGAGGCGGGGGGGACGCACGGTCGGGCGCCAGCCGCCTTCCATTGTCTGATGGAAGACAAACAGCACCCAGAGGTGGCTGAAGTTCTCTAGGCCGCGCACCGCTTCAGCCTGGTTATAGGGGGGCAACAGCTGTAATTCACCGCCGCCATTTTTGATAATTCCCGGCTGGCGAGGGACGGCAAACTTTTCTTTATAGGGTGAGCGAATCACGCCTATTTGTGCAAACTGAAAAGCACTCATTGCGCCGAAACGTTAAGCGCTGAACCCAGGCAGACGGCCTGTCGGTAGCAGCCTGGGGTACCGCTTGTCACTTCGCAACGGTGCAGCAGAACCGCATTGGCTCTCATTTTTGCCGCATTAATTTGTAGACGCTTACGGGCCGTAGGGATATTCGGCGGAGAGTCCTGGTTTGAGGCCTGACATGATTCACCGGTGACTTCCCCCAGATCGCGGAAAGGTTTACCTACCAGTTCTGCTGCATCGGTATAGATTCTTACCGGTGCCGGGCGCGTCGCTCTTGGTTTTGCCGGTTCCGATTTGGCTGGCGGAGTTGCAGTGCTTTGTTCAGACTCGACGGGAGATCTGCTTAGCATAGAACAACCACTTAACATGAGTGCTAACAAACAGACCGGTAAAGCACGCATAGTATTTCCTCGAAAAATAATAAAACAGGGCGCTATTGAATCAGGTGATTGCATAAATGACAAGACGGGCATAAAGCCCGTCCTGAATGATATTACGCTGAAAAAAGATTACCAGCCTTTCACCGCACCGCCGTTAAAGATTTTGTTGGCTGCTTCGTAAACTTCGTCACTCTGGTAAGCCTGGACAAATTTCTTAACGTTTTCCGCATCTTTGTTGTCTTCACGCGCGACAATCAGGTTGACGTACGGAGAATCTTTGCCTTCCACAAAAATACCGTCTTTGGCCGGCGTTAAGCCAATCTGGCTGGCGTAAGTGGTATTGATAATCGCCAGAGCGATTTGTGCATCATCCAGTGAACGCGGCAACTGCGGGGCTTCCAGCTCAACAATTTTCAGGTTTTTCGGGTTTTCAATAATATCCAGAGCCGTAGGCAGTAAACCAACGCCCTCTTTCAGTTTGATCAGGCCAACTTTCTGCAACAGCAGCAGGGAGCGACCGAGGTTGGTCGGATCGTTAGGAATGGCGACCTGAGAACCCGGCTGCAGTTCGTCCAGGGATTTGATTTTTTTCGAATATCCGGCAATCGGATAAACAAAAGTGTTTCCGACTGGAACCAGTTTGTAGCCGCGGTCTTTAATTTGTTGATCAAGATACGGTTTATGCTGGAAGGCATTAACATCAATATCACCTTTGCTCAGCGCTTCGTTCGGCAGCACATAGTCGTTGAAGGTGACCAGTTCAACATCAAGGCCGTATTTTTCTTTTGCCACTTTCTGCGCGACTTCAGCAACCTGCTGTTCCGCCCCGACGATAACGCCAACTTTGATATGGTTCGGATCTTTTTCGTCCTGACCGCAACCCGCCAACGCTAGCGAACCGATTAACGCACCTACCGCCGCAAAGGTTTTGAAATTAAAGGCCATGATATTTCCTTCCTGTAATATTTTGTATTGTGTGCAATGTTATTTGTGAGTCACTGCCCGGACGATACGATCGCCAGAGAATTGAATCAAATAAACCAGAATAACCAGTAATACCAGTACGGTATTCATCACGGTTGCATTGTAGCCGATGTAGCCGTACTGATAGCCAATCTGCCCCAGACCACCAGCGCCGACAGCGCCGCCCATCGCGGAATAGCCGACCAGCGTAATGAGCGTAATGGTTGCCGCATTGACCAGTCCCGGCAGCGCTTCCGGCAGAAGAACCTTACGGACGATCTGCATTGGCGTCGCCCCCATGGCTCGAGATGCTTCGATAAGGCCGGTTGGGATCTCCAGCAGTGCGTTTTCGACCATCCGCGCGATAAATGGCGCCGCGCCGACCGTCAGCGGAACGATAGCCGCCTGCAGTCCAATGGATGTTCCTACGATCACGCGGGTGAAAGGGATCATCCAGACCAACAGGATAATAAACGGAATCGAACGGAAAATGTTTACTACCGCCGACAGTGTACGGTAAAGCTTCGCGTTAGCGACAATTTGCCCTAGACGCGTGACGTACAGGAGTACACCAACCGGCAGACCGAGAACAAAACCGAAGAAGCCGGAGACAAATGTCATAGCCAGCGTTTCCCATACGCCGCGAATCAGCAGCCAGATCATGGGTTCAGACATATCCCAGTACCTCTATTTTTACATGGTGTTCCTGTAGCCAGGCGATTGCGGCCTGGGTATCTTCCTGTGCGCCGTGCATTTCGGTCAGCATAATGCCGAATTTCACGCCGCCGGCGTAATCCATCTGCGCGCTGATAATATTGTTGTTCACATTGAAGCGACGCGCGGTTTCAGAGAGCAGCGGCGCATCAACGGAATGGCCGGTAAACTCCATGCGCAGCATCGGTACGCTATCGGGATATGCCTCAGGCTTCAGGCGAGCCTGATAATCATCCGGAATATCCAGATGCAGCGTTGACTGAATAAACTGCTGCGCCAGCGGCGTTTTGGGATGAGAGAAGACTTCACTCACCGTATCCTGTTCAATTAACTGGCCGTTGCTGATCACGGCGACGCAATCACAGATGCGTTTCACAACATCCATTTCGTGGGTGATCAGCAGAATGGTCAGCCCCAGGCGACGGTTGATATCTTTCAGTAGTTCCAGAATCGAACGGGTAGTGGCTGGATCCAGAGCGCTGGTGGCTTCGTCGCAAAGCAACACTTTTGGATTGCTGGCCAGAGCGCGGGCGATGGCTACGCGCTGCTTTTGTCCGCCAGAAAGATTAGCGGGATAACTGTCATGCTTATCGGCAAGGCCCACAAGCTCCAGTAGTTCGCTCACCCGGCGTTTAATTTCTGCCTGCGGCGTGTTATCCAGTTCCAGCGGCAACGCGACATTACCGAATACGGTACGCGAGGCAAGCAGGTTAAAGTGCTGGAAGATCATGCCGATTTGACGGCGAGCGCGGGTCAGCTCTTTTTCGGAAAGTGCCGTTAGCTCCTGACCGCCAACCTGTACGCTGCCCTGAGTCGGACGCTCAAGCAGGTTAACGCAGCGGATTAATGTACTCTTACCCGCACCAGAAGCGCCGATGACGCCATAAATTTGTCCGGCAGGGACATGCAGGCTGACATCATTCAGCGCCTGTATGCTACGGTTCCCCTGCTGGAACACCTTGGTGATATTTGAAAGTTTTATCATCAGTTATTTATTATCGTTTAGCCGTTTGCCGTGGCATTTTCTTCTGCCGTGTTCAGGCGATGCCTGTCAATGAAATGGATGTTAAGGCATCCAGACGTCTAAATCAATCTGACTCTGTATAATGAGCACTTTCTTGCGTCTATAAACATGCGATACTACGCGCACTAGCCTTTATCAGGAGCAAACCGGTGGCAAAGTCAGTACCCGCAATTTTTCTTGACCGTGACGGCACAATTAATGTCGATCACGGCTATGTCCATGAAATCGACAATTTTGAATTTATCGATGGCGTTATCGACGCAATGCGTCAATTAAAGGAGATGGGCTATGCGTTGGTGCTGGTGACTAACCAGTCCGGTATTGCCCGCGGTAAGTTTACTGAAGAGCAGTTTGAAACGCTGACGGAGTGGATGGACTGGTCGCTGGCCGATCGCGGCGTTGATCTGGACGGTATCTATTATTGTCCGCATCATCCCCAGGGAACCGTTAAAGAGTTTCGCCAGACCTGCGACTGCCGCAAACCGCATCCGGGAATGCTGATCTCGGCGCGCGATTACCTGCATATCGATATGGCGGCTTCCTATATGGTGGGCGATAAAGTAGAAGATATGCAGGCGGCTCAGGCTGCGGGAGTGGGCACAAAAGTATTAGTGCGCACCGGCAAGCCTGTCACCCCGGAAGCAGAAAGCGCTGCGGATTGGGTGCTAAATAGCCTGGCAGAGCTGCCGAATGCGATTAAAAAGCAGCAAAAATAAGCGTTACGTATAAAAGATGAGCGGTTGAAATAAAATTGCATTTTACCGCTTGTCACCGCCGAATAACTCCCTATAATGCGCTCCCACTGACACGGAGAAACGGCATGCAAGCCGCCGGGTCAGCGGGGAAGACTCTGAAAAATAGGGTTGACTCTGTAAGAGGAAAGCGTATTATACGCCACCTCGCGACAGAGCGCTGAAGCGCGTCGCAACTGCTCTTTAACAATTTATCAGACAATCTGTGTGGGCACTCAAAGTGACATGGATTCTTAATGTCTTCGGACAATAAATGAACACCAAGTCTCTGAGTGAACACGTAATTCATTACGAAGTTTAATTCACGAGCATCAAACTTAAATTGAAGAGTTTGATCATGGCTCAGATTGAACGCTGGCGGCAGGCCTAACACATGCAAGTCGAACGGTAGCACAGAGAGCTTGCTCTCGGGTGACGAGTGGCGGACGGGTGAGTAATGTCTGGGAAACTGCCCGATGGAGGGGGATAACTACTGGAAACGGTAGCTAATACCGCATAACGTCGCAAGACCAAAGAGGGGGACCTTAGGGCCTCTTGCCATCGGATGTGCCCAGATGGGATTAGCTTGTTGGTGAGGTAACGGCTCACCAAGGCGACGATCCCTAGCTGGTCTGAGAGGATGACCAGCCACACTGGAACTGAGACACGGTCCAGACTCCTACGG
>NZ_VCHQ01000025.1 GCF_005860775.1 Klebsiella indica
CGCGGCACGTGTGGGAAGAGGCGAAAGAGAAAGCGAACGCGCTGCGGCTGACGAAATGGGGTAAAAAAGTGTACGCGAGGCGCAAGGAAACGGTGGAGAGAAGCTTCGCGGACGCGAAACAGCATCACGGTCACCGGTATGCACGGTTCCGTGGCCTGATGAAAGTGCAGATGCAGTGTCTGCTGGCGGCGACAGCGCAGAATATGAAGAAGTTGGCGCTTCTGGCGCTTTTTTACTGGCTGTTAATGGTGCAGAAAGGGCAGTCAGGAAGACCCGTAACGTCATCAGGATGGCAAAACGCCATGATGGGGTGATAAGCGAAAAAAATCGCGATCGCGACCTGTGGTCGCTACAAAAGAAGAACCCCATGCAAAAATATGGGGTTCGTCAGCAATCTGTGGCTGCCTGAAAGGGCAGCCTGTTGCTCCTTCGTCCCCGCTTTCTGCTACAATCTCCACCCCGTTCGAAGATTGAGCAAAATACTCCCATGCGTTTAAACCCTGGCCAACAACAAGCCGTCGAATTCGTTACCGGACCGTGCCTGGTGCTGGCGGGCGCCGGTTCTGGCAAGACCCGCGTTATTACCAACAAAATCGCCCATCTGATCCGCGGCTGCGGCTATCAGGCGCGTCATATCGCGGCAGTGACCTTTACCAATAAAGCGGCGCGTGAAATGAAAGAGCGCGTCGGGCAAACGCTGGGGCGCAAAGAGGCGCGCGGTTTGATGATCTCCACTTTCCACACGCTGGGGCTGGATATTATCAAACGCGAGTATGCCGCATTGGGGATGAAATCGAACTTCTCGCTGTTCGACGATACCGATCAGGTGGCGTTGCTGAAAGAGCTCACCGAAGGGTTGATTGAAGATGATAAGGTGCTGCTCCAGCAGCTGATCTCCACGATCTCCAACTGGAAAAACGATCTGAAGACCCCTTCGCAGGCTGCGGCGGGAGCAAAAGGGGAACGGGAGCGGATTTTTGCGCATTGTTACGGGCTGTACGATGCGCATATGAAAGCCTGCAACGTACTCGACTTCGACGATCTGATCCTGCTGCCGACGCTGCTGTTGCAGCGCAACGAAGAGGTACGGGAACGCTGGCAGAACAGAATTCGTTATCTGCTGGTGGATGAATATCAGGATACCAATACCAGCCAGTATGAACTGGTGAAATTGCTGGTGGGGCAGCGGGCGCGCTTTACGGTGGTAGGCGACGACGATCAGTCAATCTACTCCTGGCGCGGCGCGCGTCCGCAGAACCTGGTGCTGTTAAGCCAGGATTTCCCGGCGCTGCAGGTGATAAAGCTGGAGCAGAACTACCGCTCTTCCGGGCGTATTCTGAAGGCGGCCAATATCCTGATTGCCAATAACCCGCACGTTTTTGAGAAGCGTCTGTTTTCCGAACTGGGTTACGGCGCGGAGCTGAAGGTGCTCTCCGCGAATAATGAAGACCATGAAGCGGAACGCGTAACCGGCGAGCTGATCGCCCATCACTTTATTAATAAAACCGAATATAAGGATTATGCGATCCTTTATCGCGGCAACCACCAGTCGCGGGTTTTTGAAAAGATGCTGATGCAGAACCGCATCCCGTACAAAATTTCCGGCGGCACCTCGTTCTTTTCTCGCCCGGAAATTAAAGACCTGCTGGCCTATCTGCGGGTGTTGACCAACCCTGATGATGACAGCGCCTTCCTGCGTATCGTCAATACGCCGAAGCGTGAAATCGGTCCGGCGACGTTGCAAAAGCTGGGCGAGTGGGCGATGGGGCGTAACAAAAGTCTGTTTACCGCCAGCTTTGATATGGGGCTGACCCAGACGTTAAGCGGGCGCGGCTATGACGCGTTAACCCGCTTCACCCACTGGTTAAGGGAAATTCAGCAGCTTTCAGAGCGTGAGCCGATCGCCGCCGTCCGTGACCTGATCCGCGGGGTGGATTATGAATCCTGGCTATATGAAACGTCGCCCAGCCCGAAAGCCGCCGAAATGCGGATGAAAAACGTCAATACGCTCTTCTCGTGGATGACTGAAATGCTGGAAGGCAGCGACATCGATGAACCGATGACGCTCACTCAGGTTGTTACCCGCTTCACGCTGCGCGATATGATGGAGCGCGGCGAGTCGGATGAGGAGATGGATCAGGTGCAACTGATGACGCTTCATGCTTCAAAAGGGCTGGAGTTTCCGTACGTCTATCTGGTTGGCATGGAGGAGGGGCTGTTGCCGCACCAGAGCAGTATTGATGAAGACAATGTCGATGAAGAACGCCGTCTTGCCTACGTTGGTATTACCCGCGCGCAGAAAGAGCTGACTTTTACCTTATGCAAAGAGCGTCGCCAGTACGGCGAACTGGTGCGGCCTGAGCCGAGCCGTTTCCTGCTGGAATTGCCGCAGGATGACCTGATCTGGGAGCAGGAGCGCAAAGTTATTTCGGCGGAAGAGCGCATGCATAAAGGTCAGGCGAACGTCGCCAACATCCGGGCGATGCTGGCGAAAGCGCGTAAATAGCGGTTAACGGCTCTCTTCCTGTCGCAGCTGGAACCGGCGTAGCTGCTGGCGAGTGGGCGCGCCGTCTGAACCGGGTTTACTGACGACGATCGCCGCCACCTGGTTGCCCAGCAGCGCGGCCTGACGCAAATTCATCCCGCAGGCCAGCCCGGCGATCGTGCCCGCGCAGTGGCTGTCTCCTGCGGCAATGGTGTCGTGGACTTTCACTCGGCAAGCCGGGACATGCCGTGGCTTCACATCGGGTTCTACCACCCATGCGCCCTCTCTATCAAACCGACAAATCGCCCGCAACAGCCAGTCTCTGGCGAGCCGTGAGGCGGCGTCAGGCGTGGCGCCATCCAGGTCATACAAACGTGCGCATAGCGTTCTGAGTTCATCGCGGTTCAGGGTGAGAACGGGACGTTTTCGCAGTAACGCCTGAATAAAGTGAATATCCAGATCGTCCAGGCGGGGGCCAAAATCAACGAATAGCGTCTTATCCTCCGTAAGCGCGAGGATCCACTGGCGCAGCTCTGCGCTGGCCAGTTCGTAACCTGAAACATAAATGATAGCGCCCTTCGGCTGCGGGATTTGCGCCAGCAGACCGGCGTTCCAGTGCTGCTCGCAACCCTCAATGGTGATAAACGTCCGCTCTTTGTTTGCCTCAACGAGAGCCAGACACCAGCCGTTATCGTGGTCAGGGTGACGTAAGAGTACGGGTAAATTTTCCTGCGCCATTTTTTGCGCCACGGCTTGCCCCCACTCGCCGTTGCCTACCGGTATGGCGTTAACAGGGGCCAGTTCAAGGCGCGCGAGCGCGCGGGCGACATTAAACGCGCAGCCGCCAATCTGCCGTCCACCGTCGCAAGCGGAGATATCGCCACCGCTTTGCGGCAGCGTATCGAGATGGAGAATCATGTCGACAAAAGCGGCGCCGATAACCACGATCGGCCGCTGCGGCGATAGCCGATCAGCCGTTATTATCATGATAAGCCCCCTTTTTGGCTCCGAACATGAGATACAGCATCAGGCTCAGAATAAAAGAGATGAACAGTCCGAGGCTGGAATCCGCGAAAATCCCGACAGCAAAGGGCCCGTCGATAAAGCCGGTTTTCGATACCATCAATCCAGCCAGCGCGCCGACAATCCAGCAGGCGAGCGCGATTCGGTTTGCGCCGCTTTCGCGGAATAAGTCCGCTTCGGCATATCCGCCATGGCGGCGCAGCCGGTAAAAATCGACGATAAAAATGGCGGCCCAGGCGGCCAGAAAGACGCCGCAGAAAATCAGGAATGCGATGAACGGCCCGAGAAAATCTTTCGAGACGAACAGCACGTAGAGGGCGATCCCCAGCACCAGCACGGCGTCCAGGGCGACGGCGGAACGTTGCTGTAGCTTGATCCCCATGCTTAACAGGTTAAGACTGGCGGAATAGAGGCTCAGGACGGCGATCGTCACAACCCCGGCGGTCGCGGCGGCCAGATAGGGGATTGCCATCCAGGAAGGCAGCAGTTTGCCGATCGCGGAAATCGGGTTCTCGCTGGACGCCAGATCGGGGATCTGGGCGGTAAGCAGTATGCCGGTGAGCATCAGCAGCAACAGGGGAACGGCGGCGCCGCTGACGACGGCGAGAAAAATGCGCTTTTCACCGGAACCAGGATGCTGATCCCGGCTATAGTCGGCGCCGGCGATAGCCCAGCTGATACCGGTGCCTGCGGCAATAATAGAGACTGCCGGGAGAAAACCGGTCATCCAGTTGCCCGGAGGCAGCGCGAGGATGGCCTGCCAGTCTGCGGTAAACAGTAAATAAATCACCACCAGCAGCGTCATGGCGCCAAAGATACGGGTGATCCATTTTTGCATCATCAATACGGTATTCTGGCCGAGCACGCTGACCAGCACGGTCAATCCGCCAAACAGAAAAAGTGATAACGCGGTGGTGGTCAGACTCTCTGCAAACCCCATGGCGGCAAACATCGCGACGAGCGTGAGCGTGCCGGTAATCATATTCACCGATTCCCAACCCATCAGGTTGATCCAACAAAAGCTGGTGGGCGCGATATTACCGCGTTTGCCAAATATGATGCGGGAGAGCGTCAGCGTCGTGGTGCGCCCAATTTTTCCGGCGATACTGGTTACCCCAACCAGCGCAAAGGAGGCGACTCCCGCCACGGCGGCAAGTATCGACTGCCAGAATGAGAGCCCGAACGACACAATGACCGCGCCGTAAACGACCCCGAGAATGCCGATATTCGCCGCGCACCAGACGAAAAATAGCTGGATCGGTTTTTGGGTCTGGTGGACGGGAGGTACCAGACCGATTCCCAGCTCCGCCATGCCGGGGGTCTGGATGGTGCCATCGTATGAAGCTTTGCTGTCCATATAGATACCCTCTATGAATTATGCGAAGCGATAACCTGCAAGTTGCTGTGCGTAAGGCGTGAAATCTATATTGTTGGCCTGATTAATCTGGTGTATTGCGTCTTCAGGGAAGGCGTCGATTCCATGAAGCGCGCCGCAGATAGCGGTTGCCATCGCGCCAATGGTGTCAGTGTCGCCGCCCAAATTTGCCGCCAGCATGGCGCATTTCATTGGCTGCGTTCCGGATAGATCGACCAGCGCAATTGCTGCGGGGACGGATTCGATGACATCCATACCAGCACCGATATCCGTATAAATACGATCAATGCCTTTCAGGTGATCTGTTTCCCCCGACATCTTTTCCAGCGCCAGCTGGATGCGATTACCGAGAAGTGGACTAAAAGTGGACTCATAATGGCGCTGAGTTTCGTTCGCCAGCGATACCAGCTCCGTTTTGATTAATGACCAGTCGGCACTTTCAATGGCGCGACTGATGGCCCAGGCAATTACCACCGCACCGGCAATGGCGATATCTGATTTGTGTGTAGGCAGGCAGGACAGCCGTACTTGCTCAATGAAAAAGGCTTTGTCCCGGGTTGGCAGCAGGCAACCCATCGGCGCCACGCGCATTGCCGCGCCGTTGGTCACGCCGTTGGCGGCGATGTCATCCAGCAACTGCCCCTGCTCAAGTGCAATCAGGGACGCTTTCGAGGTCGGGCCGAGGATATTTTTTTCAAATGCCTGACAGCCTCTGGCCCACAGCAGAATATGTCTGGCGATAAGCAGTGGATTGGTGACACCGTTGTTTTCATTCAGCGCATCCATCAGTGCGATACACTGATGGGTATCATCGGTGAATTCAGCGGCGTTAAATTCGCAGGCGGCGATATTTTCTTTCGGACCGGGAAGAAAGCGTTCTATCCAGCCAAAATAGTTAATGATTCGACGCTTAGCCCATAATTCAGAAGGCATTCCCATTGCATCGCCAGTGGCTTGCCCGTAAAGGCAGCCAAGAATGCGGCGTTCCGCGGTAGACGCAGGGCGAATATCAGACATCAATGACTCCCGGCAAGAAGTGAACAAAAGTTATACTGAAAATAGATCCAGATTAAGTCCAGTTAAAGTCCTTTATCATCACACTGTGATCGACGGGACATTTTGATGATAAGAAGGGAGGCGGGAGCGTGCCGGGAGACGCGATGATGGCGCTACAGATTCCAGTATGGATCCACTATGATAAATCCACAGCCACATAATTCTGGAAGGCCACGAAATGATGCCGCAACCGCTGCTTGAGTACATAAAAGCTCGCCTGAATGCAGAGGCGCCCGCGCCGCTTTATATGCAACTAAAACAAGCTATTGAAGCAGCGATGGCGGATCGGTTACTGACTCATGGCAGTATTTTGCCCTCTGAACGTAAAATGTCTCAGGCGCTTGAATTATCACGGGTGACGGTGGTGAAAGCGCTGGAGGCTTTGCAGGAAGGCGGGCGGGTTATCAAGCGGCACGGGAAAGGGACGGAAGTGAATCAGCCGGTAAGTTATAACCTTGCCAGCGGCGGATTTTCTGCCCAGCTACAACATGCCGGGACGCTGTCCGACCGCTGGCTGGTGAGGGAAAAACTGGCGGCGGATGACGTTCTGGCACGTGAACTGGAGATCGCTGTCGGGGATCGCGTGGCGAAAATAAAACGCGTACGCCTGGTAGATTCCCTGCCGGTTTCTATCGAGACCATGTTTATCCCGGCGCGTTTCTTGCCACGCCCGGATTTATTCGAAGGTTCACTGTATGCTCACTGGGCTGAAAACGGAATTTTTCCCGATCTTCAGGATTACTCCCTGACGGTACATGTCCCTTCGGCAGAAGAACTGAGTTTACTGGATTTACCGCATGGGGTCCCATTAATGAAAATTACGCTGAAAAGCCGTAACGCTCAGGGAGACGTGTTGGAATACGGAACCGCGTTTTGCCTGAGCAATTACTTCAATTTTGATTTCAGGGTGAAGCTACAATAACGGGGCGTCGCACCAACGCACCCGCAACCTGAAATATGACGGATATCAACTCAGGATGGCTGTTCTTTGATCAACAGCGGCCAGTGAACGTAACTTTGCCACTGGCACTCCTGTTCTACCATTTCCTGGCCCAGCGGATGATTTTCCAGCCAGCCGTGCGGCAGCGTCAGCGTCAAACTTTCATCTTCGGCGGCCAGCGTAATCATCGGCAGCAAATCGTCGCGTCGGCGACTGGCGAACAGAATAGCCAGTCTCAGCAGGCGGCACATATGCTCCGCGACCTTCGGCGGAACCGCGTTTTGTTGATGAATTGAAGAGAGGTCGACAGCATTGGTCTGGTTTAACAGCAGCGTGGCCAGCAGCTTCTTTTGCGCAGGTGTAAAGCCGGGCAGGTCGAGATTGCGTACCAGCCAGGCGGAATGCAGCGGTGCTTGTTTGTATTCCACGCTCAGGCCGATTTCATGCAGCTGACAGGCACTTTGCAGCAGATCAAAGCACAATGGCTCAATTTCCCAGCGCTTTTCCACCTGATGAACGAAATGGTCGGCCAGGCGGGCAACGCGTTGTGCCTGAGCGGTATCCACCAGAAACCGGCGCTGAATATTACGTAGCGTGCGGCTACGAATATCCTGATCGACCGACAAATGCAGCATACCGTAAACGAGGCCTTCGCGTAGTGCACCGCCCGCCAGGGTCATGCTCTGTATGTTTAGCTCGCTGAAGATAGCCATCAGAATGGCCAGGCCGCTGGGGAAAACGAGCGCGCGTTCGAGCGTCAGGCCTTCAATTTCCAGCTCTTCCAGACGGCCACACTGAATCGCGCGCTGTTTAAGCTGCCGGAGCTTATCCAGAGTGATGCGTTCATCCATCCCCTGGGCCATCATGATTTCCTGTAATGCCTGAACGGTGCCGGACGCGCCGACGCACACTTTCCAGCCGTGATAGCGCAGAACATCGGCGACGGGGCGTAATACCTCACGTGCGGCGGTTTCCGCAAGATCGAAATTTTCTTTGGTGAGACTACGATCGGCGAAGTAGCGCTCCAGCCAGGTGACGCAGCCCATCGACAGGCTGAAAAGCGAGGTGGTTTGTGCTCCGGTACCGGTAACCAGTTCGGTACTGGCGCCGCCGATATCCACGACCAGGCGCTGATCCGCGCCGCCGGTGGTATGCGCCACGCCCTGATAGATCAGGCGAGCTTCTTCTTCTCCGCTGATGACCTGCACCGGGCAGCCGAGGATCTCCTGCGCTTTCTCCAGGAACTCTCCGGCGTTAACTGCCAGACGTAATGTTGCGGTAGCAACCACGCGGATTTGCGCCGTAGGGATATCCTGCAAACGCTCGGCAAACAGGCGTAAACATTGCCAGCCGCGCTCCATGGCTTCCGCTGAGAGGGTGTTGTCATTACTCAATCCAGCAGCCAGACGGACTTTACGTTTGATACGATTGAGGGTCTGGATGCTCCCGGCCACCTCGCGTACAACCAGCATATGAAAGCTATTGGAACCAAGATCGATAGCCGCATAGAGCGAGGGGGAACTCATACATTTCATCCTTCAGGCTGCCTCAGTGTTGGCTGCGTTGATTATTCGGCCCGCTCCTGGGACCCAACCCGACGGGGCGTTGTAAGCGGCGTGCAAATCTGTTGCTGACAAATTTATCACCCGAATCACTTACCCGAAAAAGCCCGTCGGGATTCGCTTCTTTGCTGCCCTGATGCAACCTGAATGACGTTGTGTATGGCATATCGTTAACCTGAACGACGACGATTACGGGGCGGACCGTTACGACGCGGGCCGTTGCCAGGGCGCGTACGCGTGAGACGTAGCGGTTTAGGCAGTCCGGTCATCAGCGCATCTGAATTGTATTTGCTTACCGGAATCGAGTGGCCGATATAGGTTTCGATAGCCGGGAGGTTCAGCGCGTACTCTTCACAGGCCAGGCTGATGGAGTGACCACTGGCGCCAGCGCGACCGGTACGACCAATGCGGTGAACGTAATCTTCGCAATCGTCCGGCAGGTCGTAATTGAAGACATGGGTAACGGCCGGGATGTGCAGGCCGCGGGCGGCGACATCGGTTGCGACCAGAATATCAATATCGCCGCGGGTGAATTCATCGAGAATACGCAGGCGTTTTTTCTGCGCCACGTCGCCGGTCAACAGACCAACGCGATGGCCGTCCGCCGCCAGATGACCCCAGATATCTTCACAACGGTGTTTGGTGTTGGCAAAAATAATGGTGCGATCCGGCCACTCTTCTTCCAGCAGCGTCTGCAGCAGACGCATTTTTTCTTCGTTGGAAGGATAGAACAGTTCTTCCTTGATGCGGTGGCCTGTTTTCTGCTCTGGTTCAACTTCGACATATTCGGCGTTGTTCATTTGTTCGAACGCCAGTTCACGTACGCGATATGAAAGGGTGGCGGAGAACAACATGTTCAGGCGCTGATTTGCGGGCGGCATCCGACGGAACAGCCAACGGATATCTTTAATAAAGCCGAGATCGTACATGCGATCGGCTTCGTCAAGGACGACAACCTGAATGGCGCTGAGGTTGATATGGTTTTGTTTGGCATAGTCGATAAGACGACCGGTTGTGCCGATCAGAATATCCACGCCGCTTTCCAGCACTTTCAGCTGTTTGTCATAGCCATCACCGCCGTAGGCCAGACCAAGCTTCAGGCCGGTTGCCCGCGCCAGCGGTTCTGCATCGGCATGAATTTGCACCGCCAGTTCACGCGTTGGCGCCATGATTAGCGCGCGCGGCTGGTTGACCTGGCGGTCAGCGATAGCCGGGTGTGTGAGAAGATAATGAAACGTTGACGTCAGGAACGCCATCGTTTTACCGGTACCGGTTTGCGCCTGCCCGGCGACATCACGACCTTCCAGCGTTAGCGGGAGGGCGAGTGCCTGAATGGGTGTGCAATTATGAAACCCTTTTTTTTCAAGGGCCTCGACGACTGCAGGGTGCAGGGCGAAGTCGGAAAACTTCTGTTCTGTTAAATGTGTTTTGCTCATAGTGTGGTAGAATATCAGCTTACTATTGCATTAAGAAAGCGTATCCGGTGAAATAACGTCAACCTTTCGTTGGCTATGCATGAAATTATTCAAGGTACGTCTGCGGCAACAGAACGCATCCTCGAAAGCTTAGACGACTAAGCGAGCCGAGGGTGGCAAATCTGCGATAAGCCAGTTTGAGCGCAGGTTGCTTTAACGTCTGCCGGTGGGAAGCCTATGATGGGGCTTATCTCGCAGGCAGTGAAAAGATGCACCCTGAAGAACAGCGTGCGTAACGTAGCATTGACACGTCGTTGATGGCTGCGACACCAACACACCAGGCTTATTCCTGTGGAGTTAAATATGAGCGATAAAATTATTCACCTGACTGACGACAGTTTTGACACGGACGTACTCAAGGCTGACGGGCTAACCCTCGTCGATTTCTGGGCAGAGTGGTGCGGTCCGTGCAAAATGATCGCCCCGATTCTGGATGAGATCGCTGAAGAGTATCAGGGCAAACTGACCATTGCGAAACTGAACATCGATCAGAACCCGGGTACGGCGCCGAAATACGGCATTCGCGGCATCCCGACTCTGCTGCTGTTCAAAAATGGCGAAGTTGCGGCGACCAAAGTTGGCGCGCTGTCTAAAGGCCAGTTGAAAGAGTTCCTCGACGCCAACCTGGCGTAAGCGGTTTGTTATTCCGGCGTCCGGGCTCCTATTTTTTGTGGATCTCTGGACGCCCGGCCAGAGTCGTGCTAAGTTAATCCCAGACTTCGTTTTAAACATACCTTTTGTTTGAATCTTGTTTTACCCAAAGCGTCCCGCAGAAAATGCGCGTGAAGCTAATAATTCCTGGCTTATCACTCATTCCGTCTAGTCGTTTCAGTTCTGTGTTTTTTCCTGTGACCAGGCAACGTACAGACACGAGATGAAGGCCGTTAACAGGCATGGATGTTCCTGCCATACCATTCACAACATTAAGTTCGAGAATTACCCCGAGTTTAAGAACCCACATCATTATGAATCTTACCGAATTAAAGAATACGCCGGTTTCTGAGCTGATTACTCTCGGCGAAAATATGGGGCTGGAAAACCTGGCCCGTATGCGTAAGCAGGATATTATTTTTGCCATCCTCAAGCAGCATTCGAAGAGTGGTGAAGATATCTTTGGCGATGGCGTACTGGAGATACTGCAGGATGGATTTGGTTTCCTCCGCTCTGCAGACAGCTCCTACCTCGCCGGTCCTGATGACATCTACGTTTCTCCCAGCCAAATCCGCCGTTTCAACCTCCGCACTGGTGATACCATTTCTGGTAAGATTCGCCCGCCGAAAGAAGGCGAACGCTACTTTGCGTTGTTGAAAGTTAATGAAGTTAACTATGACAAACCGGAAAACGCGCGTAACAAGATCCTCTTTGAAAACCTGACGCCACTGCACGCAAATTCACGTTTGCGTATGGAGCGTGGTAACGGCTCAACGGAAGACTTAACCGCGCGTGTTCTCGATCTGGCATCGCCGATCGGTCGCGGCCAGCGTGGTTTGATTGTGGCGCCGCCGAAAGCCGGTAAAACCATGCTGCTGCAGAATATCGCGCAGAGCATTGCCTACAACCATCCTGATTGTGTGCTGATGGTCCTGCTGATTGACGAGCGTCCGGAAGAAGTGACTGAGATGCAGCGTCTGGTTAAAGGTGAAGTGGTTGCTTCAACCTTTGACGAACCTGCCTCCCGTCACGTTCAGGTTGCGGAAATGGTGATCGAGAAAGCGAAGCGTCTGGTTGAACATAAAAAAGACGTTATCATCCTGCTCGACTCGATTACTCGTCTGGCGCGCGCTTACAACACCGTAGTGCCGGCTTCCGGTAAAGTCCTGACCGGTGGTGTGGACGCCAACGCCCTGCACCGTCCGAAGCGTTTCTTTGGCGCCGCGCGTAACGTCGAAGAGGGCGGTAGCCTGACCATCATCGCGACCGCGCTGATCGATACCGGTTCTAAAATGGACGAAGTTATCTACGAAGAGTTTAAAGGCACCGGTAATATGGAGCTGCACCTCTCGCGTAAGATTGCCGAAAAACGCGTCTTCCCGGCTATCGACTACAACCGTTCCGGTACCCGTAAAGAAGAGCTGCTCACCACGCAGGAAGAGCTGCAAAAAATGTGGATTCTGCGTAAAATCATCCATCCGATGGGTGAAATCGACGCGATGGAATTCCTCATCAATAAACTGGCGATGACCAAAACCAACGATGACTTTTTCGATATGATGAAGCGCTCGTAATTTAAAAAAAGCCAGAGAACGCCACGCTATTGCGTGGCGTTTTGTTTTCCGGGTTTGTATGATCCATGCAGGGAAGAAAAGCGGGTGTAAACGAATGATGTATTCAGCACGATGGCAAAGAGAGTGCGGTGCTTTAACAGCCTAAAATTTCTACAATAAATTTGTAATGTTCTGCCTTTACCCCTTCTGGAGCTGAGATATCGTCGTTATACTTCCCGCATTAACTATGCTGAGAGCACTGCATTGTGAATTTACTCACTGCTATTACTGAATTAATCAGTATTTTCTTATTTACTACCCTGTTTATATTTGTTGCTCGTAAGGCGGCGGAAAAAATTGGGCTAGTGGATAAACCAAACTATCGCAAACGGCATCAGGGATTGATTCCGTTAGTCGGTGGTATCTCAGTATATGCAGGTATATGTTTTACATTTGCCATTGCCGATTATTATATTCCCCATGCCCGGCTATATCTTGCGTGTGCCGGGGTACTGGTGCTGGTCGGCGCGCTGGACGACCGTTTCGATATCAGTGTCAAAATTCGCGCGGTTATTCAGGCCGCGATTGCCATCATTATGATGACGGTTGGCCATCTTCATCTGAGTAGCCTCGGGTTTATTTTTGGCGCGTGGGAGCTGGTTCTCGGCCCCTTTGGCTTTTTCCTTACCCTTTTTGCCGTTTGGGCCGCGATCAATGCCTTCAATATGGTGGATGGTATTGATGGCCTGCTTGGCGGCCTCTCCTCTGTCTCATTCGCGGCAATGGGAATCATCCTGTTGTTTGATGGTCAATATAGCCTGGCGATGTGGTGTTTTGCGATGATTGCCGCCATTTTACCCTATATTTTACTTAACCTCGGCGTGCTTGGCCGTCGCTATAAGGTCTTTATGGGGGACGCTGGCAGTACCATGATTGGTTTCACTATCATCTGGCTGCTGCTGGAGACCACGCAGGGAAAAACGCATCCTATTAGCCCGGTAACCGCATTGTGGATTATTGCTATCCCGCTGATGGATATGGTGGCGATTATGTATCGTCGTCTGCGTAAAGGGATGAGCCCGTTTTCTCCGGACCGGCAGCATATTCATCACTTGATTATGCGTGCCGGGTTTACTTCCCGCCAGGCGTTCGTTCTGATTACCCTGGCGGCAGCGCTACTGGCGCTGGTTGGCGTGGTGGCGGAATATACCCGCTTTGTTCCTGAATGGGTGATGTTAATACTCTTTTTATTAGCCTTCTTTCTTTATGGCTACTGTATTAAACGCGCGTGGAAAGTGGCGCGCCTGGTTAAGCGCATTAGACGCAGAATACGGCGACACAGCGGCAATAATCCAAAATTAACCAAGTAAATCTGGGGACCTGATGAGTCAACCATTACCGGGAGTTCGTGCAGTGAATGTTGAGAATGAACTGGATATTCGCGGGTTGTTTCGCGCCTTATGGTCAGGGAAAAGCTGGATAGCCGGTATCGCGGTGCTTTTTGCACTGATTGTTCTGGTTTATACCTTTTTTGCTCGCCAGGAGTGGAGCGCGACGGCGATTACCGATAGGCCAACGGTGAATATGCTGGGAGGGTACTATTCGCAACAGCAGTTCTTACGTAATCTTGATATCAAGGCCAATCTTGCTTCGGTCGATCAACCTTCGGTAATGGACGAAGCCTATAAAGAGTTCATTATGCAGCAGGCGTCATGGGATACTCGTCGTGACTTCTGGCTGCAGACTGACTACTACAAACAGCGCCAGTCGGGTAATGCTCGCGCCGACGCCGCACTGCTGGATGACCTGATTAACGATATTCAGTTTATACCGGGCGATGCGCAAAAAAACGTCAACGATAGCGTGAAGCTGACAGCCGAAACGGCACCGGATGCCAATAATCTGCTGCGACAGTATGTCGCTTTTGCCAGCCAGCGCGCGGCGGGGCATCTCAATGACGAGCTTAAAGGCGCCTGGGCTGCCCGCACCATACAGATGAAAGCGCAGGTGAAACGTCAGGAAGAGGTGGCGCGCGCGATTTTCAATCGCCGCATGCATAGCGTGGAACAGGCGCTGAAAGTTGCGCAGCAGCATAACATCTCCCGCAGTGAAACCGACGTTCCGCCAGACCAGTTGCCGGATTCTGAACTGTTTTTGCTGGGAAGGCCGATGCTGCAGGCGCGGCTGGAAAATCTACAGGCGGTGGGGCCGGAATACAGTCTGGATTATGATCAGAGCCGCGCCATGCTAACGACCTTAAACGTCGGGCCGACCCTGGACCCGCGTTTCCAGACTTACAGGTATCTGCGCACGCCTGAAGAGCCGGTAAAACGCGACAGCCCGCGTCGCGTGTTTCTGATGGTGATGTGGGGGATTGTGGGCGCGCTCATTGGCGCAGGCGTTGCGTTATCGCGTCGCCGTGTCCAGTGAATGCAGCCCGCAGTGAGACCTTGTTGATGTCGAGTTATCCCTCGTCGGCGATGCAGATGCTGCTTGAAAGACGACGAGTATCGCCTTTATCGCCTAATCGAAGAGAGTTGATGTGAAAGTACTAACGGTGTTTGGCACGAGACCAGAAGCCATAAAGATGGCGCCTCTGGTTCATGCGCTGGCAAAAGACCCTCATTTTGAGGCGAAAGTTTGCGTGACCGCGCAGCACAGGGAGATGCTCGATCAGGTATTAAAACTTTTTTCTATTGTTCCGGACTATGATCTGAACATTATGCAGCCAGGTCAGGGGCTGACGGAGATTACCTGTCGTATTCTTGAAGGCATGAAACCGGTACTGGAATCGTTCCGGCCAGATGTGGTGCTGGTGCATGGCGACACGACCACCACGATGGCGGCGAGCCTGGCTGCGTTCTATCAGCGAATTCCGGTGGGCCATGTGGAAGCCGGGCTGCGCACGGGCGATTTGAGCTCGCCGTGGCCGGAAGAGGGCAACCGGATGTTAACCGGGCGTCTGGCAACGTACCATTTTGCGCCGACGGAAACGTCACGACAGAATCTGCTGCAGGAGAATATCGCTGACAGCCGGATTACGGTCACCGGTAACACGGTTATTGACGCACTATTCTGGGTGCGTGACCAGGCATTGCGTGATGAAGCTTTGCGCAATGAGCTCGCCCAGCGTTACTCCTTCCTCTCTGATGGCAGGAAAATGATTCTGGTTACCGGGCATCGTCGGGAAAGTTTTGGCCGCGGCTTTGAGCAGATATGCCATGCGCTGGCGGAGATCGCCGCCAACAATCCGCATGTACAGATTGTCTATCCGGTGCATCTGAACCCGAACGTTAGCGAGCCGGTTAATCGTATTCTTGGCCACGTTGATAACGTCATGCTTATTGAACCGCAGGATTACCTGCCGTTCGTCTGGTTGATGAATCACGCATGGTTGATCCTGACCGACTCCGGCGGCATCCAGGAAGAGGCGCCATCGCTCGGGAAGCCGGTTCTGGTGATGCGTGACATGACCGAGCGCCCGGAAGCGGTCAGCGCCGGTACCGTGTACCTGGTGGGCACCGATAGCCAGCGCATCGTTAATGAAGTCACGCGCTTACTGCAAGATGAGTCTGCGTATCAGGCCATGAGTCGGGCGCATAACCCGTACGGCGATGGACAGGCGTGTCATCGTATTTTGTCCGCACTAAAAAATAATCAGGTAACGTTATGAGTTTTTCTACCATTTCAGTGATTGGCCTTGGATATATTGGCCTGCCAACCGCTGCCGCGTTCGCCTCCCGGCAGAAGCGGGTGGTCGGCGTTGATATCAATCAACATGCCGTGGAGACCATTAATCGTGGTGAAATTCATATCGTGGAGCCGGATCTGGCGAGCGTTGTCAAAGAGGCGGTCGAGCAGGGTTATCTGAGCGCCACCACCGCGCCGGTGGAGGCTGACGCGTACCTTATTGCGGTACCGACGCCGTTTAAAGATCTGCATGAGCCGGATATGGTTTTCGTCGAATCGGCGGCGAAGTCTATCGCCCCGACGCTAAAGAAAGGTTCGCTGGTTATCCTCGAGTCCACGTCGCCGGTCGGCGCAACCGAGCAGATGGCGACCTGGCTGGCGGAGATGCGCCCTGATCTGAGCTTTCCGCAACAGGTTGGCGAAGCGGCTGATGTGAATATCGCCTACTGCCCGGAACGCGTTTTGCCGGGGCAGGTCATGGTTGAACTGATAAAAAATGACCGCGTGATCGGCGGGATGTCTCCCGTATGCTCGGTCCGCGCCAGCGAGCTGTATAAAATTTTCCTCGAAGGCGAATGCGTGGTGACTAACTCGCGCACCGCTGAGATGTGCAAGCTAACCGAAAACAGCTTCCGCGACGTCAATATCGCTTTCGCCAATGAACTTTCGTTGATTTGCGCCGATCAGGCGATTAACGTCTGGGAGCTGATTCGCCTGGCGAATCGTCACCCGCGCGTTAATATCCTGCAACCTGGTCCGGGCGTCGGCGGCCACTGCATTGCGGTCGATCCGTGGTTTATCGTAGCGCAAAATCCGCAGCAGGCGCGGCTGATCCGCACCGCGCGCGAGGTAAACGACCATAAACCGGAATGGGTTATCGATCAGGTTAAAACGCGGGTCGCCGACTGCCTCGCCGCCAGCAACAAACGCGCCAGCGAGCTGAAAATCGCCTGCTTTGGCCTTGCGTTTAAGCCCAATATTGATGATCTGCGCGAAAGCCCGGCAATGGCGATTGCCCGGCAAATCGCCCTTTGGCATGGCGGCGAAACCCTGGTTGTTGAGCCGAATATTCAGCAACTGCCGAACAAACTTGACGGCCTGTGCGCTCTGACGCCGCTGGACGAGGCGCTGGCGAGCGCCGATGTGCTGGTGATGCTGGTCGATCATAAAGAATTTAAAGCGATAAGCGGCGACAGCGTGAGTCAGCCGTTTATCGTCGACACCAAAGGGGTCTGGCGGTGAGAACGATTCTGGTCACCGGCGGAGCCGGGTTTATCGGTTCGGCGTTGGTGCGTGAAATCATCACGGAAACTGCCGATAAGGTCGTGGTGGTGGATAAGCTGACCTATGCCGGAAATCTGATGTCGCTGGCCCCTGTTGCTCAGGACCCGCGCTTTGCCTTTGAGCGGGTAGATATCTGCGATCGGCCAGCGCTGGATCGCGTATTTGGCCACTACCAGCCCGATATCGTGATGCACCTGGCGGCGGAAAGCCACGTCGATCGCTCTATTGATGGTCCGGCGGCATTTATTGAAACCAATATTGTCGGTACCTGGATGTTGCTGGAAGCCGCACGGGCGTACTGGAATGCGCAGGCGCCCGAAAAAAAAGCGGCTTTTCGCTTTCATCATATCTCGACGGATGAGGTCTACGGCGATCTGCACGATAGCGGCGGCTTATTTACCGAAAACACCCCCTATGCCCCCAGCAGTCCCTATTCCGCCTCAAAGGCCAGCAGCGATCATCTGGTTCGCGCCTGGAAGCGAACCTATGGCCTGCCGACGCTGGTGACTAACTGCTCGAATAACTACGGGCCGTATCATTTCCCGGAAAAGCTGATCCCGCTGACCATCCTCAACGCGCTGGCGGGCAAACCGCTGCCGGTTTATGGCAATGGCCAGCAAATTCGTGACTGGCTATACGTTGAAGATCACGCCAGGGCGCTTTATCGGGTGGCAACCTGCGGCGAGCCGGGCGAGACTTACAATATCGGCGGCCATAACGAGCGTAAGAATATCGAGGTGGTAGAAACCATTTGCGAGCTGTTGGAAACCCTGGCGCCGCACAAACCTGATGGTCTGGCGCACTATCGCGATCTCATCACCTTCGTTGCCGACCGTCCCGGGCATGACCTGCGTTACGCCATTGATGCGACGAAAATTGAACGCGAGCTGGGCTGGAGGCCGGACGAAACCTTTACCAGCGGTATGCGCAAAACCGTTCAGTGGTACCTGGAGAATAGAGCCTGGTGGCAGCAGGTTCTGGACGGTAGCTATCAAGGAGAACGCCTGGGCCTGCAAGCCTGAGCGTCTGAGGGGGAAGATGAAAGGTATTATTCTGGCTGGCGGCTCGGGTACTCGCCTGCATCCGATCACACGCGGCGTTTCGAAACAGCTGCTACCCATCTACGATAAGCCGATGATCTATTATCCGCTATCGGTACTGATGCTGGCCGGTATCCGCGAGGTGTTGATTATTACTACTCCGGATGACCAGCGTGATTTTCAGCGTCTGCTTGGCGATGGTTCGGAATTCGGCGTGCAGCTAAGCTACGCCGTCCAGCCGAGCCCGGATGGACTGGCGCAGGCCTTTATCATCGGCGAGGCGTTCCTTAACGGCGAGCCTTCGTGCCTGGTGCTGGGCGATAATATCTTTTTCGGCCAGGGCTTCAGTCCGAAACTGCGTAGCGTGGCGGCCCGGACTTCCGGGGCGACGGTATTTGGTTATCAGGTGATGGATCCTGAACGCTTTGGCGTGGTGGCGTTTGATGATGCGTTCCGTGCGATTTCGCTGGAAGAGAAGCCAAAAAAACCTGAATCCAACTGGGCGGTCACCGGCCTCTATTTTTACGACGGTAAAGTGGCGGAATACGCCAAACGGGTCAGACCCTCGGCGCGCGGCGAACTGGAGATCACCTCTATCAATCAAATGTATCTCGACGATGGCGCATTGACGGTTGAGCTGCTGGGCCGCGGTTTTGCCTGGCTGGATACCGGCACTCACGATAGCCTGATTGAGGCCAGCATGTTTGTGCAGACGGTTGAAAAGCGTCAGGGCTTCAAAATTGCCTGCCTGGAGGAGATCGCCTGGCGCAACGGCTGGCTGGATGACGACGGCGTGAAGCGCGCGGCGAAACGGCTGGAAAAAACCGGCTACGGCCAATACTTACTGGATCTTCTCCGTGCCCGTCCGCGCCAGTATTGAGCCCCTGGAGTGGGAAAACCGCTTCTTCGGCGTTAACAGCGCTATCCTGCGCTTTGCCGATGACGCGCCGCTGCTGACGACGGAAGCGCTGGCTGGCTGGTCGCGAGTGCAGGCCAAAGTCGCGGCGGATGATGTCGCACGGCTGGATGCGCTACAGGCGTCAGGCTTCCGGCTGGTAGAGGGCGAAGTTGATCTCGCGCTTACGCTTACGGCTTATGATGACGTTGGCGCTGAGAGGGCGACAGAAGCGGATATTCCCCGACTGCGCGAGCTGGCAGCTCAGGCTTTTGCTCAGAGTCGTTTTCGTGCGCCCTGGTACGCCCCTGACGCCAGCGAACGTTTCTATGCCCAGTGGATTGAAAACGCGGTACTGGGGATTTTCGATCACCAGTGCCTGATTTGTCGCGCACCTGATGGTGATATCCGCGGGTTTGTCTCTCTGCGCCAGCTCAATGAGCAAGAGGCAAGAATAGGTCTGCTGGCCGGGCGCGGACAGGGCGCAACATTAATGCAGGCGGCGCAACGCTGGGCCGCGCTGCGCGGGCTGACGACGCTGCGGGTGGCGACCCAGATGGGCAACGTTGCCGCGCTTAAACGTTACATTCTCAGCGGTGCCAGTGTGGAAAGCACCGCGTACTGGTTATACAGGTGACATGATGATTCCATTTAACGCGCCGCCGGTGGTGGGAACCGAGCTTGATTATATGCAGTCCGCGATGGGAAGCGGCAAGCTATGCGGCGATGGCGGTTTTACCCGCCGCTGCCAGCAGTGGATGGAGCAGCGTTTTGCAACGGCAAAAGCGCTGCTGACGCCGTCCTGTACCGCGTCGCTGGAAATGGCGGCGCTGCTGCTGGATATCCAGCCGGGCGACGAAGTGATTATGCCGAGCTACACCTTTGTCTCCACCGCCAACGCCTTTGTACTGCGCGGGGCGAAGATCGTCTTTGTTGATATTCGTCGCGATACCATGAATATCGATGAAACGCTGATTGAGGCGGCAATCAGCGAAAAAACCCGCGCGATTGTGCCGGTCCACTATGCGGGCGTGGCCTGCGAGATGGACACCATCATGGCTATCGCCAGCAAACATAATCTGTTGGTGGTGGAGGATGCCGCTCAGGGGGTGATGTCCACTTATAAAGGCCGCGCGCTCGGCACCATCGGCCATATTGGCTGTTTCAGCTTCCATGAAACCAAAAACTACACCGCCGGCGGCGAAGGCGGGGCAACGCTGATTAACGATCGCAAGCTGGTGGAACGCGCGGAGATCATTCGCGAAAAAGGCACCAACCGTAGCCAGTTTTTTCGCGGTCTGGTGGATAAATACACCTGGCGCGATATTGGTTCCAGCTATCTGATGTCCGATTTACAGGCGGCCTATCTGTGGGCGCAGATGGAAGCGGCGGAGCGGATTAACCAGCAGCGCCTGGCGCTGTGGCAGAACTATTATGATGCCCTGTTGCCGCTTGCGCGCGCCGGGCGGATCGATCTGCCGGTCATTCCCGCCGATTGCGGACACAACGCGCATATGTTCTATATCAAACTGCGCGATATTGACGATCGCAGCAAGCTGATTGCCTGGCTGAAAGAGGCGGAGATTCTGGCGGTGTTCCACTATATCCCGCTGCATAGCTGCCCGGCAGGGGAGAACTTTGGCCGATTCCACGGTGAGGATCGCTACACCACCCGGGAGAGCGAACGCCTGTTGCGCCTGCCGTTATTCTATAATCTGTCGGGCGTAAACCAGCGCACGGTGATTAACTCGTTGCTGAGCTATTTCTCCTGATATGTCGCTGGCTAAAGCGTCTCTGTGGACCGCCGCGTCCACGATGGTCAAAATCGGCGCGGGTCTGCTGGTGGTTAAACTGCTGGCGGTCTCTTTCGGTCCGGCCGGAGTAGGTCAGGCGGGTAACTTCCGCCAGCTGGTGACCGTGCTTGGCGTGCTGGCGGGAGCCGGGATTTTTAACGGCGTGACTAAGCTGGTCGCCCAGCATCATGACGATCGCCAGCAGTTGAATCGCGTCGTCGGTACTTCATCAACGATGGTGCTGGGGTTCTCCACTCTGCTGGCGCTGATATTCCTGCTGGCGGCGGCGCCGATAAGTCAGGGGTTGTTCGGTCATCAGCATTATCAGAATCTGGTACGGCTGGTGGCGCTGGTGCAGATAGGCATTGCCTGGGCGAACTTCCTGCTGGCGTTGATGAAAGGGTTTCGTGATGCGGCGGCAAATGCGCTGTCGCTTATTGCCGGCAGCCTGATTGGCGTCGTGGCCTACTATATCTGCTACCGTTTCGGCGGCTATCAGGGGGCGCTGCTCGGCCTGGCGCTGGTGCCCGCGCTGGTGGTGGTTCCGGCGGCCATTGTGCTATGGCGGCGCGGCAATATTCCGCTGCGCGCGCTGCGCCCGCGTTGGGATAACGGCCTGGCGGGGCAACTGTCGAAATTTACCCTGATGGCGCTGATGACTTCGGTGACGTTGCCTGTCGCCTATGTGATGATGCGTAATCTGCTGGCGGCTCATTATGGCTGGGACGCGGTGGGGATCTGGCAGGGCGTGAGCAGCATCTCCGACGCCTGGTTGCAGTTTATTACCGCTTCGTTTAGCGTGTACCTGCTGCCGACGCTCTCTCGTCTGAACGCGAAAGCGGATATCACTCGCGAGATTGGCAAATCGTTAAAATTTGTCCTTCCGGCGGTGGCGGCAGGCGGCTTAACCGTGTGGCTGCTGCGCGACTTCGCCATCTGGCTACTTTTTTCCGACCGTTTTACGGCGATGCGCGATCTGTTTGCCTGGCAACTGGTGGGCGATGTGCTGAAAGTCGGGGCCTATGTTTATGGTTATCTGGTGATCGCCAAAGCCTCGCTGCGTTTTTATATTCTGACGGAAATCAGCCAGTTCACGCTGTTGACCGCATTTTCGCACTGGCTTATCCCGGCGCACGGTGCCATCGGCGCGGCGCAGGCGTATATGGCCACTTATGTTGTTTATTTCGCCCTCTGTAGCGGCGTGTTTTTACTTTGGCGTAGACGGGCATGACTGCACTGATACATGTACTGGGATCGGATATTCCGCACCACAACCAGACCGTTCTGCGGTTTTTTAATGATGAACTGGCGGTCAACGACCAGCAGGCGCGCCTGTTTATGATCGTTGGTGATGGGAAAGCGGTTCGCGAAGCGTATCCCGCACTATCCATTACTGGTTATCCGGGGAAAAAATCGCTGGCGCAGGCGGTTATCGCTCTGGCGAAGGCGAACCGGCAGCAGCGCTTTTTCTTTCATGGCCAGTTCAATACTGGTCTGTGGCTGGCGCTGCTAAGCGGCGGGATCCGTCCGGCGCAGTTTAACTGGCATATCTGGGGCGCGGACCTGTATGAGAACGCTGCCAGCCTGAAATTCCGCCTGTTCTATCCGCTGCGGCGTATGGCGCAAAGGCGAGTCGGCCGCGTATTTGCGACTCGCGGCGATCTGAGCTGGTTCACCGCCAGACATCCGGGCGTGCCCGGCGAGTTGCTCTACTTCCCGACCCGTATGGATCCGACGCTTAATGCGCTCGCCGATAGTTCCCCGCGCGGCGATACGTTGACTATTCTGGTGGGCAATTCCGGCGATCGCAGCAACGAGCATATCGCCGCGCTGCGCGCGATCCACCAGCAGTTTGGCGATACGGTGAACGTGGTTGTGCCAATGGGATATCCGGCCAATAATCGTGACTACATCAACGAAGTTCGCGAGGCCGGAGCGGCGCTGTTTAGCCCGCAGCATCTCCAGGTGCTGAGCGATAAGCTGGGGTTCGATGATTACCTCGCCCTGCTGCGTCGTTGCGATCTTGGCTACTTTCTGTTTGCCCGCCAGCAGGGTATCGGTACGCTGTGCCTGCTGATTCAGGCCGGGATCCCCTGCGTTCTCAACCGGGAGAATCCCTTCTGGCAGGATATGTCGGAACAGCATATTCCGGTACTCTTTACCGGCGACCCGCTGGATACGGCTGTCGTGCGCGAAGCGCAGCGCCAGTTAGCCGCTGTGGATAAAAATCAGATCGCCTTCTTCCGTCCGAATTATCTGGCGGGATGGCGACGGGCATTGCGGATTGCCGCGGGGGTGGGCGAATGACATTAATGCAATTTTGCGGGCTGTTGGTGGTCTGGCTGCTCTCGACGCTGTTTATCGCCACCATTACTTACTTTGAATTCCGCCGCGTGCGCTTTAACTTTAACGTCTTTTTTTCGTTGCTGTTCCTGCTGACCTTCTTCTTCGGCTTCCCGCTGACCAGCATTCTGGTGTTCCGCTTCGGGGTGGCGGTGGCTCCGCCGGAAATTCTGCTGCAGACCCTGCTGGTCTCGGTCTGCTTTTACGCGGTGTACTACGTCACCTATAAAACGCGCCTGCGCCCGGCGGCCAGGGAACGTCAGCATCGCCCGCTGTACACCATGAACCGCGTGGAGACGCACCTGACCTGGGGCATTTTACTGGGGATTGCGTTGCTCTGCCTGGGGATTTTCTTTGCGCACAACGGTTTCCTGCTATTCAGACTCAACGCCTATAGCCAGATCTTCTCCAGCGAAGTCTCCGGGGTGGCGCTAAAGCGCTTTTTCTACTTTTTCATCCCGGCGATGCTGGTGGTTTATTTTCTGCGTCAGAGTTATAAGGCGTGGCTATTCTTTCTCATCAGCACCGTCGCGTTTGGCCTGCTGACCTACGTTATCGTCGGCGGCACCCGGGCGAACATTATCATCGCCTTCGCCATTTTTCTGTTTATCGGCATTATTCGCGGCTGGATCAGCCTGTGGATGCTGGCGGTGGCGGGCGTGCTGGGCATTGTCGGTATGTTCTGGCTGGCGCTTAAGCGTTATGGCATGAACGTCAGCGGCGATGAGGCGTTTTATACGTTCCTCTATCTGACCCGCGATACCTTCTCGCCGTGGGAAAACCTGGCTTTATTGCTGCAAAACTACGACAAGATTGCGTTCCAGGGGCTGGCGCCAATGGTGCGGGATTTTTACGTTTTTATCCCCAGCTGGCTATGGCACGGTCGTCCGGGCATGGTGCTCAATACTGCCAACTATTTCACCTGGGAAGTGCTGAATAACCATTCCGGTCTGGCGATTTCGCCGACCCTGATTGGGTCGCTGGTGGTGATGGGCGGCATCTGGTTTGTGCCGTTGGGGGCGGTGGTGGTCGGGCTGATCATTAAATGGTTTGACTGGCTGTATGAGCTTGGCAACCGGGAGAGTAACCGTTATAAAGCGGCGATACTGCACAGTTTCTGTTTTGGCGCGATCTTCAACATGATCGTGCTGGCGCGCGAAGGGCTGGATGCGTTCGGTTCCCGCGTGGTTTTTTTCCTCGTTATCTTTGGCATCTGCTTACTGGCGGCAAAACTGCTGTACTGGTTCCTGGATAGCGTAGGGCTGATTCATAAGCGGATTAAGCCGCTGACGCAACCTCAAGTCTGATAAAGGGTGTACATGACTGAGACGACATCCGCGCCGTTGTACCTGCTGAGAGGGTTGCAACTCATTGGTTGGCGCGATATGCAACACGCTCTGGATTATCTGTACGCTGACGGCGAGATCCGCAAAGGTACGCTGGTGGCGATTAATGCAGAGAAGATGCTGGCGGTAGAAGACAACCCCGACGTTCGGGCGCTCATTGCAGATGCGGAGTTTAAATACGCGGATGGCATCAGCGTGGTGCGTTCAATACGCAAAAAATATCCTCAGGCGCGGGTATCGCGCGTCGCCGGGGCCGATTTATGGGAAGCGCTGATGGCGCGCGCGGGCGCGCAGGGTACGCCAGTGTTTCTGATTGGCGGCAAGTCAGAGGTGCTGGCGCAGACTGAGCAACAGCTTCGCCAGCGCTGGAAGGTAAATATTGTCGGTAGTCAGGATGGTTATTTCCCCGCCGATCAGCGTCAGGCGCTGTTTGAGCGCATTCGCGAGAGCGGGGCAAAAATCGTCACCGTGGCGATGGGCTCGCCGCGTCAGGAGATCCTGATGCGCGATTGCCGGAACGTTTATCCGCAGGCGCTGTATATGGGTGTCGGTGGGACCTACGATGTCTTTACCGGCCATGTTCAGCGGGCGCCTAAATTCTGGCAGGACCTGGGGCTGGAGTGGTTTTACCGCCTGATTTCGCAGCCGAGCCGGATAAAAAGGCAGGCTCGCCTTCTGCGCTATTTATGCTGGTATTATACCAATAAGTTTTGATATTCCACTGCACTTTCGCGGATTTTGCTGGGTATTCTGTGTAATGTATTCACTCACCTGATACTTTATTTGCCATTTCGCTAAAATTCATTAACCATTCGCAAGCTTAATACGCGACGGGTAAGTATTGCCGTCGTGTTGGCAGGGTATGACTTCATAAAAATAACCGGCATATACACACCACAGCTTGCGGTGCGCTAAAACCGGAGCAGGGCAAATACAAGAGGCTATATGACTGAGAAAAAAGCGGAACTTCAGCGAGGACTGGAGGCGCGACATATTGAGCTAATCGCACTTGGCGGCACGATTGGCGTGGGATTATTTATGGGAGCAGGAAGTACGCTGAAGTGGGCCGGGCCTTCGGTTCTGCTGGCGTATATTATCGCCGGCCTGTTTGTCTTTTTTATCATGCGTTCGATGGGCGAAATGCTGTTTCTTGAGCCGGTAACCGGTTCATTCGCCGTTTACGCTCATCGCTATATGAGCCCGTTTTTCGGCTATCTCACCGCCTGGTCCTACTGGTTTATGTGGATGGCGGTTGGGATATCAGAGATTACGGCGATCGGGGTCTATGTCCAGTTCTGGTTCCCGGAAATGGCTCAGTGGATACCGGCGCTGATTGCAGTTGGCCTGGTCGCGTTGGCGAATCTGGCGGCGGTACGACTGTATGGCGAAATTGAATTCTGGTTCGCGATGATTAAAGTCACTACCATTATCGTGATGATCGTGGTTGGGCTGGGCGTTATTTTCTTTGGCTTTGGCAACGGTGGACACTCCCTTGGCTTTGGCAATCTGACCGCGCATGGCGGTTTCTTCGCTGGCGGCTGGAAGGGCTTCCTGACGGCGCTGTGTATTGTTGTCGCGTCCTATCAGGGCGTTGAGCTTATCGGTATCACCGCCGGTGAAGCGAAGAATCCGCAGGTCACTCTGCGCAGCGCTGTAGGCAAGGTGCTGTGGCGAATCCTGATTTTCTATGTCGGCGCGATTTTTGTTATCGTCACGATTTTCCCATGGGATCAGATTGGCTCGAACGGCAGTCCGTTTGTGCTGACTTTTGCCAAAATTGGTATCACGGCGGCGGCGGGCATTATCAATTTTGTGGTGCTGACGGCAGCGCTTTCCGGCTGTAACAGCGGAATGTATAGCTGCGGACGTATGCTTTACGCGCTGGCCAGAAACCGCCAGTTGCCTGCGGCGATCGCTAAAGTCTCGCGTAACGGTGTGCCGTCGGTGGGCGTGGCGTTGTCAATAGTGATTCTGTTGGGCGGTTCGTGCCTGAACTACATTATTCCCAACCCGCAGCGGGTTTTCGTCTACGTTTACAGCGCCAGCGTATTGCCGGGTATGGTACCGTGGTTTGTGATCCTGATTAGCCAGTTGCGTTTTCGTCTGGTGCACAAAGAAGCGATGGCCAGTCATCCGTTTCGCTCGCTGTTTTTCCCGTGGGTGAACTATTTAACCATGGCATTCCTGGTTTGCGTGCTGGCAGGTATGGGATTTAACGACGATACGCGTATGTCGCTCTTTGTCGGGATGATTTTTCTGGCTGCCGTGACGTTTATTTATAAGGCGTTTGGCCTTGGGCGGCGCGGAAATGTTGATGATGTGACGGAATAAGCGACAAAACGCACAAAGCATAACCAAACGATCATTTTCTTTTAAAAGGCACTAGACAGCGGGGGAGGAAGTCCGTATTATCCGACCCCGCAACGGCGCTAAGCGCCCGTAGCTCAGCTGGATAGAGCGCTGCCCTCCGGAGGCAGAGGTCTCAGGTTCGAATCCTGTCGGGCGCACCATTCACCCGGTGCTGGAGCTGCGGTGGTTTCAATACCGCGTAAAAGATTTACAGTGGTGGCTATAGCTCAGTTGGTAGAGCCCTGGATTGTGATTCCAGTTGTCGTGGGTTCGAATCCCATTAGCCACCCCATTATTTAGAAAGTTGTGATATTGCGAAGGTGGCGGAATTGGTAGACGCGCTAGCTTCAGGTGTTAGTGTTCTTACGGACGTGGGGGTTCAAGTCCCCCCCCTCGCACCACGACTTTATAAAGAGTTGAACTAAAAATTCAAAAAGCAGTACATCGGCGAGTAGCGCAGCTTGGTAGCGCAACTGGTTTGGGACCAGTGGGTCGGAGGTTCGAATCCTCTCTCGCCGACCAATTTTGAACCCCGCTCCGGCGGGGTTTTTTGTTTTCTGATTTTGCAGAAAATGTTTCTCTTTCTGATACCGCTAGAAAATATCCCGCCGATCGCGATGCGACTTATTGTCCAGAATACTCCCAATTCCTTATGCGGATAGATGCATTTTCTACAGGTCTTGTGCGATAATCACCGGGTAGATGCTCATTCCACCTCTTATGTTCGCCTCAGGGCCTCATAAACTCAGGAATGATGCAGAGCCGTTTACGGTGCTTATCGTCCACTGACAGATGTCGCGTTTTTCGCCTCATCAAACACCATGGACACGACGTTGAGTGAAGCACCCAATTGTTGTCAAATAGATCTGTTTTAACGCCTGCTCTGGTTTCAGGGCAGGCGTTTTTTTATGGGGACGCGGAAGAGAACTGCCGGATGGCGGTTTCGCCTTATCCGGCTTACGGTGACCTGGTAGGCCCGGTAAGCGTAGCGCCACCGGGCAATGGGAAATTACTGCGGAGGATTGTTTTGCAGCGTCAGCAACAGGCCATCGCGGCGCATCGACGCGGCTTCTTCTGGCTGATGCAACCGGTCGAGGGTATCGGCAAGCCATGCGTAATCAAACGCATCCGGGCGCTGCTTGAGCGCGGCGCGGAACGCTACGCTGGCTTCCTGCCACTCGCCGTGACGCATGAGCGATTGCCCCAGCGTGCTCCATAGCAGCGGACGATCGCCGACCGTTTTAAGCTGCTGACGCAGTACTTTCTCTAATTGCTCCGGGTTATTGGTTTTCAGCCGCGGAACAGGCATCACCAGACGGTCGTCATAGTGCTTTTTCAGGCCATTAATAATAATTTGCTGAGCAGTGTCATGGTCGTCGCTTTCGATAAGCCGCTCGGCCATTGCCACCTGTAGCGTCACCTGGTTGCGGGTTTTACGGCTCTGATTTTTCCACCAGTCGCGCAAGCCTTCGCTGCCGCCGTCGGCCAGGGCTTTATCCATCAAACCAATCCACGCCATCTGTTCCAGTTCAGCACGATGCTCTTCATCGCTGACGTTAGCTTTTGCCATCGACGGGATGATATCCAGCAGCGAATTCCAGGCTCCGGTGCGGATGTAGGCCTGCTCAGCCAGCCGCAGTACTTCCGGATGACGCGGCGTGATCTCCAGCAGCTTGTCGATGCCGTGACGGGCGGCGTGGTTTTCATTACGCGCCAGCTGCAGGCGGACACGGGTAATTTCGACCGGGATCAGATCGTCGCCAGTCAGTTCGGTTGCGCGCTCCAGATGCTGGTTCGCGCGGGCTTCATCTCCACGCTGCTGGGCCGCTTCCGCCGCCAGCAGGTAATTCACCACAGGCTGTTCCGCGTGATCGGCATTTTTCGCCATCAGTTTTTCAACCTGTTGATAATCGCCTTCCGCCAGTTTTAGCAGCGCCTGCTCGGTTTGTTTGCGCGCACGGCGGCGCTTGCGGCCCACGAACCAGCCGCGGGTATGCGCACCGGTACGGAAAATACGCCGCAGCAACCATTCAATGGCAAACAACACCACCATGGTGAGGATCATGATAATCGCTAACCCGGTAACGCTGGTTTCAATGTTGTAATTATCCGTCTGGATCAGGACGTAACCCTGATGGCCGGCGATCATCGGGCCGACAACGATCCCGGCAATCAACAGCGCGAAGAGTAAGAGGATTTTCAGCATGCGTTACTCTCCTTGTGGCGCAGGTGCTGGCGCGGGGGCTGGCGTCGGGACGCTGGTCGGTGCTTCGGCCGGTTGCGCCATCAGGTTACGTACCCGCGTTTGCATAAGTTTCTCAAGCAGCGCCTGGCTCTGCAGGCTTTCCGGTACGTTCATGGTGATGCTTTGCTGGCTGAGCTTATCGATATCCTCAAGGAAAGCTTTAGTGGTCGCGTCGTCAGTATCGTAGTAGGCACGAACCCAGGTTGAGACGTTATCCAGTGCCTGCTTGTAGGTTTCTTCCTGATGGCGCGGTACCGCCTGCGCCGCAACGAGCAGCCGGGAGCGAATATTTTCGCGCAGGTAGACGTCCTGATTAGGGGCCAGCAGCGGTACGGCGGTTTCGTCACGGCGGCGGACGGTAATAAAGCTGTCCATAAAGTTCTGCCAGCTTTTTTGCAGATTGACTCGCCACTCGCTAATGGAGCTGGATAGTTCATCACTATCGGAATCCATTGGGGAGTCATCGTCGTTATTGTCCGCCAGACGTAAATTATCGACCTGGTTAGCGAGCTGGTTTACTTTCAGGATGATGCCGTCATAGTCCACCTGGTTAACGGCGGCAAGGGAGGCGATATCGTTAGTGATGGCGCGGCGAGCGCTAATCAGGCTCGGATCGTTCATATCCGCGAGGCTGGCGTCGGCGCTCTTCAGTAGCGCGGCGGCGGTTGTCACGTCCTGATCGCTCCACAGCTTACGCCCGGCCAGTTTCACCAGGAAATCGGCCTGGGCCAGCAGCCAGGTTTTGGTATCGCTACCGGAAATCACGGCGACTTTTTGCTGCACTTCATCCAGCTTCTTTGCCAGCGAATCTTGCTGCTGCCGCGCTTCCGTCAGCTGGTCGGCCTGCTGCTTAATAATGCTTTCAAGTTCGCTTTTTTGGCTTTCCTGCGCTTTTTGCAGCGCGGCGATCTGGCTGGATAGCCCGGCGCTGGTTTCGCTCTGGCGGGTCGCCTGGGTTTTCGTCAGGCCGTAAAGGCCGACGCCAGCAGCGAGTGCGATAGCGACGGCTATCGCACTCAGGGCGAGACTGACTTTACTGCCGCCACTTTTCTTTTCTACGCTATTTTCTGGCTGTGGTCTCTTTTCCACGGCCTCCCTGGTCTCTTCAACCACGGCGGATTGATTCTGTTGTTCCGTCATTATGGCTTCCAATGTTGAGAGTTATTGTAATGCGCGTAGCAGCGCATCGTTGTCGGCGCTATCGGCAACCTGGATATCCTGCCAGCCCAGTTCCCTGGCCTGTTCGGCCAGGCGTTCACTGACAACTAAAATGCGACAGCTAAGGAGCCAATGTTCACGATACCACTGCGGTATGAGCGTCCAGAGCTGCTGCAGCATCTCGCCGCTGGTAACCACCAGCGTCGACACCCCGCGAGACTGCCAGCGCATTGCTTCTTCTGCGCCATCATAGTGCCTTGCACTACGTTGATAACATTCACAAAAAGTGACATGCGCTCCGCGTTCACGGAGAGTGTCACCGAGTAGTTCCCGTCCGCCGTTTCCACGAAGGATGACGGCTTTTTTACCCGCAATATTTTGTAATTCAGGTAATTGTAGCAAGACTTCGCTGATTTCCCGATCTAACGGATAGCGAATATCATGACTGCTGACTTTGTGCAGGGCCAGCGCGGTAGTGCGACCAATTGCAAAATAATCGGGTGCAGAGGGCCAGAGCCCCCCCTGTTGCTGGAGGTGAGAATGAGCAAACTCAACGGCGTGCTGTGAGAGCGCGAAGAGTAAGTCACCCGCCTCAAGACTTGCCAGCTTGCCGCCCAGTTCCCGGAGCTGGCGACCCGGCGTAAACTCAATGAGTGGAAAGCTCCACGCCACGCGTCCCAGCGCGCGCAGGCGGCTAACTAACTCTTCGCCTTGCGGTAGCGGACGGGTGACCAGGATACTCATTGCGGTGCTTCTCCTGCGTAAACGACGGCGAGAATGTCACGAGCGCCATTTTCCAGAAGCTCTTCGGCAAGGGAGACGCCGAGGGTTTCGGCATCTTGCGGTCGACCGCGCCGCTCGCCGCGTACTACCTGCGAGCCATCCGGCATGCCGACTAGCGCGCGTAGCCACAGCTCGCCGTCGATAAGCTCGGCGTAGCTGCCGATAGGCACCTGGCAACCACCTTCAAGACGGGTATTCATTGCTCGTTCTGCCCGCACGCGTATTGCCGTTTCCGTATGGTTGAGCGGCGCCAGCAACGCTTTTGTCCATTCGTCATCAAGGCGACATTCGATACCGACTGCGCCCTGACCGACAGCCGGTAGCGACTGTTCCGGCGTCAACGGTTGACGAATACGCTCCTCCAGCTTCAGGCGTTTAAGCCCGGCAGCAGCAAGAATAATGGCGTCATACTCACCGCTATCGAGTTTCCCCAGACGCGTGCCCACATTGCCGCGCAGGGAACGGATCGTCAGATCCGGCCGCTCCGCAGCCAACTGGCACTGACGGCGCAAACTTGAGGTGCCCACGATGCTGCCATGCGGCAGGTCATCAAGGGAAGCATAGTGATTAGAGACAAACGCATCGCGCGGATCTCCGCGTTCGCAAATGGTGACCAGTCCCAGCCCTTCCGGAAACGCCACCGGCACGTCTTTCATGGAATGAACCGCGATATCGGCGCGTCCTTCCAGCATAGCCAGTTCCAGCTCTTTCACAAACAGACCCTTGCCACCTACTTTTGCAAGAGGGGTATCAAGGATCACGTCACCGCGGGTGACCATTGGCACCAGTTCAACGGAAAGCCCCGGATGGCAGGACTCCAGACGTTCTTTCACATAATGTGCTTGCCATAGCGCAAGCGGGCTTTGCCGTGTGGCAATTCTCAAAACTTTGTCTAACATGCTTGTTACCGTCATCGTCGACCACTGACCATCCTAACATTGTTGTCTTAGGGATGTTAGTTTTGTGGCGTAAGGGGCGCGGCCATCTTTTTTTAGCCTTTCATGCGTTTGCTGGTTGCCACATACGTAGCGAAGAATTTACATGTAGTAAAGGGTGCTACACTGGTATGTAGCGCATCTTTCTTTACGGTCAATCCGCAAGGTGTTAGATTGATCACGTTTTAAACCATTTGTCAGTCCGCAGTTCATCACAACCCCACCGACGACGAATGGTGACGGTTTTTGTTGAAATACTGAAACTCTCCGTACTATTGTACGTCGGGTTTTTGAACATCAGGCGATATGTCTTGTACCTCTATATTGAGACACTGAAACAGAGACTGGATGCCATCAACCAATTGCGCGTGGATCGCGCCCTTGCTGCTATGGGACCTGCTTTCCAGCAGGTTTACAGTCTACTGCCGACACTATTACATTATCATCATCCGCTGATGCCGGGTTACCTTGACGGTAACGTTCCCCGCGGCATTTGCCTCTACACGCCTGATGAAACCCAACGCCACTACCTTGACGAACTTGAACTCCATCGTGGCATGCTGGCCCAGGAACCGCCGAAAGGCGAACTGCCGATTACCGGCCTCTACTCCATGGGCAGTACTTCTTCCGTCGGTCAAAGCTGTTCTTCCGACCTTGATATCTGGGTTTGCCACCAGTCCTGGCTGGATAACGAAGAGCGCCAGTTGCTACAGCGTAAATGCAGCCTGCTGGAAAGTTGGGCGGCGTCGCTGGGGGTTGAGGTGAGTTTCTTCCTGATCGACGAAAACCGCTTCCGCCATAATGAAAGCGGTAGTCTGGGAGGGGAAGACTGCGGTTCCACCCAGCATATTCTGCTGCTGGATGAGTTTTATCGCACCGCAGTGCGCCTTGCCGGGAAGCGTATATTGTGGAATATGGTGCCATGCGAGGAAGAAGAGCATTACGACGATTACGTCATGAGCCTCTATGCGCAGGGGGTGCTGACGCCAAATGAATGGCTGGATCTCGGCGGCCTGAGTTCGCTGTCGGCGGAAGAGTACTTCGGCGCCAGCCTCTGGCAGTTGTATAAAAGCATCGACTCGCCCTATAAGGCGGTGCTGAAGACGCTGCTGCTGGAAGCGTACTCTTGGGAATATCCCAATAACCGCCTGTTGGCGAAAGATATCAAGCAACGTCTGCATGATGGCGAGATCGTGTCATTTGGCCTCGATCCTTACTGCATGATGCTGGAGCGTGTGACGCTCTATCTGCAGGCCATTGAAGACGAAACGCGCCTCGATCTGGTGCGTCGATGTTTCTACCTGAAAGTTTGCGAGAAGCTGAGCCGGGAGCGCGCCTGCGTCGGCTGGCGTCGCGAAGTGCTGAGTCAGCTGGTGAACGAATGGGGCTGGGATGACAAGCGTTTAATGATGCTCGACAATCGGGCTAACTGGAAAATTGACGAAGTACGCAAAGCGCATAACGAGTTGCTTGATGCGATGATGCAGAGCTATCGTAATCTGATTCGTTTTGCGCGGCGCAATAACCTGAGCGTTTCCGCCAGCCCGCAGGATATCGGCGTACTGACGCGCAAACTGTATGCTGCATTTGAAGCGTTGCCGGGCAAAGTAACGCTGGTGAACCCGCAAATTTCGCCGGATTTATCTGAGCCTAATCTGACCTTTATCCACGTGCCGCCGGGCCGGGCCAACCGCACCGGTTGGTATATTTATAACCGCGCGCCGGATATGGATTCAATCATCAGTCATCAGCCGCTGGAATATAACCGTTATCTTAATAAACTGGTGGCCTGGGCCTGGTTTAACGGCCTCCTGACGTCGCGAACTCGCCTGTTTATTAAGGGCAACAGTATTGTCGATCTGGCGAAATTGCAGGAGATGGTGGCCGATGTGTCGCACCATTTCCCGCTGCGCCTGCCTTCTCCGACGCCGAAAGCGTTGTACAGCCCATGCGAAATTCGTCATCTGGCGATTATCGTCAACCTGGAATATGACCCGACGGTCGCGTTTCGCAACCAGGTGGTGCATTTCGACTTCCGCAAGCTGGATGTTTTCAGCTTCGGCGAAGAGCAAAAATGCCTGATTGGCAGTGTTGATCTGCTCTATCGTAATTCGTGGAATGAAGTCCGAACCCTGCACTTCAACGGCGAGCAGGCGATGATTGAAGCGCTGAAAACCATTCTTGGTAAAATGCATCAGGACGCTGCGCCGCCGGATAGCGTCGAAGTGTTCTGCTATAGCCAACATCTGCGTGGATTAATTCGTACCCGCGTGCAGCAGATGGTTTCCGAGTGTATCGAGCTGCGTCTTTCCAGCACCCGCCAGGATACCGGTCGCTTTAAAGCGCTGCGCGTTTCCGGGCAGACATGGGGATTGTTCTTCGAGCGTCTTAATGTCTCGGTACAGAAGCTGGAGAACGCTATTGAGTTCTACGGCGCGATTTCGCATAACAAACTGCATGGGCTGTCGGTACAGGTGGAGACCAACCACGTCAGGCTACCGCAGGTGGTGGATGGTTTTGCCAGCGAAGGGATTATTCAGTTTTTCTTTGAAGATGCGGATAACGACAGCGGGTTTAACATCTATATTCTTGATGAGAGCAACCGCGCAGAGGTCTACCACCATTGTGAAGGCAGTAAAGAAGATCTGGTGCGCGATGTTAGCCGCTTCTACTCGTCATCGCACGATCGCTTTACCTATGGTTCCAGCTTTATTAACTTTAACCTGCCGCAGTTCTACCAGATTGTCGACATCGATGGCCGGGAGCAGGTGATTCCGTTCCGCAGCCAGGTGATTGCCGCCGCGACCATTCCTGCAAGTCAGGATCCTGCAACGCCGCAGATGTTGCAGCACTACTCCTGAATCCGTCTGGTCGTACAAGCCCGGATAAGACATTAGCCGCAATCCGGGAAAATTACATCAAGTGCGCCGTTAGCGAAAATTCACCGTTTCGCCAGCCTGATTTGTCGCCGCTTGCTCCAGCAGATCCCAGAAGGTTTCGCCGCTGCGGTCGCAGATCCACTCATCATCTTTTAAGTCGAAATGGTAGCCGCCTTGTTTGGTCGCCAGCCACACCTGATGCAACGGCTCCTGACGGTTGATAATGATTTTGCTGCCGTTTTCAAAACTGATAGTCAGCACGCCGCCGTTGATTTCACAGTCGATATCGCTGTCGCCATCCCAGTCGTCCAGACGTTCTTCGATGGTCATCCACAGGGTATCGGCCAGGCGATGGAATTCACTGTCGTTCATGGTTCTGTCCCGCTTTTTTGATCGTGGCGGCAGTATACCGCGAAACAAAAGCGCGCGCAGTGGGATGCTAAACGCTTGCTTTTACGTCTTCTCCTGCGATGATAGAAAGCAGAAAGAATGAATGACGGGCAACTATCCATGAAAAACGTTTTCCCTGTGCTTGCCGTTTTAGTTGCGGCCTGCAGCCTCGCTGGCTGTGGCCTGAAAGGGCCGCTGTATTTCCCACCAGCGGAAAAAACGGCATCTCCGCCAACCAAACCGGTTGATAGCGGTATTCAGAGCTCTACGCCGGATCGAAACGATCGCGGCGATAGCGATGGCCCGACTCAAGTGAATTACTGACAGTTCCGCGTAGCTGGAGTAGATGATGCAGTTCTCTAAAATGCATGGCCTTGGCAACGACTTTATGGTTGTTGACGCGGTAACACAGAATGTTTTCTTCTCACCGGAACTGATTCGCCGCCTGGCGGATCGGCATCTTGGCGTGGGGTTTGATCAACTGCTGATTGTTGAGCCGCCTTACGATCCTGAGCTTGATTTTCATTATCGTATCTTCAACGCCGACGGTAGCGAAGTGGCCCAGTGTGGTAACGGTGCGCGCTGTTTTGCCCGTTTTGTGCGTCTGAAAGGCCTGACCAATAAACGTGACATCCGCGTCAGCACGTCGAATGGCCGTATGCTATTAAGCGTAACGGAAGATGATCTGGTGCGCGTCAATATGGGCGAACCGAACTTCGAGCCGTCGCAGGTGCCATTCCGCGCAAACAAAGCGGAAAAGACCTATATTATGCGTGCCGCGGAACAGACAGTATTGTGCGGCGTGGTGTCAATGGGTAACCCACACTGCGTTATTGAGGTCGATGATGTGGAAACCGCGATGGTGGAAACGCTTGGCCCGGTGATGGAAAACCACGAACGTTTTCCGGAACGGGCGAACATCGGCTTTATGCAGGTGGTCAGCCGTTCCCATATCCGTCTGCGCGTGTACGAGCGCGGCGCGGGTGAAACGCAGGCCTGCGGAAGCGGCGCCTGTGCGGCAGTGGCGATAGGGATCCAGCAGGGATTACTGGGCGAAGAGGTACGGGTGGAGTTACCCGGCGGGCGTCTTGATATCGCCTGGAAAGGCCCGGGTCAACCGTTATTTATGACTGGCCCGGCGGCACATGTCTATGACGGATTTATTCATTTATGAAACAAATCGGGGAAGAACAGCAGGAAATCACCAGTGAGCTCAACGATCGCGCAGTGGTGGATTATCTGTTGCAACATCCTGAATTCTTTATTCGTAATGCAGCGCTGGTGGAGCACATGTCTGTTCCACATCCGGTGCGTGGTTCGGTCTCGCTGGTGGAATGGCATATGGCGCGGGCGCGGAATCATATCAATGTGCTGGAAGAGAACATGACGCTGTTAATGGAGCAGGCAACGGCTAACGAAAGCCTGTTTCAGCGCCTGTTTCATCTGCAAACGCGTCTGGCGGCGGCTGACAGCCTTGATGAAATGCTCAACCGGTTGCATCGCTGGGCGCGCGAACTGGGGCTGGCGGGGGCGACGGTGCGCCTGTTTCCCGATAGCTGGCGCCTTGGCGCACCATCCAAATTTACCCATCTGGCGATAAACCGTCAGGCGTTTGAATCCATACGCATCCAGCGTCTTGGGCAGCAACGGCATTATCTTGGCCCTTTAAATGGTCCGGAACTGCTGGTGGTGTTGCCGGAAGCGAAAGCCGTTGGCTCGGTGGCGATGTCGCTGCTGGGTGGCGATGAAGCGCCAGGCGTGATGTTGTTCAGCAGTCGCGATCCTCAGCACTATCAGCAAGGGCAGGGTACACAGCTGCTGCAGGAAATTGCGGCCATGCTCCCGGGCTTACTGGAGCGCTGGATTGAACGCGCATGACCGACTCACCTCTGTATGAATCCGTCGCGCGTTTTTTACGCTATCTCGGCGTAGAGCGCCAGCTTAGCCCGATAACGCTGCTGAACTACCGGCGTCAACTGGATGTGCTTATCGCGCTGGCGGAAAGCGCCGGGCTTAAAAGCTGGCGGCAGTGCGATGCTGCTCAGGTTCGCAGCCTGGCGACACGTAGTCGTCGTCAGGGACTGGGACCAGCCAGTCTGGCGTTACGTCTCTCCGCTTTACGCAGCTTCTTTGACTGGCTGGTGAGCCAGGGCGAACTGGCGGCTAACCCGGCGAAGGGCATTTCCGCGCCGAAAACACCACGCCATTTACCGAAAAATATCGACGTAGACGATGTTAACCGGCTGCTGGATATCGATCTTAACGATCCGCTGGCGGTGCGCGACCGGGCGATGCTGGAAGTGATGTACGGCTCGGGGCTGCGTCTTTCGGAACTGATCAATCTCGATATCAGGCATCTTGACCTGGAATCTGGCGAAGTGTGGGTAACGGGGAAAGGCAGTAAAGAGCGCCGCCTGCCGATTGGCCGCAATGCGGTGCTATGGATTGAGCACTGGCTCGATCTGCGCGGCCTGTTCGGTACGGATGATGACGCCCTGTTCCTCTCTAAACTGGGCAAGCGTATTTCAGCACGTAACGTGCAGAAACGCTTTGCCGAATGGGGCATTAAACAAGGTCTGAATAGCCACGTACATCCGCATAAACTGCGCCACTCATTCGCCACCCATATGCTGGAATCGAGTGGCGATCTGCGCGGGGTGCAAGAGCTGTTGGGCCATGCCAACCTCTCCACCACCCAAATCTATACCCATCTTGATTTTCAACACCTTGCCGCAGTGTACGATGCGGCGCATCCGCGTGCCAAACGGGGGAAATAATGCGTTTTTACCGGCCTCTGGGCCAGATTTCAGCACTGACGTTTGACCTGGACGATACCCTTTATGACAACCGCCCGGTGATTGACCGGACCCTGCATGAGTCGCTGAGCTTTGTGCGCAGCTATCACCCCCTGCTGAGCAAATTTGACGCCAGCCAGTTGAACCAACTGCGCCAGACGCTGCTGGCATCAGAGCCGGATATTTACCATGATGTCACCGAGTGGCGGCGGCGCGCACTGGAGCTGGGGATGCGCAATGTTGGGCTTTCTGCGGCGCAGGCGAAAGCGGGAGCGGATCAAGCGATGGCTAACTTTGCCCACTGGCGCAGCATGATTGATGTTCCGCAAGAGACGCATGATACGCTGGCGAAGCTGGCTGAAAAGTGGCCGCTGGTGGCGATTACCAACGGTAATGCTCAGCCGGAGCTCTTTGGGCTGAGCGACTACTTCCGCTTTGTGCTGCGCGCGGGCCCGGATGGGCGTTCTAAACCGTTTGCCGATATGTATCATTTGGCGGCGCAGCGGCTGGAACTGCCGCTGGAGCAGATTTTGCACGTTGGCGATGATTTGACTACCGATGTGGCCGGGTCGGTTCGCTGCGGAATGCAGGCATGCTGGATCAGGCCGCTGGACGCAGATCTGATGCATACCCCCGACAGCCGCCTGCTGCCGCACATCGAAATTTCACGGTTGGCATCTCTGACCTCGCTGATATAATCACCAGTAACTCTGTATATATTAACAGGGGTTCGTGGAACCCCTTTATTTCCGGCGGTGCCAATGGACGTTTCTTACCTGCTCGACAGCCTCAATGACAAACAGCGTGAAGCCGTTGCGGCATCACGCACTAACATGCTGGTTCTGGCCGGGGCGGGCAGCGGTAAGACGCGGGTGCTGGTACACCGTATTGCCTGGTTGTTGAGCGTCGAGAACTGTTCCCCTTATTCCATTATGGCAGTGACTTTTACCAACAAAGCAGCGGCGGAAATGCGCCAGCGTATTGGTCAACTGATGGGGACCTCTCAGGGGGGAATGTGGGTCGGTACTTTTCACGGGCTGGCGCATCGTCTGCTACGCGCTCATCACCTCGACGCGAATCTGCCCCAGGATTTCCAGATCCTCGACAGCGAAGACCAGTTGCGCTTGCTCAAGCGCCTGATTAAGGCCATGAATCTTGATGAGAAGCAGTGGCCGCCGCGTCAGGCGATGTGGTACATCAATAGCCAGAAGGACGAAGGTCTGCGTCCGCATCATATTCAAAGCTACGGCAACCCGGTTGAGCAAACCTGGCAGAAGGTCTATCAGGCCTATCAGGAAGCCTGCGATCGCGCCGGGCTGGTGGACTTCGCCGAGTTGCTGCTGCGTGCGCACGAACTGTGGCTGAATAAGCCGCATATCCTTCAGCACTATCGTGAGCGTTTTAGCAATATCCTGGTGGACGAATTCCAGGATACCAACAATATTCAGTACGCGTGGATCCGCCTGCTGGCGGGCGACACTGGTAAAGTGATGATCGTCGGCGATGATGACCAGTCTATTTACGGCTGGCGCGGCGCGCAGGTGGAAAACATCCAGCGCTTCCTCAAAGACTTCCCCGGCGCGGAAACTATTCGTCTGGAGCAAAACTATCGTTCGACCAGTAATATCCTTAGCGCGGCGAACGCCCTGATTGAGAACAACAGCGGGCGTCTGGGCAAAAAGCTGTGGACCGACGGCGCCGACGGCGAGCCGATTTCACTTTACTGTGCGTTTAACGATCTTGATGAGGCGCGTTTTGTCGTCAACCGCATCAAAACCTGGCAGGAGAACGGCGGGGCGCTGGAGCAGTGTGCGATTCTGTATCGCAGCAACGCCCAGTCGCGCGTGCTGGAAGAAGCGCTACTGCAGGCCAGCATGCCGTACCGTATTTATGGCGGCATGCGCTTCTTTGAACGTCAGGAGATCAAAGATGCGCTCTCTTATCTTCGTCTGATCGCTAACCGCAATGACGATGCGGCGTTTGAGCGGGTGGTGAATACCCCAACGCGCGGCATCGGCGATCGTACCCTTGATGTGGTGCGCCAGACCTCGCGCGATCGTCAACTGACGCTGTGGCAGGCCTGTCGTGAGCTGTTAAAAGATAAAGTGCTCGCCGGGCGCGCCGCCAGTGCGCTGCAGCGTTTTATGGAGCTGATTGACGCGTTAGCGCAGGAAACCGCCGATATGCCGCTGCATGTACAGACTGACCGGGTGATTAAAGATTCCGGCCTGCGCATGATGTACGAGCAGGAGAAAGGCGAGAAAGGCCAGACGCGTATCGAAAACTTAGAGGAACTGGTGACGGCAACGCGTCAGTTCAGCTACAACGAAGAAGACGAAGATCTCATGCCGCTACAGGCGTTTCTTTCCCACGCCGCGCTGGAAGCGGGCGAAGGGCAGGCGGATACCTGGCAGGACGCGGTACAACTGATGACCCTGCACTCAGCGAAAGGGCTGGAGTTTCCGCAGGTGTTTATCGTCGGTGTGGAAGAAGGCATGTTCCCGAGTCAGATGGCGCTTGATGAAGGCGGGCGTCTGGAAGAGGAGCGCCGTCTGGCCTACGTTGGCGTGACCCGCGCGATGCAGAAGCTGACCCTGACCTACGCGGAAACCCGCCGCCTGTATGGCAAAGAGGTTTATCATCGCCCGTCGCGCTTTATCGGCGAACTGCCGGAATCGTGCGTGGAAGAGGTACGGCTGCGGGCGACGGTGAGCCGTCCCGTCAGCCATCAGCGTATGGGAACGCCGATGGCGGAAAACGATACCGGCTATAAACTGGGCCAGCGGGTGCGCCACGCGAAGTTTGGCGAGGGCACCATTGTCAATCTCGAAGGCAGCGGCGAACACAGTCGGCTACAGGTTGCATTTCAGGGGCAAGGGATTAAATGGCTGGTTGCCGCTTATGCCCGGCTGGAAACAGTATAACGTTAAGAAAAATATCATTATTTTGTAATATTTTTCTCTCTTTATATCTTAAGGAGACTGATTTTTTCTTAAGCGTTCCGTTGCGTGTTGACGCCGTTTTTGCGCTGGCGTAACATGCGCGCACGATTACGCTAAGAGGACATTCGCCTTGGACACACCCAGTAGATGCTGGCTCAATTTCCTGCCCATCAGGAACAACTCCTAAGGCTATCCTCTTATGCTGATAGCCTTAGCGGTTGTCGGCGACTCGTTCTATTCCCGTCGCGCTGAGTCAGGCTTAATGGTCTGAAACCTAAATTGTTTCTGTGTGCCCATACGAACTGTCCAATAATTTTTTGCATTGGGAGTCCCGGTCATGCTGAGCGCATTTCAACTGGAAAATAATCGTTTAACGCGCCTGGAAGCCGATGAGATCAAGCACCTCGCCAGTTCGGTGTGGGTCGATCTTGTCGAGCCTGATGACGATGAACGAAGCCGCGTGCAAACGGAACTGGGCCAGAACCTGGCGACTCGTCCGGAACTGGAAGATATCGAAGCGTCAGCGCGTTTCTTTGAGGACGAAGACGGCCTGCATATCCACTCGTTTTTCTTCTTCGAAGATGCAGAGGATCACGCCGGTAACTCCACCGTGGCGTTTACTATCCGCGAAGGGCGACTGTTTACGTTGCGCGAGCGAGAGTTGCCTGCTTTCCGTCTGTACCGCATGCGTGCCCGCAGCCAGGCAATGGTTGACGGTAATGCTTACGAGCTGCTGCTCGACCTGTTCGAAACCAAAATTGAACAGCTGGCAGATGAAATTGAAAACATTTACAGCGATCTGGAAAAGCTCAGCCGGGTGATTATGGAAGGCCGCCAGGGCGATGATTATGACGAAGCGCTCTCTACGCTGGCGGAGCAGGAAGATATCGGCTGGAAAGTTCGCTTGTGTCTGATGGATACCCAGCGGGCGCTGAACTTCCTCGTGCGCAAAGCGCGCTTACCCACTGGCCAACTGGAACAGGCGCGTGAAATCCTGCGCGATATCGAATCCCTGCTGCCGCATAATGAATCGTTATTTCAGAAGGTTAACTTCCTGATGCAGGCGGCGATGGGCTTTATCAATATTGAACAGAACCGCATCATCAAGATCTTCTCGGTGGTTTCCGTGGTGTTCCTGCCCCCGACGCTGGTGGCTTCCAGCTACGGGATGAATTTTGAGTTTATGCCCGAGCTGCACTGGAGTTTTGGTTATCCCGGGGCGATTGTCTTTATGATGCTCGCGGGCCTGGCGCCGTATCTGTACTTTAAGCGTAAAAACTGGCTGTAAAAAAGTCTTTTTGACGCGAGGAAAGACGGTTTAACGTCTCAGCCGGGTGGCGGCTGTCGCCTTGCCCGACCTATGTGCCCCGAGATATCACCTGGCTCGTCTGCGCAAGCGAAGCGCCGCCCGGCAATGGCGGCGGATCGCATCCTGCCTGTCACCTGAAAGGCGCTTCGGTTCCTTTTTCATTATGGCCTACGCGTTCTGCGTATTGTGTAAACCGCATCCATCACAAAGATCGCCAGCGCGACCCAGATAAAGGCGAAGGTCACCATTTTGTCCGCATCCGGCACTTCGCCATAAAACATCACCGCCAGCAGGAACATCAGCGTTGGGCCGATATACTGGAAAAATCCCAGCGTGGAGAGACGCAGACGTGTCGCCGCGCCGGTAAAGCACAGCAGTGGAACGGTCGTGACAACACCCGCCGCCATGAGCAACAGGTTCAGGGACCATGGGTTCTGCCCCATATGGCTGGTCGGGCTATCGGCGAGGCCAAATAAATAAACAGCGGCGACGGGCAGCAGCCATAGGGTTTCAAATAGCATCCCGGTTTGTGCATCAACGGCGATTTTTTTACGCAGCAGCCCATAAAAAGCGAAGCTGAACGCCAGGCCGAGCGCGATTATCGGCAGAGAACCAAAGGTCCAGAGCTGCACCAGAACGCCGCATGCGGCCAGCAGTACTGCCAGCCACTGCATCCGGCGAAAGCGCTCGCCAAGGAAGATCATTCCCAACAGAATATTCACCAGCGGATTTATAAAATAGCCAAGACTGGCTTCCAGCATATGATGATTATTCACCGCCCAGATGAATAACAGCCAGTTACCGCCTACCAGCACAGCGGACAGCGCCAGCAGAAGCACCTTTTTCGGCGTTTTAAGCAGCTTTTTAACCTGCGGCCACTGGCGGCTGATGCTGATCAGCGCCACCATGAAGAAGAAGGACCAAATCACGCGGTGAGTCAGAATTTCATCGGCGGGAACATAGTCGATAAGCTTGAAGTACGCAGGCGCGATACCCCAGATAAGATAGGCGGCGAGAGCCAACAGAACCCCCACCCGCGTTTGTTTCGCATCCATCAGTACAAATCCATTGCCAAAGAGAGTGATGTTACTCGATTTATGGCAATCAACCCACCATATACGTTGCCGTGGCGCTGGCGATATAAACCTGTTCTTCGTTATGCAGCTCTACACGGGCGACCGCCACTTTGTTACCGGCGCGCAGCAGGCTGCTGGTGGCGGTAAAGCGTTCTCCGCGTCCCGGACGCAGATAGTCGACCCGTAGATCGATGGTGCCCATCCGCGACAGGCGCTGGCGCAGCTCTTCTTCATTGATGGTGTCGTGGCGCGTCAGCGTACTGCCTACGCAGACCAGCCCTGCGGCGACATCCAGCGCTGAGGCGATCACTCCGCCATGTAAAATGCTTTGTGCCCAGTTGCCGACCATCATCGGCTGGTTGTTAAAACTAAGTTGAGCAAACTCTTTTTCATAGCGCTCCAGTTCCAGCCCTAAAGCACGATTAAAAGGCATATGATAAACGAAGATTTCTCCCACCAGCTTAAGAGCGGCATCGGCGGTAAGTTCAGACATAACAACATTCCATAAGTTAACGAGATGTTGATTTTATGCTTCTGAAATATTGATTTCTACTTTAAGAACAGATAACGGCTCAGAAAGCGCCTAATCCAGGTAGAATACAGACAGGGTTAAACAGAAATAATAATTATCCATCCAGGAGAACAGCAATGCGTATCTCTTTAGCCTGCCTGCTGGCGCTTGTTGCGCTTCCGGTCGGCGTTCTGGCGCAGGACGCGCCGGCGAATGAACAGGTTCATGACACTCCGGCCGTTCGTGGGAGTATTATCGCTAACCTGTTGCAGGACCATGATAATCCGTTTTTACTTTATCCCTATGAGAGCAACTATCTGCTCTATACGTGGACCAGCGATCTTAACAAAGAGGCGATTCGCAGCTATGACTGGGCTGAGAATGCGCGGAAAGACGAAGTGAAGTTCCAGCTCAGCCTGGCATTTCCGCTGTGGCGGGGGATCCTCGGCGATAACTCGCTGCTGGGGGCCTCTTACACGCAAAAATCCTGGTGGCAGCTCTCCAATAGCAAAGAATCCGCGCCGTTTCGTGAAACCAACTATGAGCCGCAGCTGTTTCTCGGTTTTGCGACCGACTACACGCTCGCCGGCTGGACGCTCCGTGACGTTGAGATGGGTTATAACCACGACTCTAATGGTCGTTCCGATCCCACCTCCCGCAGCTGGAACCGGCTCTATACCCGGCTGATGGCGCAAAACGGCAACTGGCTGGTGGAAGTGAAGCCCTGGTACGTTATTGGCAGCACCGACGACAATCCGGATATCACTAAATATATGGGTTATTACCGCCTGAAAGTGGGCTATCAACTGGGTGATGCGATTTTCAGCGCACAGGGGCAATATAACTGGAATACCGGCTATGGCGGCGCTGAGCTGGGGGTGAGCTATCCGATAACCAAACATGTGCGCGTCTATACGCAGGTCTATAGCGGTTATGGTGAGTCGCTCATTGATTATAACTTTAATCAGACTCGCGTCGGCGTTGGGGTGATGCTCAACGATCTGTTTTAATCATTGCACTCTGCTGCTCAGGCGCTGAAAATAGCGCCTGTTTTCTTTTCTGGGATGTGGGGTCAACGTGGCGCAGGCGGAAGTATTAAATCACGAATCGCTGGCTAAGCAGGTTTTACAGCAAACCTTTGGCTACCAGCAGTTTCGCCCCGGCCAGCAAACCATTATTGATACGGCCCTGGCCGGACGGGATTGTCTGGTTGTGATGCCGACCGGCGGCGGAAAGTCTCTGTGTTATCAGGTTCCGGCGCTGGTGCTGGGCGGCCTGACCGTTGTGGTGTCACCGTTGATCTCGCTGATGAAAGACCAGGTCGATCAACTGCTGGCCAACGGCGTGGCGGCGGCGTGCCTGAACTCAACGCAGGGCCGCGAACAGCAGCAGGAGGTGATGGCGGGCTGTCGCAGCGGGCAGATTCGCTTACTGTATATCGCCCCGGAACGTCTGATGCTGGATAACTTCCTTGAGCATCTCACGCACTGGAATCTGGCGATGGTGGCGGTGGATGAGGCACACTGTATTTCCCAGTGGGGGCACGATTTCCGCCCGGAATACGCCGCTCTGGGACAACTGCGTCAGCGGATCCCGCAGATCCCGTTTATGGCGCTGACCGCCACCGCTGATGACACCACCCGCCGCGATATTGTCCGCCTGCTGGGGCTAAGCGATCCGCTGATTCAGGTCAGTAGCTTCGACCGTCCCAATATCCGCTATATGCTGATGGAAAAGTTTAAACCGCTGGATCAACTGATGCGTTATGTGCAGGAGCAGCGCGGCAAGTCGGGCATTATCTACTGCAATAGCCGCTCGAAAGTGGAAGATACCGCCGCACGTTTGCAAAGCCGCGGGATCAGCGCAGCGGCCTATCACGCCGGTCTGGAAAACAATATTCGCGCCAATGTGCAGGAGAAGTTCCAGCGTGACGACCTGCAAATCGTAGTGGCGACGGTGGCCTTCGGGATGGGCATCAACAAACCGAACGTCCGTTTTGTGGTGCATTTCGATATTCCCCGCAATATTGAATCCTACTATCAGGAGACCGGGCGCGCCGGGCGTGATGGCCTGCCTGCCGAGGCGATGTTGTTTTACGATCCGGCGGATATGGCGTGGCTCAGGCGCTGTCTTGAAGAGAAGCCCGTCGGGCCATTGCAGGATATTGAGCGCCATAAGCTCAACGCGATGGGGGCGTTTGCTGAAGCGCAAACCTGCCGTCGTCTGGTACTGCTCAACTATTTTGGTGAAGGGCGTCAGGAGCCTTGCGGCAACTGCGACATCTGCCTCGATCCGCCGAAACAGTACGACGGCTTAATGGACGCGCGTAAGGCGCTATCGACGATTTACCGCGTGAATCAGCGTTTCGGTATGGGGTACGTGGTGGACGTGCTGCGCGGCGCTAATAACCAGCGGATTCGCGAGATGGGGCACGATAAGCTGCCGGTCTATGGTATCGGGCGCGAGCAGAGCCATGAACACTGGGTCAGCGTGATCCGCCAGCTTATCCATTTGGGGCTGGTGACGCAGAATATTGCCCGCCATTCCGCACTACAGCTTACCGAAGCCGCCCGCCCGGTGCTACGCGGGGACGTTTCGTTGCAGCTTGCGGTACCGCGTATTGTGGCGCTGAAGCCGAAGGCGATGCAGAAATCCTTTGGCGGTAATTACGATCGCAAGCTGTTTGCTAAGCTGCGTAAATTGCGTAAAGCCATTGCTGATGAAGAGAATATTCCGCCCTATGTGGTGTTTAACGACACGACGCTGATTGAGATGGCTGAGCAAACGCCGCTTAGCGCCAGTGAGATGCTTAGCATCAACGGCGTCGGCATGCGGAAACTCGAGCGTTTCGGTAAAGCGTTTATGGCTTTGATTCGCAGTCACGTGGATGGTGATGATGAGTAGTCAGCCAGGCGAAAAAGTGCAAATATAGTTTCTGTTCTGACTATTTTCCTGCGAGCCGATCATGTTGACACTCTTCTTCACCGTGGCGCTGGTGCATATCATTGCGCTGATGAGTCCGGGTCCGGACTTCTTCTTTGTCTCACAAACCGCTGTCAGTCGCTCCCGCAAGGAGGCGATGATGGGCGTGCTGGGGATCACCTGCGGCGTCATGGTGTGGGCGGGCGTTGCGCTGCTCGGCCTGAATCTGATCATCGAGAAGATGGCCTGGCTGCACACCATTGTTATGGTTGGCGGCGGGTTGTATCTGTGCTGGATGGGCTTGCAGATGTTGCGTGGCGCGCTTAAGAAAAGCCAGGCGGCGGCGGAACCTCAGGTTGAGCTGGCGCGTAGCGGTCGTAGCTTCCTGAAAGGGCTACTGACCAACCTGGCTAACCCAAAAGCGATTATCTACTTTGGCTCCGTTTTCTCGCTGTTTGTGGGAGATGACGTGAGTTCAGGCGTGCGCTGGGGCATTTTCCTGCTGATCGTGCTGGAGACGCTGGCCTGGTTTACGGTGGTTGCCAGCCTGTTTGCGCTGCCGGGAATGCGTCGCGGCTATCAGCGGATGGCGAAGTGGATCGACGGTATTGCCGGTACGCTATTTGCCGGTTTTGGTATTCATCTGATTATTTCGCGTTAGGCATCCTGCGGCCCACCCATGAGGGCCGGGTGGGCCTGATTTTAGTGACGGAGTTGTTGTAAATACCGCGGTATCGTCAATGTCCCGTTCGGGATTCTGTACGACTTCCTCCAGCCGCTTCTCAGGCGTGACGGGCGGAGGCCAGCAGCGCACCAACCAGCATAAATAGCGAACCGAATACCTTATTCAGCGCTTTCATCTGCTTCGGCCCTTTGATCCATGCGGCGATGCGTTGCGCCAGCGTCGCGTAGCCAATCATCACGATGATATCGACCACGATGGTGGTAACGCCAAGTATCAGGTACTGCATCATCTGGGGCTGGTGTGGCACGATAAACTGCGGGAACAGCGCCGCGAGGAACACAATACTTTTTGGGTTGGTCAGGTTCACGAATATCGCCCGTTTAAACAACTTCCCGCGGGTTTGCACTTTTGCCAGGGTATTCAGGTTGATAGCGCCCGCAGCCCGCCACTGCTGAATACCGAGCCAGATAAGATAGGCGGCGCCCGCCCATTTGAGGATTTCGAAAGCCAGTACGGAACGCGAAAACAGCGTCCCCAGGCCGACGCCGACCAGTACGATATGGATGCCCAGCCCGGTCTGTAGTCCGGCGATAGATGCCGCCGTGCCGCGGTAGCCATGGTTGATTGAGGTGGTCATCGTATTTATCGCCCCGGACCCCGGCGACAGGCTGAGAATAATTGATGTCAGCAGATAGGCAAACCACCACTCGAACGTCATGAGAAACTCCCTGATTGTCTGTTTTTATGCCACAATACGCTATTGTGTGAGCATTGTGTGATACACGATAAAAAAACGATTTTCAGCGGTTATCAGGGGTGTAAACCCGATGTTTTTGCAGCAAAAGGACTGGGAAACACGAGAAAACGCGTTTGCGGCCTTTACTATGGGGCCGTTGACCGATTTCTGGCATCAGCGGGAAGAGGCGGAATTTACGGGAGTGGATAATGTCCCGGTACGCTTTGTTCGTTTCTGCGCTCAACATCATGACCGGGTTGTTGTTATCTGCCCGGGTCGCATTGAAAGTTATGTGAAGTATGCCGAACTGGCTTACGATCTCTTCCTCAGCGGCTTTGATGTGATGATTATCGATCATCGTGGTCAGGGGCGTTCCGGACGGATGCTTTCCGATACCCATCGCGGGCACGTTGTTAATTTCAGTGATTATGTTGAGGATCTTGCCGCCTTCTGGCAGCAGGAAGTGGTTCCCGGACGTTGGCGGAAACGTTTTATACTGGCCCATTCAATGGGCGGAGCTATCGCGACGTTATTTTTACAGCGTTACCGGCAGCATTGTGATGCGATGGCGCTCTGCGCGCCGATGTTCGGCATTGTCATACGTTTACCTGAATGGATGGTGCGCCATATTCTGGATTGGGCTGAGGGCCATCAGCGCATTCGTGAAGAATACGCCATCGGAACCGGTCGCTGGCGGGCGTTGCCTTTTGCGGTCAATGTATTGACGCATAGCCGTCAACGCTATCGCCGCAACCTGCGTTTTTATGCCGATGAACCACAGTTGCGGGTCGGCGGGCCGACGTTTCACTGGGTGCGTGAGGGGATTCTCGCTGGCGAAGAGGTACTGGCCGGTGCGGAAAAAGACGTCACGCCCACGCTGTTGCTCCAGGCGGAGGACGATCGGGTGGTCGATAATCGAATGCACGATCGTTACTGTGCACTCCGCACCGCTGGCGGTCACCCTTGTGAAGGAAATAAACCATTTGTCATACACGGGGCATACCATGAGATCCTTTTTGAAAAGGACGCCATGCGCTCAGTCGCGCTGAATGCTATCGTCGATTTTTTTGGTCGACATCATTAATCCGGCGAAACGCTAGTCGCCCTGCTTAGAGGTTAAAATTTTTATGTACCAGGTTGTTGCGTCTGACTTAGATGGCACGCTGCTTTCCCCCGATCACCGCTTAACGCCCTACGCCAAAGAGACGCTAAAGCTGCTTACCGCCCGCGGCATCAACTTTGTGTTTGCGACTGGCCGTCATTACATCGATGTCGGGCAAATTCGCGATAATCTCGGCATTAAATCCTACATGATCACCTCTAACGGCGCGCGTGTGCACGATAGCGAAGGGAAGCAGATATTTGCCCACAACCTTGACCGCGATATCGCCACCGATCTGTTTGAGATGATGCGTAGCGATCCGGCGATTGTGACCAACGTGTATCGTGATGATGAGTGGTATATGAACCGCCATCGTCCGGAAGAGATGCGTTTCTTCAAAGAAGCGGTGTTCAGTTATAAGCTATATGCGCCGGGCGAGCTGGACCCTGAAGGGATCAGTAAGGTCTTTTTTACCTGCGACAAGCACGAGCATTTGTTGCCGCTGGAGCAGGCGATCAACGCCCGCTGGGGCGATCGCGTCAACGTCAGTTTTTCTACCGTAACCTGCCTTGAAGTGATGGCGGGCGGGGTGTCGAAGGGGCATGCGCTGGAAGCGGTGGCGAAAATGCTCGGTTATAGCCTCAAAGAGTGCATCGCCTTCGGCGACGGCATGAACGATGCGGAAATGCTGTCGATGGCGGGTAAAGGCTGCATCATGGCTGACGCCCACCAGCGTCTGAAAGATCTGCACCCTGAACTGGAGGTGATTGGCAGTAACGCCGATGACGCCGTCCCTCACTATTTGCGTAAACTGTATCTCGACTAAAAAAGATTGACGATTGCTCGGTAAGTGAACAGTTGTCAACCGTTCACTCCGCTACAATGAATGTTCTTTACTCTACGAGACATTTATTGTGGCGCTACTGATTATCACCACTATCCTGTGGGCTTTCTCTTTTAGCCTGTATGGCGAATACCTGGCTGGCCATGTCGATAGCTATTTTGCGGTGCTGGCGCGGGTTGGCCTGGCCGCTCTGGTGTTTTTGCCTTTCCTGCGCACCCGTGGGCAGAGCCTGGCAACCATCGGCCTGTATATGCTGGTGGGCGCGATGCAGCTCGGCATCATGTATATGCTGAGTTTCCAGGCCTATCTTTACCTGACGGTTTCTGAACTTCTGCTGTTTACCGTCCTGACACCGCTCTACATCACGCTGATTTACGATCTCATGAGCCGACGTCGTCTGCGCTGGGGCTATGCCTGTAGCGCGTTACTGGCGGTTATCGGCGCCGGAATTATCCGTTATGACCAGGTGACCAACCATTTCTGGACCGGTTTGATACTGGTGCAACTCTCCAACATCAGCTTCGCTATCGGGATGGTTGGCTATAAGCGGCTGATGGAAACGCGCCCTATGCCGCAGCATAACGCTTTTGCCTGGTTCTACGTCGGGGCGTTTCTGGTGGCGGCTATTGCCTGGTCTCTGCTGGGTAATACGCAGAAAATGCCGGAAACGTCGCTTCAGTGGGGAATTCTGGTATTTCTTGGCGTGGCGGCATCGGGAATTGGCTATTTTATGTGGAACTACGGCGCCACCCAGGTGGACGCCGGTACGCTCGGCATCATGAACAATATGCATGTGCCAGCCGGACTGCTGGTGAACCTTGCCATCTGGCAAGAGCAACCCCGCTGGCCGAGCTTTATTATTGGGGCTCTGGTGATCCTTGCCTCGCTGTGGGTCCATCGCCGCTGGGTCGCTCCGCACTCCGCACAAACGGCAGGTGGTCGCAAGCGTGGTTCCGTGCTGAGCGAATAAACGCCTCAGTGACCGGCTGGCGCTGCTCGCCATCGCGAACCGCGGCGTACAGTCGACTCCACAATCCTTCGCCCAGGGTTTTGGTTACCACCAGACCCTGGCGTTCAAAACTCTCCACTACCCAGTGCGGCAGGGCGGCAATCCCCATCCGTGCGGCAACCATTTGAATTAACAGCAGCGTATTATCGACGCTCTTTAACTGCGGGCTGATCCCGGCAGGTTGCAGGAAGTGACGCCAGATATCCAGGCGCCCGCGCTGCACCGGATAAATCAGCAGTATCTCCGTTGCTAAATCTTCAGGCGCGATGCGCGTTCTGGTTGCCAGCGGGTGATCCGGCGCCATCACCAGGCGCACTTCGTAATCAAACATCGGCGAATAGTGCAGACCGCTGCGCGGCAGGATATCGGATGTCATCACCAGATCCAGCTCGCCCTGCTGCAGACCGGGCTGCGGGTCGAAGGTGACGCCGGACTGGAAATCCACTTCCACATGCGACCAGCGGGCACGGAAATTCTCCAGCGCGGGGGTGAGCCACTGAATGCAGCTATGGCATTCAATGGCGATACGCAGACGGGTTTGCTGCGGTTCATTGCAATCCTGCAGGGCGCGACTGATTTGTGGCAGCACCTGATTTGCCAGCTGCAGCAGAATCTCGCCTTGCGGCGTAAAACGCAGCGGCTGGCTTTTACGCACAAAAAGACGAAAGCCAAGGCGCTGTTCCAGATCGCTGAACTGGTGGGACAAGGCGGATTGGGTCTGATGTAGGGCCATTGCGGCACCTGCCAAAGAACCGCTGTTCCGCAACGCCTGGAGCGTTTTCAGGTGTTTAATCTCGATCATGAAAGTCCTTCACTTCGGCATGAATAATTTGCGCTTGAGGAATATACAGTAACCGCCAATTATGGATGTGTAAACATCTGGACGTCTAAAAAATCCGTCGTCTTTTAAATTAATCGTGCGTTGGCTACGTTTCCTCATCCCGGTCACTTACTTATGTAAGCTCCCGGGGATAAGCAAACTTGCCGCCTTCTCTGAATTTAAAATCCTTAGGATTTGCACATTATGAGGTTATAAAAATGACAATTATTAATCATACCCTCGGTTTCCCTCGCGTTGGTCTGCGTCGTGAGCTGAAAAAAGCGCAAGAGAGCTACTGGTCGGGGAACATCAGCCGCGAAGAGCTGCTGGCTGTTGGCCGTGAACTGCGCGCCCGCCACTGGGAACAGCAGAAGCAGGCGGGCATTGACCTGCTGCCGGTGGGCGATTTCGCCTGGTACGACCATGTTCTGACCACCAGCCTGTGGCTTGGCAATGTGCCGGCTCGTCATCAGAACAAAGACGGTTCCGTTGATATCGATACCCTGTTCCGCATTGGCCGTGGCCGCGCGCCGACTGGTGAACCGGCTGCGGCGGCGGAAATGACCAAATGGTTTAACACTAACTATCACTACATGGTGCCGGAGTTCGTCAAGGGGCAGCAATTCAAACTGGCCTGGACCCAACTACTGGATGAAGTGGACGAGGCGCTGGCGCTCGGCCATAAGGTGAAACCGGTTCTGCTGGGTCCGGTGACGTATCTGTGGCTGGGTAAAGTCAAAGGCGAACAGTTCGATCGCCTGAGCCTGCTGAACGATATCCTTCCGGTCTACCAGCAGGTGCTGTCTGAGCTGGCGAAACGCGGCATTGAGTGGGTACAGATCGATGAACCGGCGCTGGTGCTGGAACTGCCGCAGGCGTGGCTGGACGCCTTTAAACCGGCTTACGAAGCGCTTAGCGGCCAGGTTAAGCTACTGCTGACCACCTACTTTGAAGGCATTACCGACAATCTCGACACCATCGCCGCACTGCCGGTACAGGGGCTGCACGTGGATCTGGTACACGGCAAAGATGATGTCGCAGAACTGCATAAACGTCTGCCTGCTGACTGGCTGCTCTCTGCGGGCCTGATTAACGGCCGCAACGTCTGGCGCGCCGATCTCACCGAGAAATATGCGCAAATTAAAGATATCGTCGGCAAACGTGAACTGTGGGTGGCCTCTTCCTGTTCGCTGCTGCACAGCCCGATCGACCTGAGCGTGGAAACGCGCCTTGATGCGGAAGTGAAGAGCTGGTTTGCCTTCGCCCTGCAAAAATGCGTCGAGCTGGCGCTGCTGCGGGATGCCCTGAACAGTGGCGATACGACTGCAATCGCCGAATGGAGCGCGCCGATCCAGGCTCGTCGCCATTCAACCCGCGTGCATAATCCTGCGGTAGAAAAACGGCTGGCGGCGATCTCCGCTCAGGACAGCCAGCGAGCGAATGGCTATGAAGTCCGCGCTGCCGCGCAACGGGCGCGCTTTAAGCTTCCGGCCTGGCCGACCACCACCATCGGTTCTTTCCCGCAGACCACCGAGATCCGCAGCCTGCGTCTGGACTTCAAAAAGGGCAATCTTGACGCGAACCGCTACCGTACCGGCATTGCTGAGCATATCAAGCAGGCGATTATTGAGCAGGAGCGCCTGGGCCTGGATGTACTGGTGCACGGTGAAGCCGAGCGTAACGATATGGTGGAATACTTTGGTGAACACCTGGATGGTTTTATTTTCACCCAGAATGGCTGGGTGCAGAGCTACGGTTCCCGCTGCGTAAAACCTCCGGTAGTAATTGGCGACATCAGCCGTCCGGAGGCGATTACCGTTGAGTGGGCGAAATATGCCCAGTCGCTGACCGACAAGCCGGTAAAAGGCATGTTGACCGGTCCGGTAACGATTCTCTGCTGGTCTTTCCCGCGTGAAGACGTGACTCGCGAAACCATTGCTAAGCAGATCGCGCTGGCGCTGCGTGACGAAGTGGCGGACCTGGAAGCGGCCGGCATCGGTATCATCCAGATTGACGAACCGGCGCTGCGTGAAGGGCTGCCGCTGAAGCGCAGCGACTGGGATGCCTATCTGGCGTGGGGCGTGGAGGCTTTCCGTATCAATGCCGCCGTAGCGCGGGATGAGACGCAGATCCACACTCATATGTGTTATTGCGAGTTTAACGACATCATGGATTCCATCGCCGCGCTGGATGCGGATGTCATCACCATCGAAACCTCGCGTTCTGACATGGAACTGCTGGAGTCGTTTGAAGCGTTCGACTACCCGAACGAAATCGGGCCGGGGGTTTATGATATTCACTCGCCGAACGTGCCGAGCGTGGAATGGATTGAAGCGCTGCTGAAGAAAGCCGCGCAGCGAATCCCGGCAGAGCGCCTGTGGGTGAACCCGGACTGCGGCCTGAAAACCCGCGGCTGGCCGGAAACCCGCGCCGCGTTAGCGAACATGGTTAAAGCCGCGCAGAATCTGCGCCAGGCGTAACTAAGCGGCATCCGGGTACGCCCGTCCTCAAGGCGTTGACCACAGATGCTCGCTACCCCGATCTGACGCAAACGCTTCCCCGGAAGCATTCCATCACTCCGTAACCGGGGTAATGGCAGGTCGTCAACGTCGTTTGCTCAGAGGTAAGCGCTTTGACTACAGTTAAGCATCTGCTGCTAACTGTCCGGAGGTGAATGATGCGTGAACTCGACGAGCAAGAAGGGGATTTGCGGTTTGCCATTAACCTGGGTAACCCGGTTCTGGCGACAGTGTTACCGGATGGTTCTCCGGGCGGGATAACCGTTGAACTGGCGAAAATGCTGGCGGCAGAGTGCCAGCGCGAAGCGCGGTTTATTACCTGGCCGACGGCCGGACAGGTGGTCGATGTGGCGTTGAAAGGGGAGTGGGATATCGCCTTTCTCGCCATCGATCCGGCCCGGGAGGACAGGCTTTGCTTTACACCTCCCTACGTCACGATTGAAAGCTCATTAATCGTTAAAAACGGCAGTACGATACAGTCGGTACAGGAGAGGGATCGCGAAGGCGTGGTGATTAACGTCGGCAAAGGCGCGGCCTATGCGCTGTATCTGAGCCGCACATTAAAACATGCGACGTTGCACCAGTACGCCACGTCCCAGGATGCTATCCGCGCATTTATTGCTGGCGAAGGCGATATGGCGGCCGGTATTCGCCAGCCGCTGGAAAGCGCCGTGCGAGACCATCCCCAGTTTCGCATTTTGCCCGACAATTTCAGTCAGATACGTCAGGCCATTTGCGTGCCGCGCAACGCTCCGCAGCACTATGAGTGGGTGTGCCGCTGTCTTTCTTTATGGATAGCGGACGGGACTATTGCCGGAATGGTGAGCCGCCATATCGGCAATCGCTAATCGTTAACTGCGCTTCCCGCTATATTGCGCGAACCATGCCAGCATTCGCTGCCAGCCCTCTTTCGCCGACTCTTCATGGTAGCTGGCGCGATAATCGGCGTTAAAGGCATGACCTGCCTGCGGATACACGACGATTTCCGCCGTGGCATTGGCGGCCCGTAGCGCCTGACGCATGGTTTCTACCGTGTCCTGCGGGATGCTGTCATCTTTCGCGCCGTAGAGCCCTAACACCGGGGCGTTCAGATCAACGGCGATATCTACCGGATGCCTCGGCGAGTTAAGCGACTTCTCGCCAACCAGTTTACCGTACCAGGCAACGGCGGCTTTGAGCTGCGGATTATGCGCGGCGTACAGCCAGGTGATGCGTCCGCCCCAGCAGAAGCCGGTAATGAGCAGGCGATGGGCGTCGCCACCGTTGCGGGAAGCCCAACTGGCGACGTGATCGAGGTCGGCCAGCACTTGAGAGTCCGGTACCTTTTGGACGAGTCCCTGGAATAGCGAAGGGATGTCGCTAAAATCATTGGGATCGCCCTGGCGGAAGTACAGCTCTGGCGCGATAGCCAGATATCCCTCCTTCGCCAGACGGCGGCAAATATCACGAATATGTTCGTGCACGCCGAAAATTTCCTGCACAACGATAACGACGGGCAGTGGGCCTTCGACCTTGTCCGGACGGGCATGGAATGCGGGCATGTTATCCCCCTGGGAAGGGATAGATGTCTCCCCGAAGACGATGTTCTCATCTGATGTGTGCACAGCGGTAGAGGCATGCGGCGTGGCTGCAGGCGCAAAGCCGGTTTGCTTGGTTGTCGTCATGGCATTCTCCGTACCCTTAATGTATTAGCGCATCAATAACTATAGCTGCTCTGGACAGGACGTTAGCCAAACACAGTGCCCGAAACCGGCTATCTTTTGTTCAGGGTTCTGTGATTCAGTTTGTTAATGTGATGTTTATCACTATTTTGTGGAAAATTATTGCAATGAGTTTAATTCATAGTGATAAGGGTCACAAAAATGAACCAGTAGCTTCTGTAAAGTACCGTTTTGCTTCTGCTGATAATTCTACCCACAGAGGAGTTTTTTATGTCCAGGTCTGATGTCTTTCATCTCGGGCTCACCAAAAATGATTTACAAGGGGCTACGCTGGCTATCGTCCCTGGCGATCCTGAGCGTGTGGAAAAGATCGCCGCGCTGATGGATAAGCCAGTTAAACTGGCATCTCATCGTGAATTCACCACCTGGCGGGCTGAGCTGGAGGGTAAAGCGGTGATTGTCTGCTCTACCGGTATCGGCGGCCCATCGACCTCTATTGCCGTGGAAGAACTGGCTCAACTGGGCATCCGTACTTTTCTGCGTATCGGTACTACCGGCGCGATTCAGCCGCACATTAATGTCGGCGATGTGCTGGTGACTACCGCTTCCGTTCGCCTGGACGGCGCCAGTCTGCACTTTGCGCCTATGGAGTTCCCGGCGGTGGCTGATTTTGAATGTACCACCGCGTTGGTTGAAGCGGCGAAATCCGTTGGTGCGACAACGCATATTGGCGTAACGGCTTCCTCTGATACCTTCTATCCGGGACAGGAACGTTACGATACCTTCTCTGGGCGCGTCGTGAGCCGTTTTAAAGGCTCAATGGAAGAGTGGCAGGCGATGGGCGTGATGAACTATGAAATGGAATCCGCCACCCTGCTGACCATGTGTGCCAGCCAGGGTCTGCGTGCCGGGATGGTTGCCGGAGTTATCGTAAACCGTACCCAGCAGGAAATTCCGAACGCAGAGACCATGCAGCAAACCGAAAGCGATGCGGTGAAAATCGTCGTGGAAGCGGCGCGCCGCCTGCTGTAGTAAAGGAGCTCTGGCGAGATTTATTGGGGCCATTTTTTATCCCGGGCGAAATGCCCGGGATATCCATCATACCTGCGACGGTATACTCTTACGAAATGCCCAAATCCCCCGAACGACAGGAGTGAGTAGCGTAATTGTTGCGAGAGCAAGCAATGCCAGCGTTATTGGGCGAGTGTAGAGAAAATCCCAGCTTCCGGCAGAAAGAGACAGTGCACGGCGAAGATTACTTTCCGCCATCGGTCCCATAATCAGCGCCAGTACGACGGGCGAAGCTGGATAACCCCCTCTTTGCATAAAGTAGCCCACCACGCCGGCAATAAGCATAATCCCAACATCGAACAGGCTATTGTTCAGCGCATAGGTACCCACTACGCAAAGTGCAAGGATAAGCGGCGTCAGGATATTGGTTGGAATTTTGACCACGTTACTGACCACTTTCAGGGATAAAAGCCCCAGAATTAGCAGCATGAAGTAGCAAAAGATCATGCCGATAAAAAGCGTATACACCATATCACCGTGTTCAGAGAACATGAGCGGACCTGGTTGCATTCCCTGTAACGTTAATGCGCCTAGCATGATGGCAGTGACCGCATCACCGGGAATGCCAAGAGTCAGCATTGGCAGTAGTGCTCCGCCAGTACAGCCATTGGCACCGGCCTCACAGGAGGATACGGCCGTGATTTCTCCTTTGCCAAAGTTTTCTGGCGTTTTGCTAAAGCGCTTCGTCTCGTTATAGGCAACAAAGGCCGCGATATCGGCCCCGGCACCGGGGATCATGCCAATAAATACACCTAGTCCGGCGGAACGGAGAATGGTGACCAGCAGACGCCGCATGATTTTCCATGGAAGCAGAAGACTGCCGATAACCGCCTTTGTGCTGTGGCGGATATCGTCGTTTTTTTCCAGCGTTTTGAACGCTTCCGAGGCAGCGAACAGACCAATCATCACGGGGATAAAGGGCACGTTCATGAGTTCAATAAAACCGCCAGTAAAGCGGGGAAATCCTCCCATGGGATCGAGGCCGATGGTCGCAATAAGCAAACCGCTGATACCGGAAATTAGCCCCTTAATAAGTGACTTACCGGAGATGCTGGCGATAATGCTTAAACCAAATACGGCAAGAGCGAAGGACTCGGAGGCGCTGAATTTTAATGCCCATCCGGCCAGAATGGGGGCCAGAAACATCAACACGACAATACTCAATGTGCCTCCGGCGAAGGAAGAGAATGTCGCTGTGCTCAGAGCCATCCCGGCTTTACCTTGTAAGGTTAGTTCATAACCGTCGATCGCCGTTGCGGCTGCCGCAGGTGTCCCCGGGATTTTTAGCAATATCGCGGTTATCGACCCACCATAGACGCCGCCGAAAAAGACCCCACAAATCATTAATAAGCCCGATACTGGATCCATTCCGTAAGTGAAGGGGAGCAATATCGCGACGCCCATGGTTGCGGTCAGGCCTGGTAATGCGCCAATCATAATACCCAGCATTACACCGAATGAGGCCAGTGCCAGCGCGATGGGATTAGAGAGTAAATGCATTAAGCCTTGAAACAACAGTTCGCTACTAAACATATCAGGCTCCGATTATTCGAATAAAGAACCCGCCGGCAGCGGTACTTGCAGTGCTATCGAAAACAGCAGCCATAGAATCAACGTGATAGTGATGGCGAGGAGCAGCGTTAGCCACAGCCGTTTCCGCTGCATGATTAACATCAGCACCGTTAAGAAAAGCGGTGTTGCAATGAGATATCCCACAAAGCTTAATAGTACGATGTATGCCGCAACTATCCCGACGCCTGCTGCGACGCGAACATAGTGGGACGGCTCGTGATAAACGGTAGCTTCGTGATTTGTCAGCCAATCGCGGGCTACCAGCAGGATGGCCAGTACAATGAGTACAACTGCGTAAAATTTAGGGAATGCGCCCGCGCCAATGTCCGTCTCGATCGCCGTAGCCGGGAAATTGCGCGCAGTAATGATAACCGCGCATGCAATCACGCACAGTAGAGCCCCCACACTCATAACTATCGGGGAGATACGGCGATGCGGTACGGCTGAAGCGGATGATTCAGTTTTCATCGACATAACCGTACCTGCCTATTATTTTTTAAGACCGAGTTTGGTCAGCAGTTCAGCAAAGTAAATCTGCTGCTCATTAATCTGTTGCTGGAAGGCAACACTATCAAGCCAGGCATAGTTCAGATTGAGCTTATTCAGGGCATCCTGGAATGCTGGTTCTTCAGCCGTGGCCCTGGCCGCGACAGACAAGGTATCCACGATATCTTGTGGGGTATTTTGGGGTACGATCAGACCACGCCAGGTGCCAATAGAGAGATCGATACCTTGCTCTTTTAGCGTGGGGACGTCAGGCATATTTTTCATGCGTTCATCTGCCATGACCGCCAGCATTTTCAGTTTGCCAGCGTTGACATGGTTAATGACCTCTCCAGGGCTAACGGCGACTGCTTCAATATGTTTGCCCAACAAACCCGTGACCGCAGGCGCTGCACCATCGTAGGGAACATGTGTGAACTTCACGCCTGTTTTATCTTCCAGAGCTGCCGCGGCGAGATGCCAGATTGCTCCCGTGCCGGAGTTGCCGATACGCGCTTTGCCGGGGTTTTCTTTGGCCCACTGAAGGAACTCATCGATGGTATTCCATGGGGCGTCGGCACTGACAGTAATGGCGGCTGGATCCGCATTCAGACGAGCGATAGGTTTAAAGCTGTCAGTTTTGAAACTGACCATACCGAGGCTGGGCAAAGTGGTTAATTCGACGGTACCAAGACCGATTTTATAGCCGTTCGGTCGGGCGGTCGCGATTTCAGTAAAGCCAATAGCGCCACTGCCTCCTGGCTTATTAATGACGCCAATACTAACGGGTAAATGCGGTTTTGCCGCGTCGGCGAAGGCGCGAGCCACCAGATCGGTACCGCCGCCAGCGGAGTAAGGAACAACAAGATCGATCTGTTTGGTGGGATATTTAGCCGCTTGTGCAGGTAATGCGCTGAATAACGCCCCGGCGAACAGCGCAGCGGATAGACAGGTAAGATGTTTAATCATTGGGAATCCCTTATTATTGTTGAGATATATCGGCACGCTTAACGTGCGTGTGGTTGCCAGGTCGAGATAAATCTCCTGGCGGCCTGACGAACATCGTTTGCGCTATCGCCGGGCTTGTAGAGCGCTCCACCCAGCCCAAATCCATCCGCACCTGCGCTAAGGTAATCCGGCATTTTTTCCGGCGTAATGCCTCCAACAGGGAGAAGCGGTATCTGGGATGGAACGACGGCTCTCCATGCTTTGATGACTGCCGGTGTTATTTGCTCTGCCGGAAAAACCTTAATGGCATCCGCGCCATGTCCAATGGCGGCAAAAGCTTCAGTTAATGTGGCGGCTCCTGGCGTGCAGAGCAGTCCTGCTTTTTTAGCTGCGGTAATAACTGCACAGTCGCTATGAGGCATCACAATCAGTTGTCCTCCAGCGTGTTTAATCCGTTTGACCTGCTCTGATGTCATCACCGTTCCGGCCCCGATCGTACAATCTGTCGGGAGCGCCTGACGTAGTTGCTGGATGCTGTCGTATGGCGTAGGGGAATTGAGCGGAACTTCAATAAGACGAAAACCCTCTTCATATAATGCACGTCCAATTTCTTGCACTTCATATGTTTTTATGCCGCGCAAAATAGCAATAAGCCCATGTTTTTTAATACAACTAGTTAAGCCCATTCTTATTTCTCCGTTATGCATCGCTGATAAGCCTGGCGAGTGAAGCGATTTGCCATAAACCAGCGGCGGTGGCTTGCGCGATAAATTTAAGTGGGCGATCTGCGATTGCCTGGCGAAACGCTCGTTGATAGCGTTCACACAAGTTGGTATTACCCGTTAGCATGATCGGCGTACATTGACGGCGTTCTTCGCTTATCAGTAGCGTCTGGCGAATACCGATAAGCTCATGGCCAATAACTAATCCGGAAAGATAGTCCGCCTGCTGCTGGCTCGATATGTGCCCGGACAGGAGCTTTGTCCGCGTTGAAAACAGCGTGCAAAGCAGTCCGGCTTTCGCCTGACGAATCGCCGTTGCAACACCGTCATCAAAAGTCTGCCAGTCGGTTTCTGGCGTATTTTGCATGGTGGATCCAAGAATGGTGTGATGACGCAGGGCATCAAATACCTCGCCGGTCATAAATGTATGAAAACTCAATACACAGTTTTGTTGCGTTAACGCCCATTTAGAGTGGGTCCCCGGCATCCCGATAATCATTTCGTCGGCGTTGTTATTTTCATTGCATAAAATGCCGAAAATTTGCGTTTCTTCACCGCGCATCACTTCCGGGTCACTGCCGTCGACTGCCAGTCCAGGCACAATGGAGAGGCTTATGGAGTGGGTTATATTCAGACGGCAGAGTTGACTGGCAAGGCCCGTAAGGCTGGTTGGACAGGGTAAGTAGGTGGCCTCTTTCCAGCCCTGAGCGCTGCCAACCATGCCGCAGGCGATAACACTTGGGTTAGCCCCTGCTTGTAGCCAATCACTGCAGGCGGTAAAAAAGGTTTCGCGAAATGCGGCTATACGCCCCTCTTTATGCTCGGGAAGCTTCATAATGCCGTAAGGGAGTTCCCGGCATTCAAGCTGTTGGCCATTGTCACCGAGGCGATAGGCGCGCAGCGATGTTGTTCCCCAATCCAGCGCTAATAAACGGCTTTGGGTATCCATCATTTATATCTCTACCTCCCTTCATTATTACCTTCGTGAGGCGTGCAGGATCACCCGGCCCAACCCAGTTCTGCTGAAATAGCGCGAGCATGGGATTGCACAAGCGGGATGAGATCGTCCATTCGCTCTCGTGACATATAAGTTGCCGTACTCGCGACGGATATGGCGGCGATAAGCTGGTTTCGGGCGTCATAAATTGGGGCCGCCACGCAGCGGATTGTGGGTTCGTTTTCTTCCAGATCGAACGCGTAACCGCGCAATACATAGCGCTGCATATTGGCCTGGAATCGTTCGAGGTCCTGCACATGCCCCTGGCGCAGAAAGAGTTCGTGTATCGCATCCGGATCGTCGTTAAGCAGCAGTGCTTTACCTATTCCGGTTAATGTCAGGGGCATTCGGTGCCCCGGACGCGAACGCATTTCCAGGCCGCGCTGGCTGTTGATCTTTTCCAGATAAAGTACTTCGTCATTTTCGCGGATGCCCAGATGGACGGTGTCTTTGGTTGCATCTGCGAGTTTTTGTAGCCATGGTCGCGCCAGCGCCGGTAATGAAGTGGTATCCAGCGCGCGTGCACCTAATTCAATCAACCGTGGTCCAAGGTCATAGCCGGTATTTGTGGCATAACGCAGGTACCTTTTCTCCACCAGAGCGGAAGCCAGGCGGTGCGCGGTGCTCCTGGGCATAGAGGTAAACTCACTAATCGATTTTAAGTCTCTATAGCCTGCGGCTACGGCATCAATAACCGCTAATCCACGCAGTAGCGTTTGGGCTCCTACGGTGTGTTGCATTTCCTTTTCCATCGTTTCGACCTTTCTGAATATGCTGTGATTCTGGCTGACGTTATCTTTGATAACGGTGATTTAATGCACAAATTCCCTATTTATAAGATATCATCCCTATATATGAGATTTTTATTGGATGTTTGCAGAGAACTTCTCAGGAAAACCCTTCCCAACTGGACGTTTGTACAGCACAATTCTATTTTGTGCTGTATGTGGTTGCCGCAGGGGGCGTTGTGGATATCTCGATTCTTATTAGTGCTGTTGTGGCGCTGGCCGTTGGGATTATCGTGGGCTGGCTGGCAACGAAAGCGCACGCCGATCAAATTCGTGCCGATCTGACAGAAGAGCGGCGCGAGCTGGATATTGAGCTGAGCGCGGCCCGTCAGCAACTGGCGCAAGAGTCCCACTGGCGAGAAGAGTGCGCGTTGCTGAATAATGAGCTGCGCAGCCTGCGTGATATCAACACCTCGCTGGAGGCCGATCTTCGTGAAGTGACAACCCGCCTTGAATCCACACAACTGCATGCGGAAGATAAAATCCGCCAGATGGTTAACAGCGAGCAGCGGCTTAGCGAACAGTTTGAAAATCTGGCAAACCGCATATTTGAGCACAGTAATCGACGCGTTGATGAGCAGAATCGCCAGAGCTTGCACAGCTTATTGACGCCGTTACGCGAGCAACTGGATGGCTTCCGTCGCCAGGTGCAGGATAGCTTTGGCCAGGAAGCGCGGGAGCGCCACACCCTGGCGCATGAAATCCGCAATCTTCAGCAGCTAAATGCGCAAATGGCCCAGGAAGCGCTAAACCTGACCCGCGCGCTGAAGGGCGATAACAAAACCCAGGGCAACTGGGGCGAGGTGGTGTTGACCCGCGTACTGGAAGCATCAGGGCTGCGGGAAGGACATGAATATCAAACCCAGGTGAGTATCGAAACGGACAACCGCGCACGAATGCAGCCGGATGTTATTGTCCGTCTGCCGCAGGGAAAAGATGTGGTTATTGATGCCAAGATGACGCTGGTGGCCTACGAGCGTTACTTCAATGCTGAAGATGATTACAGTCGTGAGGCGGCGCTGCAGGAGCATATTGCCTCGGTGCGTAACCATATGCGCCTGCTGGGCCGTAAAGACTATCAGCAACTGCCAGGGCTGCGCTCGCTCGACTATGTTCTGATGTTTATCCCTGTAGAGCCCGCCTTCCTGCTGGCAATCGATCGTCAACCGGAGCTGATTAGCGAAGCGTTGAAGAACAATATTATGCTAGTGAGTCCGACGACGCTGCTGGTGGCATTGCGTACCATCGCTAATCTCTGGCGCTATGAGCATCAGAGCCGTAACGCGCAGAAAATTGCTGAAAGGGCGGGGCGTCTGTATGACAAAATGCGCTTATTTATCGATGATATGTCAGCTATCGGCCAGAGCCTGGATAGAGCTCAGGAAAATTACCGCCAGGCAATGAAAAAACTCGCATCCGGGCGCGGCAACTTGCTGGTTCAGGCGGAATCATTCCGTGGTCTTGGCGTGGAGATCAAGCGTGGAATTAATCCGGAGTTAGTTGAACAGGCGACAGCACAGGATGATAAATATCGCCTTACAGGCGATGCTAACTCACCGGAAGATAATGAATGTTCATCAGAATCTGCGGCTGCGGCAAGGCATGAGAAGCGCGCTCAGACACGTTGAAGCGTATGGGAAGTGCGCTAAACCTGTTACACTCAACGTACATTTTCTTAATAAGCAAGCAGGCATTGAGATGGTTGAGGATTCACAAGAAACGACCCATTTTGGCTTTCAGACAGTTGCCAAAGAACAGAAAGCTGACATGGTTGCGCATGTATTTCATTCTGTCGCCGCAAAATATGATGTGATGAACGATCTGATGTCGTTCGGTATTCATCGTTTGTGGAAGCGTTTCGCCATCGATTGCAGCGGCGTGCGTCGAGGGCAAACGGTGCTGGATCTGGCCGGTGGTACGGGCGATCTGACGGCGAAATTCTCGCGTCTGGTCGGCGAAAACGGCCGTGTAATGCTGGCGGATATCAACGACTCTATGCTGAAAATGGGCCGTGAGAAGCTGCGTAATACTGGCATCGTCGGCAATGTCGAATATGTCCAGGCTAACGCGGAAGCGCTTCCTTTTGCGGACAATACTTTTGATTGCATTACCATTTCATTTGGCCTGCGTAATGTCACCGATAAAGAAAAAGCGCTGCGATCCATGTATCGTGTGCTGAAACCGGGCGGTCGCCTGCTGGTGCTGGAATTCTCGAAACCGATTATTGAGCCGCTTAGCAAGGCCTATGACGCCTACTCTTTCCATATACTGCCGCGAGTGGGGGAATTGGTCGCTAAAGATGCTGAAAGCTATCGTTATCTTGCTGAATCTATCCGAATGCACCCCGATCAGGACACCCTGAAAGCCATGATGCAGGACGCAGGTTTTGAAAGCGTCGATTATTACAACCTGACGGCAGGTATCGTTGCGCTGCACCGCGGTTATAAGTTCTGACAGGGGGACGCTATGCCTTTCAAACCACTGGTTACCGCCGGCCTGGAGACGGTTCTCAATACCTTTCTTTGGCGCGACAGGGCGCTTAAACCCGCCCGCCAGCGCCTGTTGGGGAAAGTGTTGCGCGTTGAGCTACAAGAACTTTCCGATCCTATTGTGTTGGTTTTTAGCGAACGCCAGGTGGATGTGCTGGGGGCATGGGAAGGTGAGTCTGACTGTACCGTAATGACGCGTTTTAGCGTTCTCCCGCAACTGCGCAACCGCCAGCAGCTCACGTCATTGATTCGTAGCGGCGATCTTGAAGTGCAGGGCGACCTGCAGGTTGTACAGAATACTATCATGCTGTGCGATCTGGCAGAGTTTGACCCGGCTGAACTGCTGGCGCCGTACACGGGCGATGTTGTTGCCGAAGGCTTTAGTAAAGTCTTCCGCGGCGGCGCTCGTTTTTTTCTTCATGGCGTTCAACGCCAGCAGCACTATATTGCAGAGGCGATTACCGAAGAGTGGCGCCTGGCGCCGGGCCCGCTGGAACTGGCCTGGTTTGCTGAGGAAAGCGATGCGGTAGAACGAGAGCTGGCCGTGCTGGAAAAACGGCTGGAAACGCTGGAGGGCAAATGACGCCAGGAGAATTACGGCGACTGTATTTCATCATCCACACTTTTTTGAGCTACGGGCTTGATGAGCTCATCCCCAAAATGCGAATCACGCTGCCGTTGCGAATCTGGCGGCGGATGTTGTTCTGGATGCCAAACCGCCATAAAGATAAACCTCTTGGCGAGCGTTTACGCCTTGCGCTACAAGAACTGGGGCCGGTGTGGATTAAGTTTGGCCAGATGCTCTCGACTCGTCGCGACCTGTTCCCGCCACATATCGCCGATCAGTTGGCGATGCTGCAGGATCGCGTCGCGCCGTTTGACGGTCATCAGGCTAAAAAGCAGATTGAGCAAGCGATGGGGGGGTTACCGATTGACGCCTGGTTTGATGATTTTTCCATCGAACCGCTTGCTTCTGCCTCTATTGCCCAGGTCCATACCGCCCGTCTGAAAGAAAACGGGAAAGAGGTTGTGATTAAGGTAATCCGCCCGGATATCGTGCCGGTTATCAAGGCAGATATGAAGCTCATCTACCGCCTCGCCCGCTGGGTACCCCATCTGTTGCCCGACGGTCGCCGCCTTCGCCCGCAGGAAGTGGTTCGCGAATACGAAAAAACGCTGCTTGATGAACTCAACCTGCTTCGGGAATCGGCGAACGCTATTCAACTTCGTCGTAATTTTGAAGATAGCCCGATGCTTTATGTTCCGGAAGTCTATTCCGACTACTGTAGCGAGGGCATGATGGTCATGGAGCGGATTTACGGGATCCCGGTTTCCGATGTCGCCGCTCTGGAGGCACAGGGTACTAACATGAAGCTGCTGGCTGAGCGCGGGGTACAGGTTTTCTTCACTCAGGTTTTCCGCGACAGCTTCTTCCATGCCGATATGCATCCGGGTAATATTTTTGTCAGTCGTAGTCATCCGGAAAACCCGCAGTACATTGGTATTGACTGTGGTATTGTTGGTTCGCTGAACAAAGAAGATAAGCGCTATCTGGCAGAAAATTTCATTGCCTTCTTCAACCGCGATTATCGTAAGGTTGCTGAACTGCACGTTGATTCCGGCTGGGTTCCTCCGGATACCAATGTTGAAGAGTTTGAGTTCGCTATCCGTACCGTCTGCGAGCCAATTTTTGAAAAACCGTTGGCGGAAATCTCGTTCGGTCATGTGTTGTTGAACCTGTTTAACACGGCCCGACGCTTCAATATGGAAGTGCAGCCGCAGCTGGTGCTGTTACAGAAGACATTACTTTACGTAGAAGGGGTAGGCCGCCAGCTCTATCCTCAGTTAGACTTGTGGAAAACGGCGAAGCCGTTCCTTGAGTCGTGGATTAAAGAGCAGGTTGGCATTCCGGCTCTGGTTCGCGCGTTTAAAGAAAAGGCGCCGTTCTGGATCGAGAGAATGCCGGAAATACCTGAGCTGGTGTACCAGAGCCTGCAGCAAAGCAAGCAGTTGCAGAATAGCGTCGATGCCATTGCGCGCGACCTCCAGGGGCGACACGTGCGCCAGGGGCAGTCCCGTTATCTGTTTGGTATAGGCGCTGTTTTATTACTCAGTGGTACGCTGTTATTCATCTACCGTCCTGAGTGGGGCATGATGCCAGCCTGGCTGATGGCCGCTGGCGTTGTCACCTGGCTTATTGGCTGGCGAAAGACGAAATGACGGCTGTCTCCTTTATCATTACGCATAACGTGTATATTGCGTCCTAATAATTCATCATTTGTCATTGAGGAATGTGTATGGGTGGGATCAGTATTTGGCAGTTACTCATCGTTGTCGTCATCGTAGTCCTGCTTTTTGGGACAAAAAAACTGAGTTCGCTCGGCTCGGATTTAGGCGCGTCGATTAAAGGCTTTAAAAAGGCCATGAGCGACGATGATAAGTCCGAAAAATCAGCGCCTGATGCAGACTTCACGGCGAAAACCCTTGCCGATAAACCGGATGATGCCAGGAAAGATGAAACTAAACGCCACGACAAAGAGCAGGTGTAATTCGTGTTCGATATCGGTTTTAGTGAATTACTGCTGGTATTCGTGATTGGCCTCATCGTTTTGGGGCCACAGCGACTTCCTGTCGCGGTAAAAACGGTCGCCAGCTGGATTCGTACACTGCGGTCTCTGGCGGCAACTGTACAGAATGAGATAACCCAGGAATTAAAACTGCAGGAGTTTCAGGAAAGCCTGAAGAAAGTGGAAAAGGCCAGCCTGGATAACCTGACGCCCGAGCTGAAAGCGTCTATGGATGAGCTGCGTGAAGCAGCGGAATCTATGAAGCGCTCCTATTCTGTCCACGATCCTGAAAAAGCCAGCGACGAAGCCAACACTATCCATAACCCGGTAGTGAAGGCGAGCGAAACGCTGCGCAAGGACGTGACGCCGGCTACGGCTGAACATCAGGCCAGCGCGCCGGAGCATGCCCCTGAAAACGTTGCGGCAGAGCCTCTCGTCTATGGGACTGAATTCCCGCCGGCGAAAGAAAAAGTGACTGTGCCAGTTTCCGACACCTCCTCCCCAGCATCGAGTGATAAACAGTAAAAATGGGCGTAGACGATACTCAACCGCTAATTACGCATCTGATTGAGCTGCGCAAGCGCTTGATCAACAGCATTCTTGCCATACTGGTGATTTTTCTGGCACTGGTTTATTTTGCCAACGATATCTATCAACTGGTTTCCGCGCCGCTGATTCGGCAGATGCCGGTTGGGGCGACAATGATCGCGACTGACGTTGCCTCGCCCTTCTTCACCCCGATCAAACTGACCTTTATGGTGTCGATAATTTTGTCGGTACCGGTCATTCTGTATCAGGTCTGGGCCTTTGTTGCTCCAGCGCTGTATAAGCATGAGCGTCGGCTGGTGATGCCGCTTCTCATCTCCAGTACGCTGCTATTCTACATCGGCATGGCCTTTGCCTATTTCGTTGTTTTCCCGCTGGCATTTGGTTTTCTGACCCACGCGGCACCGCAAGGCGTACAAGTTTCTACCGATATCCGTAGCTATCTCGATTTTGTTATGGCGCTATTTATCGCCTTTGGCGTCTCGTTCGAGGTGCCTGTGGCGATTGTGCTGCTGTGCTGGATGGGGGTAACCACGCCGGAGGACTTGCGTAAAAAAAGGCCCTACGTACTGGTCGGGGCGTTCGTCATCGGAATGCTGCTGACGCCGCCGGATGTGTTCTCGCAAACCCTGCTGGCGATTCCGATGTACTGTCTGTTTGAAGTCGGGGTCTTCTGTGCGCGCTTCTATACCGGTAAACGCCTGACGCGTGATGAAGATGCCGCCGCCGAAGAGGCGCAGGGCAAAGAAGAATAAAGACCAGCCGCCCGTCAGGGCGGTTGTCATATAAGGGTAATGATGTTTGATATCGGCGTAAATTTGACCAGCCCGCAGTTTTCACGCGACCGCGATGAGGTTGTTTCTCGCGCCCGGGCGGCAGGCGTTACCGGTATGCTGCTAACGGGAACCAATCTGCATGAAAGTGAACAGGCTCAGCAGATGGCGCGCCGTTATTCCGGATGTTGGTCAACTGCCGGTGTTCATCCCCACGACAGCAGCACCTGGACGGAGTCGATTGCGGCGTCGGTTTTTGCGCTGGCCCATGAACCGGAAGTCGTTGCTGTTGGTGAGTGTGGACTGGATTTCAACCGAAACTTTTCGACGCCCCGCGAGCAGGAAGCGGCATTTAGCGCCCAGCTGGCGCTGGCGGCTGAGTTGTCGATGCCGGTATTTTTGCACTGTCGCGATGCGCACGAGCGCTTTCTGGCGCTATTAACCCCCTGGCTTGAGAAACTTCCTGGCGCGGTACTGCACTGTTTTACCGGCAGCCGCGAAGAGATGCGTGAATGCGTGGATCGCGGTTTATTTATTGGTATTACCGGTTGGGTGTGCGACGAGCGTCGGGGGCTGGAACTGCGAGAATTACTGGCCGACATTCCGGCAGCGCGTTTGCTGATTGAGACCGATGCGCCGTATCTGTTGCCGCGGGATATGCGGCCAAAGCCCTCTTCCCGCCGCAATGAACCCGCATACCTGCCGCATATTCTGACCAGTATCGCGGGATGGCGCGGGGAGGAAGCCCGGTGGCTGGAAGAGATGACCGATGCTAACGCCAGAAGACTTTTTGGCGTGCGCTTTTAAATAAACGAAACGGTGTCAGATTTTATAAAAATCCGTATTTTTGACGCTCTGCAGTACCTGTTTGTTCAGCAGGTTCAACAGCAGCATAGAACGAGATTCACCATCCGGTTCGGTAAAGATTGCCTGTAAGCCCTCAAATGCGCCGTCAGTAATCAGCACGTTGTCGCCTTCATACGGCGTTTCCGGGTCGGTAATGCCTTCCGGTTTGTAAATGGAAAGCTGGTGAATGACAGTGGACGGCACGATGGCAGGCAATGCGCCAAAACGTACAAAGCTGTTTACACCACGAGTCGCGCTGATGGTAGTGGTATGAATCACTTCCGGATCGAACTCGATAAACAGATAGTTTGGGAACAGGGGCTCGCTGACCATCGTGCGTTTACCGCGGATGATTTTTTCCAGTTCGATCATGGGCATCAGGCAATTGACAGCCTGCCGTTCAAGATGTTCCTGGGCGCGTTCAAGCTGCCCACGTTTGCAATAAAGTAAATACCAGGCTTGCATAATGACTCTTTCCATTCTACTGGCAGCAAGCATAGCAAAAGCCCGGGCGATCGCGAAATCATTGCGGATGAAAACTAAATATCAGCGTACTTTCACGCTAATTTAACAAAAGTGCAGCATCACTCCGGCGAACACCGTATAATCAGTCGCCTGTACAGAGGCCAATAACAACGCCATGAAATACCACGATCTACGCGAATTTCTGACATTACTGGAGCAGCAGGGGGAATTGAAACGGATTTCCCTGCCAATCGATCCCCACCTGGAGATTACCGAAATTGCCGATCGCACTTTGCGCGCGGGTGGCCCGGCTTTGCTGTTTGAAAACCCTAAGGGGTATTCGATGCCGGTGCTGTGCAACCTTTTTGGCACGCCACGGCGTGTGGCGCTGGGTATGGGGCAGGAGGATGTGAGTTCGCTGCGTGAAGTGGGTAAACTTCTGGCGTTTCTTAAAGAGCCGGAGCCGCCAAAGGGGTTCCGCGATCTGTTTGATAAAATGCCGCAATTCAGGCAAGTGCTGAATATGCCGACTAAGCGTTTGCGCGGGGCGCCATGTCAACAGAAAATCATTCAGGGCGATGCCGTAGATCTGACGCGTATCCCAATCATGACCTGCTGGCCGGAAGATGCCGCGCCGCTCATCACATGGGGACTGACGGTAACCCGTGGTCCGCATAAAGAGCGGCAAAATTTGGGGATTTATCGTCAGCAACTGATTGGCAAAAATAAACTGATTATGCGCTGGCTATCTCATCGCGGTGGCGCACTGGATTTTCAGGAATGGTGCGCGGCGCATCCTGGTGAACGTTTCCCGGTTTCTGTGGCGCTGGGTGCCGATCCGGCAACGATACTTGGCGCGGTGACGCCTGTTCCTGACACCCTTTCCGAGTATGCGTTTGCTGGCCTCCTGCGCGGAACGAAAACCGAAGTGGTGAAATGCATCTCTAACGATCTTGACGTGCCCGCCAGCGCGGAGATCGTGCTGGAAGGGTATATTGAGGCCGGGGAAATGGCGGCGGAAGGCCCGTATGGCGACCATACCGGCTATTACAATGAAGTGGATAATTTCCCGGTCTTTACCGTGACGCACATAACCCAGCGTGAAGATGCTATTTACCATTCGACCTACACCGGACGGCCGCCTGATGAACCGGCGGTACTGGGGGTGGCGCTGAATGAAGTGTTTGTGCCGATTCTGCAAAAGCAGTTCCCTGAAATTGTTGATTTTTATCTGCCGCCAGAAGGGTGTTCCTATCGCCTGGCGGTCGTCACGATGAAGAAGCAATACGCGGGTCATGCGAAACGTGTAATGATGGGCGTCTGGTCGTTCCTGCGCCAGTTTATGTACACCAAGTTCGTCATCGTCTGTGATGACGATGTGAATGCCCGTGACTGGAATGACGTGATTTGGGCAATAACTACTCGCATGGATCCGGCACGTGATACGGTTCTGGTAGAAAACACGCCAATTGATTATCTGGATTTTGCCTCACCGGTCTCCGGTTTGGGTTCAAAAATGGGGCTGGATGCCACAAATAAATGGCCTGGTGAAACCCAGCGCGAGTGGGGGCATCCCATTAAGAAAGATCCTGAAGTGACGGCGCGCGTTGACGCCATCTGGGATGAACTGGCCATCTTAAAATAACAGGAAGCGGGGCTACGCCGCTGTTTTGCACAATAGACCCGATAGAGGGAAAGCATGACAACCTTAAGCTGTAAAGTGACCTCGGTGGAGGCGATTACCGATACCGTGTATCGTGTTCGATTAGTGCCGGAAGCGGCGTTTTCCTTCCGTGCGGGCCAGTATCTGATGGTGGTGATGGATGAGCGCGATAAGCGCCCATTCTCGATGGCTTCTACGCCTGCGGAACATGAGTTTATCGAACTGCATATCGGTGCATCTGAACTTAACCTGTATGCGATGGCGGTGATGGATCGTATCCTGAAAGAGCGTGAAATCGTGGTTGATATGCCGCATGGCGAAGCCTGGCTGCGCGACGATGAGGATCGTCCATTGATTTTGATCGCTGGCGGAACGGGCTTCTCATATGTGCGTTCGATTTTGCTCACCGCGCTGGCGCGTAATCCCAACCGCGATATTGCTATTTACTGGGGGGGACGGGAAGAGAAGCATCTCTACGATCTCGTTGAGCTGGAAGCGCTTTCCGTTAAACACCCTAATTTGCGCGTTGAGCCGGTGGTTGAACAGCCGGAAGAAGGCTGGCGAGGCCGCTCTGGGACGGTATTAACCGCAGTCTTGCAGGATTACGGTACGCTGGCGGAGCATGATATCTATATTGCCGGTCGTTTTGAGATGGCGAAAATCGCGCGCGACCTGTTCTGCAATGAGCGCAACGCGCAGGAAGATCGCCTGTTTGGCGATGCGTTTGCCTTTATCTGATTGTCGATATCAGCGCATCCGGGTTTTCGCCCGGATGCTGCGGTGATCCCCTGACAGGCGGGAAGAACGGCAACTACATTGTTATATACCCGTCATACTTCAAGTTGCATGTGCGTTGGCTTTCCTCGTTCACCCCAGTCACGTACTGGAGTACGCTCCCGGGGATTCACTGCGTCGCCGCCTTCCTGCAACTCGAATAATTTAGGGTATAGAGTGGCATTTGCGTTGTAGGCCGGATAAGACGCCTGAGCGTCGTCATCCGGCATGGTCGCCGGGGGCGCTTCGCTTGCCCGGCCTGCAATAAATAACGCTCTATGATTAAACTCGCTCAAATACTGTCGCGATACCCTGACCTAATCCGATACACATCGTCGCCAGGCCAAACTGGGCGTCTTGGCGCTCCATCAGATTCAACAGCGTGGTGCTGATGCGCGCCCCGGAACAACCCAGCGGGTGGCCCAGTGCGATCGCGCCGCCGTTGAGGTTGATCTTCTCGTCAATCTGCTCCATCAGTCCCAGATCTTTTATACACGGCAGGATCTGCGCGGCAAACGCTTCGTTCATTTCAAACAAATCGATATCGCTGGCGGCAAGCCCTGCTTTTTTCAGCGCCAGTTTTGACGCCGGAACCGGGCCGTAACCCATAATCGAGGGATCGCAACCGACAACCGCCATTGAACGAATGCGGGCGCGTGGTTGCAGACCCAGTTCACGCGCACGGCTTTCGCTCATTACCAGCATGGCGGCTGCGCCATCGGAGAGGGCGGAAGAGGTGCCTGCGGTCACGGTGCCGCTGACCGGATCAAACGCGGGGCGCAGAGTCGACAGCGTTTCGACGGTGGTCTCCGGGCGGATGACTTCGTCGTAGCTAAACTGCTTCAGCACGCCGTCGGCGTCATGACCGCCGGTCGGGATGATCTCGTTTTTAAATGCGCCGGACTGCGTGGCGGCCCAGGCGCGGGCGTGTGAACGTGCGGCAAACGCATCCTGCATTTCACGGCTGATGCCGTGCATACGGGAAAGCATTTCTGCCGTCAGCCCCATCATCCCGGCGGCTTTGGCGACGTTGCGGCTCAGGCCGGGATGGAAATCGACGCCATGACTCATTGGCACATGACCCATATGCTCCACGCCGCCAATCAGGCACGCCTGCGCGTCGCCGGTCATGATCATCCGTGCGGCATCGTGCAGCGCCTGCATGGAGGAACCACACAGACGGTTAACGGTGACCGCCGGAACGGAGTGGGGGATTTCAGCCAGTAGCGCGGCGTTGCGGGCGATGTTAAAACCCTGCTCCAGCGTCTGTTGCACGCAGCCCCAGTAAATGTCGTCGATAGCGGTTGCTTCCAGCGCGGGATTACGCGCCAGCAGACTGCGCATTAAGTGTGCGGAGAGATCTTCTGCCCGCACGTTACGAAATGCGCCGCCCTTTGAACGGCCCATCGGGGTGCGAATTGCATCGACAATGACAACCTGTTCCATTGTGACTCCTTAAGCCGTTTTCAGGTCGCCAACCGGGCGGGCTGGCTCAACTGGGGGATAGTACGGTTCGTTATGGCGCGCTTTGTTACGCAGACCTTCCGGCACTTCATAGAGTGGGCCGAGGTGCTGATACTGCTGCGCCATATCGAGATATTTTGCGCTGCCGAGCGTATCCAGCCAGCGGAACGCGCCGCCGTGGAACGGAGGGAAGCCCAGACCGTAAACCAGCGCCATATCCGCTTCTGCCGGACTGGCGATGATGCCTTCTTCCAGACAGCGCACCACTTCGTTGACCATCGGAATCATCATGCGGGCGATAATCTCTTCGTCGCTGAAGTCGCGCTTCGGCTGGCTGACCTCTGCCAGCAGGCTGTCCACGGCCGCATCTTCTTCTTTCTTCGGCTTACCTTTGCTGTCTTCTTTATAGCGCCAGAATCCCAGACCGTTTTTCTGACCATAGCGGCTGGCGTCAAACAGCGCGTCGATGGCATCACGATAATCTTTCTGCATACGCTGTGGGAAACCGGCCGCCATGACTGCCTGCGCATGATGCGCGGTATCGATCCCGACCACATCCAGCAGATAAGCCGGGCCCATCGGCCAGCCAAACTGTTTCTCCATCACTTTGTCGACGTTGCGGAAATCGGCGCCGTCGCGCAGTAGCTGGCTGAAACCGGCGAAATACGGGAACAGTACGCGGTTAACAAAGAAGCCGGGGCAGTCGTTGACCACAATTGGCGTTTTGCCCATACGGCTTGCCCAGGCGACGACTTTAGCGATGGTTTCATCCGAGCTTTTCTCGCCGCGAATGATTTCAACCAGCGGCATCCGGTGTACCGGGTTAAAGAAGTGCATGCCGCAGAAGTTTTCCGGGCGCTTCAGCGCGCTTGCCAGTTCGCTAATGGGAATGGTGGACGTATTCGACGCCAGCACGGTATCCGGGCGGACGTTGTCTTCGGTCTCCGCCAGTACCGCTTTCTTCACTTTCGGGTTTTCCACGACCGCTTCGACCACCACATCAACGCGATCAAAACCGGCGTAGTCCAGCGTTGGGTGAATCGCTGAAATCACGCCCGCCAGTTTCAGGCCGTCGATCCTGCCGCGTTCCAGTTGCTTATTCAGCAGTTTGGCCGCTTCGGTCATGCCCAGCGTCAGGGATTTGTCGTTGATATCTTTCATGATCACCGGCACGCCTTTCCAGGCTGACTGGTAAGCGATGCCGCCGCCCATAATACCGGCGCCCAGTACAGCTGCCTGCTTCGGTGTTTCAACGTCTTTGGTCAGCTTTTTCGCTTTACCTTTCACGAACTGATCGTTGAGGAAGATACCGACCAGCGCGCGGGCTTCATTGGTATGCGCCAGCGGGACAAAGCTTTTATTTTCCAGATTCAGGGCTTCTTCACGGCCAGAGCGTGCGGCGGCTTCGATCGTTTTCACGGCGGTCATCGGGGCGGGGTAATGCTTCCCGGCCGTCTGCGCCACCATGCCTTTGGCGATGGTAAAGCTCATCGCCGCTTCAATTTTACTGAGCTTCAACGGTTCCAGCTTCGGCTGGCGTTTGGCTTTCCAGTCCAGTGAGCCGTCAATCGCCTGACGTAATACCGCTATTGCGCCATCAAGCAGTTTCTCCGGTTTCACGATACCGTCGACCAGGCCGATTTTCAGCGCCTGCTCAGCGCCGATGTCTTTCCCGGCAGCAATAATTTCCAGCGCGCTGTCAGCGCCCAGCATACGCGGCATACGGACAGAACCGCCAAAGCCCGGCATGATGCCCAGCTTCGTTTCTGGCAGGCCAATGCGCAGATCCGGCGTCACCAGACGATAATCGGTCGCCAGTACGCACTCGCAGCCGCCGCCCAGCGCATAGCCGTTGACGGCGGAAAGCGTTGGCACCGGTAAATCTTCGAGGCGATTAAAGACGCTGTTGGCAAAGTGCAGCCACTGGCTGAGCTGTTCTTCAGGCACCTGGAACAGCGAAAGGAATTCGGTGATATCGGCACCGACAATAAAGGCCGCTTTCTCTGAGCGCAGCAGCAGCCCTTTAAGATCTTTTTGTTTTTCGAGTACGTCCAGCGCCTGGCCGAGGCTGGCGACGGTTGCGGTATCGAGCTTGTTGACCGAGCCGGGGGCAGCGAAAACCAGTTCGGCAATGCCATCTTCCCGCCAGTCGAGGTACAGGGTGTCGCCTTTGTAAAGCATGTCAGTCTCCTGAATCCGCAAGGTGATCTGGTCATACCAGATGATCCGGAGTGTGGGATTTATGTTAAGAAATTGCAAATTAGTCTTTAAATAAATGCAGATCTGATCACATCCGGCGGAAATCCCCCCGCTTCAGGTCAATGTGCTAAGATGCGAAGCATCACGATCCAATAAAATCAAAGGATAAAAAGATGGAATCACTGGCCGGTCTCTATAAAAATCATATCGTTACTTTACAAGAGCGTACTCGCGATGTTCTGGCCCGTTTCAAGCTGGATGCGTTGCTGATCCACTCCGGCGAACTGTTCAATGTTTTTCTTGACGATCATCCCTATCCGTTCAAGGTCAACCCCCAATTCAAAGCCTGGGTACCGGTTACGCAGGTCCCTAACTGCTGGCTGTTGGTGGACGGTGTTAACAAACCGAAACTGTGGTTCTATCTACCGGTTGATTACTGGCATAACGTGGAGCCGCTGCCGACTTCATTCTGGACGGAAGAAGTGGAAGTGATCGCCTTGCCGAAAGCCGACGGTATTGGTAGCCAGTTGCCTGCGGCGCGCGGCAACATCGCTTATATCGGGCCGGTAGCGGAACGTGCGCTGGGGTTAGACATTGCCGCGGATAAAATCAATCCGAAAGGGGTTATTGATTATCTGCACTACTATCGCTCTTATAAAACGGACTACGAGCTGGCTTGTATGCGTGAAGCACAAAAGTCAGCGGTTAATGGTCATCGGGCGGCCGAAGAGGCGTTTCGTTCCGGTATGAGCGAGTTTGATATCAATCAGGCCTATTTGACGGCGACAGGCCATCGCGATATTGATGTGCCTTACGCTAATATTGTGGCGCTGAACGAGCATGCCGCTGTACTGCATTACACTAAACTGGATTCCCGCGCACCTGCGGAGATACGCAGCTTCCTGCTGGACGCTGGCGCAGAATATAACGGTTACGCGGCTGATTTGACGCGCACCTGGGCGGCGCATAGCGATAATGACTATGCGCAGTTGGTTAAAGACGTCAACGATGAACAGTTGGCGTTGATTAGCACCATGAAAGCGGGCGTTAGCTATGTGGACTATCATATCCAGTTCCATCAGCGCATTGCCAAATTGTTGCGTAAGCATCAAATAGTCAAAGATATGAGCGAAGAGGCGATGGTGGAAAATGACCTGACCGGGCCATTTATGCCGCATGGTATTGGTCATCAACTGGGCCTGCAGGTCCATGATGTCGCAGGCTTTATGCAGGACGATACCGGGACGCATCTGGCCGCGCCGTCGAAATACCCATATCTGCGCTGCACCCGCGTGCTGCAACCGCGGATGGTGCTGACCATTGAGCCGGGTATTTACTTTATCGAATCGCTGCTGGCGCCGTGGCGCGAAGGGCCGTTCAGCAAACATTTTAACTGGCAGAAAATCGAAGCGCTGAAACCGTTTGGCGGCATCCGTATTGAAGATAACGTGGTGATCCACGAAAACAGCGTCGAGAATATGACACGCGATCTGAAACTGGCGTAATGGAAAGCTGGTTGATACCGGCCGCGCCGGTCACCTTTGTTGAAGAGATCAAAAAGAGCCGCTTTATTACGTTGTTAGCGCATACCAACGGCGTAGCGGCGGCAAAGGCGTTTGTGGAGTTTGTCAGAGCCGGGCATCCGGATGCCCGCCACCACTGTGTGGCGTGGGTGGCGGGGCCGCCGAATGATTCACAACAGTTGGGTTTTTCCGATGATGGCGAACCGGCGGGAACCGCGGGGAAACCGATGCTGGCTCAGCTTATGGGCAGCGGCGTCGGTGAGATAACCGCTGTCGTCGTGCGTTACTACGGTGGTATTCTGCTGGGCACCGGCGGTCTGGTGAAAGCCTACGGCGGCGGCGTTCATCAGGCGCTTGCTCAGCTAACAACCCTGCGCAAGACGCCGCTGACCGCATATACGTTGCAGTGTGAATATGGGCAGTTAGCCGGGGTTGAAACGCTGTTGGCTCAGTTCTCAGGGAAAATTGTTGAAAGCGAATACCTGGCGTCTGTTCAGTTGCGCGTGGCGCTTCCCCAGGCTGAAGTGGCGCTATTTTCAGCAAAGCTGGCTGATTTTAGTCGTGGTTCGTTGCAATTACTGAAGATTGACGAATAATCCCCACCTGATTTTTTTTGCATATCAAAGGAAGCGCCAGAGATGCATTTTCGCGCGATAACCCGAATCGTTGGATTGCTGGTTATTTTGTTTTCGGGAACGATGATCCTCCCGGGATTAGTGGCTCTGATATACCGTGATGGTGCGGGGCGGGCGTTTACCCAGACCTTTTTTGTCGCGCTGGCGATTGGCTCACTATTATGGTGGCCTAACCGTAGTGAAAAAGGCGAACTGAAATCCCGTGAGGGATTTTTGATTGTCGTCCTTTTCTGGACCGTGCTGGGGAGCGTGGGGGCGCTGCCGTTTATCTTTGCGGAACAGCCGAATCTGACGGTCACGGACGCGTTTTTTGAATCCTTCTCGGGCCTGACAACAACCGGTGCCACGACCCTGGTGGGACTCGATTCCTTACCCCATGCTATTCTTTTCTATCGTCAGATGTTGCAATGGTTTGGCGGGATGGGGATCATCGTGCTGGCGGTGGCGATACTGCCCATACTGGGCGTCGGCGGAATGCAGCTGTATCGGGCGGAGATGCCGGGGCCGCTGAAAGACCATAAGATGCGGCCGCGAATTGCTGAGACGGCCAAAACGCTATGGCTTATCTATGTGTTACTGACAATTGCTTGTGCGTTGGCGCTGTGGTTTGCCGGAATGCCGGCATTCGATGCTATTGGCCATAGCTTCTCTACTATCGCGATTGGCGGGTTTTCCACCCATGATGCCAGCGTGGGCTATTTTAATAGCCCGACAATTAACTCCATTATTGCAATTTTCTTGCTGATATCGGGCTGTAACTACGGTCTGCACTTTTCATTGCTCAGCGGACGTAGCCTGAAAGTTTACTGGCGCGATCCGGAGTTCCGTATGTTTATCGGTGTGCAGTTAACGCTGGTGGTCATTTGTACTCTGGTGTTGTGGCTGCATAACGTATACGGGTCCCCGCTAACGACCTTGAATCAGGCGTTCTTTCAGGTGGTATCAATGGCGACAACGGCTGGCTTCACTACCGACAGTATCGCGCGCTGGCCGCTATTTCTGCCGGTGTTGTTGCTATGTTCGGCTTTTATTGGCGGTTGCGCCGGGTCGACCGGCGGTGGTTTGAAAGTTATTCGTATCCTGTTGCTCTTCAAACAGGGCAACCGTGAGCTTAAACGGCTGGTACACCCTAATGCGGTATACAGTATTAAACTCGGGAACCGTGCGCTGCCGGAACGTATCCTGGAAGCCGTCTGGGGATTCTTCTCCGCTTATGCGCTGGTGTTTATCATCAGTATGCTCGCGATTATCGCTACCGGCGTGGATGATTTTTCTGCTTTTGCTTCAGTCGTAGCGACGTTGAATAACCTTGGACCCGGGTTGGGCGTGGTAGCGGATAACTTTGCGACAATGAATCCAGTCGCGAAATGGATCCTGATTGCTAATATGCTGTTTGGGCGTCTGGAAGTATTCACCCTACTGGTGCTATTTACTCCGACTTTCTGGCGCGAATAACAGGAGTGTCTGTGAAAACTTTGATTCTATTCTCTACCCGTGACGGACAGACGCACGAAATAGCCTCTTTTCTGGCATCCGAATTAAAAGAGCAGGGGATTGATACGGATACGGTTGACCTGAACCGTACCCATGATATCGAATGGTCGCAATACGATCGCGTCGTGATTGGCGCATCAATTCGTTATGGCCACTTTCATCCGGCGCTAGGGCGATTTGTGAAAAAACACCTCCAGTCTCTGCAGTCTCTACCGGGGGCCTTTTTTTCGGTTAATCTTGTGGCGCGTAAACCAGAGAAACGTACTCCGCAAACTAATAGCTATACGCGCAAGTTTTTGCTCAATTCGCCGTGGAAACCGCAGCGTAGCGCGGTGTTTGCCGGCGCACTCCGCTATCCGCGTTATCGTTGGTACGATCGCTTTATGATTCGTCTTATTATGAAGATGACTGGCGGTGAAACGGATGTTCGTAAAGAGGTCGTGTATACCGACTGGCAGCAGGTTGGGCGATTTGCGCAGGAGATTGCGCAAATGACCAGAAAATAGCATGTGAAATTCCCTGAGTGATGTAAATTTGAGCGAACGAAAAGTTTTTTGCAATTACCCCTTGTCACACCGGAATTACTCCCTATAATGCGCCTCCACTGACACGGAACAACGGCACGCAAGCCGCCGGGTCAGCGGGGTTAAGCGGTGAAAAGTCACCGTAAAAGCCGACAGGGAAAAGCAAAAATTAACGCTTGACTCTGAATGAGGAAAACGTATTATACGGGACCTCGCGACAGAGCGCTGAAGCGCGTCGCAACTGCTCTTTAACAATTTATCAGACAATCTGTGTGGGCACTCAAAGTGACATGGATTCTTAATGTCTTCGGACAATAAATGAATACCAAGTCTCTGAGTGAACACGTAATTCATTACGAAGTTTAATTCACGAGCATCAAACTTAAATTGAAGAGTTTGATCATGGCTCAGATTGAACGCTGGCGGCAGGCCTAACACATGCAAGTCGAACGGTAGCACAGAGAGCTTGCTCTCGGGTGACGAGTGGCGGACGGGTGAGTAATGTCTGGGAAACTGCCCGATGGAGGGGGATAACTACTGGAAACGGTAGCTAATACCGCATAACGTCGCAAGACCAAAGAGGGGGACCTTAGGGCCTCTTGCCATCGGATGTGCCCAGATGGGATTAGCTTGTTGGTGAGGTAACGGCTCACC